>NZ_WJHU01000001.1:0-1249874 GCF_033712365.1 Chryseobacterium sp. JV558
CCGCATTCAATTACTACAAAGACCTTCAGGAGAAAGGTTACTATAACAGAATCATTTCCGGTAATATCCAGCAGAGAATTGAGGTAGACAGTGTCGTTGCCAACTTTGATAGTTACCCTTATGACGTAAAGACTTACGCAAGACAGTTCATTATCAGATCCAGTAACCTTACCATCAGAAATTTAATCACCAACTGTTCATTGGTTAATTCTGTACGGTCTGACAGCAATCCGCAGGGATTTACCGTTGAAAAATTTAACGTGCTTGAAAATAGAGATGTCGAAACTATTGAACGCTAATAATACCGATATGAAAAAACTAAGAGATAAAATCGACAATTATGTTTTAAAGGGTGAGAAAAATTGGAAAGCTCTTCCTGTAGAGCGACAAAAATTCCTGACCAAGGTTTTCTTTGGCAGTTATGTTTTGCTGACAATTATTGTCATTATCAGTGTCTTCATTTCTACAAGTCAAAGAAGTAATACAATGTCTATCAATCATATTGATGGTATTTCTAAGAAATCTATTGAAAAAGATTCTGGACAGAATGATACAGTGGAATCACTCATTAAAAAATAGAATATGAAAGATTCAGAGAAAATTAAAGTGACAGAAAATGATCTCTCACAAAATTCCAACGTAGTGAGTGACCATCCCAAAGCTCAATGGGAGAGACTGAAAAAGCCTATCATCTATCTTTTGATGGCTGCCGTATGTGCAATTTGCTTATATCTTATTTTTAAACCAAAATCTAATAATACCATTGCTGAAGAGGCAGGATTTAATGCGGACATTCCGCAAGCAAAAGATGGACATCTGCAGTCGGACAAACAAAAGGCTTACGAACAGCAGCTTTTGGAACAAAAAAATGAAGAGAAAAGAAATGCGGTAATGGACTTATCAGACTATTGGAATGACCAGAACACTCTACATTCTACTAGTAATCCTTCCGCTTCAATGTCTAATACGAGTACTCTTCAGCAATCCGATCAGAATGCCGTGAACAGTTACCGCAATGCACAGCAGACTTTGGGTTCATTCTATAGCAAGGACGATTCTGAAGTCAATAACCTGAGGAAAGAAATTTCAAGACTAAAGAATGAAGCGATGCAAAACAATTCTGTTCCCGTAGGCCTTGGTATGAATGACCAGTTAGAACTGATGGAAAAATCATATCAGATGGCTGCTAAATATCTTCCAACAGCTCCAAAGCAGAAAGAGTCTGAATCAAAAGAAGATGTTGAAAAGCCTGTTGAGAAGAACATTACACTGACATCGGTAAAACCGGGGCATTCCAGTGTTGTTTCCTCGCTATACAGAGAGCCGTCTGACAGTGCTTTTATTACAGGTTTGAATAAGAACAGGTTTTATAACGCTCAAAATGAAAAAACGATTTTAGGCCAATCTAAAAATGCAATTAGAGGTATGGTCTATGAGACTAAGAGATTGGTTAATGAAAGTACATTATCTATAAGGCTTTCAGAAGCGATGCAGCTCGGAAGTATTGAAATTCCTCCAGGCACTATGCTGGTTGCAGCAGTTAAATTTCAGGCTGGAAGACTTCAGTTAAAAATCTCTTCCATCCAATCTCAAGGTAATGTCTATCCTGTGGAAATCAATATTCATGATAATGATGGACAATTGGGATTATACGTTCCGTATTCACCGGAGCGGAATGCAATAGGTGATATTGTTGCCAACATGAGCCAGACTTCAGGCACCAATATTATGATGACCCAATCGGCAGGACAACAGGTTGCAGCTGATCTGAGCAGGGGAGTAGTGCAAGGATTGTCGGGTTATTTTCAAAAAAGAGTGAGACAATTAAAAATCACTGTAAAAGCTGGCCATCAGGTTTTACTCGTGCCCAAAAATAACTAATAAAAAAATTAAAGAATGAATACGCAAAAGAGCCATTATATTCTCATAATACTATTGCTTCTATTGGCAAGCAAGGTATTGGGTCAGGATTCCGTGATGACTTATGTTTCATTGGAACAGGCTAAGCTGGAACCTTTCAGGTTGCAGGTTACTTACAGTAAAACGACCCATCTGGTATTTCCTTCATCTATACGGTATGTTGATCTTGGAAGCGATCTGTTGGTTGCCAATAAGGCAGAGCCTATCGGCAATGTTCTCAGAGTCAAATCTGCAGTCAGAGATTTTGAAGAGGAAACCAATTTTTCGGTTATTACTGAAGATGGAAAATTTTACAGTTTCGATGTTTTTTACAGTGCATCTCCTGATATCCTCAGTTACGATCTTGTAAAGATGGAGAGAAACACTGAAAATTCAACCGATGTACTTTTTGAAGATCTCAAAGGAAGCTCTTCATCTTTCACAGAATTGATTATGGAAAACCTGTATCGTAAGAGCAAAAAAGAAATAAAGCATATTGCAGCAAAGAGCTTCGGTATTCAGTTTTCTGTTCGTGCATTACATGTCAATGACAATAAATTCTACTTTACCCTGCAAGTTGATAACAAAAGCAATATAGAGTATGATATTGAATTAATCAATTTTAAAATTGTAGATAAGAAGAATTTAAAGAGAACTGTTATTCAGGATAAGCTGTTACAACCAACCAGGATTTATTCGCCGGTGATGACCTCAAAACATAATTCGAGTGTAACAGTTGTTTATTTACTGGAGCAGTTTACCCTGTTAAAGGATCAGGTGTTAGAAATTGAAGTTCTGGAAAGAAATGGAGGGCGGCATCAAAAAGTTCAACTTGAGAATAAGGAGCTGATCAATGCAAGACTGATCAATAGTTTAAATTTTAAAACCAATTGAGATGAACAAATTATTGATAGCAATACTTTTCATAAGTACAATGAATGTAAAATCATTTGCCCAGCAGATGATTCCCGGACAAACCGGTGTTGAAATTTCCTATTCAGTATTTCCAAAATCTCCTAAAAAGCAAAATTATATAGTAAGTATGGGGTTTGTTTCTTACGTAAAGAATGGGAATTACTTTTTTGGTCTGGCAGAATATAGCAGGAAAAATTATAAATACACCAACTATGCTATTCCGATAGATACATTTCTGCTGGGCGGTGGCTACAGCTTTTATGTATGGGGAGATTTCATGAGAAATGTCAATCTTAATCTAGGAATTGGAGCACTGGTTGGTTATGAGCAGGTTAATGGAGGTAATGAATTAATTTACGATGGCTCAATGCTTAGCTCTGCAGATCAACTTATTTATGGTGTGGGTGGTAAGTTGTTGCTTGAAAGCTATCTGACGGAACATTGGGTATTTCTTGTGAACGGGCAGCTGCGCTTTTTAAAAAATAGTCAAATGGCACAGTTTCACCCTCTGTTGGGTTTTGGAATAAGATATAATTTTTAAAAATAATATAAAATGAAAAATATAATTAGTAATAAAATTAAAACACTATTCAAGTTTTCTTTAATACTGTACATTATCGGATTACTTGTTCAATCTTGCCAGAAAGATGATTTAGAAATTCAGCAGAATTTTTCTTTTGAAGTGTCTGTTATGCCGGTTCCTAAGGACATAGCTAAAGATGATTATGTTGAGATACGTATTACAATACTTCCTGAAGGTAATTTTTCTGACACGAAATATTATCTGAGGTATTTTCAGTTTGAAGGAACAGGAAAGCTGCAGTATTATAATACAAAGCCCTATTTTCCTAATGATAGCTATCCTCTTTATGAGAAAGAGTTCAGATTGTATTATACTTCAACCTCGGAAGTTTCACAATCATTTACGGTATGGATCTCTGATAGTTTTGGAAATGAGAAGAAAATTGAATTTCAGTTTAACAACAAAAAAATAGAATAACAAATCAAGTGTCTTTAGCTGATAAATTTTTGATAAAAGGGGAGAATTAGAATTATGTTTTAATGCTTGCGAAAAGATGGTTGACCATTGAAGGGCAATCACCTTTTCGCGACGTCACAAGAATCCAGGCCGATTATTGGCTCTGGATTCTTTATTTTTCAAAAGGTTAAGATTCTTATAATATACCTTCATCTGCGAAAGAGAAGGAGTCCATAGAGGTTATTATACAATGATCCAATAAATTAATATTTAATAGTTGTCCTGCTTCCTTTATTTTCTGTGTAATGTTTATGTCCTCACGGGAAGGTGCCAGGTTACCGGAAGGGTGGTTATGAGCTATAATAAATGACACGGCATTGCATAATAAAGCTCCCTGCATAATAATTCTTATATCAACCAGAGAAGAGGTAATCCCGGATTCTGATATTTTTTGTATTCCTAAAACCTTATTGGCCTGATTCATATACATTGAATAAAATGACTCTCTGTAATCGATCTGATCTGCATCAAAATGTTCCCGGAAAATATCTGTAGCATCCTGTGAGTTCAGTACTTTTTTTTCGGTATTTCCTTTTCTTGTATAGATTAATTTGATCTCATTCACTATATTATATTTCATAGTTATTGCTCTGAGCACGGCAGAGCCTTGTATTTCCCGTACTTAAGTTAAACAGCATTTATTTAAAATATGATTGAACTGCTCCGTACCTGTTTTATTAGGTCAAAAGCTTTTCAATCTTCTCTCCTTCCTTTTCTCTCCAAGCCTTGTCAGGCTTTAATCAATGTTTTTCAAAAGAAAACCGGAAAAAAGAAAGCAGATATGAAGTGTTGACAATGAAAAAAGTCAAAAGGAAACGGAATAATTGGAGGGTACCTTTAGGGAGGAAACCATTTATGCCGTAGTCTTTTGAGGGCACAAGCGATGGCTGGCAACAATACCTTAGCTGCCTTTTTACCGATTTTTTATGAAAAAAAATAAAAATTATGCTATCCATTCCTGTAAAGAACAATTATGAAAACTGTTGATAATCTGAGTTAGGATATGATTTCGTACTGTCGGACACCTTATTTAAATATATTATTAGATTATAAAACTTGCCTTTATCGGCAAAAATCCATAAATTTTCTTTCGTTTAATTATCAATTTTTGCCGATAAAGGCATTGTAAAATATTTAAGAAGACTATTTTTCGTGTTGCTACTAGAATCCATTTTAATTATTTGCTCCAATCCTTTTTTAAATAACAGTGATCAAGCAAATTAATATTTGTTCTTGCATATCTTACAAAAATTAGATGTTTTTGATGGAAAAAAGCTATGGTTAATTAACTTCAACAGAACGCCATCATATCCATTCTGAAGACATTTCAAGACCTCCCAGGATTGATGATCCATATTAATGATGATTTATAATCATTAAGCCAATCATCATGAAAAAACATAAAGAACATAGTAAGGGATCATATTCGGGCGTCAAAAAATATATTCCATCTATTGAATTAAAGAGAATTCCTCCTGATAAAGCCTTGTCAGCTCTGAGAAAGTCGGGTTATGATGTAAACGAGGAACAATCAGAAGAAATAATGGAGTTTTTATATATTGTTGTAAAACTTACCCTTAAAGAATTTTTTACATCTGACTGATTATTTGTATTTTAGTGACATATTAGAATGATGAATTTCTACGGTGACTTTTTTTTCAGTGTTACCACCTAAAATTTTTTTTAATGAAATCATCAACACTATGAATATAGCAGATCTATACATCCGAGTCTCCACTGATGAACAGGCTGAAAAAGGCTATTCCCAGAGAGATCAGAACGAGAGACTACGTAAATATTGTGAAAACAACAATATATTAATCAACAAGGTCATTTACGAAGATCATTCAGCCAAGAGCTTTGAACGCCCTGAATGGAAAAAATATCTGATTGAAATCAAAAAGAGAAGTCATAAAAGCAGTCTTGTTCTGTTTACGAAATGGGACCGGTTTAGCCGTAATACAGGAGATGCTTATCAAATGATCAGCCTTCTCCAGAAAAACCACATCATTCCTCAAGCCATTGAACAACCGTTGGATATGTCAGTTCCTGAAAATAAGTTGATGTTGGCAATTTATTTATCAACCCCTGAAGTTGAAAATGATAGAAGAGCCTTGAATACATTCCATGGAATGAGAAGAGCAAAAAAGGAGGGGCGATTGATGGGAATAGCTCCTTACGGATATGTTAACAGAAGTCACGAAGATGGTAAAAAGTATATTGCCATAAAAGAACCGGAGGCTTCAAATATTATATGGGCATTTAATGAGATTTCGAAAGGGCATATTCCTGCTGACCATGTGAGATTGCAAATGAATAAAAGAGAGGGTGTTTCTATGTCGAGAAGCGCATTTGCCAAAGCCATGAGAAATCCGGTGTATTGCGGTAAGATTTATATAGAAGATTATAAGCAGGAAGAAGCTTATTATATTGATGGAAAACACGAAGCGTTAATTAGCGAAAGACTGTTTTATCAAGCGCAGCAGATCATGGACAAAAAAAGAAGAGTAGAAGGTCCGGGAGGACGTGTATTTGGAAATGACCGTTTTCCGCTTCGAGGTCTTTTGATCTGTCCGAGATGTGGAAAGAATCTTACTGCAAGTGGTGCCAAAGGTAAATCTAAAACCTATTATTACTATCACTGCCATTATAAGTGCGGGTTTAGATTTAACTCCGAAAGATTAAATGAACTGTTTGAAAATGAAATTTCAAAATTGGAATATAATCCAATGATCAAAGACCTGATGAAAGAGATCCTTTTAGACAATTATAAGCAGTTCACTTACGATATAGATGTGAAAAGAAAATCTATTTCAAAAGAGATCAGTTTGCTCAATGAAAAAATTTTTAATGCGAGGGATAAATATCTCGCCGATAAGTTAGATGAAGATGATTATAAAGAGATAAAAATGCTCACAAAAACCCAAATCGAACAGCTAGAATTGGAACTTCAGCACATTGTCTCAGAAAGTAAAGAACTTGACATCAAGACAAAAATAGAAAACGCTCTAGATTCAATGGAAAACCTTTCAAACCTTTACCAGCAGGGTGATCTGCTTACAAAAAGAACGATAGGGTGTTTAATATTTCCTCAAAAAGTCGAATTTGACGGAAAAAGTTTTCAAACACCTAAAATGAATATTGTTGCTCAATGTATCTACCAGTATAACAGTGGATTAGGAAATAAAAAAAACCGACATAAGAGAGTGAAAACTTCTAATGTCGGTCTAGTGACCTCGACAGGATTCAAACCTGTAACCTTCTGAGCCGTAATCAGATGCGCTATTCAGTTGCGCCACGAGGCCTTGTGTTACCTTATCGTTTAAAGGTTTGCAAATATAGCACTTTTTTCCGTTCTTTGAAAGATGAAACAAAGAATTTTACTTTTATTGACGGTTTTTGCGCTAACAGCTTGTAAAAGAGAATCAAAAATTTCGTCCTCAGATTGGACCAATATCTCTGCCCGTACTCAGTTTAAGGAACATGATGGTACCTTGGAGCTAAAATCAGGGAATTTTACATATAATTTTAAACAAAATCAAACTCCATTTAAGAAAATCATTTTGTTGAATGCGAGTATGGCAGGATATATTTCAGAGCTTGGAGCAGAAAATTTAATCATAGGAGTTTCCAGTCCGGAATATATTTATTCAGAAAAAATCCAGAATCTACTTAAAGAAGGGAAAATCCAGAACGTAGGAAGCGAGCAGAAATATGATGTGGAAAAGATTATCTCCATGAAACCGGATGCTATTTTTACTAACCATATTGCCAGTTTTGACAATACTTACGAACTGTTGAAAAATAATGGCATTCAAGTGGTATTTCTGGATGAATACATGGAGCAGAAGCCTTTGGAAAAAACGGCTTATATCAAACTTTTTGGAGAATTTTTAGGAAAAGAAAAAGAAGCGGAAACAAAATATCAGGAAGTTGAAAAAAATTATAATGATCTGAAACAGCTTGCATCAAAGGCTAAAGAAAAACCTGTGGTACTTGCGAATGAAATGTATGGGGATGTCTGGTATCTTCCAGGTGGAAATACCTCTGTTGCCCATTATATTTCGGATGCCAATGCCAATTATATCATGAAGGACAATAAGGATGAGAAAGCATTGACAATGAGTTTTGAAGAAGTATATGCTAAAGCAGGAGGCGTTCAGTATTGGGTGAATGCAGGAAGTCATGTTTCAAAAAAAGAAATGCTGAGTATGAATCCTTTCTATGGGAAACTGGATGTATTCAATAAAGGGAAAATTTATACCATAGCAGGAAAAGAAAAACTGAAAGCCAATGATTTCTTTGAAAGTGGTGTGGTAAGAGCAGATTTGATCCTTAAAGATTATATTAAGATCTTTCATCCTGAACTTTTACCGGATTATCAGCTTACTTACATGAAAGAATTGCAGTAACTCGTACTATTTCCTTATTTTTGCCTTTCCTTTTTATAAAATTATGTGGAAAAAAATTAAACAGCTTATCTTCATCATTCTTGTTCTGAATGTAGTTTTTATTATCTGGGGCAGATTCTTTAATCCGCCCATTACCCTTACCCAGATAGGAGGTCTTTTTGAATACGGAAAACTGCACAGGGATTATATTTCCTATGACGAAATGGGAAACAATGTGAAAAAAGCCGTAATAGCTTCAGAAGATCAAAAATTCTTTGATCATGATGGTTTCGATTATACAGCGATCGAAAAAGCGATGAAATATAATGAGAAAGGTAAAAAAGTAAGAGGAGGAAGTACCATTTCCCAACAGACCGCAAAAAATGTTTTTCTTTGGCAGGGAAGAAGCTGGGTGAGAAAAGGGCTGGAAGCTGTGTATACTTTTATCATCGAAAAAGTGTGGAGTAAAGATATTATCCTTGAAAGATACCTGAATTCTATTGAAATGGGGCAAGGCGTATTTGGAGTAGAAGCGGCAGCGCAGTATTATTTTGGAAAGTCATCTAAAGATCTAAGTGCTTCAGATGCAGCCTGGATTGCCGCGGTATTACCCAATCCAAAAAAATATGACCCTAAAAGCCCATCTCCCTATTTAAGAAAGAAACATAATTGGATCATGAGACAGATGAGGAATGTGAGTTTGAAATAGTATCTTTGTACTAATGAAATTCTTTAATTCCAGCACAAACTTTGAGTCAGTTCTTAAAAAATATTTTTCTTTTAAGAATGAAACCCTTTCTTTAGAACCCTTTGCAGAGTTTTTAGAGAGTATCAAAGAAGCAGACTTTACAGATGTGCTCAATTTTTTCAGAAGCAATCCTAATTTTGCTGAGAACTTTAAACATTACATTCACAATATTTTTAAAGGGAGACCTTTCAATCTTTCACTGACAGAAGCTAATATTCTTTCAGAAAATGCCTTCTTTCCTGAGCTTAAAAAAAGAATCCTGAATAAGGTTTTACCACCCGTTGAAAATGAAAAGACGGTATGGTATATGATCGACAATGTGAGTCTCAGACCAAAGAAGGATTTGAAATATCTGCATAATCTCCCTGAAAATGAGATTGATGAATTTTTAAACATGCTGGGAGCTTCAGATTTTATTCTGAAACCCAATGTGAAAAAAGAACTCATTTTCTCTATGAATATTCTTTCCTGGAGGGTTACGGGGATGGCTATGGAGGTAGAAGTGGTGAGAATGGCTCCACAGTACAGAAATTTGGACAATCCGTTTCTTGCCCTTCAGAATGAGCTGGAAACATTAGCTGAAGACCTGATAAAAGATCCTCAGTTACAGCTGCATTCCAAAGACAGCAGATATAAGCAGATTAAAATCTATGCAGAACAATGCTTGGAATTTGTGAATATTGCTTTTAAAAATTCTGCCAAATATGGTATTTCCGGAAAGATTAACCAATCCCTGCTTAAGATCCGTCAGCAGACTGACCGAATTTATGATATCGTACAATTGTTGGTCATTGATACTGATGAAGATGTCCTGATAAAATCTAAGCAGTTGATCTTTAATATTCTGAGCTATAAATCTCATAAAAATAATATTTCTGATCTCATTAACGATAGTACAAGGCTGATTTCTCACCTTATTACCAATCATACCGCAGAAGCGGGGGCTCATTATATCACTTCTACCCGGAAGGAATATATGACAATGTTTTACAAGGCGAGTGGCGGAGGGATTATTGTAGGAGCCCTTTGTGTTCTGAAAATGCTGTACGGATATATCCCGGGAAGTGATTTTTCACACGCTTTTCTATACTCAATGAACTATGCAATGGGATTTGTGATGATCTATCTGATGGGCTTTACCCTTGCTACAAAACAGCCGGCTATGACTGCTGCTACCATGACGAAAGTATTGTCTGAAGAAGGAAATGCCCAAAGAAATAATACTGAGTTTGCCCATTTGGTATCCAAATTATTCCGAAGTCAGTTCATTGCCTTTGTAGGAAATGTATTGCTTGCCTTTCCGATAGCGCTTGCTATTATTTACGGGCTGGATGTATTTTTCTCACAAAATCTGGCGGTAGACAGATCGGATAAATTATTAAAAGATCTTGATCCTTTTAAATCAAAAGCAATTCTGCATGCAAGTATTGCTGGGTTTTATCTTTTTATTTCAGGGATTATTTCAGGAAATATCGGAAACAATTCCGTGTTTTACCAGATTCCGGAAAGAATTGCCAAAAACCTTTCAATCAGAAGCTTTTTCGGAAAGAAATTTGCAAAAGGACTTTCAAAATATTACGCTAAAAACTGGCCTGGGATTGTTTCCAACTTCTGGTTCGGTGTATTTCTTGGGGCGACAGCTCCGGTAGGGATGTTTTTTGGCCTCGATTTAGATATCAGACACATCACCTTTGCAGCTGGTAACTTTGCATTAGGGCTATATGGAAAAGATTTTTCAGTAGATTCCTATACCTTCTGGATGTCTTTTGTAACAGTTTTCCTGATCGGTTTCTTCAACTTCCTGGTAAGTTTCAGCTTATCCATGTTCCTGGCATTCCGATCCAGAAAGATGAATTTCGGACAGGTAAGTGAGATCTATAAAGAAATTTTCAGATACTTTATGAAGCATCCACTGAAATTCTTCCTACCATTAAGCTCCAGGCTGGATAAAAAGGCAGATGATCTTATGAGCAGTACCATTTCTAATAAATCTGAAGAACATTAATTAAAATAAAAAATGCTACCCGAGGGTAGCATTTTTATATAGGTACGCATTTTCTGCCTTTATAATATCTGAAGGTCATGAAATTTATCTTCTCCAAATTTATCCTGAAACTTTTTGAGATAAAAGCTTTTACGCATTTTAAAATCATGTTTCAGTAAGGGGGAATCAATTTTAATAATAATACATTGGTTTTCTATATTGACACTTCTTATTTCCTTGAAAAGACTTTCGTCAAGATACTCTTCAAGGAAGTCTTTAATATCAAAAGCTACAAGTTTATGTTCAAAACCATAAATTCTGGCAAAAGATTTTACCAGTTCAGAGGATTGATATTCACGTTTTTTCTTCTTCATTGTCGTGGTGCGGGGTTGGATGCGTGATTCGGGTTTTAGAGTTCCGTGATTTGGGAATGATAAGTTAAGATAAAAAATACTATAGAAAGAGAATCAAATTCAAATGTTTCTTTTTTTGATTCAAAATTCGGAGTTTACCTATCTTAAGTGGTTAAACTTCAAAAATTATACTTTCTTCATTGATTTTCTTAACCACGCTTTCAGTACGTTCTCGATGAGTATCTGTAATGAATATCTGTCCAAAGCTTTCTTTGTTGACCAGTTCAATCAGCTGCGAAACTCTAGTGTCATCAAGCTTATCAAAAATATCATCAAGCAGAAGAATAGGCGTCTTTTTGGTAAGTTCTTTTACAAGACTCATCTGAGCCAGTTTTAGAGAAATAAGAAATGACTTTTGCTGACCCTGAGATCCTATTTTCTTGATTAAAACATAGTCCATTTCAAAAAGAAGATCATCTTTATGAATTCCTTTTGAAGTATAAGTAAGCATACGGTCTCTTTCAATACTCTCTTTTAAAAGGTTTTCAAAAGAATTTTCCAGCAGATGAGATTCATAAATAACAGATACCGTTTCTTTTCCGCCGGAAATAATCTCATAGAAATTCTGAACAATAGGGTTGAGCTGTTCTACAAATTCTTTTCTTTTATTAAAAATTTTAGTTCCGGATCGGGTAATCGGGTCATCATAGATTTCCAGCGAATCTTTATCCCATGTTCTGTTCTTGGCAAAATATTTCAGTAAAGCATTTCGTTGTTGAATCGTCTTCTGATACTGAATCAGATCAAAAAGATATTCAGAATCCGTCTGGCAGATCATAGCATCCAAAAATTTACGTCTGCTTTCCCCGGAGTCTGAAATAAGATTAGAATCATAAGGGGAAATCATAACACTTGGAAGATAACCAATATGATCTGCAAGTCTGTCGTAGCTTTTATCATTTTTCTTGATCACTTTTTTAGCTTCCTTCGGCTGGGTAACTCTGATGATATCTTCACTGTCCTCATTCTGAACTTCAGCATCAATGGTAAAAAAATCTTCCTCTATTTTAATATTGTTAAGATCAGTATTCCCTAAAAAACTTTTCCCTACGGATAAATAATGCAGAGCATCCAGAATATTGGTCTTTCCCACACCGTTATTGCCCACAAAACAGTTGATTTGCGGGGAGAATTCAAATTTTTTCTCAGAGTGGTTTTTGAAATTGTAGAGGGAAAGCTTTTTGATAATCATTCGTCAAAAATACTCCATTATTAGTAAAAATAAAAAGGGAAGTGCAGAACAAGTTTCCACCCCGAATGAAAAATAGGTGTCATCTCTTTTATTTTCAGAGAAATAAATAAAAATATAAGTTATAATGCTTGCCATAAAAAAAGCCAGAGCATATTGTAAATCGAGATAAAATATTCCGATGAAATTGCTGATGAAAACAAGTGTATAGGCAATATATTTGGTATTTTGTACCCCTATCAGCATAGGAAAGGTCTTTACGGTATCACTGTTCATATCCCGGATATCAAAAGGAAGCACAAGCGCAGTGATAAAGAAAAAGCTGATCAGAAAAATGGGAATACTGAATTCCGGAAGGGTGAGCCAGCAGTTGACCAAGGCCCAAACTAATCCAACATAGAAAACTTTTAGCAGGGGGATTTTCCGGATATAAACATCAAGAAAAAAGCTGTTATAAAGCAATCCCAATACTACAATAATGAACCATTTTAAAAGCCTTATTTCATTATGATTGTGGATGATTAAAAAGGCACATACAATTCCGGCTATTGCATTTACAATGACTATTTTAAAAAAATATTTTGTGTATTGATATTTAGTATACAGATAACCACTGAAATAAGTGATGAAAATAAACAGAACCGTAGGTAAACGGAATGTGTTTTGCTCTTTCATGAAAAATACTGCAAAAAGAGTTCCCATAAGAGAGACATAAAGCTGGCTGTCTATGACAGTTTTTTTCAGTATTTTTAAAATGTTCATTTATCAAAATTAATATATATGAAAAGATTTTCCAAGATTTTTATGCTTTTGCTTCTAATGCTAAGCTTTTCAACGGTATCCGCACAGAAATATTACGATACCCAATGGAAAAAAATTGCTGACAACAGTACCAAAGGAGCTTATAAATCTAATCTTCCCATTATTTTAGACATACAAAAACAAGCCATGAAAGAAAATAATGCCTTCGAACTGATCCGTTCTCTGAAAGCGGAGTTCAGTATTGTAAACCAAACGGTGGACGATGACCAGAACGATTCCGCTTCTCAATTTTTTAAAAAACTTAAAGATGCAGAAGGCAAACTGAGTGGGGAAGGAAAATTGGTATACAAAGTTTTACTGAATGGCTTTTTTATGGATCATTACAGCCAGAACTCATGGAAAATAAACGGAAGAACCAATATCAACTCTCAGGATGTTGCACAGATTGAAACCTGGAGTAAGCTTGATTTTAAAAACTATTTGACAAAAAGTTACCAGGAACTTGATCAGGAAAAACCTGAAATGAAAAAGATTTCCCTGGAAAAGTATAAAAATATATTTTCCGGAGCGAGTGATATCGCCTATTTTCCAACATTGGCTGATTGGTATGCAGTGAAGAAAGTAGAATTTTTATCTGAAAACAATATTTTTACAAAAAATGAACTGACAGCAAATCGTACTGCAATTAATGCCATTTATGATGAATTAATTGCTCAGAATACCGGAAATGCTAAGCTGTATTTCATGAAAGAAAAGATTACAGAGAACTGTAACTTCAATCACTGTAAAGATAAACTTCAACAGCTTCAGAATTTGTTGAAATCTGATGTAGAAGGAGATTATAAAGTGATGATCATGGGAGATATCATGGATGAACTGACTGGCCAGAAGAAATCTAAAGAAGCTATTGCAGTAGCCGTCCAGGCTAAAAGTGAATATCCGAAATCTCTATTCATTGAGAATATCAAAAGTAAAGAAGCGCAGATTATAAATCCATATCTGACTTTAAAATATGAAGCTCAGACTCAGAATAACCTTCCGATTCATTTTGTTGCCCAATATCAGAACGTGTCAGAATTTACCCTGAATATTTATGAAGTAAAAGATGATTTTACTTCACTGCTTCAATATGTTCAGAACTCTTATTCTAATACTTTCGGAAAACTAAAAAAGAATCTGGTAAGAAAAGAAATATTTCAGCTTCCTGACCCTAAGGATTATCAGAACCATAGCACTTCAGTGGAAGTGAAACCGCTTCCTTCAGGAGTATATGTAGCAGAATTTACGGTTGCAGGAGCTGACATGAAAGATTCAGACTCCAGACAGAATTTTTACTTTCTGGTGTCCGGAAACAGAATTATTTATCAGTCTAAAACAGACAGAAAGCCCCTTTCTGATGAGTTGAAGCTGGTGAACAGTGAAAACGGTAAACCTGTGACGAATGAAGGACTTAGATTTTATGAATTTGTTTCCAATAAAACTTTAAATAAAATTGAAGGAACAACCAATGGAAACGGAGTATTTAAATTTCCTGCTACAGAAAGCAAAGATTATTACAGAACCTTTCTGATTCAACAGCCTAAGACGAACGATTTCCAGATTATGCAGGTCTATGGAAACAGAGGATCTGCTGAAGATTATAATCCTAACAAACAAACCCGTTCAACAGCTCAGATTTTCATTGACAGAGGAATTTACCGTCCCGGACAGACTGTTTATTTTAAGGTTATTAATACGAATCTCAATAAAGAAGTTGAATCTGTTCTTTCAGGATTAAAACAAAAAATAACTTTACTGAATGCCAATAGTGAGGAGGTTTCTTCTCAGGAATTGACCACCAATGAGTTTGGTTCCTATCATGGCAGCTTTATCCTTCCGAAAGGAAAACTGAACGGTAATTTTTACCTGAGAATAGACGGAGAAAGCCAGGGATATAAAAATTTCAGAGTAGAAGAATACAAAAGACCAAAGTTTGAAGTAACGTTCGATCCTGTAAAAGATGAATACAAATACGGACAAACCATAGAACTGAAAGGAAAAGCAGTAATGTTTTCCGGTGTTGCACTGAACAATACCACAGTAAACTATGAAATTAAGAAACAGAATATCAGATGGAGATATTTCAGCTGGTATCCACAGGACAATGATAATGAAAATTCAATGCTTGGCGAAGCAAAGACCAATGACAAAGGGGAGTTTACCATTCGCCTGGAGCTTAAAAAAGATGAAAAACTGGAAGGAATACAAATTGATAACTATGCCATCAACGCATCTGTTACAGACATCAACGGGGAAACGCAGACCGCGAATACCCAATTGAAAGTAGCTTCAGTTTCTCATTACATTCAGGCAGAAAATATCAGCAACACGTTTGCAGATGAAAATGTAAAAGTAAAGGTAGAAACCAAAAATTATAATGAACAGAATCTTAAAAAGGCCTATCAGGTTAAGTTATCAAAACTGACCGCTCCTGATAGAGTTTTCAGAGATAATTTCAAATCTGATGTACAGAACCTTCCGAAATATTCGAAAGAAGAGTTCATTAGCAAGTTTCCACATGATCTGTTTGATAAAAACGATGAAATCAAAAATTGGAAAACGGAAAAAATATTGGTTGAAAGACAGCAGCAGCCGTCCTCTGACAATTCTCAGCTCGCGACCAATCTTGATTTAGGAAAACTGGAAGCTGGTGATTATCAGCTGGAACTTTTCAATATCGAAGGGAAAGACACGATAAAAAGTGCCCAGTATTTCAGTGTTTGGGATAAAACTTCTTTAAAACCTTCTCAAAAAACTTTTCTGACGATTATTGCTCCTAAAGAAGAATTATCAAGAGGCGAAAAAGCTAAAGTATATGTTTTCTCAGCAATTCCTGATGCATTGGTTAATGTTTTTGTGCAGGATGGATCTGGAAAAACGGTTTCAGAAGTTCATCAGATCAAAAAAGGGATATTGGAATATACCACTGAAATTCCTAAAGATAAAAGTGTATCAGATCTGAACCTTCAGTTTCAGCTGGTAGCATTCAATGATGTGAATACAGAATCTGTTTCTTTAAAAATAAAAGACACAGAAAAACCTTTAAAAATTGAAACGGTAACTTTCAGAGATAAACTGGAACCGAATTCTAAGGAAAAATGGACGGTAAAAGTAACCGGAAATGATAATGAAAAGATCAATGCTGAGGTATTGGCCAATATGTATGATATGTCTCTGGATCAGTTTGCTGCAAATAGCTTTAGTTGGAGAAAATTGTACACACCATTTGTGATCGTTACTTCTTATGGCATTAACAATTACCTGCAACAGCAAAACTACCAGAAGAAACTGAGATATTTTGAAGACAGAAATGTGCAGGTTCCACAGTTCAACTGGTTTGATGGTGACTTTAACTATTATTCGATTTCAAGAGAAACAGTTGTTGGAATTAGTAATCAGGAAGGAGTGAAATCTCCTGCTTATGCACCACCGCCATCACCCATTGCAGGAGCGAAATTTAAAACAGCAAGAGCTTCCGTTGCAGAAGATAAAATTGAGGTTATGCAGAATGTTGTTCCTGAGCCTTTAAAAGCTCCAAAAATGGATGCAGCAAATGAGGAAGTTTTGGATAAAGTAGCTGTACGTAAAAATCTGAACGAAACTGCATTCTTCTATCCGGATCTGAAAACTGATGCTGCAGGAAATGTAAACTTCGAATTCACTTCTCCGGAAGCGTTGACAAAATGGAAACTGATGTTCCTTGCCCACACCAAAGATGCAAGAGCGGCTACATTGGAAAAAGAAGTGGTAACGCAGAAAGAATTCTCTGTGACTCCAAACTATCCGAGATTCCTGAGAGAAGGGGATGAACTTAATCTGCAGTCAAAACTTTCAAACCTTACTGATAAAAAACTGAATGGTTCTGCCGAGCTACAAATTCTGGATGCCTTTACCAATGAGAATATTTCTTCAAAATTTGGAATGAGTTCAGGAGTACAAAACTTCAGTTTAAATGAAAACGGAAACAGTGCATTAGCATGGAAATTGAAAGTTCCGGACAATGTTTCCTCTGTTATTTTCAAAGTGGTTGCTAAGGCTGGTCAATATTCTGACGGTGAGCAGCAGGCTGTAGCTGTATTGCCTAACAGAATGTTAGTGACGGATGCCATTCCAGTATTTGTGAAAGAAGGAGAAACTAAAACATTTGTATTGGATAATCTTAAAAACAATACATCCACAACAGCTTCTAATGTTTCCAACACGTTAGAATTGACAACCAATCCGATCTGGGAGATCATGTTTGCCCTTCCAAGTTTGAAAAATGATCAGAATAACTCAGCAGATGTAATCTTCAATAAATGGTTTGCGGATGTGCTGGCTTCAGAAATATTCAAAGCTAATCCGAAAATGAAAACGGTTTTTGAAGAATATCAGAACAAAGGATTATTACATTCAAATCTTGAAAAAAATCAGGAGCTGAAACAACTGTTGCTGGAAGAAACACCTTGGGTACTGGAAAGTAAAAATGAAGCGGAACAGATGCAGAAACTGGCATTATTATTCGATGTCAATACGATGAAAAATTCGATTAATCAAGATTGGGATGATTTCAAAAAACTGCAAAACCCTGATGGTGGATTCTCATGGTATCCCGGTTATCCAAGTTCTTACGGTACTTCATTGTACATCCTTAAAAACTTAGGAAAAATCAATTCATG
The DNA here is from genome assembly GCF_033712365.1 of Chryseobacterium sp. JV558. NCBI lineage: Bacteria > Pseudomonadati > Bacteroidota > Flavobacteriia > Flavobacteriales > Weeksellaceae > Chryseobacterium > Chryseobacterium sp. JV558. The sequence goes on from NZ_WJHU01000001.1 coordinate 18,038, forward strand.
GTTAAAAGATAATGTGAAAGATTACCAAAGTGCTGACCAGAATGCTATTACAGCTAAATTGATTCAGTATGTAGATAATGAGGTGAATAAATATTTTGATGCGAAAAAAGGCAATGTATGGAACAACTGGACGATGGATTATCTTGATACCAGAAACTATTGGGAAAAGCAATATCCTTTAAAAGGAAAAGGGGCTGCTTTGAAAACATTAGTAAAACAAAAAGCAAAAACAGCGAAGATCACAGATTTCACATTCTTCGGACTTCACCGTGCAGCCTTATTAATGAATGATTATGGTCTGAAAGAGGTGTCTGATAAATTGATGACCTATCTTAAAGAAACGTCTACAGATACAAAAACACAAGGGGTTTACTGGAAGCAAAACCTGAATGACTGGGGATGGTTTGGTTCTAAAGTCGTTAATCATGCCGGAGCATTAGAAGCGTTCAATAAGTTGAAGTCTAATGACCAAAATTTTATTGAGGATATGAAAATCTGGCTGGTAACACAGAAAGAAGTCAACTCTTGGGGAAGTTCAAGAGGAACTGCAGAAGTGATCTTTACTATTTTAAATTCAGGGAAATCATGGACTGGAGCAGAAAGTGATAAAGCTACCATCGTTTGGGGCGGAAAAGAACTCGTTCCTCAGACTCAGGCTACAGGATATGTGAAGTCGGCAGTAACAACAGATGCTGTAGATAAAAACTTAGCAACAGTAACCGTTACAAAACCTGGTCCCGGAATTGTTCAGGGAGGATTGTTCTGGCAGTATTACGAAGATCTCGATAAAATCAAATCTTCTGAAAACTATATTTCTGTGACGAAAGAACTGTACAAAAAAGTAAAAACCGTAAACGGAGAAGAACTTCAGAAAATCTCTTCTGAAACGCCGTTGAAAGTAGGAGATAAAGTAACGGTAAGAATGATTCTGAACACAGACAGAGCCATGGAATTTATCCATATTAAAGATATGCGTGCTGCTGGATTTGAACCTACAGATGTATTGTCCGGATATCAATGGAAAAATAATCTTGGATATTATCAGTCAACCAAAGATGCTTCTACCAACTTCTATATTCAGTACATGCCAAAAGGAAAATATGTTTTTGAATATGACGTTGTTGCCAATGCATCAGGAAAATTCTCCAACGGAATTACAACGATGCAGAATTACTACGCACCACAGATGAATGTGCATACAAAAGGAAGTAATGTAACAATTTCAGAATAATTTATAAAAACTGCAGTAGAACTTACTGCAGTTTTTTGTTGACAGATTTCAAATAAAAATAGAATTAAATCGAAAAATCAAACAATTGTTTAATCTTGGAATGGTTTTTGAAATTAGGTTAGTATAAATTAAAAAATTATAAAGATGAAATTTTCTAAAACTTTAATTACAGGATTGGTATTGATGGCTGGAGTAAATGCTTTCGCACAAAAGAAAGCAGAAAAGTTTGAAAAACTAGAGATTGAAATGTTCCCAAAAGCTAAAGAAGGATATAAACAAGTCTATATTCAGCTTCCCGTAGCAAAAAACGAAAACGATTTAAAAGTTGAGCTTTTTGTAGGTGCTGAAAAAATGTTAGATTGTAACAACTATTTCCTGATGGGTGAAATGAAAACTCAGGATCTTCAGGGATGGGGATACAACTATTATGAAGTAGAGTCTAAAGGAGAAACTGCCGGAACCCTGATGGGCTGCATGGATAAAAAAACTACTAAAAAGTTTGTTACCCTAAAACCTGAAACAGTAAGATACAACAGTAAACTTCCATTGGTATTCTATGTACCAAAAGACATCGAAGTACGTTACAGAATTTTACGTCCGGATGCTGCCATGAAAAAAGCAGTTCAAAAGTAAATCAGCTTATTATAATTATACAAAAAACTCCTCACAGCAATGTGGGGAGTTTTCGTTTTTCTTTGGAATACCCATAATTACAGGAAAATACAACGTCATGTTTGTCATTCCGTAGGAATCCAGACTTCAAAATTCAGAATCACCTTATTATTAATTCTGTTTCCATTACCCTTAAGTTTTGTTTAAAACCAATTTATATTGAATGATTTCAAGTAGATGTTTCCTCATTATTTTCGCTGAGTAAAACGCCCCTGCGAACGAAAAAACAATTCATAATGCTTTTGTGAACATCGCGTTTATAGGTTTTGGCTGAAGCCAATTGAAATTTTGTTTTTATTAAATGGGCTAAAGCCCGTCTCCATTGAATAGGTCACTTCACGTAAATGATGTTCCATCCAATATATTTGATAAGTAGAACACTCTTGCGAACTTAGCGTTGTAATATAATTTCTTTTAAGCTAATTTCTTTTGATTATTATTTCTCGTAGATTTCTGATTATTATTCAGCAAGTCTATCCACCCACTTTGTCATTCCGTAGGAATCTAGCTTACAATATTCATAATCAGAATAAAAAGTTAAGGGTGGTTTTTAGATTGAACATCTTTTTATTCCTTTGTTATCCGATAAAAAACATAACAAAAATGAAGCACGAAAGTAGAGTTAAGTTTTTTTTTAAGTTTTTAATTAACATTTAAACGCTTTGCCCAAAACTTTATTTTGTAGAGCTTTAAACTTAAACATATTTTAAACATACTTTAAATTCACCGTATTGTAGAATTATCTTAAAGGATTTTACTTTTTTTTGCATTATATTTGTTGTAAACATAAACCATGAAAAACAATTTATTGATTTTTACGTTTAGTTTTTTTGCGTTCCCCGCTTTTGGCTGGGCACAGTCTGCGCCGGATTTTAAAGAACTTCTGGATAGTGCTATGGTTCGGGACTCGAATCTCAAAATGCAGGTTACCCAAAACAAACTTACCGATCTTGACGAACACAAACTGAAAGACATCTTTCTTCCTACCCTGGAATTGAGTGGTAAAGTCGGGTATCTCAACGGAACAGCAAGACTGACGTCACCGGAACTCAATCTCGCTCCCTTTATCAATATTCCGGAAGGAGCGTTTAATAATAATTTCAATGTATCAGGATTTTCAGGTATTGCCAAGGCAGATGCCAAAATGCTTCTGTATTCAGGAGGGAAGGTGAAGTACATGAAGAAGGTTGTTGAAGAAAAGAAGAAATCTGAAGATATTCTGCTGGAGAAAACAAAAGATGAGGTGATTGCCAGTATTTCCAGAGCATATGATCAGCTAGCCCTGATTCATCAGTCTAAAAAAGTGCTTGATGAAAGCAAAAAAAGACTTGATATCAACAGGAAAACGGCAGATAAAGCGCTCGGTTACGGTTTGATTACTCCTTATGATCATAAGAAAATAGAACTGGCTCAGGCCACCTTAGATGCCAAAATGGTAGAATATGAAGGAAAAAAAGAACTGCTTCTCACCCAGCTTTATATTTTAACAGGAATCAGGAGAGACAGACTCAGAATGATTGATCCGATATTGTCTCCGGTAGAATTGCTTGCCGCAGAAAGAGGAATAGAGCAAAGAGCTGAAATCCGTGCACTGGAACATGGGATTAGTGCTGCAGATTATAAAATAAAAGCGGAAAGGACATGGATGATTCCTAAAGTACAATTGATGGCTTCCGCCTATTATATCGGCTTGTATGGAAACAGAATCAAATCTTCAGAAAATGTAATCCCAGCCGTTCCAATACTTGGATACGAGGGCAAAAAACTAGACTGGAGACCCAATAATATTAACATATTTCCCTTGATTACAGCGGGTGTAGGATTTAAATGGGAAATTTTTGACGGAAAAGAAGGAAAGCACGCTGAAGAAACAGCCAAAGTCGGAAAAGAAGTATTACAGAACCAGAAAGAAGACGCATTGAAAAAACTGACTTTGAATCTGGCTAATAATCAGACCAATTATGATATCGCTTCCGCCCAGATCACCTTAAAAGCCAAAGAAAAAGAATTGGCGAAAAGCGCACTCGTACAGGCCGAAAAAGAATTCAGATATGGAATGAGCAAATCTTCACAGCTTATTGATGCAGAAAATGATCTTGAAGCTTCTGAACTGGAATATCAGAATGCCATTTTCAACCAGAGAAGAGCGGGAATAGAACTGATGAGGTCTACCCAGGAACTGGATATCACCAAATTTTATTTAATCCCTTAAAAATTTAAATGATGCATAAAAATATATCTATACTCTTCGCTGCTCTGTTTTTCTTGGGGAGCTGTGACAAAAAAAATGAAAAAATCAAAGAACCCGAAGGAAAAACTAAAAAGGATGTGATCTCTTTTGCTCCTAAAGTAACCGGAAGGATTGTAAAAATATATGTTTCCGAAGGACAGACTGTGAAAAAAGGTGATACTCTGGCGCAGCTTGACGTACCGGAGGTTTCTGCTAAAATAGCACAGGCCCAGGGTGCGGTAAGTGCGGCCACAGCTCAGGAACAAATGGCTAAAAATGGAGCTACAGCCGATCAGCTGAGGCAGCTTCAGGCCAAATATAAAGGTTTAAAAGAACAATATGAATTTGCCCAGAAATCTTACAAAAGAGCAAACAATATGTTCCGCGATAGTTTAATGTCCCCGCAGGTTAATGACGAAATCTACGCAAAATTGCAAGGTGCAAAAGCTCAATATGATGCTGTAGTCGCAGAATTGGATGATGTAAACAGAGGAACCCGCTTCGAAAAAATAGAAATGGCTGCAGGACAGGCATCACAGGCTAAAGGTGCTTTACAGGAAGCTAATGTAGCGTATTCCGAAAGATATATCATTGCCACCAATGATATGGAAATAGAAACGATCAGCCTAAACACTGGTGAACTGGCAACAGCTGGTTTTGCATTGTTCAACGGATATATTCCGGAAAGTACGTATTTCAGATTTACCATCCCGGAAAGTGCTATTTCAAAATATAAAAAAGGGCAGGATGTTTCTATGCAGATCGTTTACAATAAAGAAAATCTTACTGGAAATATTGTATACATCAAACAGTTGACAAAGTATGCGGATATTACAACGGCTTATCCGGATTATCAGCTGCAGGATGCGATCTATGAGATCAAAGTAAAACCTAAAGATATGAACAAAGCCAAAAGTATTTTAGTCAATGCCAATGTCATTCTGAAATAAACTGAAACAGAGTCTGAACGTGTAAGTTTCATGTTCCTCTTCAAAATATAAAAATATACAGATGAAAGAATTTTTCCGTCTTTTAAAACGTGAGTTCAAACTTTTTATCGGCAATTCTACCTTAAGGACGGTGTTCTTTTTGGCACCGGTCTTCTATGCCACCTTGCTGGGGTTTGTCTACAAAAGCGGAAAAGTTGAAAATACTCCTGTATTGGTCGTAGACAGGGACAATACTCCTTTGTCTAACCAATTGACGGAAATGCTGGATGATAATAAAAGCATCAAAATTATCAGATACCTGCAGGAACCTCTGAGCATCAAAGATGAGGTAATCAGGCATGAAGCAGCAGCTGTAGTGATTATTCCCTCAAGATTTGAAGGAGATATGCTTCAGAAAAAATATCCTGAACTGAATGTTTATATCAATACGGGAAACGTCTTAACGGCTAATTTTGCCTCTAAAGCCCTTCAGCTGACTATAGGAACCTTCTCTGCCGGAGCTTCCATCAAAGCCCTTCAGAAAGCAGGAATGCCTGCTGCAAAGGCAGCTACGCAATATGAACCTTTCAAAGCCAATTATATAACCCTTTTCAATACTACCGGAAACTATCTTATCTTTATGTGGCCGGCAATGCTGGCGGTAGTACTGCAGCAGGTAATCCTGCTGGCGATGGCCGTAAGTTTTGCTGCTGAATTTGAAAGAGGATCTTTTGTGAAAGAATATCTGAAAATGAAAAAATGGGCCTTCCCAACTATGCTGATAAAAGTGATTCCTATCTGGGTATTTTCTATTCTCATTGTAGGTATTTATTACTTTATGCACATGATTTTCCACGTTCCGATGCCGGAAGGAATACTCAACTTTATTCTTTTGACAGCAGTTTTTGTAGGGTCAGCTTCATTTTTGGGAGTATTCATTAGTATCCTGATTCCTGATGCGCTGAAGGCTACACAAATCCTTATGGTTATTGCTTCACCGGCTTTCATCATCAGTGGTTTTACATGGCCTTTGAATGCAATGCCTGCTTTCGTTCAGTTTATTGCCAATATTATTCCGTTAACTCCTTTTTTACAGGCTTTCAAAATCTTATTAATTCAAAAAGGTTCGGTAGAACTTACATTCCCTTATCTGAAACATTTAAGTATTCTTTTGGTTGTGTATGCTGTTATAGGCTGGATTGCTTTAAAGATCAAACTTTGGTTTATTTTCAAAAAAGCTGCGCCACAGGAAATAGCAATTGAGAATACTTCTCTGGAGGAGAGCGAGTAGTTTTTGGTTTGTTTAGTTGCTTGTTAATTTGTTTGCTAGTTGCTAGTTGCTAGTTGCTAGTTGCTAGTTGGCTGGATGCTTATTGATGATATATTGGGTTGTTGATTTCAGCATTTGTGGTAAACAATTCAAAATAGTATTGAAGAAATAATCCGTATTACCTAAACTCTACCTATCATAACTCCACAACTAGCAATTCGTAACCCGCAACTCATAACACCAAAACCCTGCAATTCGAATTCCGCAATTATCTCCCCTCAATTTTTTCAACGGACTATAAAATCAAACAAAAAAACTGATATATTTGTCCATAGTAAAATAGAAATTATATGGAAAATGTATTTGATGCAAAAGATGCTCAAAACTATATTGATAGAATAAATAAATTGGTGGAAGACACCCATGGTTTGTGGGGAAAAATGACGGTAGATCAAATGCTGGCACACTGCTCTATAACTTATGAAATGATTTATGAGCCGGAAAAACATAAAAAACCGGGATCTATTGCAAAATTTATATTAAAAACCTTCGTGAAACCTAAAGTTGTAGGAGAGAAAGCATATCCGAGAGATTCCCCTACGGCTCCACAGTTTTTGATTACCACCAGAAAGAATTTTTACGAAGAAAAAACAAGACTGATTGGTTTTATTCAGAAGACACAGCAATTGGGGGCAGAGGCTTTTGATGGGAAAGAATCTTTTTCTTTCGGAAAATTAAAAGCTCAGGAATGGAACAATATGTTTGCTAAACATCTGAACCACCATCTCTCACAATTTGGCGTTTAAAAATCACTGCATGAAAAAACTTTTATTACTCTTCATCCTGGCGGCCAATTTTGTATTGGGGCAGATGCCGGATATATCAAATACCTGGCTGAACAATAGTAAACCTTATCTGGGAACTATCGGAAACAAAGGACAGGAACTGAAACTGAAGATCAATATTTCTGAACAGAATAAAAAAAATGATCAGGAGTATTTTGTTTCAGGATATTCCCTTGTGGATACCAACTACGTAAAATTTGAAGGTAAGATTACCATTTCAAAATATAAAGACTCAAAAAAGCAGGGAACGGTGTTTGGAGAATATGAACTGGCAGAAGAGAATAAAGGAAAACATTCAGGACTTTTTAAGGGAAGATTTGTCTATAATTTCAAATGGGATAAGAAAACAGAAAAAATTGACGGACAATATATTGAGCTTATAGGAGACTGGAAAAGTTATGATGGAACGATAGCGTTTAAAACCCATTTAAAAAACCAATAACCATGCTGAGAAGGATATTAGCCGTGTTGGTGGGACTTATTGTGGGTTCTGTCTGCATTACAGTTGTAGAAAAAATAGGACATTATGTGTATCCTCCTCCTGCAGAAGCTGCTGCCGGAGATATGGAGGCGTTGAAGATGTATATTAATGAAGCTCCGTTTATGGCTCTGTTTTTTATCATTATTGCTTATGCTTTAGCAGCGGTTGCCTCCGGATTTACAGCCTCAAAAATTTCAAATAACGGAAAATCTACAGCAGCTATAATCTGTGGAATCATTTTTTTACTCATAACCATTTATATGATGGTGTCTTTGCCTACTCCAATCTGGTTCTGGATTTTAGGAATCCTTGTTTGGGGTCTGGTTTTCGTAGGACATAAACTTGCTTTAAAAACAAAAAAAATATGAAATTAGGAGCATTTTCAATCAGCTTAAGTGTAAAAGACCTTCAGAAATCCAGGGACTTTTATGAGAAACTGGGCTTTACAACGATGGCAGGAACTGCAGAGAGTAACTATCTGATCATGAAAAACGGTTCTACACTCATAGGCCTTTTCCAGGCTATGTTTGATGGGAATATGCTTACTTTCAATCCGGGATGGGACGAAAATGCACAGAATCTTGAATCTTTTGAAGATGTGCGCGAAATCCAGAAAAGATTAAAAGAAAGTGGAGTCGAAATCGGAAAAGAAGCTGATGAAACAACCTCAGGACCTGAACACATCTATCTGAAAGATCCGGATGGGAATATGATTCTAATAGATCAGCACAGATAACCATCTGGAAAACGTACAAAACTACTTAAAACAAACTTAACTAATAAAAAAACAACTATGGCATCAGTAAACGTTTATTTAACATTCAACGGAAATTGCAGAGAAGCATTCGATTTCTATAAGTCGGTTTTCGGGGGAGAATATCCTTATATCGGAACATTCGGAGAAATGCCTCCAATGGAAGGGAAAGAAACTCCGGAGGAAGATAAAAACAAAATTATGCACGTTACCCTTCCTATTTCTAAGGAAACTATGTTGATGGGAAGTGATACAGGAGGAGAGTGGTCTTCCAATTTCAAGGCAGGAAACAATTTCTCTATTTCTGTAAACGCAGAATCCAAAGACGAGGCAGATAAATTATTTGGTGGTCTTTCTGCGGGCGGACAAGTGACAATGCCAATGGCAGATACTTTCTGGGGTGCTTATTTTGGAATGTTTACCGATAAGTTCGGGATCAACTGGATGGTAAACTATGATGATCCTGCTAAAATGCAGCAGCATCCATAAGATTAATATTTTGTATTTAAAATATAGTTAGAACTTACCGGTAATCACATTGCCGGTTTTTTATTTGCTCTATATTTGCATCCCAAAATTTTTTAAATTTGATAAAAAAGGATCTTCAGAATAATAAAATGATGGAAGACTTTACATTTAACACAAAAATATAAAACGATGAAATTTACAATTGAAAACATTAAAACCGAACATCAGAAAGTGAAAAGCGGAGCGGATTTTCCGGCTTATATCCAGGCTGTAAAAAAGTTAGGAGTTTCTCATTATACAACATACGTTTCTGATGGAAATACAGAATATTTTGACCAGGAAAATCAATCTGTCCAGACAGGAAGTAAGTATAATTCCCTTACAGTTTCGGAAAATCTAACCCTTGAAAATTTTAAACTGAGACTCAAACTTCACCAGCAGGGAGGTACAGATTATATGACTTTCTGTAATGACTGTGCAGAAAATGGAGTTAAAGGCTGGAAGATGGATCTCCACGCGATGACCTGTACTTATTTTGACCAAAATGAAGCTGATGTACTGACAGAAAAGGTTCCGGGATAATCTTTTAAAGAAAATCTGATGAAAATTATAGTATCCGGTTTTCTTTCAATCATGTTGTAAAATAGTATTTGCTATTATTGATTTAAAATATTAATTTTGTTAAAAACGATAGATAATAGTAATTAACAGGCATGAGAAAGGTTTTTACGAAGTTGGCATTCACAGTATTAAGTTTGGGGTCCATATTGACATTTGCTCAAAAAAGTGATCTGGGAGCATGGTATATGTATTTTGGAAATAACAAAATCAGTAAGAAACTGAACTGGCATAATGAGATTCAGTACCGTAATTTTGATGCGGTGGGAGATCTGGAGCAGTTGTTGGTCCGTACAGGGATTGGTTACGATCTTACAGAAAACAATAACAATGTTTTATTGGGATATGGTTTCATTCTGAGCCAGCCTTATGTAAACGGTGAGAAAAAAGAAAATATAGAACACCGAATTTTCCAGCAGTATATTACCAAACAAAAGTTCGGACGTTTTTACCTTCAGCATCGTTACCGTTTGGAAGAACGTTTTCTGGAAGATGATTTCAGGATGAGGTTCCGGTACATGTTGGGAGTTAATATTCCGATTACTCAAAAAGAAATGCTGCCGAAAACTCTTTATGCATCAGTATACAATGAGATTTTCCTGCACTTCAACAGTCCGGTTTTCGACAGAAACAGAGTCTATGGAGCTTTAGGATATGTCATCAATAAAAATATGAGGATTGAAGCAGGTTACATGAACCAGATTCAGGAAAACAGAAACCGCGGACAGATTCAGATTGGTTTTTACAATAATATTCCTTTTACCAAAAACTGATCGTAACCACTGCTGAATGCCTGATGAAGACCATTATTTGAAAAATAAAAAATAATAAACACAAAAATAAACACCTATGCATTCAGGAAAAAGATTTGGAGCCCGCGAGTTCATTATCTGGACCAGACGGAGTATTTATGCTCTGATCGTATTATCAGCTATTCCCACAGTTCTGTACTTTTTGGGTTGGACATTCCTTTCTGTTCCATGGCAGCCGATTGCCATTATGGGAACAGCAGTTGCTTTTATTGTTGGTTTTAAAAACAATGCCAGCTATAGCAGACTCTGGGAAGCAAGACAGATTTATGGAGCGATCATTAATGACAGCCGTAGTTTTGGATATATTCTGAGAGACGCATTGCTATCCAAAGATTCGGGTAAAGTAAAAGAGATGTTTTTTCGTCATTACGCATGGTTAACTGCATTGAGATTTCAGCTTCGTGAGCCAAGAGCATGGGAAAATATGGGGACAGTCCAGTTTGATGAATATGCCGGAAAATATGACATTCCGGAAAGACTTTCCAAGCTTGATGAGGAGTTGAAAAAATACTTGTCCGAACCCGAACTTCAGTATATTTTAAGCAAAAAGAACAGGGCAACACAATTGATGGCCAGCCAAAGTAAAGCACTGTCTGAAGCCTATGAAAAAGGAGAGTTGAATGATTTTCAATGGACACAGATCAATCAGCAACTGGTAAAGTTTACCGATAGTCAGGGAAAAGCTGAAAGAATTAAAAACTTTCCCTACCCGAGAAATTTTTCTTCCATTACCACTTATCTTTTGCTATTATTTATTGTCTTTGTGCCTTTCGGATTACTGAAAGAATTTGATAAATTAGGAGAAGGAACCATCGTTGAAGGATGGGCAATATGGTTTAATATTCCGTTTTCTTTACTGGTAACATGGTGCTTTCATACCTTAGACAGTGTAGGAGAAGCTTCCGTAAATCCATTTGAAGGAAGTCCTAACGATGTTCCAATCACTCAGATCAGCCGTACCATAGAAATCGATATGAGAGATATGCTGGATGAGTCTGATCTTCCGCCAGCGATCACACCGAAGAACAACATTGTACTCTAACTGAAATTAAAGATTACGATATTTTCTGTAAAAGCAGGAAGTTTTAATCAAAAAATAACACTTAAAAAACTTACTTAACATGATTCACAGCTATGTTATAATATCCATTGCAGTACTGCTGTCTGTGATGATATTGGTAATGATCGGCCAGAAATTAAAAGTTGCTTACCCCATTTTTCTTGTCATTGCAGGATTGCTGATAAGCTTTGTGCCGGGAATGCCGCGTATAGAAATAGAACCTGATCTTGTTTTCCTTATTTTCCTGCCGCCTATTTTGTTTGAAGCCGCATGGTTTACCTCATGGCAGGACTTTCATAAATGGAGAAAACAGATTTTTTCAATGGCTTTTGGTTTGGTGTTTTTAACATCCATCGTTGTAGCCTATCTTTCGTCTTCAATTATTCCAGGGCTTACAGTAGCAATGGGATTCTTACTGGGAGGTGTAAACTCTCCACCGGATGCGGTAGCAGCCACTTCAGTGCTGAAACATATGAAAATACCTAAAAAAATCACCAGTATTCTGGAAGGAGAGAGTCTCATCAACGATGCATCCAGTTTAATTGTATTTAAATTTGCCCTTGCAGCGGTTATTTCAGGGCAGTTTATCTGGAGAGATGCCGTTCAGGATTTCTTCACGATGGCGGTTGGTGGAATTGCTATGGGAGTAGCGGTAGGCTTTTTATTTGGGGCATTGCTTAGGATTATTCCTACCAATTCTAATATTGATACCATTATTACCCTTATTGTGCCATACATTATGTATGTGGGAGCAGAGCACTTCCATTTTTCAGGAGTGCTGGCAGTAGTGGCCGGAGGATTGCTGATGTCTTACAATTCACATTGTTACTTGAGTCACACCTCTAGAATACAGTCCGGGAACGTGTGGAGTGTATTGATATTCCTGATGAATACCATCATTTTTATCCTGATTGGCCTTGAACTTCCCATTGTAGTGGAGGGAATGAAAGAATACACCATTTCTGAGGGTATTTTCTATAGTGTAGTGATTGGTGGAGCGATCATCGGGACAAGAATCTTGTATAGCTATGCATTGATGTATTTCCCAAGAGTTTGTTCCAAAGAATTAAGATTAAAAGTTCCGAAACCAGATTGGAAGGAACCTTTCATTATCAGTTTTGCGGCCATGAGAGGAGTGGTTTCACTGGCTGCCGCATTGTCTATTCCTGCCTTTTTGCCAAACGGAGAGGCATTTCCGCATCGGAACATTATTTTATTCGTAACTTTCGTTATTATATTGATTACGCTGGTAGGACAAGGATTATTGCTGAGCCCAATCCTTAAATTATTGAATATTCAGGATTCCGGAAGTGAATTGCCGGAGGAAAAACAGGAAGTGATTTTGATGCGTAAGCTTAAAGAAACAGCATTGCACAAACTGGATAATGATTTTTCTGAACTGGCAGTGACAAACAGCTTAGTGCGTCATCAAAAACATAAGCTGGAAAACGAAATGATGCTGATGGCAGACAAAGCTCAATGTATGGCTTCTACGGGAGATTATGTATCGGCAGTCAATGAAAATAAAGATGTCTTGCGACAGATCATTCAGGCACAAAGAAATGAGCTGCACAGAATGAAAAGAGAAAAGATATTTGATGATCACGTGATGAGAGCTATTGAAATGCAGCTGGATTTTGATGAGGCGAAGATCACTGGTTTTTCACATGCGTAACTCAATAAAAATAAACCACAAAAGTCACAAAGGGTTTAAATCAGAATAAGCTTGAATTATAGAAAGGTCACAAAATGAAAGATCTAAGATTTTTCAAAACTTAAGTGTACTTTTCATTATTTAAAATTTAACTTTAAACAAATCCAGGTTAAAACTTTTGTGACTTTTGTGGTTAAATATTACAGACAAAATGTTTAAATTTAAACATATTAAACCCATAATATGAGCACACCCATCACTGTTCAATACACAATAAATGCTCCGGCTGAAAAGGTCTGGCAAGCATTAACCGATAAAAATGAAATGAAATCCTGGTATTTTGATATCCAGGATTTTGAATTAGAAATAGGTAAGCAATTCAATTTCTACGAACCTGGAGGGGAAAATAAATATCATCATCAGGGAGAGGTTTTAGAAATAATACCCAATCGGAAACTGAAATATACATGGTCATATCCTGATTTTTCAACACTTAAGACCGTTGTAACCTGGGAATTGCTTCCGGAAGACGGACAGACTCTGGTAAAGCTGACTCATGAGGAAATTGAAAACTTCAAGGATTTAGGAGAAGGTTTTTCAAGAAAAAACTTTACAGCAGGCTGGAATACGATTTTGGGACAGAGCTTAAAAAAATATTTAGAAAAGTAGACAATGATTACACTGCAACACTTTACGATTCAAGATGCACCGCTGCTGATATCAAAGATAGAAGATGAAAGAATACTTCTTCAGTTTGCCGGACCCGCATATCGTTTTCCACTCACAGCAGAACAATTGGAAACTGATTTATCCGATGAAAACAGAACGTTGTTTAAAATAATAGATCAGATCGGAAATATAATCGGGCATGCTCAGATTTTTGTAAAGGAAAAAACTTTTCTGCTGGGAAGAATTCTGATCTGGGATGAAAACAACAGAGGAAAAGGCTATGGGAAAAAGGTGATGCAGGAACTTCTGAAGTATGGATTCAGTCATTTTGATAAGGAAACTGCAGAACTGAATGTGTACGACTGGAATACCGGAGCTATTGAATGTTACCGGAAAGTAGGCTTTGCTTTTGATCCTGACGTTAAGAGCGAAGCGAAGATTGATACAGAAACCTGGATTTCCCTTAATATGAAAATCCATAGAAATACTTTTGAACTGCAGGAATCATGACACAGTTTAGTTCGCTTCGTCCTATTCTCTGGACAGAAAATCTTGATGAGACCATAGGGTTTTATATGCGTGTTCTCGGTTTTACCCTGATGGATAGGAATGATGATTGGCAATGGGCTTCCCTTCGTAAAGATGAAATATACATCATGCTTTCACAGTCCAATCAGCATGAAAATAATACTTCAATCGGGTTTTCCGGCTCATTTTATTTCAATGTAAATAAGGTGGATGAGCTTTGGGAAGACCTTAAAACAAAGGCCAAAGTCTGCTACGAGGTTGAATCTTTTGAGTGGGGAATGAGGGAGTTTGCAATCTATGACAACAATGGTTATATCCTGCAATTTGGTGAACCCATAGATAATATTGGCAATACGGAATAAAATTTGCTATTTTTGGGGAAATATTTAGAAATTCAATGAAAAAAAATATAATAGTAGGTTTCGCAGCGATTTTATTACTTGCATCTTGTAACAAGGATAAAGAAATTCTTGATACACTGAATACTTATAATAATTCAATGGAGGCGAAAGGGTACCATTTCGGAGATAAGCTTGAGCTTCCGAAAGAGGTAACGGAAAATGCAGAAAGCGTAACCATTAGCTTTGGAGATAAAGAAACAACAGATTTAACCGTTGATCCTAAATTTTTCACATTAGGTGATAATGCGGTTACCTTCAACGTCAAAACAAAAGGAGGAGAAGTGTTGAATCAGGATGCAACCATCAATGTATTTGCAAAAAATCCTGAAAAAAATATTCCTTACCAGATTGTAGCAGAATATCCTCACGATCCTAAAAACTTTGTACAGGGTTTCCAGGTGGAAGGAAATACCATTTATGAAAGTGATGGTCAGAACGGAGCTTCCCAGATTTTAAAATATACATTGGGAACTACCACTCCGCTTGCTTCTACCAAACAGGCTCAGGAAGATTTTTCTGAAGGAAGTACCATTGTAGGAGATAAAGTATATCAGCTGACGTGGCAGAGCAAAAAAGGATATATCTATGATAAAAGCTCTTTAAAACTGCTTTCAGAATTTGCTTATCCAAATGTATTGGGTGAAGGCTGGGGACTGACGTATGACGGGAAAAACCTGATTGCTTCTGACGGAAGTAAGCTTCTATATTTTCTGGATGTAAATAACCCTTCAAAACTGATAAAATATATCGCTGTGGCCGGTAGTGCTCAGGCTTATGATCAGTTGAACGAGCTGGAATACCACAACGGATTTATCTATGCCAATGTATGGCAGAAACCGATTATTTTGAAAATTAATCCGGCTAATGGTGAAGTAGTGGGAACTTTTGATTTCACAGAAATCGCAAAACAGAACACGAAAGGAAGTGATGACGTATTGAACGGAATTGCTTTCAAAGGCGAGAATATGTTGGTAACAGGGAAGAACTGGCCGAAGATTTATGAAGTTGTAATTAAATAACAAAAGTTTAATAACAATTTCTATCGGAATAAAATAAAGTATGTAAATTGGTAGCGTTCCATGAGGAGCGCTATCTTTAGTAAAAAAGAATTTTGAGATTACTATATCTGATATTGACTTTTGCTTTCTGCACATTTTCTGCGCAGAATATTCTCCCTTTAGATACTTTAAAATTGAAGGAAGCTAAGGATATGCTTGCCGATGACTACGGAAATCTGTATATCTATAAAAACAAAGATTTTAGTTTTACCAAATACGATTCCTTAGGGAAACAGATTGGAAAAATGATGCTTACCGTTCCTTACAAGGTGCAGAACGTGCAAAATCCTTTGAATGTACCTTTGTTTTCTGAAAATGCACAGGAAATGAAGTTTGTGGATCAGAATATGAATGAAATTCAAAGGCTTGATTTTAAGCAGAAGTTTGGTTTCATCAGAATGGCTTATGCCGAAGATCTGCAGCAGCTGTGGCTTTTGGATGACAGTACAAAACGATTGATACAGTATAATTTCAGAAATGATACCACAATCAATTCATACCCGTTTGATATCAGTTTTGAAGATATGATGGATATGCTGGTCTACGAAAATAAGGTCTATATTTTAACACAAAAACATATCAGGATTTACAGCCTGAAATTTGAAAAAATTTTTGAAGCCCCTTTAGAAAATGGAAAACGCTTTAGAAGAGAGAATGATGCAATTCTGGTTGTTGCCAATAATTTCATTTCACAATACGTTCCTGAAAAAGGGATGGTGACGGTTTTTGAAGATCTGGAGGCGCAGATTGTGGATAAAAACATCCTTTCTTATTTTGAAATCAAGGGGAACAAACTCTATCTTTACAGCCTTGAAAAAGTAAAGAAAGCCAAACAGCAGAAACAGCTTGAAGCTCAGCCGGAATCTCTACAGCAATCTACAGAAAAACCCGTAGAAAAGACTGAAGAAAGACCCAATGAGAATACAGAAGAGAAACCTTCAGACAATACACTGCAGAAATTGCTTGAAGACACTTCTAAAGTTCAGACTGAAGGGATAGAAAAGCTTATCAGTTAATCAGTAAATACAAGGAAAAAGAATATGCATATTGCAGTTACAGGAAACATTGGAGCAGGAAAAACAACTTTGACGACGATGCTTTCCAAGCATTACGGATGGGATGCACAATTTGAAGACGTAGATCATAATCCTTATTTGGAGGATTTTTATTCAGATATGAGTAAGTGGAGTTTCGCACTGCAGGTCTATTTCCTGGGAAGCAGATTCCGTCAGGTAAAGGAGATCAGAGAAAGTGGTAAGAACATTATTCAGGATCGTACCATTTACGAAGATGCTCATATTTTTGCAGAAAACTTAAATGATATGAATCTTCTTTCGGACAGAGATTTTAATAATTACTCATCGGTTTTCGATCTGATGAAGTCTTTTGTATCGGCTCCGGACTTGCTGATCTATCTGAAATCAGATGTTCCTAATCTGGTTAAAAAAATCTATAAAAGAGGTCGTGAATATGAAGCTTCAATCAGTATTGAATACCTTTCTAAACTGAATCAGAAATATGAAAAATGGATCTCCAACTATACAGAAGGAAAACTTCTGATTGTAGAAGTGGATGATCTTGATTTTGTTGAAAAACCGGAAGATTTCGGATTTATTCTGGAGAAAATTGAGGCTGAACTTAATGGATTGTTTTAACATACTTTTATTAGAATATTAAGACATACTCAGTGAGATTCTTCCTAAATTTGGTAAAGAGAATTTAATTTTTTTGAATAATTATATCATGGTAGTTAAAGTTTTACATAACGGGAACTGTTCAAAGTCAAATGCTGTATTGGAGTATCTTGATGAAAACGGAGTATCTTTTGAGATCATTAATATCATTGAAGATCCACTAAGTATTCTCGAAATCAGAACTGTGTTGAAAAAGCTTAATCAAAGTGTTTTTCATATCATCCGTAAAACAGATAAACTATATATTGAGAATTATGCAGATAAAAATTATTCAGAAGAAGAATGGTTGAAGATTCTCTCGGAAAACCCGTCTCTGATACAAAGACCAATTCTGGTAAAAGGTTCAGTCGCGATGCTGGGAAGGCCTATTGAAAATGTAAAGTTCTTTATTGAAAAATAAATAAAAAATCCGTTCTGTAAATAGAGCGGATTTTTGTTTTATTGGGTTTTCGTTTTCTCAGTCCCGTTGATCGCATTATATAAAGCTTCCAGTTCTTTTGGCGGATGCCCGGAATCAAAACTTGAAGAAGTATACTCTTTTCCGTTGGAGGTAATAATAATGGACGCAGCCATGGCACGGTCAGAATGTCTTCCTGTAGTAGGGGATTTCAGCTCTGATATCTTAGCTAGGTCAATAGTTTCAGCCAATTGGGAAACTGCTTTCCATTCAGCAGAAGATACTTTAGTATTTACGATGTCTTCGTTGGTATTTGTTGTTTTTGATGAAGGAGTAAAAACAATGCTTCTACTGAACCCTCTTGTTCTTTCTGCTAACTGAATCTGTTCAATCTTTTGCTGCTGCACTGTAGTGGTGATATTCGTTGTGGTATTTTCACTGTTATTTTTGTGAACACAGCTTGTTGCAGATGTGATTACAAGAATATTAAATAGGATCAATTGGATGTTCATAGTGTTTTTTTGTTTTTGAATAATAAAAAAACCGCTTCATTACTATGAAACGGTTTCTGTTTTTTACAATAGAATAACGCCTTCTATTTTTGCTACTTCTTTATAAATGTTCACAACCTGATTGGCATCCAAAACAAATGCATTGATGTTGCAGGCAGTGTATTTTCCATTTTTACTTTCTCTGTTTCCCAGTGTAAACTTGATGCCGTCAAAAACTCTATATATTTCAGTAAGCTTTGACTGGTCTGTAGGAATAATAAATTTAAATAAATAATCTTCCGGAAAATCATGCTGATCTTCCAGTTTATCCTTCAAAGACTTGTAAAAATCTTCAGGGCTTGCGTGTTGATTTCCTTGTAATATATCCATCTGCAATTATTAATATAATATAAATATAACGAAATTTCTCCTATTTTCCAAATGGTCCCAGGAGAGATTTGGAGTTCTGATGCTCGTAATCTTCAATGATATTGAATAGCCCGTTCACCAGTTGTTCAGAAGCCAGCTGGCTCAGTCCACCTGAATTGACCGTGTTTTTATTTCCTCCTAAAAGGCTGCCCAGAAAATTACTTCCTGACAACGCAGAGTTGATGGTTTTTACAATCCCGTATTCATTCAGTTTCTCATCCACTTTGGGAGCAATTGCAGCAATAAGCTGTTGGGATGTTTTTTCTTTCAGAACCTGTGTTGCAGTAGTTCCCTGCATAATTCTCGTTACATCCTGAGCATTCAGGCTGTTTACAGCACCTTCCAGAATAGGTTTTGAAGTATTTACCGTATAAGCTGCTGCCTGTGCAATAAAATCTCTTTCTTTAGCAACCAATGACGGAGCTATCTTTTCCAGCGTAGAATTGATGTCTCTCAGCTCTTTGGGAAGTGCTTTGTCTACCATATTATTCTGCAGAAAGGCTTCCTTGTTTCCGTAGATGCCCATTCCTTTATCAATACCATTAAGCAGAATTCTTTTAATAATAGAAAGCCCCATATCCGATGTGGCCAGGGTGGTACATGATTGTACACTGGTGGTAATAACAGCACCGGTTCCTATGATAAGAGCGGCTGCAATGATATATTTTTTCATTGATTTTTCTAATTTATTTCTAAATGCTTTTTTGTCAAAAACTGCACCAAAGGTAATTACTATTCTCTATTTAACAAAATATTAAATTCACAGCCTGATTTGGTGATTTTTTGTGTTAAAAATGTTAATTTATAATTAATAAAATGTTAGGTAATTGATAATAATTTTAAATAGAAAATTATAAAATTTAAATCTTTATCAGTTTTTGTACAATAAAACGTCATAATTTTTAAATGTTTAAGATAGTTTAACATTGTTCGATATTTTTTATATTTTTGGCTAATGTCTTTTTTTGAGATTTTAAATAACTCCACTATTTAGAGACAGGTACAAATTTGAATTTATTTGAATAAAATTGAAACTATATGAAACAAAGTAATTTAAAGTATTCATGTCTCATTGCCGTGTTGTATTTCGGAATGAACGTGAATGCACAGGTTACGCAGGATTCTGCTAAAGTCCAGAAGATTGATGAAGTCGTGATGATTGGATATGGTAGCCGTAAAAAAGTAGATAATACTACTTCTATCAGTTCTATCAGTGCGGAGGAAGTAACCAGAACCAAAGTATTGAATGCATCACAAGCTATTCAGGGAAAAGCAGCTGGAGTACAGGTAATTGCTTCCGATGCACCCGGATCTACTCCTACAGTAATG
Organism: Chryseobacterium sp. JV558; assembly: GCF_033712365.1. Classification (NCBI taxonomy): domain Bacteria; kingdom Pseudomonadati; phylum Bacteroidota; class Flavobacteriia; order Flavobacteriales; family Weeksellaceae; genus Chryseobacterium; species Chryseobacterium sp. JV558. Next base: position 38,058 of record NZ_WJHU01000001.1, read on the forward strand.
ATCAGAGGACTTGGAACCGTACTAGGAGGAAGAACTCCTTTGTATGTAGTTGATGGAATGTTTACTGATAACATTAATAATATCAACTCTAATGATATCCTGACATATGATGTATTAAAAGATGCAGCAGCGTTGGCCATCTATGGTAACAGAGCTGCTAACGGGGTAATCATTATTACTACAAAATCAGGTAGAGGGAAGTTAAGCGTTTCCTATGATGGATTGGTTGGATTTAGAAGCCCTTTAAAAACCATCAAAATGGCTAACGGATCTGAATTTGCAAATTATAATAATGCTGGTAAAGCAAGCAATTATTTGAATCCTAATCAGCCATACAATACTGATTGGTTTAAAGAAATTACAAGAACAGGTGTTTACAATCAGCATAACCTATCAATTTCCGGATCTTCAGAAGTTGCAAAATACTTTTTAAGTTTGAGCAATTATGATGAACAGTCTATTCTTAAAGGAACTAATTATAACAGAACTACAGTAAGAACTAATAACGAGTTCAGAATTACCAAAGGAATAAGATTAGCCCAGACTTTAAGCGCAACATTTACTAATGATACTCCAAAATCCTATGGCGCTTTTACAAATGCTTATAAACAATCTCCATTAGTTCCAGTATATTACCCGAATGGAAAATATGGTCAGCCTATTTATAATAAGACTACTGGAAATATCGATTATGAAGGAGGAAGATTTAATAATGTAGGTAATCCTGTGATGCAACTTGCTTATGACAATCAAAGAGGTAGAAACTTTTTACTGCAAGGTGGGCTAAAATTAGATATAGATATCTATAAAGATTTAAAGTTCACCTCTCAGTTTAGTGGAGAGTATGGTAATTATAAATACTATAATTTTGTAAATTCTAAAGGTTTCTGGCTGGATAGTGATCCGATGAGAACCGATAACCAATACTCAACTACATCACCACTAACAAGATTGACGAATAAAAGCCAGAATTATTATAACTGGTTGCTTAATAATTATTTGACGTATACGAAGAAAGTTGGAAATCATGATATTGAAGTTGTTGTTGGTACAGAGGCTTCAGTGAAGAATGGTTTGGAGACTTTAATTATTAACAGAAAAGATGTTCCTGTTTCACAAGATTACTGGAACCTGAGTGGAGTTGATTACTACGGTAACTTATTTAGTGATAATGATACTAAAGCTCTTGAATCAATAAAAGGAAACAGAAATACCACAATTTCTTATTTCGGAAGATTCCAATATAAATTTATGAACCGTTATTTATTAAGCGGAACAATCAGAAGAGATGGTTCTTCTCAATTTGCTGCAGGTAATAAATGGGGAACATTCCCATCATTTGGTGCAGGTTGGATTATCTCTGAAGAAAACTTTATGAAAGATGGCTTCTTTGACTTGTTGAAACTAAGAGGAGGATGGGGTAAAATTGGTAACCAGAATGTTCCCCTGAATTATTTACCGCTATCAATGGGAGCCACTTACAATTATGCTTTTGGAAGTTCACCAGTAAGTAATGGAGTTACTGTTAATAAAGGTTATGATCCGGATTTAGGATGGGAAGTTACAGAAGAATCTTCTTTAGGATTAGATTTTGGTATCCTGGATAAAAGATTGACAGGTACTTTTGATATTTATAACAGAAAAACCAAAAATCTTATTTTGGGGGTTGTTCCATATATGGCAACCGGAATTTCTGACTTGAATTATTCTCATATGGGAAGTGTTGTTAATAAAGGTGCAGAGGTGAGTTTAAACTGGGCTGATAAAGTTGGTCAGGATTTTACCTATTCAATTGGTGCCAATTATTCTTATAATAAAAACAAGCTTGCCAGCATTGATCTTTCTAAGCCCGTTTCTCAAATTGTAGGAGGAAACCTTGGAAACGGGCAGGATACAAAACTTTTCAACGCTAACGCAGTTGGATATGCTTTAGGAAGTTTCTATTTATGGGAAGCAGATGGTTATGATGCCAACGGTAATATGAAATTTAAAGATCTAAATGGTAATGGTGTTACAGGAAGTGCAGACCCAGGAGACAGACGTTTCTTTGATTCTTACATACCAAAATCAACTTTAGGTGTGAATATCTCAATGTCTTATAAAAATTGGGATTTTGCCCTTAGTGGTTATGGAGCTTTTGGATTTAAAGTATACAATGGTAAAAAAGCACAAAGAAATGGAGGAGAAAATGTTGAAGCTTCTGTAGCGAATGATTTCTGGACACCTTCAAATACTAACGCTGCGAACCCTGTAAATCCAACAAATATTCCGATTGCGTCAACCTTCTATTTGGAAAGTGGAGATTATTTCAGAATCAATAATATTTCAGTAGGATATACATTTAAGAATTTAACGGATTACGTAAAATCAATTAAGCTTTATGTAAGTGCAATTAATCCTTTTGTATTCCAGAAATACTCAGGATACTCTTCAGAGTTATCAGGATATAATCCTACGGATTCTACTGCAGAAGGAGATCCATATAAACGTGCAGGAGTAGAATTGGATGCTTACCCTGCATTGAGATCTTTTGTATTTGGTGTTAACCTAAATTTTTAAAAAATGAATAAGAAATATATCATAGCAGCCACATTTTTAATTTTAGGAGCTGTTAACCAAAGTTGTAGTAATGATTTTATAGATGTATCACCTACAGAAGCAATTCCTGAATCTGCATTGGGTGAAATATACAATAATGATGCAGGGGCAAATAGTTTAGTTACGGCTATTTACGCTAAGTTTTTAGACTGGAACATGAGTACGTTTGCCTGGATAGGGGTTACATCAATTGTTTCTGATGATGCAGATAAAGGTTCAAGTGCGAGTGATTCAGGTTCGGATAAAGATATTTTAGATGCTTTGACATTTACACCTTCAACTCCATCATTTAAAGAATTGTTTTCGTCTAATTATCAGGGGATTAATAGGTGTAATCAGGCGTTGAAATATCTTCCCCAATTAGATAAAGCTGATCCGCAATTACGTGAAAGATTAGCTGCTGAAGCGAAGTTTTTAAGAGCATTCATGTATTTTACTTTAGTAAAATCTTTTGGAGGTGTTCCATTGGTTGATCACGTTCCTGTAACAGGAGTTGAAGCGGATAAACTGATGACGCTTACAAGAAAAAGTAAAGAAGAAATTTATGCATTTATAGAAAAAGATCTTAAAGATGCTGCTGCTGTTTTACCATCTGGAACCGGAGGACAAAGAGCAACAAAAGGAGCAGCTCATGCACTTTTAGCTAAGGTTTATTTATATCAGAAAAAATGGCAGTTGGCTGTAGATGAAACCAATTTGGTGACTGGCTATTCATTGACTCCTGTTTTTCAGGAAATTTATAAAGTTTCAGGAGAGAATAATGCTGAGTCTATCTTCGAAATTAATGGTAGTGGAGGTACAGCAGGAAGAGCAATTCAGCAGTACAGTCAGGTTCAGGGAGCGAGAGGTACTACAGGCTGGGGCTGGGGATTTGCTACACCTACTCAAAGTTTATATGATGCATACTCTGCAACAGATTCAAGAAGAGATGCTACAATTATCCATAGAGATATGACTCTATATGATGGATATTATGTAGGTCCAAATACAGAAAATAAATTCTATAATTACAAGGCTTATTCGTCAAACTATAGAGATCAGGCCTCAACAGATGTAAACATTCGTTATTTGAGATATGCTGAAGTATTGTTAATCAGAGCTGAGGCAATGAACGAATTAGGACAAACTTCTGCTGCTATTCCTTTCTTGAATCAGGTAAGAAATAGAGCAAACATCGGAAATACTCCTGCTTTTTCTCAGACAGATGTAAGATTAGATATCTGGAAGCAAAGAAGATTGGAGTTTGCTTTTGAGCATGATAGATGGTTTGACCTTGTAAGAACGGGACAAGCACAAGCTGCGATGGCTGCCGATGGTGGTAAGAATTTTATCATTGGAAAGCATGAGTTATTCCCACTTCCACAAGACTTTATTATGGAAGCAGGTGGATTGTCAGCTCAAAACCCTGGATACTAAAATAAATCATAAACATTAGAGGAGAATGAAAGTTCTCCTCTTCTTTTAGTTAGAAACCCTATAACAAGAGATCTCATGAAAAGGAACATATTATCAATGGCTGTCACCTCTTTATTCTTTGTGTATTCCTGCAAAAATGCTCCTGTAGCCAAACAGGAAGTTGGGAAAACGGAAGCTGTAAAAAGCAATATCACGGATGAGCAGCTGATGGATAGAGTACAGAAAGATGCCCTGAAATATTTCTGGGATTATGCAGAACCTAATTCAATGTTAGGAAGAGAGCGTTATCACGAAGATAATATCTATCCGGATAATGATAAACACGTTATAACAACAGGAGGTTCAGGTTTTGGACTGGCAACCATTCTGGTGGGAACAGAAAGAGGATTTGTTCCGAGAAAAGAAGCCGTAAAAAGGTTGACTCACATCATGGATTTTCTGGCTAAGGCAGATCGTCACAAAGGCGCCTGGCCGCATTGGATCAATGGGGAAACCGGAAAAACGGTTCCTTTTGGCAAAAAAGATAATGGCGGGGATCTTGTGGAAACCGCATTCCTTACTTCAGGAATACTGATGGTCCGTGAATACTTTAAAAACGGAAATGCAGAAGAAAAAGCACTCGCAGCAAAATGTGATGAGCTGTGGAAAGGAATTCAGTGGAACTGGTATACAAAAGGAGGCGAAAAAGTACTCTATTGGCATTGGTCACCAGAATACCAGTGGGAAATGAATTTTCCTCTGGAAGGATATAACGAATGTCTGATTACCTATATTCTGGCCGCATCTTCACCTACACATTCCATTGATGCTGAAACGTATTACAAAGGCTGGACGAGAAACGGAACCTACCTTACAGACAAAACAAAATACGGATTACCTCTGTATGTAAAACACAATTACGCTGAAGAATATGGCGGACCGCTTTTCTGGGCGCAATATTCATATATCGGATTGGATCCTACAGGATTATCTGATAAACTTGTCAAAAATTATTTTGATATCAATAAAAATCAAACCCTTATCGACTACAAATACTGTGTTGAAAACCCAAAACAATGGAAAGGCTACGGACCCAATTATTGGGGACTTACAGCCGGTTATACCAGAAATGAGGATGGAAGTACCGGTTATACAGCTCATATGCCGGGCAATAATGACAACGGGACAATAACGCCTACGGCAGCGCTGAGCAGTTTTCCTTATACTCCGAAAGAATCAATGGCTTTTCTGAGATTCATCTATACCCAAAAGCCTGAATTTATAGGATCTGCAGGGCCTTATGATGCTACGTCTATTAATTACAACAATTGGGTTACGCCAAGATATCTGGCTATAGACCAGGGAACAATAGCACCAATGATTGAAAACTACAGATCGGGATTCCTTTGGAAACTGTTTATGAATGCCCCTGAAATTCAGCAGGGATTGAAGAAGTTAGATTTTCATTCCAAAAAATATGGATGGTAGAAATATTATAATTTAGAATATGATACAGGTTTTTAGAAATACAACATTTCAGAGCATAATATTTTATATATTTTGTTACTTAACTGTGCTGATTCTAGATTATTTTTTTCCGGGTGGGCCTTGTACTCCGGGTTTTGGAATTCTCATTATTCCTTTAACCATGATTCTTGCCCTGATTTTTTCTTTACTATGCTTAGTAAAACTCTTAAAAGATAGTAAGAATTATATTTTACCTTTCATAATACATTCTTTAGTATTTATACTGATTTTCGGATTATTTGTAACATCAATTTAAGTTTAGTCATAGATAATTAATATACATTCATATCAAAATATTAAAAATGAATTTGAATTTAAATCATTTACTTTTTTTATTACTGCCATTTTCTTTAAGTCTCAATGCACAGGAGATAAAAGCAGAACTCAATAAAGAAATTAAAAGACAGGAGAAAATATCCTATATTCTGGATTATCCTCAGAATACAAAAGGAAACGTACCGTTAATAGTCTTTCTTCACGGTTCAGGAGAACGCGGGACTAATCTTGATTTAGTCAAAGCACACAGTCCGTTCACCTATAAAAAGCTGATCAAAGAACCAGTGGCTATGCTGGCACCTCAATGTCCGGAAGGAATGTGGTGGGATACGGTTACCATCTATAATCTGATCAAAGAAATTCAGAAAAAATATAAAATTGATGCTTCCCGTATCTACCTTACAGGACTTTCTATGGGTGGATGGGGAACTTTAAAGCTTGCCATGGAGCATCCGGAAATGTTTGCAGCAGTAGCTTCAGTTTGTGCTCCTACAGATCAGGTCATGACAGCGAATATTGATAAATTTAAAGATTTGAATATGAAAATATTTCATGGCGGAATGGATGATATTGTATTACCTGCCAATGCTTTTAATTTTTATCAAAAACTGCATCCGGTAAATCCATCCGCAGAATTGGTTATTTTCCCGAATGATAATCATAACTCATGGGATTCTGCCTATTCAAACCCACAGTTCTATGAATGGATGCTGTCTAAAAAGAAAGAAAAATAATCTGACACACAATGATCGAAAGATAAACCCATCGAATTAAAGCAAAAAAATATAAACAATAATTTAAGAAGATAGATTTATGAAAAAGTTAATTGTAATTGCCACTTTAGCATTGGCACCTGCGTTTTCCGCGCAGGAAATGGTAACGAAGCCCGTTCAGTCTTATCAGACGGCTCAATATCAGGCTAAGAAGAAATCTTTTGTAGATAATCTTTTATCTAAAATGACGTTGGATGAAAAGATTGGCCAGCTTAACTTACCCAGTTCAGGTGATTTTACTACAGGCTTGGCTAAAAGCTCAGACATCGGTAAAAAAGTGGAACAAGGTTTAGTAGGTGGACTATTCAATATAAAAGGAGCTGAGAAAATCAGAGCCGTTCAGAAAGTAGCAGTGGAAAACAGCCGTCTGAAAATACCTTTAATCTTCGGAATGGATGTAATCCACGGTTATGAAACTACTTTCCCTATTCCTTTGGGACTGGCCGCTTCTTGGGATATGAATCTTATCCAGCAGTCTGCCAAAGTAGCTGCCAGAGAAGCTGCTTCTGACGGAATCAACTGGACATTCTCTCCAATGGTAGATATTTCCCGTGAACCAAGATGGGGGAGAGTATCGGAAGGCTCGGGTGAAGATCCGTACTTGGGAAGTGAAATTTCCAAAAATATGGTCTATGGTTATCAGGGGAAAGACCTTGCAAACGGAACTAATATCTTAGCATGTGTAAAACACTTTGCATTATATGGAGCGGGAGAATCCGGAAGAGATTATAATACAGTTGACATGAGCCATGTAAGAATGTTCAATGAATATTTTCCTCCTTACAAAGCAGCGGTAGACGCTGGTGTAGCTTCTGTGATGGCTTCTTTCAATGAGGTGGATGGTGTTCCTGCGACAGGAAACAGATGGCTTCAGACTGAAGTATTGAGAAATCTATGGAAGTTCAAAGGCTTTGTTGTAACAGACTATACCGGAATCAACGAAATGGTGGACCACGGTATGGGAGATCTTCAGCAGGTTTCTGCTTTAGCTTTAAAAGCAGGTGTTGACATGGATATGGTTGGAGAAGGTTTTTTAACAACATTAAAAAAATCCTTAGCAGAAGGAAAGGTTACACAATCTGAAATTGATATGGCGGCAAGAAGAATTCTTGAAGCAAAATATGACCTTGGTTTATTTGATAACCCTTACAAACATGGAGATGCCAAATTAGCTACAAAAGAAGTCTATAATCTGGAAAACAGAAATATAGCAAGAAATACAGCTGCCCAATCAATGGTTTTGTTGAAAAATGAAAATCAGGTATTGCCTTTAAAAAAATCGGGAACGGTTGCGGTAATCGGACCATTGGTGAACAATTCACTTAATATGGCCGGAACATGGAGCGTTGCTGCAAAGCATGATAAAGCTGTAAATTTGATGCAGGGGCTTCAGGCCAACTATGGTAAAGAAGTGAAATTCCTTTCTGCTAAAGGAGCAAATATAGATTATGATGCTAAATTAGAAGATATCTATGCAGCTCATGGGAAGAAAACAGACCGGGACAACCGTTCCAAAGAAGAACTGTTAAAAGAAGCAGTAGATGTTGCCAGCAAGGCCGATGTTATTATTTTGGCGATCGGAGAATCTGCAGAAATGAGCGGAGAATCTTCTTCAAGAACAGAAATTACCATTCCTCAGTCTCAGGTTGATTTATTAAACGAATTAAAGAAAACCGGTAAGCCTATTGCAATGGTTCTTTTCACTGGCCGTCCATTGGCTTTAACCAACGTAAAAGATACTCCGGATTCTATTTTGAATGCATGGTTTGCAGGATCTGAAGCTGGAAATGCAATTGCAGATGTTCTATTTGGAAAAGTAAATCCATCAGGAAAGCTTCCAATGACTTTCCCAAGAAGTCTTGGACAGGTTCCAATCTATTACAATGCTAAAAATACTGGCCGTCCATTAAGTCAGGAACTTACAGATAAATGCGAGTACCAGAGATTCCGTTCAAATTATATGGATGAATGTAATACGCCATTGTATTCCTTCGGATATGGACTGAGCTATACGAAATTTAATTACTCTAATATTGCAGTATCCAATACCAATCCGAAAGGAGACCAGACTATTCAGGCATCCGTTACAGTAACCAATAATGGAAACTATGATGGTGCTGAAGTGGTTCAGTTGTATATCAGAGATATGGTGGGAAGTATTACAAGACCAGTAAAAGAATTGAAAGGCTTCCAGAAAATATTTTTGAAGAAAGGAGAATCTAAAAAGATTACTTTTGATATCAACCCGGAAAGCCTCAAGTTTTACAATGGAGATCTGAAATATGACTGGGAATCAGGTGACTTTGATATCATGATCGGAACCAGCTCAGACAACGTTCAGCATTCAAAAATTAACTGGACTAAATAACAAAAGAAAAGTTAATCACAGAAATGGGTGTTAAGGTTTATTTGGCATGATTTTTAATAATAACTCGATAACTATTATTATATAAAAAATCAAAAATGAAAAAAACAATTTTCCTTAGCGCAATGTTCCTGGGTTCTTTAATGTTTGCACAACAAGAACATATTAAGGGCGGAGACAGAGATGCACATGGATGTATTGGTTCGGCAGGATATACCTATTCCCAGATTAAAAAGGACTGTGTAAGAACTTTTGAACAAAAAATTAAGCTAACAGAAGTAACTCCGGAAAGTTATACTTCAATAGCTGCAGTTATTTTTAGCAAAGACATGAAAAAAGCTGAGGTTTTCATTAAAGATGCTGAAACAGGAAGTATTATCCTTACCAGAGCAGGAGGTAAAGCCAAGGCCTGGAAAAAGGATGGTTATGTATTGGTACCTTACAAAAAAAACGGATATCAGCTTAAAAAGGATAATATTGTAATCTATCAATAAGATCAGATTTCAAAAAATGAAAAGCCACTCGGAAGAGTGGTTTTTTTTGTACCTTAGAGGAATTAACTAATACTCTATTTAGGGATATAGTTCTACTAATCAGAAAACAAAAATTTTACATATGAAAAAAACGATTTTATTCAGTGCAATGTTCCTTGGTACTTTAATTTTTGCACAAAAAAAAACACCTGTTGTAGGAGGAGATAGAGATGTTCATGGCTGTATTGGCTCTGCAGGATATACCTATTCACAGATTAAAAATGACTGTGTAAGGGTTTTCGAACAGAAACTAAAACTGAAAGAAGTAAACTCAGATAAAAGTTATACCTCAATGACAGCAATAATTTTCACAAAAGACATGAAAAAAGCTGAAGTTTTCATCCCGGATGGAGTGGCAAAAAGTATTATCCTGAATAAAGAGGGGAAAGGGAAAATCTGGAAAAGCGGATCTTATATTAAAGACAGCTATGTTTTAACACCTTATAAAAAAAGCTACCAAATCAAAAAGAATGATGAAGTAATCTATCAGTAAAATAAAATTCAAAAAAATAGGAAGCCACTCGAAAGAGTGGCTTTTTCGTATAACATAAATTGATATGTTTAAAATGCTGTTATTTTATTTATGGAACTTATTTTTTCTGATATGTATATTTGTAATACGACAAGTTTTGTCGTTGTCCATAGATAATTTTGCATCAGGATAAGACACATAAAGATATTTATGATAATAATTTAATAATAAATAGTAAGATTTATGTTAAATCGCAACTTTGTGATTTTCATGTCTTAAAAAGTGTTAAATTCGCGCAGTTTTCAATAAACTAATTACTAACTCAGAAAACAACATTGGAATGAAAAAATTCTATATCAGTGCATTCACTTTATGCACGGTCTTGGGTATCTCTGCCCAGGAAGTGGTATGGCAGAAAGATATCAAATCCTCTACCCAGGATTTTCTTAGCCAGGTCACTACAACAATCGATCAGCAGTATCTTATTACAGGAAGCTCTATACAATCTAAAAGCCAGTCGCAAGCTGCCAATAGCCAAAAGCAGAATAACGGCTATGATTTCCACTTGGTAAAACTAAACCAGCAGGGAAATGAAGTCTGGGAGAAATACTTCTCTGGACAAAATCATGATTACTTATCAGCAACTGTTACTACACAAGATGGCGGATTTCTATTAGCCGGAACCTCTTACTCCGGAAAAGGATTGGATAAAAAAGAGGATTCCAAAGGAGGCTCAGATATCTGGCTGATCAGAATCAATGAATTTGGTGATGAATTGTGGCAGAAAACCTTAGGAAGTTCTTCAGACGAAGAGGCCAGAGCGGTTATTCAAACTACAGATTTGGGATTCTTTGTAGCAGGAAATGTACAGAATTCTTCAAAAGGTTACGGTTCGAAAGACGTCTTGATTACGAGGCTGGATAAAAATGGAAAAGAGCTCTCCCAATTAATCTTAGGCGGAAAAGGCTTAGACGAAGTGGAGAAGATGATCCCAACAAAAGATGGCGGAGCCTTACTGGGAATTTATTCCAGAAGCGGAGCTGTTAAAACAACTCATCAGCAATCAACGATCAATACCAATACTCCGTCTGACAGATCTGCAACCCATAACCTGCTCTCTGCAACCTCAAAGCAAAGTGACAATTTCGGTGAAGGCGACTACTGGATTGTCAAGTTAGACAAAAACGGAAAAGTAGAATGGGAAAAGAACTTTGGAGGTAAAGGAGATGATCATATCAGAACTCTGGCATTAACTTCAAATGGCTTTATCATTGGCGGAGAATCCAGATCAGAAAGATCAGGAAACAAAACGGTAGGGATTGAAGAAGGAACAGATCTTTGGCTGATTTCTTTAAATGAAAGAGGAGATGAACAATGGCAGAAATCCTACAATTTCAAAAACAGAGATATCCTAATGGGTATGAGCGTAATTCATTCCGCAGATGAAAAATCTTCCAAAGGAATTCTATTAGGTGGTTATACTCAGGCTGAAGGAAGAATACAAACTGATGATGAAACCTTCTGGATGCTGTATCTGGATCAGAATGGAAATGAGCAGTGGAGAAAACACGTAAAAGGAGAATCCAGACAAAAAGAAGAAAGACTTTCCGATTTAAAGTTAAACAGAGACGGTTCTATTGTTCTGGCTGGAACCAGTGCAGAAGAGCTGGGTAAAGAGAACTGGAAGATAGTAAAGCTGGGAGATAAACAGGTTGATCAGTTAATCGAAAAATACGATATCAAGATCTATCCAAATCCAGTATCTGACTATGCTTATGTAGAAATTGGTTTTGACTTCAAGGATGCAAACATTCTACTGTATGATATGAGTGGAAGACAACTTCAGAATCTTACAACTAAGAACAGAGTGACTAAAATTAATACCCAGACTTTGGTTCAGGGAGCGTATCTGATTACGATAAAAACGGATACGAACAAAACAGCTAATGCAAAAATTATTAAACAGTAAATTATGAAGATTTTTTTTCTATTTTGTATCATTTCAGTATCATTAATGAAAGGTCAGTTTAATGGTGAAGAGGGCTTTTATAGTCCTGAATTTTCTAAAAGTCCAAACTCAAGTGAATTTAAAGTATATGGAGGTACCGATTTAAATCATTCACTAGGTAAACCAGATATTAATATCAGTTTGCTTTCCTTAAAAATTGATTATAAAAACAAGTTTGATGTAAATCTTAATTATGATGTTGCTCTGAATAAGCCTGATACTTATCCTTCATGGATGGGTTTGGCATGGAATTTAAGTACTTCAGGAACCATTACAAGAAATTTGAATGGTGTAGCAGATGAGTCTGATCCAGAAGCTTATTATTATAAATATAACCTTTTGAATTCAGCTGATTGGAATTCGTTAGATAAGCTAAAGTCATATTCGGGTTTTTTTGAATATGAAAAAAATGAAAAAGCATTAACCCCTGATACTTTTAGCTTTAATGTAAATGGTATATCGGGTACTTTTATTAAAAATCATGAAGGAAAATGGATTGTAAACTCTGACACACCTAATTTATCGGTTACAAATACATTAAAAGATAATGAGTATGATATGGAGCATTTCATATATTCCTTTATTATCACCGACGGTTTGGGGAATAAGTATACTTTTGGAAATCAATATTCAGCAATTGAGATTTATCGAAGTAGAAAAAAGACTCAGAACCCAAAGCTCGGTGCGGAATATTATAAGTATGTAAAAAATTGGCATTTAACCAAAATTGAATTTTCAACTGGAAAAAATGTTGATTTTAGTTATAGTAAATCTGGAGAAGTTATCTATTTTAGAAGTACATATTCGGGGTACAAACGTTTTGCATATGGTGGTTATGGTTTAAGTGGGTGCGCAAAAGATATTGATAAGAATAACTGTTTTAATCTTTCAAGCTTTGAAGAAGGACAGTTTAGCTATTTGGATAAGGTTAATTTTGATAATGTTGAGATAAAATTTAATAAATCTTTGGCAAATAGTCTTGAATTTACCAACGAAAATGTATACCTAATTGATGGATTTGAAATTAAACCTCCTGATAATTACTATAATCTTAAACATTGGTACAAACTTGATAATATTTCTTATGCTGTAAATAATAAAAATGTAGAAAATATATACTTTGAGTATGACGAGAATCCTGCAAGGCGATTAAAATTAAAAAAAATAAAAATTGGCGAAGTAGAAAACAACAAATATGAATTTCAGTATAATAATAACTTATTTCCAAAATTTAATAACGGAAATACTGATCATTGGGGTTATTTCAACGATAAGATATTTAATTTTTATGCAGTAAATTCTACAGATATTAATGTTATTGCGGCGGCATATCGACAAGCAAAAGAACCAAATTTTAAATTAAACGAGATTTTAGAAAAAATCTTTTATCCAACGGGAGGAAGTACTCGTTTTTATTATGAACCTCATGAGTATACTAAAATGACTAATTATAACAATGACTTTTTCATCAGTCAGATTAGTCCAAGAAGGTTAGCGGGAGGCTTCAGAGTGAGCCATATTATCGATTATAATATTTCAAATGTGCCTTCCCAGAGAAAGTTTTATTACTGTAAAGATTTTATTAATAGTGATTTAAGTTCTAGCGGTGTTTTGTCAAATACTACAGATTACAATCATGACCAATACACTTACAGGGAAATTTCACCTTTAAGCTGGCCATTAAATTATACTAATGGGTCACATATTGTATATTCAAAAGTTTATGAAGAAAAAAGCAATGGAGGAATAAGTGAATATGCTTTCAGTAATCAAGATAATGGCTTTATTGATCAAAAACCTGATAACTCACTAATGACTAAAGTAGAAAGAGAAAGGACCACATTAGGAACTAATAATTATATATGGTCCAGTGCACTAATTAAACATGATGAAAATGCTGGTACTAGAATAAATTCTTTTAACTCTCTCCAAAAAGAAAGAATGAAGATATTGTTTAAAAAAGAGTATACAAACACTAAGCAATTATTAGCTGAAACAATTTATAATTATAATAATAAACCTGTAAGATTTTCGCAACATGCTAGGATAGTTGAAATTGATGGACGCCCTTTTGGTCCTGTTCCAATGGGTTGGAATGGACAAGGTCAAGCTCTGGACAAAACCTGTGACGTCATTAATGTTTCAGCTTATAAACTTTATTTTTACAATCATTATTTAGACTCTGAGACGAGAAAAGATTATTTCAATAATGGAAATGTTACCACTACTACAAAGTACTTTTATGATGACTCTGATGATGACCTTCTAAAGAAAGAAGAAACGACCTATCCGGACAATAAAGTAATTTCTAAAACATACCACTATGCAAATGATATTACTATAAATAATCAATACTTGATTGGAAAGAATATGGTAGGGATTCCATTGGTTACAGAGACCTCGAAAATAGACAATCCTACAAATAAAAGTCTAGCTAAGTGGGAAACAGTTTATCCTACTTCTCAAGCAGATGCAAATATGTATACTAGTGGTTTGCCTCAACCTAAATCAGTATTATCATATAATCTTAAAGATTTGAATAGTACTGCTCCTGTCCCAACTATAGAAATCACTTATGACCTATATGATCCCAAAGGTAATATTCTACAATATACCAGTAAAGATGGGAAACCAACCACGATCATTTGGGGATATGGTCAAACTTTACCTATTGCTAAAATAGAAGGAGGAACATATAGCAACATCATGTCTGTTTTAGGTGTAAGCAGTTCTCCTTCAGGATATACAACTCTTCCTATTTACCTGAAATCTAATGCAGATATAGACGCATCTTCTGAGCAATTGCTAATAGAAGCTCTGGATAACTTTAGAAAAAACCCTGCTCTTACCAACTACAATATAACAACCTACACTTATAATCCACTGATCGGGGTGACAAGCATTACTCCTTCAAGTGGAATAAGAGAAACTTACACCTATGATTTGGCCAATCGATTAGAGAAGGTTGTGGATAATAATGGGAAAGTGCTTAAAGAATATAAATATAATAATGCACCAACAGCATATTATAATGTTATGAAAAGCCAGTCATTTACAAAAAATAATTGTACTTCAGGTATGGTATCCAATTCGATAACATATACAGTTCCTGAAGGTAGGCATTTTTCCATCATCAGTCAGGCAGATGCTGATCAAAAAGCTTTAGATGATATTAATAGTAATGGGCAGAATTATGCCAATTCAAATTTAACTTGTTATTACCCTTATTGTACATTTAATGCTATGGCCTCCAGTCAATATATTATGATACAATATGCACCTTTTCAAAAAGTAAATAACGTTGTTAATGCTCAATTAAATTTTATGGTTACTTCAAACCAAGGTGTGAATTGGTGGGATTCAGTACAATTAGGAAATATACCTGGACCATGTTGGCCAACTACCACAGTTACTAAATCCTCAGGAAATTGGCAGGTAACTCTCTATCCAGGTTCAGGACAGACTGTTTTAAGATGGCTAGGAAGCGGAAGTCCTTCTACAGGTACCCCTTACAATATTAGCTTTAGTTATGATGTAAATTAAAAACAAATCCATGAAAAAGATATTAATTCCAATAGGAATTCTCATAATAGGAACTACCCAAGGGCAGCTTACCAATACAGAAAACTATGTGTATTCAAAAACTTATCTGTCAGATCCTACGCTTGCTAATGTTAAAATCTCTGAAACTGTTCAGTATTTTGATGGTTTGGGAAGACCCAAACAAATCGTTAACGTAAAAGAATCCCCATTGGGAAAAGATGTTGTTACTCCCATTAAGTATGATGCGTTTGGAAGACAGGTTCAGGACTACCTACCCATTCCTCAGGGAGGAACTCTCAACGGGGCCATTACTCTTGATCCGTTATCAAATGTAAGCAGTACCCCTTATGGAACAGAGAAAATCTATTCAGAGAAAATTCTTGAGAATTCACCCTTAGATCGTATTTTAAGCCAGAAACAAGTTGGAACTGCATGGGACAACAAGCCTGTACAGTTTGGATATGATGCCAATGCAGATGGCGAGGTTAAAAAATTTACCGCTACTTTTACCTATACCAATTTTGAATCAAAACTAATATTATCAGGCTCCTATGGAATAGGGCAGTTGTATAAAAATACGGTTACCGATGAAGACGGCAACTCAACCATTGAGTTCAAAAACGGACAGGGACAGGTTGTATTAGTCAGAAAAGTAATCAGTGCTACAGAAAATGCCGATACCTATTACGTTTACAATGATTATAACCAATTGGCTTATGTGATTTCTCCTAAAGCTTCTGTAGAAGCAGATCCCAACACTGTATTGAATGATTTATGTTATCAGTATAAATATGACGGCAGAAACCGCCTGGTAGAGAAAAAACTCCCCGGCAAAGGCTGGGAATATATGGTGTATGACAAACAGGACAGGCTGATTATGGTTCAGGATGCTGTCATGGGAGCTCTAAAGCAGTGGCTTTTTACCAAATACGATCAGTTTGGAAGAGCTGCCTACACAGGCCTATATACCAGTACCCAGGCCTATGGTACGGCAGGAAGAGCAGCGGAGCAAGTATCAGCAGATGCTAAAGGGAGTAATAATGTAGCCAGATCCTCTACCATAGGGTTCACCAACAACGGAGTAGGAGTATATTATGATAATGGTTCTGCTAGTTATCCGGGTTCTGTCACTACGCTGTTAACGGTTAATTATTATGATACTTATCCGACAGGCTCCCCTGCGGTAACCAATGTCTTTACCCAGCCTCTTCTTACGGATAATCCTGCTAATGCACAAACTACCAAAGGACTCCTTACTGCTTCTTATGTAAAAAATATAGAAGATGACAATTGGACAAGGAATTTCCTGTGGTATGATACCAAGGGAAGAAATATCGGATCAAGAAGTCGTAATTATCTTGGAGGCTATACTGTAATTAATAATAAGCTTGACTATACCGGGGTTATCCTTCAGGCCAATACCTACCATAGAAGGCTTGGTACAGACCCTGAAAAAATCATTGTAGAAAAATTCACCTATGATTCCCAGAACAGGCTTCTGACCCAGACTCATCAGATAGGAAGCAATCCTGTTGAATACCTGTCTCAGAATAAATATAATGAGCTTTCCCAGCTGGAATCTAAGAAAGTAGGCGGAACAGCTGCAGTGTCCCCATTGCAGACCATTGCTTATCAATACAATATCAGAGGCTGGATGACCAAGGTGAATGATCCTGCCAATTTGAATGGGAAATTATTCGGATATGAAATGAAGTATAACAATCCTGTTTATACCAACACTTCATCCGGAAGGTTTAATGGAAACATCGCTGAGATCGATTGGAATATTTCCAGTGCAGAAGGGTTGAAAAGATACAATTATCAGTATGATTCTTTAAACAGGATGTTGAAAGGAGCTTATTCCCAGCCCAATTCTTCTGTCGCTCAAAATGATTATTTTAATGAAGAGCTGAGCTATGATCTCAACGGGAATATTAAAACCTTAAAAAGATTTTCATGGCCTGCTGCCGGAGGGACGACAGCAGAGAAAATTGATGATCTGATCTATAATTATCAGAATGGAGATAAAAGTAATGTACTGGACAGAATTACCCTTCCTCCAGGAGTTATTAACAACCGTTCAGGATATGATGCATTACAGGGAACCATGGCCTATAATCCCAACGGGAATATGACCGATCATCCTGACAGAAAAATGAAGATCATCTACAATTACCTGAATCTCCCCAATTATATTTCAGTTAACGAAGGGTTGATAGGTATTTCCAACACCAGCTACACCTACAGGGCAGATGGAACCAAAATATCTAAAACATACAGTATGAACGGGTCCATAGAAACCAATTATCTAGACGGTTTCCAGTATGATAACAGACATGCCTATGATACTTCAGCATCTCTTTACACCGTTCCGGTATTGAAATTTGTACCTACCTCAGAAGGGTATTATGATTTTACTGAAAATAAGTATATTTACAATTACACAGATCATTTAGGAAACGTAAGAGTGAGTTACAGAAGTAATGGCAGTGGAGGGACTGAAGTCATTGATGCCAATAACTATTATCCTTTTGGATTAAAACATCAGGAGAGCCCTATTACACTAGCTCCTTTTGGAGGAGTGCCGTATAATTACAAATATAACGGAAAGGAATTGCAGGAAAGTGGAATGTATGATTACGGAGCCAGAATGTATATGCCTGATATTGGAAAATGGGGTGTGGTGGATCCGCTGGCGGAAACGTCTCGTCGTTGGTCACCGTACACTTATGCCTTTAATAATCCTATAAGGTTTATTGACCCTGATGGAAGACAAGCAACGGATATATACAAAATGGATAAAAGTGGCAATCTTACATGGATGGCTGAATCTAAAACGGATGTGATTTATACTGAAAAGAATTTTGATAGTAGTGGAAATCTAAAGACTGAAAATGATGGTGGATTTGAAGTTGGTGAAAAAGGCTTTATCAAAGAGAATACTCATCAATATTCAACAACTGGAGAGACATATTTGGACTTTAAAGGAGATGAAGCAAAAGGTATGGATTATCTTAATCAAGTAGGCGATTGGATGAAGTCGGGAGAAGTAAATGTGGAATTTGGGATACAGACAGCTGAAGTAAATGGTAAAGATAATACTGTTGTATATACATCTAATCAGCAAACGTCTACAAGTCCCGTTTATGAGGGAAGTAATGTTAAATTACAAGGACATTTGCATCCTGGGACATGGAGTCCTGATCAAATTTCAGGTCCTTTAAACCCTAGTGGATTTCGGATGTCACAGTTTCCGTTTAAGGCGAATGGTTATACTTCTAAGGTTTTAAGTAAAAAGAATAGTGGAGATAGAGTTTCTGCAGAAACTATGCCTAATGCAGTTAACTTTATTTATGCGCCAGCACACAATACAACCATTATATATAATAGCACACAAATAATTAAAGCTTATGAAGGAAAATTTAAAAAAGATTAAATTAGTTATCTTATTATATATTCTTTTATTGAATTTTGGATGTTCTGCTCAGGCCCACCAAAAGAAGGAATTTTATAATTATGTAGAAAAAATAATTGCTGAAAAAGAGTTCGCTTTTTTTGAAATAAGCTTAATTAAAAAATGTAACAATCAATACCTGTTCGGTCTTGCAAAAATGAATTACAATGATAATCTCTCTAACAGAATTAAGACTTATCATTATAAAGGTTCTTTAATAATCTATGATTTGGGTGAAGAAAAAGATAAGCAAATTATTAACTTTTTCGATTCTTTTTTTGAAAAGACAAATCAAGATATCTCTAATCTAAAGAAAGGTAGGCAATCAACAATTGATGAAAGAATACTCTACTTCGTAGATAAAAAATTCATTCCAGATTTTAATAAAGCTCATATTTTTATGGAGAGCGACTGTAGTAAAAGCGAATAAGGGATTTTTCTCGCTTCCTTGCTACCGCACGATTTTATCTACCGCTCGCTCTGCGAAGTTTGTAACTTCGTAGCAGATAAATAAAAAACCCATCGCAATTGCGAGGGTTTTTGTTTTATAAAGCAGCTGCGTTTTTAGCAAAAAAATCTTTAAATTTTTTATTGGTAAGCTACCCGCTGGCGCGAGCGTCTCGCTCGTGTCCACAAGTAGAACAAAACCACTGTGTAAAGCAGTGGCTTTTTATGTTATAAACTGTCTCATTCGATTATACTTTCATCCAAAATAATTATCTAAATTTACCAGGAAAGATTACCCAAAAGTTCCAAAATAACAGATTATATTTACAGAGCAGACGGGGTGAAGGCAAGAAAGGTTTTCGGGACAGAAACAACTGATTATCTGGAAAGCTTCCAGTATACAGATTCAGTTTTAAAATTCCTTAATAAGAATGGAGCAGGATTAAAAGAAATTGGAACAGGAGTCTTCTATAAACGATCTAAAACATCCGTATGGGATTTTTAAAAAGAAATATTAACAAAATTATTTTATTATTCTTCGGAATTATGTTTTGTGGGATAATTATAAAAAAAGTATTTGATCCTAACTTATCTAAATATAAATATTTTAATCAGCACTGTAATGGACGAGTTATTTCAAACTCATATGACCTTATGACTCATTTTAATATTGTCAAATCATCGGATGGTAATAAAATGTATTTGGACGATTTAAAAATAATTGGATTAATTAAAATAGGAGACTCTATAATAAAGAATAAAGACGTTACCTACTTTACTGTTTATAAAAAAGATAAGACTAAAATCATTTATGATATGTACAGTAAAGAGTTAAAGGCAGTAAAATGAAACATCTTATATTAAGATTTCTCTCCGCTGGCACGAGCGTCTCGCTCGTATCCACAAATAAAACAAAACCACTGTAACCACAGTGGTTTTTAGTATCTTGGTCAACAAAAAAAGAAAAAATGATAAAATATCTGTTCATTCTTTTTCTATGTGCTGCTGCTTGTGTTCAGGGGCAGGAGAATGCTCCAACAATTGCTAAAAATCAGGATAGTTCTTATGATATTCAGGATAGTGTGATGGTGAAAACCAGAGATGGAGCCATGATTTCTGCGATGGTAGTAAGAAAAAAAGATGAAAAGGGACCTCTTCCGGTGGTTTTTCAGTTTACCATTTATGTTAGGGATACGGGACGGGATCTTCAGAGTTTAAAGAATGCTGCGGATAAAGGATATATAGGTGTTATGGCCTATGCCAGAGGTAAAAGATTAAGTCCGGGTGATATTAATCCGTATGAATTTGAAGCTACTGATACCTATGATGTGATTGATTGGATTAGTAAACAGAAATGGTGTAACGGAAATATAGGAATGTATGGGGGCAGCTATAATGGTTTCAGCCAGTGGGCAGCCTGTAAAACGATACATCCTGCATTGAAAACAATAGTACCTTATGTGGCAAATCGCCCAGGAATGGGACTTCCCATGGAAAATAATATATTCATTAACCCCAACTATGAATGGGCATTTTACGTAGGTAATAATAAATATCTGGACAATGAAACAGGAAATGACAGAAAGCGTTTCAGAGGAATGATGTTTAGTTGGTGGGATAAAGGGGAAGCATATAATAAAATGGACAGTATTGACGGAACTCCCAACAGATGGTTTCAACGATGGATAAACCATCCGGATTTTGATGAATACTGGCAAAAAATGGCTCCTTATAAAGAAGATTTTAAAAAAATCAATATTCCGGTTCTTGCTTTCGACGGATATTATAACGACTCTCAAAATTCCAGTATTTATTATCTTAAAGAATTACAGAAGTATAGCCCCAATACTCCATTTTATCTGATCATTGGTCCATACGGCCACTTTGGTACTCAGCAGGGAGGTGAGAAAGAAGTGAATGAATATAAAGTAGACGAGGTTGCCCTTTTTGATATCAATAAAATCACTTACGAATGGTTGGATCATATCCTGAAAAACGGACCAAAACCATCAGTTCTTAAAGACAAAATCAATTATGAAGTAATGGGAGCCAATGAATGGCGCAGCGCTTCCTCCTTTGAAAAAATGAACAATAATGTTCTGAAATTCTACCTTTCCAATCAAAAAAAGAGTGGAACGTATTTTCTGGATTCGAAAACGTCCAATAGAAATACATTCCTTTCTCAAACAGTTGATTTTAAAGATCGAAAATTGACTGGTAACAGCGATTATTACCCGTCACCAATAGAGAAAAGTGAGCTGGATAAAAGTTCAGGTTTCATTTTTACCAGTAATCCGTTGGAAAAATCAATGATTGTTAACGGCTCTTTTGTAGGTGGGCTTCATATTTCTATTAATAAAAAAGATGTGGATTTGGGAGTGACTTTATATGAATTGACTCCCGAAGGAAAATATTTCCATTTGTCATATTATATTGGAAGAGCCAGCTATGCAAAAGATATTACCAAAAGAAATCTCCTGAAGCCTGGAGACAAAACCTGGATAGAATTTACCAATAGCCATTTTGTAAGCAAAAAATTTCAGAAAGGAAGCCGAATTGTAGTGACAATTGATGTTAATAAAAATCCGTTTTCCCAATTGAATTATGGAACAGGGAAGGACGTAAGCACAGAAACTATAAAAGATGCTTCCATTCCACTGCAGATCAAATGGTACAATGACAGTTATATAAAAATCCCAGTATTAAATGACTAAACAGAACAAATAGTATAAAATTTATATTTTTGAGCCTAATTTTAAATTCATTTAATTAAATAATCAGTTAAGCTAATGATATCATTCAATATTCATCTTAATCCAAAACTGGTGGGTAGATTTTTGTTTCATACATTGATAATTTTCAGCATAAATCTTTTATATTTTTTAATAGTATATTATAATGTTTTTAAACTGGACAGATTTATAAAAGTGTCTAAAGTTAAAGATAGTGTTACCATGATGGAGAATATGATGATTATTGTATATTTTGTTCCTGTTTTGCTTTCCTATATGTACTATGCTATTTTTATTTATTGGAAAGAGAACTTATTTTTTAAGATTAGTTTTTTTGTTTTGGCATTTGCATTGTCTCAACAGCCTTATTCTTATTGGATAAAAAATGTGTTAGGTAAATAATTAGTCAACGAAAAACAGGATTAAAAATATTACAACTTATATGTCTTATTTGTATTTTATTATTTGGACTATATTTATTAATGGCATTAGGTAGTGGTCATGATATTCCATTTCAAGCCTATTCCGAGATAGGAATCTTAATAGTATTGTTGATTGTATTCTATTTCTTGATTGGATTTATTAAAAGAAGAAAAACCTTTAATTAATAAAAAAAAACTATAATTTTTTTGTTTATAATGTTGACAAAATCTGAAATACACATTTATGGAAAGTATTTTTGAATTGGATAAATCCAGTAAAAAGCCATTGATTATTTTTGGTTTAATATTCGGATCAATTGTGTTTCTTATAATTTTTTATTTGAATTATAATTCTGATAATCAGACAAAGCAGCGGATATTAGAAATTAATAGACACGAAAAAGTTATTGATATTTATAGGGATAAGAATGAACATAATTTTTTATTTGTAAAATATTCTAATGGATATGTAGAGTTGTTAGATTATCCATACAAAATTGGCGATTCTATTTCAAAAAATAGAGGTGATTCAATTGAATATATTTTTAGAAACGATAGTGTTTTAAAAAATAATTTAATTCAACAAATTAGAAAATATAATTCAATCAATTAAATGGAAAGTACCGTAGGATTAGACTAATATGAAATTAAAAAAAAGAAATATAATTATTGTTATTATAATTATTTGTATAAGTGTATTATTTGTGTTTTTCTGGAACGTTAATAAGAACAATAAATTTTATACTTTGAGGCTAAATGGTATAATTAAAGATATAAAATCCAATAGAAAGTTTGAAAACTCTAAGGTTGCAAAATTTGTTGGAGATTCTGATTTTAATTACAGTTTTTGGATTTATGCCCCTGATGAGAGTGATTTAAAAATAGGAGATTCAATTTATAAGGCAAAAGACTCTGAAAACTATCAAATCTATCGGATTGATAGTTCAGGAGATTATAAGTTTTATAAAACATTAAAGAATGTGCCTTAACAAAAGCTCTTCGATGGAACAAGGCATTCGAGCATTTTACTATTTTTTACGCTATTATTAGCTATTATTACAGTTTTTTTGTTGCCAAGTATAATCAAACGAAGAAAACATATTCTGGTGAACTACGTGGGAAAGTTGAATCTTTGAGATATATAGGACGAGGAGATGGTTATCTACAAGTGAAGTTTGTAAGAGAAAAAGAATTTAATTCTTTATGTATCATATACGTAGGTAGTGAGAATAAGGATGACCTAAAAGTGAATGATTCAATCTATAAAGTGAAAAATTCTGAGAATTACCAGATTTACAGAAAAGACAATTCTGGAAATTATAGTTTTTATAAAACGTTAAAAAATAAGCCATAATAAAAATTTCTACTTTAAAATGTTAATTTTATTAGTTGCAGCTTATAATATCTGAATTTAGATAGTTATGAAAATGAAAAGCTATTATCGCTTCATTCCTATTTTGTTAGGATTGCTAGCATTTATATATTTTTATCTATACAGAATAGTATTCCTAAATAACAATTATTTCTATAAAAATAATGTACAGGCAAAAATTATCAGAGTTTATAATTATGAAAACAAATCATTACAATTTTATTATAGTAACGATTATTGTATAACCATAGCTGATACTAAAAATGATACCTTACAGTTTGGTGATTCTATCTCTAAAAAGGCCAATACGGGTAAATTTACTGTTTACAGGAAGAATAATGAGGGCAAATATGAGTTTTATAAAAGCTATAAAAAATAATAAATCCGCTGCTGCAAAGTCTCCAGACGTTGAGTCCCATACATAAGTTTAAAGAACTTATATTGTATATGGATGCCCATCATTTAATGATAATAAACGCTTGTTGTTAGTGTAAGTTGTATAAAATGAATAAGTTATATTTTGTATCCGAAAAATATGTATATTGGTATTACCAAATTAAAGCGTAATCCGAAAAGCATATAGAGTAGGAGAAAAATCAAAAATTAAGACTATGAAAAATCTAAGAAAACTTTCAAAAAGAGAATTAAAAACAGTTCAAGGGGGTATCCCAATGTGTCTGCCAGGATACTTCTGGTGCTCATTTGTGAAAAAATGTATTTCTGTAGGATCACCATGCGGACTTATTGATTAATTTGATTCATGAAAATAATGTAAAGAACAGGCTGTCTCAGAAATGGGATAGCCTTTTTATGTACTGTTTATCAATCGACTTAGGAATCAGGAGCGTTAAGAAAATTTGAATGTAATCCGTTAAGAAATTTCCACTGTCTGAGCATGGGTAATAATATTAGAACCGAAGCAGAATCGGTTGATTCATGCGGGTTTGGAAATTTTAGGAGTACATTTCAATTTTTAGCGGATGATTCCCGTCTTGAACTTTTGTATACTTTTGTTTCAAGACAAAAGTATAAATGAAAATCTTTTATTTGATTCGCAATATGGTTGAAAAATCATAAAAGCAGGATTTTTATCTCTCACTGAAAAACCGTATTTTTGTACATCTAAAAAGTAAAAGAACGAATGAATTCCTACAAAAATCCATTGGAAGAGCGCTACTCCAGTGAAGAAATGTTATTTAACTTCTCACACAATAACAAATTCCAGAATTGGAGAAAACTTTGGATAGCTCTTGCTGAAATCGAAAAAGACCTTGGACTTGAAATTACAGACGAGCAGATCGCTGAGTTAAAAGCTAATGCTGAAAATATCGATTATGAGAAAGCAGCAGAGTATGAAAAGAAATTCCGTCATGATGTAATGGCTCACGTTCACGCTTATGGTGATGTGGCGCCTTCAGCAAAAGGAATTATCCACCTGGGAGCAACTTCAGCTTTTGTAGGAGACAATACAGACTTAATTCAGATCCGTGACGGACTTTTAATCTTAAAGAAAAAGTTGGTTAACGTAATGAAGAACTTAGCAGACTTTGCTATTCAGTATAAAGACCTTCCCACTTTAGGATTCACACACTTCCAGCCAGCTCAGTTAACAACGGTTGGGAAAAGAGCTACACTTTGGTTACAGAGTTTGGTTCTTGACATCGAAGAATTGGACTTCTTCCTTGAAACACTTCGTTTCAGAGGAGTAAAAGGAACTACAGGAACAGCTGCAAGTTTCCTTGAGCTTTTCAACGGAGATTATTCTAAAGTAAAACACTTAGATAAAGAACTTTCAAAAAGATTCGGTTTCGATAAAGTTTTCGGCGTTTCCGGACAGACTTACGATAGAAAAATTGATGCTAAAGTAGTTGCTTTATTAGGAAATATTGCACAATCTGCTCACAAATTCACAAACGACTTACGTTTACTTCAGAACCTTAAGGAAATTGAAGAACCATTCGAGAAAAACCAGATCGGTTCATCTGCAATGGCTTACAAACGTAACCCGATGAGAAGCGAAAGAATCGGAGCATTGGCAAAATACGTAATGTCTTTGACAACAAGTTCTGCAATGGTAGCTTCTACACAATGGTTTGAAAGAACATTGGATGACTCTGCCAACAAGAGATTAACAATTCCTCAGGCATTTTTAGCAGTTGATGCTATTCTATTGATCTGGAACAACATCATGAACGGAATTGTAGTATATCCGAACAGAATCAACAAGCATATTATGGAAGAACTTCCTTTCATGGCGACAGAATATATCATCATGGAAGAAGTAAAAGCTGGTGGTGACCGTCAGGAAATCCACGAAGTAATCAGAGTTCACTCTATGGAAGCTTCCAAGAAAGTGAAAGAAGAAGGAAAAGAAAACGACCTTATCGAAAGAATCTTAAACGATGATTCTTTAAAACTAGACAAA
Source organism: Chryseobacterium sp. JV558 (assembly GCF_033712365.1). Lineage (NCBI taxonomy): Bacteria > Pseudomonadati > Bacteroidota > Flavobacteriia > Flavobacteriales > Weeksellaceae > Chryseobacterium > Chryseobacterium sp. JV558. The sequence goes on from NZ_WJHU01000001.1 coordinate 64,400, forward strand.
TCAAAACTGAAAGAAGTTTTAGATCCTAAAAACTTTATTGGTTTCGCGCCGATCCAGACGGAGGAATTCGTCAAAAACGAGGTACAGCCGATTATAGACCAAAACAAAGACTTAATAGGATTGGAAGCTGATCTTAAAGTATAAAACAATATGCAGTCTTTTGGGCTGCATATTTTATTTCCAACCTTAATTAATATGAAAAAACTACTGGTAACCATTGTATTAATACCAATGCTTTCTTTTTCTCAGGGAAAAGAAGCTTTATATTATTTCAAATCCAAAGACTCTCTGGTTGGAGTAAAAAATAAAGCCGGAAAAATAATTGTTCCTGCAGAGTTCAAAGTCTTTTCATATCTTAAAGATGGAGATCCGGTAGAAGGAGAAACTATTCTTTTTGATGGCAGTAAAGAGGGCGAAAAACCAGAGAAAAATGCATGGGGATATGTCTATGATAAAAATGGAAAATTCCTGTATCAACCTTTTCTTTATGACAATGGTGCAGATTACTTCTCAGAAGGAGTGAGGAGATTGGTTAAAAATGGGAAAGTAGGATTTGCAGACCGTAACGGTAAGATCATTATTGAAGCTGAACACGATTTTGCATCACCCTTTAATTATGGATATGCTGCATTTTGTGACGGCTGTGATTGGGAAAAAAACAATGATGAGCACAGATCTATTGTAGGTGGAAAGTGGGGAGTGATGAATACCAAAGGACAAACCGTTCAGCCAGTTGCAAAACAATCAGGTGATGAAGTTGAAGTAGATGGGAAATTTTATCCAAATCCATTTCAGTACAATGAAAAAGAGAAGAATATTCTTCAGTTCTTTGAAAAGCAGAAGAAAAAGCTTTCAGACCTTTACTATGTAAATTTTTATGATAAGTTATCTGAAAAGGAAAAGAATCTGTTTTTTGAAATTGTAGAAAGACCAAAAGAAAACTTTTCCTATTATCAGGTGAATACTTATAATGACAGGAAGAAAGACTTGGATATGCTTTATCGTTTCAAATTCCTGGTTTCAGAAGATGGTAAAACATTTTACGCCATTGAGGATTTTAATGAAAAGAAAGTTCCTTTTGAAAACTGGCTGAAAAAAGAAATTAAAAATGCAGAGGACTATCAGAAAGAACATAAGGATAATCCGAATAAATTTAGAAACAATAAATAAAATTGGAAATTCCAGGGCTCAAATTTGAAGAAGATAAACTTATTCCTTTAAATTTGTATGGAATAATGGTTGAAGGGAAAATCTCTTTCAAAAATATCCAATATAGAAGGATTTAAAGAAAGAAACTTTAAGTTCAGAAAAAGTAAAAGAAAAATAAATCTAATATTAAAAATCTGACATCTAATGTCTAATAACAAAAGAATTTTCGTAGAAAAAAGAGGAATTTTCGATGTTGAAAGTCCAAAAATTTTTGATGAAGTAAAAGCGGTTGTCCCGGGAGTTCAAAGCGTGAAAGTATACAATGTATATGATATTTTCAATTTGAATGACGGAGAATTTGAAAAAGTAGTAAACAATACTTTCGTAGACCCTGTTACTGATATTTTACATACAGAAAACCCGGCAAAAACTATTCATTTCGGAATGGAGTTTTTACCTGGTCAGTATGATCAGAGAGCAGATTCTGCACAGCAGTGTATCGCTTTGCTGACAGAAAATGAAAAATCAAAAGTAAGAAGTGGAAAACTGATCGAATTTGAAGGAGTATCTGAAGCCGATTTGGTGAAAATCAAAGACCTTTTGATCAACAAAGTAGAATCTCAGGAAAAAGACTTATCAATTCTGGATATTCCTGCAGATGAAACGCCATCAAAAGTTTTAATCCACGAAAACTTTATCAATTTCAATGATGCAGAACTTGAAAACTTCTACAACAATCACGGTTTTGCATTAGGATTAGACGACTTGAAATTCATTCAGGAATACTTCAAAACTGAAGAAAGAAATCCTACGGAAACAGAATTAAAAGTATTAGATACGTATTGGAGTGACCACTGCCGTCACACTACGTTCGAAACAGAATTGTCAGACATTCAGTTTGAAGGAGATTTTAAACATACATTGGAAACTATTTTCAATGATTATATCGAAAAAAGAAAATTCTTAGGCCGTGAGCTAAAGCCGATTTCCTTAATGGATCTGGCAACAGTATGCGGAAAATATTTTCACAAAACAGGGAATCTTGATAACCTTGTAATTTCTGACGAGATCAATGCTTGTACCATCCAGATCGAAGCAGAATACGATGGTAAAAAAGAACCTTGGTATTTATTATTCAAAAACGAAACACACAATCACCCTACGGAAATTGAACCTTTCGGAGGTGCTTCCACTTGTTTGGGAGGAGCGATCAGAGATCCATTATCCGGAAGATCGTTTGTATTCCAGGCGATGAGGTTAACAGGTGCTGCAGACGTTTTAGAACCGGTTGATAAGACATTACCAGGAAAATTACCTCAGAAAACCATTACAAAACAGGCTGCCAACGGATACTCATCTTATGGTAACCAGATTGGTCTTGCTACGACAATGGTTTCTGAAATCTATGACGAAGGGTATAAAGCGAAAAGAATGGAAGTTGGTTTCGTTACCGGAGCTGTTCCTGTAGGTTGGGTAAGACGTGAGAAACCTGCCAACGGTGATTCTATTATCATTTTAGGAGGAGCAACAGGTCGTGACGGAGTAGGAGGAGCAAGCGGAAGTTCAAAAGAACAGGACGAAACTTCTATCCATACGATGAGTTCAGAAGTGCAGAAAGGAAATGCGGTAGAAGAACGTAAAATTCAAAGACTATTCAGGAATCCTGAAGTAACGAAGCTGATCAAAAAATCAAATGACTTCGGAGCAGGAGGTGTTTCTGTGGCAATTGGAGAAATTGCAGACTCTTTAGAAGTAAACCTTGATGTATTACCATTAAAATATGAAGGATTAAACGGTACCGAACTGGCAATTTCTGAATCTCAGGAAAGAATGGCGGTAGTTGTAGATCCGAAAGATAAAGAACAGTTCATCAAATTCTGTGAAGCTGAAAACATTGTTGCCGTAGAAGTAGCAACAGTAACAGATTCAGGAAGAATGCAGATGTTCTGGAAAGGAGACAAAATTGTAGACCTTTCAAGAGCTTTCTTAGATACCAACGGATGTTCAAAATCTCAGGAAGTGAAAATCACTCACCTTGAAGAAGTAAAAGAAGAAACTAAAGCTTTCACAGCAGAAAACTTCCTGAACATCTTAAAAGACAAAAACGTAGCTTCCCAAAAAGGATTGTTGGAAATGTTCGACTCTTCAATTGGCGCAACTACAGTTGCTATGCCTTTAGGAGGAAAATATCAGCAAACCCTGATGGAAGGAAGTGTGCAGACACTCCCTATTTTAGGAGCAAAAGATATTAAAACTGTTTCTTTGGCAAGCTGGGGATTCGATGCTGAAATTTCAAAACAAAACTCACTGTTAGGATCATCTTATGCTGTAGTAGAGAGTGTTGCGAAGATTGTAGCGATGGGAGGTGATTATAAAAACATCAGACTAAGCTTCCAGGAATATTTTGAGAAATTAGGACAGAGTCCTGAAAAATGGGGTAAACCTTTAGCTTCTCTTTTAGGAGCTTATGATGCACAGATCAATTTAGGTCTTGCAGCAATCGGAGGGAAAGATTCCATGAGTGGAACATACCAGGATCTGAATGTTCCGCCAACTTTGATTTCTTTTGCATGTGCCAACGGAGATAAAGAAAACATCATCTCTCCTGAATTGAAAAATGCAGGAAACAAACTATATTTCTTCAATCACATTGCCCAGGAAAACGGGCTTCCAAACTACAATGCTTTAAAAGACGTTTTTGAATTCATTTTCGAAAATATCAAAGCAGGTAAAATTGTTTCTGTGAAAACAGTGAAAGAAGGAGGTCTTGCAGTAGCTTTAGCAAAAATGAGCTTCGGAAACAGATTAGGGGCTGAAATTAATGCTGATGAAAACATTTTATTGGCTAAAAATATTGGTAGCTTAATCATTGAAGCAAAAGAAGAATTAAGCTTAGCTGCTCTTCAGTTTATCGGAGAAGTAAAAGACTCAGGTATTGTAAAAATCAACGGTCTTGAATCCAATATCGTAGACCTTGTATCTGCCAATACAAATACATTCGAAAACCTTTTCCCAACAGTAGAAAAAGAAAAGATGACGGTTGAAATTGATAAACAGTCAAACTCAATCCACCCAAGAAATATTATCATTAAAAAACACGGAATTGCTCAACCGAAAGTTTTTGCTCCGGTATTCCCAGGAACCAACTGTGAGTATGACACGCTGAATGCATTCCAGAAAGAAGGTGCTGTAGTGAGCAGCCTGCCTTTGATCAATATCAATCACCAATTATTGGAAGAAAGTATTGATGCATGGGTAGAAGAAATCAGAACATCTCAGATTCTGGCATTCTCAGGTGGTTTCTCTGCAGGGGACGAGCCGGATGGTTCTGCAAAATTCATTGTTAACGTTCTGAAAAACGAGAAAATGAAAAACGCAGTTCATGAACTATTAGACAGAGATGGTATGATCATCGGTATCTGTAACGGATTCCAGGCGCTTGTGAAGTCAGGATTATTACCATACGGAAGAATCAAAGATCTGGATGAAAACTCTCCAACACTAGCACACAATGCCATCAGAAGACACATCTCTCAGATGGTAACGGTGAAAGTGGTGAACGACGAAAGCCCTTGGTTAAAAGGAATGAAAGGTCAGACTTTTACCATTCCGATTTCTCACGGAGAAGGACGTTTCATGGCTTCAGAAGAAGAAATCAAAAAGCTGTATGAAAACGGGCAGATTGCTACCCAATACATAGATTTTGATGGAAACATTGCTCATGGGATGCCTTTCAACCCGAATAACTCACTATTCGGAATCGAAGGAGTCACCAGCCCATGTGGAAAGATCTATGGAAGAATGGGACACCCGGAACGATTTGCTGAAGGTCTCATGAAAAATATACCAACCGCGAATTATCACAATATATTCAAAAACGGTGTTGAATACTTCAAATAAGAATACAAGAAAAATGATCGTCATCCATGGCGGTCATTTTTCGTCTTTAGCCGGTTTCTACGAAGAAGCTTCCAATGTTCTGATGAAAGAGACAGATTGGAAAGTAGGAACGCTGGACGGCTTTGATGATATTCTCTACGGCGGTTTCGGAGTATTTGAAAATAAAGAAGAAATTGAAATCATCTGGAAAGAATCACTGAAATCAAAAGAAGATTTGGGACTTCAGACAACTCAGGAATTTTACGAAAATAAGATCAGACAGGGAAAACCCTTCAATATAGAATTGATTCAGCAGAAATTAGATGATTTGACCGAAGGGAAAGGGCAGACTCTTTTTGATATCCTGGTGGAAATTATAGAATCACACAGCAATATTACATTGAGGCTGGAATGATAAGTAATTAGAAGAATCTTAAACCATTAAGAATAGTAAAGTTTTTAAGGTAAGTTAAGATTTATTACGATGAATAAGGCATTCTCCTTAATAGTGGCTTTAGCTTTTATTTTAATAATTCTTCACTTCTTATAAAATCTTAATGATTCAAATCACTTCGTGCAACAAGGGTAAAAATAAGTCTATTGCTGAGTGAAGCGCCTTTGCGAACGAAAACATAAGAATTAAATATAAATACTTAGCGCCTTTTGCGTTAAAAACTACGCAAGTTGAAAGATATTAATGATTTTTCTCACTATTTTTACTTTAACAAAAAGGAAACAATAAAAGTTGAATGAAGAAAATTATTTACGGGCTGTTCTTTGGTGACAGCATTACTTATGGAGAATATGACGGAATTTTTGGAGGCTGGGTAGATATTTTGAAAAGATATGCCTTACAGCAATTTCACGAAGGAAATGGAGATGAACTGATCTTATTCAATTTAGGAATCGGAGGAGAAACTACAGAAGGATTGCTGAAAAGAATTCCCCACGAGCTCAATGCAAGAAACTCAAATGATGGAAATATCGTTTTTTTAAGTTTTGGAGCCAATGATCTTGCCATAAAAGACGGAGTACAGATCGTAGATCCTGAAAAATTTAAAAACAATATGAGTACTGCCATAACGCATGCCAAGGAATTTTCCAATGAAATTTATCTTGTAAGCATTCTTCCTTTCTCTCAAAAAATAGATGGAGTGGTGGTAAGTTCCGGGAAAAAAAGAATCAACGGAGATGTTGTTGTCTATAATCAAATCCTTAAAGATCTTGCAGCAGAAAATGCACTGGGATATATTGATTTTTATTCTGCTTTCCTGGAAGACAAAGAGATTCTATTATCTGCAGACGGAGTACATCCCAACGAAAAAGGTTATGGAATGATGGCTGAAGTGGCAATTCCGATTATTGAAAAATATTTATAATGCCAAATTTATTTTCTTACGGAACCTTACAGAAAGAACAGGTTCAGATGGAAACCTTTGGAAGACTTTTACAAGGTGAAAAAGACATCTTATCAGGTTACAAATTGAACATGCTTGAAATTAAAGATCCTGAAGTATTGCGGAAAAGCAGTCAGAAATACCATCCGGTACTGGAATTTTCAGGGAATGATGAAGATCTGATAGAAGGTGTGCTTTTTCAAGTAACAGAAGTAGAAATCCTTCAGGCAGACGAATATGAAGTAGATGATTACAAAAGAATTGAAACCGTTTTTAAATCAGGAAAGAAAGGATTTATTTACGTCGGAAAATAGTCATTGTGAGTAAAGCGAAGTAATCTCAACAAACTTTACTATTCAAATTTACGAGACAAAATATTCAATAGAAGTGGGCTTTAGCCAAAACTTAAAAAAAACTACTGACATACCCTTGTCACAACCTGTCTCTATCTTTGTCACGCAACAAAAAATCAAGAAATGAATAACATGAAAGTAGAACCTTTTAAGGTCATCGGGATCACAGTAAGAACAACCAATGAAAATGGACAGGCAGCCAAAGACATTCCAGTCTTATGGGAAAAATTGATGAATGAAAATATTCTGAATATGATTCCAAATAAGATTGACAATACCATTTATTCCATCTATACAGATTACGAAAAAGACCACACTAAGCCTTATACAACAGTTCTTGGATGTAAAGTGGAAAACCTTGACAATATTCCTGAAGGAATGGCAGGTTATTCTTTTGACGGTGGAGATTACGTGAAATTTACCACAAAAGGAGACCTTTCAAAAGGTTTGGTCTTCAATGAATGGCTGAAAATCTGGGAAATGGATCTCGGAAGAATATTTACTGCCGATTTTGAAATCTATGGAGAAAAAGCACAGAATCCGTCAGATGCCAAAGTAGATATTTTAATCGCTGTAAAATAAGAAAAAAAGACTTCTCATCTTCACAGCTTTTGAACTGAAGACGTGAAATTCCCCTCCTCTGGAGGGGTGGCAAAAATTCAAAGAATTTTTGACGGGGTGGTTAAAATCCCCCATTAACATCCCCATTCGTTAGATCTTACCCGAAAACATATTTCCAATATACCAAGACCCCAACAATTACCGATGCAATGGCTGTCAGTATAACAGCTCCCGCAGCAATATCTTTAATAAAGCCAATTCTTTTGTCGAAATCAGGCTGAATGATATCACAGATCTTTTCAATAGCCGTATTGAAAATTTCGGCACTTAAAACGGCAAAAGAGGCCATAAGAACCAATGCTGCATCTGTGCTCGTTAGTTTAAAATAAAAAATAAAGAAGAGATTCACAAAGAAAGCCACAAGCTCGATCTGAAAATTTCTTTCTGTTTTTATCATCATGAAAACACCCCGGAAAGCATTGAGAAAACTTTTATGAATGGGAGGTTTTTGCATGATTTTGAACTTTTCATACAAAGATAGGCTTTGTATTTTGATTGCTATGGATTATCTTTTATATTCGAAATGTGGTATTATAAAAGAAAATGAACAGTATTTATTGTGTTTTGCCTCTAAAACTGGTGTTTTAAGAAGTTTTGAGGAAGAAAAGTATAAATGTAAATTGGAATAAAGTGAATATTTTAATGGAAATTATACGATCAAAAGAAATTTAAGCATAATATCAAGGTTCAAAACAGATTAAGGATATTTGTGAAAAACTACTCCATATTATTCTTTTCTTTATTGTATCTATTTATTATATTTGTAGAAACTTATTTTATAAATCTATGAAATTTATTATTTCAAGTGGTGAACTGCAGAAGGCGTTGCAAACTGTAAGTGGCGTAATATCAAGCTCTCAATCGAGACCGATTTTAGAAAACTATCTTTTTGAATTAGACGGAAATAATGTTACCATTACAGCATCTGACGGCGAGACAACTCTTGTTACTTCTCTGGAAGTAAAGTCTGATGATACAGGTAAATTTGCTGTTCCTGCTAAAATTTTTCAGGATTTTATCAAGACCTATGGTGAACAGCCTCTGACATTTGTTGTAAAAGACAATGCCGAAGGTACGGGAAGCCAGCTTGAGATTTTAGATGAAAAAGATAATTTCGCAGTAGCATTAGACAATGCTGATGACTATCCTGAATTACCGGAATTTGACGCTTCACAAAGTGTTACAATGCCGGCTGGAGTTTTGTCTGAAGCGTTGACAAACACCCTATTTGCGACAAGTAATGATTCTCTTCGTCCGGTAATGACAGGAGTTCTTTTCCAGTTTGGAGAAAATGAAACCAATTTCGTTTCTACAGACTCCCACAGATTGGTGGTGTACAAAAGAGCAGACCTTATGAATGCTGAGCCAATGGAGTTTATCATGCCTAAAAAACCTCTGAACATTTTCAAAAATATCCTGGCAAGTTCCAATGAAGACGTTAATATCGACTTCAATGAGAATATGGCTAAGTTTACTTTTGGTAAGCATATCTGGATCTGTAGACTGATTGACGGAAAATATCCAAACTATACAGCGGTAATTCCAAAGGAAAATCCAAATGTATTGACAATCAACAGAAACCTTTTATTAGGAGCGATCAAAAGAGCATCTATCATGTCTAACAAATCTACCAACCAGGTAAGATTCAAGCTTTCCGGAAATATTCTTCACCTTCATGCAGAAGATACTGAATATGCAAACAAAGCAGACATGCAGATTCCTTGTGACTACAATGGAGAAGATATCAATATCGGATTCAGTTCTAAATTTTTAACTGAAATGCTGACGATCTTAGGATCTGACGATATCACTATGAAAATGTCTCAACCTAACAGACCTGGGATCATTGAACCTCTTGATGGTCTTGAAGAAAACGAAAACATCTTAATGCTGTCAATGCCGGTAATCGGATTATAACATTAACATATACAAATAAAAAGAAGCTGGAATTTTTCCGGCTTTTTTTGTAATCTTGCTATCCGACTCATAGCTGTAAATAAATGGAATTGACTTAGGAATTAGGAGTACATTTCAATTTTTAGCGGATGATTACCGTCTTGAACTTTTGTATATTTTTGCTTCAAGGCAAAAGTATAGTAAGAAAACATTTTAATAAACATGAAAAAACTAACAATTCTCGGATCACTTATTTGCTCTCTATGGGCTTTTTCGCAAAAGAGTGCAAAAATGTATTATGAACATACGAAAGATATTATCACTTATTATGCTGATAATATTGAAATCTATCCAATTTCAATCACGTTCTCTGAACAGCCGGAAACAGAAAACCTGAAGAGCCCGGAAGCATTTAAAATGATCAGAGTACTGCCTCCCAAATCAATGAAAAACAGAATTGCTTATTTTGTTGTCAATGATAATAAAAAAGGGTGGAAAATCAAGAAAATGCCAGCTTATTATACATTGGCTGGAGATGCAACAATAAAGACTTATGATGCTGACTATAAATATGATCTTCCTTTTCAAAAAGGAAAATCCTTCAATGTTTATCAGGGATACAATGGAATATTTTCTCACCAGAATGAAAACTCTTTAGATTTCGTAATGCCTGAAGGAACAGAAATTACAGCAGCAAGAGAAGGTAAAGTGATTGATGCTGTTCAGAATAATAATACAGGATGTCCTACAGCAAGTTGTGCTAATCAGGCTAATTATATTTCAATTCTACATTCGGATGGAACCATTGCAGAGTATTTTCACCTGAAACAAAATGGAGTTAAAGTTAAAATCGGAGATGAGGTTAAAAAAGGTGATTTAATAGGATTGAGCGGCAACACAGGCTGGACCAACGGCCCGCATTTACATTTTCAATGCTTTCTTCCTGATCCTTCAAAACCTAAACAAAAGAATACCCTCAAAACCCTTTTCAGAACCGGTAACGGAACTAAAACCGAATATTTGACAGAGAAGAAAACCTATTCAAAAGAATATTAAACAGCATAGAAATCGTGTCATTTGTGAATTAGTTGAGTAATTCGTGTTTAAACAGTTTATCATGGAAATAAAAATACAGTCTTACCACACTTCAGATTTTCCATCAGAATTTACCACTGAAAACTACAGTGTTGTTCTGTGGAATGGGTCCGGTATTTTCTCTGTGGATGATATCAATTATTCTTACAGCGGATACAATATTCTGTTTCTTTCCCCTTATCAAAAACTGAAACTGGCTTCGGAATCTGATGAAAATATCCATATGCTTTTCTTCCATGGTGACTATTACTGTATAGAATATCATAAAGAAGAAGTGGCCTGCAACGGACTTCTTTTCAATAATATTTATCTGAATCCTGGTGTTGAATTGTCAGAAGAAAACTATAACTATATTCTTGAGCTTTTTAATCATATCAAAAGAGAAGAATCTGAAAAACATCATTTTTCAGAATCCATTATCAAAACCTATATACAGCTTATCCTTGCTATTGGCAGTAAACAGAAAAGCAGTATTGAAAACAGTATGTTCTCTAACGATAAACTGCCTAATAAAAATGCTGCAGAATTTCAGAAACTGCTTGAAGCGCATTTTAAAAGTGAAAAGGAGCTCTCATTTTACAGTGACAAGCTAAGTATAACCAATAATACATTAAGCAAAGCGGTAAAAAAAGAATTTGCAAAAACACCTACTCAGCTTATCAATGAAAGAATTATTCTGGAATCCAAGAAATTGCTGCATTTAACTTATAGATCGGTAAAAGAAATCGCTTCAGAACTGGGATTTGCCGATGAATTTTACTTCAGCAGGTATTTTAAAAAATCGGTGGGCTGCTCACCAAAAAATTACAGAGAGCAGGTAGGAATTTCCATAGTGGCGAAAATGTCCATGTAATGTCCTCAAATATCTATGTTGGCGCTGTAGGCATGTGAATACCTTTGTTAAAAAAATAAATCACATGCAAGACAACAGACTTTACCACCGTTTATTACAATTGGATACCTGGTTTTTCAATTTTCTCAGAATTTCAATTTTTATCGTTATGGCCTGGATTGGAGGCTTAAAGGCATTCCATTACGAAGCTGAAGGAATTGTACCCTTTGTAGCCAATAGTCCTTTCATGAGTTTTTTCTACAAAAATGCAGGGAATAAAGTTCTTAATGAAGACAAAAAGCTTGTTGCAGAATATACACTGTATAAAAACCCTGAAGGAAAGGTCATCCAGAAAAATATTGATTGGCATAAAGAAAACAGAACATACATATTTTCTTATGGTTTGGGAACAATGATCGTGATAATCGGGTTTTTGGTGTTGTTAGGAATCTGGTTTCCTAAAATCGGAGCAGTAGGAGGAGCTTTAACGTTTTTAATGTCATTGGTTACCCTGTCATTTTTAGGAACCACTCCCGAAGTATATGTACCGAATCTGGGTGGAGATTATGCCACACCACAGTTTGGATTTCCCTATCTGTCAGGAGCAGGGCGTTTGGTGTTGAAAGATATTATCATGATGGCCGGAGGATTGGTATTATTTTCTGATAGCCTGAAGAAAGTAGTGAGACCATCTGATCAATAGATTTCCCAATCAGAAGCAGAACTATTAATAAAAATTAATTATCTTAAAGTCGCTTCTAAATTTCTCTATTTCTCAAAAAAACACGACATTTGTAGCTCGAAAAATCACACTTGAATATGGTGTGGAATTTCAAATAAAAATTTCAAAATAGTGCAGATGAAACCGAAAGGCTCATTTGACGAATTAAATAAGTAGATAGATTAACAAATGAAAATATCAAACAACTGGCTGAAGGACTTTGTAAAAACGGAATCAAAAACTGAAAGAATCGGTGAATTCCTTACAGATATAGGTCTTGAGGTTGAAGGGATAGATAAATTTGAAAGCGTAAGAGGCAGCTTGGAAGGAATTGTTGTAGGTAAAGTATTAACCTGCGAAAAGCATCCGAATGCTGACAAACTGAAGAAGACAACAGTAGACGTAGGAAACGGAAAAATATTGAATATTGTTTGCGGAGCTCCTAACGTAGAAGCAGGACAGACGGTTCCTGTAGCCGTTGTTGGAACAAAAATCTATGACAAAACAGGAAACTTTTTTGAAATTAAAGAAGCAAAAATAAGAAGCGAGGTTTCTCAGGGAATGATCTGTGCCGAAGATGAATTGGGTCTTAGTGAAGATCACGGAGGAATCATGGTGCTGGATGAAACTAAATATGAAGTAGGGAAAAACTTTGCTGACTATTTTGAACTTACCAATGATGAGGTGTTTGAAATCGGGTTAACACCGAACAGAACAGATGCAATGTCTCACTATGGGGTTGCAAGAGATTTACATGCTTATCTTTCTACCAATCAACTGAAATCACAATTTAATAAAGTAGCTTCTGAAGCTTTGAATAATGAGGGAACTCATGATTTCACTCTGGAAATTGAAGATGCTGAATTGTGTCCAAGATACATTGGAGCAGTGATTGAAGATGTAAAAGTAGCAGAATCTCCATCTTGGTTAAAAGACAGACTAAAAGCGATCGGACTAAGCCCGATTAATAACGTTGTAGATATTACCAACTATATTCTTCACGGATACGGACAGCCGCTTCACGCATTTGATGCAGATAAAATTGCAGATAAGAAAGTGAAAGTAGGTGTCGTAAAACCGGGAACAAAATTTACCACTTTAGATGGAGTTGAAAGAACATTGAATGGTTCTGAAATCATGATCAAAGACGGTAAAGATAATCCAATGTGTATTGCCGGAGTATTCGGTGGTGCGAATTCCGGAGTATCAGAAACTACAAAAACGATATTCCTTGAAAGTGCTTATTTCAATCCGATTGCAGTAAGAAAAGGAGCAAAAGCCCACAGCTTGAATACAGATGCTTCTTTCAGATTTGAAAGAGGAGTAGACCCGAATCTTACAAGAACGGCAATTACTCACGCTATTAAAATGATTCAGGAAATTGCTGAAGGAAAATTAGTTGGAGACCTATTGGAAGAATATCCTAAGAAAATAGAAGACAACTATGTGATCATCAGATTTTCTAAAATTGAGCAGATTTTAGGAACAAAAATTCACAGAGAAAAAGTAAAGGAAATCTTAAAAGCTTTGGAAATCCAGGTTTTAAATGAAATCCCTAACGGTTTTGAAATCTCTGTTCCTGCTTACAGAGCAGATGTAACAAGAGAAATTGATGTTATTGAAGAGATCTTAAGAATCTACGGATACAACAAAATAGATGCTCCGCAGAAATTTTCGTTTACACCTGTTAAGCTTAGTGCTAACGATCAGGACGAACTTGAAAACAGCTGGGCAAGAACTTTACAGAGCATTGGCTTCAATGAAGTAATGAATAACTCATTGACTTCTGTAAAAGACGAAACTGATGCCGTGAAACTGTTAAATCCGTTAAGCGGAGATTTAGCATTCATGAGAAAGTCTTTATTGGAAGGACTTCTTCAGAATACAGTATATAACATCAACAGAAAGAATCAGGACATTAAATTCTTCGAACTAGGGAAAATTTATCACAAAAAAGATAAGTACGAAGAAAGAAAACAACTGGCTTTGTTGGTTTCCGGAAGAGATGTTGCAGAAAACTGGCTTCAGCCTAAATCTGCTGTAAGTTTCTATAACCTTAAAGCTTATGTAAAAGTTTTATTGGAAAGACTGGCTGTAGATTATAAAGAAGTTGCTCTGTCTGATGAAAGATTCTCTGATGCATTGGTATATGAAGCAAATGGCAAAGCACTGGTAAGAATCGGAAAAGTAGCTCCAGCTTTATTAAAAGACTTTGATATTGATCAGGATTGTTTCTATGCAGAAATTGAACTGGAATATGCTCAGGAACTACGTTCTAAAAACGAACTTAAATTCAAAGACATTCCGAAATTCAATAAAATCAGAAGAGACTTAGCTTTATTGATTGATAAAAATGTAAACTATCAGGATTTATATCAAACGGCTAAAAAGAATAAATCTCCATTCATTAAGAGTGTTAACCTATTCGACGTGTATGAAGGTAAAAATCTTCCTGAAGGTAAGAAGTCTTATGCAATGAGCTTCGAGTTGTTAAACGAAGAAAAAACATTGGAAGAAAAAGAGATTACAGAAGTAATGGATTCTCTGATCAAATCTTTCCAGAAAGAATTCAACGCTGAGTTGAGATCTTAATACTTGAAAATACATATTTCAATATAACAGAAACGGACTTTTTTCAAGTCCGTTTTTTGTTTTTAATCTTAAAAATATATCTGTATTAATAGGTTTCGGCTAAAGCCATTTGAATGTTAATTTTAAGTAAAAGGGATTCCTTCGACTATGCTTAGGATTACAACCCGTTCCTATTGAATTTTATTGCATATTTTCTTATGATTCGGTCTCTGGTCTATCCACAATCCTTGTCACTCCGTAGGAGTCTCAGAACTCTTTATAAGCTAATTGTAATAGAGATTCCTTCGGAATGACAAAGGCACCGTAAAATTTTATTGAAGATGACCTTAGCCCTTGAATAGTAATAAATTTGCGTCTTTTCGATTTCCAATTTACAGTAGCAATGATATCTTTTATTCTAAAAAACAACTAGAAAATTATTCAAAATATCAGGTGTTAAAGAATAATAAAATTCGCCGCAGCCCGTTTAAATAATATAATTTCCGTAAATTTGGATTAATTCAAAAAGAAAAAAATGAAAAATCTTTTTTTAAGTATATGTACAGCTGCAGTATTGGCTTCATGTGGAAGTATGACAAGTCCGTCTGCGTCTAAAGTAGGAAAGGCTCAGCCTGCTCTTGCCAACACAAAATGGACACTGGCTGAAACGGTAAAAGGAAAAGTTCCGACATTGAATATTGAAGGAGAGAAGATCACAGGGAATGCAGGATGTAATAATTATTTCGGAACAGCAACCGTAGATCCGTCTACAGGAGGATTTATAGCCGGACAGATGGGATCTACAAAAATGATGTGCAACAACATCGGAGTAGAGCAGAACTTTATGGATATGATGGGAAAAGCAAACAAATATGTGATTTCCGGGAATACTTTAGAATTGTATAAAGATAATCTCTTATTATTGAAATTTACAAAATCAGAATAAAAAACAAAAGGAACTCAATTGAGTTCCTTTTTTATGTTTAGAGTGTTATTAATCTTCCTCTTCTTCGTCGTACTTAGCCAACTCTTCGTCGCACCATTTAAACGCTGCTTCTACTACCTTAGTAGCTTCGTCTGCCATAGTTTCTTCATCATCACCTTCAAGATCATCTAACCACTCAACTTCTTCTTCCTCAACGTTTAAGATAAATCTTGGGTATTCTGTATGAACTACGAATAGATCTTCTGGAAACTCCGAATTATCTGCTAATAAAAACTTTGGTAATTTCATTTTTTTAATGTTTTAACTTTCTCAAAGATAAATAAAATTATTGACTTTAAAATTACTTCAAAAACATTTTTGAAACTTTTTCAGCTTTTTTGCTTTCAGAATAATCGTAGAATCCTTCCCCTGATTTTACACCCAGTTTCCCTGCTGTTACCATATTTACAAGCAATGGGTTAGGAGCATACTTAGGATTTTTGAAACCGTCATACATTACATTCAGAATTGCAAGACATACATCAAGACCAATGAAGTCTGCCAGCTGAAGCGGGCCCATTGGATGTGCCATTCCCAATTTCATTACCGTATCAATTTCTTCTACACCAGCCACTCCGTTATAAAGCGTTTCAATAGACTCATTGATCATTGGCATCAAAATTCTGTTAGCCACGAAACCTGGATAGTCATTCACTTCTACAGGAACTTTACCCAGAGTTTTGCTCATTTCATAGATCGCATCAAAAGTCTCTTTAGAAGTAGAATAGCCTTTGATGATTTCTACCAGTTTCATAATAGGAACCGGGTTCATGAAGTGCATTCCGATTACTTTATCAGCTCTTTTGGTAGCTGCAGCAATTTTTGTGATAGATATAGATGAAGTATTGGTTGCAAGGATACAGCCTTCAGGAGCCAGTTCATCCATTTGGCCAAAAATCTTCAGTTTAAGATCCATGTTTTCTGTAGCAGCTTCTACAATAAGATCTGCAGATCCTGCCGCATCGTTTAAAGCTGTAAAAGTAGTGATGTTTCCTAATGTTTCAGATTTTTGCTCCTCTGTAAGATTTCCTTTTGCAATGATTCTGTCAAGATTGGTAGTAATGGTTTTCAAACCTCTGTCCAGAGCTTCCTGAGATACATCTACAAGATTTACTTTAAAACCGCTTTGTGCGAAAGTATGTGCAATACCATTTCCCATGGTTCCCGCTCCGATAACTACAATGTTTTTGATCATTTTTCCTTTATTTTTTATAGATAGTTAAATTTTTTACGTCAATAAGATCCGATTGAGAAACAACCGTTGCCGAATCAAAGAAAACGTTTCCTGTGCTTTGGGTTTTCTTACTGTTGTTCTGGTTAGAAACAGTAGCTGTTAATCCTCTTATAAGACGGTCTTTTTGATTCTTTGTAAGATAGTCAGTACCAACATATAATGTGAATTCACCTTCTCTGCCTCTACCTTTTTGTTGTAGAATTTCTAGGCTTTTTACCCTGCTTTTATTCTTAAATTCCTTCAGAAAGCTAATGACAGGTTTATCAGATGGCGGGCCGCAGCATACACTTCCGTAGCTGATCTCTAAATAATTCTGATTCTTCTGCGAGTAAAAGAATGTGAAAGCCAGCAGAGCCGTTGTTACTATTATTTTTTTCATGTTAAAAATCGCTTTAAAAATAAGCTTAAAATTTTATTTATTAAAATATTCCCAGACCTCCTTAGAAATATCAGAAATCATTTTACAGTTTACCGCATCCGTTTCCATTGAATTACTGACAAATACAGCGAGTGTATAATGTGTTCCATTAGGTAAAGTAACGATGCCAATTTCATTTTCTGCGCCTGTTAAACCTTCCTTATTTTTTCCGGAAGCTCCCGTTTTTCTGGCTACAGGAGTATTTTTGGGAAGCTGTTCTACCATTTTGTTTAATCCTGTTGAAGTAGATAACATTACTTGCATCAGATAATCTGTGGATTTTTTCGATACTAATTTTCCGTCATAGAACTTTTTCAGGACATTAACTGCAGATTTTGTGGTGCTGTAGTTTTCATACTGAATCTTCCAGTCTTTATGCATAGCTTCTTCATTATATTTGATCTGAAAACCCTTTATCCCTTTGGAATCCATGAATCTCTGAACAGGCTGAGTTCCGCCCAATAGCTTGAGAAGAATATCGCAGCCATTATTATCACTTTTAGCAACAGTATATTCAATAACTTCACTTAACGGAATTTCAACATTCCCTCCCGGATATTTATCGCGAAGCGGAGACCATGTATCTTCAAGCAGGTTTGATTTGTTGAGTGCAATTTTCTGATCTAATGAAAGTTTTCCCTGATCTACAGCATTCAGAACAGCTGCTGCAATGTGAAATTTGAAGACACTTTGCATCGGAAGCTTTTTGTCTGAATTTTTATCATATTTAAAACTGTTCTCAAAGCCTAAGACAGAAACGCCAACGGTTGCTTTTTTGTTCTTAAGAATTGAGTTTATTTTTTGTTCCAATAGGGATGTCTGAGCAAATGTGAATGCAGAAATCAGAAGAAAAAGAAAGGCTGTTTTTTTCATAATACCGAAATTAAAAAGCTCTCCTTTGAAGACCAAAAGAGAGCTGCAATTTAAGATAATTATTACTATTTTACTTCAAAATAATTCAGATTGACACCATCATTTTCAAAGAATATTCTGATGCTGTTTTCCCCTTTCTGAAGGCTGATATTTTTGACAGAAACCGTTTTCCAGTTCTCATTTCCTCCACTGGGAGATAAAGATACCGTCGCTAAAACTTTTCCTGAAGCTGTTTCAATCCTTATTTTTGAGTCAGTAGTAGCCGCATAACGGATGTCAAACGTATAATTTTTGTCTCCTTTTGATTGTACAGTATACTGAAGCCATTCCCCGGATTCTGTTTTCCCTACATAATACTGATTGGTGACCTTATCATTACACTT
This sequence comes from Chryseobacterium sp. JV558, assembly GCF_033712365.1. Taxonomy (NCBI): domain Bacteria; kingdom Pseudomonadati; phylum Bacteroidota; class Flavobacteriia; order Flavobacteriales; family Weeksellaceae; genus Chryseobacterium; species Chryseobacterium sp. JV558. The sequence continues at coordinate 82,807 of NZ_WJHU01000001.1, forward strand.
ATAAATATCTACACCATCATTTCTCATGTGCTGTCCGGAGTTCCATTCTGATCTTTTTGCAGGATCACTTACCCATAGATTAATGAAATCTTTATCCAGATAAGCAGCACCCATTTTTCCAAGATCATATTCTGAAGCAAATATCCTTCCCGGAACCTGATGATTTTTGAATGGCTTTGTTGAAGGATCCGTTGTCTGTCTGAACATTGCATCAATGACATCTTTTTTAACTTCCGTATTGCTCAGTTTATAGTTGTCAGCAATCTGCATCAAAGCTTTTTTTGCATACTCTTTTGAAGGTTTTTCACCACCATTTTTCCAGTAATCCAATAACTTTTCATATTCAGGAGTAATCTTGACATTGGTAATTCCTGCAATGTTATCAATCTTTTTCATCGGCCAGAATGCATACCCGATATTATGTTGATCCAAAAGCTGAATAAGCTCAGTAAACCATACATTGGAATTTTCACCCGTTTCGCCAAGCCAGATCGGTATGTTGTGCTTTTCTCTAAGGTCCAGTGCAAACTTCAGTGTCTGATCATCATTGTAATTCCAGTATTTATGGAAGCTGAAAGCCATATTGTTGTCCCAGATAGCAGGCAGCCCGTTATAATTATTTCCCCAGCCGTTTCCTTCAATAAAAATAATATGCTTCTTATCAACCTCTCTGATGGCGGCTGTGATATCCTTCTGAAGTTTCCAAAGCGGAGCATTAGACATTTCATCAGTACCATTTGGGTTTTTACCTGTGAAATTGATATTAGGCTCATTAATCAGGTCGTAGCCACCAATCCATGGACTGTCTTTATAGCGTTCAGCCAGTTTTTTCCAAAATGCTATAGTTTTTCTCTGATTCTCTTCATTGGCCCAAAGCGAAGGTTTAGACTTATCATTATCAGAAATATTGACATCATTTCCCTGTCCGCCCGGAGCAGCGTGAAGGTCAAGGATGAGGTAAATTTTATTAGCGGCACACCATTGAAGCAGATCATCCGTCATTTTAAAACCTTCTTCAAGCCATGTATCTTTTCCCTTTACAGGTTCTTTTTCAATAGGAAGTGTGTAAAGATTGTAATGCATGGGAAGTCGTATCGAATTGAATCCTGATTTGGCCAGAAAATCAATATCCTGTTTGGTGATTCCGTTTTTCAGATATGCCTTGTAAAACTCATTCATGCCATCTTCACCAATTAACTCAGCAATTTTTTCCTTGATTTTATACTGAGGGCCGGCAAAGTCAGCTGTTTTCAGCATATATCCTTCCTGAAGCATCCATCCGCCAGGGCCCAGCCCTCTCAATTGGATATTTTCACCTTTATCATTAACGATTTTTTGTCCGGAAGTCTTTAATAATTGTGATGTCCCAAATTGAGACAATAAAAGTGCGGATATTACAATAGCTCTTTTCATAATGGTTTCAATGGTTTAAAATAGTAGGGAATTAAAGATTATAATGAATGATGACAGGGAAAGATGATGCTGTGTTCAGATCATTTATAATGTCAGATATCCATATATGTAAAACAAAATCTTTCAATACTTTATTGAATTGTTCTTCAAATATATTGTTTTTTTATTTTGAAAAGGATTTTTTGTTGATAAATCAGTAATTTTTAACGAAAAGTTTTTATTGAATGTAAAGATCCTGATATCTGAAATAACATATGGAAACTAAAAATGCTACCTCATAATCATTCTTTCGATTATAAGATAGCACTGTATGTATTACTGTTATAAAAACAGTATGCTTTTATTTTTAGCTGATCAGCCTCATGATTTCCAAAGCCACTTTCAATGCTTCAGTTCCATCTTCAAGAGAAACCTCTACATTTTTATTGTCTGTGATGGCATCCGCGAAAGAGTTCAACTCATCCAAAATAGCATTGTTGGACTGAATATTCGGGTATTCAAACAGGATCTGATTCTTTTCTCCATCCGCATTTTCAATAATCATATCAAATGGAGTAGGGTTTTCAGGAGCATCTTTCATTCTGATCACTTCAGCCTTTTTCTCAAGGAAATCTACAGAAATATAAGCATCTTTCTGGAAGAATCTGCTTTTTCTCATGGCTTTCATAGAAATTCTGGAAGTGGTAAGGTTAGCCACACATCCGTTTTCAAATTCTATTCTCGCATTGGCAATATCCGGAGTTTTGCTTACCACACAAACACCGCTTGCATGGATGTTTTTAACCTTAGATTTAGCCATACTCAACAGAATATCCAGATCATGGATCATAAGGTCCAATACTACAGAAACGTCTGTCCCGCGAGGATTAAATTCTGCCAGTCTGTGGATTTCAATGAACATCGGATTGCTGATATATTCCTTAGTGGCAATAAAAGCCGGATTGTATCTCTCAACGTGTCCTACCTGTGCTTTAATCCCTTTTTCCTGGCATAAACGTAAAATTTCTTCTGCCTGCTCAAGAGTCTGGGTTACCGGTTTTTCAATAAAGAAATGAAGACCTTTTTCAATGGCTTTCAAAGCATAATCGTAATGATAAACTGTAGGAGTGACAATATCAAGCATGTCAATCTGCTCAAGCAATTCATCAAAATTTTCAAAATATTTATATCCGAATTCGGCTTCTAATTTCTTTCCGTTTTCAACATCTTTATCATGGAAACCTACAAATTCATATCTATCTGATTGATTAAGAAGTTTTAAATGTATTTTCCCCAAGTGTCCGGCACCTACCAAACCTGCTTTTAACATAGCTGTATTAAATTTTTGTAAATATAGTAAATGTACATTTATAAAATACATGACTTTTTACTTGGAGATATTTAAGATTGAGCGCATGTATTCATTAAAGAAATTACAGTAAATTCACGGTCAGAAAAATAACGATGAAAAGACTCATTTCAATAGTACTCATCTTTGGGTTATGTACTGCCGGATGTATAGGAGACAGTCCATATGACCCGCAGGCTAAATGTGGAACTCCAATAAATTTGAATTTTGTAAAAGGGAGTAACCTGCTTTCCTGGAATATGATTAGTCAGGGCGAAGGATATTATGAAATACAGTATGGAGAACCTGGTTTTTCTTTAGGAAAGGGAACCACAGTTGTAACCAATAAAAATTCGTATAACCTTCCACTATATAAGGATAATAAATATGACCTTTATGTAAGAAAAAATTGTGGAATAGACAATGGACGGAGCAACTGGGCAGGCCCCATTACTGTTTTGGCCAGTAATACAACTACTTGTGTAAAACCGGAGTATGCAACGTATTCAAAAACAACTTCTTCCACATATTCTTCTATTTTTGATGCTACAGTATCCTGGGAAAATGATGGGATTTCTGTGTATGAAACGGTCTTAACAACCAGTCCTGTACCACCTGCGAGTGGAGAATTAGTGATCACAGGTCAAAAAGCCATTTATACAGGATTAAGTAAAACAGTGAATTATAACTTTTTTGTAAGAAAAAGATGTGCAGATAATACCTTCAGCGATTTTTATGGACCTTATCCAATAAAATGGGATTGATAAATAAGAATAAAGCAGTCATTTTTTGATTGCTTTATTTTTGTGGATAATTCTTTGCTCCAATTTCTGAAATCTAAAATCTAATTTCTTATTTTTGTCAAATGCAGGATTCGTTTGTACATAAAGGAAAAAGAAAGATTTTAGTAGATTACCTTCGATACAGAATTGGAATTTCGGACGAAAATGTACTTTCGGCAATGAGTGAAGTTCCAAGACACCTTTTTATCGAAAGTATTTTTGAAGATTTTGCCTATGAAGACAGGGCATTTCCTATCTTGGCACATCAGACCATTTCCCATCCTTCAACGGTAGCAGAACAATCTGAACTGCTACAGGTAAAACCAGGCGAAAAAGTGCTGGAAATAGGTACAGGATGCGGATACCAGACGGCTGTTTTAATAGCAATGAAAGCTCATGTATATACGGTTGAAAGACAGAAAGACCTGTTTGATTTTTCCAAAAAGAAACTCAGAGAACTTCATCTGTTTCCAAAATTTCAAAGCTTTGGAGATGGCTTTGCGGGGCTTCCTACTTTTGCTCCTTTTGATAAAATCATTGTAACCTGCGGTGCTTCCAGTTTACCAACAGAGCTTTTAAAACAATTGAACATCGGAGGAATTATGGTGATTCCATTGGGACCTACTGACGAACAGGTTTTATACAGATTTACCAAAATAGGCCCTACAGAATTTGAAAAAGAAGAATTCGGGGCGTATAAATTTGTTCCGATGCTTGGGAATACCAACCAATAATTTTATTTATTAGAATTGTAAAAGAACTGGTCTCAAACACCAATGCTTTTGTTAATTAATAGAACTGGCTTTAATCCTTTTTTATTAATAAATATTCAACTGATTTTAGCTAAAATTTAAAATATTTTAACTCATTTCGGAATGAAAATTGGATTCATAAGAGAACCCAATCACTAAATCTATTATTATGGACACGAACAGATTCAAAGCGTCACATGATTTTAGTAATCTTCAGAAAAACCTGAATAATAATCCAGGATATAGCGTAGAAAGTTATTCCCAGCAGGTAAAAGATTACATTCATGACATGAAAAGCAGGAATCAGGAAGCAACCAAACAGGGATTTATGACACAAACTCAGAAATCTGCGAAAGAAGTTTGGACAGAGATTCAGGAAATTGCTTCTGAAGCCTGGGAGAAGAACAAAGACCATTCAGATGAGAAGAAATAATTTTTTAATATTAAAGTTCAGGAACCTTACTTTTTGCGAGTGAGGTTTTTTATTTATAATCATTAATCCATACCAATGAAAGTCTTTATCAATAAAAGAATTCCCGAAACAGGAATTAAAATGCTGGAGGAAGCAGGACTGGAAATTACAATTCCGGAAAAAGAAAACCTTTCTTATGAAGAATGGCTGAATTACTGTAAAAATACCGATACCATTTTAAGTATTGGAGCAGAATTTAAATATGGCAAAAACTTCTTTGAAGCCTGCCCGAATGTGAAAGCCATTGCTTTATATTCTGTAGGATTCGATCATGTAGATATCAAAGAAGCTACCCAAAGGAATATTCCGGTGGGTAATACACCTGATGTTTTGAGCAGAGCGACTTCAGATGTTGCTTTTTTACTCATGCAGTCGGTGGCAAGAAGAGCGAGTTACAACTTCGGGAAAGTGAAAGACGGAAGCTGGGGTGCATTTGATCCTTTGCATGCTTTGGGACAGGAACTTTATGGGAAAACCCTCGGTATTTTCGGACTGGGGCGTATCGGGTATGAAATGGCTGAAAAATCCAAGAAGGCTTTTGGAATGAATATCATTTATCACAACCGCCATCACAATGAAGAAGCAGAACAGGAATTGGGAGCAAAGTATGTTTCCTTTGGAGAGCTGATCAAAAACTCAGATGTATTGAGTGTTCACGCCAGTTTTACTCCTGAGCATAAAGAATTATTCAATGAGTCCATTTTTGAACAGATGAAGCCGGATGCTATTTTCATCAATACTGCCAGAGGTGGTTTCCACAATCAAAAAGATTTGTATCAGGCGTTGGTTGATCAAAAAATATGGGGTGCAGGTCTGGATGTTACCAATCCGGAACCTATGTCAGCAGATGATCCTATTCTTGAACTGTCAAGTGTCTGTATCCTGCCACACATTGGTTCTGCCACTATTGAAGCCCGAAATGGGATGGCCAGACTGGCTGCAGGAAATATCATCGCTTTTTCAAAAAATGAAAAAATGCCGCATTGTGCAAATCCTGACATTTATTCTGACCATTCATCATAACTTGGAATTATTTTTGTTCTGAATATATAAACCTAAAATCTTACCATTATGGCACCAGAGAAAAATATTAATCAACAGAACAAAAGGTTAGAACAGATGGATTATAACCCTAACGAAGATATATTTAAGAGAGAAAAACACATTTCGCTTGATGGAGACGGGAATCCTATTTTAGATGAAGATTTTGACGAGGATAAAATAGATAAAGGCTTAGATATTCCAGGAGCCGATGACGATGATGAAATGGAAGAAATAGGAGAAGAAGATGAAGAGAACAACTACTGGAGTCTCAGCGATAACGAAGATGATCATGAAGAAGAAAATGATGATGTTTTAACTTAAAACTTTGACGATAAACGAACCAACCTTGCTGAATTTCAGTGAGGTTTTTTGTTGGAATCGGAATGTGTTCTGAAATAAGTGTTTGCATTATAGAGGCAAAGTATGTTAATTAATATCAGTATTTTTGTTGAAAACTAATTTTAAACTTTATGATGATGAGTTTCTACACCAGAGCACTACTGGTTTCTTTACTTAGTGTTATTTTTTCTAATCTTTATTCTCAAGATAAGTATATAAAAGATCCCAATTTTAACGCAGCCTTTCAAACCAATAAATTCTTTATTGATGGAAAACAGGAAATCGATTTTAGTATTTCTCAGCCAGACGGGAAAATTCTTGTAGTATATAAAACATTCATACCTGTTCCGGGAGGAGATATTTACAATATGGTAAGGATTAATCCTGATAATTCCATTGATCCCACTTTTACGACTGCTGTTTTTAATAGGTTTGTGAAAAGTGTTGCTTTGCAAAGCGATGGTAAAATTCTTGTGGGAGGAGGTTTTACTTCACACAATAATGTGGTTTCAAAGTACATTGTAAGGCTTAATACTAATGGAACTAAAGACTCTACTTTCAATATTGGAAATTTTTCATTTCCCCAATTTACTGATGATCCTTCGGTAAACAAAGTAGCAGTGCTTCCGGGAGATAAGATTTTGCTTGGGGGGAATTTCATAACGTATAACGGAGCAACCAAGAAGTATGTTTTAAAATTGAATACAAACGGATCTATAGATTCTTCATTTGATTTCGATTATACCGGGTATGATTCTGATGTAAGTAATTTTGAACTTCAGCCAGATGGCAAAATTATAACGACTTACTATTTCAACCGTATTTTAAGGCATAATGTCAACGGATCTGCGGATACTACATTTACACAACCTGATTATTCCAATTTTAGTGGAGTGGGAATTAAAACGGTTGCAGTGAGAAATGACGGTAAAATTTATATTGGCGGGAAATTTATTTTTGGTGGAAATAATCAGTTTTTAATGCGTCTGAATGCAGATGGAACAAGAGATATGGGATTTGTAGTTAAAAGCTTTTATCAGAATTACCCATCGGGAACAGGTGTGGATGGTGTTTATTCAATTCTTATACAACCCGATGGAAAAGCATTGATAGGAGGAGGTTTTAAATCTTATGGTGGGCAGCCTGCAGCCGGAATTATGCGTTTAAATGATGATGGTTCACTGGATTCCACTTTTCAGGGAAAAGTAACACGCCTGATTAATGGGTATGCATTTACAGATTATATTAATAATCTTAGTTTTCATTCGAGCGGTAATGTTATTGCTTCTGGCTCAATGAAATATTATAATGATGACGTGGCGGGTAATATTGTGATGTTTTCTCTTTTAGCCGGAGATAGAATTTCTACTTTTCAAAATATTTGTAAAGGTTTTGACACTGCTCCTAATAAAATATTTATGCAGCCAGATGGGAAGATTATTCTGACGGGTAATTTTTATGCTTATAATGGACAGCCGAGAGATAGAATTGTACGCTTAAATGCAGATGGAAGTGTTGATAATAATTTTAAAGTATATTCACCATTATTATTTCATTCGTCTCAAGAACCTGCTGATATTAAATTCTTATCCAATGGTAAAATATTACTGGGAACAGAAGGAACGATAAATGGAGGTGAAAATGGAGGTGGACTTGTAAGGTTGAATTATGATGGAAGTTTAGATCCTACATTTTTTAGTTTGGTAGGCAATGATCGAGGATTATATGGATCCCTGAAATTTAAGAACTTTATCCTGCTTAATGATAATAAGGCAGTCGTTCCCGCCATGAACTACTATGTTAAGAATAATGTATCAGTTCCTATTGATAATAAATTTGTAGTCTTAGATCAGACCGGAAATATAGATACTGCTATAGATTATGCAGAGCCTTACAATTCGATTAACAGACTTAAATTGCTGTCTAATGGTAAGATTTTATTAACGGGTTATGATAGTAATTTGTCTAAGTTTTTAATGGCTAGACTTTTACCCAATGGACAAATAGATGGAGCATTTACAACGGTAACCTCTCAGCCAAATATTAATGATATGTATCCTGCGCCAGATGGAAAAATTTATGCTATTTCCAATCAGCTTGCAGGGCATAAGCTAATGCGGTTTAATGAAGACGGAACATTGGATAGCTCATTTACTTCACCATTTTATGATAATGGAATGCTTACCCGTGAGTTGCCATTCGAATTTGAAAATAACGGGAAATTTTTCACTGCTTTTTCCCCACTTTTCAATTATAAAGGTCTTGTAAGGCATAATGCCGATGGAACAGTGGATACTACTTTTGATATCGGAACAGGTTTTGTAACTACATATCCCAATAATTATACTGATGATGTAACATCCATTAAACAGCAGGGAAATGGTTTTCTTGTAGGTGGTGAGTTCAGGGAATTTGACGGGCAGCCTGTGAGAGGTCTTGTTAGATTAATTCCTCAAACAAGTTTGCATATCAAAGAGGAAAAATTGGTTAAAAATAATTTCATTTATCCCAATCCTACAACAGGTATTCTGAATGTAAAGACAGAAGGTTTCAATCAATATCAAATCGTAGATAATTTAGGAAGAGTAGTTATCAGGTCAACTGAATTAAAATCAACAATTGATGTTTCTCATCTTCCTGTAGGTATATATTATATTTATCTTAAAGGAAACAAAGAAAATTTTGTTGAAAAATTTATAAAAAAATAAGACAAAAAGTATCTTTAATCCATATTATACATCAAACCTTGCTGAATTTCAGCAAGGTTTTTTATGTTGAATAACAGCTAATACAATTAAAGCCAATTTTCCTCCACAGGAGGGAAATTCAGGTGTGTATTTTCAGATAGAGTATTTAATGTCAAACGATAGTTGATTCACAGCTTTCATAAATTTCCCCTAAACCCTAAACCCTAAACCCTAAACCATTCTTTCCTTCTCCTCTTGCCTATATTTCGTATTTTGAATATCTTTAAAACTTCAAACATTGTTTCAACATAGACCTTTAAATAGCAATATGACATTTCAAGAACAGATACAGCAGGGGATTCCTAATCAGCTGCCACAACCAAAACCATACGAGACCAATATCAACCATGCTCCGAAGCGTAAAGAAATTTTAGGAGAAGAAGAGAAAAAACTGGCATTGAAGAATGCATTACGTTACTTTGATCCTCAGTTTCACGCAGAACTGATTCCTGAATTTAAGCATGAACTGGAAGACTATGGAAGAATTTATATGTACCGTTTCCGCCCGGATTACGAAATGAAGGCGAGACCTATTACAGACTATCCCGGACAATCTGAGCAGGCGAAAGCCATTATGCTGATGATTCAGAATAATCTGGATTATGCAGTGGCACAGCATCCTCATGAACTGATTACTTATGGTGGAAACGGAGCTGTATTCTCCAACTGGGCGCAGTATCTGCTGACGATGAAATATCTGTCGGAAATGAGCAATGAGCAGACGTTGGTGATGTACTCAGGACACCCGATGGGATTGTTCCCGTCTCATAAAGATGCACCAAGAGTGGTTGTAACCAATGGAATGATGATCCCGAACTATTCAAAACCGGATGACTGGGAGAAATTCAATGCATTGGGGGTTACCCAGTACGGGCAGATGACAGCGGGAAGTTATATGTATATTGGTCCGCAGGGGATTGTTCACGGGACAACCATTACTGTTTTAAATGCTTTCAGAAAAATTAAAAAAGAACCGAAAGGAGGTCTTTTCGTAACTTCAGGATTAGGAGGAATGAGCGGGGCTCAGCCAAAAGCGGGTAATATCGCTGGCTGCGTTACTGTATGTGCAGAAGTGAACCCGAAAATCACCAAAATCCGTCACGATCAGAAGTGGGTGAATGAGATCTATGAAAATCTTGACGAGCTTGTAACAAGAGTAAGAGAAGCACAGGACAATAAAGAAACGGTGTCTTTGGCTTACCTTGGAAATATTGTTGAGGTTTGGGAAAAATTTGATCAGGCAGATTTAAGAATCGATATTGGTTCAGATCAGACGTCACTTCACAATCCTTGGGCTGGAGGGTATTATCCTGCAGGACAAACTTTTGAAGAATCTAATGCGATGATGGCTGAAAATCCTGAATTATTCAAAGAAAAAGTTCAGGAAACATTGAGAAGACATGCTGCAGCCATCAACAAACATACAGCGAAGGGAACGTATTTCTTCGACTACGGAAATGCCTTTTTATTGGAAGCTTCCAGAGCCGGAGCTGATGTAATGGCAGATAATCCTACATTGGGAAGAGAATTCAAATACCCTAGTTATGTACAGGATATCATGGGGCCTATGTGTTTCGATTACGGTTTTGGGCCGTTCCGTTGGGTATGTTCCAGTGGAAATCCGGAAGATCTTCAGAAAACGGATACTATTGCTTGTACCATATTAGAAGAAATGGTGAAAAACTCTCCTGAAGAGATCCAACAGCAGATGAAAGACAACATCCAGTGGATCAAGGGAGCACAGGAAAATAAGTTGGTAGTAGGTTCGCAGGCGAGAATCCTTTATGCAGATGCAGAAGGAAGAATGAAGATTGCAGAAGCCTTCAACAAAGCTATTAGAAACGGTGAGATTGGACCTGTAGTATTGGGTAGAGACCATCATGATGTTTCAGGGACAGATTCTCCGTACAGAGAAACTTCCAATATCTATGATGGATCAAGATTCACTGCCGATATGGCGATTCACAATGTGATTGGTGACAGTTTCCGTGGGGCTACCTGGGTTTCCATTCACAATGGTGGTGGAGTAGGCTGGGGAGAAGTGATCAACGGTGGTTTCGGAATGCTGTTGGATGGAAGCGATGATGCCGACAGAAGACTGAAATCTATGCTTTTCTGGGACGTAAATAACGGAATATCAAGAAGAAGCTGGGCAAGAAACGAAGGCGCTGTTTTCGCTATCAAAAGAGCTATGGAAGCAGAACCCAATCTGAAAGTAACCCTTCCGAATCTTGTAGATGAAAATTTACTGTAAAATATAATATTCAGCATTGGCAACGATCGACAAAAAACTGTTTTCACACCTCAATGTAGAGGACTGTGATCCTGTATGGGAGAAGTTTGCTGAGGTTGAATTTTCAAAAAAAACTCTGTTTACGAATAATAAAGCCTATCTTTTAGAAGATGGGCTTGTTCGTAAATATTATATCAACAGCACATCTGATATCGATACTGAAATCTGCGCAGAATTTCACTTTCCCGGAGATATTTTTACCGTTGACGAAAAAGAATCCGATGCCGTTTATGAATCTATCAACAGCGGGCGGGCATGGGAAATCACCCTTGATGAGGTGAAAGATATGTTTGTTTTAAATCCGCACTGCCGTTTCGTTCAGAATTATTATCTGAGCAGAAAGCTCAATGCTGCTATGAAAAGGGAAATGCTTTTGTTGAAAAATACCCCTCAGAATTTGTATGAATACCTTCTGAAGAACAAACCTCATTACATCAAGAATATTCCTTTGAAGTACCTTGCTTCTTATATTGGAGTTACACCTATCTCTTTAAGCAGAATCAGAAAGCGTATTCATTAGCATTGTTTTTTAACGCAATGTTCACAAAGATTTTAATTTTATTTTTATGGCTGCAAAGGTGCTATCGCTTAGCAATGGTTATATTCTTTGCTGAATGAAATGCCCTTGCGAGCGAAAAAATATCTTCATTATTAAATTCTTAGTGCTCCTTGCGTTTTAACTTCCACACACTGGAATTAATTATCTTTTGTTTATTGTCTTGCCTTCCGTAAGTTTTTTCCTTTGTTGAAAAAAGAATATGGAAATACAAAAATTGAACTGGGCAGGCATCCGTCTCACTTCTCACCACAAAACCATCTTAATAGACGCAGTAGAAGATTTCTCTTATTATAAACCTGTGTTGGGTGATGCTGTAGAGAATCTTTTAGAATTTTCAGACAATGTACAGGCAGATTATATCCTGTTTACCCATCTGCATCTCGATCATTTTGACAAAGGGGTAATCCGGAAATGCTTAAAGAAAGACGGAAAACTGATCGTCTACGCAGGACTTGAATCTGTGGCGAAAAAACTGATAGATGATGTAGAAATCATTGTTCTGGATCTTGATGAAATCTTTATAGAAAACAATATCACCTTCAAACCCGTATTTGCCATGGATGGAGTGGGAGAAATACAATCTTCATGGATCGTAGATGATGGAGAAATGAAAATCTTTCATGGCGGAGATACGATCTGGCACAACCAGTTTTGGAAGCTCGGAAAAGAAACCCCAAACATAGATTATGCTTTCTTACCCGTAAACGGAGTGGTAGTGAACTTCGAAATCATCGGATTGGAATACAGTCCTGTTCCCGCTTCGCTCAGTTTAAAAGAAGCTTTCGCAGCAGCACACCTTTTACATGCTAAAAAACTTGTGCCTATCCATTACGGATTATTTGCTCATGAGAAATTTTATATTCCTCAAGTGTTTGATGACAATGATATGAAGCGTATTTCAGAGGAAGTAGGACAGGAGTATGTGGTTTTGAAAGACGGAGCAGTATTAGTGAAATTTTAAATACTATTGGCAAGAGTTGCATTTAAAATTCAATAGGAACGGGCTTTAGCCCGTTTTTTTGGAATAATTTTCCGCATCCTCATTGTCATCTGCACCCAATTGTTATTCCATGTTCTTTTGTCATTCCGCAAGAATCTATACAGTAAAAGCTAGATTAATGAAAAAAATAAGAGTTTAGATTCCTCCGGAATGACAAGGTGAGCGCGTAGGAAGTCCATATGGATACTTATTCGCTTAGTCCTTAATACAAACTATTCATTTAGATTATCCATACAATTTGTCATTCCGTAGGAATCTCTGCTTTATCAATGAGTTTTAGATTCCACGCTTCACTTCGTTTCGCTCTGAATGACAAACATGGTGTATATTTCTCCACAAGAAATAAAATAGTCTACTTAAAAATGTAGCAAAGTTTTTATATTTTTAAGTTCAGAAAGAAAATATTCTCATTGTTTAAATAACATTTCCGATCCATGAATAAATATATAAAGATTCTACTGTTCTTCTGTGGACTCATTCTGGCAATACCAGTGGTGTGGTTTTTTCAAAATCAGAGAAGTCCATTTGCTTTCGGACCAGGAGTACAGGATTTCTCTAAAAATTTAACGGGAGGATATAAGCTTTATAGAAACTCAGCACATGAAATATTTGTAGCTCCTGCAGATGGATGGAATAGTGAAATAGCTATCATCCCCTCCAAGGTTATTAAAGTAAATGTATATGATGAATTCATTGTTGCAGAAAGACAAGGATTAAAAAGACGAAATCCTAATGATAGTTTAGATACCTATGAGGTTCCGGATGAGAATGTAAAAGACTTTTGGATTCTTAATACAGATAAAAATTATGCTTTGGGCAATCTAAACAGAACTGACTTTAAAAGGAAATTAGATTCTCTTCATATTCCAGTTACAATTGAATTGGTTGATATTTATAAATACTAAAATTTCACAACCCATTCCAACCTTTTTTATCATTCCAGCATCTTTATAATAAAAGCTTACTATGAAAATCACGATACCCAAACCTTGTCATGAAAACTGGAATGCGATGTCACCAGATGAAAAAGGAAGATTCTGCGCTGTTTGTTCCAAAACAGTGAGAGATTTTAGGAAAACTTCGGATGATGATATTATAGATGTTTTCTCTAAAACGTCGGAAGAGATCTGTGGAAATTTTAATCCATCACAGCTCAACAGAGATTTGCATTATTCCTACATCAATGCTCTTTTTGTGAAATTTGCGGTAGGTTGTATGCTGACAACAGGAGGAATCGTTGCCGTAAGTGCCCAGCAGAATACAATCAACGATACTTTAAAAGTTCAGGAAATCCGGGAAATTGATATTTCTCAATTCGGTAATCACAGGAAGTATGAATTGCTCGGATCTGTTTCAGTAGTACCCTCCAGTGCTTTACTAAACAGTAAAGAAAAAGAAAGAAAAGAAATCGTTACCAAATTATCAGATTTGCAGCTGCCCGAGACATCTGCAATGCGTATTGGCAAAGCATCTTCAGGTAGATCAGCTTCCTATATGCCGTTGTATATCGTAGATGGAAAGATAAGCGATTATGAAAAAGTAAAAGCGCTTGATCCTGATCAGATAAAAACAATGAATGTTCTGAAAGGAACTGCTGCCTCTGAAAAATTTGGAGAGAAAGCCAAAGGTGGAGTAGTGGTGATTATAACAAAAAAGAGAATGGGGAAATAAGATATAAGCAAGACAAAATTCAATATCACTTCCAATATTCCTGTTATTATTTTATATTAGTAAAAAAAATTCGATGAAACTTATTATACAAAACCCTTGTCATGAAAATTGGGAAGAAATGACAGGCGATGAAAAAGGGAAATTTTGTTCCGTTTGTTCTAAAAAAGTAACCGATTTTACAGACTTTTCAGATGAAGAACTTATCACGAGCTTTAAGTCGGATAAAAATGTATGCGGAAGATTTACTGAGGATCAGCTGGGACGGAATTTGAGTTTTTCATTAACCAGTAAAGTGGCTTTAGGATTACTAGCTGCAAGCGGAGTGGTTACCACAGCCAAAGCCCAGGAATTAAAAGATGAAGAAGTAAAAAAAGTTGATTTTAAAAAAGGAATTGGTGGCGTAGAAGTTATCAACAAAACTCTCAATAAAACCATGTGGCTGGGCATGCCTACCCAGGAACAGATTGAATCTACACAACCATTGATTCTTCTGGATAATAAAAAAATATCTGAAGAAAAGATGAAAAAAATAAACGGAGATAACGTGAAAAGTGTAAAAGTACTTTCCGGTGAAGGAGCCACTAAACTGTATGGAGATAAAGGAAAGTTTGGCGTTATCGTAATTGAAAGTAAGAAATAGAATATACTGGCAGAAAAAGATCTGATTGCAGATCGTAAAATAAATATTCCGGCGATCGCAGATCGCCGGAATATTTTATATCAAAGTAAATTACGTATTATTTCACCGCTGCAATAGCCGCTTCATAATTCGGTTCTTGGGAAATATCTGCTACCTGCTCTTCATAGATGATTTTTCCAGAAGGATCTATTACCACTACAGCTCTGCTCAGAAGACCTTTCATGGCAGAATCTACCAGTTCTACACCATAGTTCCATCCAAAATCTGAACGGAAATCCGAAAGCATCACTACATTTTTGATCCCTTCAGCACCGCAGAATCTTTTCTGTGCAAATGGTAAGTCTTTAGAAATACAAAGCACTACCGTATTGGGAAGGTTTCCTGCCTCTTCATTGAAATGATGTACAGAAGCTGAACACACGCCTGTATCTACACTAGGAAAGATATTTAAGATCACATTCTTCCCTTTGTAGGACTCCAACGTCTGATCATTCATATTCACATCTGTAAGGGTAAATTTAGGAGCTGGCTTATTCAGGGCCGGCAATTTGGCATAGGTATGTACTTCTTTTCCTCCCATTAAAACCGTGTTGGTTGCTTTAGATTTTTGTGCAAAGCCCATTGCGGAAAAGAATAATAGTGTACTGAAAACTAATTTTGAAAACATGAAATTTATTTTTAGGCTAAATTATTCTTTTTTCAGGAGCTGAGATTAATTTTAATTCAAATAGATCAAATCTATTGTCAGATTGTTTTTTTCAAAACATTTTACTTCTACCTTTATATTATTAAACGAGACTGTCTCAAAAGTCAAATAGTTTGGCTTTTGTCATTCTGACGAAGGAAGAATCTTATTAATGTCTGGATATATTAGATTCTTCACTACATTTCATTTCATTCAGAATGACACTTTTGAGATAATCTCAATCTTATCACATAAAAAAATAGAAAGATTTATGAGTTCAGAAAATACAGCATCATTCCATCACATTTTTAAGGGTGAAAACGAAATTCTGGAAGAGTATAAAGTTCCGGTCATCCATCAGAGAACTTATCTTTTGAATGGCGAACTGGTAGAGTGGACCGGAGATGTTACCGAAATCTATTCCCCGGTGTGCATTCCTACAGAAAACGGATTAGAAAGAAAACTTTTGGGAAGTATCCCGAATATTGGCCCGAACGAAGCCATGGAAGTCCTTGAAGCTTGCGTAAAAGCTTATGATAACGGTCTTGGCGAATGGCCTACCATGTCTGTGGAAGGACGTATCAAATGTATGCAGAAATTTGTGTACCTGATGATCCAGCAAAGAGACCTGATCATCAAGTTACTCATGTGGGAAATTGGAAAAACACTGGCTGATTCTACTAAAGAATTTGACCGTACCGTAGATTATATCAACCAGACTATTGATGCACTGAAAGATCTGGACAGAGAATCTTCCCGTTTTCAACAGGCTGAGGGAACTATTGCACAGATCAGAAGGGCTCCACTTGGAGTGGTTTTAAGTATGGGGCCATTCAACTATCCTCTGAATGAGATTTTCACCACATTGATTCCCGCTTTGATCATGGGAAATACCATTCTGTTTAAGCTTCCGAAACATGGTGTACTGGCACATTATCCTTTATTAAATGCCTTTAAAGAAGCATTCCCGAAAGGAACAGTAAATACATTATACGGAAAAGGATCAGAGATTATCACTCCGATCATGGAAAGCGGAAAAGTAAATGTTCTGGCCTTCATCGGTTCAAGTAAAGTAGCTAATGGCTTGAAAAAACTGCATCCGAAAGTGAATCGTTTAAGAGCTATTCTGAGTCTGGATGCCAAAAATGCAGCCATCGTGACTAAAAATGCCAATCTGGATGTGGCGGTGAGCGAATGTATTTTGGGTGCGCTTTCTTTCAACGGACAGCGATGTACAGCACTAAAGCTGATATTTGTTCAGAAAGAAATAGCTGAGGAGTTTACAAAAAAACTGAGTGAAGCGGTTTCTGCTTTGAAACCAGGATTGCCATGGGAAAAAGATGTAAAAGTAACTCCGCTTCCGGAAGTCAATAAACCTCCTTATTTGAAAGAATGTATTGACGATGCATTACAGAAAGGAGCAGCGGTTTTGAATAAAGACGGAGGCTATACGGATGAATCTTTTGTTTTTCCGGCAGTAGTATATCCGGTAAACAGTGATATGAAGCTGTATCATGAGGAGCAGTTTGGTCCGGTAATTCCAGTTGTTCCTTTTGAAGACATAGAAGAGCCTATAGAATATCAGGTGAATGCTTCACATGGGATGCAGGTAAGTATTTTCAGTGAAGATCCGCAGGAAGTAGCCAGACTGATTGATCCGTTTGTAAATCTCGTAAGCCGTGTCAATATCAACTGCCAGGCGCAAAGAGGCCCTGATGTCTTTCCTTTTACCGGAAGAAAAGACAGCGCGGAAGGAACGCTTTCTGTTTTTGATGCGCTCCGCTCATTCTCAATTCGGTCTCTGGTAGCAGCAAAACTTACAGATTCCAATAAAGAATTACTTAATACGATTGTCAGAGAACACGATTCCAACTTTTTAAGCACAGATTATATTTTCTGATCCTATTGTATTTAACATAAATAAAAATCCTCAATAAACTTCTTTGTTTGTTGAGGATTTTTTTATCTTAATGGCGGAAATAAAGTTTTGTGTTATAAATAAGATGACGTTTTTTATAAATGTCATCTAAGGATCAGTGTGTAAATCATGTCTTCACCAGAAAAAGAATTTTTAGAGAAAATAGAAAAGCACAAAGGTGTTGTTTTTAAGATCTCTAAAATGTATATGGATAATAAGGACGATCAGAATGACCTCTATCAGGAGATCATCTACCAGGCCTGGAAATCATACGGTGATTTTCAAAAGAGGAGTGATTTCTCTACTTGGCTGTACAGAACTGCACTAAACACAGCAATTGTTTTCCTGAGAAGTGAAAAAAAACGTAGTTTTATACAGAATCAGAATGTAGATGGGCTGAGTGCCCGGCAGGAACCTTATAATGATACGGATGATGTGAATATGAAGCTGATGTATGAAGCAATTCATAAGCTGAGCCCTATTGATAAAGCGCTTATATTTTTCTTTCTGGAGGGCTTTTCTGGAAAAGAAATAGCCGTTCAGCTGGGAATAACCGAAGTGAATACACGGGTAAAGCTGAAAAGGGCAAAAGAGAAGCTGAAAGACATCATTACCCAACAACGAACAGGTTCTTATTAAAAGATAAAAGGATGGAGCTAGACAATTTTAAAGAACTATGGAATAAAGATACGGGACAGGAATCTCCTGAAATTTCTCTGGAAAAACAGACGGAAATACACTCTCCGTTACAGATGCTGAAAGTAAATATGGAAACTGAGTTTTGGCTGATGATTGTAACGCTGCCTTTGCTTTTAACCAATTTCCCGTTTGCTTCTGCTGATTCTAATATTAAAATCATATCCACATTTGTCACCATCCTGACCGTTGTTATTATCGTCTATTTTTATTCCCGGTTTCTGAAATTGTATAAGCTGCTTCAAAAGAATAGTATCAATACAAATTATGATTTATTCAACCTCAAAACCCAGCTTCTCATATCGAAAGAAATTTACATTGCCTATTATATTTCCTATATTCCTCTTGGGTTTCTTCTCTCTCTGATCAAAATTAATTTTCATTTTGAGAGGGAATATAATCTGGCCATCTTCGGAATCAGTCTTCTGATTACACTGCTCCTGATTGCTTTTATCATAAAATACTGGATCTATTATATGTACGGAAGGTATATTGATGATGTAGTACGTTTGGTAGATGAACTCAATGAAATTGAAGTAAGCCCCAGACCAGCAAAGAAAAAAACTTGGTTTGAGCGGTCACAGAAATTTTTCATGAATAAAATGGGAATCAAAGGAAATATTCTGAATACGGTTATCTGGTTTGTATCCATGTATTTTTTTATCATTCTATTTCTAACAATTGTTCTTTTGATCATCATTATAGTGGGAGCAAAGCTAGATTTTCTTGATGTTGGATCTTTGCAGAGGGCTTTAAATAAACTGAATTAGAAATTATTTTATATTCCGCAAAATTTCTATCTTTAAAAAATTGAGTTATAAAAAAATATCAGATGGATGATTTTAAAAATCAAGTGTATTCTATAGAAGAATTCCTGGAGCTTGTAAAGAATAAACAGGATCGGAAAGCATCCTTTGACCCGGAATATAATTATGCAGTCTATTCTTCAAAAGACGAATTTGAACCCGAAATGAAAGTTTTTATTGGTGACCCTTTGGATATAGGAGGGAATGACAGCGAAATCTTACCTGATTTTGTTTATCATAATAAACTTAACTATATATGCTCTGATGAGAATATTCAGGATGTAGTGGATCTTGCTTTCAGGCAGCATGCCGATGTAACCTCTTTCCAGCTTATTGAAGCCCTGAATCACTATCTTGAAAAAGATGATTTCTTAGATTTTAAATAATTGTAGAATTATATATTTTAAATAAAGAACCTGATATAAACAAATATCAGGTTCTTTATTTTTATGCCTTGATGGACTATTAAAGATAAAATTCGACAAAAATGATTTTGAGTAAAATATTATCTTAAGAAAATAATAAATTTAAAAACATTTATAATAAGTGGCTGACGGTGTTTTTCTGTTGGTTTTTTTATTTCTTTTGTAAAAATACTGTAACAATTTTTTTAAATGAAAACTAACTCTATAGAGTAACAAATCATGACCTCATTAGAACAAGAGTTTATAAGTCAAATTGAAAAGCATAAGGGAATCCTATTTAAGATTTCTAAAATGTACATGACTGAAAAGGATGATCGGGATGATCTTTTTCAGGAGATTACCTATCAGCTCTGGAAAGCATTTCCTGGTTTCAGAGGTGAAAGCGAATTTTCAACATGGCTGTACAGAATCGCTTTGAATACGGCCATTATTTTCCTTAAATCAGAAAAAAGAAGAAGCTTTATTGCCCATGAAGATTTTTCTAATCAGATTATTGTACAGGAAGACTATGATTACCGGAAAGAAGAGCGCCTGGCTGAAATGTATAAGGCTATTCATCAACTCAATTCCATTGATAAAGCCTTTATATTCTATTATCTGGAAGATTTTTCAGGTAAGCAGATTGCGGAACAGATGGGAATTTCTGAAGGAAATGTAAGAGTGAAAATGAACCGCGCAAAAAATAAACTTAAAGATATCTTAAGCCAAATAAAAACCAACAAACATTAAAATCAGTAATCCAATGAATATCGATGAATTGAAAAATACCTGGAATGAAGATATTATGGAGGAAACTCCTGAAATAAGTATTGAACAAAGAAATAAACTGAATCTTCCCCTTGAAAAAATACGTAAAAACATGCGTGTGGAATTCTGGTGGGTGATAGGAATTTTTGTTTTTGCATTTTTAGTTTGCTCAGTCTGCAGACCTTTTAAATTGCAATTGTATATAACGGTTTTAATTGCTTCCATGCTTATTGTTACCGTTTTCTTTTTCAGTAAGTTCTTTAAACTGTATAACGAAATCAGTAACCCTGCACCTAAGACCTACGATTCTCTGAAAGATCTTGTAATGCAGCTGAATCTGAATAAACAATATTATCTGTCATACTATATCAGTTTTGCACCGTTTCTGGTATGTGAGATCCTTATTGTTCTGGAATTTATCCCATGGCCAAAGCCTTTGAGTGAACTGAAAATTGCAGTGATCTTAATAGGTTCTGTGATTGGAGGATTATTTTTGCTCTATCTGGCCGGAAAATTCTGGTTTCACCGTTATTACGGAAGATATATGCAGCATATTGAAAATCTTTTAGAAGAATTGAAAAAATAAAAATGAGTTCGGCGGGCTGAAAGCCCGCCGAACCTTTATAAATTATTGTCCTTTATTATCTTTTTCCTTAGCAATTTCATTTTTTATCCAATCCAGCTGTGGGTCTTTCTTATCAATGATATCCTGCATGCTTTCAGTAACCACTACATCAGGAATCACCCCTTTCCGTGAATCTGAGAAATTGATATTAGGCTGTACCAGAAGTAATCCGATAGGAAACCTGATTGCAGAATTAGGAAGCTTCTGGTAAGAATAAAAGCCTGCTACTGTTCCGTCATTGGCACCACCGGTTTCTTCACCTACAAGAGTTGCTCTTTTATCATTCTTAAGCTTGGCTGTAATAATAGAAGATGCTGAGAAGCTTCCTCCATTGATCAATACAAAAACTTTTCCGTGGTAAGCTTGCTTATTGGGTTTTGTGGGTTTATCAGCTTTCATTTTATAGAAAACCTTTCCGTCTTTTTTATAGGTGCTGAAAGTCTGAGCGAAAAAATAACTAGGGTAAGCAATGCTTTTAAGAGCATATTCTAGAGGGTTGCTTTTTCTGAAATAATTGGTAAGCAGTGGAGTATTTCTCGATGTTACCTGAGAAGGTTTGATCAAAGTAAAAGGTGCATCTGCTAAATAAGAATACAGGTTATTGATCTCATAAAGAGAACCTCCATAATTATTTCGGACATCTATGATGAGGTAGGGAGATTTGGCACCATTAATCTTGGCAAAGGTCTTTTTATAAAATTCATCAGAATAATCTCTGGAGAAACTCTGTACCTTTATGTACGCAATAGTGCTGTCTTTATCCAGAAATTTAAAACTTCTGTTATAGGAATTACTTGAAGCTACATAATCATTCAGTTTCTTTTCCAATGTCTTTTTCTGCATTTCCTTATCCTTCTCAAGATCAGAGTCAGATTTTGTCTCTCTGCTTAAAGTGTACGTTCGTTTTTCTCCCTGATAAAGAGTTTCAAGGGTGGCTTTACTTCCAAAACCGTTTTCTGCAGTATAAAAATTAAAAAAAAGATCTTTTAAAAAATAAGGATAGAAAGTTGTATTGTCACCATCACTGCTGATCAGACTTCTGTATTTCTTTATATAATCCGAAACAGGAACATTGTTTATTGATATAATCTCAGTTCCGGGTTTTATATTTTCAATAGAATCTCTGTTTTGAATGATATACATCTGATCACCTGATATATAATATTCGAAACGGCTGAACATTCCTTTCTGATTCTCCAGTCTTTTAAACTCTCTTTTGGTAAATTTCTTTCTGGGAATTCTCAAGGAAAGATGTCCTTCACGGATTCCTGCAATAACAGGCTGAAGTTTAAAATAAAACTGAAGAGGAGTAAGAGATTCATTGAGAGTCTGCTTAAGACTGTCAAATTTATGGTCCAATTCCTTCTTGGGAATATACCAGTATAATTGAGGATGCATTTGCTGTAATTTTGAATAAGCAAAATCCACATCCTCTTTGAGTTGCTCCGGTGGAATACATGAAGCCCGCTGTTCGTTGTGTTTTCTTATAGAAGCACAAGACGAAAGTATTGCGAGAAGAAATATTACCGAATAATTTTTCAATAGATCTGAGTTTTTTAGGGTGCTAAAATAGAAAGTTTAAAATTAACCATGACTTAAATGAATAATAAATTTTCCAAAATACATGATAAATTTAGTTAAAAAATGCAGTGAAACTGAATATATTTTCATTTAAAGTCAAAAGTCTATACATTTGATATTTATTTTCTACAGATGATTTATTGGATTATTACGACAGTAGCTGTGCTTACAGTTACCTTTTTTATAGTGATTAATATGAGGGCGTTTGGCGGGGTGTCAAAAGGAAAGAGGCTGAAACGCATCAAGCAGTCAAAACTCTATAAAAATAGACAGTTTCAGAATATCAGTCATACACCCTCTATTACAGAAGGCTACAAAATGTCGAAAGTGACTTATGATTTCTTTTTAGGGAAAAAAGATCCACTCTTGAAGCCTTTAAAGGAAATTCCATCTCTTCGTACCGATTTAAAAAATATAGACAAAAATCAGGATGTATTTATCTGGCTGGGACATTCATCTTATTATCTGCAGACAGATGGTGTTTCTTTCTTGATTGATCCTGTATTGAGTTTGTATGGTTCTCCTTTTAAATATTTCAATAAGGCGTTCAAAGGATCAGATATTTTTAAACCTGAAGATCTTCCGAATGTTGATTATCTTGTAATAACCCACGATCATTTTGACCATTTGGATTACCCTACGGTAAAATCTATCAAAGACAGAACAGGAATGGCCATTTTACCTTTGGGAGTAGGAGCGCATCTGGAAAGATGGGGATATGCTGAAAATGCATTGATTGAAGAAGAATGGGGAACAGAAGTACACCTGAAGAATGATATAAAAATTTTTTTTACTCCTGCGCGACATTTTTCCGGAAGGAGAATCAGGCAGAATGATACCCTGTGGAGTTCCTATGTTCTGATAACGCCTACAAAGAGAATTTTCTTAGGAGGCGACAGCGGTTATGATACCCACTTTAAAACAATTGGCGAGCAATATGGTCCTTTTGATTATGCGATTCTTGAGAACGGACAATATGGGGAAGCATGGAGGTATATCCATACAATGCCGGAAGATGTTATTCAGACTGCTATTGATCTCAATGCTGAGCGCATCATCCCTGTTCACGCAGCAAAATTTGCACTCGCTCTTCACCCATGGAATGAACCTTTACAAAAGATAACTGCCCTCGGAAAAGAAAACGGGTTGAATATCCTCACTCCAATGATTGGAGAGGTAGTAGATCTGAATCAGGATGAACAGCAATTTACAGCCTGGTGGGAAAACTGATCAGGCATGCCAGATATCTTTATATCTTACGGGATGATTTTCAAACTGTTGTCGTACAAAATCACATTCCGGGTCTACAAGCAGATCTTTTTCTTCTGCATAGCGTACCAATTCATCCAGCAATAGCTTAGCGTATCCTTTTCCTTCACGTTCTTCATCAAGCTTCGTATAATACACGATAAGCAGTCTTCCGTCAACCTCTATAGACATATAACCTGCCTTTTCTCCATCAATAAGGAGCTGTAATTCATCCTGATATGGCGATACCTGAAACTTTATATTTTCCATGATAATGTAAGATTTGGTTGATTAAAAATAATTTTGAGAACTTCCCAAAAACATTCTTTCCATTAAAATTACGAAATTAAATAATATGAAATAATAGTTTTCAGGAATCTTAACGAAATTTATAATATAAAAAGGTAAAAGATGAAAGATGAAAGATGAAAGATGAAAGATCTTGTCGTTAAAATTCAATAGAGGTGCGTTTTGACCCTTCTAACAATAAAGTGTTTAATGAAATTAATCGTATTCTGATTGTAATTTCAAGATGATTAACATGTAATAATTTCATGAAAATATAGGAAATATTTCAAAGATAATCAGTTGTTTATGATTTTTCTTAACAAAAATTATTATTTGCAATTAAAACTTGGCACTTTAATTGAGCGTGTCATCATGTTTAATTTTTAAAGGGGAACGAAATGAAAAAGTTACTATTAACAGCATTTTTGGTTGGGACATTCAGTTTGAGTTATGCCCAGTCAGATTATTATAATGATTACAGAAGGAGTATTTCGGATGTTAACTGGCAAAGAGTTGTTGCTGATCTGGTACTTTCTACAACGCAGGCAAATCAGATCTACGTTTTAAATGACCGATATCGTGATTATGATAATTGGAACAGGGTATATGTAGTAGAGCCGGGAAGATGGAGAAACGACCGATATTCTGAGCTGGAAAGAATCATGGGTAGAGAAAAGTATATTGTCTTTAAAAAGAGATATTATAGAGGTCAAAATCCTGTGATTGTTTATGGCAGAAATAAGAACGATTATAAAAAATACCGTAAACAACAGGAGAAATATTATAAAAACCAGGAAAAATACTATAAAAAACAGTCTAAACATCACGGCCGTGGTCATGGTCACGATGATGATTGGGATTAAACTATTATCAACGGTATATTCACTTTTAAATGGCTGGCATCTTTGTCAGTCATTTTATTTTTTTTAAATCAGGATTATTTTTTTTAATTAATTTGTTTGAATTTTATAATTTTGATCTATGGAATCACACGAATCAGTCAAAGGTTTTTATGAAAGGAATGCTCTCAATCTGGCATCACACTGTCTTGGGGTTAACAGAATGGGGCACTTCAATGTTTTTTCACGGGAATATTGTTCTCCGCTGACTCCCTACAGCAGGAGAGATTATTATAAGATTTCACTGATCATAGGAAAAGGGAAACTCCATTATGCCGATAAATGGATTAAAGTAGACCGTCCGGCATTACTATTTTCAAACCCCATTATTCCTTATTCCTGGGAGGCCGATGATGAAGACCAGAAAGGCTGGTTTTGTCTGTTTACCGATCAGTTTCTGCATAATGGAAGCCGTATGGGAAATCTTCAGGATTCCCCGCTTTTCAAGATTGGAGGAACTCCGGTTTTCTTTGTGGATGATGAGCAGCAGCAGATACTTTCTGATATTTATATGAAGATGATGACGGAGATTCAGTCGGATTATATTCACAAATATGATATGCTGAGAGCTTATCTTCACCTGATGATTCATGAAACCATGAGAATGCAGCCGGCAGAAAGTTTTGAACCTTATCAGAATGCTTCACAAAGGGTTGCTTCCTTATTTATGGAATTGCTGGAAAGACAATTTCCCATTGACAGCCCCGAAGCCTTTTTAAAATTAAAAACACCCAATGATTACGCTCAGAGCCTTTCCATCCATGTGAATTCTTTAAACCGTTCTGTAAAAGAGATCACTGGAAAAACCACCAGCCAGCAGATTACAGGAAGAATTATTCAGGAAGCTAATGCTTTATTGAAACATACAGATTGGAATGTAGCTGAAATCGCTTATGGACTGGGCTTCGAAGAACCCGCTTATTTTACCAATTACTTTAAAAAACAAACCGGAATTACGCCTAATGCCTTAAGAATGGACATTGTTTGAATTTTATAATTCTTAGTTTGAATTCTATATCGGAATTGGCCTTTTCATGTTCTAATTTTGTCTTATAAAATTAAATCATACTTATCATGAAATTTAAAAAATTAGGAAACACAGACGAACAGTTATCATCAATCGGCTTAGGATGTATGGGAATGAGCTTTGCTTATGGCCCGGCAGATGAACAGGAAAGTATCAATACTTTACACAGAGCATTAGATTTAGGCGTTAATTTTTGGGATACTGCAGATATGTATGCCAACGGAGAAAACGAAAAACTAATCTCTAAGGTTTTAGTTCCGAACAGGGACAAGATTTTTATCGCAACCAAATTCGGATTCAGGTTTAAAGACGATAAGGCAAGCCACAGCGGAGCTCCGGGAACTTATTTTGACGGTTCTCCTGAATGGATCAGAAAGGCAGTAGATCTAAGTCTTCAAAGATTAAAAATAGATACTATTGACCTGTATTATGCTCACAGAGTGGATCCTAATATTCCTGTAGAGGAAACAGTAGGAGCAATGGCAGAGTTGGTAAAAGAAGGAAAAGTAAAATATATCGGATTATCTGAAGCTTCAGCTGAGTCTATCAGAAAAGCTAATAAAATTCACCCAATCGCAGCTTTGCAATCAGAATATTCTATCCTTACGAAAGATATTGAAAAAGAAATTTTACCAACTATCAGAGAACTGGGAATTTCTTTAGTACCATATTCACCGCTGGCAAGAGGTCTTTTTACCAATATTTATGATGTACAGAACCTTGGTGATGATGACTTCAGAAAATCACTGCCGCGTTATCAGCAGGAATACCTTGAAAATAATACCAAGCTGGCCAACGAGATTAATGAATTTGCAGCTTCCAAAGGCGTAAAAGGAACCCAGCTCGCCCTGGCTTGGGTATTGAACCAGGGAGATGACATCATCCCGATTCCGGGTACCAAACGAATTAAATATCTGGAAGAAAATATTGCAGCTGTCAATATAGATCTATCCCAATCAGATCTGGATACCATTGATGCTATTCTGAAAAAATACCCGAATGTAGGGGAAAGATACACCGAAGGCTCAATGAAACTGGTGAACAACTAAAGACTATTATAAAAACTGAGCTTCTGCTATGATGGGAGCTCAGTTTTTTGTTATTATTCTCACCAAGGAATATATTAATATGAAAAAACTAAATTATGAACAGAAGAGAACTATTAAAGAATGGTTTATTGGCAGGAACATTAAGCATGATTCCTTTTTCTAATATACTGGCAGAAAGCCCAAAAATCACTGAACAAACGGGTGATGATCTTTCCGGTTTTAAAAAACTGAAACTTGGTGAATTGGAGCTGTTTGTTCTTACAGACGGATATATTCATGAAGAAAACTTCAATGCATTTGCTCCCAGAGGAACTGTTTCTGAGCTGAAATCAATTCTTAAAAATAATTTCAGACCGGAGAATTATATTGATATGGCCATGAATATTCTATTGGTGAAAACAAATAATAAACTCATCCTGTTAGATACCGGAATGGGCATTTTTGCTGATGAAAGAACCGGATTCTTATTAAAAAGTCTCCAAAAAGCAGGCTTTTCACCAAAAGATATTACCGATGTTTTTATCTCTCATGCACATCCTGATCATATTGGCGGAGTAGTTGATAAAAAACAGAATCTGGTTTTTCCGAACGCCAATATTTTCATTTCAGAAACTGAACATGACTTTTGGATGAATGCTACTATTAAAGATTTTAATAACAGTGGCTTGAAAAAGCAGCCTGAATTACTCAATCAGATTATTCCTGCTGTTCAAAATATTCTAAAAACGATTCAGCCGAAACTTAAGTTTTATGATCTTAATAATCCACTCTATGACAATTTCGGTTTTCAGCTGGCTCCCGGTCATACTCCCGGTTTAACGGTGACAACTATTTCTTCAGGAAATGAAAAGCTGATCTACATTGCAGATTTGATTCATTCCGATGTAATTCTTTTCCAACATCCTGAATGGGGTTACTTCGGTGATACCGATCTGGATATTGCAACCGATTCAAGGAAAAAACTTCTTCAGCAGCTGGCTGATACCAAAGCCAGAGCATTTGCTTATCATTTGCCATGGCCTGGTCTGGGCTTTACAAAAATAAAATCCGGAGCATTTGAATGGTTCCCGGAAAGTTTTATGAATTAGGTGGCAGGTAATAGGTAATAGGTAATAGGTAATAGGTTGCAGGGATTAGGGGTGACAAATAGAAATTGAAAACAATAACCAATAGTAATAAGGTACTTGGCATTCCCCTCCTTCGGAGGGGTGGCAAAAATTCAAAGAATTTTTGACGGGGTGGTTAATTATAAGAGGTAATTCAATCACTAGAACCGGACTTTAGTTCACTTTTTCAATAAATATTTATTCATTCGGCTTTAGCCAAAACTTATTAATCATCAATATATACAACAAATCCTCCCGGGCAACGAGAGGATCTGTTTTTTATACATAAGAAAAAATTAGAGTTTATAATCATTAAGCTTCTTCAAATATCAGTTTGGTAGAATACAGCTTTCTGAACATAAGATAAGTCATAGTAAGTACAGAGAAAGCAACTATTGCGTCTGTTGTAGATGAAAAACCAAGTACCACGATTTTTGAAAAGAAAGCAAAAAGGATATCGAAAAACATTCCTGCAAATACCCATTCTTTCAACCTCAGTAATTTGTTGGGAAGGAGAAGAACGAGAGTACCTGATATTTTAAAAACCCCCAGTATATAAATGAAATGAGTTGGATAGCCTAGCTGCTGCGTAATGTCCCATACAACCGGATTCTTTGTGAGTTCAAAGAAACCGCTGGCTCCGAACCATAATGACATAAAAATTGCTCCTGTCCAATAGATGATTTTTGTTGTTTTTGTTTTCATTGTAGTATTATTTTTAGTTATTATTTTAAAAGTTATTTGAAAGCTGTTTTTGCTGATCCAGATATTTCTCCTGTTTTTGGGTTTTGAATAAAAGCTATGACTTCCCAGTTTTCAGGAGAAAAATCATCCGGAAGTTTAAATGTTGTTGTTCCTTCCTGTTGCTTATTCAGTGAGATATGATTTTGTTTGTGAACAATCTGCCAGTGATGGAGATGACGCCCTTCATTTTCACCTTTTCCTACCTGAGTGGAAGAATGTCTTTCAACCAGATTAATGAGAAGCATATTCTTAGGATCGGTGGTAGAAGTTTTATATTGTACATTGATCTCCTTCTGAGAAACATTTGCAGAGAGTTCTACATTTGTTTTTTTAGAATTAAACAAGGTTTCCTGGATTGCATTTTTGATAGAATGTTCATCAGACCCTACAAATTCCGTTTTTCCATTGACAACTAATTGAGGGGTATAAACCTGTGAATTCAAAATACGGCTGTATTGCTGTTGGCGCTGTGAGTTCTCAGCAGTACTGAATCGGTCTTTCCACCCAAGGCGGTTCCAGTAATCAACGTGGTAGGAGAGTAGATAAACCGGTTCGCCCTTATATTCTTTCCCTATTTTGCCCATTAATTCATCTGCCGGAGGACAGCTGGAGCAGCCTTCTGAAGTGAAAAGTTCCAAAACGGCAAAACCGTTTTCCGTGGTTGTATTTTGTGCCGTCTTTTGTACTTTATCTTGATGAATAAATGCTGAAGTAGCAAATAATAATGCGGTGAAAGCGCTTACTGTGATTAAGTTTTTTAGTATCATGTCTTTTAATTTGATTCAAAAGTAGATACTCTGGAAAGGTGAAAGAATACAAAAATGGTTCAACCGGACAAATCAAAAGGTGAATCTGGAAATTGGCCGGGGTAATGTTTTTTGAGAAGTGAAGAAATTAAGTTGGAGCCCGGAAGACCTCAAGGTTTTGGAGACTAATGATGTGCTCAGACAAAATCAAATAAAGAACCCTGATCATCACAATCAGGGGTATAATTTATTTTTAAAAGTTTTATATATTAGAATGGCTTCAGGTACTTCAAGCTTTCTTCCTATCTATCTTCCAGCCATGTAAAAAAGTTATGGGTCTTCTCTTTGTTAATGAGAAGTTTTTCCGGAGTTTCTACAGTAAGTTTCACCAATATTTTGCGCTGAAAATAATGTTCCATCTCCTTAATGGCTTTGAAGTTCACCAGATATTGCCTGTTAACCCTGAAGAATTGTTTATCAGAAACCTGTTCCGCAACCTGTCCCAAAGGCTGAGTAAGAGGAAACTGCTCTTTTCCAAATGTTACCAGATGGGTTATTTCATTATGGATATAAAAATAAGCAATGTCTTCCGTAAGAACTGTAGTGTATTTTTGATTTTTAAAAACCAGAAAACTACTCTTGCCAGCAGGCGCAGGCTGGTTGATTTTTTGTATCAGCAATTCCAGATCAGGAAGATCATTCTTCTGAAAGAATTTTTTCAGTTCATCAACCTTTCTCAGAGCTTCAGCAATATCTTCTTTGGAAAACGGTTTTAAAACATAATCAACCCCTTTGCTCTTAAAAGCATCCAGCATATATTGATCAAAGGCCGTACAGAAAACCACAGGACAGGTAATGTCCACGGATTTAAAAATCTCAAATGAAAGCCCGTCCGAAAGCTGGATATCCATAAAAATAAGATCTGGTTTCACATCCTTCAAGCCTTCAATACTTGTTTCAATACTGTCATAAACACCCAGTATCTTTGAGTCTGGTTTTAAATCTGAAATTAAATTCTGAAGGGATTTTGCAGCCCTGAATTCGTCTTCAATAATGATGATATTCATGGATTAATGGTAGTTTTATTTGAAAGTTTTTTTCGTCTGAATTAATAGTAATTTCCTTTTCCAGCAAGTGTTTGTAACGCATTTTGATATTGTCAAGTCCAACTCCCAGGGAATCTTCAGTGTTCATCTTTCGCTGTATAGGATTTTCAATCACAATTTGAGCATCAGCGGTGTATATTTTAATGTGTAAAGGCTTACTTTGCGAAACAATATTGTGCTTGATACAGTTTTCCACCAAAAGCTGAAGCGTAAAAGGAGGAATAAGGGTTTGGCCTGTTTCTTTTCCAAGCTCGTTGGTAAATTTAATTCCTTCACCAAAACGTGCTTTCTGAAGAAAAAGATAAGCGTCTACTATTTTCATTTCTTCCTGAACACTGATCAGGTCCAGTTTTCTGCTTTCGAGTGTAAACCGGTAAAAATCAGAAAGTTTCACAATGAAATCAACCGTTTCTTCGTCATGCGTTTCCGCCATTAATTTTAACGTATTCAGGCTGTTAAAAAGGAAATGTGGGTTGATCTGTTGTTTCAGTAATTCATACTGCGCCCCTAAATTGTCACTTTTAACCTTCTCCAGTTCAAGCTGTATCTGCTGGCCTGTATAATTATTCTGAAGCAAATTCAGGAACATATAGCACACCAGATTGATTAAGATTCCTCGTACTTCAATCATTAGCATAACCGGTCCGAAATTGATATGAGATAAAATAAGCTGCTGAACCCAGGCAAGTCCAAACATAATCACCATCCCGAAAGCCAGTACCACCATCAATCTTGAGTAGGAGATATGCTGTCTTCGTTTTGCGGTACGGTTCAGAATATAAATGTTGACATACCACATGATGACAGAAAATGCAGCTGTAATGGCTGAGTTGACTATCGCTTCTTTCCAGTTGAATTCATGAGAAGCAAGCTGAGGTACGGAAGATAAAATACCCAGAAAAATGGAGCTTATCCAGATAATGGCTTGTGAAATTTTTATTTTTTGCTGTTGCATGAAATCTACTGATTTGAAAAAGTTAAATTAATGCTTTTTATTGAAAATATTATGATAAATAGTGAAACGGGAGTTTTATTTTCATTCTGTATTTATCGGTTTTGTGAGATTGAATATTTATAAAAAGGAATCCAGAGTTTACTTTTAAGGTCTGCTGACAGGACGGTAGCTCATAAAATATTGTATTCTTTCTTCTTTGTTGGGAGAAATGGTCTTTCCAAGGTCATTTTTAATATCATAAGAAATATTTCCCAGCTGATCGGCCTGTACTGTTTCTATACTTACCAATTCCCCGGTGATTGTTCCACCTATATATTGAGGATTGTCATGATATTTCCAGGTAACCAGTTTCATCATTGAACCAGCTTCTGGTGTCTGATTTTCCTTTGATAAAGATTCTAAAGCTTTTTCATTGCCGTATAAAGCGGACATCGTTTCTTTCTTAGGATTCAAAGAATTGGAGATGAATTTTAAAGGTCCCGGGTCAAAAACAACCCTTGAAAGTCCATTATCTTTCTCATTATTTTCTTTGCTGCAGGCGGTAAGAGCAACAAGGCTTACCATTAAGATCAGTATTGTATTTTTCATTTTTTCTGTAGATTTTGAATTAATCTTTGGGTATTTACTTTCATGGGAACATCAAAAAGATAGTCTGTTTTCTCTGCTAATTGTCTGTGGCAGGCAATGCATGATTCTTTAGCAAATGATGCCGTTTTTCCGGTAGGGTGAAGGTCATCTCCTGAGAATTTTGCAAATCCCCAGCCTTCAGTATCTTGATATTGCTTGGAATCTTTTACCATAAACTGAGCATTGATAAATTTTCCGGGTCTGATCTCTCCGTCAGGTAATTCCTGTTGTTTCCATACAGATTTCACCACAATACTTCCGTCTGGCCATGGATGAAAGTTTTCTGTTTCCACCGCTTTTACCGCAATATCATTTCCATAAATAACACGGATGGAATTGTCAAAAAGAGTACTCATACTGATGACTTTCCAGTTTTTAAAATCTGGAGTATACTGAACTCCATTGGGCGAAACCGGAAAATTTGCTGGAGTTGGAACAGATGTACTGGAAGCCGGATGAGGTTCATTTTTATGTTGTGCTGCGGGATTTACTGAAGATAATGAAAGGGTATATTTTTTAATGGTTTCAATATCCTTTTCTGTAATCTTGGCAGAGGGATGAAGAAGCGTATATTCATGAAGAGGCATTTTCCCGCTCTGCATCATATTGAGAATAGCATACATTTTTCCCTGATGGTCAGCTGGAGAATATTTTTCCCACTCTGAGAAATTCAGGACTTCTCGGGCTCTCTTAATGTCTTTATTCACAGCCCAGGAAACAGGAGCAATTTTATCATACCAACTTAGGTTTTGCTGATTGGAATGACAGTTGAAACATGAGTTTTCAAGAATACTGATGACTTCCCTTGGTGCTTCAATCTTTCCTGTAACCGGTTTTCCTTCCAATGGTCTGCTGAATAGCTGCAATCCTCCGAAGATTCCTAATATAGCCAGAAATACTATAGCAATGGAGTTTCTTTTTTTCTTTACGGTATCCATAATGAGTATTGTTTTATTTTCTGGATCAAAAGTAGACGGATAGCCCGTGCTGTGAAACGGAAAACAGGCCGAGCCGGACAAATCAAAAGGTGAATCCGGAATTTTGAGCCCCGAAAATACACAAGAAAAATCCCGGTAATGATGTTACCGGGATCTGATTAAATCTAACGTTTATAGAGTAATACCACCGTCAATCACAATTTCGGTTCCGGTGACATAGCTTGAAATCTGATCATCTGATAAATAGCTAACCAGTTTAGCAACTTCTTTAGCTGTCCCCATTTTTTTCAATGGAATCTGATCTACGAGATGGTTTTGAATATTTTTCAATGTCTCTTCATCAAGTCCAGCCTTACTCATAATCTCAGTTTTTATAGGACCGGGACTGATCATATTCACTCTGATTTTTCTTGGAGCTAATTCTGCCGCTGCTGTTTTTGCAATTGAGTTCAACGCAGCTTTGCTTGCCTGATAAGCAGAACTGTTAGGCTTATAGGTAGAAGCCACAATGGATGATAAAAAGATGACAGACGCACCATCATTTAATAAGGGAATGAATTTGCTTAATGTAAAATATGCACCCCTGAAATTGATGTTCATCACCTGATCAAAATTTTCGAGATCCATATTCTCAATGGAGGTCAGGGTTCCTGTAATTCCTGCATTGATAAACAGGATATCTATTTTTCCGAACTGTTTTTCTACTTCTTCTTTTAAAAGATCAATATCACTAAGATTTGCCTGATCTGCGATGAATGGGATAGCACCAAGCTCCTGAGCCGCTTTTTCTACTGCTTCTTTTCGTCTTCCAGTGATAACGACTGTTGCACCTTCTGAAATAAGTTCTTTTGCTGCAGCGAATCCGATTCCGCTGTTTCCTCCTGTCACGATAGCCAGTTTGTTACTGAATTTTTTCATTGTAAAATTTTTGACAAAGTTATTTCAAAATGGTATACTTTTGTTATCAGTATCACAGAGTATACCAGTATCATTCATGATATCACTTAACTTTGCAATTATGGAAAGAGATCAAAACGAAGAACTTAGAGCCTTACAGGATACCCTTTATTTTATCGGAGGAAAATGGAGAATTCCTGTGATCAATTCGCTTTGTAATGGGAACAGACGCTTCAGGGAAATTGAACGGAGTATTCCCGGAATTACAACAAGAATGCTTTCAAAAGAACTGAAAGATATGGAACTGAATAAACTGTTAAAACGGAACGTTTATCCAGAAACTCCTGTTTTAATAGAATATGAACCCACAGAATACTGCCGGACTTTTGGAAACATCATTATGGAAATGATTAACTGGGGCAGGGAGCACAGAAGAGTGATTGTGGAGGATAGATAGGTGAGAGGTGATAGGTTGCAGGGATTAGGAATTAGATGCATTAACCTTGACTAATGAATATGTGCTCAATTCCCCTCCTCTGGAGGGATGTCAAAAATTCTTTGAATTTTTGACGGGGTGGTTTTAATACTACACTATTAAAACGATAATTGACTAAAAAAAGCCCCTTAAAAAGGAGCTTTTATTTTTATATCAAAACGAATAATTAAATTCCGTCAATGATTTCATTTAAAACAGTACTAGGTCTCATGGTTGCATACGTTTTATACGTATCAGCTTTGTAGTATCCTTCAATATTTTGAGGTCTACCCTGAGCACCAATTAATTCTGCATTGATTACTTCTTCATTTTCCTGCATTGCCTGTGCAACCGGAGCAAATTGTTTAGCCAACTCAGCATCAGCAGTTTGGTTAGCTAGTGCTTCAGCCCAGTACATTGCCAAATAGAAGTGAGAACCTCTGTTATCAATCTGACCTACTTTTCTTGCAGGAGATTTATCTGTAGCTAAGAATTTAGCATTAGCTTCATCCAATGCATCAGCTAACACCTGAGATTTTGTATTTCCCTGAGTCTGTGCCAAGTGCTCTAAAGACGCCTGAAGTGCTAAGAATTCACCTAGAGAATCCCACCTTAAGTATCCTTCTTCTAAGAACTGCTCAATATGTTTAGGAGCAGAGCCTCCAGCACCAGTTTCAAATAAACCGCCACCATTCATCAATGGAACAATAGAAAGCATTTTTGCAGAAGTTCCAAGTTCAAGAATTGGGAATAGATCCGTTAAGTAATCTCTCAATACGTTTCCTGAAACAGAGATCGTATCTTTACCTTCTCTTGCTCTCTTAAGCGTTTCAGTCATCGCATCTTTTACATCAAGAATTCTGATGTCAAGACCTGTTGTATCGTGGTCAGCAAGATATTTTTCTACTTTTTTGATGATTTCTCTGTCATGAGCTCTTCCTTTGTCTAGCCAGAAGATAGCCGGTGTATCAGATAATCTTGATCTGTTTACCGCTAATTTTACCCAGTCCTGGATAGGAGCATCTTTAGTCTGACACATTCTGAAGATATCATCTTTTTCTACTTTTTGAGAAAGAAGAACGTTTCCAGCTTCATCCTGAACTTCTACAGTTCCTTCAGCAGACAATTGGAACGTTTTATCATGAGAACCATATTCTTCAGCTTTCTGAGCCATTAAACCTACGTTTGGAACAGATCCCATTGTAGTAGGGTCTAATTTCCCGTTCGCTTTCATATCGTCAATTACAGACTGATAGAAACCTGCATAAGAACGGTCTGGAATGATACAAACTGTATCTTCTTCATTTCCTTCTTTGTTCCACATTTTACCTCCGCCTCTTACAAGAGCAGCCATAGATGCATCAACGATGATATCAGAAGGTACGTGGAAGTTAGTAATTCCTTTGTCAGAATTTACCATGGCCACTCTTGGTCCTTCAGCAAGAGCTTTTTCAATATCAGCTTTAATGTCAGCTTCCTGAGCATTTCCTTTGATTTTTTCGAAAAGATCAGCAAGACCGTTATTTGGATTGATGTCTAAAGACTTGAAAGTCTCAGCATATTTTGTAAATACTTCTTTGAAGAAAGTCTCAACGATAGCCCCGAAAATGATTGGATCAGAGATTTTCATCATGGTAGCTTTAAGGTGGGCAGAAAGAAGTATGTTTCTTTTCTTAGCCTCCTCAATTGCCTCCTGAACAAATACTTTTAATGCATTTAAATTCATTACAGAAGAATCAATAACTTCACCAGCCTGAAGACCTGCGAAATCTTTTAATACAGATTCAGAACCATCATTTCCTTTGAATACAATTCTGTATTTTGCAGCATTTTCTAGGGTAGTAGAATTTTCTGTACCGTAGAAATCACCATTATTCATATGAGCTACGTCAGTTTTGCTGTCAGATGCCCAGTTACCCATTCTGTGAGGGTTTGCTTTTGCATAGTTTTTAACGGCTTTTGGAGCACGTCTGTCAGAGTTTCCTTCTCTTAACACAGGGTTTACAGCGCTTCCTAATACTTTAGCATATTTAGCCTTGATTGCTTTTTCTTCGTCATTTTTAGGTTCTGCAGGATAGTTTGGAACAGCGAAACCTTTACCTTGTAGCTCTGCAATAGCTGCATCCAATTGCGGTACAGAAGCAGAAATATTAGGTAACTTAATGATATTAGCGTCAGGTTGAGTAGCCAATTGGCCTAGTTCTGATAAAGCATCACCAATTTTTTGGTCATCTTTTAAAAACTCAGGGAAGTTTGCTAAAATTCTTCCTGCCAAAGAAATATCCGGAACCGCAATTTCGATATTTGCTGATTTAGTAAATGCTTTTACAATAGGTAAAAACGAGTGAGTAGCCAGCATTGGAGCTTCATCAGTAAGAGTGTAATAGATTTTTGATTTTTCTGACATTATACTGTTATTTTTTATTTGAAATTTTAAGTCCCACAAATTTAGTTAAAATTTAAATTTTGGGATGAATCCTTTATCGAGTTTTTTTACTTTAAGATTAATTTAACCTTAATAAGACCGTGGAAATTTTCTTTTTTGATTAAATTTGAAAAACTAAAAAATAAAATTATGTCCACGACAATCACTTTAAAAGGAAACGAAGTACACACAATAGGAGCTTTACCATCTGTAGGAACCACTGTAAAAGATTTTGCATTGGTAGATTCAGGATTAAATGTGAAAACACTTGAAACTTTTGAAGGAAAGAGAAAAGTGTTCAATATTTTCCCAAGTATTGATACCCCTACTTGTGCCGCTTCTTCCAGAAAATTCAATGAAGAGGCTTCAAAACTTGACAATACAGTAATCATCAATGTTTCAAAAGACCTTCCGTTTGCTTTAGGAAGATTCTGTGCAGCTGAAGGATTGAACAATGTAGAAACACTTTCAGATTTCAGAAGCAGTTTTGGAGATGATTATGAAGTGACAATCGCAGATTCACCTTTGAAAGGACTATTGAGCCGTGCCGTGATCGTTACAGACGAAAATAATCAAGTAGTATATACTGAGCAGGTTTCAGAAATTGCTGACGAACCTAATTACAATGCGGCTCTTGCAGCATTGAAATAATAAAAATAATTTTTGTAGAAAAGCCTTGTGAATGTAATTTTTGCAAGGCTTTTTTTGAATGTAAAACCTAATCAAACACCAAATGATGTCAGACAATTACAAGAAATATGGAGAACTTTTTCAGGTAGACTCGGAACATTTTGAAGAATTTTATGCACTCCTTCATGATACAGTATTTTTAAAATCTGATTTTTTTCTAAAACAGGGAGACAAATGCAAATACCTTGGCTTTATTAAAAAAGGAACAATCAGATGTTTTTATATCAATGATCAGGGTCGTGAAATCAATTTTGGGTTCTATTTTGAAAATGAATTTTTTACCGATTACGAAAGCATACTTTGCGATACCGTGTCCAATATGAATATCCAGGCACTGGAAAACTGTGAGATTCTACTGCTGAGTAAGGATCATCTGCGGGCTTTATACAAAAAAGAAGCCTACTGGCAGCAATTCGGACGTGTGATGAGTGAAAAGATTTATCTGGATGCTAAAAAAAGAATTGATGACCTGTTGTGCTATTCTCCGGAAAACAGATACCTCAATCTTGTAAAAAAACAACCTGCACTTTTCCAGAAAGTAGCCCAGAAACACATTGCCAGTTACCTTGGTGTAACAGAGCAGTCACTCAGCCGGATAAGAAGCCGGATTGTTAATTAACTTAAGTTAACGTCCACTGATATTTTAAACTTTAGCTTTACCATCATCAAATTTTAACACAATCATTATGGAACAAAAAGAATTAACCATTATTTTGGTACACGGAGCATGGGGAGACGGATCGCACTGGCAATACGTTATTCCTTCACTTACAAAAGCAGGGTATAAAGTAAGAAGCGTTCAGAATCCACTTACTTCATTGCAAGACGATATTAATAAGACTAAAGATCTTATTGATGCCCAAGACGGGAAAGTGCTTTTAGTAGGGCATTCTTATGGAGGTGCCGTTATTTCAGGAGCGGGACACCATGATAAAGTAGCAGGATTGGTTTATATTGCTGCCTTTGCACCTGATGCAGGCGACAGTCTGGGCTCTCTGTTGGGAAGACGTGAGTCACCAGGTGGAGCTAGTATTTATCCGGATAATAAAGGTTTTTTATGGATCAAATACGATGAATTTAAATCTGCTTTCTGCCAGGATTTAGATGATGAAAAAGCATTGGTGATGTCGTTATCACAAAAACCTATTCATGGGCAATGTTTTGGAGATGTAGCGGGAGAACCTGCATGGAAAATTCGCCCAAGTTGGTATCAAATCTCGTTACAGGACCGTATGATCCCTGCAGAAACGGAAAAAGAAATGGCAGAGCGTCTTGAACCTAAAAAAATAATTTCTCTGGATGCAGGACACGCTTCATTGGCATCACATCCGGAAGAAGTTACTCAGTTGATCTTAGAAGCAGCAGCGGCTGTTTAAAAACAACATACAATACAATAATTGATTAGCCTTGTGAAATTTTATGTAATTTCACAAGGCTTTTTTAATGAAAAACTAGTACAAAATGGTAAAAAGAATCGTAGCCAATATTAAAACGGATGATCTTTCGCAGGCAGACCTTTTCTATCAGGAAATTCTGGAACTGAATGTTTTGATGGATCATGGCTGGATAAAGACTCTGGGAAATAATGAAGAGGCAAAAGTTCAGATCAGTTTTGCTGAACAGGGAGGAAATGATACTGAAGTTCCCGATCTTTCCATTGAAGTAGATAATGTAGATGAAATTTATGATAAAATGAAAAATGCAGGCTTTGAAATCACTTACGAGCTGACCAATGAAGAATGGGGAGTTCGCAGATTTTTTGTTAAAGATCCATTTCAAAAACTGATCAATATACTGTCTCACCAATAAACTATCTTATAATGAAAGCAGAACGGATAATTCCTATTTTAAGAATCTTCGATTATCAGAAAACAAAAGAATTCTATGTAGACTGGCTGGGGTTTGAGATCGTATGGGAACATTATTTTGATGAAAATACTCCCGTTTATATGGAAGTGAAAAGAGAAAATATTATTTTCCACTTAAGTGAACATCATGGTGACGGTACGCCCGGAACCAGAGTAGCTATCTGGGGGGAAGGTGTTCCTGAATATCATAAAGAACTGATTGGCAAAAAATACAAATACAACCGTCCGGGACTTGAAAAAACATTTTATGGCGCTGTATCTTTTACCGTAATTGATCCTTTCGGAAACAAAATTACATTCGAAGAAGAATTTGATGAAGAGAAACACAAAGACCTTGAATTTTATTCACAGGATTAATTCTTTTCAAGTACTTTAACTATTATTAATGGATCATGCTTTCAAATATACATCAGGAATTTGAACCCTCTGAAGAACTTCAGGATGCCATAAAATGTTTTTGGTATAACAGAAGAGATTATGGAGAAACACCGTCCGGATTTACTGTGCTTCCAGATGGATATGCTGAAATTATTTTTCATTTCGGCAGCGGATGCAGTATTACCCAGGATGGGAATGTACAGTCTTTACCCTCTCCATTTATCATGGGTCTGCTCAATCAACCCGCTCTTTTTTATGCTCAAAATCAATTGGAAATCATCAGTGTAAGATGTTTTCCATGGGCTGTTTTTGACTTACTGGGGCTTTCTTCAGAAAAAACTGAAAACGTAGCTCATACATTTGAACATCCGGTTGCCCAGCTTCAATCTGTATTAAATGATCTCGTTACTGCAGGTAAAATAGAAGAAGCCATATCTCAGGTAGAACAATACTTTCTGAAATTACGGTCACAGATTACGGTTGACAGTCTGCTCTTCAAAGCAGGAGCTGCTATGAGAAAAGCAAATGGGACTATTCCTGTCAATCAGGTGGCTGATGCTGCTCATATGACGGTTCGCACATTAGAAAGAAAATTTAAACAATATTCCGGTCATACCGTTAAAGATATATCTGGGGTGATGCGTTTTGAACAGATAAGAAACCGGTTATGGCTTTCTCCTGAAACTTCTCTTGCCGCTCTGGCTCAGGAGTTTTGCTATAGTGATCAGCCTCATTTAAGCAGAGACTTTAAAAAATATACTGGAATAACACCTGCCGCTTTTGCCCGCGAAATCAGAAAAAGAAAACAGATGGTAAACAATGATTTTGTCGCATTTGTACAAGCCTGATGCCATAACATTCCTGAATTTTGTGGTCTAATAAATACATCACAAAATTATGCTACTCAATCATAAAAAAATAGCCATTATTGGCGCAGGTCCGGTTGGTTTAACCATGGCAGTCTTATTACAGCAGAAAGGTATTGAAGTAAATGTTTATGAAAGAGATAAGAACGCACAGACAAGAGTTTGGGGCGGAACTTTAGATCTTCACCGGGAATCAGGACAGAAAGCAATGAAAAAGGCTGGATTGTTGGATAAATATTACGATATCGCCTTGCCTATGGGAATTAAAATCGCTGATGAACATGGCAGTATACTTTTCACAAAAGAAATCACACCTGAAAATCAATATGACAACCCGGAAATCAACAGAAACCATTTAAGAGAAATGTTGCTGAACAGCCTTTCAGATAATACGGTAATTTGGGATATGAACTTTACCGGAATGGAAGAAAATAACGGGAAATGGCAGCTTCATTTTAAGGATAAACCTGATGTTACTGCGGATTTGGTCATAGGCGCTAATGGCGGAATGTCTAAAGTAAGAAAATATGTAACAGACACAGAAGTAGAAGATACAGGAACTTTTATCATTCAGGGAGATATTCCTCAACCTGAGAAAGCATGTCCCGAATTCTTTGAATGGTGCGACGGGAAAAGACCAATGACCGCTTTTGAAGGCAATTTATTGGTAGCCAATCCTTATAATAACGGAGCAATGACGTATGGAGTTATATTCAAAAAGTCTGAAGAATGGAAAAATGGCTGTAACTTGGACTTTAAGGATACAGAACAGGTTCGTCGGTTTCTTTCTGAAAGATTCTCTGCATGGAATGAACTTTATCAACAGCTATTTAATTCAACTTCCTTTTTTGTAGGGCTGCCGACAAGAAAAATTCCATTAGACAAACCCTGGAAAAATAACCGCTCTTTGCCTGTAACACTTATTGGAGATGCTGCACATCTGATGCCGCCTTTTGCAGGGCAGGGAGTGAATAGCGGGCTGATGGATGCTTTAATCTTATCAGAAAACCTGACAGAAGGAAAATATCAAAGCATAAATGAAGCTATTGACGCTTACGAACAAAAAATGTTTGTCTATGCCAAAGAAGCACAGCAGGAATCCAGTAAAAATGAACTGGAAATGCGTGATCCCGGTTTCTCTTTTACAAGTCTTATCCAATAACTGTGATAATAGAATTAATGATTCTGGTCATTAAATAGTAATGGGAATAAAACTTACCTTTACATTTTAAAAATATAATGAAACGTTCAGGAACAGCAGATTTACCTCTTCACTATGGCAAAGTACCGCCATGGCTGTATGAGCGTATGTCTGTTCTGGGACTTTCTATTATCGAAGTCATTCTCATGGATTATGGGAAAGATGAGGTATTGCGCCGATTGGCAGATCCGTTCTGGTTTCAGAGTTTTGGAGCGGTGATGGGAATGGACTGGCATTCTTCAGGAATTACCACTTCTGTCATGGGAGCATTGAAACGTTCTATTAATCCCAATTCACAATCCCTGGGACTTTATATCTGCGGGGGAAAAGGGAAGTTTTCCCGGGAAACTCCGTCAGAGCTGATCAGAATTGCTGATAAAACGGGACTCAATGGAACAGACCTGGTAAGAGCCAGCAAGCTTTCTGCAAAAGTAGATAATACGGCAATTCAGGACGGCTATCAATTGTATCTGCACAATTTCATCCTTTCCGATACTGGAAACTGGAGCGTTATTCAGCAGGGAATGCATGAGTCGGACGGAACAGCAAGACGTTATCACTGGCATTCTGAAAACATTACATCATTTGTAGAACAGCCTCATACAGGGATCAACGGAATTTCAAGAGGAAAGATTCTTAACCTTACAGATACTGAAGCTTCTGAGAACAGAAAAGGAATTTTAGATATTTCCCATACCGATTCTGCGGAAGTGATGAAAGATTTCGCAAGATTGATTCTTCCTGCTCACCATGACGTTCAGGCTTCCGATGTAGATCTTAAGCGTCTGGGAGCACTTTTATATGTTACTCAGGAACAGCAGCCACAAAATTTTGAAGATTTACTGTTGCTGGAAGGAGTAGGGCCAAGAACCATGCAGTCATTGGCTTTGGTAAGTGAAGTCATTCACGGAGCTCCCTCAAGATTTGCCGATCCGGCAAGGTTTTCCTTCGCGCATGGAGGAAAAGACGGACATCCTTTTCCTGTTCCTGTCAATACCTATGATGAAAGTATCAGCATCCTGAAAAAAGGAATAGAAAAGTCCAAATTGGGAAATTCTGATAAATTAAATTCCCTGAATAAACTTCATCAGATTGTAATCAACGCCGAAAAAGATTTCACTCCGGATTTTGATATTCAGCAGGTGATTGAAGAAGAAAGACAAAACTCGTGGCGTTTTGGCGGAAAAACGGTATTTGGAGATGCCCAGAAACCCAACACTCCGAAATCGATACAGCTTTCCCTGTTTTAAAATATTTCTTTAAAAAACTTTACAATCACTATCATCGGCAAATACTCATTCCCATCCTCTGGAGGGGTAGCGAAAATTCAAAGATTTTTTTGACGGGTGGTTAAATGAGTGTTTAAAAGCTGTTAGTTTCAAAATACCTTTAATCTCAATGTGGTATATGCTTTTTTATAAAAGTATTATATTCTTTGTTTAATGTTTTTTGCTCTTAATTCAATTAAAAATTTTATTTTTAAAGTCTGAAAAAATAGACACCAATGACCAATAAAGCCTTAGAAATCTGCTACGACTTTCCCTTTTTTTTCCGTGAGGAACTGGATGAGATATTTCAGGCTCATGAGAAAACATCTTTCCAAAAAGGAGATTTCATTCTTGAGGAAGGAAAAACAGCCAATGAATATTATATTCTTGAAAGCGGATTGGCGCGTTCCTATGTTAATGATTT
The DNA here is from genome assembly GCF_033712365.1 of Chryseobacterium sp. JV558. NCBI lineage: Bacteria > Pseudomonadati > Bacteroidota > Flavobacteriia > Flavobacteriales > Weeksellaceae > Chryseobacterium > Chryseobacterium sp. JV558. Next base: position 126,554 of record NZ_WJHU01000001.1, read on the forward strand.
CAACGGAAATGAAGTAACCACTCACTTTTTCGTAGAAAATGAAGTCATTATTGAGGTTTTGTCAATGTTTCAGCGGGTTCCCTCTCAGGAAAATATCGTTTGTATTACAGATTGTGAATGCTTGAGGATGGATTATGATACCTTTCAGGAATTATTCCATAAAATTCCAAACCTTAGAGAATGGGGAAGATCATGGATGTCTCAGGAACTTTTTGCTTACAAACAGCGCTCCGTAGAAATGTTCACGCTTTCAGCAACCAAAAGATACCTTAATCTGCTGGAGCAGAAATCTAAAGTCATACAATTTGCACCATTGAAGCAGATAGCTTCCTATCTTGGAGTTACAGACACTTCTTTGAGCCGTATTCGCAAAGAAATAGTTTCCCATCCTAAGAAAAATTAAATCTTGCCCTATGACAAGTTGATTTTCATTGCACCTTGGTAATTTTGGATAACAGATTAACACTAAAATTACAAAAATGAAAGTCAATCAAATTTATGTGAACCTTCCGGTAAAAGATGTACAGAAAACAAAAGAATTCTGGACTAAGGTTGGTTTTTCGATTAATGAACAATTCTCTGATGATAAAGCAGCCTGTGTTGCTTTGAATGATACCATCTATGTTATGTTTCTGCAGGAAGATTATTTTATGACCTTCACCAATAAGCCTGTTGCCAAAGAAAATACCAGTCAGGTTCTTGTAGCCGTAGGTTTGGACAGCCGTGAAGATGTAGATAAAATAGTGAATACCGCTGTAGAAAACGGAGCATGGCAGCATGAAGAACCTCAGGATTACGGATGGATGTATCAGAACTCTTTCTGGGATCTGGACGGACATGGCTGGAACATGACGTTTGCTGATATGTCGCAAATGCCGGCAGAATAGCTTATATCCCGATAAAAATTAAATCTTGTCTTATGGCAAGCACATTCTTACCATACCTTGGTAACTTTGAATACAATACACCACTAAAAATTACAAAATGAACATTAACGATATATACGTCAATTTACCCGTAAAAGACGTACAAAAAACCAGAGAATTCTGGACAGATCTTGGCTTTTCTATCAATGAACAGTTTTCAAACGATAAGGCAATATGCGTGGTAATGAAAGAAAATCATATTTATACCATGTTTCTCAAAGAAGATTTCTTTCAGACCTTTACGAACAGACCTTTTGCGAAAGGAGATACTACACAGGTACTTCTTGCCATTGGGGTAAACAGCCGGGAAGAAGTAGACCAGATGGTAAAAACAGCCATCGGAAACGGAGGTTCAAAATATGGCGAGCCCGTAGATTACGGGTGGATGTATCAAAGCAGCTTTGCTGATATCAACGGCCATCAGTGGGAAGTGATGCATGGAGACGTATCTCAGATGCCTGCGGAATAACTTATTAAATACACACCCTATGGAAACACAATCAAACGATATAGAAATCATAAAAAATCAGGTAGCCAGTACTTATTATGTGATTACTTCAAATATCGATGGCATTTCCCATGAAGAATCTATGATTTTTCCCAATGGTGAAGCCAATTGTATGAACTGGATTCTTGGACATTTGATCTACATCAGAAATCCCTTACTGAATATTCTTGGAGAAGAATCCGTTTGGGACAGCGAAAAATTTTCATTTTATAACAGAGGTGAAATTGCTTTAGATCACAAAGATGAATTAATCAACTTCGAAGATTTAAAATCCTATTTGAAACAATCTCAGGACAGGCTGGAAGCAAAACTAGATACACTTGACAGCTTTAAACCGGAAATGGTTAAAGATATTTCAACCTTAAGCCTTCATGAAATTTACCACAGTGGGCAATTAGGATATCTCCGCAGAATCTTAGGAAAACCGGGCGCCATAAAATAGATTCCTTGCTTGCTCGGAATGACAAATGAACTGTCGCAGTTTTCCATACTATTTTTAGAAGAGTACAATTTTATCGAAGATAAATCCTTGCGCCTTAAAAATGCACAGTTTGTAAAATACTTTGCGCCTTTGCGTTTCTCTTAACTCTTAACTCTTCAACCTTCTAATATAAAATTAAAATGGACACACCAAAATCAAAAAAAATGGAAATCATTATTCCGGCTTACAGAATGCACTCCCAAAGCTTTATGAATGTTTTGGAAGGTATATCGGAAGAAGATGCATTGAAAAGAATTGAAAATAAAACCAACCATATCATATGGATGGCAGGGAATTTTGTCAACATGCGCTATGGCTTAGGCTGGGTGCTTGGAATACAGGAAGAAGACCCTTACAGTGACTTATTTTTCCAGGGAAAAGCACTGGATGAAAGCTTTAAATATCCCACTTTAACTGAACTGAAGGAAAACTTTCATAAAATTTCCGCTAAAGTATACCAAAGACTTCATGAAGTAACAGATGAAGAACTGGATGAGATATTTGAAATAGGAATGAATATTCCCTTTATTAAAGAAACAAAACTCAATTTTGTTGGAATGTGTATTGGCCGTGAAGACTATCTCTGCGGGCAGATAGGCTTGATGCGCAGAATTCTGAACTATCCCGGAATGAAGTATGATGTAGACGAAAATCTTAAATACTAACAATGAATCCGGTAGAAAAAGGCTATAAAAAAGTCAATGGCATTCAATTATATTACGAGATCTATGGATCCGGAAAATCACTCGTTCTGATTCATGGCGGAGGATCTTCCATCCTGTACGATTTTAAAGAAGTCATTGCCAGACTGGAGGACAAGTTCCAACTCATAGGAATCGATCTGCAAAATCACGGACGCAGTGAACACCGCGATATTCCTGAAACCTTTGAACAGGATGCCGATGATGTTGCCGGACTTTTAGCAGAATTAAACATCGGAAAAGCTTCCTTTTGGGGATTCAGTAATGGTGGCAGTACAGTGATACAAATTGCCCATCGACATCCAGGAATAGTAGAAAAACTGGTCGTTGCCTCTGCATTTTATAAAAGAAACGGAATGATAGACGGCTTTTTTGAAGGAATGCAGGAAGCCACTTTTGAATCAATGCCCGAACCTTTCAAAATTAATTTTTTAAATCTCAATCCGGATTTTTCAAAACTGGAAAACCTTTTCGAGAAAGACTGCAAGAGGATGCAGACATTTGAAGACTGGGATGACGAGGTGCTGACTTCCATACAATCACCCACATTATTCATCAGTGGTGATCAGGATGTCATGAAACCGGAACATGCAGCAGCAATGTGGCGCCTGGTGAAAGGCTCCCGGTTAATGATACTTCCCGCAACGCATGGTATTTATATGATGCCTGACTTTGACGGAAGTATTGACATCAACTTAATAGACTTTACCGTCAGAGAAGTAGAAAAATTTATAATCCATTAAGAACTTTGGAAATAATGAATAGTGCTAAGTAAATATTTCTGATTTACAATATGTTAAATGTAGTTGCACTTACTATTCATACTCAATTAATTAATCCTTAATGGAAGAACAATAGAACCTTATATTTTATAATAATAACTTTAAAATTAAAAATCATGGCTAAATTAAATCCGTATCTGAATTTTGATGGAACAGCTGAAGAAGCGTTCGGTTTCTACAAAACTGTTTTCGGTGGTGAATTCGTTGGAGGAATTCATAAAATGGGAAATGCTCCCGGTACAGAAAACCTTTCAGAAGAAGAAAAAAACAGGGTAATGCACATTGCACTGCCTATTGGAGGTGACCTTTTAATGGCATCAGACATTGTACCTGGGTTTGGGCAGACTCTTACCGTGGGAAACAATAATTACGTTTCTGTTTTCCCGGATTCCAGAAATGAGGCCGACAGAATCTTTAAAGAACTCTCTGACGGTGGAAATGTTGAAATGCCGATTGAAGATCAGTTTTGGGGAGACTATTTCGGATGCTTTCAGGATAAATATGGTGTTCATTGGATGGTGAACTATAATGATGAATACGCAAAATAATCCTATATTTAACTAATTATAAAAAGAGGTGCCCATTTTTTTGGGCAGCTCTTTATTCAAACTATAAAAAAATTAGAACTATGGATCCAATTAAAATAGACATTACAATTTTAGCACCCGTTGAAAAAGTTTGGAATTATTTCAATGAGCCAAAGCATATCACAAAATGGAATTTCGCCCACGAAAGCTGGCAGTGTCCTAGTTCTGAAAATGATCTGAAAGTAGGAGGCAAATTCAAAAACAGAATGGAAGCTAAAGACAAAAGTTTCGGATTCGATTTTGAAGGAGTTTATGATGAAATTATTCCTCATGAGGTTATCAAATATCATATGGAGGACGGACGGAAAGTGGAAATTGTTTTCGATAAAATAGATGAAAACACAACGAAAGTTATTGAAATTTTCGATCCGGAAAAACAAAATTCAGTGGAAATGCAGCGAGATGGCTGGTATGCTATTCTTAACAATTTCCACAAGTATGTTGAGAATCATTAACAATATTTTTTGTAGCCATGATCAATTTAGTTATCATGTCCAAGAGTTTAAATTCCATTTATGCTTTTAATTATGACTCTAAAGAAGAATTTCTTCATGGAGTTATTGCCATACCTGCAAGAAGAGCTTTAGAAAAAGAAAAAATAAATTCTTTGGAAATACTTTCAGATTATTCCGAGAAAGAAATTATGCAGCTGCATGGTTTCGGGAAAAATACGATGGTGAAACTGAAGAATTATATGAAAGAAAATCAGGTATGTTTTAAAGAAGCATAAAAAGTATAACTAAACCATTTTACGGTGTCATTGCACACGAAGTAGAGTAATCTCTTTAAAAGCAAAGACATAAGATTTCTTTTGCTGTAAAATTAATCAGCAGAAGATTACACATTCCTAAGAAAAAAGTAAAACATTATAAATCAATCCATTTAAATATAAAATTATGAACAACGATATTTTCCCATGTCTCTGGTATGACGGAGACGCCAAACAGTCTGCCGAATTTTATTGTAAAGTTTTTGGAGGTGAGATCACAGCAGATACGCCTGTGGTAATGAATATTGATTTGTTTGGACAAAGATTGATGCTTCTGAATGGCGGCCCTCAATTCAAAAAAAATGCTTCCATCTCTTTCATGGTGATCTGTGAAACGGAAGATGAGGTTCAAAAGTACTGGGATCAGTTACTTGTTGGTGGGATGGCTTTGATGGAACTGGGATCTTACTCATGGAGCAAAAAATATGGCTGGGTTCAGGATCAATATGGAGTGACATGGCAGTTGTTTTTAGGCGAAAAAGCTAGCGGTCAGAAAATAATTCCTACCTTGATGTTTATCCATGGAAACAATGGAAAAGCAAAAGAAGCAATGGAACTCTATACCAAAACGTTCCCCAACTCCAGCATTGGAAATATATTGACCTATGGGGCAGGAAGTGAAGGTCACGATGTCCCGGAACCGGCTGAAAATGTTCAGCATGCTCATTTTGTGATAGACAATTACAGCCTATTCTGCATGGATAATTCTTATGATCATCAGTTTGATTTCAATGAAGGAATTTCGCTGGTGGTAATGACGGACGATCAGCTGCAGACGGATAACTACTGGAACACGCTTACAGCAGACGGAGGCAGAGAAAGTATGTGCGGCTGGCTGAAAGATAAATATGGGCTGAGCTGGCAGATTGTGCCTAAAAAACTCATTCAGTTAATGAACGATTCCGATAGGGAAAAAGCCTATAAAGTAGTTCAGGCTATGATGAAAATGCAGAAAATAATTATCCAGGATTTGGAAGATGCTTATCATTCTTAAATATTTTCGGCGTATTGTTTGATGTAATTTAGAGAAAAGATTTGCTTATGAAGACACAGAACAAATCAAAATCTAAGTCAAAAGTCCCTAAAGAAGGACTGTTTCCGGAAATTATCCGCAACGATTATCAGGGAAGCCGGAAGCTGAAGGGTAAAAAAGCCGTTATTAGTGGAGGAGACAGCGGAATAGGGCAGGCTGTAGCCGTTCATTTTGCCAGAGAAGGAGCAGACGTCGCCGTTATCTACAAAGAAAGCGATGATGATGCCAAAGAGACTCAAAAACTGGTTGAGAAAGAAGGACAGAAATGCCTTCTGATAAAAGGCGATCTTACCCGGAAAACATTCAGAACCCAATGCGCAGACAAGATTAAAAAAGAGTGGAAAAAACTTGATATTCTTGTGAATAATGCAGGAATTCATACCTCCAAAAGCAGTCTGGAAAAAATCTCTGATGAGCAGATTCAGGAAACATTTGATACCAATATCATTTCCATGATTTCTTTCACCAGAAATTTTCTTCCGCTGATGGGAAAAGGAGGAAGAATCATCTGCACGACATCTGTCACAGCATACCGCGGAAGCGATCATTTAATTGATTATGCCGCTACAAAAGGAGCCGTGTTGTCTTTTATCCGTTCATTGGCAGATAACCTTGCCGGAAAAGAAATTCTGGTCAACGGAATTGCACCCGGACCTATATGGACTCCGCTTGTGAAAGAAGCTTTTGATGACCTTTCCAAATTTGGAAAAGACACTCCGCTGAAGCGTGCGGGACAGCCATCAGAAGTGGCTCCTGCCTATGTTTTTCTCGCGTCTAAAGATGCAAGCTATATCACGGGAGAAATCATTCACATCAATGGAGGTGATTTTGTCGGAGGATAGAATGAAATGCTGGATGCCAGAAGTTAGAAATTAGAAAATCACAGATCAATACACTCTTACTCTAAGACTCTCAAACCCTCAGACACAATCACCTGCAACCTATTAACCACCACCTAAAACCTTAAAATATATGGAACGATTATCATATGAAATAGAAATCAATGCCGAACCTGAAAAAGTATGGAGTGTCCTTTGGGGAGATATTACCTACAGACAATGGACAACGGCATTTACAGATGGTTCTTTCTATGAAGGAACGCTCGAAGAGAACAATATCATTAAATTTCTTGACCCCAAAAACAACGGAATGTACAGCAGGGTAGAAAAAGTGATTCCTAATGAAGAAATAAAATTTCTGCATCTGGGAGAAATTTATAATGGTATTGAAGTCCCTAAGGATTGGGGGGAAGCAACAGAAGCCTATTTTCTTGAAGAAAATGAAGAAGGAACGCTGCTGAAAACAGAAATTCAGACCCCTGCAGAATTTAAAGAATTTTTTGAAGAGAAATTTCCCAAAGCGATGAACATTGTTAAACATCTTTCAGAAAATCAGCTTTAAACATTTCTGGTTGAAATATACCGGATATTGAAAGTAATTCATAACCAAATCACCGTAAAAAATATAAAAATGGAAACCTTATCATACGAAACATTAATTGATGCTCCTCTACAGAAAGTATGGGACATTCTCTGGAATCCTGAAACATATAGTGAATGGACCCAATTTTTTGGTGCAGGATCTATCATGAAATCCGATTGGAAGGTAGGTGGGAAAACCTATTTTTTGAATGCTCAGGGAGAAGGAATGGTTTCAACCATAGACAGCCTGGAGGAGCCCAATCAGATTGTTTTTAAACATCTGGGAATGGTAGACAAAAATGGAGTAGAAGACACCCAAAGCAAAGAAGTTATGGAATGGAACGGAAGTTTTGAAAAATACTTTTTAATTGACTTTGGAGGAAAAACAAAACTTCATGCCGAAGTTCAGGTTGAAAAACAATGGGAAGATCACATGAATACAGGCTTTACAAAAGGTCTGATGGTCGTGAAAAGCCTTGCAGAAGGAGTAAGCCTTGATTCAGTGTGATGAAGTTTAAAATTAAAAATTTAGAGTTTATAATTTCTATCTTGATCCTAATCCCTGCTACCTGCAACCTAATATCTACCACCTAAAAAAATGAAACTACTCGTAATACTTTTCGCAACATTTATTCTGGCTTTGCTTGGAACTTTTTTGTTTCTGGGAAAGCCGGATTTTATATTTTCAGGAAACCTGGGAATGGCTGTATTTATTATATTTACAGGCTTTGCCCATTTTAAATTCCAAAAAGGGATGGCCATGATGATTCCGGAGTTTATCCCTGCCAGAATTTTTTGGGTATACCTTACAGGAGTCCTGGAAATTGCTGCGGGAGTTGGGCTTATGATTCCGGCTGTTCGTGAGACTACTGCGATGCTACTCATCATTTTTTATGTATTGGTTTTTATTGCCAATATTAACTCTTCCAGGAAAAGGATTAATATTTTTAAAGCAGATTACACCGGTCCGGGAATGAAATACCTTTACAGGCAAAGAATTCCCATGCAGATTATTTTAATAGTCTGGACCTGGTATTTCGGAATATACTTACACTAAATAAAAGAGACAGTCAGTGAGGCTGTCTTTTTCATATAATTGATAAAATAATGTAACATTTTAGGGGTGTAGTGTGTCCTATTGTATAAATGCATTTTTTTTATTGTTTTGAAAATAAGTGCTTTCTATAACTTTAACCTTAAAAACAGAAGTTATGAATCTAAATCACAAAATTTTAAGTACAGCCATTATTATACTATCTACTATGATGATCAAAGCACAAAGTTCTACGGCCAAACTGCCGGGAGATTCTACCTTGCCATCTTCCAAGGCTAATCTTGAGAAACTTATTTCTTATGATAAAGGAAGCTTTAAATACAAAGTTGAAGATTACTTTGCAAGACCAAAAGCTTCCGGATTTAAAATCTCTCCTGACGGGAAATATCTTTCCTATAAAGAAAAAGATCAGGATAAAAAAAATCATGTATACGTTAAAGACCTGAGTACAGGAAAGATCACTAAGGCCATCGTTGAAAAAGATGATCTGATCAAAGGCTATGGCTGGCTGAACAAAAAACGTCTTTTCTATACGCAGGATAGAGGAGGAAATGAAAATATTCACCTTTATGCTACCGATACAGATGGAAGCAATCAAAAGGATTTAACGCCATTTGACGGTGTAAAAGTGCAAGCTATTATTCCTGTAAAAGATACTGATTTCGTTGTGGTTACCATGAATAAAAACAACAAGCAGATCTTTGAACCTTTTAAAATCAATTTCGTTACAGGGGAAATGACTCAGCTGTACGAAAATAAAGATGTCAACAGCCCTATCGACGACTATCTTTTTGATAAAGATGGGAATCTGAGAGGGTATAGCGTTCTTGAAAACGGATTGACAACAAAAACCTATTATAAAGATCTGCAGACAGGAAAATTCAACCTGATCAAATCTGCAGACTGGTCTGATACCTTTAGTATTATAGAGTTTAATGAAAATTCTAAAAATAAAGACGAAGCGTACGTAGTAACGAATCTTGATAGTGATAAAGCGAGAATTGTACTCTACGATCTGAAAAAAAATGCTGTGATTAAAGAAATTTATTCCAATCCGGTATATGATGTAAGTTCAATAAGTACAGCAGGTAAAAATAGAAATTATGAGCTTGATTTTATTAGCTATGAAGGGACAAAAGGAGAAACAGTTCCGGTAAGTAAATTTTATAAAGAAATACATGATAAATTAAAATCTCAGTTTGGAGACAAGGAATTTGGAATTGCTTCTTCTGATGATAATAATGATAAACTTCTGGTGGTTGTAGGAAGTGATAAGCTCTACGGAACTTATTATGAATACGATACCAAAACCAAGCAGACCAAGCTACTCTACAACCTGATGCCTCAGCTGAAAGAAGAAGATATGGCTGAAATGAGACCTATCGAATTTAAAAGCAGAGATGGAATGACCATTTATGGATATATCACATTGCCTAAAGCAGCGATGGAAGGTAAAAAAGTTCCAATGATTGTGAATCCTCACGGTGGCCCGCAGAGAATCAGAGACAGCTGGGGATTCAATCCGGAAGCACAGTTGTTTGCAAGTAGAGGATATGCCACACTTCAAGTCAATTTTAGGATTTCTGGAGGTTATGGAAAATCATTCCAGAAAGCAGGTTACAAACAGATCGGAAGAAAAGCCATGGATGATGTGGAAGACGGTGTAAAATATGCCATCAGCCAGGGATGGGCAGATAAGGATAAAGTAGCCATTTATGGAGGAAGCCATGGTGGATATGCCACGCTGATGGGCTTGATTAAAACTCCTGATCTGTATACTTGCGGGGTAGATTATGTAGGAGTATCCAACATCTTTACTTTCTTTGATTCGTTCCCGGAATACTGGAAACCTTATAAAGAAATGGTAAAACAAATCTGGTATGACCTGGATAATCCTGAAGAAGCTAAAATTGCGAAGGAAGTTTCTCCAGTGTATCAGATTGATAAGATCAAAAAGCCATTGTTTGTGGTTCAGGGAGCTAATGACCCAAGGGTGAACCTCAATGAATCTGATCAGATCGTAAAAGCTATGCGTGCTAAAGGTTTTGAAGTGCCTTACCTTGTAAAATACGATGAAGGACATGGATTTGGAAAAGAACCGAACAGAATTGAGCTTTATAAATTAATGTTAGGATTCTTTGCAGAAAATTTTAATAAGTAACTAGTAATTTTATAATATGGAAACGGAAGGCTTATGTCTTCCGTTTCTTTTTTGTTATTATGCCTAGATGAATGTTTAGATTCCTACGGAATGACAAGCTGTATGGATAAACTATCATTACAATTGTGTCATTCCGTAGGAATCTCAAATGAAGTTAGAAATTGAGAATGGATAAAAAGGTCATTATCATTCTTCATTGATCCTCCTAGCCCCGATAGCAGCGGTTACCCCGGAGCATGAGTGGGAGAGTCGGAGGGTGAGGTTGTAGGGGAGTTTGGTGTGAGGAGTATGAGCGGATAGCGGGAATAAGCTCCTAAAGAAATGAATAATGAGTAATAAGCAATGAGTAATTTTGTAATAATTGAGAAGATAAAAATGTTGATGGATAAAAGAAAAATTGAATTGTAAGAAAAATATTTTAAATTTATTAAAGTAAAACCAAAAGGCTGGCCGTCATAGCAATATGGAGGTTGTCGAAAAAATAACAATGCCACAGAAGGAGAAAGAAAGCATCATCTCACAGACCGTTTCCAACTACGGAGGGAAGCTGATGTCCTATATTCGTCCGAAAGTGAAAAACACGGAGGATGCGGAAGATATTCTGCAGGAAGTGTGGTATCAGTTCAGTAGCCTTACGAATATTTCGGAGATCGTAAATGTTGGTGGGTGGCTGTATAGGGTAACGGCAAATAAAATTACAGACCGTTACCGCAAAAAGAAAACAGAAAATCTTGAAGATTTCGTATATGAGGATGAAGACGGCAGTTTTTCTATCAAGGATATCCTGTTGATGGATGACAGCGCCGGTCCTGAGGTGAAGATGTTTCAGGATGAGATCTGGAAAAAACTGTTTGAAGCCCTTGATGAACTTCCAGAAAAACAACGACTGGTCTACGTAGAAAACGAACTAAACGACAAAACACTCCAGGAGATTGCCGATGAACAGGGAGAAAACATCAAAACTATCATCAGTAGAAAAAACTATGCTGTGAAGCATTTGAGAAACAGATTGAGAAAATTGTACGAAGATTTAAAAAGTTAGAAAAAGAAATTATGAATTATAAACACAAAAAGGGTTGGATTTTTTTATTGTTATGCCCGCCATTAATTTTAGCTGCTGTTACATGGATTGTAATGCTGCTTTGGAATTGCCTTCTCCCGGAGATTTTAGGAGTAAAAGCCATTACATTCTGGCAGGCCATGGGAATCCTGATCCTAAGTAAAATTCTTTTCGGTGGTTTCCATTTCGGTAAAGGAATGAAAGACTTTAAGGAAAGAAAAATGAGAGAAAAAATGGAAGGCTGGTCTCCTGAAGAAAGAGAGAAATTCAAAGAAGTTTGGAGAAATAAATGTTCAGGCGGATTCTTCAACAGAAACAACGAATAATTTGAAAATTTTAAAGAAGTAGTAAAGTAAAATTAAAATTCATTCGTCTCTATAAAAAACAAGAAGTAGTAAAATTTAAAATTTTGAAAAAATGAAAAATTCAGCATTAAAAGGAGCTCTGGGAGCATTAGCTGTTGTAGGTGTAGCCTTAATCGCTAAAAAAGCAATACAAAGAAAAAGATTTATCAAAGGTATTTTTGATGAGTACGGAATCAAGGAAAAATCACCTTTCGGACTGGCAGATAAGATCAGAGAAATGAATGATGAAGACTATCAGGAACTGAAAGGGAAATTCAAAAAAGAATTCCATTCAAGATGCTGCAAAAAGGATAATACCTGCGAAGCATAATACGTAAGACTAAATTAAAATTGTTAAAATTCCGGCGCGGGAAGCAGAGCTTCCCGCGCCGGAATTTTAACAATAAGACTTATTGTCAGAAAGGAAATATAATAATTTTACCAGACAGCAGGAAAAAACTCACACTACTATTGTTTGAAAGGATTTTGGTCATTATTTATTGCAAATACCGCTCAAGGGAGTCCATCAAAATCTCTTTGGCATTATGGGGCAGATTCTGATAAGGATAAAATCCGTATACAGAATCAAAATTGATGTTTTTTACCTGTTCTTTAATTCTCTTTATCTCTTTCAAAGGTAAAGGAATTCTATTGGGATAGCTGTACATGACGGCAAAATGCTTCATGCTGGGGGAAAGATAAAAAGTGTCACCGCAAAGCACTGTTCCTTTTTCAGACATCGTGGTATGCAGCAGGATGGTGCTGCCTGCAAAATGACCGCCAATATTGATCAGGCACATCCCATCCCATAATGGTAATTCATTTTCTTCCCACAGCAAAATATTGTTTCCTTTTTCACTAATGTATGGCTCGTCATTTTTATGAATGTAAACAGGACATCGGAAAAGGTCTGCCCAATCGTTCATATTGCTGTAATAATGAGGATGCGAAAAAGCGATGGCCTTTAAGCCTCCTTTTGACCGGATAAAATCAATGACATTTTCGTCCAGCAGAGGAATACAGTCCCAAAGAATATTGCCGTGTTCCGAAATAAGCAGAAAAGCTCTTTGTCCGATTGCAAATTTTGGGGTAATGCAGATTTCATAAAGCTTGTCATTGAGTTGTTTAATCTCTGTGGCATGTGTTTTTAAGAGGATGTCGTGGGAAGTCCATTCCTGTCCGGCTGCCGGTACATACTGTCGTTCCTCCATGCATATGGCGCATAGATGATCTGTATAACTGATAGGGAATTGTGTGCCGCAGGCTGTGCATATTTTTTTTGTCTGTACCATATTATTACTTTTGAGATTAATGAGTGGAGACAGTATTGCTGTTGTTATCACTATGCTCGTGTTTTTTAGAAATAGTAATCTGTCCATTCCTTTTGTCTTTATTTTTACAAGGATAAAGTTGAACAGAAATGAAGAGATAAGAAATGGATAATCTGCTGTATTTATTGGACTTTAAAGAAACTCTGTTTTTGCTTTTTTAAAATCGGTAGGGGTAAGTGATACATTTACGGTGAAAAATCGGGTGAAATAGGCATAGTCGTTAAACCCCAGGTGGTAAGCGACTTCTTTAACGGAGAGTTCAGAATAGATCAGCATTCGTTTTGCCTCGAGGATAAGCCTTTCTTTAATCAGGTCCTGTGCTGTTTTACTGCTTATAAGCTTGCAGTAATTGGAGAGTGTTTTGGTACTGATTTGTAATTTTTCTGCGTAGAAACCTGCATTATGATGCTCTGTTAAATATGCTTCCAGTAATTCCTGAAACTGTCTGAATTTCACAAAACGATGGTCTGAAATATCGTTAATAGCACATTGGTTTTTCTTAATCTGATATACTTTCAGCAGAAACGACTTAAGTAAATTGAGCAGAATAGGAGGTGTAAAGGCATTGTGATGGAATGCTTCCTTACTCATTATCTCAAAAAAATCATTAATAGTCTGCTGTTCTTCGGTATTCAGATGAATCACAGGAAGAACATCTATATCATCAAAAACACCGTATTGCAATAAAAACTTGGAATGAACATTGTCGTTTACAAAAAAATGATCATTGAATTTTATCACACCACCGCTGGCTGGGGTTTCTTTATAAATTCTGTGAACGTTTTTCGGATGTAAAAGGAAGAGGCAGGAACCGCAAAACTGATAATCTTTAAAATCAATGGTATGCAGGCCTTTGCCATCCTTTACCCAAATAACCTCGTAATACGTATGGCGGTGATTGTCGATCCTATTGATCTGTCTGACTCTATCTTTATAATAGGATATATAAAAGTTGCTGATAGGAGTGTTCTTAAAGCTTTGCTTTTCGTTATATACCGTTATGCTTTTTTTTGCCTTCATTCACTGTGCTTTTAGGACCTTTTAAAGCATTTATTTTTTTAGATGCAGAGGTCTTATTTCGTTTACGAAAGTTAATAACATTTTTCCAGGTTCTTCTGCAGGAATAAGATGTGCTGAATGTTCAAACCAGATATTTTTTTTCATCGGGGCTTTCAGTTCTTTCATCCAATTGACTACAGGTAAAGTGGGGGTAGTATAATCATGCCTTCCCAAAAACATAAAGACAGGAATGGGAAAATTTTTAACCTTGGAAAAATCGAAATTCAAAAACTCATCCATTACCTTTTCAAGCGTAAATAAGCTGCCGGCCCCGACAGCTTCTGCATCATTCATTGTATATTCCGGATAAAGTAAAGGCGCATTAAAATAGTAGAAACTATTATTTCTATAAGCACTTAATCCACCGTAATATTGCGGCCATTTTCTTGCAATGATAATACGCGATCTTGTAACGGGCTGGTTCCCTGGATACGGATAGATAGACTGCAATTCTTTCAGAGCGACTGTGTTGTTGTTTTCGCGGGCCGTTTTCAATCCATATTCATAGCTGAGTTTTTCATTCTCCGGCATAGTAATAATCTGCCCGATACCAATATAGGCATGGTATAATTGTGGTGCTTTAACTGAGGCTTTTAAACCGATAATTGTTCCCCAGCTATGACCCGCCAGAAACACTTTTTGCTGTTTGTATTTTTTAGTGATCAATCGGGTAATTTCCAAGGCGTCATCAACAAATGTATCAATATGCATAGTTTTACCTAATGCTAAAGTATCATTGGCCAGATAGGTTTTTCCGGCTCCGCGCTGGTCATAGTTGACCACAGTGAAGTATTCTTCCAAAGCTCTTTGATACGTCCAGCTTACAGCACTGAGGGGAGATGCAGGACCGCCATGTATAAAAATAATGATGGGGTTGTTTTTGTCTTTTCCTCTTACATTAACCCATTGTTTTATACCTCCGATGTCTGCGAAAAAGCTTTCCTGAATACCGTTGGGTGTAACAATGCTATCCATATCAGCAATAATTCTTCTGGCTTCTTTGTAATCATCCTGACTTTGGGCTGAAGAATACATGCTGATGAACAAAAAAAGAAAAACAAATCTTATCATGACTATTAAGTTTTTAGCTGGTATTGTAGCGGAATGCTATCTGTTGTTATTCAAAACCTGTGGATTGGCAATATGACTGGGGGTTCCGTTGATATAATTAATCACATTTTCAAATGCTTTTGAGAAATAGAGTTCATACCCATTTTGTTCTACATATCCCAAATGGGGTGTACATATTACATTATTGTATTGTAGCAGTTTGAAATCTTTATCATAAATTGGCTCTTCTTCATACACATCTATGCCTGCCAGAATGTTTTGTCCTTGTGATAAAACATGCTCTAAAGCACCTTTTTCAATCAGTTCTGCACGGGCTGTATTGATCAGGACAGCATTATCTTTCATTAAGGACAGGTCGGTTTCTTTTACAATCTCCAAAGTATCTTTGGTGAGGCGAAGATGTAAAGTAATGATGTCTGCTGTTGTAAAGAAATCCTCTTTGGTGTCAGCTTTTTCAAATCCATCTGCCACTGCTTTTTGTCTGGAAGCCTCGCTTCCCCATACCAGAACGCTGGCTCCAAATGCCTTTGCGTATTGGGCGATCCGCTGGCCAATTTTTCCATAGCCCCAGATGCCTATGGTTTTACCATACACTGTGGAACCTATATTTGTTTGCCAGCTGCCGTTTTTCATCCCTTCAATAGCTTGTGGTATTTTACGTACGGTATTCATTAATAATGCCCAGGTAAGCTCTGCGGGGGCAATGGGAGAACCTATACCCTCGGCTACGGCAACATGATGTTCTGTGCATGCAGCCAAATCCAGATGGCTGGATATTTTACCTGTCTGACTAATGAGTCTGAGGTTGGGGAGTTGATTTAAAAGTCTGTCTGTAATAGCTGTACGCTCTCGGGTAAGTACAAGAATTTCAGCATCAGAAATGGACGCGGCCAGTTTTTCTGCATCTTTTTCTGTGTTGTGTACAATTTGAACATCTTGATCTTTTAAGATTTCAAAACATTTTAAGGATTCGATGACGTGCTGATAGTCGTCTAGAATGACAATTTTCATTACTTAAGATATTGTTGTTAAGATTCAAAAACTATTCCACAGTTTGTATTGTATAAAATAGCTGAAAGGTGAGGTCATTTTAAAAGGTTGAGTTGCCTTTTCGGCTTTTTATGCAAAGCTAAATGATAAAAACAAGCAAATAAATGGACACAATCTACCAATAATTGGATTTTACGGAAACTTAAATCTTGTTGCGAAGTGGGTGGGAAATCTATTGCTGGAGATCTGTAACTTTATCTGCTTTATCTGAAATTTCTAATACCAGCTTTTTGTCTTTCCTACCAGCTTTTTACCAGTTAAATTTTTGTAATAAATATCAGACACAAAGAAAAATAAATCCTTATTTTTGTATTTCTCAATGAAAGACTACTACTATTTTCTCGGTATATCACAGGATGCTTCGGAAGAAGACGTCAAAAAAGCCTATAGAAAACTGTCTTTAAAATATCATCCCGATAAAAATGACAATGACGATTTTTTTGCTGACCGTTTTCGCGAAATTCTGGAAGCTTATGAGACATTGAGTGATCCTGTCAGAAGACGTGCTTATGATCAGAATTTAGAAAATCATCAAAAAAGTTTCAGGTATAATATTCCACCTGCGATCAAAACTTTTACAGCGAATAAAATTCATGCAAAAAAAGGTGAGGAGATTATCATCAATTGGCAGACGAGTAATGCCGATGTGGTGAAAGTATTGCCTTTCGGGTTAGAAAAGCCGTATGGAGAGAGGATCTTTAAGATCACAGAATTTAAAGATGGAAAATTCCAGCTTCTGCTTCATGCAACGAATTCTCTTTTGCACAAAACCGTTGTTCAGGGAATTACCATTACGGAAGTTTTTGAAAATGATACTGAGAAATTCAAAAATTCAGTAGAAGAAATGTTTAAGCCACAACCCAGAACGGTGATGAACAGGTATGGACAGCCTAAAATTATAATGCTGTTTTGGGGAATTATAGTACTGGCAATTGCCCTATACTTTTTGATAAAAACGCTAGCCTAACCTAAGCCATTTTCTTTCTTCCCGGACATTTTTTGCATCTTTTTCCTTTCTTGAACTTTTTACAACACGATTTCTTTTCACAGAACATCTCTTCGTTATTTAATGAGTAAGGTGCCAAAGGCGGAACTTTAAATGGGACAATCATATTCATGTTGCAAATATATTAATTTAGAATAAATATAATTAATAAAATTTCATAAAATTCTTTAAACCTGATCTATAGCAGATATTGCCTGCTTTCTGATGGATTATCTGACGTAAAATTGATGTCCGGATCGTTCTTAATTTCTCCTTCAATTGGGTTTAAGTTTACATTTTGAATAAAACTAATGATAGTAGAATGTTTTAAAGATAAGTTTAACAGGTAAGACAGAAATTAGTGAATAATTCACATTGTTTTAAACAAGATGCCAGTATTTTATTGAATGTAAATTGATTGTTTTATTACATATTATGCATGGAATAAAGGTAGTGTTTGTTGGAACAAGTGTAAACCTTGTTAAAAGTTTATTAAAAACAAATTGTGATAAAAATCACAAATAATTTTGTGATTTATCACCTCCGATATGCTCTTGTACAATCATTCAAAAAATTGTAATTTTACACATCTTTTTACAAACAAAATCTAATAAATAAAAATGAATACAGAACAGTTTGTGAGCCGTCACATTTCCCTTAATGAAGCCGATAAACAGGCGATGTTGGAGAAACTTGGCGTTTCTAGTATTGAAGAGTTAATTTCTCAGACCATTCCATCTTCTATCCGTTTAGAGAAAGATCTTGAGATCTCGGAACCACTTTCTGAATACGAAATGTTGAACCACTCAAAAGAATTGGCATCTAAAAATACAGATTATACGAGTTATATCGGTTTTGGATACCATAACACTCTTTTGCCTTCAGCAATCCAGAGAAATATTTTTGAAAATCCTAGCTGGTATACAGCCTATACTCCGTATCAGGCAGAAATTGCACAGGGAAGGCTTGAAGCTCTTCTTAATTTCCAGACTGTAGTATGTGATCTTACAGGTTTTGCATTAGCTAATGCATCTTTGCTGGATGAATCTACTGCTGCTGCTGAAGCAATGCATATGTTCTTTAACAACAGAACGAAAGACCAGAAAAAAGCAGGAGCTAATAAATTCTTTATTTCTGACCTTGTACTTCCTCAAACAGTTTCTGTTCTAAAAACAAAAGCTGAAGGACTGGAAATAGAAGTTGTAGTAGGAGATCATAAAACGCACCAGTTTGATGGTTCTTATTATGGTGTTTTATTACAATATCCTGGTAAAAACGGAATCGTTCTTGATTACACAGAAGATATCGTAGAATACAAAAAGATTGATCTTCAGGTAGCTGTTGCTTGTGATCCGATGGCTTTGGTTAAACTAAAGTCTCCGGCAGAAATGGGAGCTGACTGTGCAGTAGGAACTACACAGAGATTTGGTATTCCATTAGGATACGGAGGTCCTCACGCAGCTTTCTTTGCTTGTAGAGAAGACTATAAAAGAGATATTCCGGGAAGAATCATCGGGGTTTCTCAGGATATGTACGGAAAACGTGCATTGAGAATGGCATTGCAGACAAGAGAGCAGCACATCAAAAGAGAAAAAGCTACTTCAAACATTTGTACAGCTCAGGTTCTTTTGGCAGTAATGGCGGGAATGTATGCTGTTTATCACGGTCCAAAAGGATTAAACTATATCGCAGATCAGATCCACTTTAAAGCAAATGCTTTGAAAAATGGTCTTAAAGCATTAGGATATCAGACTGTAGAAGAGCCTATCTTCGATACAGTGAAAATAACAATGTCTGAAGAAGAGAAAGCAAAACTGGTAAGACTGATGTTAGATCACAGACTTAACCTTAACTACTTCACAGAAGGTGTGGTAAGTGTTGCGATCAACGAAAGTACAACATTAGAGAAATTAAACGATTTGATGGCTTCTTTCGCTCAGTTTAAAGACAAGCAGACTTTCAAATTAGAAATAAAAGAAGGATACAGCATTCCTGACGAAAACTTAAGAAAAGACGAAATTCTTACGGAATCAGTATTCAACAAATACCATACGGAAACAGAATTGATGCGTTACATCAAGCGTCTTGAGAGAAAAGATTTATCATTGACTCATTCAATGATTTCTTTAGGATCTTGTACGATGAAACTGAATGCAGCAACTCAAATGTTACCGCTTTCTTGGGAAAACTGGGGTGCAGTTCACCCATTTGTACCTGTAAATCAGGCTGAAGGTTACCAGGAAATGATTCGTGAACTAGAGAAAGACTTAGCAGAAATTACAGGTTTTGCAGGAACTTCTCTTCAGCCGAATTCTGGAGCTCAGGGAGAATATGCAGGATTAATGGTAATCAGAGAGTACCATATCTCAAGAGGAGACCACCACAGAAATGTAGTATTGATCCCTCAGTCTGCACACGGAACCAACCCAGCTTCTGCTGCAATGGCAGGGATGAAAATCGTAGTAGTGAAAAACCTTGAAAACGGGGAAATCGACTTCGAAGATCTTAAAGCTAAAACAGAACTTCATTCAGCAAACTTATCTGCTGTAATGATCACTTATCCTTCAACTTACGGATTCTTTGATGCTAACATTAAAGAAATTACCAACCTTATCCACGAGCACGGAGGACAAGTATATATGGACGGTGCAAATATGAACGCTCAGGTAGGATTTACAAGTCCTGGAAATATCGGAGCTGACGTTTGCCACCTTAACCTTCACAAAACTTTTGCCATTCCTCACGGAGGTGGAGGTCCTGGAGTAGGTCCAATCTGTGTTGCTAAACACTTAGTACCTTTCCTTCCTTCTAACGCAAATATCAGAATCGGTTCTAAAGAAGCAATTGAAGGTATTTCTGCTGCACCTTATGGTTCAGGATTGATCCTTAATATTTCTTATTCTTACATCAAGATGCTGGGAACTGAAGGTCTTAAAAAGGCTACAGGTCACGCTATCATGAATGCTAATTACCTGAAAGAAATTTTAGCAGAACATTTCCCAATCTTATATTCTAACGAAAACGGAAGAGTAGCTCACGAATGTATCGTAGATTTCCGTCAGTTCAAATCTTTAGGAATTGAAGTGGCTGATGTGGCGAAGAGATTGATGGACTATGGTTTCCATGCTCCTACCGTTTCTTTCCCGGTTGCAGGTACTTTGATGATTGAGCCTACAGAATCTGAAAGCAAGTCTGAAATTGACCGTTTCGCTGAAGCATTGATCTCTATCAAAAAAGAAATCGATGAGATTGCTAACGGAGAAGCAGATGCTGCTAACAACGTATTGAAAAACGCTCCTCACACAGAACAATTGGTAATCTCTGATTCTTGGGATAAGCCATACAGCAGAGAAAAGGCAGCTTATCCATTAGAGTGGGTAAGAGACCACAAATTCTTCGCTACTGTAGCAAGAGTAGATGAAGCTTACGGAGACAGAAACTTGGTATGTACTTGTGAGCCGATTGAAGCTTATATGTAATCTCAGTTTTTTAACTATAAAAAATCCCTTTCAGTAATGAGAGGGATTTTTGTTTTTTGTCAGTCATTGCGAGCAAAGCGAAGCAATCTCACTGTTGTTTCTGTGAATTTTTTTGTTCAGAATTTATAATCGAAGTTCTTTTTACCATTAGCTCCATTTTGCTGTAAAAGCAACAATCGCAAAATAAATGGCAAGCATGATCACATTAGTAATGAGATTGACCAGAAAAAATGGTTTTATTAATTTCCAGCCACTCAGTTTCGTTTTCAGTGAAAGCCAGTAAAAAGGAAATTCAATAACCAGAGTAGCTCCAAAACTGTATAGAAACCCAATAAAAAAACCTCCCAGTTCATATTGTCCTACCCTTGATTTCATACCCCAGAAGTCTGGATATCCGTTGATGAAAGAGAAATGAGGCGCAATGAAGTAATATCCTGCAAACATAGAAATATAGTTGGCCGCAATAATGAGCCATTTTCTGTTCTGTAGATTGAATTTTTCTAAAAGAAGTTTACTTTCAAATGTTCCGATTATAAAATTGATCCAGATCAGATGTAAAAAGCTAAACCAAATCATTGGGGAACCTGCATTGGCTAAAAGAAAATTTGGAATCAGCAGGAGGGCTAGCAGAAGGTAGTTTTGGTTATTGGTTTTGATCATATATACAAATGGAAGAATTTTAAAATGTAAAACGTTTCATTTTTGAAATGTTTGACTTTATTACATTTTTGTAAAAGTAAGCAAATTCTATTGAAATATTTGGGAAACAGGCTGCATGGTTAGAACTGAGTACATATTATTACAAATGATAAAGGTCTTATTATTCTAGTAGTTTATATTTCTCCGCATAATCTTCTTTTGCCTTAAAGTGCCCAGTTTTTTGATCATAAAGAAAAATATATTCTACAGGAATTTTTTTGAAAGGATTATCAATAGAATAATTAATCTCCTTTCCATCTATTGTTGTGTTGTCATACCAGAATCCACAAGCTACGCAAAGTCTCCTGACTTTGAGTAAATTATTCATTATCATAATTGTTATATTTCGAAAATTCAGAACTTCTATTTGTGTTAATCACTAGGTTTTCTGCAATTTCAATTGAATCGATTATTCCTGCGCCATCAGAGTAATTAGTTGCTGAAGAATAAATGTAGTGATTTGCCTTTGAAACAATCCCGGCACGAACTGGGTTCAGGTGTATGTAGTTTAATTTATCCCATAGGAATTTTAAGCTGAAAATTTCCTCAGCATGATTTCCGTATTGCCAAACTTGAAAATTCTTATTTCTTGAATGAGTTTCAGTAGCTTTGGTCAATCGTTCTAAAATCCAATCTTTTCGGCTTTCCGGTTCTGTCTGTATTTTTTCTAATATTTGTTTCGCTGTAAATTTTTTAAAATCTCTGATTAGATCTGAAAGTTTCCCATCCTTTGCCTGTACAATAAAATGTAAATGGTTACTCATGATGACATAACCATACAGGGTCATTCCTTTGTTTTTAATGCAGAATTCTAAACATTCTATAATAGTATTTCGATATGTTTTTCTGGTAAAAATATCTATCCATTCAATAATGGTACAAGTTAAAAAGTGAGGTCTGTTCTGATCTCTTATGATATATCCTTCTTTCATATTTGGTTTTTATCAAAGATAATTAATAGAAGTATATATATTGTTTAGATTTTTATTTGCCTCAAAGTCAGGAGACTTTGCGGAGCTTAGTAAAAAAAATCTTGAAAAAAAAATCACCTCCCAAAACTGAGAGGTGTTCTATTGTTTTCTGTCATATTCCTTTACCTTCTTTTAAAGCTATAGGCAAGCAAAATAGCTACGCCCATAGTGACGCAGGTTATAATTGAAATAGTTTCAATGGAGATTCCACTTTTCATCTGTGTGTTTTCTTTTTCACATGAAAAAAAGAATAATACTGCTATAAATAGACAGCCCGAGAGTAATTTTTTTGTCATACAATGTATTTGTTTGGTTCTTAAAGTTTTATAGCAAAAAGTATACCGGATTTGTAGACTAAGACTAAGCTGTTTTTAAGGTCTTTTATTTAGATTTTTGGAAATCTTATCAATTGCCGATTGATATTGAAAATAGCTGACACAGGTGATAAGAATAAAAAATAGGGTTGGGATGAAAAGCTCTATAATCATATGACCCACCAGGAAGTGCAAAATTAAGAAAAGAATAACAGCGTATATCAAATTAAAAAAGACAGGATAAAAAGATTCTATCTTGTAAGTTAAAATCCTTGTATTTTCATTATAGATGAAGTATTCCTTGCCGGGAGATATCACAAGAGGAGATCGGTTGGAGAAATCTAGTTTTATCAGGCTGTTTTTTCCCGTTATGATATTGTTCTCAATATTGATATGATCTATTTCTCTTTCTATAAATGAGTTTTTTACAGCATCAATAACGTTTGCTAAGGATTTTCCGTTTTTTATTTCCCGTTCAAATGTATAGTGGAATGAAAACATAGTTGTTGTTCTGAATTTATTCTTCTTTATTTTTAACATCTCCCTCGTTCCAATAATAACTGTCCGGGTAGATTCTCTTTCCAAAAACAGCGGTTCCTACCCGTACAATAGTGGCTCCTTCTTCAATGGCCGTTTCTAAATCTCCGCTCATTCCCATGGAGAGTTCTTTCATTTCCACATTCGGGATATTTTCATGGATGATTTCCTTCTGAAGGTTTTTCAGAATTTTAAAACAAGCTCTTATTTTTTCTGTTTCGGCATTGAAAAGGCCAATAGTCATCAAGCCTTTTATTTTTAATGTAGAGAAGCCAGAAACCTTTTGGGTAAGTTCAATTGCCTTGTTGGGATCAACGCCGAATTTACTTTCTTCATTAGAGGTATTTACCTGAATTAAAACATCCATCGTTTTGTTTTCGTTCAAAAGCCTTAGGTGGAGTTTTTCGGCCAGTTCCAGACGATCCAGAGACTGAACGCAGGTAACGTCATATTTCAGAATATCTTTGATTTTATTGGTCTGAAGATGTCCTATAAAATGATTGTCATGAGGTATATTTTTTAAATCATCGTACTTCTCCTTCAATTCCTGTACCTTGTTTTCCGCAATTAAGGTTTGTCCATGTTCCAAAGCAGTTTTGATTCGATCTGCGGAAACTGTTTTGGTGGCCAGTAGTAATTTAACTTCATCAATATTTCTTCCGGATTGTTCACAGGCAGTTTTTATCCGGTTATTGATGATGGTGAGATTGTGGAAGATGTCTTCTTTCATGATGGGATGGTTTCTTTGGCTTCCAGTTTTTTTATTAACGCAGCTTTTACCGCAGTTAAAGCATAATCTTTAGCTTCAGCAAAAGAAACAGAGTACTTTCTTTCAACCGTTCTCATGTCTTCAGGGAATTGACCTAACAATTGGTCGTAGTAGATATTCAGGACTTCAGCGGAAGGCATTTTGTAATTGATCTTCAGCTGAAAACGTCTTAGCAGAGCCGTATCAATAATTTCAGGATGATTGGTCGCACAAAGTAAAAGTGAATGTTCAGGATAATAATCAATCAATTGAATCAGAGTATTCACAAGTCTTCTCATTTCTCCTACATCCTTATCATCGCTGCCTCTCGCTTTTCCAATTTGATCCAGCTCATCAAGAAAAAGTACAGATCTTTCCCTTGCAGCCTTATCAAAGATCATTTTAATATTCTGGGAAGTTTCGCCAATACGTGATGAAACAATGTTACTCAGATTAAGGATCATAATGTTTTTTCCTAAAGCATTCGCGACAGCCTTTGCAGTCATTGTTTTTCCACATCCGGAACTTCCCTGTAGTAAAATCTTATTATTAACCGGAAGACCGTATTCCTGCAGTTCTTTAATATAGTTGTGTTCCTTGATAAGCTGCACAAGATGATCCTTGTTGTGTTTATCGAGAAATACTTCATTAAGGTTTACTTGTTCTTTATCCTGGATAATAAGATTGTACAGACTCATGATGATAATAAAATGATTATTGAATAAACAAAGATAAAGCTTTATTAAATGCCGGAAGAAATCCTGAATAATAATAAGCAGCTAGGCCAGCATGGGGCGAAAAATGATTGGTTGTGAATGAAAAAAAATCTGAAAATAGCTTTGGAGTTTGCAGCATAAAATAATTTAATCTCTTAGTTAATAGGTATTTAAAACAAAAAGAAAAGCCGGACTTACGAACGGCTTTTTCATTTGGATATTAAAATTTGTTATGAAACTAAGATCTTGCTGTTTATGTTTTTGGGCCCTTTTACCCAATGAGTAAAAGAGCAATCCGATCTCTCAGACTAAAAACATAAAACAATATAATTAGTATAGATTTTCTATAGGCTTGCTTTATTTTAAATTAGTTTCTTTCTCTTCTTACTGTCATGAAATATGAAGTGATTACTACTAAACCTGTTACGATGCCGATATAAGTTACCATTTTGTATTATTTTTAATTATTTGACTTTTTTTTATCAATCTTTCAATTGCAATATTACTACTTTCAAATCATGTGCCAAAGTAAATACTTATGATGTATATCAGTGTATTACGTAGGTTTGTGTTCATTTATTGGTTAATTTTTGTTTACATTAAATTAATGCATTATTGAGAATTTATTAATACTTTTATTATTCTCTCTGTAAAATTATGTGAAAATGTTAACCGTTTATTGACTTCTATATTGGAGTTGATAAAACAAATAATAAATAATGCGCAGCATAATATTGTTTTAAACCACTTTTTTTGAATGTAAATTTTTCACGCGAAAAGGATTTTCATGTTAAGAAAATTTATTTTTAGCATCGTTTTTCATTCGGAATTTTTGTCATCTGTCACATTTCATGACATGGAGAAATATTGTTTTTGTGTCAGAACAGAAAAAAAAGATTGCATAGTGGCATACTTTTTCAAACCATTCAAATCTTGAATGCAATTAAATATAAGGCACTTAAGATGACTTAAGTGCCTGTGGAAAGTGTAATCAGATGATTAGTCGTTTAAAAACTGAGAGTTTTCACAGTGTAATAAACACGGAGAAATATTTGCTGTCTTTGGACAAACAGAGAATTCTATTGCTATTCCTTTTTGGAAGTACCGAAGTGCTTTTGTTACTTTTGTACAAAGAATAAATTTATGGGACGCAGTTATATTTTTCTTGCTTTAGCTATTGTATTTGAGATCATCGCTACGAGTTTTCTGAAAAAATCTGAGGAATTCTCCAAACTATGGCCATCCGTAGTGACCGTCATAGGATATGCCTGTGCTTTTTATTTTCTAAGTCTCACCCTTCGTCAGATTCCTGTAGGAATTACCTATGCAATCTGGTCCGGAGTGGGAATTGTCTTTATAACAATGATTGGGGTTATTGCTTTTAAGCAGATTCCGGACCTGCCAGCTATTATTGGTATTGCTCTGATCGTAATAGGAGTGATTATTATTAATGTATTTTCAAAAATGGGAACGCATTAAAAAATAATCTCCTGATGCTTTTGCATCTGTTTCCAATGTTGAGACCTTTTTTTGTATAAGAAAAACTTTCCCAGTTTATATTTGAATTTTAAATAGCCCCGGAATTCAATTCCCTCAAACAAAGTAAAAGGTATGGCGGGATTTTCTTTCAAAGATTCTCTGATCCCATTACTGAACACGGTAGGACCTGTTGTAGCATGTATATTATGTGGGTAGCGGTGATTGTTTATATTATCAATCATCAATTCTAATGTTTTCTTTAGAAAAGGATGATTTTTATTGAAAATAAGTGCCCATTGAACATACAGATTTTCGTGTCTTTCCACGCTGATCACAGCTTCATCATCTTCCTTGATAAGTTTTTCAAACGGTTTTATAATGCTGCTGTCGATATCCAGATATATTCCGCCTTTTTTATATAAAACAGCATATCTGAAGAAATCGGCTTTTGAAGCTCCTATAGTCAGTTTACGATAGCTTTCAATATATTCAGGAGGAAATTCTTCGGTGATAAATTTCTCTATATCCTGGTCATCATAGAAAAAATAGCGGTATCCCGGGTTTTTTCTTTTCATATTCCAGACATGATATCGTGTAATCAAAGGAAGTTTTTTGGTTATAAAAGTCTGAAATATTTGTTTAGGTACTGCCATTTTCTATTTTTAGTATGTTCTTATTAAAATCCTGAAATCATTTTTCATCAACTATGTTCGTACACTAATGAGATTTTTCATAAGAGAGATAATCTCTGAATGTGAAACAGCTTATGCTTAGCTGAAGTTTTGATTGTTTTTTGTGAAAATGGTTAAATGCCGGAGATAAGAAATTTTAATTTTCTTTTAATCTCCTGATCTGGGAATATTGAAAATAAGTTCAGATATTGTAAAAATCAAAATTAAGCACAGGCTGAGAAAAGCTTTGTTGATTTTATTTTGTTCTTTTTCTTTCAAAAGGATTATAAGAAATTCCGGCATTGAAATAGAGTGAAGGTTTATAAGTTCCTTTCCATAGATAATCATTGAAGGAATCCTGTTTATTAAAAGCCCTTGAGTTTATATTTGCTC
This sequence comes from Chryseobacterium sp. JV558, assembly GCF_033712365.1. NCBI lineage: Bacteria > Pseudomonadati > Bacteroidota > Flavobacteriia > Flavobacteriales > Weeksellaceae > Chryseobacterium > Chryseobacterium sp. JV558. Next base: position 153,884 of record NZ_WJHU01000001.1, read on the forward strand.
TGAGCCCGGTTTTAAATGTTCCTATGAAGTTTCCACCCAGATTATGCTCATAGATCACACCGGAATTGATGGCAACCTGCCGGAATTCGTACGTATTATTATTGTGGTAAGTATAAAATGATGTATTATCCATTTCCGTTCCCAGAGACAGTCTTCCATTGGAAGAAATATCTTTTCGTATCAATACTTTTTTCGGAAGTAGAACATCCAATACCCATCCGTTATTGAATCTGTTTTCATAAGCAAAGATAGGCAGCACTGGAATCTGCGTACTGGGATCAATAATACCTGCCAACCCAATGGACATTTTTGTTTTCGGAGTGGCTTTTAAAACTAATGAAGCGGTTACCAAACCTCTGATACGTTCAAAATGCTGATCACTTCCATCTGCAGAAATGCTGGCGGAATAAATGGCTGTCTTTTTGAATAATCTCGAAAAATAACTCAGATTGACCGATTCTGAATGATAATGGAAATCTTTCTCGGTTTCAGTTCCGAGGATGACAGGATTCTCGTTTGTGATTGAAGTGTAGCGATAGTTCAGTGTAGTACTCAAAAGCCAGTTCCTCTTTTTGATAAAGTAAATATTGGCATCTGCTTTCATCTGCTGAAAACTTTTTACCTTGTTGTCCGGAAGATCCTGCCCCTGAAGCTGTGAAGAGAATGAGGAAGGAGTGACAAAGGTGTATTCAACATTAAAGTTACGTGCCTGCGGAATTTTATCAGCAAAAAAAGCACGTACTTTTAATGGAATACTGTCTTTTTTCTGGGCATAAGTAATGTTTTTTAAAGGGAGTATTGCCAGTGGGACAAGTACTCTTCTTAATGCTTTCATGGTGTTTATTTTAAGGTTTGAATTACAGATTGAAAAAAATTGAAGGTGAAAATTTTGTCATAGAAGATATCCAGACTGTTTTCAATGACTGCATCCGTATAGCTGCCTGTATCCGGAATATGGGTTTCCTCTACAAAAACAAACCAGAGTTCCGAGAGCCCATATCTTCTTCTAAACTCTTCAGAAGCATTACTGTCAGGCACAGGAGAGTGGTTCAGATCACAAAACAGAATTCCTTTTTTATCACCATGATCTTCTACAATATTAATAGGATGGTGGAGATAGCTGAGAATTTTCATTTTTGGTTCAAAACATTCTACAAAATGATGTAAATCTATGAGCTGTATTACTTTTTCTTCCTGTTGAGATTCTGTCATAAAGAAGCATTCTAATGATATTTCCTGAGTCAGTTCATGAAAAGCTGTTAATTCCATAAGTGTTATTTTACAGGACAAAGGAATAGAGAAAAGCAGAGCGTGAATTTGTTTTTATACAAAATGGCAGGTATTTTATACAAAATCCCGGAGTTCTATAATTGGTATAATAAAATGCAGGTTTTGTATAATAAAATAGTTGTAATTTCCGTTATTGTCTATTTTTGTTAATGATAAAATGAGCCTATCGTATGAAATACAGTCCGCAGAAATTTGAAGAAACCTTTGTAATGGATTTTTTGGTGGAAGCGAAGTACGGACTCCGAAGGCATCTGCTGTTTCTGATCTTCTTTTTCTTTATGCTGTATAGCGCGAGATTCTGGCACTGGTATTCCGGAATCTATCAATACTATGTTTTATTCTTTGTCTATACCGTTCTTATTGCAATGGTTTACATTAATATATATGTATTGGTCCCACGGTTTTTCTTTAAAACAAAATACCTTACTTATCTTGTATTGCTTGTTCTGATGGGAGTGATGGGACTCAATTTCATTGGGTATAGTTTCAAATATTTTTTTGGAGAATTCAGAACGCAATATATTCCGAAGGATAACGAAAAAGGAGGAATCTATGAAGGTGTTCTGATGTGTATCCCGATTATTCTCACAACCACAACCGTAAAACTTTTACAAAAATGGATCAGTGATAATAAAAGGATCAGCGAGCTGAGCAACCTTACCCTGAATATGGAGTTGAATGAACTGAGAAACCAGATCAATCCCCATTTTCTCTTTAATATGCTGAATAATGTAAAAGCACTCATCAGAACAGATCCTGCAAAAGCTTCTGTTGTTATTGTAAAGCTTTCTGAATTTCTCAGATACCAGCTGTATGAAAACAGTGAAGAAAAAACACTGTTGACTTCAGAAATTGATTTTCTGTCCAACTTTTTAAACCTCGAAAAGATAAGACGGGATAATTTCTCATTTGATATTCAGACCGATGTTGATAAAAGAATGCTCAACAGTACGTTTATCCCGCCAAACCTGTTTACCACTTTTGTTGAAAATGCCGTCAAACATAGCGTAGATATTAGTGGGGGAGAGTCATATGTGAAGATAAAAATCAGTATCGAGAATAAGCAGCTTCATTTTATGTGTGTCAACTCCAGAAATGCAGGTTATATTGTTTCGGACAAAAAAAGTAGCGGACTTGGACTGGCGAACATCACCAGAAGGCTTGAGCTTCTCTATAGTGATACCTTCAATCTGCAGATAGAATCAGGTGAAAAAGAATATAGTGTAAATTTAAAAATTCCCGTGTGATGAATTGTATTATCGTTGATGATGAACCCCTGGCAAGATCGGAAATGAGATCGCTGATCGCTGAAATTTCCAATATTGATATTCTTGGTGAATTTTCCAATGCACCGGCTGCACTTGATTTTGTTAAAGATAATGATGTAGACCTTATTTTCCTGGATATTGAAATGCCTATGGTGACTGGCCTTGAGTTTGCAGAAATGCTTCCCAAAAAATCACTGATTATCTTTACAACAGCCTATTCTCAATATGCACTAAAAAGTTACGAACTGGAAGCGGTAGATTACCTGCTGAAGCCTATTGATCCCCAGAGGCTGGAAAAGGCTATTGAGAAAGCCATACTTTATACCGAACTTTTGTCTAAAGACACCGTGAAAAACACAGTAGAATCTAATACTGCAGACTTTTTATTCATCAAAGCAGAGCGAAGATTCTATAAAATCAGTTTTTCAGATATTAAATTTATAGAAGGGCTTAAGGATTATGTGGTCATTCATACAAAGCAGCAAAAGCTTATTACGGCAATGAATTTAAAAACCATTCATCAGAAAATATCTGGGGAAACCTTCATCAGAGTAAGCAAATCATACGTTGTCAATATGAATTATATTGATTCATTTGATAATCATAATATCTACATCGAAGACTCCGAGATCCCTCTTGGAGAGGTCTACAGATCTGATTTTTTCACAAAATTTGCCGGAGGACTCCTGAACTCAGACTGATATAAAATGAGTGATGAATAATAAGTAATGAGTAATCGTACTTTGCAGGGCTTGCAATCCAAATTATAATTTACATCATTATCTGTGAAAATCTGTGTAATCTGTGGGAAAAATTATTCAATAGAAACGGGCTTTAGCCCATTCGGATAAATAAACCCTTCAACGGCTTTAGCCAAAACTTAAAATAGTATTGATCTAATAAAGCTTCTGATCTTTTTCACAATAGAAGCTCCTCCTTTTGCCAACACCTGTTTGTTTTTTAATTAATTTCTGTCCACAAACCGGACATAGAGATTTGGTATGAACAAGCCAGTGTTTTTTCAATACAAGTTCTCTTTTCCATTTCAGAAAATCAAAACTGTAATTCCTGGCTTCAGCAATAAGCTCTTTCCTTTTTTTGGCGGGAAGATTCCCCAGTAAACTTTCCGGCTGTACTCCAATTCTGAAAAGCACTTCATTTTTAATGATATTGCCGACCCCAGAGAAAATATCCTGATTCATCAATGCATCACACACCATCATTTTTGGATTTGATTTCAGTTTTTCCTCTGCTTTTTTAGGATTCCACTGATCGCTCATTATATCAGCTTCCCAATCAATTATGGAGAGAAATTCAAGGTCTACGGATTTTACAGAACAGGTGTAAAAATAGATGCTTCCGGTAGAGAAAAATAGCGCTAAACGTAAACTCTTATCCGGTTTGGTCTGTTCATCAATGCTGTAAGAACCAAACATTAATAAATGAATCCGGATCGCTGCTTTTTCAAAAACGAGATAAGTTTGTTTTCCAAAAGTTCGGATTTCCAGAAGGGATTGGCCAATAAAAATTTCTTTCTCGAATTTGGCATTTCCTGAAACTTCTGTCACTTGCTGACCTGCAAATGGCTGCAGGCTTTCTTTCATTAATAGGATGGATGGACCTTCAGGCATACGTTTGTTTTGAGATAAAGATTCAAATAATATTCCATAACCAAATAAAATCCTGCGTTTTACCCCAAAACAAACCTGTTTATATATCTTTAGACCAGCTTTTGTCCAACAAAACGGATCACAGAACCAGTTCCATTGTGAAACAATCCTTCTTTAAGTTCAATCTCTGTTTCTGTTAATTCTAAGATGTGATAATCCGGAAAGTCTGCCTTAATTTCTTCAATAGAGAATAAGGATTCAATATCTTTTGGACCGCCTACCTTTTCATTCTTTGCGATATATTCAAGATGATTTTTACTGAAAGCTTCGAAAATAATGAAACCGCCTTTACGCAGATATAGATTCAGCATTTGATGGATGGAAGATTTAATATCTCCCGGAAAATGGGCGTAGATAAGAGCAATGGCATCAAACTGTTGTTCCTGATAATTCAGCGTTGAAAGTTCTCCAACCTGATAATCAATCGTAGTTCTCAATTGTTCTGCAAGCTGTAACGCTTTATTTCTGCCATTGGCACTGATATCGAATGCTGAAACCTCCCATCCTTGAGTTGCCGCAAAAACAGCATTTCGGCCTTCACCTTCTGCAGGGAAAAGGATCTTGCCTGGTTTTATTTTACTAAGTTCTTCCCTCAGGTAGTTGTTGGGTTCTGTTCCATAAGCAAACTCTTCGCTGCTATACCTTTCGTCCCATCTGTTGAGCCATGTGTTGTCCGTCATTGTAAAAGAATTTTAAAATTTGGATAAAGAAGAATTATAAGTATTCTTCGGTTGTATTAGTCTCATCAAATGTAGAATATTTCTTCAAGCTTTACTATCCTTAAAAAACGTTTGCTATAATAGATTTTTTGAATGACAGATCTGTTTAATAAAAATCTAAATACTGTTCCGTACAATTAAAATTTGGAGTAATTTTGAAAAATGATGAATTTAAACCAGATTTTCACCAATCAACGTACAGGAAACAATCCACAGACCAAAGCTTCACGAACTGATTTTCAAAGGGATTTCGATAGAATTATCTTCTCTTCTGCTTTCAGAAGACTGCAGAATAAAACGCAGGTTTTTCCTCTTCCCGGAAGTGTTTTTGTACACAACAGGCTGACGCATTCTCTGGAAGTATCATCTGTAGGAAGAAGTTTAGGAAGTATCATTGGTGAATTCATTGCTGAAGATTTTAAAAGTGAACTTACTGAAGATTCAAAGAATTTTTATCTCTATAACTTAGGAAACGTAATTGCAGCTGCATGTTTGTGTCATGATGTAGGAAATCCTGCCTTTGGACATTCTGGGGAAGATGCCATTGCAAGCTATTTTGAAAGAAATGAAAAAGACCTGAAATCAAAATTCAATGAAAAGGAATGGGCAGATCTTGTCAACTTTGAAGGAAATGCCAATGCGATCAGAGTGCTGGCACAGCAGCAGCAGGGGAAAGATGCTGGAGGTATTCAGCTTACTTTTTCAACACTGGCAAGTATTGCCAAATATCCATGCGAGGCTGTAGCCAAGAAAAAAGGAATCATTCACAGGAAGAAATTCGGGTTTTTCCAGAATGAAAAAGATATATTTCTTGAAATTGCCAAAGGAACCCAGCTTATTTCTGAAAGTGAAGAGCCTCATATTTTTAAAAGACACCCTTTTGTATGGCTGGTAGAAGCGGCGGACGACATCTGCTACAACATCATCGATATGGAAGATGCCCACAGATTGGGAATTGTTTCAACCGCAGACTGCAAAAACTTATTTTTTGAACTGGTAAAATCTGAAACAGATGATGTTCAGAGAATTGAGAGAAAATTAAGTTCTATCTCCAATGAAAACGAACAGATTTCCTACTTAAGAGCAAAAGTAATTAATGCTTTAATCAACAAGTCCCTTGAGATGTATAAATACAACTTTGAAACGATTCTTGAAGGAAATTTAGGTAATGGCCTGCTTGATATGTATAAGGATGAAAACAAAGCTTTACAGGATATTGCAAGTTTCTCCGTGGAAAAAATCTACAACCATAAAGCTGTGGTAGAGATTGAAAATGCCGGATATAACGTAATGTATGAATTGCTGGATCATTTTATCCCTTCTATTCTGAAGCCTGAAGAAGAAAGAAAATCTTACGATAAAAAGGCGTTGAAATTACTCCCAAAACAATTCGTCTACGAAAACGGAACAGACTACCAGAAAGTCCTCGGAATCATAGACTTTGTTTCAGGAATGACCGATAATTATGCTACCGATTTATACAGAAAAATTAAAGGAATAGACATCGGAATGACGGTGTAAATTCTATTTATTCAATAATTCAGAAGCCTCTTCGATTAATGATTTCATTAAAGTGGAGGCTTTTTTATGCTTTAAAAGCGGAGCAATCTGACCTGCCCAGAAAAATACCAGATCATTCTTTTGCTGTTCCAGAGCTGCCTTTCTCAATGCACCCATAAAATGAGTCTGTAATGGAAATGGTAATGTTTTGTCTGTGGCTGCCAATACATCTCGTGATATTTTTGTGGTAATTCCGCGTCCTAGCCTTCCGGTATATGCTCTGGTGAGAGTGGTAGATCTTGCAGCATCGGAAAATAAAAACTCTTTATGGATCGGTAAAGCTCCGGATTCTTCAGTAGCCAGAAATGCTGTTCCAATCTGTACTGCTTCTGCGCCCAGTTGAAAAGCTCCGGCAATTCCACGGCCGTTGGCAATACCTCCCGCAGCAACTACAGGAATTTTTACACGATCCTTTACCAGTTGAATTAAAGCAAAAGTTCCCGTTGTAGAAAGTTCGGCCTGATCCAGAAACGAAGGTCTGTGGCCACCACTTTCAAAGCCGGAAGCCACAATGATATCTACTCCGATTTTTTCCAGTGCAATTGCTTCATTTAAGGTTGTTGCATTCCCCAAAACAATAGTTCCCTGCTGATGAAGATCTTCGATGATATTTTCGTCCATCAATCCAAACATAAAGCTGAAAACCTTAGGTTTAATATCAAAAATAACATTCAACTGATTTTGGAATCTCGATTCAAAAGAGGGTGGAAGGCCAGGAATATCTGTGTCTAAAAGATCGAAATAAGGCTTGAAAGTTTCAGTTGCTTTCTGATACTGTTTTTTTGTATGCTCTTCATCAATAATATCGTGATCGTTTACCCAGAGATTGAGATTGTAGGGTTTATCCGTTTTCGTTTGTATTTCTTTGTGAATGTCATAGATTTCCTGTGGTGACAAAGTATATGCTCCGAATCCGCCTAATCCGCCAAGGTTGCTCACCGTTGTTGTCAGTTCAACCGTAGAAAGACCTCCACCAAAAGGACCTTGCAGAATAGGATATTCAATACCCAGTAATTCTGTAATTCTATTTTTATTCCACATGATGTTGTTGATTTTCAATTAAAATTTGAATTAAAGATGTACGTTGGTCAGTGTCTTGTTAACGATAAGCCATTCTCCGTCTATGTTATTGAAAGTTATGAAATTATAATAATTAAAATCATACATTCTTACATTTAATTTCGCTGTAGCAATGGAATTAATGACGTCAATTGAAATAATAACGGCTTTAAAACCTTTTCCGGATTTTTCCGGACTGACACGGCTTCCAACTCCTTCAATATATTGATCTGCGGTTTTGAAATACGGAACACCATCTACGTCTCCAAAAAGCAGCGCGCCTTTATAGAACGCTTTCTTAAGAAGGTCTGTATTTCCTTCATAAATGCCTTTGAAATAATAATTTTCAATGACGTTTCTTATTTCAGTTTCTGATGTTGGGTTGGTTTTCATATCCTTTTTATTTTGTGCATGGCTGTTCAATGGAAAACTGAACAGCCATGCAAAGATTAATAATAGTTTCATGATAAAGAATGTCCGGCACCCATTCCCCCGTCAACATTGATGATGGCTCCGGAAATTAATTTATTTTTAGCAACAGCATGAATCATCTGAGCAACCTCTTCCGGCTCCCCGATACGGTTGATGAGGTGCATTGCGGCATTGTTATCAAGACCTGCACCATGCATCGGCGTTCTGATTAATCCCGGAGCAACGGTATTTACCCTGATATTCTCTTTTCCAAACTCTGCAGCCAGTTGCAACGTCAGAGCATGAATAGCTCCTTTGCTCGAAATAGGTGCTGTAGAAGGAGACTGTGCAATGGCATGATACACCAATGGTGTTCCTACATTGATCACCACACCGTCTTTCTGTTTGATCATTTGAGGGATCACAGCCTGTGTTGTAAAGAATGTTCCTTTTAAATTCGTTGTTAAAAAACGGTCAAGATAGTCTTCAGTAACTTCAAGGAAAGGTTTGTTCTCGTAAATTCCTGCATTATTGACAAGAACGTCTATTGATCCAAATCTTTCAAGTGCTGTTGTTACCAAAGCATCTCCCGTTGCTTTCTCTGCTATATTTCCGGCAACCATGGCTATATTTTCACCGGCTCCCAATTCATTGTAAACTTCCTCTAGTTTGGATGCAGTTTGTGAATTGATGATGACATTATCACCTCTATCTAAGAAATAACGGGCTGTTTCCAATCCTATTCCTGAAGAGGCTCCTGTTACGATTACGGTTTGCTTTTTCATTTCTGATTTATTTTTTTTGTGTTGAAAATCCCTGTTCTTTTAATACTGAAACCTGTTCTCCGGCATATCCCCAGTTATCATCTTCAATTTCATTGATGACAATATGAGTCAAATGAGGATCTTTATTCAAAACGGAAGTTACAGCTTCACTTATTTTTCTGATTAATTGTTGTTTCGTTTCGCGGGTAAGATCTTCGCGAAGCACATCTACTTTTATGAATGGCATGATGGTAAATTTTTAAGGTTAATTGATCTTTGAGTTCCGTTAGTTTACCTCTGCAACAAGATGAATATTTAAATCAAAATTGTTGTAGATCAGCGTGTCACCAAGATTGGTGAAGAAATTGGAGGATCTGAATTTGATATTGAATTTCGTTCTGTCAACTACAATTTTAGCATCTAAAACAGCTGTGTCGCCTGTTGTTACAATGTGCAGACTCGTGTTGATGGAATGGGTAATACCTTTTATGGTAAGATCTCCAGTTACGTAATACAGATTCTGATCGCCTGGTTCAGCATGAGTGATTTCGAAAGTAGCTTCAGGAAACTGATCAGAGTTGAAGAAGTCGTCCGAAGTCAGGTGGCCTGCAAACTGAGCATTGGTTTCAGCATCTTCAATATCAAGGATTTTGATAGCGCGGGTATCAATGATAAATTTTCCAGAGACAGATTTTCCGTCTTCAAATGTGAAGTTTCCTTCTTTTACACCGATTGTTCCGTTGTGAGCTCCGGTTACTTTTCTTCCGATCCAGTCGATCGTACTGTTTTCGCTATTGACTTTGAAATTTTTTGTGTCCATTTTTATTGGGTTTAATTAATGACACAAAGTTCAGCCGATTGGAAGAAAAAGTTACGTGATGTACCTCACAAAATAGAAGAGAGGGTAAACGGTTGTAAGATGTTGATTATTGATGAAGTCTGCTCAGGGTTTCTCTGGTGACTCCAAGGTAAGACGCAATCAGGTGTTTCGGAACCAGATTGTACAGTTGGGGATACATTGATAAAAGCTCCTCATACCGGAATTTAGCATCATTATTCATGAAAGAAAGCAGGCGTTTCTGTGCAGCTACATAGCCTTTGTTGGTTCTCCATCTGAAAAAATGTTCAACCTCATGAATTTCGTTGCAGATTTTTTCCCTGTCTTCATTAGAAATAGAAAGAATAGTAGCATTTGTAATGCAGTCTACATTAATGGTAGCTCTTGTTTTACTGTAAAGTGCATCAAAATCTGTGACCCACCAGGTAGGCATGGCAAACTGGAGAATAAACATTTTCATACTGTCATTCAGATAAAAGGCTTTCAGGCAGCCGTCCAGGACGAAATATTCATGATTTACAAAATCACCTTCCGAGATCAGACTTTGTCCTTTCTTTAAAGTAATGAGGTTAAAATGTCCAAAAACATAATCAAACTGCTCTTCTGTAAGAGTAGTAAATTTTGAGATATGATCCTTTAATATTTCTTTGGAATCAGCCATAATGTATAATGAATATTCAAAAGTAAGTCTTTTTCGGAATAATTTTAATTTAAAAATGATCAATCATTCGTAAGCTTCATTATTAGAAGATGATGTTTCAAATCTTACATTTATTTTTCATATATTTAAACAAATACCAATGAATATGTTTAACAAAACAGAATTTATTACGACCTATTAAAAAATTAAAAACTATGGGAATATATTTAGCGCCCGTTATTTTCTTCGGGCTAATCATTTTATTCGCTTCGTTCTTTGTGGTTAAGCAGGAAACTGCGGCGATTATTGAACGTTTTGGAAAATTCCGTGCTGTAAAACATTCCGGTCTTCATCTTAAGCTGCCTATTATAGATCAGATTGCTAAAAGGCTGAATCTGAGAATTCAGCAGCTGGATGTCATGATTGATACGAAAACATTAGATAATGTTTTCATCAAAATGAAAATTTCCGTTCAGTATCAGGTTATCAGAAATCAAGTGGGAGATGCGTTTTACCGTTTGGAAAATCCTGAAAATCAAATCACTTCATTTGTTTTTGATGTGGTGCGTGCTGAAGTTCCAAAGTTGAAGCTGGATGATGTTTTTGTAAGGAAAGATGATGTAGCGATTGCCGTGAAAAGTGAGCTTCAGGAAGCGATGAACAGCTACGGGTATGATATTATCAAAGCTTTGGTCACAGATATTGATCCGGATGAGCAGGTAAAACATGCGATGAACAGAATCAACGCGGCGGAAAGAGAAAAAACAGCTGCAGAATATGAATCTGAAGCACAGAGAATCAGAATTGTAGCGGTTGCCAAAGCTGAAGCAGAATCTAAAAAACTGCAGGGACAGGGGATTGCCGACCAGAGAAGAGAAATTGCAAAAGGACTTGAAGAGTCTGTAAGAATGCTGAATAATGTAGAAATCAATTCACACGAAGCATCAGCACTTATTGTTGTTACACAGCATTATGATACATTACATTCCATAGGAGCAAGTAACAGAAGTAATCTGGTTCTTCTTCCCAATTCACCTACGGCAGCCAGCAGCATGCTGAATGATCTTGTGGTGGCTATGACTACGGCAAATACGGTAGGAGAGGCCAGTAAAGGCAAATATCCGGATCCTCCTCAAAAAGAAGCAGGATTTTAAAAATTAAAGATTAGAACTCATTTCAAAATAAAAAGGCTCCCAAAATTTCGGGAGCCTTTTTTATTATTTCTTCGTTTTAGAAACCTGTTCTAGCAAGGTGTATTTGATGGAAGAAGCATCCGCCGGAGGATTCTCTATTTTTTCTGTTTTTACTTTTAAAACATATTCATATCCGGGTTCATAAGTAAATCCTTCAATATTGCTGTAGAAATTCGTCCAGTTTCTGGAAGCATTTTCTTTTACCTGCATACACTTCATACGTCCTGCTCCTGCAGAACAGTCTACGGTCTGCGCTCCTACAATAAGTGTTTTTTCATTGGCGGCCATTTCTTTCTTTTTCGTTTTAGAAACCTGCTTTACCAGGGTGTATTTTATGGATGATCCATCAGCTGGTGGATTAGCAATTTTTTCTGTTTTTACTTTTAAAACATATTCATATCCAGGTTCATAAGTAAATCCTTCAATATTGCTGTAGAAATTGGTCCAGTCTCCGGAAGCGTTTTCTTTTACCTGCAGACATTTCATAGGAGCTACGCCTGTACAGTCTGCGGTTTGTGGTCCTACGATGAAGGTTGTTTCATCTCCTGCCGATGCACTTGCTGCTGTTGTACACTGCGTCATTGCGAATAATGCTAATGCGGGTGCTGCCCCTTTTAGAATTGTTGCGATACTTTTCATAAACTTGATTTTTTCCCATACCTCGCAATTACCATGCCGAACTGGCTTTCCTGAATTTGTAGTACTTCTGCTATTGCTTTTTACTTTTTTAATCATTTAATTTGAAGTTCTTAAACACTAATCACAAAACATAATTCTTACAATACATATGGAAAATCAGATGCAAGTTGAAAATTACAGGATTCAAAAACCTGAAATGTGGGCAGGAAATATCGGGGATGAGGAAATAAAAAACAGAATCAAAGACTCCGAATTTGCCAAAAAACAAATTGATGAAGGCCGGGATTACTGCTACTTTTTAGACAAAAAATACTATACCAGCAATACGGAAAACAGTGAATATATCTGTATGGCTTATACCCTGAACGAGCCGGGAAATCTGGAGAGAGCTTCCGTATCTGATGTCATTGTGGAAGAAAATGAAGTCTATCAGATTCACAGAATCAGCGTTTTAAGAGACGGAGTACTGATAGATAAAATTCCGGATACGAAGATTAAAGTTCTTGATAGTGAAAACCAGAGCAGCGGAGGCGTTTTGAGCAGTAATAAAAAGATTAATATTACCATCAAAGATCTCAGGCTGTATGATGTACTGATTTTAGAAGATTCAAGGATTAAAGAATTTACCGACCGTGATTTCCTAAGAAAGGAATTCTCAAAATATGTATGGGTAAGTCCGGATAATTACTGGGCTTATGGCAATTTTAAATTCACTTTTATCAACGAACGTGAACAGACCATTGCCTATAAAAAGACATTTTTCAGAGATGAGCAGGGAAATGTTCTTGAACCGGAAACGAACCATTTGAAAAAAGGAGATCAGTTTGTGATTGAAGAACAGGATTATATCAACCCTGTAGATTCCGGACGGGAGATTTTTCCTTATGTAGATTTTGCTACAGAAAGCAGCTGGAAAGATCTTTCCAATTATATTGTCCCCCTTTATGAGGAGATTTTCAATGCCTCTTCCTTACAGGATTTTGCTCCGAACCTGATTGGAAAACTGGATGCTATTACCGATCAGGGTGACAAACTTCAGTTTGCGATAGAATATGTTCAGAACCACATCTATTATATCTTCAATGCGGATGAAATGAATGGACATAAACCACAGGCTCCGGCTGTAACCTATGAAAATAAGCAGGGAGATTGTAAAGCAAAATCAGTTTTATTAAAAGTGATCCTTGATTATATCGGTGTGGATGCTTCCGTTGTGTTGGTGAATTTCAATACAGATTATTATATCAAATATTATCTTCCGTCACTGCTAAGTTTCAATCATGTTGTCGTAAAAGTGAATTATAAAGGTCAGGAATACTTTATTGATGCTACAATCCGTGATGAATTTGGATTGATAGAAAACAGAGGATTCATGTATTTTATGCATTATCTGGAAGTGAAGAAAGATCAGGAGCTTCATGTAAGAAAGCCTTTTAAATTTCCTTATTTATGTATTGATGAAAAAGTAGATTTCAATGTGCAGGGAACTGTCGGAAAGTTTACTCTGTCAACTACCTATAAAGGAAGCAGGGCTAATGCGATGAGAAGATATTTCAAAAGTACCAACAAAAGAGAAATTATAGACAGCTGGAATGGTTTCCTTTTCTATGGCTTGAATTACTCGAGTGACAGGAATGGTACAGATGTCCGAAATGTATTCAAAGATGCAGCTATTGACGTGGTAAGCGATGATAAAAAGCTGAATGAAGTGAAAATTCAATATACTGCTGTTGTTGAAAATCCTTACTATGTAGATCCGCAGAACAACCGTTTCCTTATGTATTTTGACAGAAATGTTATCAAGGCGAGCGCAAGAGATTTTATGCATAAAGATTTATCGTTCTGGCATAATTTCGATACCGAGAAGTATGAAATCAACCTTTATACAGATCAGAAAATTGATACGGAAGAAAAATATACAGTTCAGGAATGCACCATTGCCAATCCGTATTTTGACTATAAAAGCCGTAAAAAAGTGAACAAAAACGGAGCAAGTGTATACATCGAATATAATCCTCTGATCAACCTTGAAATTCCTCAAAGTGAGTTTGAAAAGTTCAGAACAGACCATCATACCGTTGCAGACAGCAATTTCGGAATTGGAATTGACATCATAGAACCGGGGCTGATGAACAGACTTAAATTCAGTTTTAAGAAGAAATTTAAATAGTAGCTGAGTTCAAAATTCAAAGTTTAGAGTTTAGGGTTCATAGTTTCGGCGGGCGGCGAAGCCGCTCGCCGAAACTATTTATTCTAATTATTGTATATTCGTTTAAAATCATCTAAAAACACAGATTCATCTATGCAGAAGATATTTTCTCTTGCTTTTCTTATAGCAGTTTCTTGTATTAATGCCCAGAAATTAAAGAAAGAAGACGTTACGGGGTTTTGGAAACTGAAGGAAGCCGGGTTTTACGAAAATAAAAAGAAGGTGGTAAAAGAATTTGATAACTGCCGTCTGATGAGAAATTATGCAATCAGGGAAGACGGATATGCCATTTATAATTATGTAGAAGGGAAAACAGGGGACTGCAGTCCATCTGAACCAAGACTTTCTTTTTGGAGAATCGTGGAAAACAGAATTCAGTTTTATGTAGATGACCAGAATATTCTCGAAGAAGTGGAAGTAACCCTGAATAAAGATAACACCATGACTTTTTCAAGTTATATTTCCAATCCAATTAAAGTAAAAGGAGATGCTCTCGCAGAAAAAATAGTGAACACGATCCACTACGATATCCTTGAGAAAAAATACTAACGGCCAATAGTAAACTTTTGATGTATGAATTATGTAACGATAATCTATCTCCTTAATATTGTTCTCTATGCCATGTATTTCTTTGGAAGAACTGGCGGTGAGACAGATTTTTCCGGTATAGATTTTTTTGTTTCAGGAATTTTATCTCTGCTTCTGATCTTTGCCGGATATCTGAATGCAAAAAAGAGAATGATTTACAGAACGGTTCTGTGGGTGTTTTTTGTGAATGTCTTACTGTTCCTGATGTCAGGTTTGTTTAATCATTTTGGAAACGACTTCAATATTCTTTCCACTAACAACAGCGATAGTTTTCTTTTTACACTGGCACTCATTGTTTATAATGGATATCTTTTTCCTCTAACAATTATTCTTGAGGGTTCCGGGCTGTCATTAATATTCCCGGTGGTATTGTCTTTTATTCTGCCTTCACTGGGATATTGGATAGGGAAAAAGCTTCAGCCAAACAAACAAAATTCCACTGATGTATAGTCATTGCGAACCAAAGATGAAGCAATCTCATAGGGATTAGAATTTTTTTTTGGAAAACGCAAAGTCGCTAAGATTTTTACAACCATATGTATATAATACACAGGGATTTTATCTTCGATAAAATTTCAACGGTGCTTTTGTCATTCCGAGCAAAGCAAGGAATCTCAATTATTCAAATTAAGGGTTTTAAGTCAAAAATAAATTAATTCTTATTCCTGATTCTGAGGCTGATTATTCGATCTAAAGAATTTCTGTTTACCAATCAACAACTCAAAAAACAGTCTGAAATCTGAAATTAAAGACCATAACGGATACTTAAAAGTAGCTGGTTTATTTCTTTCAATCACAGCATGGCTGAACCACGCAAATCCATATCCGAAAATCGGAATATACCATAGGAACCTTTCCTTTCCGGAGCTTATGACATACCATATAACGAGAAAGACGAGCAGTGTTCCGATAAAATGAAAAATCCGGGTTCCTGTTTTACTGTGTTCGGTAAGGTAAAACTGATAAAATTCTCTGTAGGTTTTGATTCTTTCAGTCATGGCGGGTTAGTTTATTGATTCTATTGAAGTTAAAGCAATAATTCGGCCGATTTTTTTAGAGGGTAAAAAACAAAAAAGGCAAAATCGCAAATCAGTCTGTTCAATCGTTCGACTTTTTTGCCATTTTGCCTTTTCGCAGTTTTGCTAATTACTCTTTAGCTATTTCTTAATTCTTTTCCAAGTTTACTGTTTTTGTAACCGTAGCAGAAGTAGATAACCATACCAATCAGGAACCACATTCCGAACCAGAACCAGTTTTCATGGCTCATTCCTGTAAGAAGATACAGACATGAACTTAAACCAACCAGAGGAATTAATGATAAATTCTTGATAAAAGCTACTCCACATAAGATCAGATTGATGATGATAAAGAAGAAAATAGAAGCTCTGAATTCTCCTTCTTTAGGATCTGACCAGTTCATCAGATTGTCAAAAAACTCCGGCTGCCATTTGTAGAAAACTAATAAGCTGCCAATGAAAACAACAGGAAAAATGATTTTACCATTCACATAAGGAAGGTGAAATCTACCTTTAATCTTCTCTTTAGCCGGAAGCATAAGTACTCCTGCACATACCAATACAAACGCGAAAATAGTTCCGATACTCGTAAAATCAAGGATAAATGTTTTATCTGTGAATAGGATAGGAATCCCTACTACAATTCCGGTAACAATAGTTGCATAAGAAGGCGTTTTATATTTTGGATGCACCTTCTGGAATCTCTGAGGCATCAGTCCGTCACGGCTCATCGCGTACCAGATTCTCGGCTGTCCCATCTGGAAAACCAATAATACGGTGGTAATGGCAACAATAGCAACGAAGGAAACAACAAGTTCCATCCAGGCTACATTAGCATTTGTTTTTTCAAAGATGAATGAAAGCGGATCTCCTACGCCATCAAATTTTTTATAATCAACCATTCCTGTTAGTACAAGCGTTAATGCAATATAAATTATGGTACATAATACAAGAGAGATGATCATTCCTTTTGGTAAGGTTTTCTGTGGATCTTTAGTTTCTTCAGAAAGTACACTTAAAGCATCAAATCCAATATAGGCGAAGAATACTCCAGATACTGCACTCATTACTCCAGCAAAACCGTTTGGCATAAATGATGGTGTTCCAGTAGTTGGGCTTATTGGAGTCCAGTTTTCAGTGTTTACATAAGCGCAGCCTACAAGAATTACCAATATGATCACTGCCAGTTTTAAGATAACCAGAGAGTTGTTGAAGTTTTTACTTTCCTTTACTCCTACATAACAAAGCCATGTAATTAAACCGTTGATTACCAATGCCGGAACGTCTACAATGAATTTCAAGCTTCCAATTAATGGAGCTGTTTTCCAGGCGTTTAACAGTTCTTTGTTTTCTGAACCAGATTGAAACGCTTTTCTTGCTTCTGTATAGCTGCAGGTGAGATAATCAGGAATATGCATTCCGATACGTCCCAGAAAGCTTGTGAAGTAATCTGACCAGGAAAAGGCTACATAAATATTTCCGAAAGAATATTCCATGATCAGGGCCCAGCCGATTATCCAGGCAATCAGCTCACCAAAACTGGCGTAGGCATAGGTGTAGGCAGAACCTGCAGTAGGTATTCTGCTGGCAAATTCAGCATAGCATAAAGCGGTAAACCCACAGGCAAACCCACAAATCAAATATAAAAGAATAACACCGGGACCACCTCTGAAAACGGCTTCTCCCAAACTGCTGAAACTTCCAGCTCCGATAATGGCCGCAATACCAAAAAATACAATGTCCCATACACCTAAGACTCTTAAAAGTCCCGTTGAAGTATCTGTATCTGAATAGATTTTTCTTCTAAAAAGTTGACTCATTCAATAACTTATATTTGATTTGAAAAAAAGCAAATGTAATGATTTTTTATTTTGATGTTAATAGTTGTTAAGAACATTTAGGTAAAAATGCTCAAACAAAAGGCTTTAGTCTTTATAAACAGGTATTTCCACATAGCTGTCGTTATACCATTTTACTTCCAGAGGTTCATTAGCATCCTTTATCGTTTCATCACTTACATCCTTCCCAGAACCATAGTTGACCTGCCAGCTTTTATTTTTATTAACTCCAACCAATAATACCAGTTTGCTTCCCTTTTCTATTTTTTTGCTCATAAACAATGAGTTTTTGATCGGGATCTGCTCCTTTTTGCCGGGCTTAAGAAGCTGACGTTTGGAATTATCTTTTGAATAGCTAGCCCTTGTAAGGTGTGTAGATAATAAAAATGTCTTACCATCCGGTGTCACCTGATATAATAAGGTATTGGGATCAAAATCTTTCTTATTAATGGAAACGTTGAATACTCCGGATAAATTTCCGCTTAGTATGATATCTCTGTCCAGAGTTTCACTTTCAAAATAAACGGAATTCGTTACATAGACACTGTCCTGCTTACTTACTTTATGGTAAAGATATTTCGGATTTCTGTCTTTAAAGTCAATGGTCTGTTTGGTAAATTGCTCACTTGTGGGTTTCTCAAAAACTGAAGAACCGTTTTTACGATCCTGAAGATAAAATTTAAGAGTAGAAGAGTGCATTTTATCAAGAGTAGGAACATGTTTCCATGTATTACTGTTCATAATCTGGAAATTGACCTTATCCTTTAGAAGTTCCGGTTTTTTTCCATCTTTCAGAATATAATCGAACCATGAAAAAGCAAGTTCATCAATACTTATTCTGGCTATAGGATCTATGAGGGTGCTCCCGGTACCATAAACATAATTGTATCCATAGCTTTGAGCTCCTGCATGATCATAAGGTCCTATCACTAAATAATGGTTAGGGTTTTTATTGTATATGTGGTGCTGTTTATAATAATATAAAGCTCCGATCTGATCAGCATCATAATAGCCAGTGGTTGTCAAAACAGGAATATTTATTTTAGCAAAATCCTTTTTATAAGGAATCATTTTTTGCCAGTATTTATCATAACCGGGATGATCCAGCCATCTCTGGAAAATTTTATTGGGCTTCCCGCTGATGGAATCCAGAGCTCTGAATGACCTGCCACTTTTATACCATGCTGTATTGATGGAATCCCATTTTGGATAATTGGTGAAGGTTGCTTCATCGGTCAGCTTATTATTAGTGACATAGCGGATCCATTGCATCATATAGCTCATGAATACATTGTTTTGAGCAGGATAATCGATCCCGATTCCTACCGCAACCTGAGGTACAATTGTTTTCAAAGCCGGATGCAGTTTTTTGGCAGCTGCCCATTGGCTGAATCCTAAATAGCTTCCGCCTATCATTCCTACTTTACCATTGCTCCATGGCTGTTTACTTACCCAGTCTATGACTTCATAAAGATCCTGTGCTTCATCTTCAAATGGATTATTGGGGTCATTACTGTCTCTTTTTCCACGTGTATTAACTACAGCTCCTACATAATTGTAAGCCGCTGCCCTTTTTCCCATCCCTGCATCTACAAGTTCTCCGGCATAAATATTATTGGTAAGAATAACGGGAAGGGGAGATGTATTTTCTTTTTTTCGTACAACAGTAATCGTAAGTGTTGTTCCGTTTTTTAAGGTCAGGTTCTTGCTTTCGATGATGAATTTTTCCTGCTCCTTTACTTTCAGCAGCTGCATTATCTGAGGCTTGATGCTGGAATAGGTCTTATAATTGACATAATTTTTACATAAAGCCAGAGCGGAAGCATAATCTATACTATCCTTATCTTTTTGCTTGTCAAGTGCTGCTTTCAGAGATTTTTTATATTCCTTTACATCACCATCCAGAATGGTCCCGATCTTGGCAATCAGTGGATCAGGGAAACTTTCATATTTTGTTGCAAAGGATGTTTGAAGGGCATTGGAAAAAGAAGTTTTTTTATCCTTTTCCATCAGTTTGGCCATGCTGTAGATTTCATAAGCAAGAGATTTGTTTCCTGCCATATTATGATCTGCGTATTCTTTACGGTAATCAGTTAAGCTTGCAATAGAATTTTTGTAATCTTTTGCAGCGAGTTGTAAACGAAATAGGTTGTCTAAAAATGTGACGGTAGATTTCGGTTTATTTTTAGGAGACTGATGTTCAGTCATCACTTTTAGAGCGAGTTCTGGTATTTGTTTTTCCAAAATTACAGAATCTGTTGTGGCTGTTTTTGGAAAGTAAAATTTCTGGGCCTGCATTAGGTTGACCAAAACTAATGCTACGAGTATTTTAAATTTCATTAATGATGTGTTTTTGAGCTGCTGATGAAAAAGTACCACATCAAAGTATGATCCTGATCATTGAGTACTCATTGGTTATTTTTTAGCCGACTAAATTAAGAATTTTTATCATTAAAGAATGAAATAATCTCATTGCTTTTTTTACCGTATAAAGTCTTCCATAACTCGTTTAAATAAAAAGTTTTAATCCTTATAAACAGGTATTTCCACGTAGCTGTCGTTGTACCATTTTATCTCCAGAGGTTCCCCGGAATCCTTTATCGTTTCATCACTTACATCCTTACCTGTCCCATAATTGATCTGCCAGTTAGGGTTTTTATTAACGCCTACCAGCAGCAGGAGCTTGCTTCCTTTCTCTATCTTTCTACTCATGACATAAGAATTGTTAATCGGGATTTGTTCCATTTTATTGGGCTCAAGAAGCTGTCTTACTTCATTGTTTTTTGCATAGCTGGCTCTTACAATATGGGTTGATAATAAAGAAGATTTTCCGTCCGGCTGAATCTGGTACAGATAAGTATCTGTATCAAAATCTTTTTTGTTGATGGAGACATTGAAGAATCCTGAAAGATTTCCGCTGATGATCATATCCTTATCCAGTACTTCACTTTCAAAAGCAATTGAATTGGTCATTTTTATACTGTCTTTTTTGCTGACTTTGTAGTAAGTGTCCTTTTGGTCTCGGTTTTTAAAATCAACCGTTTGCTTCGTGAAACTTTGAATTTCAGGCTTATTGAACACTGAAGAGATATTTTTCTTGTCCTGAAGATAGAATTTAACGGTGGAAGTATGCATTTTATCAAGATCAGGAAAATGTTTCCACGTATTGGTATTCATCACCTGAAAATTAATTTTGTTTTTTAAAATTTCCGGTTTTTTGCCCCCTTTAAGAATATAATCAAACCATGAAAAAGCAAGGTCGTCAATGCTTATTCTCGCCACCGGATCAATAGGATTACCGTTCACATAAGTAAAACCGAAACTTTGTGCCCCTCCATGATTATAAGGACCTATTACCAGATAATGATCTGCATTTTTATTGTATTGATGATGTTGCTTAAAATAATACAGTGCACCTATCTGATCATCATCATAATATCCGGTTGTCGTCAAAATAGGAATATTGATTTTAGAGAAATCCTCTTTGTAAGGAACCATTTTCTGCCAGTACTCATCATATCCCGGATGATCCAGCCATCGTTGGAAGATTTTGCTGGTTTTCCCACTTATTGTGTCCAAAGCCCTGAATGATTTTCCGCTTTTATACCATTCTGTATTGATTAAATTCCATTTTGCAAAATTGCCAAAGTCTACTTCATCCGTAAGTTTGTTGTTGGTGACATACTGTATCCATTGCAGCATATAGCTCATAAATATATTATTCTGAGCAGGATAATCTATGCCTATTCCTACAGCAACCTGCGGTACAATTGTCTTTAATGCTGGATGTAGTTTTTTTACTGCTGCCCATTGGCTGAAACCTAAATAACTTCCGCCAATCATTCCTACTTTTCCGTTGCACCATGGCTGTTTGCTTATCCAGTCTATCACTTCATAGATGTCTTCTGATTCATGCTCAAAAGGATCATTTACATTATTACTGTTTCTCTTGCCGCGGGTATTGACTACAACTCCTACATAATTATAAGTAGCAGCTCTTTTTCCAAAGAATTGATCAAATGGACCTGCATAAATATTATTGGTAAGAATAACAGGAAGTGGGGAAGTGTCTCCTTTTTTTCTGACAATAGTAATCGTTAAGGTATTCCCGTTTTTTATCTTGAGATCTTTGGTTTCAATAATGAATTTTTCTTTGTCTTTTGAGGCCAGCAGCTGCATCACCTGAGGTTTGATGCTTGAATACGTTTTATAGTTGAGATAACTTTTACATAGGGAGAGAGCGGTTTTGTAGTCTATACTGTCTTTGTTCTTTTGCGCGTCCAGTATTGCCTTCATTTGTTTTCTGGATTCTCTTACATTGCCATCCACCGCAAGAGGCAGTCTGGGAATCAGTTTTTCTGGAAGACTTTCATATTTTTGGTTAAAAGCTTTCTGAAGTGCATCAGAAAAAGTGATATTACTTTCCTTTTGCGCCATTTTAGCCATGCTGTACAATTCAAACCCTATGTATCTATAGTCTCCCATATGATGATCGGCAAAGAGATTGCGGTTTTCTGACAGAGAAGCCAACGAATTTTTATAATCCTGGGCTATCATTTGTAAACGGAAAAGATTGTCCAGAAGGTCGACCTTGTTTTCTGGTTTATTTTTTGCGGACTGAAGTTGGGGGATCACTTGCAGAGCAAGTCCCGGCATCTGTTTTTCCAGTATAAGAGAGTCAGTTACAGCTGTCTTTGGAAACTGAAATTTTTGTGCCTGCATCAGGTTTACAAAAATTAATGCTAAAAGTATCTTAAATTTCATGTGATGGTATGTTTATGGTATGTTTTTAGCTGCTGTTGAAAAAGTATCAACTTAAAATATGTTTTTGATAACTTATTATTAAAATTGTTTACATTTTATCAGACGAAAGTAGTAAATTTTATCATTGAATGGTGAGAAAATTTTCATCGTTGTTAATTTGCTATTTAAGCCTAATAAATCAGTTAAAACTTGCTTAAACAATAAGTTTTTAATATTTTCGTTAACTTATTTAGACTAATTTTCTTATATCAAGAAGAATGAAATCAAAAAAAATACTTTTAGCGGCTGCAGTAATTTATTTCGGAATCTCCGATGCTCAACAGTCCCAATATTTTACCCAGAAAGAAAATTACAGATTCAATCTAGCTGAAAATCTTTATCAGACCAAAATATACAACGCTTCTCAATACGAATATGCAAGACAATATTTCTACAACCAGAATTTGTCACGTTCGAAAAAGGAAGCTGCGCAGTTTTTTGATAATGTAATTGGTGTGATTCTTCAGAAAAATCATGCTGAAGAAGGATTGACAGCTTTCATGAAAGAATATCCGAATTCGGCTTATTTTGCTCAGGCTAATCTTCCATTGGCAGATTACTACTTGGCAAAGAAAGATTTTGATAAAGCTTTGGAGACTTTGAAAAAAGTAAACCAGTATCAGCTTTCAAAAGAAGAGAATACGCAGTATATTCTGAAGCTTGGATATGCAAAATTCATGACGGGTGATTCTAAAGGAGCTACCGATGCCCTGGAAGAAGCCTATAAAACTGCGGACGAGTCTCAAAAAGGAGATATCGCTTATATGCTTGGGCATTTATATTACAGCAACAGACGAAATGATAAAGCTTTCCAGTATTTTGATTCTATAAAGGATCAGGGGAAATTCTCAAAGCTGGTACGTCCTTATTATGTACAGATGTATTATAACGATAAGAACTACGACCAGGCCATTACAGAGGGAACAGCTCTATTGAACGAAAATATTTCAGATTCTTATAAAGCGGAAGTTCATAAGATCATCGGAGAGAGTTACTTCATGAAGAATGATTATACTTCTGCCTATCCGCATTTGAAAGATTATCTGAGTGTACAGCAAAATCCATCCGAAAACGATTTGTATGAGATGGGATTTGTGGCTGCACAGCTGAAAAAATATGATGAAGCAGTTTCTTATTACAACCAGCTTCTTAACAGCAATTCTGCTTTAGCACAAAATGCTTACTACCAGCTGGGAAATGCTTATCTGGCGGTAGACAAAAAACAGGAGGCTCTTTCTGCATTCCGTTCTTCTTATCAGATGGATTATGATGCGAAAGTAAAAAAACTGGCTCATGAGCAGTATGCTAAATTAAGTTACGACATCGGAAACCCGTTTGAAAGTCCTTCTGCGGTAATCCAAAGTTATATCAACGACAATCAGAATGGTGCCAATGCCACAGAAATGAGGTCATTATTGGTAAAATCATACCTATATTCCGGAAACTATAAAGAAACCCTTAACGCTATTGACAGATTGCAGAGTTCTACTCCTGATATCAACAAGGTAGATCAGGAAGTTTCTTATTTATTAGGAACGGAAGAGTTCAACAAAGGAAATTATGACGAGGCTGAAAAGTATTTCTTAAGAAGTCTTGGTTTTAATCTTAATAAAGAATTCAACAGCAGGGCTTTATACTGGCTGGCACAGGTGTATTACCAGAAAGGAAACTATCCATCTGCCATCGCCCGTTATGAAAAGCTTCTTACCGAAAGCTTCCCTGAAAAGCAGCAGCTGCCTTACGATTTAGGATACGCTTATTTTAAATCTAAGAAATTTGACCAGGCGGCAACTTATTTCAAACAATATCTTACCAATCCGAAGCCGGAATTTAAAAATGATGCAGAACTTCGTCTTGCAGATATTCATTATGCCAATAATGACCTGAACGAAGCAATTGCCATCTATGATAAAAATGAAGATGCAACGGATTATACTTTGTACCAGAAAGCAATGGCTTTAGGATTCAAAGGAGATACTCAGGCGAAGATTACCAACCTTAAAAATCTTTTATCAAAATATCCGGATTCTGAATATTATGATGATGCTCAATACGAAATAGGAACAGCTTATGCTGCTCAGGATGATTTTGTCAATTCCAATGATTATTTCGGGAAACTGATTAAAACATCATCAGACAAAGACCTTATTGCGAATGCTTCTATTTACAGAGCACAGAATTATATAGACCAGAACCAGAATGATAAAGCAATTTCTGAACTGAAATCTCTGGGTGAGCAGTATAAAAATACCGCTTATGCTCAGAAGATCGTTCAGGCAGCAAAACCTATCTTCACGAAAAACGGAGACGTTTCAGGCTATGAAAGTTTTGCAAGAAATATCGGCGTAAATGTAGATGCTTCTGAAATTGATGAGATCAACTTATCTACCGGAAAACAATACTTCTCTAAGAAAGATTATAAGAACGCAATTTCTTACTACGAAAAGTATCTGACACAGAATCCGACAGGGGAAGGATTGTACCAGGCGAAGTATGAATTGGGAGAGAGTTATTACCAAACCAATAATTCAACTAAAGCTTTACTTGTTCTTCAGGAAGTGGCTGGAATTCAGAATGATTACCAGGATGATGCACAAACTCGTTTAGCTCAAATATTTATTGCACAAGGGAATACTGCGGAAGCGAAAAAGTACCTTGAAGGCATTAAAAATTCTTCAGATATCAACATTAAAAATTATGCAAATGTGGAATTGATGAAGCTGTATGCGGAAGAAAATAACTTCTCTGAAGCTGAAAAATTAGCCAATGCAGTAATTGGAAATTCTAAAAATTCAGCAGCCGTTATTGAAACTGCGAAAGTGATCAAAGCAAGAAGTCTTATGAACTCAGGAAAAGATAAAGATGCACAGTCTGCATATGTTTCTCTTGAAAAGTCATCCAACACTTCTGTAGCAGCGGAAGCTTTATACGCAAAAGCATACTATCAGAACAAAGGGAAAGCGTTCAAGTCTTCTAATGAGACGATCTTTAAGCTTGCCAATAACTATGCATCAGAAGAATTCTGGGGAGCAAAAGCCTTGGTGTTGATGGCGAAAAACTATATCGGCCTGAAGGACAACTACCAGGCAAGTTATACCTGTGATCAGATCATTGCGAACTATAAGGATTTCCCTGAAATTGTTGCAGAAGCAAAAGAAGTTAAAAAACAGATTAAGAAATAGTACATGAAGGTTTTTAAAATTGCTGTTTATTCTTTCTTAGTTTCGGTTTCACTCTGGAGCTGCATTCCATCGTACAGTGCATATCCTAAAGAGTACAACCGCACAAAAGCTGACTTTCCAAAGCAAAAGGCTTTTGTAGTGAATAAAGAACTTAAGAAGGAATTCGAGATTTTAAAACATTCTGATATTTATGAAATCGTGGAAGACAGTACCCAAGCAGCTAAAATCACACTGCATCCAATGCTGACCCGTACTCCTCCTTGTGGAAACCCAATGATAGGAAGTATGCTTACAGTGGGGTTATTGCCTTCAGGATTTCCTTATGATATTTCTTACAGTTATGATGTAGCAGAGAACAGTACAACGAAAAATTATCAATACAAATTACAAGTTTATCAAAGCCTTTGGCTGTTTAATATATTCAGACTAGGGAGAACTTTTTCAAAACAGTCAGGGAAAGCTTTATTAGGCAGTTATATTGCTTCCAATAAATAAAACCCGTTATATATTTTTTTCAAATAAAGAAAATATGAACAAGAAGATTCAAATATTATCCATATTATTTTTAGGAATTTCGTCAGTGGCGTTTTCCCAGATCAAGGAGGAAAAACTGGTTCTTAACAAAAAGAGAGAGCCGGAAGTGAAGAAGATCGAGAAGAAGAAAACTTCTGTGGAAACCATTAAAAACTATCCGCCGGAAGAGAAATCGCAGACACCTGTGAAATATACCATCACGGATGTTCCTGCTGTTTCAGACTTTAAAACTTCAACAATTCAGGGGGAGGACGTAGCTCCAAAATTTGATGGGACCGCTCAAAATAACTATTTCCAGATCGGAATGGGGAATTACGGGAAAGTCTTAGTAGATGGAAACATATCCAAAACCCTTGAAAATAAGTTTGAAGTAGGAGCGGATGTTCATGTACTTTCTACGAATGGTCTTAAAAAAGAGTATGACTGGAAATCCGGGCAGACTTCGGCTAATATTGGTGCTTTCCTGAACTCTTACGGAGAAAAAGGAAAATTCAATATCAACGCTGAATATGGCTTAGACAACTATAATTATTATGGAATCTATGCGATGCAGCCAACCGGAGATCTTGATCTGAAGCAAAAAGTAAATCAGTTTAAAGTAAATGGATACTATGATTTTTATTCTAACGAAATCTTAAATGATGTAAGGGTAAAATCATCATTCCTGAAAGATCATTTCGATGCTTCGGAAAACCAGGTTTCGATTTTAGCTAACTTCTCCAAACATGCTGTTGAACTAGGGAAATCAGGAATTAATCTGAATGCTGACTTAGGTGTAGGATTGGATGCTGTGAAGACCGATTTTGCGATCAGAGATAAAAACTCTTCCAATTTCTTCAACACCAGCCTGACTCCGAAAGTGACGTTCAGAAAAGGAGAATCTTATTTGACGTTAGGATCTTCATTCTCTTTCCTGAATGCTAAGAATTCCAATGACCAGCTGGAGCAGCAAAAAAATAATAAAACCTATTGGTTCCCGCAGGCAGAATTTCAGTTTGCAGCAGCCAAAGAATTCAAATTCTATGGTGGAGTAGACGGAGGCCTGAAATTGAATACGTACGGAGATATGTTGCAGACGAATCCATTCATCCTTTCTGACCAGTTTTTAAAGCCTACAGAGACGAAATATCATTTTTATGTAGGATTGAGAGGAGATATCGATGAAACGCTGAAATATGACTTCTCTGCAGGTTATGGGAAGATGAGAGATATTATGTTCTTTAAGGCTAATGGTCTTTTTGATAATACTTCTGTTAACCGTTCTGCCTACAATTTTGCCAATACATTCTCAGCAGTATACGATGATGGAAATGTAAGTGATATCAAAGGTAGCGTACAGTATTTCCCGTTAGCGAACCTGATTTTAGACGGAGAAATAAGGTTCACCAAGTACGATCTTAAGACTTATGACAATATTTATAACATTCCTTTGTTCAATGCGAGTATCGGGGCAAAATATACAATGCTTGACAAAAAGCTATTGTTAGGGTTTAAAGGAATCTTTGCAAGTGACAGAACTACAAACTCTTATGCAATCGAAGGGATGGGAGCACCGAATGTGATCTTCCAGTCTACGGAGAATACAAATGATAAAGTTGGTGGTTATGCTGATTTAAATCTTTCTGCAGAGTATAAAATTCACAAAAATTTCAGTATTTTCGCACTCGGAAATAATCTTCTGAGCTCAAAGTATCAGACGTACAAAGGATATAAAGTCCTGGGTGCTCAGATTCTGGGAGGAGTGAAGATCACTTTCTAGAGTGTAAGTAATGGGTAATTAATAATAAACTATATTTGTATACTTGTTATTAATTACTTTATTACTCACCAAAATGGCTTCGTAGTTCAACTGGATAGAATATCGGATTTCGGCTCCGAGGGTTGGGGGTTCGAACCCCTCCGAAGTCACAAGGCTTAAACCAATCTTATAGAGGGTTTAAGCCTTTTTTATTTGTTAATCATTAACAAAAAGAATTCTCTTGCGAAATCATTCTTTCTGTTAATGAATACTTCTTTCCGCAATAAACATTTGATATATAATCAACAACGAAGGGAGGTGCTGTAAAATGCTAATGTCAGTAAACGGGAGTCAATCATTATAGCAACTATGGAGAAAGCCGGAATCAAGGATGTGGATAAGATGCAAGATGAGATTGGGAAAGAAATTCCAGTTCCAGCAAAAGAGGTTGAAAAAATCCGATATAATTATTTCGTATTTAATTTCATTTCATTATATTAGAGATATTGAGCTCTGGTGCTCTAGGAATAAAATGAAGCAGATAGTTTTCGATTACATTTTAGAAGTAATCCACAAAAATGAGTGTATGGGAATTTCTTTTGAAGAAATTAATGAAAAATTTGCAATTAATAGCGAAGATTTCATTGAGATGGCAAAAGGTGAATCTGGGCGTTATAAATTAAGGCACAAAATTACTAAGGATTGCATATTTTTTACTAAAATTAACTAGTATAAGCCTTCTCTTGGGGAGGGCTTTTTTTGTTATATTTATGGAAACTAATGATATGAGCTATAAACAAAAATTAAATAACTTGGATTTAAAGAAAGCTGTGTCTTTCTTAAGTGAACAATCAATAAGTTTCGGTAATAAAACAGTTGTTTCATCGAGTTTGATAATTTTATTATCTCTCAATTTTATAGTTATTTCAGGAATTGAGATTGAAGGTGTGTCACTGTCGGTTAATGTTGTAATAATAACACTTGTTTTATTACTTGTTAATATTTACTATTATCAACAATTCCTACTTCATTCCACCTTAGATCAACATGAAGGTTACTCAACTGAACTAATAACATTACTGAATGACTCAGATTTACTTGCTAAATCAGTTAATGAAAAATTTAAATCGCAAGCTTCACGAAAAGAAGAAATCAATAAAAAGATCAATGATGGGCCAATTGCTGATGGAGAATTTGAAAGACTACTCAATGAAAAGAACGAACTAGATTTAGAATTTGCCAAATTTAGCAATGACTTCAAGGAATCAATTAGGGAGCACCGTAAAGATATGAACAGATACAATACTTATGAATCAATTAAGAAAAAGACTATTCTGTTGAATGTAAGTATCCCTAAATTAATGTTTTATCTAGGGAATATTGCAATAATATTTAGGTTTGTGATATATACATGTCAAATATTTTGTAATCAAGAGGAACCCTGGAAATACATGATAGAAGATAATCTTAAGTACTATAAAGTAATTTTTGAAAATAAAAACAACAAAGCCCCTTAATGGGGGCTTTGTTTTAATTAAGTTTCCTTAAAGCCTCTTTATGAAAACTAGCTTGACGGAGTTCATATTTATCAAACCAAGCACATGTCCAGTAATCATTACCATCAATGCTATAACCGTTAATAGTCATACGTATGTAAACACTCGAATCAGATTTCAAACATACTACGTCTCCAATTTTTAATTCCATATTTAATTTATTTTAATAAATATAAAGTTAAATAAAATATTTACAGATGATTATGGGAACCCGTAAATGCTAATTAGTTAGTTGTAACTCTTTTATTTAAATGCCTATAAAAGTTTTTGGGACTAATGAATATATTTTATAATAACGTCTAAATATTGAAACCAGAAGATTTAAACATTAACGTTAATGAAAAATCTAAACTTCATATATACTCAAGAACTTTCCTCATCTAATTTCCAAACTTCTTAATATGCACCCTTTTCTCTGAAACCTTGATGACAAATGGTTCAAGATGTATTATTTTTCCTGCCTGAACGGTAAATTCCTGGTTTGTTTTCTCAGAATAGGTGTTGGCAGGTAATGAGCTTTCTACAAGCTCAATTCTGTAATTTCCAGATCCAAGGAAAGACCCGATTTCGCCATTATCATCAGTAACTACATGCTGTAAAAACTTATCTTTATCATAGATGTTGAAGATAATTCCTGCTGTTTTAGGATCAAATTAGGACATTTAGATACTTATTTTGAAGCTTAATTTGACTAATATAAATGTATATAAAAATAACTGTGTTTTTATCATTAATATTGCGTTATTATCTTGATTTCCTCTGCTGAAAAAAGTCTCCAGACTTTGAGCCTATAGAAAATATTTTGTTGTAAGAACAAAGGTTTTATATCAAGAGTTGTAAAGAGCTTTATAAAAAGTTTTCGCAAAATTTGGTATATTGGCTTTCGCAAAGAAATCTTGTGGTAAAAGTCAAATTACATCCAAAAGCTTGAAACGATAACTGTAAACAACTCGAAAAAGAAACATATTTTAAATAATGAATATTGACAATCAGATATTATTTTTCTTAAGTGCTTTAGGTGTTTTTAATAGTGTTGTATTGGGGGTTTAATTTCTTGTTCTTCAAGAGAAACAAAGCGGTATCCGATTTATTTTTAGGACTTCTATTATTATCTTTAAGTACAAGAATCGGAAAATCGGTATTTTATAATTTCAATCCGCAGTTGTCAAAAACGTATTTACAAATAGGATTGTCGGCTTGTTTTTTTATTGGTCCTTTATTGTATTTTTTTGTTAAATCATTGCTGCAAAAGCTTAATTATTCTTTTGCAAAATACAGTCTCATGGTTATCATGACGGCGATAAGTATTTTTGGTTTTCTTTTTCCATACAAGGAAAATCCTGTGCTATGGAGGGGAATCATTTATTATTCGATCAATATTCAGTGGTTTATTTTTATTGTACTATCTATTTATGAGGCTAGAGAAATTTTCAGGAAATTAGTAACCAACCGCAACCAGATTAGCTATCAGGAAACCTGGATATTGTCAGTTATCTGTGGTGTTTTTGCTATTTGGCTTTCTTATTCTTTAGCCAGATATACTTCATATATTTCCGGGGCTTTGGCTTTTTCCTTCAGCTTTTACATTTCTTTTCTTCTCATTTATTATGCAAAAAACAAAACATCGATTTCTGTTATTAGTAAGGAAAAATACATCAACAAAATAGATGGAAAGCTGGTAAAGGAAATTCAGGAAAAAATTAATATACTTTTTGAGACAAGGAAAATCTATACGAATCCTGATCTCACTTTATCTATTTTAGCAAAGGAATTAAATATTCGCCCTCAATTATTATCCCAATTTATTAATGATAATCTGAATAAGAGTTTTACTCAATTCATCAATGAATACCGGATTGATGAAGCAAAGCGACTATTAAAAGAAAGTACTCAGTTGAAAATAGATGCGGTGGGTTTTGAATCAGGATTTAATTCGAGCAGTACATTTTATAGTTCATTTAAAAAAATCACAGGAACTACGCCTTCAAATTACCAAAAAACATAATTTTTACTCCTAAAATATACATCCGTACTTCATGATGATAAACCTGGAATGATTTTAAACGTAAGCAATATATTTTTGTGAAACATTTTTAAATAATTGAAATCCAACGTTTATGAGAAAAATCTTTTTTACAATTTTATTGATACTCCTGTCAAATGGGAGTTTTGCACAATCGGAACAATCTCTCATTGAGAATTGTATTCAAAACTATATTAATGGTACCTCTTATAACAAGCCCGAAAGCATTAGTAAGGCTTTTTATACTGAAGCCAATCTTTTTCTAAGCCACAAAGAAAAGCCTTTATGGATTGTTCCTATTTCAGAATATGTCACCTGGTTTCAAAAAGGAAATAAAGGAGAATTTAATGGTCGTATAGGGAAAATCATCTCTATAGAATATTTTAATGACATAGCTGTTGCAAAAGCTGAAATTCTTATTCCTGAAAAAAAACAAGAATTTATGGATATGTTCTTGCTCAAAAAGTTGGAAGGCGAATGGAAAATAATCAGCAAATCTGCAAGCAGTAAAGCCAGTAATAAATCCGGAAAAAAAATATTATTCATTGTTTCCAATTCGCATTATTACGGAAATTCTACCATTTCAACGGGAAATAGCTTTGTCGAAATTGTAAACGCTTATGATACTTTTGTCAATTCTGGTTATACCGTTGATTTTGTAAGTCCAAAAGGCGGTAGTATCCCTTTAGCCTACATTGATACCTCGGATAGTTTGCAAAAACAATATGTATATAATCAAAACTTCATGTATGCTATAGGACATACTTTGAATCCTAAAGAAATTGATTATAAAGCGTATAAAGCAGTTCATTATATTGGTGGGGGAAGTGCGATGTATGGTGTTCCTGAAGATTCAGACATTCAACGCATTGCGATGCAGGTCTATGAAGATAATCACGGTGTTATCTCTTCGGTGTGTCACGGGACAGCAGGTATTGTCAACTTGAAAACTAAAAATGGTAAATTCTTAGTTCAGGGAAAGACAATAAGCGGCTATCCTGATTCTTTTGAAAAACAGGATGGTGAATATTTTAAACAGTTTCCATTCTTAATTCAGAAGACCATAGAAGAAAGAGGAGGAACTTTTAAATTTTCAAAGGGAAATGTATCCCACGTTGAACAAGACGGTCGAATTATTACCGGACAAAATTTTCAATCATCAAATGGTGTTGCTCTGAAAATTATTGAATGGATTGAGAAAAATAATTAGAATAAAACTTCAGTTAACGGAGGTTTAGTTTATTGTATTTTTTTGTGAAATTTAAAGTTTAGTATTCAGGAACTTTGCGTTTGCAGTTACAACTTGCGAAAATGAAAACTTCTAAAAAAACAGATAAATCCTGCAAAATCATTGATTTGCAGGATTGTTTGTTTAGATCTGTTATCATAATTTTTAAAAACACTCCAAAAGTATTCGGTAAATTGGTTTGCTTTTTTTTAAATGGGATCGGGTATCACTAGTTGACTACAGTCTATTGTTTTTGGGATGCATTTCTTTACTTTTTCACACCATTGATGAGTGTATATGCATACTGACGGAAATGGGCCGCCAATTGGTCCTGCTCCGCTTACTGTTTTCAATTCATTTCTTGAAAGTTTTTTTAGATTTTTCATATTGCAAAATGTTTTTATTTTCCTACTCTTTTAGGTAAAGCTTTTCGGATACCGCTTATTTTATAGTTCAAAAATGGGATATCAGGTATTCAAAACAAAGCAGGATTTAATAAGTGACAGTACTTTTTATATAAGTGAAGCAATTTAAAAGCTTACTGTATAGATGGCCATAGAAAATCTGATACTCTGGCAGCTGAAATATTACACAAAAGTGCCATAGACAAGGATCTGATTTACATGTAATTTTACCATAAAATCAATCAATATCTCTGTAACCGTAGGTTTACCCCTCAACCCTTAAAATATAAAATCATGAAAACAACTTTACTCGTAATTGTATTGACCGCTATTTTTTCAGGCAGTCTTTTTGGGCAAAGAAATTTTGAAATAGTTATTGAAAGAAAACTGTCATCAGCGACCTGTACCTTAGGATATCTCATTGCAGATAAAAAAGTCATCTGCCATACATTGGAACTGCCATGGGAAAATAATACAAAAAATATCAGTTGTATTCCTCCCGGATCCTATAACGGTATTTTGAGATACGATAAAAATGACGGATGGAGAATCCAGCTTGAAAACGTTCCGGACAGAGATGGAGTGCAAATTCATATGGGAAACTATACAAAACAGATCAAAGGATGTGTTTTGGTGGGGATGGAAACCGATATTAAAAACTGTACTGTGGCAAATAGTAAACTGGCATACAGTAAATTGAAAGATGCATTTTACGGGACCTCAAATCCTAACAGTACTCCTGATAAAAACATTATAGTAACCTTTAAATAAACTAATCATGAAAAATCTTTATGTAACCATTGTATTGCTGCTTGCCAATACCGGAATTATCTGGTCGCAAGTGACGCCGAATTCGAACAAATTTTCAGTTGAGAATTATGTAGCCATTGATAGTAAAGGAAAATATGCGCTTTATAACACCCACGGCTTTTATGAAAATGTTGCTAAGGGTACTGTTGCTAAGGTGTTTATTTTACCTATTCTTAAGTTTGATATCAATAATATTAAATATATAGACAGTAAAGGAAATGAAACGTATAAGAGTTCAGATCAGATCCGGACCTTAATTATTCCGGTAACACAGGAGCTGGCATTACCCAATGAAAGCCAGAAAGCATCGATTTGTGCCGCAATAAAAAGCACAACCATAGCAGCTTTTTATCCTCCGATTCTAAAAAACACAAACGGTCAGCCCGTTTTAACGCCTTACCTGGTGACCAATCCTGTATTAACCAACCATTTCTTTTCCCTGGCCCAACAGTATGAAACTACGATGCTGGCTCCGCAGGAACAGTTGATTAAAAATTATAATACAGATTTTCAAAGTCAGATCATCTCACCTACCGAGGTAGAATTCATTGTAGAAGCAGGAGGGGAGACCGTTTACAGCAAACGTATCCCAGGAACTTTGGTTGGAAATAAAAGTTTTAAAAATATAAGTATTGAAAATCCTACAGAATATGTTAAAAATCTTCTGGCCAACGGAAATGGTGAGATATCGGTCAGCTATAAATTTAAGAATTCTAAAGGCAGTTATATTAATGCACATTTAGACGGAAGTACGATTGTTAACCAATTTTTAAGTGATGCTCAACAGAGCAGTGTCAGCCAGAAATCAAGCGGTTGGGCATTTCTTGGTTTAGGAAGCAGCCGGAAATCCATGAAGTCCTCATTCAATCAGCAGGTTGAAAATCAGTATACTGCTGAAAAAATTAATACTACGAGAATCGAAATGTATGATGCTGATGACGAAATGATCCATCAGTTTGAAGAGAAATTCTTTCCTGACATCTCTCAGGAGGAAGCCCTTAAAAATCACCTGCAGGCAGCCGAAAAAGCAAAAGCGGAAGGAAACGATAAATTGCAGAATTTACATTTGCAGTTTGCAGAATCATTACAAAAAAATGATCCTAACCTAACTCCTAATATTGAGGCTGCTGTAGCGGCTCTTGGTAAAAAAGATTATATCGGATTTATAGCCAATGGAGTAAGATGGGGAAATAATGGAGCGAAGGGTAATACTTCCTTTAAAAAGGTGCTGAACAGTACTGAAATGACGAAGATGGTGGAAGATTACAGCCATACGAAAACAATATCGGTGCAGCATGCGGTTACTCAACCTGTCATTGCCAAAGAAGATGTGAAGTTTAGAGCTTCTGTAGGCGTTATCGATGTTATTCCATGGGATGTACAGTTGAATATTTTTAATGGATATAATACCGTTTTTCAGAATGTAAAAGGAGTATTAATAGGCCCAACAACTGTAGGCGGAGCTTTACATCTCAATAATATCCTGGCTGGTACTTTGGTTAAAAAAGTGGGTGCTTATTCTGTATATGATGCTCAAACTTTTACAGATGCATTAAAAAACTATGAGCCTGGAGAAAGAACCAATTTGACTTTAGTTGTGCCTAATGCAATGAATCCCAATATTTATCAGGAAAAAACCGTACAATTTACTTTGGGGTCTTTTCCGGTTATGGATTAAAATTCAATAATTTTAAAGAAAAAGGAACTTGAAGAGATTGCAGTATTGACTAATTTAAAATAATTATTTATTTATATTTTTAAACGTTTTAACAATCTTAGTCATGATAACAACGGTGTCCAAAAAATAAATAATTAGAATGGTTTTTTTTCCTATCCAGTTTCTATGGAGCAAATATAACCATGTAGAGGATGCATAAATATTTTGCTTTAATCCAAATTCTTTTATAATCTCTTCTTTTGATTTTCCTTCAAGGTATAAGTAATTGTTCATCATTATTTGTGTTTATTTAATTTATAAGCTGATTGTAGGCTGTAATACTATTCGAATATCTTATCCAATTTTTTAGTCAAATATTTTCTTGCAATACCAATATTGACATTACACTCTGTAGATCCAGATTTATTACTCTGTTATGAATATTAGGAGTGTTTGTATTCTGGCTTTACGGTATTTCTAGAAATAATATTAGATTAAAAAACGTCTGAAATATTTTACATATCATTACAGTTTATTCATTATATAGTATCGAAACGATTATAATAGATCTGGGAATTATTGTATAGAGATAGATTGTATTATCAGAACGCTGAAAAAATCAGACATTAATGAAAACAGAAAATTATTATCTTCCGGTTACCCCGCAAATTAGATAAAAATTCATTTCTCAAAGAAATGCAGACATACGTAAAATGTATTAAATTATAACTGTCAATAAATAAGATGTTTATCAATGATATGCTGTATGAAACGAGCATAGTGTTTTCTTGATTTATGTGTATTTATTTTTCTAGAAAAACTTTCTATTTAACTCATTTTTTAAATTACAATACATAATAACTATTGGGATAGGCTTTTAATTATTTTTGAGTACCCTTATGCTGGACTTGTAAGATAAAACTTTATTTATTTGTAATAAGCAGCTAGCTTAAGGATATAAAGAATTTATATAGACTATTGGTGCTAAAAAATACCCATTTAATCCGTAGTAATATTATGGCCAAAATATCAATTTTAATTACCAACTATAACAGCGGCAAATATTTTAACGATTGTCATAATTCGCTTATTAATCAGAGCTATAAAGATTGGGAAGCTATTATTGTTGATGATGGTTCTACCGATAATTCTGTTGAAGTAATAAAACAATTAATTAAGGATGATAACCGATTCTTATTTTATCAGAATCTAAGTAAAATTGGCTGCAGTTCTGCAAAAAAGAAGTGTATCGTTCTTGCAACTGGAGATATTTGTGCTTACTTAGACCCTAGTGATGTTCTTTTTACAAATGCGATACAGAAATCTATGGAACAGTATACAACAAATTATTCTATAGTTGCCACCTATTCTAAATTGATGCTATGTGATAAAAAAATGGTTCCTCAGAAAATAATTAAAGGGACTGGAAAAATATATAATAATAATTTTTTTTTCAATTGGCCAACTCAAATTTCACATTTTTTTACATTTAAAAGAAGTGCATATTTGAAAACTGTTGGAATTAATACAGACTTAGAAACTTCTGTTGAACAGGATTTATTCTTAAAAATTGTAGAGATGGGAAATATTAAATTCGTTGATGAAATTTTATATAAAAGCAGGTTTTCTTACGATGGAATTTTGCAGGAAGATGAAAAATATAAAAGATATTATTCATCTATGTTTATAATATATGATGCAATGAAAAGGAGGGGTATTACGGAAATAAATAATGTAAAAATTCCTGATTTTTATGAAGGTCCTGATCAGATACATCATCTTATTAGATATCAGGATACTTATCTGTATAAACTAAAAGTTAGGATAAAATTGTTGCTAAAAAATAATCTATTTGTAAATACAATATAAGTGGAGACTTTTTTTTAACCGTTATTTCTGCAAATGTTTTCGTCCATCATTGTATGTATTTTCTGTTCGCAAATGGCACTTCATTTAGCAATGATAGCAGAGGCCTTCGCTGAATAGAATGCCTTTACGATCAAAAAACAAGAAGTAAATAATGATATCACTTTGCGAGCGTAGCTTAGTAAATTGCTCTGAGAAAATTAAAATTCTTATCCTGAATTCAGGTTGTTTTAGTTTTTTGCATTAATCGTTATTTGATCCTCATGTTTTGTTTTTAATAATGTAGGTTGGACACAGTTAAGTGGCAATGTTCCTAATATTCTACAATCTTAAAAAATCCTTGTCTGATTAAAGAGAAAACCCTTTTTATTGCCATAAATAATTTTGTAGACAATTTATAGATATACAATAAGAGTAATGGGTTATAGAAATTATTAAACCTTATTGGTTAATTTATCACGTTAAAGAGCAAATACTTATCAAGTAAAACGGTCTCCTCTGTTTGACGATACAAACCTAGGAGACAGCTTTGCTTTGTTTGTTACTGATTTTAAAGATCTATTTCTTTAAAGTCAAAGAAAGATTATCCATATAAACAGCTTGGTGTACACCATTCAACAGAACTTTAAGTCCCAGATGTGCATCTTTTTTCAAAGAAATAGTAAATGTTTTTTTCTCTCCTGTAATCTTTGACGGTTTAGTGATTGAAACATAAGATTTTGCATCAGAAGGGTTGTTTACTGACAAAAGCTCTAATGTTGTTTCGCCTCCGTTATCCGAAAGATCAAGAGAAAGGCTATAGGTTCCCGCTTTGATTTCAGGAGTTACCAGATACATATTTTCTCCTGGGTTGCTCATTGAATAAAAAACAATTCTTTTATCACTTGCATACAGCATCGCTTTCCCCGGCTGAGCTGTCCAGCATTTATTGATGTCTTTCCAGGTGTCAAAATTTTCTGCAAGGATAGATACCGGTTTACACTGTGCATTTGCTGTTAGTAATCCTCCTATAACAGCTATTCCCGAGAATACAATTTTCCTCATGTCTTATTTTTATTTATAATTAGTAAAAATAATAAAAAAAATGGTATTGAGATCGTCATGCTATATGATTTATTTTAGTTCAGTTCTTCTTGTAGAATTATAACCTAAAGGATTTGATTAACGGGTAAAAGAGAATCTGCTTTACAAAATACAGGAGCTCTTGATCAGTGAACTTATGGAAATATATACGTATAGGGTACTTTTTTGTTTATTTTTTATAGCAGATAATATTGTAAATGCCTGAATACTAGTGTTTTATTTGAATCATCCTTTTTGGTGTTTATTTTTTGTGAACAATTTTAGAATAGTTCATTTCTTTCCAACATGAATTTTCATCCTCAGTAGAGATGCTGGGTTAAAAAAAAATCATTGAGTGAGGCAGTTCGTAATTGAGATGAAATAAGCATGGAAGTTGATAAAATAGCCTCTGACGGCTGAAAAAGAATTAAAAATGTTCTATAATCAATGTAGAAAGACTGTCTGAAATTAAAACTATTCTCCATTCACAAGAAAAAACACAACCAATAGATGAAAGATAAACTACTTATTTGTCTACTAATAATATTTTCAAAAATTCTTTATGCCCAGCATTATGATGACTGGCGGTCACAGTTTGTAAAATGGAATGTAGGAGCAAGCTATGCAGGGGGAAATTTATCAGATAAAAAAGAAGGAAAAAGCAGGTGGATTAATAAATATACAGCCCATGTGTCAGTGGATGTAGCGCTTTCGAAAATATTATATTTCGATTCTGGAGAATTGTACTTGCAGCCTTTTTTCGAACTATCCTTGCCTGTTAGGAGCCCTTATACCGGAGATCTGGAATTTGCCACATATGCTGGAGGAGTACATCTGAAAAAATATTTAAATCAAAATTTCGAAAAAAGCAGATTGTACTTGTTTGTTGGAGGAAAGCTAGAATATATAGTATGGAGATTAGATTACAACAACGGAACTCAATATCATTCTACAAAACTAGATTATGTTTTGAATGGGGGAAGTGGGTTTGCTATTTCAGACCGTACTGAGGTTTTTGCGGCATATTCCAGAGGGTTGGGAAAAGTGTATGCCATTACAGATCTTGAGAATATGAATAGCCTGGGATCTTTTTCCGTGGGCGTACGTATTACACTTGTAAAAAACTGGTGGTTCAGTGAGTAATTTTTTATCTCAAGATTTTCTGAAAATAGGCTTAAAACCGATATAAAAATGTAATGAATGCTTTAGTTCAATATTATTAAAACATTACAATGATATATTTAATTGTAGTGATGAGCATAATAGTTGTTTTCATGTAAAGAAAGTTGCTAGATTATATTGGTAGAAAGATTGCTCATCATTCTACGTGTTATTTGTGTTTTGACAGGCTGCCTTAGAAATAAGGCAGTTTTTTTTATTTATATAAACTAAATCATCATATTTTTTATAAATATTTAAATGATTTAAAATGGAAGTATTGGTAAAATGTTAAAGTTCTTCTTTTACTTTTAAAAGATTAAATCAAAAGAAAGAATACTTAAAGTTATAAATTACCTAAAAAATGTATTTTCTTTGTTAATTGTCTCATTTTTAGATATTTGATGTATTGTTTTTTTTACGTATGTCTTTTTTTTCTTTTTCTTTTTTAAACCTATTTCTTTGCACTAAACATAAAATTTTTTAAGCAATGAAAAAGACATTATTACCTATGACTGTTCTATTTTGTAGTACAATCATATATGGACAGGTGGGTGTGAATACTGCTTCCCCCAAAAGTACATTGGATATTACAGCCAAAAATGCGACGGGAACATCAACAAATGCTGATGGAATTCTGATCCCTCGTGTAGATAGGCAAAGGGCACTGAGCATGACATCTGTAGAGCCTTCCACTTTAATTTATATCAATAATATTTCTACAGGAACTGCTACAGGACAGGCATCCAATATTGATGCGGTGGGATTCTATCATTTTGATGTTTCTACAAGCAAATGGACAAAGCTTAATACAGATACGAATATCTACAATGCTAATGGCACTTTAACGGGCAATAGGGTCATGAGTATGGCAAATAACTCTTTGATATTAAGAAATGGCAATGAAGCTAATCTTTATATTGAAAGGTCTGGTACGGGTAATCTACAAAGTAGTCAGAATGTAGCAAATCTTTATGCAAGTGGTTATGTTGGGGATACGAATACAATTTTGTCAGGAATAAGAACCTATTATCGAGGAAATGGAAGCAATAACAACAGTT
This sequence comes from Chryseobacterium sp. JV558, assembly GCF_033712365.1. Lineage (NCBI taxonomy): Bacteria > Pseudomonadati > Bacteroidota > Flavobacteriia > Flavobacteriales > Weeksellaceae > Chryseobacterium > Chryseobacterium sp. JV558. The sequence goes on from NZ_WJHU01000001.1 coordinate 194,668, forward strand.
CAATGACTTTTTCAGTTAATGGAGCAAGTAACAACAACTTGGTGCTAGCTAATAATAATAATGTTGGGATAGGAACAGATTCACCTACACAAAAACTGCATGTAAACGGGAGTATAAGAATAGTAGATGGTTCACAGGGAGCAAGCAAGGTTTTAACCAGTGATGCCAATGGTGTTTCAACCTGGGCAGACCTTCCTGATACAACAGCAAATAACGGTCTTACCAAAACTGGAAGTAACCTTCAACTGGGAGGGACCTTAGTTAAAAATACTAATATAGCAATGGCAGGATTTAATGCGACCTTTAGTGGGACTGGAAACGTAGGTATTGGAACAAGTACTCCTGTGCCGGGCTCCAAAGTAAATATTCAAGGAGGGCCTTTGAATATTGGAAATACGGTACAATACGCAGGAGGTTTGCAGGTGAGGAATCTGGATTCTACCAAACCCATACTTCTTGCTTTTAATACTGTTAGCAATGAAAGATTTAGAATTGAAGAAAGTGGTAATGTGGGAGTTGGTACGAATGCGCCTACACAAAAACTGGATGTTGATGGTAATGTGAGACTAAGAAATGTTCCTCTTTCTACTACTATGAGTACCTCTGATAATTTATTGGCTATAGGGACTGATGGCGTTGTGAAAAAAACAAAGGTTTCCGATAACTATCCTCCCGCTGTTTTTGGAACTTTAACTAGCAGTGATATTACGATTGAGCCAAACAAATATATGGGAGCTTGGATTGGATTAACCAAAGGGAAATGGATTGTTTATATTGGTCAACTGGTAGATACTGTTAATTCGGAATCAGTTATCAATCTAAATAATAATAGATGGGTAAGGTTTACCTTAAGTAGCAGCAATACGAGCTTACAAACAACTGGTTTTTCTTTTTTAGGTACTAATCTTATATCTGGTTGGTTAACACCTGTAGTAGGACAGTTTCAATATACATATTTTACCGGCAGCATCCCTGTAAATGTTACGAGTGACTCAATTTATTTACACGTATTTACAAGAAATTTAAATTCAGTAGGAAATCCACCTGCTGTGAAAACAGGTAGCTATGGTGAGAATTTCTTATATGCCATACCAGTAGCTAACTAATTTGAGAATGTTTTTTAGGATGTATTCATTAGTTTAGGTCAAATTAATATACATTAAAATGCAGAATTTGCTAAATCGAGATACTTGATTAAAATTTCTATAAAATCTTTGGGTAGAATATCAGTAATTTAGAGCTTCAAAAAAACAAATAATTATTGATTTTAGGGATCTAATATGTATAGGCATAAAATTTATAAATTTAAAATTACTACTAAGTAATGAATCGGTTATCATAAAATGCTTTGTAATTATGCTTCCTATCAGTTCTAAATACTTGTACTTTAAAGAGATTGTCTTATATGAAGGCAGTCTCTTTTTATACCTTGTATTTCGTGTATATCAAGCTGGGGATTTGGATGTTTCCTTTCCTTCCAATACATGAGAAGTACGTATTTTCTATGTGAAATCTAAATAAATTGAATTTAATATGTTTGTTCTCAGTATTTTTTTTAATGTTTTTTTTACGTATGTCTTTTTTTTACTTTTTCTTTTTTCTCTTATTTCTTTGTAAGACATATAAAATACTTTAAAGAATGAAAAAATCACTATTACCTTTTGCTGCTATACTGTTAGGTAGCATTATGTTTGGGCAGGTGGGAGTTAATACAACCACTCCAAAGAGTAGCTTAGATATCACTGCAAAAAATGCAACAGGGATTTCAACAAATGTGGATGGAATTTTGATCCCTCGTGTGGATAGGCAGAGGGCACTGAGCATGACATCTGTAGAGCCTTCCACTTTAATTTATATCAATAATATTTCTACAGGAACTGCTACAGGACAGGCATCCAATATTGATGCGGTGGGATTCTATCATTTTGATGTTTCTACAAGCAAATGGACAAAGCTTAATACAGATACGAATATCTACAATGCTAATGGTACTTTAACGGGCAATAGGGTCATGAGTATGGCAAATAACTCTTTGATATTAAGAAATGGCAATGAAGCTAATCTTTATGTTGAAAGGTCTGGTACCGGTAATCTGCAAAGTGGTCAGAATGTAGCAAATTTTTATACAAGTGGTTATGTTGGGGATACGAATAAAATTTTGTCAGGAATAAGAACGTATTATCAGGGAGATGGAACCAATACCAACAGTTCTATGACTTTTTCAGTTAATGCGAATAACAACAATAATTTGGTACTAGCTACCAACAATAACGTAGGTATAGGTACGGCAACTCCTTCCAAAAAGCTTGACGTAAAAGGTGATGGTATATTTTCTGGAGCAGGGGCAGATGTGAAAATAGAATCATTGGATAATGTAAACCCAAGCCTTTCCTTATATCATCATCATAGTGGAACGAATTTATCAACAAATAGTAATGTTGGGAGAGTAAGTTTTAAAGGAAGAGTAAATGGGGCAGAACAATATTTGGCTTCAATTAAATCTACTTATTTGGGGAGTGGAACAGATGCAAAGTCTGACTTAAATTTTTCTGTGAACGGAATAGGAACTACGTCAATGACATTGAGCTCTGATGGTTATTTAGGTATAGGTATAGCTTCGCCTAAAGCTAAACTAGATATTTCAGGAACAGATTCCGGGGTACGCATGCCGCAGCTGACCACAGCACAAAGAGATGCAATTGCATCTGATAGAGCACATACTGCCACTTTACTTTATAATAAGGATATTAATAAATTACAGGTAAATGTTGGTACGGATACTAATAGGATATGGGCAACTCTCGGTTCAATGAGTGAAACGTTAAATACATCAGCTACTTTTACCTCTAATGCCTCACAGACTATCTCATATTCAAGCAGTAATAATGGATCTAAAGTGCTGTTTCAACAACAGTTGTATAATTCCACTCCACAAGGCTATATTTCTAAAAGTAATAATAATACTGATTTCGTTTTAAAGGGAGGAAGAACTTATAAGGTGGATGTCAATATGGGAAGACTAAAAACCAGTGATGCTAAGCATACGTGGTGCCATGTATTTGATACAGCAGGGAGTGAGTATGCTTCTGTATCTATTATACCTCAGAGTTATACAGCAGTACATTGGAATAGCGCTAACACGATGAGTACATATATAACGATTCCTGTGGGTAGTACTAAAACTATATATGTTAAATGTGCTAAACAAGACTCAGGTAATGTAATAATTAATGATGCTATTGCACCACAGATTTCCCTTACAATTATGGACTAGGTGATGAAAGTTCTTTTTTATTAAAAACATTTCAATTAACTTTTAAAAACCTTGTATTTCCGAAATGCTGTCTCATATTGAGGCAGCATTTTATTTAAATAAAGAGTTTACTGTTAATTTATAGAAATAAAAGATATTTAGGTACGTAGTTTATACAATATTTTTCTCATAAAGGAATTTAATTATTTGATTTATAGTATTTTAATTATGTTGTTTATTGAGTATGTCTTTTTTTTAATGTGGTTCCATTTTTTGTTTTTTTTGTTTTTAACAAATAAAATCTCTACAATGGAAAAAAAACTATTACCTCTGGCTGCCATCTTGTTAGGCAGTATCATGTTTGGACAAGTAGGTATTAATACTGCTACTCCTAAAAGTACACTAGATATTACAGCTAAAACCCCAACAGGTTCTACAACAAATGCAGATGGAGTTCTTATTCCCCGTGTAGACAGGCAGAGGGCACTGAGTATGATATCTGTAGAACCTTCTACTTTAATTTATGTAAATGATGTCTCTACAGGCACAGCTACAGGATAGGCATCCAATATTGATGTTGTAGGATTCTATCATTTTGATGGTTCCAAAAGCAAGTGGATAAAGCTGAATACTGATACCAATACTAATATTTATAATGCCAATGGGACTTTAACAGGCAATAGAGTTATGAGTATGGCAGATAATTCTTTAATATTCAGAAATGGTAACGAAGCTAGTCTGTATGTTGAAAGGTCTGGTATCGGTAATCTGCAAAGTGGTCAGAATGTAGCGAACCTTTATACAAGTGGTTATGTTGGGGATACCAATAAAATTTTGTCAGGGATAAGAACGTATTATCAGGGAGATGGAACTAATAGTAGCAGTTCCATGAAATTAACTGTTAACGGAAATAGTAACAATAATGTGGTATTAGCTGCTGATAACAATGTTGGGATAGGAACGGATAGCCCTGCGCAGAAGCTTGATGTAGATGGGGTTGCTAAATCCAGAAAAGTAATAGTGGGGCCAAGTGGTTTTAATTACGCAGGTAGTGCTTTGAACGTCCGGAATAACACTGCTTCAGAATATATCATGGGTCTTGTAAGTTCAGACAATATATTTAGAGTAAATGTACTTGACAATGGTAATATGGGAATAGCTACCACTGATCCTACCCAAAAGCTTGATGTAAATGGAAACCTAAGGCTAAGAACTATTGTACCCAGTACAAATATTCAGGATATAACTTTGGTAGCGGATGCTAATGGGGTTATTAAAAAGAAGAAAAATGAAATAAAGGGAATTGCCAGAGCATATTTATATAATGATCGTACAACTGGAAATACAACTGGGATGATTTACAGATTAAATAATTTCACCCAGGTTGATGATCCCGGTGATGATTTCGACCATGTAGAAGGTAATTTTGTAGCTCCGGAAACAGGTTTGTACAAAATAACGATGACAACTTCAATCAAGTTCACCGATCCTGATAACTATAATGTACCAAATGCTGTTGTTGGGTTTGCTGATTCTACTACTAGTAATTGGGTATTAAGGTTTTCAATACCATCTGCTTACATCAAAGGGACCTATTCCTCTACTAATACTGTCGGGAGTGCAACTACATTTATAGGAGTTGCTGAATTACAAGCAGGCAGAACTTATTTTTTCGGGGCAAATCATGGCCTTACTTTTATTGCTAATCCAAGTGGCGGAACAGGAAATGGTATTGGAAGCTTCTTCGAAATACAATTGATAAAGAACTGATAGAATATTTACCTGATGTATTATCATGTAGATTTGATCAAATAATAGAAATTATATTTAACAGCAGAATTCTATAGTAATTTCTGCTGTTTTTTAGCTGCGATGTCATATTCTGAAGATCAAATGGCAGAGAGTCCATTTAATTTACCAAAAAAAGAACTGACAGGTGTTGATTTTTTGCAATGGTGTATTGAGCATTAAATTGACATAGTCCTTGATTATAAAATGCTCATTTAAACAAATTGTCAATAATAAGAAGGTAAGTTTATTTGTGATAATAGTATTTTTATATCACTTGTTTTGGATAAAAAAATATTGAGTACAATATAGAAACTGATGTCAGATAAATTTTCTTTTTAATAAATAATAAATTTATCATTATTATTATTATTTGGTTGTATGTATGTACGCAATCTTTACAGTATCTTCTTGAAAATAAATTTTTAATTATTGATTACTAGTTTGTTGCGCGTTTGGGTTGTTTTTACGTATGGCTATTTTTTTAAATAGGGTTGGTATTCCTTTCTTTTGTAAAAACAGCAAAGCCCTTACAATGAGAAGAAATAAATTCCCCAAGATTACAGTATTAATCAGTATGTCTGATCAAATAGGAATTGAGACCATTATATATACTTTTGATTCAATGATAAATTATATTGTTGGTTTTTCTAGAGGCAGTTATAATTTTTATAAAACCTTTATAGACGGTCACAAGGTAAATTACAATAAGATTTTTTTCAGTAATATTTCCCAATTCAGTCTTTTCAAACAAAATTGTCAACAGGTATTAATTCTATAAAATTTATTAATTAAGAAGCACTGCAGCATTATTGAAATAAGACAAATATAAAATATGGAGATTATTTCAAAAGTCAAATCATTCGACTTTTGTCATTCTGATAAAGCAAGAAGTCTAATTAATAATCAAACTAATGAGATTACTCACTACATTGCTTTTCATTCAGAATAGCACTTTTGAGACAGCCTCATTAGATTTTAAAATATAGATATCCATTTCATCTTATCTTCAATAATTTATATCGCTTATGAAAACAATATTATCTTATATAAATAGCTGTCTTTTATGATCTAAACCGGGCAAGGAATAAGGACCTGAAAATTATTGATAATGAATGTTTTATAATTCAATTGTTATTTTTTAGTATTTTATTTCATGAGAACCTGTAAAAATAGAGCCTAATATTTCTATTCATCTTCATTTTCTGTCATGGAAACGATGTAACTAAAATAAAATAGTACAACTTGATGTGAATCTCTGATTTATTAATTTTTGCTTAACATTTTTAACCTCTAGCTCAGTATAAAATTTTGTAACAGATGGCAAATCTCATGTCTAAAATAGCAGAAATTAATATTGGTATTTCTCTTTTGGACGCTTTATCCATTTTTAATATTATTCAAATTATCGTAAGCAAATGATTTTAGATCTAAGCCTTTAAATTAAATAAGCTGATGATAGGGTAATGCATTAAAATGAAAGAGGTAGCTAAAGTTAAGATATTGAAGTATATGTTGTTTTTTTTTGTAAATTGTTAATTATTTTCTTTTATATTAATTAAAAATAGAAAATTTTATATGTTATTTAAATTTATACGTATTTTTTTATTGTTTATGTTCGGGTTTTTATACAGTCAACGAATTGAGATTAAAAGAGTTGATGGTTTGCTGGAAAAATCGAAAGAAACTTTGTATACGAATACTATACAATCTCTTACATATGCAAAGGATGCGGCTATGATTGCTGAAAATGAGAAAAATTCATTGAAATTAGCCGAATCTTACTTGAATATAGCTCGTTGTACAAATCTATTAATGGACTATAAAGATAGTTTTTTATATATTGAAAAAGGATTAAATGGAAGTGAAACGAAGAAAGATGCTGTATTAGAATGCCAATTCAGAGAAATAAAAGCGATTAATTATAATAAATTAAAACTCACTGATAGTGAACTTAAAGAATATCATAGGATTATAGAACTTCTATCAGGAAAGAATGATATTGAAGCAAAAAAATTATTATCCAGAACTAATGCAAGAATGGCTTCGTATTACCTTAATAAACAGGAGTCTCTGTATTCAGAAAAGTTTATTAACAAAGCTATTACGATTCATCATGAAATATCCAAGAATCTGGATGATGATTTCTCTGATAATTTAAATTTATACACTATAAAAGGATATGTGTGTTTATACAACCTTAAGTATGACTCAGCTTATTATTATTTTAATAAAAGTTATACCCACTTAAACAGGATAAAAAGAAAATACATCCAGCTCATTTCTCTTGGGGATTACTATTTTGAGCTGAAAAATTATGTAAAAGCAGTTGATTTTTATTTTGAATCTTTACAGGATCTTGATCAGAATAGAATCAAAGACCTTGAATATTCTACTTACACTAATAAAAAGATCTCAATGTCTTATGGATTTCTTAATGATAAAGCAAAAGAGAAAATTTATTTGGAAAAATATTATATCGAGTCTGATGAATTGGCCGGTTTAAAGATAACAAACCTTCAGTCTGCAGTAAATACAGTAGAAAACGAATACCAGAATAGAAGTGAAAAATTCAGGAAACTCAATTGGATTATTTTTTTATCTGCTATTATACCATTTATGTCTCTAAATATTATAATAGGTTATAGATATTTAAAGTTAAAACGAAGAAAGAGAGCCGTCATTTCTGAGAAGAATTTGCTGTTGCAGGAAAAAGATCATTTGCTGGAGGAAAAAAATATGTATTATGTAAAATTACAACAAAAACTAGATGTAACGCTGGAGGAAGTTATCTATGAAGCTAAAAAAAATACAACATCTTTCTTTGAAAAGTTTCAGACATTCTATCCTGAGTTTAGCCCAAGACTTTTAGAATGTAATCCTAGTTTTAATTTGGGTGAATTAACACTTCTTGCCTATGTTTATCTAAATTTTTCTTCTAAAGAGATTGCTGAATATACATTCAGATCCTATAGAACCATTCAGACCAGAAAATATACATTAAGAAAAAAAATAGGACTGGAAAAAGGAGAGGATTTGTATGTTTGGCTAAAGAAAATAAATCCTTAATCTTTAAAAAACTTATAGGATTTTACTTCTTTTAAAATAAATTTGTTTAAACTTTAGAAAACAACCAAAGCTTTCATTTTAAACTTATTTAAGAAGATTCATATATTTTAACCTTTCCATTATAAGATTTTTAGAATGTCTTAAATACTTAAATTTCACTTATTTGTTGTCTTAAGTGATTGTAACCCATCGTAACGACCAGATTTTTGCTTTTTGTTTTTTTTACGTATGTTCATTTTTTTAGATGAGAATGTAATCTCTTTTCTTTGCAGCTCTCTAAAAAAACACATGGATGAAAAAAAAAAATTTTGTAATTATTGCAATTACTTTTTACACTGGATTTTACGGTCAAGTAGGAATAAATGTAGCACAACCAACAGCAACTTTAGATGTAAATGGAGATGTTAAAGTTCGGAATTTACCTGTTGCCGCGTCAAATGCTGAAATATTAGTTTCTGACGAAAACGGGTATATTTCAAAACAGGACTATACTCAATTCCGAAAGGAAATAGTTGGTGATATCAAAGATGCTATTCAGAATCAGGATCACAATGGTTGGTTTCTTTTAAATGGAAGAAGTATTTCTACTTTACCCTCGGTAGCAAGGCAAAATGCGGTCTCGCTGGGGTTTAACTCCGTTCTTCCAGATTTTAGGAATAAATTATCTAGAAGTAAAAGCACAGCAGGAATCTTAGGTGCAACAGGTGGAAATTCTACTAATATACTCTCACGAAACAATTTGCCTCAGTTTGAGCTGAGTGGAACTACAGATTCAGCTGGTAAACATGATCATATTTTTGTCAATATGATTAATCATGGTAACGGAGGTGGAATGACTTTGAATGCTCAGAATACAGGAGCAACATGGGGCTCAGACAATACAATACGAACTACAAGTGTATCAGGGGCTCATTCCCATAATATAACATTAAAAGGTAATGGTAATGGAACTGCTTTTAATTTGACCCCCGGCTATATTAGTCTAAAACAATTTGTGTATCTAGGAAAATAATTGTTAAATCAAAAAATATGAAATTTAAAATCTTACTATTAGTAATGTTTTCCATTCAATGGGTTCATTCACAGGTAGGTATAAATATAAAACAACCTACTAAAACTCTTGATGTCAACGGAGAATTGAGGGTTAGAAATATTAAAACGGAAAAAGATCCAGAATATATAATAGCCACTGATGTGGATGGTGTAGTGGGGAAAAAGAAATACGAGGAAATTAAGCCGCAAAAAGGAGATGTAAAGAGAGGATTTCAGAGGACGGATCATCATGGGTGGTATCTTCTGGACGGTCGGCAAATATTTTCTTTACCGACAAATGCGAGTTTATCGGCAAAAAATATAGGGTATGCAGCAGCTTTGCCGAATGCAACAGGTAAATTCCTTAAAATATCTGGGAATACTCAACATACGGCTAGTACAGGAGGTAAGAACACTGTAATTCTTGGTAAAAATAATCTGCCAAAGTTAAGCTTTAGTGGTGAAACCTCTTCATCTTCTAATGCTTCTCACAATCATTCTTTTATTGATAAGCGTTCTGATATATTTGGTTCTAATTTTAATGGTACTTTGGCGAATGTTGGTAATACAAATGGTGCTAATAAACGGAATCCACACCTTAGTCCTCAGGCACAAACTACAAACTCTGGAAATCATAATCATTCTTTTAAAATTTCTAATGCTGGAGGTAATAGTCAGTCATTTAGTATTGTTCCTAAATATATAGAGGTCAATACGTTTATTTATCTTGGAAACTAACAAAATATAGAGATGAAAAAAATAGTAGTATTTAGTTTATTTATAAGTACGTATTCTTGTATTTATGCTCAAATAGGAGTAAATACTCCCAAACCGACAAAAACCCTTGATGTAAATGGGAATATGAGGATCAGGAAGCTTGATATTATTAACTCACCTGTAAATGTTCTTGCTGTAGATCATGAAGGGAGTGTTAAAAAGCGAGAAGATATACAACTATCTCCGTCATTAGGTGATATTAAATATGGGATGCAAAAAAATGATCATTCAGGATGGTTTCTCATCAATGGACGAAATATAAATACATTACCTTTTGAGAAAATCAAAAAAAATGCATATACTCTAGGTTTTTCAGATTATTTATGGGATGCGAGAGATAGGTACATAAAATATACTAGTGGATCTAATGGTAGCCTTGGAGGTAGCCATACTGTAAAATTGACAACTCAAAATCTACCAAGCTATAATGTTTCTACAGCTAGTGCTACCAGTGGAGGACATTCACATAACCTTCTTGATCATCATATGGGATCTGCTGGTTTATATGCTGTCAATGACAGAAGAGGTAAACCTAATAATAAAACCGGTGTTGATAAACGTTTTCAAGATAGAACCCAAACTAGAAATACAAATGCAAACTCCTGGAGCCATACCCATACGGCTACTGCTTCAATAGAAGGTCAGGGACAGACATTTTCTATAGAACCGGAATACCTTACGATGAACTTGTTTATTTATTTAGGCGAGTAATACAACATTTGTTTTATAAAATGGTCGATAGTAACTATTGTATTATTTGAGTAGTAATGATAGTTATAAACATAGGGTCAACTATATTTATCGTGAAGTATTATGAAATTTTCATTAATAATTTATTTTTACTAAGTATAAATGATTATTGAGTGCTTGAATTTTGTAGTTTCTGATATGAATTCCCTTTTTTAGCTGTAAATATCTAAGGATTTGTGTTTAGTCATTTTTACGTATTACAATTTTTCTTTGTAAATGATCTCGTCTTTATCTTCGTAAATGTAAACTGAATGAAAAATCGACAAATTATTTCTAAATGGATTTTAAGAATATAGGTATTGGTGAGCTAATCAGTAAGAGAGTAAATGAACTTGAGGTAGATATACCCCGTATTATAAATTTTTTAAAGTGCTCTGAGGAAGAGGTACAAGAGATGTATAATGCTGAAAGTCTTGACACCAATTTACTATTGAGATGGAGTAAGCTTTTGGAATATGACTTCTTCAGAATTTATACACAACATTTAATACTGTTTTCACCGCCAGCCTCTCTAAGCATGAAACAAAATCAGCCTGTTAAGAAATCAGAGGTCTTACCAGGATTCAGAAAAAAAATTTATACTCAGGAAATCATAGATTTTATTCTTGAATTGATAGAAACAAAGGCAAAAACCAAATTACAGATAATAAATGAATATAACATTCCTAAAACAACCTTATATAAATGGATAGAAAAGTACAAAAAATAACGTCAATGCCTAACTATAAGAGTATTTATAAAGATATGATAGAACAAAAGTTTCCTGATAAAGTGAATGATTGTAAAAATATTATGGAAAAGGAATCACTTTGTGCTCTTGATATCATCCTTTTGAATAAAATCATTTTTGGGGAAAAAGCACGCGACACTGAGCTCTTTAATCAAAGGCATCGTTCTTATGATGAAAAAAGCATTATAAAAATTTTAGACTATCAAAAAAAACACGAACTCAATAATACACAAGTTGCAAGTGCCTACAAGTTAAGCCGAAATACAATTGCAAAATGGAAAAAGCAATATGAGTAAATTATAGATAATGTGTAAAACTGATTCTGAATATACAAATGATAGTGATAATGCATCCAGAATTATCATCTTATTTCCCTCATTTTTTTAATACCAGTTGCTTTAATCTCTCTTTCATAAGAGAGATTTTTTTGTAACCATGAAGATTCGTTTTTCAAAAAGAATCCCGGATTTGATGTTAAAATGGTAATATTTGGAATATAAGTATGTGAAAAATTTAAACAATTATTTATTAATCAATTAGCCAATTAGTACTTAAAGAAAAACCTGCTGAACACCAATAAAAGCTCTAAATAATATAGATTCAACCTAAGGATAGAGCCAAAAATCAGAATAATTGATTAAATCATACGTATTAGGTACATTAAGTATTAAATAATTCGTCATATGCGATTTTAATTGCGAAATTATTATTTAGTTTTGTCTCAGATAAAAGGTATATCATTACTTACGATACAGTAAAAAGTCTGTATCTCAACTCTCTGCTCATGGAATGAAATCTCATTCAATTTTCATTTAAATCAAAAATCTAGATCAAAATTAAATAAATCATGTAATTAAAAACGTCTAAACAATTTATCACATATTAAAGAATTAAAATATGAAAAAACAACTCTTTTTATCTGCTATTTTATGCAGCCTGTTCTTTGTTTCCTGTAATTCTGAAAATCAGGAAAATGATTTGCCGGAAAATACTGTTAATGCGACAGTTAATGGCAGTGCTTATAAAATTTCAGAACTTCCTGTTATTCCTGATTTTGCAAAGCCTATTGAAACAGCTGGAGAACTCAGAAAGTTCACGCTCATCAAGAATGATGGCACAACATTAAATTTTGAAATGACGAGTGCCAAAGCCACTCTGTTTGGGAAAATGAGAACCCTGGCAGGAACTGTCAGTACTGATCAGAAAAGGGATGAAAAGGCTGTTATGTTAGTGAGTGAGAATGGATTTGAGCTCCTCTACACAGATGGTGACCAGAATTTCTTGCTTAAAGGAAATCAGGAACTGAATATAGGCTATAAAAAGCATGATTTTGCGATGAGCCCTTCTCAAAGACAGTCATTTTTAGACTTTTCACAAAAAAAAGGAATTGATGGGAATCAGATTTTAAATAATCTGAACAGAAAAAGTATAGATAATGATTCGCGTTACGAAGTGGCTGTTGAAAAATCCGGTCATTATACACTACTTAATCAAACCGCCTCTACGAGAAAAAGAGAAAGTTTTGAAGGAAAAAAAGAATGTCCTACACTTCAGCATCCGTTTACTATGCATAACCAGGCATCTGATAAAGTGGTAGAGGCAGATCCCAGCAATTATAATATGGAAATCATGTATATGGATAATACTTATGATTTTTATCAAGCCTACATTAATCTTGCTCTTTCTCTGTATAATATAGATAATGATCAGGCAAACCTTGCCCATATGCCTGTTATTTATCAGTATCAGGTACCCGACCAGCAGACCCAGCCCGATAAGTATGCAGAATATGTTCTTGCTGTGGCAAAACAAACAAATTCTCTGACTCAATTGAATAACCTGAGAAATTACTGCGCTAATAATCCAACCCAGAAAAGTGTAGCCAGATGTGCATTGTACGAAGATGAATGGGAGAGCAACACTTTAGTATTAGCATGGGTAGGCTATTATTCAAGCAGTCCTTATTCTACATTAATCGCTTGTGATAATGGGGCGAATGTGCTGGCTCATGGATGTGGGCACAATCTGGGGGCTAGCCATGTGAACAATTCTAATGATATTATGTTCAAGTCTACATCCTCAAACCTGAAACATTATGATGCTGCCAATATTGTTAAAATTAAAGCAAAATTATAATGTTATGAAAAGTATTGCAGATAATCATTTAACCTAATTAATATCTACATAAATAAGTATAAAATTATCAAAAAAATATGTAATTAAACACGTTCAAACAATTTATCACACTTTAAAGAATTAAAATATGAAAAAACAACTCATCTTATCGGCTATTTTAGGCAGTCTGCTTTTTGTTTCCTGTAATTCTGAAAATCAGGAAAATGATTTGCCGGAAAATACTGTTAATGCGACAGTTAATGGCAGTGCTTATAAAATTTCAGAACTTCCTGTTCTTCCGGATTTTGCAAAACCTATTGAAAAAGCCGGAGAGCTCAGAAAGTTCACACTCATCAAGAATGATGGCACAACATTAAATTTTGAAATGACAAGTGCCAAAGCTACTCTGTTTGGTAAAATGAGAACCCTGGCTGGGACTGTCAGTACGGATCAGAAAAAGGTTGAAAAGGCGGTAATGTTAGTTAGTGAGAATGGATTTGAACTGCTCTACACAGATCAGGGCCAGAATTTCTTACTTAAAGGTAATGAGGAGTTGAATATAGGCTATAAAAAACATGATTTTGAAATGAGCCCTTCTGTAAGACAAACATTTTTAGCCATTTCACAAAAAAATGGGGTTGATGGGGATCAGATTTTAAATAATCTGAACAGAAAAAGTACAGATAATGACTCGCGTTACGAGGTGGCTGTTGAAAAATCAAGTCATTATACGCTCATTAATCAAACGATTTCAATGAGAAAAAGAGAAAGTATTGAAGGAAAAAGCGAATGTCCTACAGCTCATCTTCCGTTTAATGAATCTAACCCATCTTTTAATAAAACGGTTGAGGCAGATCCTGGTAAGTATAATATGGAAATCATGTATATGGATGGGACTTATGATTTTTACCAGGCCTACCTTAATCTTTGTATTTCTTTATATAATATAGACAATGATCCGGCAAACCTTGCACATATGCCTTCTATTAGTCAGTATCAGGTGCCAGATCAGCAGACCCAGCCAGTTAAGTATTCTGAATATGTACTTGCTATGGCTAAACAATCCAATTCTCTGACTCAACTGAATAATCTGAGAAATTACTGCGATAAAAATCCGGCCCAGAAAAATGTTGCCAGATGTGCATTCTATGAAGATAAATGGGATAGTGGTGTTTTAGGATCTGCATGGGTAGGAACGTATTCATCAGGCTCCTATTCTACCTTGATTGCTTGTGACAATGGCTTCAATGTATTGGCTCATGAATGTGGACATAACCTCGGTGCTGTTCATGTGACTGATTACAATGATCTGATGTACAAATCTACATCCTCAAACATAACACATTATGACGCAACTAATATTGCTAACATTAAAGCCAAATTATAATCATCAAATAGTCTTAGTGCTTTAAAATAATATATGAGGTAAGTTTAAAAATTTACTCCAAAGACATTAAATGATCTAGATTTTTAGCCTTCTCTTTGAGAGGGCTTTTGTTTATATTTATATTCTGGAGCTCATTAGTAATTATGTTATTTCAAACTTAATTTTTTTCTTTTAAAAGAGATTTTTAACTTAGATTTAAAAAGAATGAGCTACTGTGGTTTATTTCTCTTTAAGCTATAGAAGAAAATTTTTTATAATTTTGGCTTCTTATTTTATAATCTGAATGGAGTACACCAATAAAACAAATACTTTTTTTCTTTTAAAAACTGTAATTTATACAATTGGATTTCTATGCTTAGCAGGGATTTCAAGAGTTTGGATAGGATCAAATGAAAATTGGAAT
The DNA here is from genome assembly GCF_033712365.1 of Chryseobacterium sp. JV558. Lineage (NCBI taxonomy): Bacteria > Pseudomonadati > Bacteroidota > Flavobacteriia > Flavobacteriales > Weeksellaceae > Chryseobacterium > Chryseobacterium sp. JV558. The sequence goes on from NZ_WJHU01000001.1 coordinate 209,972, forward strand.
CAGATGATAGAAAATAATTTTATTCCGGCATTAATATTCAGAAGTGTTTTTTTGACGTTGGTGGGATTAATCTTTTTAGGATTATCATCAATAGTAAGCAGGATCTACAAGAAAGAGAGTTGTTTTTCGAAAGAATTGGTTGTTTTACTATTGCTTTCTTTTATACTGAATGTAATAACGATGCTAGGCCTCATCTGAGATGAAAATGATAATAAAAAATAAGACTATTAAATACAAGTTAGTTGTACATAGAAAAATTTCCTAAATGTGGTAGGTATTTAGCCTTTGTTGGCGTATAAATTGATACAACAAACTGAACTGAATTTTGATGACTAATGACTAGACTCGCTGTAACTCTGATTTTCTTCTTAACTGGTTTTTTCTTTTTACATGCACAGGAGAAGAAAGACTCGTTGTATTACAAAATAGAGGAATTTTCGGATAAGAGAAAGGTTACCAAATTCATTCACCGCTTTATATTTCGTAGAGAACCGGATTCTACTTCCGTGAAGTCCAGGACAGAAAAGCTGTCGCAGGAGGCTTATAACAAAAAGTACATCAGAAAAATCAGGATCGAAACCATTGACCCCTTTGGATATGGCTCTAACGATACTAAAGAAAAAGCCAGATGGTATGATTGGGTGGCAGATCATCTTCATGCCAATACAAGAAACTCTACGGTTAATAATTATTTACTTTTTGAAGAAGGTGAAGAATATAACGCCCAGAAACTTTATGAATCCGAACGTTTGCTTAGAGCAATGCCTTTTATCAACAGAGTGAATATCAGTGTTTCCGACAGTACTTCCAGTAAAGATTCTATTGATGTTGTGGTAAAAGTTCTGGATTCCTGGAGTCTGAAACCTAGAATCAGTTATTCCGGGAGTAAAATTGGTCTCGGAGCTACTGAAGAAAATGTATTGGGATTAGGTCACACCCTTGATTTCCTTTACAGAAACGATTCTAAAGAAAAGCAGGATTATCTTTTGGGGAGCTATACAACCTACAACCTTTTAGGGACTTATATCAATGCCCAGCTTCTTGGGGAAAGAGATTTTTCAAAAAATGAAAGAATTAATTTCAGCTTAAGAAGAGACTTTTTCTCACCTTTGACGAAATGGGCGGGTGGTTTTACATTTGAATATTTTAAACGGAAAGTTTTACTTCCTACAGAAACCGATACTGCTTTTCCGGAAGTTCAGATCAAAGTGTACAGTCAGGATTTATGGGGTGGTTATCAGATTCCGGTTTCATCAGATCCCAACGAAAAAGTATCCAGCAATATTGCGATAATAGGAAGATTTCAGAATTATCAGTATAAAGACAGTCCGGGAATAGACCAGTATAAATATTTTAGCTCATACAACAGTTTTCTGATGTCTGTTGGGTTTATCCATAGAAACTTTTCGGTTCAGAGAAATATTTTTCAATATGATTTACCGGAAGATGTTGCATACGGTAATTCGGTGAACATTATTGCAGGAGGCTTATCAAGAAACAAAGAAGTGAATCCTTATGTGGGAATTTCCGCTTCTTACGGTAGTTTTATAAAACTGGGATATTTCACTGTGAAAGCTCAGTTTGGACGTTTTTTTAATGAAGACAGCCAGAATCGCGAGTCTTTCCGTGTAGACGGAACGTATTTTACAAATCTTATGGATTGGAAATTTGCCAAAGCAAGACATTTCTTTTCTCCTACGATAGCCTTAGGAAATCCACAGCATAACTATTCTTATAAAGACAGAATCAATCTTTCTTCCACAGATGAGTTTCCTGTTTACAATTCCGACTATATTGGGACTAAAAAACTGGTTTTAAGATATCAGCTTCAACTGTTCATTAATAAAACGTGGAAGAATTTCCACTTCAGTCCTTATCTAACTACAGCAGTTGGATGGCTGGGAATGCCTGATGATAAACTATTAAAAACAAAGGCAAATACAAAAATTGGTATTGGGGTATTAATCAATAATCCATATCTGGTTTTCAACAGAATTCAGATTTCTTTCATGTACTATCCACGGGTTCCGTTTGATAATAACTCGGTTTTTGATTTTAACAGCAATAGGAATAATCTGTTACCAATGAATAATTTTGCAACGGATGTTCCTCATTTTGTGAACTTTGGAAATTGATAAAATACGTGTTTTAAATTTCACCCATTACAAACATATTCTCCATGGTAGGTACTTTGCTTCCGCCTTCTTTTTCAAGAGTAATGGCAAAAGCCTGAGCATTGGAAATATTGGCCAGCGCAGTGTTGCTGTCTTTATCTTCAGTGTACATTCCTGCACTTACAGGTTTCCCGTCTTCGATAGCCCAAAGCTGGTATTGCATTCCTGTAGGAGCTTTAGGAAGTTTTTCCGCGTTCAGATAGACTTCTTTTGTTTTTTTATCCCAGAAAACCATTGCTTTGGAATCCGTATGCTTTTCCACACCCTTCAGCATTACCATCTGCATATCAGGATTGGAGAACATATCAATCTTGCGGTTCATTTTTTTCATTGCCTGAACCTGAGCTTGTTTTTCTGCAGACAATAAAGCCATTTCCTTTTCATTGGACGATTGGCTGTTCATCCAGAATAAATTGCCCGCAACACTGATCAGGAATAGTGCAGAAGCTGCTATTGCATAGGTTTTCCAGTGGGTATTTCTCTGAATGCTTACTCTTTCTGGAGTTTCTTTATTGTCTTTTATTGCTGGAATGTCTGTTAAAACAGCAGGTGTTATTTCTTCAGTCTGTTCCTGCTGAATTTTATTCCAGATCTTAGATTTCAAATCACTTGGAGGAGTTACAGCCTGAGCGGTAGCAAGATGTTCCAAAGTTTTTTGTGCTTCTTCAAAAGCTGCTTTTACTTCAGCATTATTTTTCATCACACACTCCAAAATCCCTGCTTCCTCAGGAGAAGCATGGCCAAGAATATAAGATTCTATAATTCCGGATGATATGTATTCTTTAGTGTTCAATTTATTGATAATCTTTTAGCAAATCTTTTAATTTCATCAGTGCATTACGCATTTTCGTTTTCACCGTTCCCAGCGGTATCTTCAGTTTTTCGGATATTTCATGTTGGGTATATCCCTGATAATAAGCAAGATTTATAAGTTCCTGCTTGTCTGTTTCCAGTCCTTCAAGCACATTGTTGAATCCAATATAGTCGGATGAATTATTGACCGTTGAAAGTTCTGCAGTATTATATACGAAATCCGGAAGTGATTGGTTTTTAAGCTCATTCTGGAATCCTTTAGACTTTAAATAATCAATAGCCGTATTTCTTGCGATATTGATCATCCAGGTGTAAAACCTCCCTTTGGAAGCGTCGTACTGATGGATAGAGTTCCATATTTTAACAAAAACATCCTGAATCACTTCTTCAGTGTATTCTTTAGACTGAACGATTCGGAGAATGATTCCGTACAGCGCACCGGAATAGTGGTCATACAGATAATGAAAACCGGCTTCGTTTTTTTCTTTTAATAAAACGATAAGTTCCTCTTCCGAATAGGTTGTTTTAATAGCTTTTGTTTTTCTGTCCAAATGTAACAAAATAAAACAAATAGTCAATAAAATCCAATCCATCTTTTATTTCGTACATGATTTTAAAGAAGTTATTAAAATATATTCAATATGAAAAATCATACTTCAAGAGCTGTACTTGTTTTTTGTATCGCTCTGTCTGCACACTTCTATAAAGCCCAGAGTCAGCTTTTTAAAATTAAAAATCCTTATTACTCCCATACAGCTGAAAATCTACTGAAAGTAAGTAATGCTGAATGGAAAAAGATTTTAAAACCCGAACTCTATCAGGTGGCCAGAGAAGGAGCTACAGAAACTGCTTTTACCGGAAAGTATTATGAATTTGATGAAAAAGGAACTTATTATTGTGCGGTATGTGGGAATCCTCTTTTTATTTCAACTTCAAAATTTGCTACCACCTGTGGATGGCCGTCTTTTTATCAGCCTATCCGTAAAAACAGGGTTAAATACAGAAAAGATACCTCTTATCACATGGAACGTACAGAAGTACTGTGCGGAAGATGTGATTCTCATCTGGGACACGTCTTTGATGATGGCCCGAAACCTACAGGAAAACGTTTCTGTATGAATTCTGTTTGCCTTGAATTTGTTCCAAATAAAAAATAACAAGCTATAAATCAATTTGTTGAAAAATAATTTCGTTTTTTTCAATCTAAAATAAAACCAACCTCGTAAATGACATTAAACACACAATTAACTATAATTAATTAAAAAATAACGCAATGAACACACAATCGAAAATCACAGTTTTAGCAATGGTCGCTTTATCATTTGCTTTTAGCGGGAAGGTAACGGCACAAACGATGAAAGAAAAAACAGTAATGGTAGGAGGAGCTCCTATGTATCCATCCAAAAATATTATTGAAAACGCGGTCAATTCCAAAGATCACAAAACCCTCGTAGCAGCAGTAAAAGCTGCCGGTTTGGTAGAAACATTACAGGGAGCAGGACCTTTTACCGTACTGGCTCCCACAGATGCTGCCTTTGCAAAACTTCCGAAAGGAACCGTAGAAAGCCTTGTAAAGCCTGAAAATAAAGCAATGCTTACAAGCATATTGACATATCATGTTCTTGCTGGAAAATACAGCGCAAAAGAAATCTGGGCTGCTGTAAAAGCAGGAAACGGTAAAAGCATGATGAAAACAGTACAGGGAGAGGAAATTACTTTCTGGACTAAAGGCAAAGACCTTTATATCAAAGATGCTAAAGGAAACAGTGCCAGAGTAACTATTGCAGATGTGAACCAATCTAATGGAGTGATTCATGTAATAGACACGGTTTTAATGCCATAACAATTTGTAAGATTTCAAACAGCATATGTTAGTATGCTGTTTTTCTTTCTATTATTTATCCTAACACTAAAAAAATTAATATTATGAAAAAACCAATTCAGGTTTCTAATCAGGGAGTAACCCTTGATACAAGCAGAAGAAACTTTTTAAAATTAAGTGGAGTAGGATTAGCCATCGCAGGCCTTACTTTCATAGGCTGTGATGACAATGATGATTTTCAGATCATAGATGAGCCCAAGTATGATCTGGGGACAGGAGATGTAGGGATATTAAACTATGCCTATGCACTCGAACAGCTGGAAGCTGATTTTTATACAAAAGTGGTGAATAATTTTTATACGGGAATTTCCAGTATTGAAAAAGAAGTTTTTACAGACCTCTATCATCATGAAGTGATTCACCGGGATTTCTTTAAAGTAGCTATTAGTGGTGCTACAGACCATGTACTTCCCAAACTGGAATTCCAGTATCCTAATGTGAATTTTAATGATCGTAATTCAGTATTGGCCACAGCAAAAGCTTTGGAAGATACTGGAGTGGCAGCATACAATGGAGCAGGAAAATATATTTCCAATCCTGCTTATCTGGTGATTGCCGGTAAAATAGTTTCGGTGGAGGCCAGACACGCTTCTGCCATCAGAAATTTGATCAATCCAGGATCTGCTGATTTTTCGGGAGATGATGTGATAGATGCGAACGGACTTGATCTTGCAAAAGAGCCTAAAGATATTGTGATGGCTGCAGGAGCATTTATCAAAACGCCTTTTACCTGGAAAGAAAGAGGCATTAACTAATCATTCACCTTTAAAAATTACATTATGAATATTCTTAGATTACTGGATAAGCTTTCTTATGATAAATTTTTCACAACGGAAGCTTCAAGACTGGAAACCATTACGAATATGTCATTATTCGGAAAAAAAGCAGCTACAGCAGCGGTCCCCCTTGGATTGGGAACGTTGATGGCAACCTCTGCCAAAGCAGAAACTACAACAACGAATTTAACAGGTACTGCTTTAAAAAGCACCCTGACGGATGCCTTACAACTGGCATTGGTCCTGGAATATCTGGAAAATGAATATTACAGTATAGGACTATCCACACCAGGATTGATCCCTACTGGAGACAGAACTGTTTTTATGCAGATTTCAAAACATGAATCAGCGCATGTGAGTTTTCTGAAAAGTACATTGACTTCTCTTGGAACAACACCGGGAAGTAAACCGACTTTTGATTTTACAGCCAGTGGAAATTTTACGCCTTTTACAGATTATAACCAGTTTCTTATTCTTGCACAGGCTTTTGAAGACACTGGAGTAAGAGCTTATAAAGGACAGGCCGGAAATGTAATGTCTAACAAGGTTGTACTTCAGGCCGCATTACAGATTCACTCTGTAGAAGCACGACATGCTTCTCAGGTAAGGAGGATGAGAGCCAATAAAGGATGGATTGAGCTTGCTGACGGAGGAAGTATGCCCTCTGCAACCAATCCCGTGTATGCCGGAGAAGACAATGTAAATCAGGCAGGTTATAATACAGGAACTTTATTTGGAGCTGCGGCTGGTTCTGCGGCCTATGATGAAATATTAAGTGGCAGCGATGCACAGACTATTGCTTCCCTGTTCATAGTTTAGTTGTGATTTGGATGATGATAAAGTGGTATCCATTTCCGGAATTTTCCGGAAATGGACTTTTTTATGTTATATAGATTTGTAAATGAGTGCTATAGTGTAGGGGATTGGTTTTCCTTAATAATACCTTTGAAGTGACGATGGGGCAGGTATTGGTTTAAATAAAAAATCCCCAGTAATTCCTGGGGATAAAAACTAATAACCATGAAACTCAAATTAATGAGATAATCAAGCCGCAAATGTATTGAAAAAAGTTTCAAAGTCTCATTATTTTGAATTATTTTTTCTGTTTTTTTTTAAAAATGTACAGAAAGCTTCAATGTTTGCTGCCCGAAAGCATCTCAAAAAAATAAGATATTTTTTAATTGTAGATGGATCTTAAAAAAAGATAAGCTTGGCGCCTATCTTATATAACCGCTGTTCAACATCTGTAACCTTCAGTTTTCCAGCGGTTCAGTTAATATGAATGTTGTGTTTTTAAAATGATATGATGAATTCTATTGGAGAGTTTTTAATCGAGTGGTAAACTCATTATAATCTATACTCCCTACATTTTTATCAATTACTTTTCCATCTTTTATGATAAAAGTTAATGGGATGGCACTATATCCCAACAGACCATTTCCTCCTAAAAAGGTTTTGATGGCATCAATGTATTCTATATTCTGAAGTGTAATATCGTTTATCGTATTTTTAGTGAGAAAAGTTTTTAATTTTTCAGGATCTTCATCAATAGATAAAAAAACAAACTTTATGTTTGGGTTCTCTTCCATTATTTTTTTGAAAGTTGGAATTTCCTGAAGGCAGGGTTTACACCACGTGGCCCAAACATTGATCACGATGATTCCGTCCTTATTCAGATATTCTTTTTGGAAGGGGCTGTCTTCAATATTTCCGGAGAATTTTGTTTTAAGGTGATTGATTATAGGAGGATCAACAGTACTTATTTTGATGAATTTTAATCCAAGGAAAATAGCTGCTGCTGGAATAATTATAATTAATATTATTTTTTTTATCATTTGTTTTTTTGCAAAACTATGTAATTCTTCAATCTAATAAATGATCGAGACTGTAGATATTAAACTACAGGAATAGCAAATTAAATTGTCACAGAGCAGAGAAGTTTATCATTCTATAAATCTTATTTTTTAAAATATAGTAGACTTTATCTATTGATTTATTTAATATTGATAGATTGTATAGATTTTCGGAATCGAATTTATTGAGAGGGATTCAGGAGATCAACGGTCTATATTTGCCCCACAATAAATAAGAAATTATGAAAAAAAATGTGTTTTTAGCGGGGATTCTTATCACGTCTAGACTGTATTCTCAACAACTGACAACTAATACGGGAAGCCCTGTAGGAGATAATCAAAATTCTAAAACGGTAGGGAATAATGGACCGGTTTTACTGGAAGATATTCATTTGATTGAGAAGTTAGCTGCTTTTGACAGAGAAAGGATTCCCGAAAGAGTAGTGCATGCGAGAGGAGCCGGAGCTATTGGAGAATTTGTTGCAGATGCAGATTTTTCAGAGGTTACTATGGCAGATTTTTTATCAAAGGCTGGAAAGAAAACACCTGTATTGGTAAGGTTTTCTACTGTAGTACATCAGCAGGGGTCTCCGGAAACCTTCAGAGATCCAAGAGGATTTGCAGTTAAATTTTATACTGATCAGGGAAATTACGACTTAGTGGGTAACAATTTACCGGTATTTTTCATCAGGGATGCCATGAAATTTCCTGATATGGTTCACGCTTTTAAACCATCTCCGGTTACCAATAACGCTTCTGACAATAACAGGGTCTTTGATTTTATGGCTAATATTCCGGAAGCTACGCATACGCTAACCTGGTTGTTTTCAGATTACGGAATTCCTGCCAGCTACAGGGAAATGCAGGGGAATGGTGTACATGCCTTCAAATGGGTCAATGCAAAAGGAGAAGTAACATATGTAAAGTATAAATGGGTTCCTCAACAAGGTGAAAAGAATCTTACCCAGGAAGAAGCTGATAAAATTCAGTCTACACAAATAGAACATGCTACAAGAGATTTGTACAATGCTATTCAGAACAAAAACTTTCCGAAGTGGGATTTGTATGTACAGATGTTGAAGAAAGAGGACTTTGAAAAGCTTGATTTTAACCCGGTAGATGTGACCAAAATATGGCCGGAAGCTATTGCAAAATCGGTTAAAGCAGGAACAATGACTCTTAATCAGAATCCAGAAAACTATTTTCAGCAGGTAGAGCAGGCCGCTTTTTCTCCAGGAACTCTTGTGCCAGGAATTGAGCCGTCAGAAGATAAACTGTTACAGGGTAGACTGTTCTCTTATTTTGATACTCAGAGACACAGGATTGGAGGAAATTTCCAACAGCTGCCAGTGAATGCATCGAAGAATGAAGTGATGACCTATAATCAAAACGGATATATGTCTATGAGACCTCAAAGCGGAGAGGTAAACTACCAGCCTTCAGCGGGTAAACCGGAAGTGACCGATAACAAAAAATTCAAATACTCTCAGAATGTTTTTCCAGCAGGTACTTCATCGGTACAGGCGAAAATAGATAAGGAAAACAACTTTAAACAAGCCGGAGATCTGTACAGGTCTTTCTCTAAAAAAGACCAGGATAATCTGATTAAAAACCTTGGTAATGCTTTGAACAGCGTTACCAATAAAAAAGTAGTAGCTAAAATGATCTCTTACTTCTACCAGGCAGACACTGAATATGGAAAACGTCTGGCGCAATATGTTAAAATGGACCGTCAGCAGCTGGAATCTTTATTATCTTCAAAATAAGGATAATGAAATATTTTGTTTCCGTTGTCATGCTTTTTTTTGCGATTGACAGAATGAGCGCGCAAGACATTTTTTCGTATGCAAAGACAGGCAATGTAGAAGCCATGTCTAAATTTAAAAAAGATATTGATTCTAAAAACACAGAAGGCTATACTCCCTTAATTTTAGCCGTATATCATAATCATTACAAAACTGCCCAATGGCTGCTTGAAAACGGAGCTAAGCCTGATCTGCAGGATCAAAGCGGTAATACAGCATTAATGGGTGCTGCATTTAAAGGATATACAGAAATGGTTTCATTACTTATTTCCTTTAAAGTTGATATGAATGCCAGAAATTATAATGATGCAACGGCTCTTATCTATGCAACCGTTTTTGGCAGAACAGAAATCCTGAAATTACTTTTAGAAAAAGGAGCGGATAAAAGTATAAAGGATAACAGAGGAAACACTGCTCTGCAGCATGCTTTGATGCAGAATAATGAAGAAGCTGTGAAATTGCTTCAAGGAGAATCAGTGATGAAATAATACAGTTATTATTGGCTGATTAAAAAAAGAATGCCCAATATCAATCTGATATTGGGCATTTTGTTTGGTATTACATTCTTAGTGTTTTATTAAATGCTTGTGATTATTTGTATTTGTGTGCCTGGTTTTTATCTCCTAAGCGTACAAGATCTACTGTGTTTTTGATGTTTAGTTTTTTGTAAACTCTTGCTTTGTAGGTGCTTACTGTGGATAGGTGCAGGTTCAGCTCATTCGAGATCTCAATATTACCATATCCTTTTATCAATAAATCAAATATTTCCTTTTCTCTTTCGGATAGAGCTTCTATCGGATTGACAGGAGTATCTTTTTTAGCAGAAGAAACCAGTTTTTTTACAATATCCGGAGAATAATAGGTTCCTGTTTCAAAGATGTTTTCTACGGCTTCCAGGATATTATTTTCATCACATAATTTATTAATGTATCCGTCAGCTCCTTCAATGATATATTGTACTGCAATATCATTGTCATACACTGAAAACACTAAAATCTTCAGGTCAGGCTGTATTTTTTTTACTTCACCTATCATGCTCAGATACTTACTCTCCGGCATATTGATATCCAGGATCAATAAGTCGAATTTCTCAACGAGTAGTTTATCCGTCAGATCAGTATAAGATTCCGCGTAGGAAATCTGCACATCTTTGTAGTGGGATTCCAAAATAAGGGTGGTTCCCAATCTCACTACAAAATGATCATCAGCAATAATAATTTTTCTATCCATATTTTTGTTTTTTTATTTTAATCGATACTATTGTTCCATATGGGTTATTGTTTTTAAAGTCTATTTTACCGTTGATCATCATGAGTAATTGAAGAATAAGATGCAGCCCCAGACTGTACTTTTGTAAAATGAGTTTTTCATTTTCAATATTATTCTGAAGCTTTTCATAATACTTCATCTGTTCCTGGCTCATTCCTTTTCCTGTATCTCTTACTTCCAGAAAAAAGATGCTGTCATCTTCAATTGTAGTCAGCTCTATGATTCCATTTGTGGTGTTTTTTATGGCATTGTCTATTAAATTATGAATAATAACCGCTACTACATTCTGATTGATTTTGGAGTAGGTAGGGTTTTTAACATTGTTAATAATCTGCGTATTTTGTTCTCTGGCAGCCCCCTCAAAAAGTGTCTTTTTGGTTTCAATAACTTCGTAAATATTATAAGTTTCCTTTTTCTCGGAGATATTGTAAATCTCAGCGTATTCCTTCAGGGTTTTTACAAAGTTGTAGAACTCTATTGAAGATTTATAAAAGCTTTCAAAATGCTTTTTTTGTATATAATGATCGTGTTCATCTGTTTCATACAATTTCTTTGCCGCAATAGAAAGATATTTGATAGGAGTGATAATATCATGGCTTATCGTCTCCAGCAATTTTTTTTGCTGAACACTTTCTTTTCGGAGCTGTTCCTTTGTATATTCCAGTTTTGAAACTGCTTTTAATAATTTCTGAGTTCTTATCTCAATGATTTTTTCCAGTTCTCTTTTTTTCAGTTCCTGTCTTCTTATTCTTAGTTTTATTAGTTTTAATAAGATGAGTGATAGAATTAAGATGGTGAAAAACTTAAAAAGCAATGTTTGATAGAATAGATATTTGACATCAATATTCAATGTTTTGTAAATGTATTTTCCTTTTGGAGAGGCTAATACTCTTACGATAAGCTGATATTTTCCGGGATCCAGATTGGTGATATAGTATTTTCCGTCACTGCTTACTTTCTCCCATTTCTCATTATTAGAACCTTTCAGTTTGGCTTCAATCACAAGGTTTACCCGGTTGGCATAATAGGGTACATCTACCAATATCAAAGCTTTATAAAAATTGTTCTCCAGATTGATGGTATTTTCTTTTTTGCTGCTTTTTGAATCATAAAATATGACACGTTCCATAAAGAAATTCTTCGGATAATAGCTTCTTATTTTTTTAGGATCAAAAAATATCAATCCTTTTATTGAGGGCAGCACAAAGCTTCCATTCTGCAGTACTGCAGCACTGGGAGAACACCCACCGTTGAATTCATTTGTGCTGAATCCGTCTTCCTTGCTGTATCTGTAATAATACACTGAGGATTTTCTATCTCTGGAATAGTTCAGAAGATTACTTTTCAGCACCTGAAATAGCCCGTTATTGGTACTGATCCAGAAAAATCCTTTTTTATCTTCCAGAATCGTATGCGAAAATAGAAGGTAGCCGTCCTTATCGTCAGGCATTTTTATTAATTCTTTGTTTCTGTAAAGAAAAAAGCCGTTTCCCTGAGTCATGATCCAAAAATTACCATCTTCAGTTTTTACAATTTCTCTTACATTCAAAGGTTTTGAAGATATTTTTTTAGGCGTAAAAGAAGGTGCTTCTATGGAGTATAAGGCATCTCTGGTTCCTACCAGCCACTTATTTCGGCCATATTCCTGCACAGAGGTCACAATATTAGAGATTGAGAATTGCAGAAAGGACTTTTTGAAGCTGGCATCCTTATAAAAAACAAGTTGAGATCTTAGCGAGGGCTGATGAAATACCACCACGTAATAATCTTTTACATTCCATGCATAAGATACTGTTTTCCCGAAATCCTGCTCTTCTTTTGTAGAATAGTCGGTGTTACTGAAATAACGCAGCAGAGATTTGTCCTTTTGTACAATGATGTTTTTTTTGTTATCATATAATAAAAAATACCTGCTGGTGGTATTGAAATGATATTGCTTTACCAATCCGTTTTCGTTATAAACATCTCCTGATGAGGTGATTACTTTATCCGTTCCGAACAGCAGCGGAGAATAAAAAATATTATCATAAGACTTGTCTGATTTGTTGACTACATGAAAATTATTGAATTTAATGACATTCAGGCCGTCAGACAAGGTTCCCAGATAGAGCTTATTATTGATTTCATCATGGTAAATGGAAGATAATGAGTTTTTATTCAGATCATAAGTTGCCATTTTTTTTACGCTGATGGCATTGTTATCATAAAGAACTTTATACAATATATGATCATGAATGATGAAAGATTGATTGTTGATCTGACTCCAGTATATTTTGGCATCCTTTTGAAAAAATACATCTGGAGCATCCAGATAAGTTACTTTCCCGGAGGATATTTTAATGATTTTTTTTAAGGTCTTGGAAGTGATGAAAATGTTTTGTCCAAAACAGAAAGTATCCAATATATAGTTCTCATCCAAGCCTTTGATGGGAGCCATATTTTGGTGTTTATACTGAATCGTACCATCATTAGCAAGGTGATAGTAGCTGTTTTTATCAAAATAAATGAAATATTTTCTATTTTCAACTTCTTCCAACACTCTGTTTTTTACAAAGATGGAATGTGCTCTGCTTTCAGTCAATACTTTTCGGATACAGCTGGTCTGTTTTTGTAAAACACTTATATTTCTTTTGGAGAGTAAAATAGTGTTTTCACTGTAAGCCGTTAAATTATATATAGAGTCTTTTTCAGCATTTCCGAAAAAGAAGGTGAACCTGTTATTTTTAAGATTAAGATGAGTAAAGGTTACAAAATTATACCCGTCATACCGCACTAGTCCGTTCTCTGTACTCAACCAGATAAATCCATATTTATCTTTGGTAATATCCTTTACACTATTCTGCGGAAGCCCATTGTCTGTATCATACCATACAGAGGCTGTCTGTTGGCTATAACAGAGTTGTATACAGAATAGCAGAATAATAAAATGGATTTTATAAGACATCATTGTGGATTGGGAATTATGTGTGTTTTTTTAATAGATATAGTGAATTATTATTATAAAGTTAGGAAAAATTAACGGCCAGCAAAAGTATACAATGTCATTTTTAAACTACACACTATTAAATTTATAATTACAATCATGGCCATCTATTTTTACAATAATTATTTTACCATCCGTATGGGTTATCTGATCTTTGTCCCAACAATTTATTACCTGATTTAACAATGAATGTTAAATATGTTCCCACGTATTTTAAGTAGAGTTTCAGGGTAGTTTATACAGGGGAGATTCAGATCTCCTCTGTTAAAATTCAGGTGGTCAATAAGCAAATGAATGTCAAAAAAAATAAACCAAAGGTTATGAAAAATAGAAAAATTACATCCTTAGCAGCGGTAATGCTTGGACTATCTATTACCGTGTCCGGACAAACCGGAAATGTAGGAATCAATACGACTTCTCCTACAAAAACATTAGATATCAATGGAGAGTTGCGTACCCGTACATTACCTATCATTCCTGGAGGAACTCCTGTGGTAGCTGATGCAGACGGAAATATAGGAATATTCAAGCCAGTAAATCCCAATGATTTTATTGTATATAACTTAGATAGTAATATCAGACAAAATGATTCCAGGAATGTAGCTTTGACTTCGATAAGAAATAATGCGCAAAATGGAGGTTCTCCTCAGATTGATGCCAGTAATTGCTGGGTAGTTCCCAATTCTACAATTGGGTTGAAATTTCCGGTAAGTTCTGTACGAAGAGGTACGGTATCCTGGGGATTATGGTTTGAGATGAATTACGCTGATTTAGGTGCGTTTTCCCAAACTTCCATTGAAGGTGGCACAGGAAAGATTAAAGTTCCTGTATTGTTCAATAGCAGAGCATACGCAAGACTATATAAAAAAACAGGGCCTGGGGTGAATGATTGGACGGAACAGAATACCGTAACCGTAGTGATGCAGACATCGCAGATCTCACCATATTTCTTTGATGCTGCCAATTTGGACAGCTCAGGTAATCCATATGCTACAGGAGGTGCTACCAATGCCAATTTCAGATATTTTCTATATGCCAATTACAGTGTAGGTGACGGAACAGGGATTAGTATTGATCCGGATTCTGAGTATAAAGTAGAATTGTTATACGGAATTGAAAACCTGTCTTCCCGTGCTAATATTACAGATACTTCTTTCTTACTGAACTGGGGAGTACAGTCTACAGGATATAGTTTTTACAAGAATTAGATTTTTAATTACATTTTAAAATGAGCGGAGTAGAAATATTCCGCCATTTGAATTCAGATTACTTTTTATAAAAAGCAATATATTAACATAACAATCTTCACAATTTGAGAGTTCAATGAAAATAAACAATAAGAAAAAAGTAATTAATCATATGATTTTTCAGCTGGTAGTAATTGTGTTACTTGTAGTAACCATTATTACGCTTAGATATCTTCATTATTATTTACTTTCCATGTTGTTTGTTTTTATTACTCTTTTGGTATTGCTATACGGGAAACTAAAAAACAGATTTATCTTCGAATATGAAAACTCCGGAGAAATCCTTTCCATAAAAAGTTATCAATGGCTTTCAGGATGTAAAAAACCCCGTTTTGAAATGCCGCACAGGAAAATCTTAAATATTGAAATCAAGGAAGGTATTTTAAAAAAATACCTGGTTATTCTGTTCTCAGGTTCTTCGGAAAAAGTATTGAGAATGGATATTGATATTACCTTTTGCAATGAAAATCAGGTGAGTTTACTTTTCAGGGATATCACAAAAAATTTGACCATGAAAGACCATGAGCTTATTTCCGGAAGGAGATAACGGTGTGTTAAACAGTAAATAAATTAATATAGGATGGAAAACTTAAAAGATATTCATATCGGAGGCCTGCTGTATAAAAGAGTAAAGGAAGAAGAGGTAGAGATAAGCCGAATCTGTAAGTTTCTGCAGAAAACAGAAATGGAAATTACAGAAATGTATTCTCAGAAGTCTGTAGGTGCAGACGTCCTTTTAAAATGGTGTAAGCTGCTGGAATATGACTTTTTCCGGCTGTATTCCAATCATTTGATTTTATATGCTCCGGCTTCCGGTCCCAATAAAAAAGAGAAACGTTCTCAAATGCCGCAGTTCAGGAAAAGTTTATACACCAAAGAGATTATAGATTTTATGCTCGAACTCCTGGAGAATAAACAGATGACCCCTTTAGAGATTATGAATCAATATAGAATTCCAAAATCAACCCTCAATAAATGGATAAGCAAATACAGAGCATAAATATTGGCCCGAATTATAAACAGATTTATCATGATTTTATCACAGCCAAATGCCCTGATAAAAAAGAATTTGTCCAAGGGTTTCTATCCAAAGACAGTCTGTCTGTATCCGATGTATTGAAAATTAATAATATCATTTTTTTTGATGGATTATCCGAAAGCCAGAAATTCAAATCCTATGATAAACAGGCTATTTTCGAAATCCTCGACTATCAAAAAGCACACAGATTAAATAATACCCAATTGGCCAGTCATTTTAAGCTGAGCAGAAATACGGTGACCAAATGGAAACGTACATTTTTAATATAAAGAGAAGAACACATTTTCCACTAAAGCAATGTTGTTTATAATTTTGTTTTTTTTCTAAGTTTTTAGAGTATATCTGATTGTGGATATGCTCTTTTTTATGGTTATCATCATAGCGTTGGGTAGTATTTTATCTACAATATCTGAGATTTCTTTTTACAGAATAAGCTTAGAATGTTTACAAGATCTATTTTGTCTTTTTTCTTAATTATCAGACCTTTGGAGATACACTAATGATTATAAAATTAAATTCCTAATCGCATTTAATTACTATTGATTCTAAAGACTAAGGATGAAATATCTAGAGAGATCATTTTCTTTCTAGGTATTTCATTTGTGTTTTGACTATGATCCTTTTCATTTAAAAAAATAAAACCTTCCTTACCAAAAGGCAAGGAAGATTTTCAATCAGAATGGTATAATAATATTCTGATAACTACACCACTACATCTATCTTCACATTGATATTTCCACGGGTTGCTTTTGAATAAGGACATGTAGCATGTGCCGTTTCCACAACTTTTCTGGCTTCATCTACGGGAAGACCCGGTAAAATGATCTGTAAATGAGCCTGCAGAAAAAATCCGTCATCATTAGCCGCCAGATCTATGGAGGTATTGACAGACAGGTCTGAAGGAAGAGTAACTCCCATTTTAACAGCACCCAAATGCATCGCTCCGATAAAACATGCCGACCATCCTGCCGCTAATAACTGTTCTGGATTCGTTCCGTTTCCTTTGGCACCGGGAGACGTCAGCTCAATGTCCAGTTTTCCGTCACTGCTTTTAGCTTCTCCGTTACGTCCTCCGGTTACTACAACGTTACCGGAATACAACACTTTACTGATGTTGACTACTGTTGTATTTTCTACTTCCTGAATGGTATTTAATTCCATGTTTTTATTATTTAGATTGAACAATATTGTTGATTTGATCTGTTATTAAAGTTTTTTTCTTAAATCTTTGAAAGCTGCTCTAAGTTCTTCCGTAAAGACCTGTGGCTGCTCCCAAGCTGCAAAATGTCCTCCTTTCGGAGCTTTGTGATAATAGTATAATGTAGGATAGGCACGTTTTGACCAGCTTTCCGGGGCCTGATAAATCTCGTGAGGAAATACTGATATGGCTACAGGAACTTTAATATCTTTTGTTTTCTGTGCATCAGCGCTGAAGTTATTTTTATTATTTTCCCAATAGAAACGCGAAGAAGATGCCCCTGTATTGGTAAGCCAGTAAAGCGTAATGTCATCCAGAATCGCATCACGGCCGATTACATTTTCCGGATGAAGGTCACTTTCACTCCATTCAGCGATCTTCTCGTAAAGGAATGCGGCTAAAGCACCTGGAGAATCGGAAAGTAAATACCCTGTCGTTTGTGGACGTGTTACCATCATTCCTCCATACGCTGCATTCCTCCCAAAGAAAGTACTCATTGCATTATACGCTTGTGCCTCAGAAGCAGAAAGCCCGGCAGGAGTAGGATCACCTGCATTGATAGGTTTTACAAGTTCAGCAGGAATGGTTGCCGGCATGGTCAAGTGAATACCCAAAAGACCGGAAGGAGCTTGTTTTGCCAAAGCATCAGAAACTACAGAGCCATGGTCACCACCTTCAGAAACATATTTTTTGTAACCAAGTCTCTTCATCAGTACATCCCATGCGCGGGCAACACGGTCTGGATTCCAGCCTAATTCAGTAGGGATTTCTGAAAAACCATATCCAGGAATCGCTGGAATAATCACATCAAAAGCATCACTTGCTTTTCCACCATATTTTACCGGATCAGTCAGAGGACCTATGGCATCAATAAATTCTAATGGAGAACCCGGCCAGCCATGAGTAAGAATTACAGGCATTGCATTAGATTCTTTTGAACGTACATGAATAAACTGAATATCAAGCCCGTCAATCTTTGTTACAAATTGCGGAAGGGCATTCAGCTTATTTTCCACTTTTCGCCAGTCATAACCATTCCCCCAATAAGTGATCAGTTCTTGTAACTGAGCAAGCTGAATTCCCTGAGAAGCATCATTTACTGTTTCTTTATCAGGAAAACGGGTTTCTGAAATTCTTCTTTTGAGTTCATCCAGTTGAGACTGTGGGATATTAATGTGAAAAGGACGGATACTTGTATCAGATTTTGACGAAGCCGTAGGGGTGTTATTAGCTTGCGCTTTAAAGATTGCAGGAGTACTTAGCATAAAAGTTGCTGCTAACAGGATGGTTGAAATTGTTGTTTTCATTGCTTTATTGTTTTAGATTTTAAATCTGTTTTTCTTTTTTGATGAGACAAAATTATGCTCTGAGAAGTGCCTGGGAAACCAGTAATTTGTTCAAATAGTCATATTTCGTATCGAAATAGACATTCAAGAGGATGAACAGGAAAGTGGGAGAGTATATAAGGACAAATCTGTGAAAAAGAAATACTCAGAAAAGCTGTTCATTTCTCATTTTTTTTGTAGTTTCGTTGTTCTGCCAGTCACATTATAAAAGCTTTTATGAAACGAAATTTCATCAATCAGGAAGAACTTTCTGATAAATTCTGGAATATTGAATATTCAGGAACTACACAAAAAATAGCATTCGGGAAAACCGGAACCAAAGGACGTGAAACTGTTAAAGAATTTGCCGACGAAAAAGAATGCATTCGCGAATCTGAAAAACTCATCAGCCAAAAGATGAAAAAAGGATACACCGAGATTCAGGAGAACGAAGAAGTCCCTCAGAAAAAAGAAATTTCAGAAAATGAAAAAGCAGATATTTATTTCTGGGAAGCGATTGAAAAATCCAATAAATATAAAAAAGCCCATTGGAGTGAGTATGATATTGATGAACACCTGGAAAATCTAACAGCTTATCTTGCTAAATTTGGAAAAGAAAGACTTATTCTTTTTGAAAAGACGCTTCAGGAAAAATTGAGTGAACTGTATACCGCTGAAATTGCTGAGCTTTCCTTTATCCTTGAAGGTGATTTCAGGGCAGAAAACGGAACATATGTCTTTGATGGTTCCCTTTCTGATGATGGGTTTATTTATTTCCGCTGCTGGCTGCTCCTGAAAGGGAAGGAATTTTTTGAAGATATTACAAAAGATATCCAGGCATTTGTAAGTGGAAAATACAGCTTTAATATTGGTGATTGCTGGGGGGAGGGACTTTTATATGTCTCAGATGAAGCTTATTCCGAAAATCATGACAACGATGATGAGTCAGAAATAAGAGATGCGGTGTATGAGCTTTATCCAGATAATCATTATGATAGTATGGACCGCCAGATGAGCAGGGAGCCCAAAGAGGGGACCGATCTCCAGAAGATGTATCCGAAATTGGTAAAAGAGATCTGTGAATTGAGAAAATAAAAATTTCTTAAAAAAGATAAAAATAAGCTCCGTTCTATAAAGACGGAGCTTATTTTATGATAGTATTGTTGTGAAAATTACCCGTGAGCTTCTACGGATACCTCATTCCATTCTTCCCAAACTTTTAGTCGCTGTTCATAATTCTGCTTTACAAAAGGAAGAGCTACTTTCCCAAGCAATAATCGCAACGGAGGATTTTCAGTTTCTGCTAGTTTGATAAGTGCTGGTGCCGTAGCTTCTACACTTCCGAAAGAGGTCTCAGCTTCCGAAAAGGCTTTTTTAAGTCCATCATAAACAGGATTGCTTTGAGTATTAATCCCTGTATGCCATATATTTGAAGCATAGCCGTTAGGTTCTACCAAAGTAACATGAATTCCAAATTCTTTCACTTCCGTTGCTAACGTTTCACTTAACCCTTCCAATGCAAATTTAGAAGCATTGTAAAGTCCCATCGTTGGTAACGTTGCTAATCCCAGAATAGAAGAAACCTGAATGATATGGCCGCTTTTCTGATCTCTCATAATAGGAAGTACTGCCTGTGTAAGCCATAAAGTTCCAAAGAAATTCGTTTCAAACTGTGCTCTTGCTTCCTGCTCATTTGTTTCTTCAATAGCACCCGTTAATGCATATCCCGCATTGTTGATCAGGATATCAATGCTGCCAAAGTGCTGATGTACTTTCTGAGCTACAGCCAAAGATTCTTCGCGCTTGTCTACATCTAAGGTTAAAGGCAATACAGAATCCCCATATTTTTCTTTTAAATCAGTAAGGGTTTCAATGTTTCTGGCTGTTGCAGCCACATTGTATCCTTTTGCTAAAAATGCTTCTGCCCATGCTTTTCCGAAACCTTTTGATGCACCTGTAATTAAAACTGTTTTTGACATTGTTTTGTTTTTTAATTAATTGTTGTGATTATACTTTTTATAAAGTTTTTATATTTATTTTAATGACCGATTGGTCACTTTTTTGACAAAAAAAATTACACTCTGTTTTCCTCTATCATTTTTTTCAGGCTGTTCCCAATAACCTCCATTCTGTCATTGTTTCCAGACATTCTGGACATCAAATGACCTCCTTCAAGCATGGCAAACAAAACCGTTGCAAAATCTGCCGGATTCCAGTCTGCTCTGAATTCTTTATTGGCAATTCCTCTTTCTATAATACCGGAAAGCAATTCCTGCCCTTGTTTAATCGCACGGTTTACTTTTTCTTTGACTATAGGATTGGTGTCATCTGCTTCCATTCCAAAATTTAATAGAGGACAGCCTCCAACAACCGGGGGATGATTGGGATCACTGAAAAAATCAATATAAGCTAATAGTTGCTCTTCGGCAGTTTTACGGCCACTCAAAACTCTTTGAAGTCCGTCACTTAATAGCTTCATATTATGCTCAACGGCAGCACAGGCAAGAACGTCCTTATTTTCAAAATGAACATACATGCTGCCTTTAGACAACTTGGTCGCCTCCATAATATCACTCATAGAAGTAGCTACAATCCCTTTTGTATTAAAAATAGGTGCTGCTTTTTCTATAATGAACTGTCTGGTTTCTTCCCCTTTTGCCATGATATGATTAAATAACGATGCAAATATATGACCGATTGGTCATAAAAACAAAAATTTTCTTGTTTTTTTTAATAGTTTCTTGTAAAGTATTGTAAATCATTGTGTTTGTTCGTCAGGAAGGCATTGAGGGATTTCTCCCACATCATCCATTGTGAATCCTTCTTCGAAAAGCTTTCTTTTATGATTCGTTCCCCAGTCCTTAAGAGCAAAAATGATAGGATTTAATGTAGCAGAATAGGGTTGAGGTTGATAAATAATTTTAACAGGATAGTCATCAATAATAGTTCTTTTGATTAATTGATGCTGTTCCAGTTCCTTTAATTCTTTAGCCAGAACTTTCGGAGTGATTCCCGGTATACTATCCTGAATATCCGTGAAACGGTCATTTCCTACAGATACAGAAACAATGATAGCCAGTTTCCATTTGCCACTCAGAACGTCTAAAGCATCCCGTACAGGCTTTATTGTTTCCAGACAGCTCGACTTTATTTTTTTTACAGACATATTTTTTAAAATTATTTCGCTTTCCTTTGGGAAAGCACTATACAAAGGAAAGCAAATCTGTGCTAAATTGCAACATCATTTTTCAGGTATTTCCTCATAAAGCAGAATAAGCTTTCCGGTTGAAATAAGATGATGATAAAAGGAATTCCGGCCGGTATTCTTTTGAGTTAAAAAAGAGTCAATAATTAAAAGAGACGAACAAAAAAGAATGAAAAAAGTAATCTTAATTACAGGTTCAAGTACCGGTTTCGGTGCATTAATGGTAAAAACATTTAATAAAGAAGGGCATCATGTAATTGCTGCGATGCGAAATACAGAAGGAAGTAATGCCGTACATGCAAAATCTTTGAATGCATTAGAAAATACAGAGGTTGTAGATATGGATATCACAGATGAAAACTCTGTAAAAGTCGCAGTTGCTTGGGTATATGCCAAATATGGAAAGATTGATGTTCTGATTAATAACGCCGGAATATATGGAGCAGGTGTTCTTGAGTCCTATTCGATAGCACAGATCAAGAAACTATTTGATGTAAATGTTTGGGGAACATTAAGAGTGAATAACGAAGTACTTCCGATCATGAGAGCTGCAAAAGGTGGACTCATTATCACGATATCAAGCCAGGTAGGAAGAATATCACTGCCTTTACAATCTGCATATAATGCTACTAAATTTGCATTGGAAGGCCTGGTAGAAGGTTCTTATGAAGAGCTTGCAGGACAGGGAATAGAATCTGTATTGCTGGAGCCCGGCGGATTCATGACGGAAATTATACACAAGGCACATGTGAATGGAGATCGTGAAGGTATTCAGGAATCCTATGGTTCTGCTGTTGCAGAGATAAGTCAGAAAATTCAGGGAATATTTGGAAAACTCTTTACAGAATCAGCTCCTGATCCACAGGTTATTGCAGATGGAGCTCTTTTGCTGGTGAATACAGAAAAAGGGAAAAGACCACTTCGTACCCCGTTGGATCCTCTTTCAAAAGGGGTTGACAATGAATATAATCAAGCCACTGTAGAGATTAAACAAAAATGGATGAAAGCGTATGGATTTTAATTAATCCTTAAAACAGCTTAAAAGCTTACAATCATTAGTAAAGGAGAAATACAGTTGAAATAAGATTGTATTTCTCCTTTTTATTTTAAGACATTTTTTACAACAAAGGATATTTCATGTAGAAGGCATCCATTAAATTTTTAAATTTACCTAAAATTAATGTAATGGCCAACGATAAACTGAATGTCCGGACACTCCGTGAGCTCTATCAGCAGCTGGATCTTCCGGTTGATTATCTGGAAGAGGAGTCGGGCTTTACCATTCATTATTTAGAAGAGACATTCAAAGATTTACCCTTTCGATCAGAACCTTTCCGCCCGAATTATTTCAGTTTTTTGTTTATAAAAAGTGCATTCGGACACTATACAATAGATGATCAGCGGTTTGAAGTAACCTCAGATACCGTATACTTTACCAACCCCGGAAATTACAGGATTTTTGAATGGGAAAAGCTGAAACATACCTGCCTTATCACTTTTGGAGAAGGATTTTTGAAAGAATATGTACATGAGGATGTCTATCGGGATTTCTCTTTTCTTTTGTCAGAAGTTATTGCTCCGCGTGTTTTGACACAAGAGCAATTCGGCCAGATAGAAGAGTTATTTACATTGATACACAAAGAATATAAAGGGCATTCTTTATATAAAAATAAGATTATCGGAGCTCTTGTGATTGCATTGCTGTTAAAGATCAAAGAATACTTTTTTCAGGATTATGACCCTATTTATGAAGGGAATCGCAGTTCACAGATCGTTAAAACTTTCAAACTGAATGTAGAACGGCATTTCAGAGATCTGATCAACGGAAAGACAAATTCTCAGTTAAGAGTTCAGGATTATGCTGATCTGCAGGCTCTGCATGTCAATTACCTGTCAAGTGTTGTCAGCAGCAAAACAGGGAAAACTATCAGTTCATGGATTGCTGATAAAACGACAACTGAAGCTAAAGTAATGCTGCAGAATGAAAAACTCACGGTTAAAGAGATTGCCGCCCGTTTAGGCTTTCTTGAAACCCCTCATTTCAGCAATTATTTCAAAAAACATACATCAATAAGCCCTGCAGAATACCGAAAACAGTATTTTGGAAACCGATCTTAGATATTTGCAACATCTGCTATAATTCTTGTACGCTCTTTGGAGGTGTAATGTACCAACTTTGTCCTATCAAATTAACATTGATAAAAACAAAGTAATATGAGTACATTAAACAACAAAGTGATCCTGGTGACCGGAGCGTCAAGAGGAATCGGAGCTGAAATCGCTCAACAGCTTGCTTCAGCGGGAGCAAAAATTATCGTCAACTATGCAGGCGGAAAAGAGGCTGCAGAACATGTCGTAACTTTAATACAAGCGAATGGAGGTGAAGCTATTGCCATACAGGCAGATGTAAGCAGTCCTGAAGCTGTAAAACAAATGTTTGATCAGGCTGTCAGTCATTATGGGAAAATTGATGTTCTTGTCAACAATGCCGGTATCATGATTACCAAACTGATCAAAGACACGACTGATGAGGACTTTGCACGCCAGTTCGACATTAATGTAAAAGGGACATTCAACACCTTAAGAGAAGCCGCTACCAGGCTGGCTGACAATGGAAGTATCATTAATTTTTCTTCTACCACTACAAGACTGATGATGCCTTCTTATGGTACTTATGTCGCAACCAAAGCGGCTGTAGAACAATTGACCCGTGTATTTGCAAAAGAAGTTGGCAGCAGAGGAATCAATGTAAATGCAATTCTTCCGGGACCTACCAATACAGAACTTTTTACGACGGGTAAATCACAGGAAGTGATAGACAGGCTGGCTTCTTTAAATGCGTTTAACCGCTTGGGAGAACCTTCTGATATTGCTAAAATCGTGGTTTTCCTTGCAGGAGATGACGCGAAATGGATCAGTGGACAAACTATTGGGGTAAATGGTGCTATGGCATAATAATCATTTATATCATATATTATGAAAACCTTACCAATTGCAGCAGCATTCGGCCTTTTTGGGGCCATTGCAGTTACCGTTTCTTTTTCACAGCAGTGGCCAACGTGGGTGATGTTCATAGCCTGGGTGAGTTTCTACATTTTCGGTAAAAAGTGGCAAAGCTCTCTTTGGGCCTTCCTACAGATTATTCTGGGAATGGGAATGGCGGTATTGATCCAGTTGACAGCCGGATTTTTAGAACAATTTATCGGGGGATTTGGATTTCCGGTGTCTGTATTCTTTTACATAGGATCATTAGCGTATTTCGCAGGAACTCAAAAGCTGAATAATATACCTGCATGGTTTTTAGGATTAATTATTTTGTTCGGAGTTCACCCACCGTTGGAACCGCTCCCGATATTAAAATTACTGATACCCATCACAGCAGGATTTTTCTTTGCCTGGCTGAATAACAAGGTTATCGAAATAATCCATGAAAAACAGGTGACGGGATCATCCGCTCAATAAAATTTATTTTAAACACAATCATTATTCAAATTAAAAAAATCAAAAACAATGAATTCACTACAAAATAAAGTAGCCATTATTACTGGCTCAGGAAGAGGTTTAGGAAAAGCTATTGCCGAACGTTATGCTGCTTTGGGCGCTGATATCGTATTAAACTATTCACGGGATAAAGCTTCTGCTGATGAGGTGGAAAGCACGATCAAAGCAATGGGAAGCAATGTGATTTCTGTAAAGGCAGATGTAAGCAAAGTGGCTGAGATTAAATATCTTTTTGATGAAGCCAGAAAAGCGTTCGGGAAAATAGACATCGTGGTTGCCAATGCAGGTATTGAAATGGTGGAAACTCCCGTAACGGCATTTACGGAAGAACAGTTTGACAGATTGTTTTCAATCAACACAAAAGGCGCTTATTTCACCATGCAGCAAGCCGCACTGAATATAGAGGACAACGGGAGGATTATTTACGTGGCATCATCCACTACAGCTTTTCCTGTTCAGGGAATGGCAGTATATGGTGGAAGTAAAACAACACCCAGATATCTTGTGGATGTACTTTCAAAAGAGATAGGACACCGTGGAGTAACAGTGAATACCATTATTCCTTTTGCTGTAGACCATTCAGGAATTTTTGCAGAAGAAGGAAGTTATCCTGAGTTGAGAAAATCATTGATTGAAAGCTGTCCGATGGGAAGGCTGGCAGAAGTGGAAGATGTCGCCAATATTGCAGAATTTTTTGCAAGTGATCTTTCTTCATTTGTGAATGGACAGCATTTACTGGTGAACGGGGGAGCTAATCAATAAAACAGAAGAATGAAAACTATAAAATTATTCAGTATTGTACTGGTGATGATCTGCAGTCTGAATGCATGTGGACAGCAAAGCGGGCATCAACATAAAAAAATAAAGAATATGGATACTTCAAAAATAAAGAATACTACAGTAAAACAGGCTGTTGAAGCCTTTCAGGCGAGTGATATAGAAAAATGGATTTCTCTTTTTGCCAAAGATGCTATCCTTTTGGATGACAGCAATCCCCGAAATTTTAAAGAATTTTCTACCCATGCTATTACTATTGAGAATTTTGTGAGTATAGATAAAGTAGAGGATAATGGGAATTCCGTTTATGGAGCTTTTCATAGTGATGAGTATGGTGATTTTAAAGCGTATTTTAAATTTCATTTTAACAAAGAAGGAAAAATAAATAAGCTTGAAATCGGGCAGGCAGAGTATTAAAACTTAATGATAAACAGAAACTTTCAATAACCGTAGGGGAAGTTTCTGTTTTTACTGAATGAATTATGGGAAAAATGATGAATTTTTTTAACAGAGACCGAGGTTTATTATTCTTCAGGGTTATGATCAGCCTCATTCTTTATAGTAATCACGGACACGAAAAACTGTTTCACTTTTCTGAAATGCTTACGAAAATTGCTGACCCTCTGCACATCGGAAAACTGCCGGGACTTCTGTTTGCAACCTTTTCTGATGTTTTTTGTGCAGTATTGCTGTTGTTTGGTTTCAAAACCAAAATAGCTTCTTCTGTCATAGCATTAAACACTTTCGCTGCTTTTATATTAGTTCAGCATTGTGATGTAACGACTTACAGAGGTGAAATAGCACTTTTATTTTTCAGCAGTTCTATGCTCTTGTTTTTTACCGGTCCGGGATCGTACAGTGTGGATCTATCCGGAAAGAATGCACAATGATCAATTTGTCCATGTAATATCCCTTTCTGTGCATGTTTTGACGGTCTCTCACAGAATAACTTTGCAGTAGTAAAATAATTAAAAGGAGGGTATATAACAACCTATCCATTAACATTAAATCATCATACTATGAACATTATTAACGTTCCATCGAGAGAAGAAGTAGGTCAGGATTCACAGGTAATTTTTGATCAGATAAAAAAAACAATGGGTAAAGTCCCTAATCTTTATGCAACCATCGGCTATTCATCACATGCATTGAAAGGATTGTTAGGACTGGAAGAAGAACTGAACAAAGGAATATTTACAGCAAAAGAGAAAGAGGCTATCAATCTGGTGGTGTCTGAAGCCAACCATTGTGATTACTGTCTGGCTGCCCATACCATGATTGCAGGAATGAAAGGAATTTCAAAAGAAGATATTCTGAGCTTCAGAAAAGGGTCTGTTGATGATCCGAGATTAAATGCGATTCTTGAACTGGCAAAATCAGTTTCAGAACAAAAAGGAGAAGCAGCTCAGGATAAGATAGAGAATTTTTTAGCCGCAGGATTTGACAATTCGGCGGTGATGGAATTGATAGGTTTGGTCATTCTAAGAACATTTACAAACTATGCATTTGCCGTAACGAAAATACCTGTAGATTTCCCATTGGCTGATCAACTGGATTAATAATAAAAAGTAGATAAACCATAAGTTTATCATCATAAAAAGCCTCTGTTTAGAGGCTTTTTATTTTTAAAGAAATTCCCCAACCAAAAATAAATTTCACTTGAGAATTTAAATGAGTAAATTCTTAAAAAAAGGTTGGGGATAAAATAGAAATGTAATACTAAACTATATCCATAAAACTTAATCACTATTCTTTATTATATACACGGGAAATCCTTATTTCTTTTTTTGATCAATTTGACAACCTTTGTACCAGTACAGATACATTTTCCATTTGTGTTATAGAATCGTACGTTTATAAAAAAGTAAAAAGGATAACACACATTCAATAGAGGGATATTATAATGTATGCAGCAACTTAAAATTTTGATTTATGAAAGTTCTAGTATTTTTTGATCCATTTGTATAAAGTGGTTTTTGGGATTCTGTAATCTTCTATTATCTGTTGTTTTGTTTTTTCATTCGTTTTTAAAAGATTTAAGATAAAATCAATCATTTCAACGGTATAAATATTTTTCCTGAACTCCGGAAGCTTTGTTTTTTCCCGTTTTACTTTTTGATAATAATCAGTAGATAAAGGAGGTGCATAGAGTAAAAGATGCTGAGAATAGATCCTGAAAAAATCATACGTTAAAAGTTTGCTCCACTTAAGAAGAACCTCTGTATCCAGAGATTTGCTTTTGTACATTTCTGCAAGTTCCTTATGACTGCATTGCATAAAGTTCAGGAGCCTGTCTGTAGAGAAACCCGTTTCCTCCACCCGTTTTTGTATCAATTCACCAATATGAATGTCTTTAAAAAGCATAGTAAACGGATTTGTATAAAAACCACTTTTGTGATGGCGTAAAAGTGGTTTTTATAGTTTGAAAATCAATATTTTATAAGCCGGAAGGGAATTCATCAGGTACCATAATATACAATACTTAATGAGGCTGTAGTTAACCTATGAGGTCTTGTGTAGTTACCTCTGCAACTTATTATTTCACCAACATTAAAATAGGCAGTTACTCCTATTGTATTTGCTTCAATAGAAACATTATCAGTTAAGCCATTTTGATTGACTGAGAGTTCAGTTGTAGTACCTGAAACCGTTTTTTTTATGAAGGTCTGCACTGTTCCTCCAGTTGTAGGAGAATTCATACTGACATCTTTTTTTGTGTAAAGTGAAATACCATAATATCCAGCTTTCAGTACTGTAAAGTTCCCTGCGCTGTATGATAAGTTTGCAGAATTGATCTTGTTAGTAGTAAAAGTGTACTTAGCTTCTGTATTGGCAGAAAGATCAGCGGTTGAAGCAATTCCTGTGGCAATTCCTACGATAGAAGGTATACTTATTGTTGTGCCATCTTTGAGGTTGCCGTTAGCATCAGTTCCCAATAAGCTGAAGTTTTTATAGTTTTCCAGACGTACAGATCCATCATCAGATACACTAAGCAGCTCTTTGTTCGTACTGTCATTAATCTCCAGGGCTTTTGTAGCACTAGTGGTTCCTTTGCTAACTATATCAAGTGTAGCACTAGGGGTTGAAGTATTCATCCCAACCTGTGAATATACGTTCAATGAGGCTAGTAGAACAGTGGGTAATAATAATTTTTTCATAGATGTAAAGATTTTTTATTTTTTTACCTGAGATTTACAGATATGTAGTTGTATGTGCTGTAAATCAATTGGATACATTTTGTTTCTGCAATATTACTTTCTGAACTTTATACTATGCAAAATTTCACCTATGACATAGCTATGACATGGATTTAACTTGTTGATAATCATTGTTTTGTTTTTATTAACTAAAAAGTGTATTATTTTAAAATATTCTCACTTTTGTGATATTTATTTCGTATGATTAATTGTTATTTCTTGAATAGGAATGATAGAGTCAATCTTAGAGTAATACCTGTATTTTATAATGTATGCTGAGTTTGATCGATACAGTTGAAACTTACTTTTGTTGTTATTAAATAGCCGTTTGTGGAAGTTGATTTCTGTAATAAACAAAAAAAATATTCTGGATAATAATGAGATTCTATTTTTGGATAGCAATTGCAATATGTCAATAATTCTTCATGTCATATCTGTGTCATACCTATGTCATGCCCATATCGGTTTCTTTTTTCTTTAAATATTTTATCATTGTTCTTAAAATAGGCAGTAATCTCTCTTGAAATTATTGATTGGATATTGAATTTTTTATTATTGATGGTTTTTTAATACTCAAATCATTTATTTATTTTCAATTTGGTTTTTTTTTACTGTTATATTTGTTTTATGTATAAATTATTTACACATACTTACTACATGATGAAATTTATCTTTTTGTTTTTCCCATTAGTACTGTTTGCACAGTCTAAAATTACCACAACAACTATTGATAAAAGGCTGGAGAAATCTAATGCTCTTCTTATTGATGGGCAGACTGATGAAATGGTCACCTTGAATCTTTCGATACTGGATGATGCTAAGCATATTAATTATGCAGAAGGTAAATTGTCTGCATATTATAATTTAGCTCTTGCTTTTTCTATGCAATACAAGTATAATAAGAGCAATTACTTCTTAAAGATGATGGAACCCGAATTTAAAAATTCGGATGCTGAAGATCAGGAAATTTCCATGAATATATTATACAGTATTAATTACAGAGGCATTAAAATGTATGACGAAGCCCTGAAAAAATTAAAGAAAAACCTGGTGATGGCAAATGGTTTAAAAAATGATTCTACCAGATGTGCCATAAAAGGAATGATCCTTGTCCAGATAGGCAAGAATTATTTTGAGAAAAAGCAATATGACTCTGCTGCTTATTATGGAAAAGAAATTATTGATGAATTGAAAAAACCAAAAAAAATAGATGCTGGTATGAATACAAGTTTAAAAGCAGCAATGTTACTTTTAGCTGAAGTAAAGCTCAATGAAAACAAAATTGATTCTGCAGAGATTTATATTAGATCAGCTCAATCTGTACCTATAAAGTGGGGGAATAATGATTTTGCAACATTTAAGCTTTGGGGACAGATTCATGATGTGAGAAAGCAATATGATTCAGCAATTGTAAATTATGAGAAAGCCATAAAGCTCGCTGCAAAGGCAAAGAATTTTAAAAAATTATCAGAATTATACCGTTTAATAGCCATATCATACGAAAAAACCGGTGAGATTGATAAAGGAAATAGGTATGAACTTAAATATAATAGTCTTAGTGATAGTTTAAAAAAGATAGATGAGGAGAATCTGGAAGATACTGTAGGTCTTCTTGTAGAAGAAAAGCAGAAACCTTTGGAAGATAAAACCCATCTTTTATTATACATTATGCTTATAGGAGTTGTAAGTGCTGTTATTATCATCTTTTTTGTGCATATCAGAATAAAAAATAAAGATAGAGTCTTAAATATAAAAGAAAAGGAAACTCAGGAATTGAATCAAAAATTGAATTTTGCCTTTGAAGAAGTCATTCTGTTGGCTAAAAATAATGATCCGGAATTTCTTACCCGGTTTCAGGAAGTATATCCTGATTTCTTTCCAAGCTTAATGAAAATAGAACCTCAGCTGCAGAGTACAGAATTGAAATTTTGCGCTCTGTTATTTCTTAATTTCTCTACCAAAGACATTGCAGCATATACATTTGTTCAGCCTCAATCTGTACAGACCAGAAAAAACCGCTTGCGTAAGAGATTGGGGATTCCATCGGATGAAGATATTTATCTGTGGATGAAAAATATTAATAATAAAATCTGATAACGCCGGAGCTGTATTGCAGATTGCCTTGTAATACCTATGTGATAGGTGTTTTTTTTGAAAAATAATGAGGATTAATCAAATTTGTATTCAAAGAAAAATAGGATAATTGAAAAATTGCCGTAATGGTATTTTTAAAAGATAAACTTATTCTTTGTGGCTGAGAGTTTAGTTATTATTGGCCGGAGATCAGTCACACTCCGGCCCCCTTTTCGGGGATATGTGATTAAAATAAAGAATCTATGCAAAAAACAGAATCCCCGGATTATAAAAGAATCTACGAAGATATCTTAAGACTGAAGCATCCCACAAAAAAAGCACAATGTACATCCATATTGTCTAAAGCAACATTTTCAGTGAAAGATGTTATTGCTATCAATGATATTATTTTTCCTAAAGCTGATAAAAAGACCGAATTTGCCAATCAAAGACATCGTTCTTATGACAAATCGGCGATTCTTGAAATTCTGGAATATCAGAAAAATAACAGCTTAAATAACTCTGAATTAGCAAGATATTTTAAATTGAGCCGGAATACAATTTCAAAATGGAAAAAACTGTTTTTGGTTTAATACGCAATTAGTCTGCCTCGGTTTTAAGAAACCCTTTATTCAGAAAGATATCATTGCAGATAATGGTTTATATCCCTTTTTTAATCTTAAATTTGCCTTGGTAAAAGGAATTATGAAGAAACTGGAGATCAAAAAAAATATTCAGAAACAGGAAGATAAAAATCTGTCTTTCCGGGTTTTTGATTTGAATAAAGATCATTTGGATCACTATGCAAAACCGCACAAAAAAGACCACTTTTGCATTTTCATTGTAGAACAGGGAAAACTTCAGGTTTATATTGAAGATAAAGTTCATTGGATAAAAGCAGGAAAAATCTCTGTGATATTTCCGGAGCAGGTACATTGTGTTGCAGAGTCAAGTGAAGATCTGATCGGGAATATTATTCTGTTTGAGGAAATACTGTTTTGTTCCGATATTCTGAAGAATGAACTGAGTACCTATAATGTCAATCTTTCTAAACAGCTCAACTGCACAATACTTTCCCGTGAGGATTTTGAACAAAGCTTACGCAACATTTCAATCATTAAAGAAATTTATGAACATCCAACCCTTATAAAGAAAGAACAGGCCAGATTTTACATCAAAATTATTCTTCTTGGGCTTATCGAGTCCATTCACGGCTTACATCCGGTTTTGCATGAAAAAACGGCGGATCAACCTATCTATGTAAGATTTAAAAAACTGTTGAATGAACATTACAAACAATACAGAACCGTTCAGTACTATGCAGAAGAAATGGCCATTACAACCAAAAAATTAAACTCCATTACGAAGAAACATTGCGGAGAGACTGCCATCCAGGCAATACACAACCGTATTTTAACGGAAATTAAACGACAGTTGATGTTTTCCGATCTTTCTCATAAAGAAATTGCTTTCGATCTTGGTTTTAATTCTCCTTCTGCCCTCAATAAATTTGTAAAAGCAAAACTCAAAGAAACTCCCACCGAACTTCAGCAGGAATTGGCGCAAATGTATAACGCATAGTCCCGTTTGTATAACAGGGCTTGTGAAGGCTTGTCTAATTTTGTCTTATTAAAATCAGATAAGAAAAATGAGCAAATTATTTATTGCAGGCGAAGTCTTCCATGGTGCAGGAAGTCTTGACGAATTAAAAAATATTCAGGGTAAAAAAGCCGTTATTGTAACAGGTGGAAGTTCCATGAGAAAAAGTGGAACTCTTGACAAAGCGGTAGCGTATCTTAATGAAGCAGGAATCGAAACACAGATTTTTGAAGGAGTAGAAGAAGATCCTTCATCAGCTACCTGTCTGAAAGGTGCAGAGGTAATGAATACATTTCAGCCTGACTGGATTATCGGTTTAGGAGGATGTTCGGCAATTGATGCTGCAAAAATCATGTGGGTATTTTACGAATATCCTGAGGTTGAATTTGATGCTTTGATTAAACCTTTCACAGTTCCGGTTCTGAGAAATAAAGCTAAGTTTATCGCTATTCCTTCTACAAGCGGAACTGGAACTGAAACTACGGGTCTTGCGGTAATTACCGACAGAGAAAAAGGAGTGAAATACCCTGTTGTTTCTTACGAATTGACACCGGATATCGCGATTATTGATGGAGAAATCTGCGCTTCAATGCCAGCTCATGTGACGTCCAATACAGGACTTGATGCTTTAACACACTGTGTGGAAGCTTATGTTTCAAATATTGACAATAACATTGCAGATGCTTTGTCTAAAGGTGGTTTGGAGATTGTTTTTGATAACCTTAAAGAGGCAGTAGAAAATCCGGGGAATATTCAGGCCCGTCAGAATATGCATGATGCATCGTTTATGGCTGGTTTAGCTTTCAACAATGCATGGCTGGGAATTGTACACTCTCTGTCTCACCAGGTAGGAGCCTTGTATGGAATTCCTCATGGAGCTTCAAACGCTATTTTTCTTCCGAATGTGATCCGTTATAATGCGCTGGCTACAGAACGTTATCCTGATCTTGCAAGAGTAATTGGGAAAGAAACTACTGAAGAACTGGCTCAGGCTATTGAGACATTACGTTCCGAAGTCAACAATCAGTCAGCGATCAAAGATTTCGGAATTTCAAGAGAAGATTGGGATAAAAACCTTGACTATATTACAGCCAATGCTCTGGCAGACCCTTGTACAGGTTTTAACCCGAGAGTTCCTGTTTTAGAAGAATTGAAAGCTATTTACAACGCTTGTTATGAAGGTGTTGTGTATGCAGAAGAAGTTGTTGCAGGTTAATCTTTTGTCATCATCAATGCAATGATGTTCAATGAACTGTTGCTTATATAGAAAAAGAGAACTCATTTGAGTTCTCTTTTTTTTAGTTATTCAATTATTTAACCATCATCTTAATGGAATATTTATTTTCCTTTATTGTAAATGAGTTCAAAGCTGGGGTTTCTTGCATAAGATACGGTGAGCTGATCATCGGTAAGCTTTTTAATCAGTAATGTATCAATGTCGTTCGAAACCTGGCGTATACCTTCAGTATGATACCATACAAAAAGTGTATCATGAGAAACCTTCCATTGATCATATAATAAAGTATGGATATTTAATGAAGATGCAACACCATTCTCTTTAAGTTCAAAACCTTGTTTCTCATTTTCCTGGCCTGGAATAGGCTGTAACCATTTTCCTGCAAGTTTAGTTTTCAAAGAATTTTGGTCTTCAGAGGTATCTGTGTGTACTTTTGAATTTTTATTCTGAGTTGAAGGATTACATGATACTAAAATTCCGAGGATAATTACTGAAATAGTTTTTTTCATGATGTCAAAAAATATTAAGTTCATTTATTTTGTAAATATTAATTTATCTTGAAGTGCATTGCAAACTTAAGTCATCTATTTTCTTATAAACCCCGATAAGTGTAGTTTTATATCGCTGATTTTGTAGATTAATGATTGCAGTTTTTTTGAATTTAGCTATAACCGAATTTTTTGGCAGCCTGATTATTTAACTATAATCTTAAGGGTTTCCCTATGGTCATTTTCATAAAGAATACTCATGATGTAAGTTCCTTTGCTATACGCTGAAAAATCTATTTTTGTATCATTCACATGAAGATTCTTCCAATCGGCAATTTTTCTTTGTGCCATATCATAAATAATGATGTCTTTCATTTTTTCTTTACTGCTGATATAACAAAAATCTGTAACAGGATTCGGATAAAACGTAAGTTCAGGCTTTACGTTAGGATTCATTGCTCCGAGTGAACCAATAGTAATTATTTTAGTAAAGGTTTCTGAACAGGAGTTTTTGTTGGCCGTAAGTGTAACCGTATAATTTCCCGGGGAAGTATATTGGTGAGCCGGATTCAAAGATGAATCAGTAGTGCCGTCTCCAAAATTCCACAATACTGAGGTCTGATTGGTAGAATGATTGGTGAAATTCACCGTTGTTCCATTAATTCCTGCTGTAAAATCTGCATGAAGGTGGAACGCATTACTGTTCCATTGTGCAGGATTATTGAAAAAAACCTGATCTGCAATATTCTGAAAACTTTCGGCAGTGTTCTGTGGTAATCCGTTATAAAAAGTAGATGGAAAGACATGATCCTGGAAAATTGCTGAATACATGGAAGCTGCCACAAGATAACTTCCTTTCGGTCCCGGATGAATATCATTGTATGATCCGTGAAGAGCAAGATCCTGAGTAGTATTGTAATAATTCCTTGCAGATTCACCGGCAGGAACCATTTCCACCTGCATTAGATTAGACATCTTAGTAATGGAATCCTTTATTTTTTGCTGAATGGTAAAATAGGTGTTGTATTCATTGGCAGAAGGGACTCCATAGGGAATTTCATAGAGAAATATTTTAGAACACGGGCTGTACTTTCGGATAGAATCCCTGATCTTGCGGCCACGTTCAGCGGTAACGGCTACAGGAAAAGAATAACCTGGGGATTCAGCACTTCCAGGCTGTAGGATAACATACTTATAATTCTTAGATCTTATTTTCTGATACAGTGACGCATCATCTACGTGATTTACAAAACCGGTTCCCCCCGGAGTATGCGTTGTTATAGAAACATTTTTTCCTTTTGAAGCTGCTATATTTTTAAATATTTCAGGCATGTCATTAAAGTACGTGATACTGTTTCCTATAAACAGAACCTCATCGGATTGGGAGTATGATAAGACTGAAAATCCGATACATAGTAAAAAGAGTAGTTTTTTTATCATATATTATTTTTTTTGGATTGAAATTAAAAAAAAGGTACCTGCAGAAAACCACTTATCTTGCAGGTACGCAATACAAACGACGATTAAAAAATGTTTTTTTTAAAATATAGATTGATATACATTTTATCTTTTTTGAACGGTAATTCTTGTAAAAGGTACCTGCAGTAAATCACTTATACTGCAGATACACTACTAAAAATGATTAAAAATTGTGTTTTATGATATTGTTCTTATCTTTTTTATATAATATGAATTACTTGTTGATTGTATTTTAATAATCGATTAAAAAAGTACCTGCAGGCAGTAATAATCTTCCGCAGGTACACGGTACACTAATTATTACAACTATTTCTTGATTAGTTTTGTATTATAAGTCGTCTTATCATCCGTTATGGTGATGACATACATTCCTTTGATCAGTGAAGCAACGTTGATTCTCTGCCCGTCCAGTTTTCCTCCCTGAACAAGTCTTCCGTCTGCACTGTAGATTTTGTAATCCGCTTTGCCTTTCAGGTTTTTCACTTCTACAAATGTATCTGCAGGATTAGGATAAATTTCAATATCAGATGATGATTGAGTTGATTCTTTTACCCCAAGAGCAGCGCTGATCTTTACAGAAAAATCCCATACTGAACCACGAGACAAAACACCGCCTCCGTTTACATTTACAGATGGGCTTGTACATGAATCATCTGAAGCATTGAAAAATCCGCTGGCGACTCTCATTCTTAATGTTTTGTCACCATTATAAGCATCAGCCGGAACAGCAAATGCAAAGCTGCCCTGATGTCTTGCATTGGCATTAGGAATAGCTCCATCAATACCTATTCTTTCTGAATCTTCAAATACTCCGTTTCTGTTGTAATCAATCCACACCTGTACCCAATCCATCCAATCCGGATAATCGGCACCATCACGGTTAGCGTATACGATATAATTCAGATTATACTGAGCGCCCTGGGTAAGCTGGATCAGTTTTGCAGGATCTTCAGAATAATCTTTATAAGCATGCTGAACGGTAGTTCCGTTGCCCGCTAAATCCACATTGGCCAGAGTTACCCTTAATATACCACTGAAAAGGTCCATATTTGTTGTGTTTCCTCCTGTAGTCATCAGGCAGTAATCATACCCGGTGCGTAATCCTTTTGTTTTAAAATTATAAACTGGTGAAAACCCTCCGGGAACATTATTGATCACAGATGCAACACGAACTTCATAAGAGGTTTCATCTTCAAGATTATTTAATAGTACAGAACTAACCTGACTGGCAGCATTAGACCAGTTTGCGGTTCCCACTTTTCTGTAGTTCACAGAATAGGTCGCTCCCGGTACATGGTTCCATGAAACGGTTGCTGAGGTTTTTAATATATCATTCTCAAAGGCAGCAAGACCTGTTGGAGGATTGTTTAAAGAAGCGGGAGCATTTCCTACACTCACTGTAGGGGAAACAGCATAAAATATATTTCCTACCGCTGAAATTCTCAGCTTAATATTTCCCTGCAGCACCGCGGGCATCTGTATTTCAAAACTACCGTCATTAGGAGTTGAAGCTACCAGTTCTGTCCATGCTGATCCATTATTTAAATCAGTTGTATATTCAATTTTTACATTGGCTGTGTTGTATGGAGCGAGGTTTGTGTTGGCAACATCCCAGGAAATAGTATTGGTTGCATTGTTATACAGAGTAGAAGAAGCGGTTAATCCTTTAAATTTGAAAGGCCCGTCATTTCCAACAGTTACTGTATTTTCAGCAGAAATAGTCAGCGGTCTGTTCGGGTTGTTATCACGTACAGATACAGCATAATGTAAAACTCTCGGAATATAGGAAACCGTTTCCCACGTGTCTTTATTAGTCAGTTTCCCACTCATCACAATAGGGAGACTTGGGAAATATCTTCTTCCGGAAGCAACAGCAGGATAAGAACGGGTGAGAGATCCTTCAGGATTAAAGCCCCAGCCGCTGTCTCCTGATATTGAGCTTGTAGACCCTACGCTGTCATACTGTTCCCAGTTATAGGTAAACTGATCTCCATTGGCATCTACAGCGTTAGCATCCAGATAATACGCTGTCCCTTTAGGAATATTATAAGAAATAAGTGGTGTAATGGCAGGTGCATTATTGTTGGCGATGTTTTGAGCCACTCCGCACCCAACTTTACCTTCAAGGTTGGTAAGAATCTGGTTGATGGATGAATAATGAAAATAAGCATCACTGTTCATCTGAACATTATTGGCTGTAATCCCGGCATATGCCATAATAGTTGTTCCTCCTCCTGGCTCCACATTAACACCTGAACTCTCAGTAACCGTAGAATAGGTATGGTTTCCTCCAAGCTGGTGCCCCATTTCATGAGCTACATAATCAATATCAAATGTGTCTCCCATCGGATTCTGGTTTTGAGTAAAGGCTGAACCTTTACCTAGTGGCTTTGCAACTGTTGGATCAGTACATATACAGCCAATACATCCAGCATTTCCGTTTCCTCCAGCTGCATTAAATACATGCCCGATATCATAATTGGCATTGCCTACCTGAGCAGTTAAGGTCTGTTGCAGTTGACCATTTAAGTCATTCGTATAAGGATCATTAGCGGGATTGGCATAGATAATATTGGGAAGATTCTGTATATTCAGGTGAATGGCAAATTCTTTCTCAAAAACACCGTTTACACGAGTCATGGTATTATTCATCTGGGCAAGAGCTCCTGCAACGCCTCCAAAAAGGGCTGTATATTCACCTGTCACAGATAAAGCCAGTCTGTAAGTCCTGTACATGGATGCAGCAGGTCTTCCTGTAATATTGATTCCTGCAAGTTTGTTTTTTCCTGCTTCTCTTAGAGAGTGAAAGTCCTGTTCTTTTTTACCTTCCATGCAGGTAAACCCTTGTTCAGAATCTGTTCTCTGCGTTTTATAAAACACGCCATAGGTCTTTTTATCTGCGGTAACAGGTTCTATAAATTGGAATTTACCGTCCTTGATAACCATAGACTGTATTTCTGTAGGAGATGTGCTGAATCTTACATATTTGGCAGGATCATCAATCCCAACGCCTACATAAGATCCTAATCCGTATTTTTCAGCCAATGATTTTTCCATTACCGGATTGCTGTATACCGCAAACTTTTCTACGGTTCCTTCTGCTGTAGGTAATTGAATCGTTACTGCTTTTGCATTAGCGCCTGTTTCCTCTGCGTTTTTTAATAACTGAATTAAAGTAGTAATATCAGTTTTGTAAGCATATTGAATTTTTACCTCTCTTCGGATTTCAGATACTTTCTGTGAAGCAGGTTCCCACTTTTGGGCATTGGAAAGACAGAAGCCTGATATCAAAAATAATGATAATAGAGTTTTTCTCATTTTAAAAAATTAGGTATTTAACAAGAGTATTTTGATGAATGAAATATAATATTCCGGTTTTCAAAAGTAATTGCTAATTTTGTATTACAAACAATGT
The DNA here is from genome assembly GCF_033712365.1 of Chryseobacterium sp. JV558. NCBI lineage: Bacteria > Pseudomonadati > Bacteroidota > Flavobacteriia > Flavobacteriales > Weeksellaceae > Chryseobacterium > Chryseobacterium sp. JV558. The sequence goes on from NZ_WJHU01000001.1 coordinate 249,307, forward strand.
TGTTTTGCGATTTTCCTATATTGTGTATGTAATACGTATGTATTTTAGATCATGTGGTAATAGTGTAGTGTTAATATTGCATTTTTATTTTGAAAATATTATGATGAAAAAACTAACTATTTTATTCCTTTTAATTTCTTCCTTTTTCTATTCACAGCATACAGAAGAAGAGCTAAAGAATGTATTGTTTGATATAGACTATTCTACTGCCGGCCCCAAAGAAATAGAAAAGATTGACAGTCTTATTAAGGTTTGCAATAAAGACTCGTACAATGATTGTGTCGCCTTAGGATATCTTAAGATTGCGAATATCTATGATAAAATGAATGATACAAAGAAATCTTTTCATTATATCAATAAAGTAGAAAAAGACAATCTCATCAATTCAGATACCGACTTTGAAGTCATTTTTTATCTCCATATGCAAAAATCTTTTTTGTACCAGAAATTAGGTGAAAGAGTTACTGCTTATAAGCAATTGGATGAAATCTATGATGAAGCAATGAAAACAGGTAACGCTTATTTTATTTATCTGGTCAACAGGCAATATGCTGATAAATTTGTTGAAACTAATAAAGAGCTCTCATTAAAGTATAGTAAAATTGCCTATAAATTTTCAAAAATCTACAGAGACAATAAAGGTAACCACTACCGGATAGATAAAAACAGATTGTGCAACAGTTATAAAACCTCTGCTTATCTTGCAGGTGCATATATTGACCTTGATAAATTGGATTCTGCCAAGATTTATATTGAAGAAGCCATTCAGAACGAAAAAAAGGTGGATGATATTGGTTTGAAGTATGTTACTTCTCTGTTTGCGGGAAGATACTTCAGAATAGTTAAAAATGTTGAACAAGCCCAACACTATTTGTGGATCTCCAAAAATATTGCGAAAAATTACTATAAAAGCGAGAACTATCAAATTGCGGTGGGAGATGAGCTTAATGCTTTATATGAGAGTATTGGCCAAAAAGATAGTATTGGTTACTATTCTAACTGGCTGGTGGAAATAGAGGCTGTAAACCGTGAACAAAATCAAACGCTGAATGATAATGTAGATAAACAGGATGAATTAGAAAATATCAACAGAAAAAAGGAAACAAATGGGCTTTTTTTCATTTTATCAGTAAGCATTGCGGCATGTATTCTCTTTATCTTCCTTTTCCTGTATTATTATAGAAAGCACAAAAGTAAAAACCTGGACAAAATTGATATACCTCATCAATTACCGGTACAGGAGAGTATTTTTAAGGAAGTGATACAGCTTGCCAAAGAAAACAATCCTGAGTTTATGACCCGTTTCCTTGAATACAGTCCGCGTTTTTCAGAAGAGCTGTTAAAAGTTTCTCTTTTAAAAATATCGGAAATAAGGTTCTGTGCTTATATCTATCTGAATTTTTCTACCAAAGAGATTGCAGATTATACATTTACCTCAGTGAGAACAGTGCAGACGAAAAAGTATAATCTAAGAAAAAAGCTGAATATTCCCGGTGATATGGACATCTACGTTTGGTTCTCCAAATTATTGAAATAAAGCCCATTTGCTTTTGATATTATGAGTTGTGATATGTGTATATTTTTAATTATGATGTAGTTATGATAAAAAAATTATCTTTTTTGTTTTTCCTGATTTCTTCTTTGTTTTATGCACAGCAGACTGAAAGAGAACTAAAAAATATGATATTTGATATAGAGTTTTCTACTGCAGGGCAAAAAGAGATGCAGAAAATTGACAGTCTTATTAAGGTCTGTCAAAAAAAACATTATAATGACTGTGTTGCGTTAGGATATCTTAAAATTGCAAATATCTACAACCGGAACAGTGATATGAAGAAGTCTTTTTATTACACTGATAAAGTGGAAAAGGAGGGTCTCATCAATTCAGATACTGATTTTGAAGTTATATTTTATCTCCATCTTCAAAGATCCTTATTGTATCAGAAATTAGGAGAAAGAGTCACCTCTCTGAAACAATTGGACGAAATGTATGATGACGTGATGGAAACCAATAATGCTTATTTTATTTATCTGATCAATTGGCAGTATGCCGGAATTTATAATGAAACTAATAAAAAAGAACTGGCATTAAAACATTACAAAACAGCCTACAAATATTCTAAAATTTACAGAGAAAACAAAGATAACCGCTATCGGATAGACAAGAACAGGTTAAGCAACAGTTATAAAACCTCACCTTATCTGGGGGGAATGTATCTTGAACTCAATAAGCCTGATTCTGCAAAAATCTATATTGAGGAAGCTATTCAGAATGAAAAAAAGATAGATGAAATAGGAATACGGTATATTACCTCTTATTTTGCTGCCAGGTATTTTAAATCCATCAAGAAAATTCCGGAAGCTCAGCATTATTTATGGATCTGTAAAAATATCGCGAATAACTATTATAAAAGCGAAAACTATCAAAAGTCGGCAGCAACAGAGCTTAAGAATCTGTATGAAAGCACGGGGCAGAAAGACAGTATTGCCTATTATTCCAATTGGCTGTTGGATATAGAGTCTTCCAATAGCAGGCAAAATCAAACATTGAATGATCATGTGGACAAACAGAATGAATTAGAAAATACCAACAGAAAGAAGGAAACAAAGGGGCTTTTTTTTATTCTGTCATTGAGTATTGTTGTGTGCCTTCTCTTTATCTTCCTTTTCCTGTACTACTATAGAAAGCATAAAAGTAAAAACCTGGACAAAATTGATGTACCTCATCAATTACCGGTACAGGAGAGTATTTTTAAGGAAGTGATAGAGCTTGCCAAAGAAAACAATCCTGAGTTTTTGACCCGTTTCAATGAATATTATCCCCGTTTTTCAGAAGAGCTATTGAAAGTTTTTCCTTTAAAAATATCGGAAATAAGATTCTGCGCTTACATCTATTTGAATTTTTCTACCAAAGAGATTGCAGATTACACGTTTACTTCCGTGAGAACGGTGCAGACCAAAAAGTATAATCTAAGGAAAAAGCTGAATATTCCCAGTGATATGGACATCTATATATGGTTTTCTAAATTATTGAAATAGAGACTGAAGATATCTGTAAAAAAACAAAGGCTATTCCATCAATGAAATAACCTTTGTGGTCAATGTGAAAAAGTATAAATTGTTTTGAATTTAAAATTTTAAAAAGTACCTGCAGGGAAATAACACGCAACCTGCAGGTACACGATTTCCTAATTATTAAAAACTATTTTTGATTCTGAATAAATAGGTGTTATTTTTTGATCGCTTTTATTGTTTTTACAGTTCCGTCCGTCATTTTTAAAGTAATGAAATACAGTCCTGATTTTAAATCATTCAAATACATCTGAGATGTGGGTTTTTCAATGGTTTTAACAGATTTTCCTGAAGCATCCAGAACCGAAACCGACTTCACTTTTGAAATGTCAGAAATGGTAATGGTATCATTGAATGGATTAGGAAATACTGTAATATTGTTTTTGCTGTTCACAACTTCATGAGTTGATAATAGGCTGTCGTCATATGCTGAAATCTGAAATTCTCCGTTATCTGTGTTGGAGTCATACTTCCATACACTTACATACAGTGTGTTTCCTGGAGTCTGGCCTGTTAATGAAATCATAGAAAAAAAATCCTCGCCACTGTCATCATCACAGTCAATTTCTGTTAAAGAACCGCAAGAACCGCTATAAACCGTAAGTACAGAATCATCAAATGAAGATCCTGCAGTTTCCCTTATTTCCAGCGTTAAGTTTCCGCTTGCAGGAACGACTACCTTGAACCAGACATTTTCAACAGCATCAGGATTGCAAGAAGGAAGATTGCCATCTGTTGTAGCACTTGTATTGTTGGTTGTAATAGCTGCTGAAGCAAAGTTTGTTCCTACAGTCAGGGATGTTGCTCCTGAGCAGTTGTCATTTTGTGCCCTTACCAATATGGCGGCAAATAAAAATACATAGGGTAATAAATTTTTCATAATAATTAATAGAGTTTTAAGTGGTTATCTGATTAGATTTTATAATGAGTTATTGTTTTAAATTTTGATCAATTTTCTGTCTTATAGCAAAAGCATAGAATAATTTTCGGGGCAAAAGTAATTGCTAAATCTGTAATTTAAATGGTGTTTAATTGTATTTTTGTAATATTGTGTATGTGATACGTAGGTGGTTTGAGTGGTATGGTAGAAGGATAGTATTAATATTGTATTTCAGATTACGAATAAGCCATGACACAAAAGCTGACCTTCTTGTTTTTTTTAATTTCCTCATTTTTTTATTCGCAGCAAACGAAAGAAGAACTAAAAAGTATCCTGTTTGATATTGAGTTTTGTACTGCAGGATCAAAAGAGATACATGAAATTGACAGTATTGTTACCATTTGCAGAAAGTATTCTTATTATGATGGTGTAGCATTGGGCTACCTTAAAATAGCCAACATATACAATAAAAATAATGAGGTGAAAAAAGCATTTCATTATATTGATAAAGTGGATAAAGAAGGCCTGATTAATGAAGAATCAGACTTTGAAATCGTTTTATATCAGCATATGATTAAATCTATGCTTTATTATAACCTGGGAGAAAGGGTTACGGCCTTTGGCCTTCTGGATGAAATCTATGAAGAGACAATAAAGCAAAAAAATGCGTATTACACTTATCTGATCAATTGGCAGTACGCGGGGTTTTATAATGAAATGAATCTAAGGGAAAAAGCACTGGAAAAAATAAAAATCGCTTATAAATATTCAAAAATATACAGAGAAAATAAAAATCACAGATATAAAATTCACAAAGCACAGCTGAGCTGGAGCTTGATGACCACCTCTTACCTGGCTGCAATATATATTGATATGGGCAGGCTTGATCTGGCAAAAGGTTATATTCAAGAATCCCTTAACGATCTTAAAAAAAATGATAATAAAAGTTTAATATATTTTAATCTGTTCAATGCAGCAAAATATTATAGAGCTGTTAAAGATTTCAAAAGTGCCCGGCATTATCTGTGGATCTGTAAAAAAATTGCGGGACATCATTTTAAAGATGAATTTCATCAAAAGTCTGTAGCCAAAGAATTGAAGAGTTTGTATGAAGAAATGAAGGAAAAAGACAGTACAGCGTACTATGTAAATCAGTTATTGGACATTCAAACGGCAAAAGAAAAACAAAATCAGGTCCTAAAAGATATCATTGATAAAAAAGATGAGGCAGAGGAAAAAAATGGAAAAAAACTAACACACGGCCTTATGTTTATTTTATTTGTCAGCGGAGTAATAGGTGTTCTTTTTATATTCCTGTTCTTGCACTATTACAAAAAATATAAAAGTAAAAACCTGGATAAAATAGATATACCACACAAATTACCGGTACAGGAGTGTATTTTTAAAGAAGTAATACAGCTTGCTAAAGAAAATAACCCTGAGTTCCTGATCCGTTTCAATGAATACTGCCCCCATTTTTCGGATAAGCTCCTTACAATTTCAGATTTAAAAATTACGGAAATACGATTTTGCGCCTACATATACCTGAATTTTTCTACAAAAGAAATTGCAGAATACACATTTACCTCAGTAAGGACCGTACAAACCAAAAAATATTATATCAGGAAAAAATTGAATATTTCCGGTGATATAGATATTTATGTGTGGTTTTCCAGATTGTTGAAATAAAGAATAATAGATATCAAAATAAAAGAGACTATTTCACTTAGGAAATAGTCTCTTTTATTTAAATTAACATCCTGTCAATACTACTCATTTATTTTTTATGGTGGAAATATGAATACATTTTTGTCCATTAAAATCTGCAAGTTCAATGTTGCTGATCATTTCAACATAGACCCTGGTGGTGGTATCATTAAACTGGTATCCTTCAATAAATACAGGTCTGTCATTAGGAAGATTGCTCTGCTCATTAAGCATTTCCAATGATAAACTATCAGGATATCCTGCATTTTTTTTAAACTTGATCTCTATTAAACCTTTATCAGCCAGATAATCGAACTTTTTTAAGTGGGCAGGAAGGCTTGCCTTGGTTTTAAAAACATTTACTTTTTCAATACTGCTTTTGTAAAGATCAAACATGCTGGCAGTTCCCACAGCGTCATTATAAACAGCAAATTGTACACTGCTGTTTTTCTGACCCCAAAGTATGGCTGAAGTAGTAATAAAGAAGAATATATATAATAATTTTTTCATAATAAAAATAGAGGTTTAAATGTCTAATGATTGATTGTGGAAGATGGGGTTAATTTCTGTTTTTTACTACAATCCATCCCGTATATTTTATCGGAGTTTGTTTTGTGTTGTTTTCATTCCAGCCCATATCAAACCAGTAAGTTCCGGTAGGTACTTTTTTACCATCCATGGCTCCATCCCATTTGTATCCGTTTAACTTACTTCCTACATGAAGCTTACTTCCATATCTGTCATAAATACTAAATGTGAAATTGTTTTTATTTGCCAAAGCAGAATAATCAAGGACATCATTGATCCCATCACCATTCGGTGTGATGATGTTGATCAGATTAGGAACAGTAATTTCTACCTGTATAGGAACGCAGTTGTATGAATCCTTTACATAGAAAGTATGGCTTCCACGGGATATATTGGTAAATACATTTTCATTCTGCCAGTTGATATTATCCATGGAATATTGATAAGGTGCTGTTCCTGCAATTACGTCTAAAGTAACCGTATTATTGTTAATGTTAACATTCAAAATGACAGGGTTTTCAGAAGCATATACCTTCACTGTTTGTCTGGTGGTGCATTCTCTGGTTTTCAGATCTACCCAATACGTTCCAACCCCTACATTCTTGATGGACTGTGTTGTCGCTCCTGTACTCCATTCATAAGAGGTATAGCCTGATCCTGCATCCAACGTGGTCGTATTTTCCATACAGATAATTTTATCTTTTAATACTTCTGAGTACATAGGAGCAATAACGGTAAGAGTCACTTCTGCAATTCTGTAGCATCCGTTGGTATTGCTTACTTTAATGTAAACCACTCCGTTAGGAGCAATGTAATTGGCTGGAGTAAGAATTTCGTTTGTCCCGTTCTGTGCATCGGTAGGAGAGGGGTAATATTGCTTAATAGTTCCTGGTTGCACATTAACTCCTGCTGTTGTTAAATTAAATGCGCCAAGCATTGGATTAGAGGGCTGGAAACAGGATCTCAGGGCTGCATCTTTGACGATTGGGCTTTCAGAAACGGTTAATGTTAAAGTTACCTGCTCACAATCTGTAAAATCCGGATTGTTTCCACAAAACTTATAAACAATAGTATCAGTACCCAGATAACCGAAGTTTGGGATATAATTAATCACTCCTGCTGCATCAATGGTAGCTGTCCCGTTTGTGGGAGGAGTATTAATAGTTACCGTACTCGGAACATAAGTTTGGGTAGAATTGGTAAATTCTGGTACGATAGTCTGGTGTCCTTCACAAACAGTAACTGTCTTTGTAGACTCCTGAAGACATGTATATACTTTATAAACCGGGGTAGTTGCGGGTGGGCAAGTACTTACTGCAATTTTTACTGTATAATTCCCTGAAACCAATGGAGTATGAGTATTGGTATTAGCTCCAGTAATAGGGTTTCCGTTCAGGAACCATTGGTAGGTGTCGTAGCTGTCATTTACCTCCAGTACAATACCCGGAATACAATCTCCTGTTTTTTTTGAAATCAGTGGGATAGAAGAGAAACCAGCAAAATAACCTCCGTATCCGGATGTGCTGTAACCACCGTTAATACCTGCTGTTACAGCTTTATCAGAAACCACTGTTATATTTCCGGTAATAGATGGGATAGCATACGTCACCCAGCTGCTATTTCCTGTCAATGCGAAAGGCCCTTCTGTAGCGGTGGGGGAATTTCCGTTTATCGTTACATTAGCTCCTGTTTCCGTTAAAATATTCAGTTTTACAACAGCTCCTGTTGGGACGGTACTTGTTACTCCTGGCCCCGTTGGCATTTCGTTGATTTTTCCAATTTCTTCAATTTTTCGGGGTAAAAAACAGTTCAATGGTGGGATGTAGTTGAAACCACAGGTTGCACTGCTATTATTCACGGAAACCAACTGATATAAATAGACATTTTTTGAAGTCGTAATGAACATATTAAAGTGTCCGGAATTTCCCTGCTGAACATAGTTGCTTCCTAAAATTCTATAAAATTCCCCACTGTTGATGGTTGCAATAGGAGTGTTAGAGCCATTAACGAATATTTGGGTATTGTTTTCAGTTCCTACGATGATACCACCTTCAAGATCTGGATTGGTAGATCTTGTTCTTACCATAGCAAAAGTACTTCCAAGTCTTTCTGTAGGTACCGATTGATCAAGAATCGCATCTGATCCCATACTGGTATTGCTTCCAAAATTTCCATTGACATTTCCGTTGGTAAGTGTAATTGGTTTATCTGAAACAATTTTAGCTCCAATAAAAGTCGATAGGTTTTGACCTCCCACTCCCGGACCTCCTGCAAAAATAAAAGATTGTCCTTTGTTAAGAGTAATTGTTTGTGAGTGGGCTGCTGGTATTCCTCCAAAAAAAGTTACATTTCCGTTCCATGTAGTAGTGATAACTGTATTATTTTCTGTTGCCAATATACCTGCAGTGAAGTTATATAAAGTTGATGATGCGGTAGTAGGAGTTCCGGCTACATAAAATTCTTTGCCGATCCCAGCTTTTCCTTTACTTGTTATAATTTCAGCGTGTGTAGTATTGCTTACCATTCTTAATGAACAGTAGAATGGTTTGGTTCCTTGTACATATAAACCTTTGTTGATAGTAGTAAAGGCATCTGATTTAACATTAGCGGCTATAATTCCAGCCGGTATTACAAAAGTCTGAGGAGCCCCTTTACTGATGGTTACATTACCAATAGGAACGTTATTGCTGTTAATGGTAACAACAAAAGGAGTTGTAGAGTCGGTAGAAAGATATAATGCCTGCGTATAATTTACAGAGGCGTAATAAGGGGCAAACCAATGGTCTGTGTCTCTTTGAGCCAAAATGGGGATGCCCAATACTAGGAACAATAAACTAAATAAAATGTTCTTCATGCATTGTTGAATTTTGATTCTAAAAATTACGAATTCTTTTTTAAAAAATGATTATGATTCATTTATTAATTTTTTATGAATTGTTGTGTTACCATTTATTATTTCTATTAAAAAAGTGATCAATGGATAATAAAATCAGTACGGTATCTAAGTAGGAGGAAATAGCTTCAGAGGCAAATCAATATCAGTTTGATGGTTTCATATACAAACTTGTTCACTTGAGCGCCTATTATTTGAGTAGGTTTTGATCTTTATCATTTCTATAGGTTAATTTTTATTTTATAGTTAGTGTAAAAATAATTTAATAAAAAGAAAAAATGACTATACTTTTGTATAGTTTTAAATCAAAGTTTGATGAATTAATTTGGGGTAAACTTATGTTGAAGTGCTTACAGTAAGGAGAATGCATAAGTATTATTTTAAGAATAAATATTTTTTTTGATTTTTCAGCTTAATTCCATTTCTATGTGTATATAATGCAGTAGAGTTTGTTTTTGTATGTAAAAAATTCAATAAAAAAAATATTTTTATGTGTTTTTTTTATTATTTAAATAAATGTTTTATGGAATTAGATTCAATTATAATTAAGTTTTAATGAATTTTTTATTTAACTTAATTATGAATATGTTTGCAAAAAGTAATCAATAAAAAAAAGTTTTTCACCCCTATTATTATGTTAAAAATATGAGTGATAAAATAAATTCATTGTATCCCAGGAAGGCGTCTGATGTATCAACTTTTGAAGAAAAAAGTACAAACAAATATTTTAATGTGCTCAAAGCGGTATTGGGAAACAGTTTGGGGACTGTTTTTATTACAGATCTTAAAACCGAAAAATTAGAATTTATTTCAGAAAATCCCCTTCTTTTTTCGGGTTTTCGGGCTGCTGAGGTTAAAAAAATGGGATATAATTTTTTTCGGAAATACACCAAGAAGGAGGATTTTGAAATATTAAGAAAAGTGAGTATTTATGGCCTTAAATTCTTTGAATGTCTTTCACTGGAAGAGAAAAAAGCACACACCATTACTTATGATTTCCATCTTAAATATGCCAATAGTGCAGATGTACTTGTCAATCATAGAATTACACCCATAGAACTTGATGATGACGGAGAAATTTCTAAAATAGCCTGCGTAGTATCCTATTCCCTTAATCGGACTGCAGGAAATATCCGGATCATATCCAATACCTCAGACACGTATTGGAAGTATAATCTCTTTACGGGAAAATGGACTGAAGAATGTAAAATTACTTTAAAAATAAGGGAAATAGAAATTATAAGACTTTATCTTCAGGGATTGAAAATAGAAGAAATTGCGGAACAATTGTGCGTTTCACCCAGCACCATAAAGTTTCACAGGAGTAAATTGTTTGAAAGAATTGGCGTGAAAAATATTATCGAAGCAATATCCTACGTAATAACGAATAAATTAATTTAAACTTTGTTTTTAAATGTCTTCAAACCGAAAGTACTGAAAAATAAAATATTCTTTTCCGGGTAATTTCCAGGTTTTAAATAATAAGAACTGCCTGGTTCTTATTGCAGTATGTTTTTTGAAAATTGTCCCACTACAGAATTATAGAAGGACAATCCCCAGAGCAGCTTAATTAAGCTGATAATTTGTGATCACTAAACTCAGGATGAAATGAACATAATTCTCTTCCACCTCTTTTCTGTTGATCAATTTGTTTTTGTACTCGTAAGAATTCAGGTCCCTGGATAATTTCTGATACGTTTCGAAATCATCACCTTTTATCTTTACTCTTATATTACCATCTCTTCTGTTGATAATTACATCATCTATAGTTCTTACTTTAAATAAAACTTCACATAATGTAGGACGAGCCTTCATTGACCCGATATATCTTTCAACTATATTAATCTTGAACGAATCAAATTTGATGGTATTAAAAACGATTTTAGAATTAGGTTCCTGAGTGTTGAGTTCAAGTTTATAGTTCATTACTTTATAAATTTTGGCAAATATAAGTTTAATTATGCCAAAAAACAGACTGTTTTAATAGATCATTCCCATAATAATGATTGAATTTTATTCTGTAAAAAGAAAATCGTGTGAAAATGTGAATATTAGTAGCTTATAAATGAGGGGAAAACGGAAGTCTGACGAATTTTTTTCTTTCTTTATTTTTTTCCTTATAGCCATTTACGTAATTTTATTCTCTGTAATTAAAAATTCATATTAATACCAATATAATGGAAAGATATAGTTATGGAATAGTTGGCCTTGGAGTAATGGGGCGGAATCTTCTTTATAATATCGCTGATAACGGGTTTTCAATCGCAGGATTTGACCTTGATCAGGAGAAAGTAAAAGAATTGGAGAATGGTGCTGCTTCAGAAATGAAAGTTAAAGGTACAGGCTCTTTAGAAGATTTTGTATCTGCATTAGAAGTCCCAAGGAAAATTATTCTTATGGTTCCTGCAGGAAAACCTGTAGATGCAGTGCTGGAAAGCATTACCCCGCTTTTGAATGAAGGTGATATCGTAATTGATGCCGGGAATTCTTACTTTGAAGATACCAATAGACGTGTTGCTGATCTGGCATCAAAAAAACTGCATTTTATGGGAATGGGAGTGTCAGGTGGAGAAAAAGGAGCCAGAAGAGGACCGAGTATAATGCCTGGAGGTGATCTGGAAGCTTTCAAACTTCTTAGGCCAATGCTTGAAGCCATTGCAGCAAAAGTAGATAACGAAGCATGTACAGCATATATGGGGAAAGGATCTGCAGGAAACTACGTGAAAATGGTACACAACGGTATAGAATATGCCATTATGCAGCTTATCAGTGAGGCTTATGACCTGCTTAAAAGAGGAGCGGGTTTGAATAACGAACAGCTGTATGAAGTTTTCAGAGACTGGAATAATGGAGAAATGAATTCCTTTCTTATTGAAATTACCAGAGATATTTTTACTCAGAAAGATTCATTCACAGAAAACTATCTTGTTGATCAGATTTTAGATAAAGCAGGAGCAAAAGGAACGGGAAAATGGACTTCTGAACAGGCCATGGAAATTGGAGTTTCTATCCCTACTATTGATATTGCGGTAACTTCAAGAATTTTATCAGCGTATAAAGAAGAAAGAGTTCAGGCTTCTCAACTCTATGGTGAAAAGGAAATCACAAAGCCGGAAAATACAGAATTGTTTATCAAGGAAGTGGGTGATGCTCTTTTTCTTTCAACATTAATCAGCTATGCACAAGGATTGTCTTTGCTGGTAAAAGCCTCTGCAGAATACGGTTTTGAAATTCCCCTGAAAGATGTTGTGAAAATCTGGAGAGGAGGATGTATCATTCGCTCCGTATTGCTGGAAAAATTCTATTCAGCATATACTCAAAACCCTAACCTTTCTAATATTCTTCTTGATCACGATATTGCCGAATTGGTAAAATCAAAAATCAAAGCCCTGAGAAAAACCGCAGGATATGCCTCAGCAAATGGTATTTCCAGTTTGGGAATTCAGACTGCTTTGGGATATTTTGATGCTTACACAACAGACTCTCTTCCTGTGAATCTGATTCAGGCTCAGCGTGATTATTTTGGAGCTCATACCTATCAGCGTACTGACAGAGAAGGAGTATTCCATACCTCTTGGCAAACTGCAAACAATTAAAAATCGGAAAAATGAATCAAAATAGAATCTTGCAGCCAACAACTATCGTTATTTTTGGTGCTACAGGAGATCTGGCAAAAAGAAAACTTTTTCCGGCATTTTATAACTTATACATCGACGGCAGAATGCCCAAAGGCTTCAATATTGTTGCCTTGGGAAGAGCCGAAAATACCGATGAACTTTTTAGAAATTATATCAAAGAAAACCTTGAGAGTTTCTCCAGAAAAAAAGTGACTTCTGAAGACTGGGCTGGTTTTCAGGCTCATATTACTTACTTTCAGCATCAATTGGATGAAGAAAGTTCTTATCAGAATCTGCAGCAGAAATTGCTGGATTTTGATTCTGTTTACGGAATGAGAGCCAACAGGTTGTTTTACCTGTCAATTGGACCCAATTTCATTTCTACCATTTCCAACCATATCAAAACAACAGCATTAGCTTCAGATCCGAAAAAAGACCGTATTATTATTGAAAAACCATTTGGTCACAATAAACAGTCGGCGATTGAGCTGAATACTCTTCTGGCAAAAACATTTGAAGAAGAACAGATTTATCGTATTGATCATTATTTGGGAAAGGAAACCGTACAGAATATATTGGCATTCAGATTTGGAAATTCAATTTTTGAACCTTTATGGGAGCATAAATATATAGAATCAGTACAGATTACCGTAGCAGAAGAAGTAGGTGTTGAGACAAGAGGAGCTTTTTATGAGCAGACAGGAGCATTGAGAGATATGATTCAGAACCACCTGTTGCAGATCCTGTGTATGGTGGCTATGGAACCACCAGCTTCATTGCAATCAGGGGAAATAAGAGACCGTAAAGTAGATGTTTTGAAATCAATTCGCAGAATTTCTTCAGATCAGGTTGAGCACTATGCAGTAAGAGGTCAATACGGGAAAAGTACAATCAACGGAGTAGATGTGAAAGGCTACCGTCAGGAGAGCGGTATTGCTGAAGATTCCAACACCGAAACGTTTGCTGCAATAAAATTTTATCTGGATAACGAAAGATGGCAGGACGTTCCTTTCTATGTTCGTACCGGAAAGAAAATGAAAGAAAAGCATTCTTATATTACCATCCAGTTTAAGCCGCTTCCTCATTCTACATTCTCAGACAGTCCACATCTTTTATCTGCTAACAGGTTGATTATTAATATTCAGCCGATGATGGATATCAGATTGCAGTTTATGACAAAAAAACCGGGATTGACCTTGGATTTAAAACCTGCAGAAATGATTTTTGATAATTTTGCCTGTCAGGATGATACTCCGGAAGCTTATGAAACGTTGTTGCAGGATGCTCTTTTAGGAGATCTTACATTATTTATGCGTTCCGATCAGGTGGAAGAAGCATGGGATGTTGTTACAACAATACAGGAAGCCTGGGAAAATAACAAAGATTTATCCTTCCCGAATTATAAAGCAGGAAGCTGGGGACCGGAAGACTGTAATGCTTTAGTAGAAAGACAAGGGCACAGCTGGGTATAAAACAATATAAAAATTAAACAAAAAAATGAATATTACAGTATTTGACGACTTGGAAAAACTGTACACAAAGGCAGCGGATGCATTTGTTGATCTTTCAAAAAAATCTATTCAGAAAAATGGCCGTTTTGTGGTTGCATTGAGTGGAGGATCTTCTCCTAAAGCTATTTTCAAACTATTAGCAACCCCGAAATATGCAGAACAGATAGAATGGAATAATGTCTACTTTTTTTGGGTGGACGAACGATGGGTTCCTTTGCATGATGATAAAAGTAACTTCAGAATGACGGATGAGGCCCTTCTCAGTCAGGTTCCAGTAGATAACAACCATATTTTTCCTATGTATGGTGAAGGAATAACTCCGGAAGATTATGCAATGACATATGAAGAGCAGATCAGGGGAATTCTTGGTAATGAGGGTGTTTTTGATTTTATTCTTTTAGGAATGGGAGATGACGGTCATACTGCTTCTCTATTTCCGGGTGAAGAGGTTTTAAATGAAAAAGAAAAGTGGGTTTCTGCCTATTATCTCAAGCCTCAGGAAATGTTCAGGATCACATTGACTGCACCGTTGATCAATAAAGCTGAAAATATTCTGGTAATAGCATTTGGTGAATCCAAAAAACATGCATTGAATGAAGTATTGAACGGCGAATATAATCCATCATTATATCCATTACAACTTATTGAGAGAAAGGATGGATATCATTTTTTTACAGACGAAAAAGCAAAAGGTTAATATAAACTTTGACTTTTAAAATAAGAGACTGTCCAAGGACAGTCTCTCTTCATATCAACTATTCTATACCGAAGCCGGTATATATAATTTTCTGTACTTCAAAATCAAAAATCTGTACTTCAAATTTAAAAACAGCATCATTAAAGAGCTAATGATACTGTTGCATTTAGTGTTTTTACCTTAGTTGCTTGTGTCCGAAACTTTTTATTTTTTCTCAACTCAAATAGTGCTTCTATGTAAAATGGTTATTAGTTTGAAGCAAATATACAAAAATAAGACACTTCATAGTGTCTAAAATGAAAAAAAATAAAATTATTTTCATTTAAACCTTAAGCAACTCATGAAAAACCTTTTATATAAGGCATTTGAAGCAAGAAATAAAATCAACAAAAAATAAATTTAAATCAGAAAATTGAAGCAGAAGAGGTATTTATGACCACTAAATGAGAAAGAAATACTTCTTTTAAATAAAAACAGCACCATAAAGAATGGTGCTGCGAGTAATGTTTTACCTCAGCAGCTGAATGTTCAAAAACATTTAAACTGAGGGAACTAACGGTACAATCTGATCTCTCACAATCTCACAACTTTGATCGTTCGTTTTATATAAAATGGTTATTAGTTTCTGCAAATATAAACATTTAGACACTAAAAAGTGTCTAAAATGAAAAAAAATTCATAAACTTGTAGAATTGAAAGTTTACCATGGAAAGAAAGTCAGCAGCAGGAAATATCCGGAATAAGGAGCGCAGTAAAAAAAAATTTTTGGACGCAGTGGGAAAAATACTGAGAATAAAAGGGCATACTGCATTGAAAGTAAATGATATTGCTGCTACTGCCGGGGTAGATAAAAAGATGATCTATACTTATTTTGGCGGGATAGACGGGTTGATAGACGAATATATACGGTCTCAGGATTACTGGAGTAAAGTGACCATTGATGAGGTAGAAAAAATAAAACCGAAATTGGATGATGGAGGACAATCTTTTATGGAAGATATGCTGCTGTCACAATTTGACTATGTTTACAAAAGCAAAGAAGCGCAAAAGTTACTGCTATGGCGCATTTCTGAACCCAGAAAATCATTAAGGAAGCTTACCGATATTCAGGAAGAAAACGGAGAATATATTTTTAAACTGCTGATGGATCCTCATTTCAAAGAACATGCTGAAGATGTACGTTCAGTAATGGCAATCCTGGTTTCCGGACTTTATTATCTGAATATGTATGCTGCTATGAATGGAAGTATTTTCTGTGGAATAGACGTTGACACTACTAAAGGACGGGAAAAAATAAAAAAAGCAGTTTCTTTTTTATTAAACCAAACCTACGGGAATCTTTAATATTCAGTTTGTTCTGATCTCAATAATTTCGAAAAAAAACAAAACCATTAGAAATTTCTAATGGTCCATTGTGTTGTTGTGTTTCTACCTTAGTTGTTTCGTGTTCGAAATTGTCTTAAAGTAAGGGAACAAAAATAAAAACAGTCTGAATTGTTTTATTTTTTCAACCTAAAAGTGTTTTAAAATATATAGATGGTTTTAGTTTGTACAAATATATGAAATAAGACACCATGAAGTGTGTAAAATAGTATGTATTTTTTAAATTTTATTTTAAAATTTTGATTTTCAGATTATTAATTTTTGGTATACAAAGAAATTACTATCTGAATGAAGCTGATATTCCAGTTTAATCACCAAACAAGACAAAAAAAAGATCCTTCTCAAGCTAAAGACATACATTTCAACACTTGAAAAGTGTTTTATTTAATATCATAGCGGCATTTTGCTAATAAAAAACAGCATCATTATAGAAAATGATGCTGTTTGGTTGTGTTTTTACCTCAGTCGTTTATTTTCGAAATATTTTAAACTGAGGGAACTAACGATACAATCTGAATAGTTTTTAATTTTTCAACCTCGATAGTGTTTTTATATAGTGAATGGTTTTAGTTTGTACAAATGTATACAAATAGTTGACATTAGACACTGGTTAGTGTCTAAAATAAAAAAAAATTGCTTAAACTTGTATATTGAATGTTTAGTCATGGAAAGAAAGTCAGCATCAGGGAGTATTAGAAATAAGGAACGCAGTAAGAAAAAGTTTTTAGATGCAGTTGGTAAAATTCTGAAAACGAAAGGATATGCAGGATTGAAGATCAATGATATCGCTGCAACTGCCGGGGTAGATAAGAAAATGATCTACACCTATTTTGGCGGTATGGATGGTCTGATGGACGAATATGTTCGTACACAGGATTTTTGGGTGAAGGTAACCAGTGAAGAAGTTGAAAAAATAAAACCGAATCTGGAAGATGGCGGAAGAGAATTTATCGAGCAGATGCTTCTGTCACAATTTGATCATGTATACACCAACAAAGAAGCACAGAAACTATTGTTGTGGACCATATCTGAACCCCGAAAATCATTAAAAAAACTGATAGATACTCAGGAAGAAAACGGAGAATATATCTTTAAATTATTGATGGAGGACCATTTCAAAGAAAAAATGGACACTTATCGTTCTATCATGGCCATTATGGTTTCAGGACTTTATTACCTGAATATGTTTTCTTCTCTGAATGGCAGTCTTTTCTGTGGGATAGATACCAATACACCTGAAGGCCGCGAAAAAATCAAAAAAGCTGTATCCTTTATGGTAGATCAGACCTATGAAAATCTTTAATGTTCAAGGAGAATAAACCTTAAATAACATAAAAAAGAGGCAGTAATCTGCCCCTTGGTTGTATGTTGTGATGAATATCTTATCCTTTATGATAAGGACATCCTGAAGCAGCATCAGTACTTCCGGTAGTGTTGAAGAACTGCTCTTCAATCACTTTTCTCTGATCCTCAGGAATATCTGCTAACTTACGAAGCGTATTGACCTGGATATGAGGCCAGCTTGTGGTGCCGCCATCATTCCCGAAATCAAATTCGAAGAATACAATTTGCTCATATTGAAGCTGAAGAATCTCTTTTCCGTCTTCAATAATGGTTTCAATCCACATATCCATATCCACCTCAACAGTTGGAACAAAACGGTTGACAAAAGGAACATTCAAAACACCTCCCTGCGCTCCGGTTTTCATTTTGGAAGACATTCTTACATGAACATAATTGCTTACTTCCTGGCCTCTTAATGTGTCTCTAAGTCTTAAATCTGGTCTTACAGAATAAGGATATAAATCATTTGCCAGTATTCTCTGGGTATAAATCTTGTTTGAACCCGGATCATTATCATCATCTAACGTTTCATGTACCCAATCCGGTGCAGGCTGGTCCAGATCAATGATATTGTCAGGGGTTACTCCTGCGTTCCCCATCGTACGTGAAATCGAAAGATGATTGGTATCCCATGCTGCTTTACCATAAGGGAATTGCGGGGAACCATTAATTAAATAATAGGTTTTATCATCAATATTCTGAGAAATAATATCTCCAAGTAAAGTAATGGTACTCCCATGAGGAATAACGCCGCTTCGGGAAATAGAGTAGTCCGGAATAAAATAAGGACCGTCAACTCCTGCTCCGGGCTTCAGTTCCTGTGCTGGAATAATCTCGTAATAAGGCTGTCCCGGCTCTAGCTGGCTTAGAAGAATATATTTAGGATTCGGTTCTCCGTCTGGTGTTATCCTTACCAAAGGCTCATCTCTATATTTTCCTGTATATCCATATTTTTTAGCATCTTCTGTTGAAAAGGCATGAATACCACGGTCCCTTTCGATAGATTCTTTAGTTGCTGCATGGTTGTAGACGTCACTCAGCCAGAGAAACATACCATTTTCTTCATGGATAGGGGTGTATTGTAAGGCATTCTGTCCCTGTACGGTATTAACGCTCTTGATGCTCTGTTCATATTTAACAGCCCCACAGAAAAGTTCACTGGCACCACCACGGTTACGAACACCACCGGGAACGATTGCAAATGTCAGTTTCTCAATATATTCTTCACTATCAAAAGCAAATTTTCCGGGAATTGTTCCTGAATTGGTTCCTGGAGAAGGCATAATGGTAGTATGCACTCCGCTTGCTAATGATGGTTTGGCAACACCTTGATTGTAGTTGGCATTATAACTTACCCATGTTCCATTCAAGGCGGCAAGGACTCCATAATCTACATTTTTCTCAATAGCCTGCAGATTGTCTTCTCTGAATGGTCTTACCGGATCATCAATAAGAAGTTTTGAGTATCCATCCATTATCTCGGCCAGATTAACTTCATTTTGGCCGGGCATTTTGCGGAACAATTGTTCTCCTCCCGCTTCGGGACTTTCTTTTTTTCTTTTAAGCATGATATATCGTTTTTATGGTTATAATTCAGTGTATTCGAATGTTGGGCCCGCATTAGTGTGAGCATCCAATGGTTGTTTCATCAGGTTGACAGCCTGTTCTTTCAACGCATACATGTACATAATGGATTTTTCCAACTCTCTTTGGTTTCCTTCCACAGCACTTTGTATAGCGTCTAATAAACGTCTGTAGGTTTTATTAAACTCAACTCCCTGTGCGTGCAGTTCTTTGTTTTTAATATAATCTTCCACCTTAGGATTAGGCTTCATGGGATAGGCCGCATCCCATTCTACTGGTAGATTTTTTCCGTTGGGTGGAGTCGTGACAGGCATCATTCCGTTTTCATCCATAAAAGGTTCATAATTTCCTCCCAGATAGAAATGCTCATGGAAAACTTCTTTAAATCTGAAATAATGAGCCAGTTCCACCCCTTCTTCAAACTGGGAAGAATCCACATCAAAAATAGAATCATCAGCTCCTTCACCCTGTCCTTTAATCTCCTGGAAAACAGCAATGACTCCAGCTAGAGCTTCTACAAAATGTAATTTTCCACCACTTCCATAATATTGCTCAGGACGGATCTGTTTTTCCGGCTTTCCTGTGAAAATTCCACCCTTATTTAATTCTTCAAAATTCTTAGGAAGACTTCCGTGATTTTTGTAATAAGCTGTGATTTGGAAAACAACGATATAGAAGAATAAAACATCATAATATTCACCAATAGTATATACATTTTCCATGATGAAACCTTTCATGTTTTCAAGAGTCCAGAAGTTGTTTTCCTGTACAGCGACTCTTTGAGAATATGATTCGAAGGTGTCGGTTTCATGATCATATTTCGGTGCCTTTACCAGAGGCTTGCTTGGACTTTCAATCGCAATAAATGTTGCAATACTGTTGCTTGAGAATGTTTCCAAACCTATATAGAAATCAACATTCATTGGTAATTTCATAGGATAAGTAGGGTAGTTCTCCTGTTTGTTTACAGAGGGCTGAATATCAATTGCATTCAGAACATTACAAACCATGATCAGGTGAAGCATTTCTTCTACAGCAACACTTCTGATAATTTGTGAAGCTAAAGCATTAGTTCCATCCTTGATAGAGTACAAAGCAGTCAAATAAGGCGGAATGGTAGAGTGCTCAATAAGAATCGCCGTCTGTAAAAGATCCTGTAAAACAGGTTTATAATCAATTTCGGTTAATCCATTTTTTGATTCCGGGACTCCGAAACCAGATTGAGATTCCAAATACGTATTAAAATCATCAATCTGATCATTCAGTAAAAGGTGGGTCACTGCTTTGCTGTGATGTTTTACGCCTTCAACCCAGTCTTCTTTGCTGAGTGTGGAATCAAATAATAAAGAGGGTAATGAAACGGCTTCTGCAACAACGGCGCTTCTGCCTGCCATTCCTGCTCCTTTTAATAACGTTTCCTGTGGTTGTGCTGTTTTATTGATAAGTCTTTGTCTCATGTTGTTATTTTTTAAGTTGAATTTCAAGATCAGCAAGGATAGATTCTACCGAACGGATCGTGAATGCTGATAATGTTAAAGTAGGATTTGAAGTTCCCAGAGTGGTCATATTTCCTGCCCCTACGACGTATAAATTCGGGTGATCCCAGGTTTTACAATAGCTGTTGGTAACAGAATCTTCAGCCGTAGAACCCATTCTGTGAGTTCCCACAATATGACCTGCTCCGTTGTAAGAATATCTCACTTTGTTATAGATCACAGAATTTTTATCCTCGTCAGTATATTTTGTGTAATCTTTAATCTTTAATTTTTTGAACATCTGATCAGAAGCATGTTTTGCCTCTTCCATCGCTTTCATCTCGTACTCTGTCAGTTCATAATGAATGACAGGTCTCGGAATGCCAAGAACATCCAGATACTGATCATTAATGGTTACTCTGTTATTTGGATTCGGCAGTTGTTCAATTTCAAAATGAAATAATACCTGTTTTGAAAGTCTGTCGGTGAGTTCTTTTCTTAATTTTGCTCCAAAAAGCTTCTCCTCTGTGATAAAATAGGTAACATCTGATCCCGGAGAAAATGCCGGCCATCCCCATCCCCAATTGTCAAGCGGAGAGATCCATGCAGAAAATTTACTTCTGAAATCTCCATCACGGAAAGACGAAATGTTTGTAGTAGAACCAGGACCTCTGTATGGGTATACCGGTTCAGGGAAAAGTCCCCAGGTAAGCATTACCATATGATCCATCAGGTTTCTTCCCACCTGATCACTGCTGTTGGCAGCAGTTTTTACACCCTCTTTGGTTGTATATTTGGAATTCAATAGAATTTTTGGGTTTTCAAAAGCATTGGCCGCCAGAATTACGATGGCATCTGAGGTGTCAATAAATTCTTCAACGAAATCTGTTTTCTCTTTTGAAGTATATCTTCTCAGGTGAACTTTGGAAATTTTATCCTTATCATTATGGTCAACACTTAATCTGTACACCACACTCTGAGCCTGAATCTGCATGTACGGATTGCGTTTAAGATTTTCATTGTCATTGATCTTATATAAAGCTTTTTTCAATGTTTTTAAAGCATTGTACTTCGCCTGAACAGGACAGATCGGAACACATGAAGCGTTTCCTTCACAGCGTTCTCCCATGTAAGGATTCCACACAGAACCAAGAGCTTTGTATTCTTCTTTTTCAGAACTGTCTAAAACCAGTTTGTATCCCGATTCTTTTGATTCGGCTTTAATGATTTTCGTTTTTCCGTATTTTGGATTCGGAATAGAGTTTCTTCCCTGTGGAGAAGGCACCATCGTTAAGGAAATCTCTCCTGAGCTTAGCTTTACGCTTGTCCCCTTAAGTCCATCAATAATCTTATGATCCATATAACTCTGAGGAATTTCTTCCATCGGGAATACATAATCACCATAATATTTTTCCATTTTTTCGTCAATAGGATATTCCTGTTTTGAAACATCCCCGGAAACCCCGATTTCAAATTCTGCCATTTCATAATAAGGCCTTAATTCTTCATAGCTTATTGGCCAGTCGATAGAAGTTTTCTCAGTAGAATCGGGTTTTGGAATGGTAATGCCATACTTTTCAGTAAGTTTGAAATCATTAGGAAGCATTCTTGGAGTCGTTCCCAGCCAGTGAAGGGTCGTTCCGCCTCCCACGCGGATAGCATCACTCGCAAACGGCATTGGCCCAAACTGAACCAGATATCCTTTTTTGCCCGGATTGGGCTGAACAATTTTCTCCATGTCAAGAACGTTCGGAGAAGGAGCCTGTTTTAAGTTGGGATAAGGTGAATTGGGAACTTTGGCTATCTCTTTATAAAAAGTACGGATATAATCATTGTAAGTGGTCATTGAAGATACAGAATCCAGTTCAATGCCGGCTTCAAGACCCGCTTCATACATGAGTACAGATATTTCACGGATATTATCCGATTTTCCGGTATCTGCACGGTGGATCATTTTTCCTTTTGTGACGTCAAATACGTGATCGGTCAGGAGTTTTGCAATTAATGATCCTGCAATCCCCGTTCCTACGATGATCACATCTTTTTTGTTATTGATCTGGTTCATGAGTTGTTGTTTACAGGTTTAATATTCCATGATTTGTAGCCAGGTTGTTTTGCTCCGGGCGGATGAGAATGCATCAGATTCCAGACAAGACCTTCTTTGTAAGAAAGATCATCGATATAAGTACCTTCCCAGGTTCCTAAATACCACATTGTGATCACTTTTCCGGAAATATCATTCTTTTTGGGATTTCCAATAATTTCAGATTGAATGGCTTTTTTTAATTCATCACCGGAATATTTTTCGAGAATATTTTTCGAAACAGTAAGGAATTCTTCGAAAGTAACTGAATCTAAATTTTTTAAAACATAAGTGTAATAGGTTTCTGCCAGACCTGTAGACTGCAATTCGTTGACCGTAAATCCGGTAAGTGCTTCCGAGATAGACATAAACACGTCGAAATAATAATCGTCGACGTTGAGAATTTTGTTAATAATATTCATTTCGTTAAAAATTTGGGTTAGATATCTTCAACTCCTTTCAACAGGAAGTGATCATACCGATTGATCTATAGCTGCTGGATTTCAGATACCATTCCTTTTTCAGAAATGCGTGCATGTTTGTCAAGCTATCCATAGTTGTGGTCAGTTTTTGTTTATCCGAAATTAATCAGATCCTGTCAGATAAGATTCAGTATTTCTACGTAATTTATATTAATGATTATTTAAATTTTTGTAACAAACCCTTTGTGTTAGGGGTTTGTAGAGGGTTATGTTTTCACCTAGTTTAGAATTATTTTAAATAATGTGGTAGATTGTTTTCAGTAGTGTGTTCAGAATAAAGAATTAATAATAAGTAGAGTTTGAAAATAGCTTATTCGTATATATAATTGTATTATGTTTATTTTTTTTTGTGTTTTGTTAGATCAGTTTTATTATTTGATCGGGTTTTTGAGTGGATGTTGTTTTGTTAATATTTTTGTTTGTTTCTGTATTAAAAAATATTAACTTTATAGTGATAGTTATATCATAAAAAACTAAAACCAATATGTATGAAAATGATAATTTACAAGATCTTTTATCCATTACTATAGCCAGTTTATCACAGCAAAGATGTGTTTTGGTTTTAGGACCAGATATTTATATGAGTGACGAGATTGAAAATAAAGTAATAGATAGAACAGAGTTTTTTCTTAAGCTTCAGAAAGAAAACGCCGGCATAACTTTTTTTCCAACTGATGGTGTAATGATATTTCAGGATGAGGATAGGTTTAAAATACAGCAAAATGTCAGAAAGTTTTATTCCGGAGACGGAGATGTTCAATTATTGGAAACAATTTCCAAGATAAAATTCCCTTTAATTATAAATGCTTCTCCAGATGAATCATTGTTTCACTATTTACATAAGCTGGATACCAATGTTCAGGAAGATTATTTTGAAGGAGATCAGGATGAGAATAAGAATATTACATTTAATAAAGATCAGCCTTTAATTTATAATGTTTTTGGCAAATCTTCAGATCCTCAGAGTTTGATTATTTCTCATGGTCTTTTATATAGAAGGATGCAGGAGATTCTTCCTCCAAACTCTTTTCCCAATACAATCCGGACATATTTACAGAAAGCAAATAGTTTTCTTTTTCTGGGCTTTAGGTTTGATTCCTGGGCTTATCAATTGCTTACTTATAAAATATTTAATGAAAAAATCATTGATCCTAATAAAATCAGGCTAAGCAGCAGTCCACAATATGTAAAGGATAAAATGATCAATTCTATAATGACAAAACCTTTAGGTATAAATATTACGGATAGTCCACCTCTTCAGATATTAAACAGACTTATTCAGATCATTAACAATACATCAGCAACTGATCTGTTAAGAGATACAGGAATGCAGGATAAATTCAGTTCCTTTATTTCATATAACAGAAGAAATAAACTGTTTCTGGAAACTCTTGTGGAACGATTTAAAAATAAGGTGGCGGAAATGAATATTAATGAAAACGCCCAGACTGAATTGCAGCTACTGTATGATACTCAGGATTTGGGATATGGTCAAAGTATTGATTCTTTTATGACCCGAATAGGAAAAGGAAAGATTGTGATAATGATGATCAGTGAAGACTATTTGAAATCATATTATTGTATGACTGAGGCATTGAGGGTAAATGAACATCATAAATTCGATGAAAGAGTATTTTATATTTTAATTACAAATGATCTTATCCTTGATTTTAAAAATATTGATGAAGGGATGCAGTACTACTATGATTATTGGCAGAGTAAACTTACTGAAACAGCATCCAGAGAAGGAGCAGATCAGGAAAGAATTATAGGATATGTACTTATCAGGGATTTTATTAAAAAATTTATTAAAAATATTTCTGATCTGAATAATTATGTAGTGGATGTGAACAATGTTGCAGAGGAGATGCTTGATAATTTTATCTTACAGTTAATCAGTAAAATGAAAGAAGAGCTATGAGTGCCAATTATAGATTCCCAGGATTGAATGCTTATTCAAAAAAAGATGCTTCCTTATTTAAAGGAAGAGATGAGGATTCTCAGAACCTTTTTAACAGATTGCTTCTGAATAAAACTACTGTCTTTCATGCTGACTCAGGAATTGGAAAGAGTTCATTAATCCAGGCGGGATTGCTGCCAATTATAGATAAGTATAATGATGAGGTTTCGTGTGAAATTATTCCCATTGAAATAAAGCTTACAGAAATTATTACTGACCAGAGTAATAACTTGCTGACTGATTTTGTATTTAATAAGGTTTATGAAGAAGTTCTTTCATTAAAAAAGAATCTTTTTACTCTTATTCCGGATGATATAACATCATTATGGGTTTTGAATAAACGATGTGAAAAGCAGAATAAGTATTTGGTGCTGATTTTTGACCAATTTGAAAACATACAGATTTTTACTAAAAAACAGATTGAAGCTTTAAAAAAAGAACTGTTTTATCTTTTGGGTTCAAAAATTCCGGCAGAAATTTATCTAATGGTTGAAGATAATCTTAATGTAAAAATTAATTCTGACATTCCTGTTCAGGAAGAATATAATTTTTTAAGTGTTCCTAACAGAGCAAAATGTCTATTTGTGGTAAGAGAAGATAAGTTGGGTGTAATGACACAGTTTAGTGATCTCTTTCCGGATATTTTAAAAAATGATTTTGCAATAGAACCACTTTCTTTAGAAGATGCTTTCAATGCAATTTATGAACCTGCAACTATTGAAGGAAATTATTATTCCAAACCATTCCATTTTAAAAATGACAGTATTCTAAAAGGTTTGATTGAAAAAATTGCTGATTATGATACCCATTTGGTAGATCCAATCCAGCTCCAGATCATTGCTCGTGATATTGAAAGAAATATTGTAATAGGAAAAGGAAAAACTGTCATTGAGGAAAATGATATTCCGGAGGTTTCAGATATCATTTGGAAATTTTATAATGACTGCTGGGATATTGTTTCTTATAATATTGGGCTAAAAGATAGCGAAGTCTTTGATGTAAAGCAGACTATTGTTCCTCAATTAATTTCCACTGGCAGAAGAGATCTTGTTATCACAACAAAAATTCCTGAAGGAAATCCTTCAAAAGCAATATTTATTCTCAAAAAAGAAGGATTGATAAGAGAAGTGATTTCTGAAGGAAATGCATTTTACCAACTTACCCATGATAGATTGGTTGATCCTGTAAAGAATGATATACTAAGGATTGAAGAAAGGGCCCGAGTTGCTGACGAAGTGAGAAAAGTAAATGAAAAAGCTGAGAGAATGAATAATAGGCTGGACCGAACTTTAAAAAAGCTGATGAGATTCCGTGTCGCTTTTGCAATATTGATTTTGATGATTATAGTAGGCTGTTTTTATATTCCTCATTATTTTAGTAAACCTAAAGATTCTGCAATTGTTTCAATAATCAATTCATTATCATCCGTTGATGATAAGACAGCTTATTATTTAAGATTTCTCGAAAACAAAGATTTTAAGAATGCAATCATTTTTTATTGTTTGTCTTCAGGAAGTTATAATGATAAAGAAGTAAGAAAAAGATATAATAGTAAGGTTGTTCAGGATACTTTGAAAGCTGGTTTAAGAGCAGATTCTCTTTTTGAAATAGGGCAATACAAAAAAGCAGTACATAATTATACTTTGGTTAAACGTTTTATGGAACGTCGCAAAGGAAACACCTCCAGAATAAACGGTATCCTCAATAATTATTATGCTTCACTAATTGCTTTTTATGCCTGGGAAAAAGCAAGACAAGGCTTTGGAAATATTGAAACCACGGAAAAAATTGGTTTGGAAGGTAAAGGGATAAGTATACTTCCTGATGAAGTTAAGAGTCTTAAATATTTGCAGAATGTGCAACTGAAAGATAATAATTTTGAAACGATTCCTCCTAATATTTTAAATATTAAAACGATTAATATGATTAATCTTCAGAATAATAAAATATCAAAAATCCCAAAAGATATATCAAAACTAACTAATTTGGAAGCACTGTACCTGAATCAGAACTCTATTTCTTCAATTCCTATTGAGCTTTGTAATGTAAAATCATTAAAATATTTGACACTGAATAATAATCAGATATTAAATATTCCAGATGAAATTAAAAAATTAAAAAATTTGGAGATATTGTCTTTGTCAGGGAATCATTTATATGATTTTCCTATAATTACTTTAGAGTTGGAATCTTTAACTAAGCTTTATCTTAATAACTGCACTATAACAATGCTTCCTGATATAGGTGTATTAAAAGAAAAATTCTCCAAATCAATTTTGGAAAGAATAGATTTTACAAATAACTCTCAAAAACTTGAAGGAGAATTTTATAACAAAAATGGACAGAGAATTATTATCAACCAATAATTAAATCGGTTGATAAGTTTCTTTAAATACTTCTTTTTCTATTCGGTATATCCCGGATTCGTCAAAAGCAAGAACTAAATAGTCATCCTGAGTGACCAACATGCTCTGGTTCCACTGGGCTTCTATGTGTGATTCTTTTTCAGGATCTAAAACATTGTGGAATTCTGTAAGATTATATTTTTCTATATTATCTGCCGTTAACTGAATGGCATGTACAGGTATGGTAACCGGGCGGTAAAATAAATAACCTTCATGGTCAGTTTCATTTCCATAGGGAATATATCTTTGATCAAACTGATCTTTCAGTAGGATATATTTTTCTTTATGATCAGTATCGTTTTTAATGATATAGTCTCCTTTTCCTGCATAATTAATTGTTTCTGTTTTTCCTCCTATCACAGATTTTATTTCCTGACTGGATTCTGCAATTTTTGCATATACACCTTTTATTTTATAATAAGGTTTTCCATGTTTTAATATAAACTCTGAATATTTGACCATGAGTTCCTCCTGTTTTATACATTGAGGCTTAAAAGTATTATTGAGAAACTCTTTAATAGGTGCATTGATTCTTTTATAGATATTTCTTTTTATGTACGAAGAAAACAATGAACTTGCAAATCCTGCAATCTTACTTTGTTTCTTTATCTGTGTTATAATTGAAGGGTAGGTATTATCAACAATCATTTTTAATCTTTCTTCTATTTTACTGTTGATTTTTTTGAATTCTTCTATACTTAATCCCTTGTAAATGGGAATCGGAATTTCCTCTTGACGCGTATGTTCAAGCAATAATAAATCAGGAATATATGGAAACCTGAAATTTTTATTTTTTTCAGGTATTTTATAATTGGAATCGTAGGCGAAGATTCTTTTTTGTTCAACATTGAGAAGAATACCCGTTTCAGATTCAAAGTCTGAAAATTCATTACCGAAATAATATCTTAAAAAAGTCTGACAGTTCTTTCTGCCCAATTGATAGTCATGCTCTCTGAAAGATTTCTTGAAAAAACCGGAAAACCCACTTATTAAGCCACTTGCCAAAAAATAAAATCCTCTTTTGGAGGGATAAATTAAAAATCTGGAGCGATCCATATCTAACGCGCTCAGAATATCTTCCTGTTTAAACATAGACTGATTTCTAAAAGTTCCTATAAGTTTAAAAATTAGATCTTTTAAATTATTTTGTGTCACTTCTTCCTGAGAACGAATTGAGGTAGCATTTGTAATATTAGGAAAAGGATCTACTAAAATATAATATGCTTTATCATTTTGATGATAGTTTTTTATTTTGGACTGCATTAGTTTTACCACGGTTCCCAATGGTTCATTATTTATTGCTCCCCCATCTACAGCAGTGAAGGAATAAGGCTTTCCTTGAGGATCTACTGCAACATCCATTTTGTATTTGTCGAGTAAGTTTTGTTTAAATTTTAAAAAATAGTCATGGGAAACATGGATGACTCTGTTTTTTAGACCAAATGGAAAAGCACCAGTTGCCATGGCTGCATGAGAAAGATATTCTTTATTATCGTCACATAAAGTATCTGATGGAAAATCACAATTTATATTGATGTGGGAGTTTGTGGAAAATGTATAATGTAAAAAACCACTGTGCATCCTTAAAACATTTCTGGTGGGGTTATCCTGGCTGATGTTTGCAAATTTGATATCAATAGGAACTCCTTGTACATTTGTTACAGATAAAAGCAGATTAAGATTTTTACTGATAAAGTTAGGAGGATTGTAATTGATGCTGCCTTTCGGAACAGCAGCTTTGGCAATATCATCAATTACCTGTGAATTTAAAAATGATTTCATATCCCACAATGAAAACTTCTCTTTTTTAAGATCACTAGTATCTAATAATTTTTCAAGAGTACTAATTCCTTTTTTATCATCATCCATCATTTCAATCCAGGATTGGTATAATTTCGATTTTTGAAATGTTTGATCAGGAATAGTATAATTAAAATGCGCAACCCCGTCATTAATTTTATTATAGTAAGTGTTGTCACAAAAAGAGTAGCCAAGTATTGCACCTGTCATTCCGCCTGCAGATGCACCTGAAATAATTTCGATAACAACATCATGAAGGGGAACTTTTATTTCAGCTTCTGTGAGCTCTTCATTCCGTTTTAATTTGGTTCTGATTTTTTCTTTTTCCCTTTCCCATCTTTCCAATGTTTCAATAAAATAATCCATCACACCTGCTGTATAAGCACCTGCAGATACAGCACCAGCCAGGCATAATCCTAATCTGATCGTTTTTGTTTCCATTGTAGTTAGTTTTTTATAAATTTAGTGTTTTATTGTAATATTTATAGCTGTCATGAGAGTTTATTTTTTTAAATAAAATACTCTTATCTACTTTGAAAATCTACCTTATATTTATATAATAAATTAATATATAACAAAAAATAGCCTATTGTTTTTTATTGAATAGAGCTCCGATAAACCAATTACTTCAGACCATGAAAAAACTTACTTTTACTATACTATGCCTGATCTCTTCCGTTTTGCCTGCGCAAGAATTGAGCACTAAAGATGTGGCGGTTTCCCATTCTTTCCTAAAACAGTCGGTGCATCAGTCTATTCAGCTTGAAACAGACCGGATATTTGATAAACTGGTTAATATCAGGAGAAGCTTTCATGAAAATCCGGAATTGGCAGGTAAAGAAATGCATACACAAGAGGTCATCACACGATATCTGCTTGATTTGGGATTGGAAGTAAAAACCGATATATACGGTTACAGTGTAGTAGGGATTCTGAAAGGAGCTCAAAAAGGCAAAAAAATAGCCTGGAGATCAGATATGGATGCATTACCCAATGATTATCCTGATCCTGAAGCATTCAAATCAAAAGTAAAAGGAGTTCAGCATGGTTGTGGTCACGATGTCCATATGGCAATTGGATTAGGAATTGCAGAGGTTCTTTCAAAAAATAAAAAGTCATTAAAAGGAACAGTCTATTTCATATTTCAGCCTGAAGAAGAAACATTCAAAGGTGCAAAGGAAATGTTGGATAAGGGGTTGCTTTCCAAAATAAATCCTGACGAAATATATGGACTGCATGTGACAGCAATACCTGTAGGGCAGATCATGGTAAAACCCAATGAAATGTTTGCCTATCAGAAGAAAATAAGAGTTCAGTTAAATAATGGATTATCTGAAGAAGAGACAGAAGGGTTAACCCAAAAGATCAGTAATTTCCTGACCCGTATTCAATCCGGAACTAAGCCTTGGGAAATACAGTCTATTGTTGATCCTAAAATAGGGTTGACCAATCCTGATACAATTTTCAAAGATTATCTTTTCGCAGATGGAAAATTTAATATTTATTCTAAAAATAATGTGTCCTTTCTTGAAACCTATCTGTATGAGACCAATTCTTCTAATGTAGATAAAATAATTCCGGGAGTTCAGAAAATTATAGAGGATAGCGGGTACAAAGACAAACTTCTTTCCGTTTCGTTTGTTCAGGGAAATCCAACGGTTATCAATGATGAAAAGCTTACAACATCGGCCACGGAAATCCTTCAGAATCTGTATGGTAAAAATGCAGTTGCTCCGGATTATGGGCAGGTTCCGTTTTTTAATGATGATTTCTCCTATTTTCAACAGAAAATCCCGGGTGTTTACTTTTTCCTGGGTGGTTCTAATTTTAAAAAAGGAGTGATTGCTATGAATCATTCTCCTAATTTTCAAGTGGATGAAGAAAGCATCAGAACCGGAGTTAGAAGCTTTTCATCATTACTTATTGAACGCCTCAACAGAAACTAATTTTTCACCGCAATGACATCTATCTCGAATAACATTCCAGATAGAGGTGTGGAGATTAATATTTAATTGGATAAAAGATATTTTTTATTTTCATTAGTTTCGTCTCAATTTCCTAAGAAAACTATCCCAAGATTCTAGTTTAATTGGAAGAACGAAGTTAGTTTCAAATTCATGTCTTTTATTGCTTTCCTCTAAATCATTTGTTGTTCTCCCTCCAATAATAATATTATGAATATTTATACCTTTATTTTTATCAACTAAAATTGTATCATCAGCACTGCGAAAAGAATTATATAGTTTTTCTCCATTCATAACACGTTCTCTTATTTCATGTAAGTTTTTTCTCACCTCTAAGATATTATTACTAATATAACCTAACCTTTGTCTAATTTGATGCATTGCTATTTCAATTTTCGAGTTGAATTTTTTATAACTTCCTTTATTCATAAGATTGAAACTTGCTCCTTTTACTTCGATAAGAATAACGTCCATCCTAGAATATCCTGTAAATATGACAAAATCAACAAATCCATTGTCTAAAGGAAATTCTGAAAAACAAATGTAGTTATCAAAAGGATGGGCATAGAGCTCTGCAATGATGGATAAGTCTTTTTGCAATAATTTTAAAATTTCATTTTCGTTTGCTCCTTTTTTTATTAAATCTTCTAATGATGATTTATTAATTTGATTATTTTGGATTTCAAGATGCCTAATAATATAATTAGACTCCAGCGGTAAAGGGAAATCAATATGAGGATCTATTTGAGTTCTAACTTTTTCTATTTCAGTTAGTAAAATTTCATTTTGTAATGATGATGTTTTAAATTCAAATTCATCACACTCTATTGTTTTTTTTAATTCATCAAAATCTATTCTTTGCCATGTCGTTTGTTGGTTTTCATCTAGTCCTATAATATCAAAACTATATCCATAAAGACTATTTTCATAATGCTCAATAAAAATAGTGTTTTTAGGAACAAATAATTTTGAAGTTAATGAATTACAAATGATTTCAATTGAATTCGTCACAGATGCTGACGTATTTTTTTCACCCAAATCTGTTAAAATTGCTATGATATCAAAATTAGAATTTACGAAAGTTCTAACTCTACATATTCCATCTTTACGACGATAATTTGTAGGATAAGGATAACGAAAAATAAAATCATTAATTTTCATTTCTAATATTTAAAGATTTGAAACTTTTGTTTTTATTAAAGATAAATAAAAATGTAGGTTCAATGAAAATCAGTTTTTTGATAAACTCTTATATGTTATTTATTTTCACCGCAATGGCATCTATCTCGAATAACATTCCAGGTAAAGCCAGCTGGCTCAAAGGAATTAAGGTACTCGTAGGTAAGAATGACGGATTCCATACTTTTTGAGCTTCTTCTGCCCAGATTTCAAGCTTTTCCTGGTTGTGATCAACGATAAGAAGAGTGATTTTGACAATGTTTTCAAATGTCATTGAGTGGCTCTGCAAAACGATTTTTAAATTTTTCAAAGCATCCTGAACCTGGGTTTTAAAATCATCAGCCAGTACATGATTTTCTCCTATGCCGCCGCTCTGCCCGGATATAAAACACATCTGGAAAGGAGATTTCACAGAAATGCTGTGTGAAAAACCATAAGGCTCCGGATTGAATAGTTCAGCAGGATTGATCAGTTGGTATTGTTTATTATCTTCCATAATCTTTCTTTTTTAACGATGTAAAAATGAGTGATAAAAACAAGAAAAGTCTTTACATATGTTGAGAGAAATATTCTTTTAATACGGTAAACATTTCTTTAAGCAAATGAAAGACTGATATAAAAAATGCTGCTCCTGAGGAACAGCATCTTTATTTTTTACTCTACAGTAATACTCTCAATCCCTTTCTGCAGGGCTGTTTCCTGAATTACTGGAACAGAAAGACCTTCTGCACGAACCACAGAAATATCTGTCATTCCCATAAATCCAAGCGTCTGTTTCAAGTAAGGAACCACAAAATCATAAGACTGTCTTTCCCCTTCAGAATATACTCCGCCACTTGAAAAAGCAAGATATACTTTTTTGTTTTTTACCAGACCTTCAGGACCGTTTTCGCTGTAACTGAATGTTTTTCCAACTCTCGCAATATGATCAAGCCATGATTTCAGAGTAGAAGTGATACTGAAATTATACAATGGGGCTTCAATAATGATAATATCAGCTTCATGCAGTTCATCAATTACAGTATCTGAAAGTTTTACAGTTTCCAGCTGCTCAGCAGTACGGTGTTCGGCCGGAGTGAAAAAGGCATTGATATGAGCTTCTTCTAAATGAGGAAAAAGCGGATTGGCCAGATCTCGTTTTTTAAAAACGCTGTCAGGATATTTTGCTGTGATTTTTTCTACAACAGCGTTTCCCAGTTTTTTACTGATTGATGATTCGCTTCTTGGGCTTGAGATAATATGAAGTACTTGTTTCATTTTTATTTTTTTTAAAAATTGATGTTTCAAAATTATCTATATTTACTAATAAAAATATAGTAGTTACCAAAAGGTTAGTAATAACATTTAGGTTAGTAACCAGATAAAACAGAGACAATGGAAGAAGAAAAAATAGTGTATTCAAGACCACAATGCAGCACGCATCTGGCTGCTACTGAAGATGCTTTGTATGTTTTGGGAGGCAGGTGGACCATCCGGGTAATGATCGCTATTTTGGGCGGGCATACACGCTTCAACGAGTTACAGCGAACGATCAATGGAATTTCAGCAAGGGTATTATCTAGTGAATTGAAAAAACTGGAGGTCAATCATTTAGTTGAAAGAACTGTTCTTACTGATCACAAGCCAGTGTTGGTAGAATATGTTCCTACAGAATATAGTGAATCACTGAAAGATGTTATTACAGCCCTTGCTGATTGGGGAGCAAAACATAAAAAGAAAATTACAGCTTAATAAAAAGAGTGTTGATATCAACAAATACCATGTTTTTGTGGTATTTGATAAGTTGCAATATAGCTTACACTTTAAGTATTTTTACTCAAAAATAATGCAAGATGATTATATGTGAAGACTTATTATTTTCCCACGGAGCCATTCTGGAAGAATATGATGCGGCAGATTCTATTTTTAAGGAAGGAACTGCAGCTAAATATTATTTCCAGATCAGGCACGGTACTGTGAAACTGAATACTTTTTTAGAAGATGGAAAAGAATTTGTTCACGGACTCCCTTTTGATGGTCACTGCATTGGTGAAAGCTATTTATTTACCAGCCATCATTACGCGATCAATGCCATTGCGGTCACCAACTGTGAGATTATTAAGATTCCCAAGATTAAGTTTTTACAATTACTATTGGAAAAACCTGAATTAATGCTAGAGATTAGTAAATATACTGCTGACAGACTGCATTTCAGGTATATGATTTCCAGCTTTCTTGCTATTTCAGATCCTATAGTAAAACTCCTGAAGCTTTTTGATCATCTTAAAAAGTATTTTGGATTTGAAGAAGCCTATTCATTTCTGATTCCCTATACCAGACAACAGATAGCCACTCTTACCGGGCTTCGGGTAGAGACTGTAATCAGATATGTAAAAAAAATGCAGGAACTGAAACTTGTCAAAATTGAAAGCAGTAAAATTTACTATTAGCTTTCGATTATTCACATTACAATTTCTTATTATTTTAAAATTAACACCGGTTGATGGGTGTTCTGGTAAATTCCCTCAGAAATACTTCTGCTTGCCAGATAATACAGGAAACTATGCTGACCTGGTAAGGCAATAATAAGATCTGCATCATTAGTGGCTGCAAAGCTGAGAATACCCTTAATAACATTTTCATCATGAGAATAATGAATACTGCTTGGAATTTCCGTTAAATGCTCACGAATATACTCTTCCAGCTCTCTTTTTTTATCCTCATCCTCTTTTTCATGGGTGTTGATATTCAAAAACATCAGACGCACATCCTGTTTATGAATAACAGATTTATGATGAAACAATCTTTCCAATCTTTTGATTCCCTTTATATCACAAGGAATAAATATATTTTTGATAGGAGAGTAGTGATAGCTGTTGGGTACAATTAAAGTCTTCACAGGACTCGTCCTTGCAATGCTAATGATATTGTCGGAAACAAAGCTCTCAGTGGTGGAGCTTTGGTCGTCACTTCCCAAAATAATCAGTTCTACAGAAGGCTGATTTTTTAAAAGCTCATTGATGCTTCTGGTAAGAGCCCAATCACTTAATATCCTGGAAACTTTTATTTCAGGTGATTTTTCTGTTATGATTTCTGTTAACTGATCGAATAATAATTCCGTTCTCTGCAACAGATTGTTGACACTTTCTTCGTTGACAAATGAATGCCCTTCTGCAATATGCAGATAATCAAATTCAGATTCGCCTGCGGTTTTTAGTAAGATAATATTCTGATATTCGTAGATTTTTGCCCAGTCTGCGGCTATTCTTACTGCATTTTCCGTAGTTGATGTAAAATCAACGGGTACAAGGATTGTTCTCATAATGTATCATATTTTGATCCTGTTTTTTCCAGGTTTGCTGTCATTTTTTTTACTAAGAGCAAAGCTTTGCTGATCTCCTCTATATCAATATTGCCAACCGCTTTTTTGTAAAGATCCAATGCCCATGGATAAACGGTTTCTACAATCTGTTTACCCTTCGGAGTCAGAAAGATCTGCTTGTTTCTCCGGTCGTTTTTATCAGCTATCCGCTCCACAAGATCCCGTTTTACGAGATTGTTGATGAGGTAAGTGATGCTTGATTTGTCTTTGCTTACTTTATTTCCTATTTCCTGCTGGTTGATACCATCATTGCGTGAAAGCAGTCCCAGAATTTCAATCAGTTCAAAAGAAAGATCCGGATCGTACTCATTAATCCTAGTCTGAATTTTCTGTCGAAGCCGGCTTTTCATTTCACTCATCGCCAGGCCAAGTTCCAGAGCTAGTTCTGATATATCGTTCTGTTTTTCAGGCATATTGTGTAATAATAGTATTGCATGGTAAGAGGTGCTTTGAAAAAAATAAGCATTGTTACCTTAACAAATATACGTAAAATTAGTTTTAATTGAAACTAATTGAGCCGTTAGATTATGTCTTTTTTTAATAGTTAAATCGCGTATCAGAAAATTATCATTTAGATAATATTGAGTTCATTTTTATCAATGTGGATAATTATACTTTGGCCGTCACAAAACAAAACAAAACAAAACAATTTTAACTTAAAAAATTATGAATCACATGCGAATTTCGTTATTCCGGTTTTTGCCGGTACTTTGTCTTCTAACCCTTTTATCTTGTAGATCAGATCAGTTTCAGCCTGATGAAACACTTCCTGTTGCAAATGAAAAAGCAATGAGGAGTGCTTTTCCGAATATTAAAGTATTGTCTTACAATACATTCTTGTTGAAAGAACTCGTAGTATCTGGTATGACGCAATGGTCTCAGCAAAATAGAGCAGAGAGACTGGGGTCAGAGTCCTTTTTGAGGAACTATGATGTACTTATGCTTCAGGAATGCTTTGATAATTCTGCGGCTGCTAAGCTACGCAATAAACTTCTTCCCAATTTTCCTCATCAGACTCCTGTATTAGGACAGACAAAAAGTGGCTGGGATAAGACTTCTGGTTACTGGCGTGAGTTTATCTCCGGAGGATTTGAAGACGGAGGAGTAATGATTGCCAGTAAATATCCAATAGAGAGAAAAGAGCAATATATTTTTCCGGCCGGATGTTCTTATGACGGAAACTGTCTGAAGGGCTTTGTTTATGTAAGAATTTTAAAAGATGGTAAACGTGTCCATTTTGTAGCAACTCATGCGCAATCAACACAACCGTCTTGTAATGGTAATGAAGTTGGAATCCGTAAACAGCAGTTGGGAATGATGAAATCATTTGTAGATGGGTTGAAAATTCCTAAGGATGAAATGGTGATCTATGGCGGAGATTTCAATATTATAAAAGATACTCCCGAATATAACAGCATGCTGCAAACTCTTAATGTGAGTGCTCCTATATACAAAGGTTTACCTTATTCATGGGATCCGAAGACCAATATAATGGCTTCCTATCATTACCCTTATCCGGAAAATAAGCGTGAATATCTTGATTATATCCTGGTTTCCAATGATCATCTTGTACCACCAACGTGGCAGAATATCGTTTTTGACCCTGTATCTTCAAATCTTATGACGTATACGAATATAGCAGGAATTAAATATCATTGGGCAGAGTATTCAGATCATTATCCTGTAGAAGCAAATGTCTATTCAGATGAGAAAACGCCTACGAAAAGTTTAAAATTCAGAAAACATGACCATATTTCACTGAAATCTGTATCTACCGGAAAATATATCACTAGCAATCTTTCAACTCCTAATGATTGGTTGACGGTTTCTTCTGCTCAGCCGGATGAAAAAACCTGGTTCAATATTGTAAATATTGGAGATTCTGATAATTATTTTGACTTGAAAGAAGGATATGTAAGAGTAGAAACCAGTGAAAGGCTTAATCATTTCTGGTACTGGTATTCTTCAGGCAGTGGAAGTTACTATTTTTATCCAAAGCATGGCAAGACAACTTACAACATGAGAATTCAGATTGTCAAGAAAAAGACAGGGAATGTTTCAAAAAGTATTGAAGATGGAGATGTTGTAGCTTTCAAGGATACAACAGGGTATGGGAATACTTACTATCTTCAGGTATATAAAGAGTCAGGAAAAGATTGGATCTATCTGAATGGGACAAGTTTAACTCCTGATGTGCAGTTTGAAGTAAAAATGAATAATACAGTTGCTGATCCTTTTTAGAATTAATTGCTAAACCCTAATAATTAAAAAAAAGCA
Organism: Chryseobacterium sp. JV558; assembly: GCF_033712365.1. Taxonomy (NCBI): domain Bacteria; kingdom Pseudomonadati; phylum Bacteroidota; class Flavobacteriia; order Flavobacteriales; family Weeksellaceae; genus Chryseobacterium; species Chryseobacterium sp. JV558. The sequence goes on from NZ_WJHU01000001.1 coordinate 287,509, forward strand.
GAGAATTAATTCTCTGCTTTTTCTTTTTTTACGGCCTGATGCATAATAAGGATAATTCCTAAAAGTAAAAAGGCAATGATCAGGTAACGCCAGGAAAGATCTTTTTGTGCATTTACATTCCCGCTTACCGAAATGATAAAGCTTGTCACAGAAGTGATCACATACACCAGTCCACCCATTAGCCCGCCGGCAGTCCCTGCATTTTTAGGAAAGTAAAGCATACTTGTCGTAAAGAATGAGGTAAATAAAATTCCGGAACAGATATGAATGAAAAAGGCAAAAGGAATCATAATGAAAAGACTTTCTGCGAAATAGCTGGTAATAATCAATCCTGCGATCAGTATCAGCTGTAAAAGGATAGGCTGTAGAATTCTTGGTTTAAAATCAAGAGTCAATCTGCGTTTCCCGATAAAACCTCCTATCATCCAGGAAAAACCAAGGATCAATGTACAGTATCCAATGACTACCGGTGTGAAATGGAAAGTGTTTTCTATAATAAAAGGTCCTGTAATATTAAATAACATAACGATAGAGTAGCTGAGTCCTAAAATGAAGATCCCCAGCATGAAAATCCTGTTCTTAAGCATCATTTTGTAAAGGCTGATATTTTCTGACAGATCCAGTTTCTTTTTTTGAGGAAGGCTCTCACCACTGAAGAACCATTCAAACAGGAAAAGGAATCCGGCATATATAGCTAAGAAATAAAAATTAGCATGCCAGTTAAATATTTTCTCAAGATAGCCGCCCAGAAAAGGAGCAAGAATAGGCCCGCAAGACCATACAATGGTAAAATAACTCAAATAATGCTTCACTTTCTCGGAATCATAAATATCCACAAAAATAGCCCGCGTAGCCACTACCAGTACTGAAACAGCGGCTCCCTGAAGAATACGAAGCAGACAGATCAGCAAAATGCTGTTGGTCATCGTAATTAAAATACTGGTGAGGATCAACATAAACAATGCGATCAATTTGGGGCGGTATCGGCCGATACTGTCCAGAATTCCTCCCACAAATAACTGGGAAATTCCGTAGCTCAGAAGATATGAGGTCAGAGTAATCTGGATATCTTTTTCTGAAACCATCATTTCTTTGGCCATAGAAGGGAACGATGGTAAATATATATCCGTGACAAACCCGGAAAGCGGGATAGACACGAAAGCCATAATGGTAATTAATCTGATTCGTTTTTCAGATGCTTCTCTCAACATATTCATTCATTTTTTACAATGCAAAAATAAGCCAAGAAATAGAAATGTGAATTTTAAAAGACAAAGTAAAAATTACAAAAATCAAATATTAAGCTAAATTCTTAAATTTTAATGGTGAAGTTTGGGCATGCTTTTTAAAGAAGTTATTAAAATGAGCAGGTTGGTCAAAACCTAAAGTATAACCTATCTGGGCGATATCCCAATTGGTATACTTCAGTAGATTTTTAGACTCTTCAAACATTTTTTCTTTAATGATCTGTGTTGTAGTAAGATGGGTTACAGATTTCACTGAAGAATTCAAATGATTCACATGCACATTAAGATGATCGGCAAAATCCGAAGGAGTTTTCAACGCAAGCGGATAAGCAGGGGAGTCTAAAGGAAACTGTTTGTTGAGCAGTTCATCAAACAATCTGTATAGACGCACGTTTGCTGGAAGTTCATTGGGATTGATATCTTCCATGCGGTTTTCCAGTGCCAGATGCATAACAGATGCCAGATTGCTTTTGATACTGCTGCAACGGAAAGGGTAGGCAGAATTATTCATTCTGTAAATCTGATCAAAATAAAGAGTGGCCAGCTGAGTCTGCTCTTCCGTCAGAAAAACGACTGGCTTGCTCCATTCTTTGAACATGGAAGTCTTTTTAAACAAGTTAAACTCTGAATTTCCATTAAAAAACTCCTGATTGAACAGACAGAAATATCCTTCCTGCAAATCACTGTCACATTCCCAGGAATAAGGAATACTTGGAGAAGGGAAAAATAAAGCCGGACGATCAATATACAGCTGATGTGTACCATAATGAATGGTTCCTTTTCCAATGATAAAGCTTATTTTATAATAATCACGGCGGTTGTAAGGACTCTTAAAACTGCAGTATTTCCGCATCGAAATATTGAAATGAGATTTACCCATTTCAAAATCCTCAGAATCAAACATTTTGATCTGGTTCTTACGGATACGTTTGTAATAATCTTCTATGGTTTCCAGCTGATCGCTCATAAGTAAAAATTATAAAAATCAAAGATAATAAAACCATTGCTCACTTAAAATTATTTTAAGTGAAATAAAAAAATCAGAATGATAGCTCCTCTCAATAATTTTATGCTAATAGTATTGAGAGGAGATCTGTGGATCACTAACTTTTATTAATCTCCAATTCTAAAATATGCGACGGAAGCAGAAAAGGACCAGCCTTTGAGTCTACGGCAGATATAAAACCATTCTCTTGTAAAAACTCCGAAAGCGGATCATGATCAAGCATATTAGTCCATACAATATCTGTGAAACTTACTGCTGATCTGCATTTTTTCCAAAGCGACTGTCTTGTTTCAGGAGAATCAAACTCTGATAGTATTACAAAACTGATTTCTGTTGCTCTTTTTCCTTCCGGTATGCCAGGATGCAGAGAACCGCTTTTGATAATACTGTATCCGACAGGTTTCTGATCTGCATACGTCATGATCAGCTGGTTAGAGAGATCATTCAGATCGTTGATCATCTTTCTCGGATCTATTTCATTGTGAATATATTTTTTAATATCTTCTTCAGTAACAAAGTCCTTGTGTAAGGCATAAATAGAAGAATCAATAATGGTTATAAGATCAGAAATTCCCTCTTCAGAACCTACTGTAAATTTTGAAATGATATCCATGGGATCTTTTTTATTCAAAATTATAAGATTACTCCATTCAAAAAGGATACAGTTTGCTAAAATATAATCGGTACAGGAAGATAATTTTATAAATTTGTTCGGTACAGTTGATGTGTTATGGCAAAATCTTATAAATACGAAATTTTTACAGCAGTAATAGAAAAACAGATCCACAGCGGGGTTTTGCAGGAAAAAGACAGGCTTCCGTCCGTCCGGGAGATAAAAGAAAAATACAAGCTCAGTACGAGTTCTGTGCAAAGTGGTTTTGAATATCTTATGATTAAAGGGCTGATCAGAAGCCAGCCGAGATCAGGATATTTTGTTGCCGAAAATCAGGAAGAGAATATTCCGGAAGTCAGAACAAAACTGCCTTTTGTAGTAAGAGATGCAGAATTTATGAAAAATATGATGCTGACTTCCAAAAGGACTTCAGAATCCAGTTCTTTCAATACAGCTGTGCCCGGAGATCTGCTGATTCCGCAGAAGCTCATCCTCAGAACGATGCAGGAAGTGATTCGTGAAAAAGGAGCGTCCTTGCTTAGATATTACCCATCAAACGGTCTGGAGACATTACGGCAACAGATTGCAAAACAAATGGGAACTTATGGCTGTATCTTAAATCCTGATGAAATAATCATCACTGACGGTGCTTTACAGGCACTCACTATCGCTTTGAAATCGGTTGCCAAAGCCGGTGATGTGGTGGCTGTAGACAGTCCTTGCGTATTTTCGGTATTGGAAGTTATCGCTAATCTGGATCTTAAAGTGATCGAAATTCCTGTCCATTACAAAAGTGGTTTTGATACAGAATATTTCCAAACGGTCTGCGCTGAAAATGATATCCGTGCTTTGGTTATAACTCCGAATTTTCATAATCCTACAGGTGTACTAATGACTGATGAGGTTAAAAAAGAATTGCTGAGTATTGCAGAAGAACATGAGGTATGCATTATAGAAAATGATATGTATTCCGATCTTTATTTTGGTGAACAAAGGCCGCGCTGTATAAAAAGTTTTGATAAAAATGGATGGGTGATGACTTATTCATCATTTTCAAAAACATTAGCACCGGGAATTCGTTTAGGCTGGCTTTATGCTGGCAGTTTTTACGCAAAATCAGAAAGAGCGAGGTTTTCTTTGGGACGGTCGGTTTCTCCTGTTTATCAGGAGTTGATTGTAAAACTGTTGAAGGGAAGCAGCTATGAAAGACATTTGCGCTCGTTCCGGAAAAAGCTTAACCAGCAGGCTATTCAGGTATTGGACGTTTTAAGAAATTCCTTTCCCGAAGGTTCTTATTTCCACAGACCTCAGGGTGGCTACAGTATTTGGGGGCAGCTTCCGGAGAATACGGATATGCAGAAGTTCTATCAATATTGCGAGAAACATACTATTCTCTTTACGCCAGGACATACTTTCTCATTCACTAATAAATATGATAGCCATTTCCGGGTGGTCTTTGCGGAAAGAATTACTCCAGAAAGCTTAATTTTATTGGGAAATGCAGGGGAAAAGGCTAAGAAATTGGTAGGTATAAATTCGAGGGTTTGTGGAATGCCAGAGATAAGAGATTGCCCGTTTTTGAATGACGTTTAATTGATACCATATTGTACCTTCTTGCCTTTGTCAATTTCCAATTGTGGGATATTGTCAATCATTTTAAAATCCAAACCGTCAATCCATTTTTCTTTGGTAAGGTCAATATCTTCCCCTGAAATGATATGTTTCTGAAAGAAATAAGTAATATCTTTATCCAGATATTGCTGAGCTATATCAAGAAAAAGTTCATCTGTAAACTTGAGCTTTTTTTCCGTACAAGTCTTCAATAATTCACGCATCAGAACATCCAGAGATTTTTTGTAATGGGTTTTCAATAAAATCTGATTGTCCAGCCAGAAAGCAAAAATTGCCCCTCGTCTGTACGGTACCTTTTCTACATCACGGCTTTTCCAGAAATCGTCTTTTATTTTATAATTCGGAATATTTCGCTGTGGATTCTTCCAATGATTTTGAATGACTTCAGTATTGAATAATGTCAGCCATTCATCTATAGAAATATCTTTGATCCGAAGTCTGTTTTTATAAGTATAATAATCGGTAAAGCCTTCGCTAAACCAATAATTAAGCTCTTCGTTTTTATTTTGGATTTTATTTCCAATCCATTCGTGCATCAATTCATGATGAAGAAGATAAAGATAGGCGCTTTTGTTGTTAAAAGGATTATTAGTTCCCTGAATCATAAATGCATTTTTGATAGCGGATCCTGTTGAGCTGTATCCTTTGAAAAGACTGTCCTTTTGTGAAACGGTAGGGGTTAAGGTAACAGTATAATAATCCTGTTCATAATCTTTCCAGAAATCTCTTTGTGACTGTATCGCTTTTTTGAGGTTTGAAAATAGAAACTCATCCGTAAATCCGTTTTGCCACTGATCTCTTAATGCAAGATAAACAGGTTTGTTTTGTATTTTAAAAGAATAAAATCTGTAGTCACCTCCTATAAATAATGAGTTGTAAAATCCTTCCCAAAGTGTTGTTTTGATGTTCTGGGCCCTGGCTTGCGTAGCAAAATTATTGTGGAGTCTGAATTTCATAGGGAAGTTTATCCATTCAAGGGAAAACTCAAACTCCCTGTCTTCTGGAATCTTTGTAAATGATATGGGTACGATGAATAGGTTTTTACCCAAGACGTGGAAGAATGTATTGTTAATCCTGGGACGGTTGAATATTTTATAATCAGGATCTTTAAAATCCTGTTTAATGTGATAAATAAGGGAAACTTTGTCTCCTGTTTTCATCTTGACCTTTATTTTACTCTTTTCCGGGAGGGTTTCAAAAGTAATATCCGGATTTTCGTCTTTTGATATTGTAAGATTGTTGAAGAGATTATTTTCACCCCAGTTTTCATTGGCAAAATAAAAGGAGATGGTATCTGATGGTTTTTTAAGAATGTAATCAACCTGAACTTTTAACCCGTTTTGCTCAAGATCTGCATCATAATAGATTTTATAATTTATTTTGTTCTGAGAATAGGTGAGCAGGGGTAATAATAAAGCCAGGATGAATAATTTTTTTAACATGGATAAGTCGTTTTTTTCAAATTTATAATAAAATTCGAGAACTTCAGTATTGCTGGTATTTTTCGATACATTATTTCAAGATTTATAAACCAAAATAATGAGAAACCAACCGAAAGGAAACTCCTTTCAGAAGACCTCAGATAAGGCTCAGAGTGGTGTTCTATGATTGTTTTCGGGGGATAAATCATTCAAAAATATACTTTTATGGCGGTGGAAGTGAATATTTTAGCCATTTATCTTAAACTTTTTTCGCTCCAGCTAGGCTGGAATCACCATAAAACCTATATTTGCAGCCTAAATTTTTAAATAAATGAAAGAACTAATTGAAAAAATCAACGCAGAATTTGAGGCGTTCACAACTGAGGCAAACCAACAAGCAGAAAAAGGAAACAAGGCAGCTGGTACAAGAGCTCGTAAAGCAGCTCTAGAACTAAGCAAATTGTTCAAAGACTTCAGAAAAGTTTCTGTAGAAGAAGCTAAAAAATAATTCACTTTTAGCCGGCTTTTGAAGCCGGCTTTTTTTATCCCCCATTACAATACGCTTCTGGATACATTCTACACTCTACTCATAGTAATCAAGAAGTAGTTTTTTTAGCCTTTACAAACCACAAAAGTTTTCATTTTAAACGCTTAAGTAAGTTTAAAATGATGCATTAGAAAAGCTCACATAAGATAAAAATCAAAGATTGTCACAAAACTTAAGTGTGCTTATTAAAAGTTTACAGAGTTTTCATTATTAAAACTGTCTGTTGATAATTTTTTTATCAATTGTGTTTGTTATTGGATTGGGTTCTTACCTGTGTGCAGTGATGTTAGTGATATCATTGGAAAACCTCTTTTTTAGGCTTAATCCTTCATCATCTCCCCAATTTCCTTTATCTTTAAACCAATCAATATATATTATGAGGATAAATAGATTTTTTGCAGTGCCTGCAGTAGTGCTGGCTGCTCAGTTTTCCTGGGCTCAGGTAAAGGTTGACCCAAAAGAAAAGCTCAACCCTATCGTAAAAAGTTTTGTAGATGAAGTGAATAATAATTCCCAGCTGGAAAACCTGGCGTATGAGCTATTGGACGGCATTGGGCCGCGTCTTGTAGGAACTCCGGAAATGCTTGCAGCTAATGAATGGAGTGCAGGTAAGCTTCGTTCATGGGGAGTAGATGCCAATCTTCAGCAGTTTGGAACATGGAAAGGATGGCAGAGAGGGACTACTCATGTGGATATGACGTATCCTCGTGTAAAATCTCTGGCTGCTACACAATTAGCGTGGAGTCCTTCAACTAAAAAAGCGATTGAAGCAGAAGTCATTATTCTTCCGAAAGTATCTTCCAAAGCTGAGTTTGATCAATGGCTTCCTTCTGCGAAAGGTAAAATAGTGCTGATGGCACAATACCAGAAAATTGGGCGTTCTGATGAGCAGATCAAAGAATTTGCTACTCCTGAACTGTATGAAAAGCTTAAAGCAGAAAAAGAACAGGCTGCCAAAGATTTCACTGCTTATGTGAAGAATATCGGATATGACAACAACAGTCTTCCAGAGGCTTTGGAAAAAGCGGGAGCGGCAGGAATTGCCATTTCAAACTGGACCGGAATTATGGGAGCTAACAGGATATTCGGAGCAAAAACAGCCAAAATTCCCATGATTGATATTGATGTGGAAGATTACGGAATGCTTTACAGAATGGCAGAAAAAGGAACGCTTCCTAAAATAAAAATTGATGCTCAGTCTAAAATACTGCCTGAAGCCAAAAGTTTCAATACTATTGGGATGATCAAAGGAAAGGAAAAACCGGATGAATATGTAATTCTTTCGGCTCACCTTGATTCATGGGACGGAGCTCAGGGAGCTACAGATAACGGAACGGGAACGATTACGATGCTGGAAACTATGCGAATCCTGAAGAAATATTATCCTAATAACAAAAGAACTATTGTGATAGGACTTTGGGGAAGTGAAGAGCAGGGATTAAACGGTTCCAGAGGTTTTGTGGTGGATAATCCTCAGATTATAAAAGGAGTTCAGGCTGCTTTTAACCAGGACAACGGAACAGGGCGTGTTGTGAACATCAGCGGCCAGGGATTTGTAAAAGCTTATGATTATATCGGAAAATGGCTTGACGGAGTTCCAAAGGCTGTAAAAAGTCACATTAAAACTGATTTCCCTGGAATGCCGGGCGGTGGTGGTTCTGACCATGCTTCGTTTGTGGCAGCCGGAGTACCAGGATTTTCATTAGGTTCTCTGAACTGGGGCTATTTCGGCTATACATGGCATACCACAAAAGATACCTATGATAAAATTGTATTTGAGGAGGTGAAAAACAACGTGATTTTAACCGCTGCATTAGCTTATATGGCTTCTGAAGACCCGGAATTCACCAACAGAGAGAAGAGAGCAATGCCTCAGGATGATAAAGGAGAAACGGTAAAATGGCCGGAAGTAAAAGAACCTAGAAGAAGTTCTAAGGATTATAAATAAATACTCAGTAATAAGAGTACATTCTTTATTAAAAGGTTGCCAGATATGGCGACCTTTTTATATGTTGATAAAAAATACGTCAAGTTTTGACGTTATCTGCTATTACATTTGTTTTAAGAAGTTCTTGCAAGAATAAATTTTATAACTCTTAATTCAAAAATCATGAGCAATACCCTTAATTTGTTGGAAACAAGTGAGTTTTCAGCCTCTAATATTAATGTTAATCAAGTTCAACTTGTAACTTTAGTAGACCAATATACCAAAGAAATAGTCAATTTTGTAAAAATAGGTCCATCTTCTTCGACAATAGATGGAATTATGAAGTTGAAAAAAGATGGTGTATTATTCGAAAGAGTATATAACGGAGTAATTAACCCTGAGTGGTTTGGCCCAGGAAAAACACATATTGAGCTTCAGGCTGCTATTGATGCTGCCATAAAAAGTGATACTATTCTTATAAAAGGAAAATACAGATGTTCTGATCAAATTACAATTAATAAAGATTTAACATTGTTAGGACAGAATTATATTAATGGTAATGATACCGGACATAATGAAGGCTCTCGCATTATTTTTAATGATTTTACCAATCAAATTGCCAACTCCTGTATTGAAGCTGTAGCAAGTTTATGCATCAAGAACCTTGTTATTGTAGGAAGTGAGATTTCTGGAAAAATTGGGGTAAATTTGATTGGATTTCCTAATGGTGCTGCATCTCCTGTTGGAAGCTTAACGTTGGATTCCTCTGTAGTACAAAGCTTTGAGATTGGAGTAAAAGTTACGGAAGGTTATTACAATAGATTTGTTAATTCTTATATTGGATATTGTACTACATGTCTTGTGTTGGATAAATGTTATAATGCTTTTGCAAGTTCATTATCAATAAGAGCAGGATATTTTAGTAAGAAGGATATAGATAATGGCGACCTGAATGATGGGATTGTACTTTTTAATAATACTAACTTGACAATGTTTGGAGGAAGTGTGGAAAGTTTTTCTAATGCTGGTATTACTTTGCACTCATCCAAAGTCTCTTGCTTTGGTGTTTATTTTGAAGGAGAAAAGGCAACTGATAAAACTTCATGTGTCAGGCTAATGGATAATAATTGTAGGTCGACTACAATAAGCTGCCATGCTTATTTGATTCTCAAAGGCACAAGCTCATTTATACATGCTTTACCTGCTGTGGCTTCTGCGCATGTCTATTCTAAGAATAATCATTTTAATTATTCAAATGATTGGTATGTTTCGGTATATAAATTTGAAGCAACTGATTTTACAGGTTATTATGTTGATATTTCAGGGGATAACTATCAGGGTAATCTTATAACGGGATCTTCATACACTTCAATTACTTCTTCCTTACTTAAAAAAGGAAAAGGAATGGTTAAGATTGTATATCCTTCAGGTCATGAGCTGGAAGGAGTTCAGTTGACTAATTTGAATACGGTTTCTCCATATCAATACAATGCCGTTACGGGAACCCAAGACGGTATGATAACTACATTTTCCAATTCAGGATATCCTGGTGATGACCCGGCTGGACTTTCGGCTACGATAGGCTATGTGCCTTATACTGCTATTTATGAAAATGGAACATGGAAAAAAATTCCTAAATTGAATTAATAGCGAACAAAAGAATGTGGTTTTGGAACACAATTCAAATTGTTTGTTGATATGTATGAAAAAGAAAAAATGATTTTTTGTATCTATTAATTAGAATTCTTATAAAGAATAATAAGGCTGCCTCAATGGGCAGCCTTTTTGTTTTCCTGTGCTAATAGTTCTCTGATCTCTATTAATTTATTTTCTTTTACAATATGAGTTTTGCAGATCTTGTTATTCAAATGCATCCTGAAATTCACTTGAGTACCTCCAGTATTCCCGGTTTGTGCGGGTGAAGGATTAATATCTGTAAAAACTACCCATAAGTTGGCCAGAACTAAAATGTTTCTTTGCAGTGACTTGATAAAACCCGGTTGATTTCCATTGTCGTCGAGAATTTTAAGCTTAAAAATTTTCTTACCTAAGGTAGTTCCGAAATACCATTCACAAAAGGTTCCGGAAATAATCACACACGGAATAGAAATATAATACCAAGAATAGCAGGTAAATGGAATATCAAGATGAATACCATGAAAAACGGAATCATATCAATCACCTTGGCAAATAGACGTTCTGTTTCATTTCCTTTATGAGTAGGATTATAAGGAAAATCATATTCAAATTCGTTATAGATCCTGTTTCCCCATTCATCAAAGGATCGGGTAGCCCTGCGAATAATTCTCTTCTCTTTAAGCTCAGAAATCTTCATTATTTTGTACTATCGTAAATAAGGTTTGTTAAGCCCGAAAACGTAAAGATTGATGGTTCATAAAGTGGATCAGTGAGTTTTCCAAATCCGTATTTGCAGAAAATAAACGGCAGTCCATTAGAGCCTGCTGAATCATAATCAGTTTGAGTGTCACCAATATAAACAGAATCTTCGATGGATAAATGATTTCTTTCCATAAGAAGCTGTATGTTTTCAGATTTTGGTTTTTGAGTCCTTCCATGAGATTCAAAATCAACAAACAGATCATTGAACTGATAATATTCTAAAAATGACTCTATATAACCATTCTGACAGTTGCTTACGATAAAAAGAGAGTGGTTGATAGCCAGGCTTCTCAAAGTATCTTCTACGCCCTCATATAATATTCCTCCTTGTATGCGCAGTACCTTATTTTCTTCGGCTACAATCTCTGAAAGAAGTTCCTGTGTCTGCAGATCTGAAATGCCAGGAATAATGTCTTTCACGATATCATGAGCTAATAATCCCATGTATTGATCCATGTCTTCAGGCTTCAGTTCTCTTTTGAGCAGCTGATGTCTGCCCAGCACTTTATTCCATATTTTGATGATTGTCGCTCTGGGATCCCATAATGTACCGTCCAGATCGAAAATTAAGTTTTTTGTGTTCAAAACAAATATTTTGTGGTTGATATTTAATCTGCAATTAAAAAATTACAAAATCATACTCAGTTGTACTCTTTTTCTGGCTTCATCTACTTCTGTTACCTTTACACGGACATGCTGGTGAAGTTTTACTACTTCGTTTACATCAGATACAAACCCTTCTTTCAACTGGGAGATATGAACCAGTCCGCTTTCTTTGATACCAAGATCTACAAAACATCCAAAAGCTGTAATATTATTGACAATTCCTGGAAGAATCATTCCTGCTTTTAAGTCTTTAATGCTTTTGACAGTAGGATCAAATTCAAATACTTTGGCAGCCTTTCTCGGATCCAGACCCGGTTTTTCAAGCTCTTTTAAAATATCTTTGATTCCTAAGATCCCGATTTCACCTGTGATATAACTTTCCGGTTTTACCAGAGCTATTTTTTCTTTATTGGCAATCAGTTCATCGGTTTTGATCCCTAAATCTTTGGCTATTTTTTCTACAATTCCATAAGCTTCCGGATGTACAGCGGAATTATCCAATGGATTTTTAGCATTCGCAATTCTTACAAACGCGGCTGCCTGCTGGAAGGCTTTTTCTCCAAGCCTCGGAACTTTTTTAAGCTGTTTCCTGTCTTCAAATGCTCCGTTTTCAGCGCGGTAATTGACAATGTTTTCAGCCATTTTCTCTCCGATTCCTGAAACATAGCTTAAAAGTGATTTACTTGCTGTATTTAAATTAATTCCCACAGAATTTACACATTTCATCACCGTAGAATCCAGCTCATTTTTCAGTTGGGTCTGGTCTACATCATGTTGGTATTGGCCAACCCCAATAGATTTGGCATCAATTTTTACCAATTCTGCTAACGGATCAGAAAGCCTTCTTCCGATGGAAACAGCTCCACGAACCGTTACATCATATGTCGGGAATTCTTCTCTTGCAATTTTACTGGCAGAATAAACAGATGCTCCGGCTTCCGAAACGACAAAAACCTGCAGCGGCTTATCGAAAGCAATCTTTTTGATAAAAAATTCTGTTTCACGGCTTGCTGTTCCGTTACCGATGGAGATGGCTTCAATATTATAAGCATTCACCATAGAACGGATCTTTTTCATAGCCATTCCACTTTCGTTTTGCGGAGCATGAGGGTAGAGGGTTTCATTGTGTAATAAGTCCCCTTTTTCATCCAGACACACCACTTTGCATCCGCTTCTGTATCCCGGGTCTATCGCCAGAATTCTTTTTTCTCCCAAAGGAGGCGCAAGCAGAAGCTGGCTTAAATTCTCAGAGAATATTTCAATCGCTTTTTTATCCGCTTTTTCTTTGGCTTCCTGTAATGCTTCATTGGAGATAGCGGGTTCCAGAAGTCTCTTATAACTGTCTTTTATAGCCAGTGCAATCTGGTCTGAGCTTTCATTGTTAGATTTGATAATGGCCTTTTCAATAAAATCAATGGCTTCTTCCTTATCTATTCCTACATTCGTTTTTACAAAGCCTTCCGCTTCCGCTCGTAGCATGGCTAAAAGTCGGTGAGAGGGAGTTCTGCTAAGGCTTTCTTCCCATTCAAAATATTGGGAGAATTTTTGGGCATCTTCCTCCTCTTTTTTAGCTTTTACAACTTTAGAGGTAACAACTGCTTTCCGCTGAAAGAGTCTGCGGAGATTCTTACGGACATACATATTTTCGTTGATCCATTCTGCCATGATGTCTCTCGCTCCCTGAAGAGCTTCTTCTTCGGAGGCAACATCATTGTTCAGATATTTTGAAGCCAGAAACTGAATGTCATTATTTTTCTGACTCATAATAATTCTGGCTAAAGGTTCCAATCCTTTTTCCTTGGCAGTATCAGCTTTTGTTTTTTTACGCTTTTTGAAAGGCAGATATAAATCTTCCAGCTCCTGAATATCAAAGCTGTCTTCAATTCTCTGTTGAAGTTCAGGGCTTAGAGCATTTTGTTCTTCTATTGATTTTAAGATTGATTCTTTTCTCTTGACAATGTCTTCAAACTGCTTGCTGATCTTTGAGATCTGTTCGATCTGTACTTCATCGAGATTTCCGGTTTTATCTTTTCTATAACGGGAAATAAAAGGGATGGTACAGTCTTCTGCTAATAATTGTAAAGTATTGTTGATGCTCTTTTCAGAAATATTGAGCTGCTTCTGTATAAATTCTACGGTCGTCATTGTTCTGTTTTCGGATAGCTAAAATAGTATTTTGGAATGAGAAAAAATTGGAATTTGGTTATAAAATTGGGTTTCTACGAAATGTAATGAAACAGTAAAGGATCAGGATTTCTCAAGCAGTTATGAGAACAGCGGTGTTTCGTAAGAGGATTTACAACTGCAAATAATATAAATATTGTATTTCTTGATGTATGATAAGGTACCTCCCAATAGGTTTTTCTATTTTTGTACCCGAAAACAACAAAATTCAACAAACTTTTTAAACAGTTCAATATGAAAAAAATTAGCGTAATTGCATTAGTAGGAGTAGGATTGCTTTTAGCATCATGTGATAAAGGAAAAACGGCAGATACTGCAGCTACCACTCAGGAACAAACCGTAGCAGAGAGCAAAGGTGAAACACTGGCAGTAGATACAGTAGGTTCAGTAGTAAACTGGAAGGCTACCCACAAAGGAGGTATGGCACCTCGTTGGGGAACACTTACTGTAAAATCAGGAGATATTAGTGTTGACGGAGGTCAGGTTTCCGCAGGAAACTTCGTGATTGATATGAACTCTATCAAAGTAGATCCAGCTTCAGTAACAGAAAAAGATAAAAAACCTGCAGATCTTGAAGCTCACCTGAAAAATCCTGATTTCTTTGATGCAGCAAAAAACCCTACTTCAGATTTCAAAATTACAAGTGTTACAGATTTGAAAGAAGCACCAAAAGATGCTGTAGCAGGAGCTAATAAAACAGTAAGCGGAAACCTTACATTATCAGGAAAAACGATGAATGTTACGTTCCCTGCTAAAGTAGATGTAGCAGATAATTCAGCTGCTATTCAGGCTAAATTTACAGTAAACAGAGCAGATTGGGGGCTTAAATTCGGTACTTCAGAGGCAGATCCTGCAGAATGGATGATCAGCAAAGATATCGAGATTGCTATCGATGTAAAAGCTAAAAAATAAGTTATTGGAACTCTAATAATTACCGGGCTGTCTTGATAAAGGCAGCTCTTTTTATTTTAGAAACGGAGGTTTACTTATTTATGGCGAAAATCAATTTAAAATTCTTGAATTCTAACACAATATTCACTTCCGAGATACAAAGGATCACCGTGCTTTTCAGACCAGAAACCATCCAGTATATCCTTATTTAAACAACGGTATACAGCAACTCCTTTATAGATCTTGTGGTCTTCACCTTCGTAGTTGAAATTGATCACTAAAATATGGTCTTTATAAAATCCTGTACCATGTTGCAGATGATCACCAATGACCCATTGGGCAATAATACGGTTGTTTTCATCAATAGATAAGGTTAATATACCATGATAAGAAGCCTGGGAAGAATCTTCCTGGTTACTTCCTTCAATAGAATAACTTCCTGCCAGATCCTGTATTGTCATTGATTCTTTTTTTTCGGAAGGTAAATTTAGAAAAAAAACTGGTTCTCTGCCTTTAATTTAAATTTCGAAGATTTTCTTATATTTAAATTAAACTTTATTTTTGTTTTAAATTAATTTTAAAAATGTTTCCTTTTCTATTGATCGCTAATCTGATTACATTTGGTGTCTTTGGTTTTGATAAATGGCAAGCCAAAAAACAGCAATGGCGAATTTCAGAAAATACTCTCTTAGGAATTTCTCTTATAGGTCTTGTAGGAGCAGCCTCTGGAATGATTATTTTCAATCATAAAGTTTCAAAAAAATCATTTCTTGTAAAATTTTTCATTGTGGTTTTAATTGATCTGGTACTTTTCTACCGATTGATAAGGCATTGATATAAAGAAATATATAAACGTTAAATATTGTAATAAATAATTGTTGTTTCGTTTTTTTTTATACTTTTATAAGGCTAATAACAAATAAACAAACAACATGAAAAATCTCAAAAAAGTTTCCAGAACTGAAATGAAGTCGGTTCAGGGAGGTATCATTAAAGGAATGGTAAGATGTAAAGATGCCGATACATGTGCCGTAAGATGGGGCTGGGGGACAGGATTCTCCAATAATTGTGGCGATTTTGACATTATATGTGGAGAACCGCCAGCAGTAGATCCATGTGACGTACAGATCTGTATATAGATAGATTGGGAGTGTTTTTTAACACTCTTTTTTTATGAGCTTGTAAATAAGTATTTTAAACAAATTATTAAATATTTGTATAAGTAAATATTTTTTCATTAAAATTCACTACTTTTGCACCCGTAAAAATCTTTTATGCAAAACATTAGAAATATTGCGATTATCGCACACGTTGACCACGGAAAGACGACTTTGGTTGACAAGATCATTCACGCTACCAACATTTTCAGAGAAAATCAGGAGAGTGGGGAGTTAATTATGGATAACAACGATCTTGAAAGAGAAAGAGGGATCACAATCTTATCCAAGAATATTTCTGTTACTTATAAAGACACAAAAATTAACGTAATTGATACTCCTGGTCACGCCGATTTTGGTGGTGAAGTAGAAAGAGTATTGAAAATGGCTGATGGGGTTATTTTGTTGGTAGATGCGTTCGAAGGACCAATGCCACAAACAAGATTTGTACTACAGAAAGCATTAGAGTTAGGATTGAGACCATTAGTGGTGATCAATAAAGTAGATAAACCAAACTGTCGTCCTGACGAAGTTCATGATAAGGTATTTGATTTATTCTTCAATCTTGAGGCTACAGAAGAGCAATTGGATTTCCCTACATTCTATGGATCTTCAAAACAAGGTTGGTTCAACACTTCATTAGAACAAACTGAAGATATTATGCCATTATTGGATGGTATTTTACAGTATGTTCCTGAACCTAAAATAACGGAAGGAAATCTTCAGATGCAGGTTACTTCATTAGATTTTTCTTCTTTCTTAGGAAGAATTGCGATCGGAAAAGTAACAAGAGGAGAGCTTAGAGAATCTCAATGGATCGGTCTTGCTCAGGCAGACGGAAAAGTTGTAAAAGGAAAAGTAAAAGAATTATACGTTTTCGAAGGTTTAGGAAAGAAAAAAGTAACTGAAGTACAGGCAGGAGATATCTGTGCGGTAGTAGGTTTCGATGCTTTCCAGATTGGAGATTCTTTCGTAGATCTTGAAAACCCTGAACCATTGGAAAGAACTGCTATTGATGAGCCGACTTTGAACATGACGTTCTCAATTAACAATTCACCTTTCTTTGGTAAAGACGGTAAATATGTTACTTCAAACCACCTGAAAGAAAGACTATATAAAGAATTAGAGAAAAACTTAGCATTGAGAGTTCAACAGACTGATGATGCAAACACTTTCCTTGTTTTTGGTAGAGGTATTCTTCACTTGTCAGTTTTAATTGAAACAATGAGAAGAGAAGGTTACGAAATGACAATTGGTCAGCCACAGGTTATCTTGAGAGAAATTGATGGAGAAAAATGTGAGCCTTATGAATCTTTAGTTGTTGATGTTCCTGAAGAATTTGCTTCAAGAGTTATCGACTTAGCAACTCAGAGAAAAGGTGACCTTCACATTATGGAAACTAAAGGTGAAATGCAGCACATGGAATTCGAAATTCCTTCAAGAGGTTTGATCGGACTACGTTCTCAGATGTTGACAGCTACTGCAGGGGAAGCTATTATGGCACACCGTTTCACAGAATATAAGCCTTTCAAAGGAGCTATTCCTGGAAGAAGTAATGGTGTTTTAATCAGCAAAACTCAAGGTCCTGCTACAGAATATTCAATTGCTAAACTACAGGATAGAGGTAAGTTCTATGTTGATCCGGGTGAGGAGATCTATGCTGGTATGGTTATCGGTGAGCAAAATAAGCCAGGTGACTTAGTAGTAAACATCGTTGAAGCAAAACAGTTGAATAACATGAGAGCTTCAGGAAAAGATAAAGATACAGGTGTTGCGCCAAAAATCTTATTCTCTCTTGAAGAATGTATGGAATATATCCAGGCTGATGAAGCAATTGAGGTTACTCCAAACTTTATCAGAATGAGAAAGAAATTACTTTCTGAAGAAGAAAGAAAAAGAGTAGAAAGAGGAGCAAAAGCATAATCTGAAATTCTTAAAATATAATAAAGCCTCGATTTTCGGGGCTTTTTTTCTGTGTCAATTCATTAAAATGCTTATTTTGGCATAATAATCTCTGAAAATAAAAATAAATTTTAAAGTAGTTTTGTGACTATGAGAATGAATAAATTGAAACTTATCGTTTTATTGGGCGTTTTTGCATCTTACACTACCTCATGTTCCGTTCAGAACAATGTTGTAAAAACACCTTCCACGAAGAATCCGACAAAACCCACCAACAATACAACTCCACCCAAAGTACCTTTTGTAACAACAAAACCTACTACAGGAACTACAGCTTCAAATGAAGATAATTTCAGAACCAATCTTCCGGAAATCAAAAGAGAATTCCGTGGAGCCTGGATCGCGAGTGTAGCCAATATCAACTGGCCTTCAAGAAATGACCTTACCGTAGAACAGCAGAAAGCAGAAGCAATCAGCATGCTTGATATGTTGAAAGATAACAATTTCAATGCAGCTATTTTTCAGATCAGACCTTCTGCAGATGCCCTTTATACAAGTAGTATTGAACCATGGTCTTACTTTCTGACGGGTCAGACAGGAACAGCTCCTTCTCCGAACTATGATCCACTTCAGTTTTGGATAGAAGAAGCTCACAAAAGAGGCTTGGAACTGCATGTCTGGTTAAACCCTTACCGTGCACACCATACCAACGGTGGTGCCGTAAATAATCTTTCAATGGCCAATAAACTGTCCGATATTGTTTTAAGATTAAAAAATGGAATGTATTGGTTTGATCCGGCCAATCCGAAAACACAAGGTCACGTATCCAATGTGGTGAGAGATATTGTAAAAAGATATGATATAGATGCCATACATTTTGATGATTATTTCTACCCTTATGCAACCTATAACAAAGGAGCTGATTTTCCCGATAACGCAAGCTGGAATGCTTATGTAAGCAGTGGAGGTACCTTATCCAGAGCAGATTGGAGAAGAGATAACGTTAATAAATTTGTAGAACGGATCTATAAAGAAATCCACGCAGAAAAAAATAATGTAAGATTCGGAATCAGCCCGTTCGGAATATGGAAACCTGGATATCCTGCGGGAGTTGTAGGCTCTTCACAATATGACGAGTTATATGCAGATGCTAAATTATGGTTAAATAAAGGCTGGGTAGATTACTTTTCACCACAGCTTTACTGGCCTATAGACTCCAAAGGACAAAGCTTTGAAGCGCTGTTAAGCTGGTGGCAGTCTGAAAATACAATGAACCGCCACTTATGGCCGGGATTGAATACCGTTGAGATCAGAGTGTCAGATCGTCCGACAGAGATCAAAAATCAGATTACAATCTCCAGAAATATCCTGAAAAATGATGCCGGAGAAATTCACTGGAGCATTGCTGGACTTACCAAAAATCCTAATATGCTTCCTGCTTTGAAAAATGGACCGTACAGTGAAAAAGCATTAGTCCCAAAATCCCCATGGATAAAAGCTGTTCCATTGCAGACTCCTACATTGTTTATTGCAGATAACGGAAGTTTTGCACAGACAAGCTGGAGCACAAAAAATGCTGCTGATGTTTTCCAGTGGGTTCTTTTTACTCAATACAATGGAGTATGGCAAACCGAAATTTTAACGCTGGATACGCTTTCAAAAGACATTCCTAAATTTAAAGACGGTAAAAAACTAAGTGCAGTTGCTATAAAATCGATCGACAGATTAGGAAATGAAAGTGATTATATTGCCAGAAAGATTAAATAGCTTTTGAAACAAAAAGTTTGTCATTGCGAACTGGTAATGTGAAGCAATCTCAATCATAACGATAAAACCCAATTCTGAAAAGAATTGGGTTTTTATTTTAGAATAACTATAAATTATTAACTTAAAACAATGATTTTCAATTAAATAATAAATGTAAATAAATAATGATGTTGACAATATAAATTGCATCGGAATCATTTTTGCATGATTCACCCAATAATCACCAAAATATAACATTATGAATACTAACAGACTTTCCACCAACATGGAAAAAGCACTTAGTGACCAGATGAATAAGGAGATTCATGCATCACACATTTTTTTATCTTACGGAATTTGGGCCGATGACAAAGGCTATCAGGGAATTGCTAACTTTCTTTACCGCCACGCCCAGGAAGAAAGAAATCACTCAATCAAATTCATGGAATACATTTTAAACAGAGGCGGGAAACCAAAAGTAGACGCTATCCCGGCTCCTCCGGCAGATCCGGAAAATCTTACAGCCTGTTTTGATGGCGTTTTTAAGCATGAAGTTGACAATACAACTGCTATTTATAGAATTGTAGATCTTTCCATGGAAGAAAAAGACTGGGCCACATGGAATTTCATACAGTGGTTTGTACAGGAACAGATTGAAGAAGAAACATTAGCTCAAAACTTAATTGATAAATTGAAAATTGCAGGCGGCGACAGAGCTACTGACGAATCTTTATTTACTTTAGATAAAACTTTACAGGAAGCACCGAATGATGTACCACTGGCTCAGAATGCCACAGGAGACAATCCATAGAACAACCGGTGAATATGAACCTTTTTAAAATCTGTCAGAATATTGGCAGATTTTTTTATTATGAAACTCTCTCAAAAATCACTATCTTTGCACACTCGTAATTCAAGGTTCAGCGTTCAATATTTAAAGTTGGAGAAACCTTGGGTTGCCCCTAAACCTTAAACTTTGAATTTTACAATATGAAATGTGGAATCGTAGGCCTGCCGAATGTAGGTAAATCAACTCTTTTTAACTGTTTGAGTAATGCAAAAGCTCAATCAGCAAACTATCCTTTCTGTACTATTGAACCGAACTTAGGAACGGTTTCTGTACCAGATCAGAGATTGTTTGAACTGGAGAAAATCGTAAATCCCGAGAGAGTTTTACCCGCTGTAGTTGAAATTGTTGATATTGCAGGTCTTGTAAAAGGAGCCAGCAAAGGAGAAGGATTGGGGAACCAGTTCTTGGCTAATATTCGTGAGTGTGAAGCAATTATTCACGTTTTAAGATGTTTTGATAATGGAAATATCATCCACGTTGAAGGTTCTGTAGATCCTTTAAGAGATAAAGAAATTATTGATATCGAGCTACAGCTGAAAGACCTTGAAACAGTAGGGAAAGCAGTTGAAAAAGCTAAGAAATTCATCAAATCAGGAAAAAAAGAAGATATCCTTACTTTTGAAACACTTCAGAATTTACAAAAATTCCTTGAAGATGGTAAAAATGCAAGAGAATTTGCTGCTGATGATTTTGCAAAGTCAATTATCGGAGAAGTTCAGCTGCTAACCAATAAGCCTGTACTTTACGTTTGTAATGTAGATGAAAATTCTATCAAAAACGGAAATGACTGGATTGGTAAGATTGAAGAAATGGCTAAGAATGAAGGTGCAGAAGTAGTTGTATTAGCAGCACAGATAGAAGCTGATATCAATGAGCTTGAAACTTTCGAGGAAAGAGAAATTTTCCTTGAAGAACTAGGTCTTACTGAGCCGGGAGTTAACCGTTTGATCAGAAAAGCTTACGATCTTTTGAAACTTCAGACTTATTTTACTGCTGGAGTGAAAGAAGTAAGAGCATGGACTATCGGACAGGGATGGACAGCTCCACAGGCTGCTGGAGTAATCCACACAGATTTCGAAAAAGGATTTATCCGTGCAGAAGTAATCAAGTATAACGATTATATCCACTACGGATCTGAAGTAAAAATCAAAGAAGCCGGAAAACTTTCTGTAGAAGGTAAAGAATATGTAGTACAGGATGGAGACATCATGCACTTCAGATTCAATGTATAAGAAAATATTAAAGTTCGTTTATAATAAAAAACGTTTCCATGTATTTGGGAGCGTTTTTTGCATTCATATACAGTTCAATAAAAAACTGCTCACTAAAGCAGAGAGCAGTTCTGTTATTTTATCCTTAAAGCGGAATACCTATTTCAAATCGACATTTTGGCTCTATACAATACAAAGAGATACTAATACAGTTGCCAACCATATCTGTACATTTTAGCTCTGCACTCTGACACTGGAGCTCCATGCACGTAAGGCCGACCTGAGTGCATATACCATTGTACATACATATTTTTTTTCCTCCAGCTACTGTTTTCAATTCTTTCTTACTTAGTTTTTTTCCGTTCTCTAACGTTTGTTTTTTCATGGTCATTAATTAAATCAGGTATTAGTCTCTTTTTTGTAGTTTAAAAAAGCCCTTCTTCATATGAAGAAAGGCATTGTATTGATATTATTCAATCTCAATGATTGGCTGACATTGTAATTCTGCGCAGGCAAGTGAATACTTCTTACAAGTAAGATCCGGTAGAAGACACATTTCTTTTCCGCCGGTAATGACTCTTAATTGCTTTTTATTCAATTTTTTTCCGTTGGTTAAATTTTGATTTTTCATAATGCTTAATTTTGGGTTTAGTGAAGTATTTTATAAAAATCTTAAGGTTGTGGTCGGCAGATTTTTTGTGCACAACCTACAGAAATGGTAGTACAGTTTCTGATGTCTCCGGGTGGGTAGGTTTCACAAGGAAATTCAGTACATAGAATAGGTTCCATACAGTTTAGCATTCCCCCTTGAATAGACTTTAGTTCTTTTTTGTTAAGCCTTTTGCCTTTGTTTAGATCTAGTTTTTTCATAGTATTTTATTTATGATATAATTTTAAATACTATAGCTGTGGTCTGCATTCTTTTTGCGCACATTTTGGAGAAATAATAGTACAACCGTATGGATCTGAAGAAGGCTCACAAGGAGGGTTAGGACATAAAACTGGTTCGATACAGTTGATAAGACCTCCTTTAATTGTAATTAATTCTTTTCTGTTTAATTTTTTTCCGCTTTGATTGATTTGACTTTTCATTGATTTGATTTTTAATGGGTTAGTTTTGACGAATGTAAGAAAAATAAATGAAGTATATCACTGTGTTTAGAAAAAAATAAAGAATTATTTGAATAATGTGTAATAATATTGATTATTAGATTTAAATTGAATTAATAAATATGTGAACTTTTCAACACAATAAGAATGGACTTTTCAACACATTAATATGGTTTTATATTTTGGAAATTTGCCCTATTAATACTTCAGAAAATGGAAAATAAAGAAACTGTTTTAGTTACCGGAGGATCAGGTTTCATAGCCTGTTATTGTATGATTGCCCTTCTTAATAACGGGTATAAAGTAAGAGCTACACTTCGCTCACTTACCAAGTCAGGATTGGTAAAAAAAATGCTGCAGGAAGGAGGAATCAACTCCTTTGAAGATGTATCTTTTGCCGAAGCAGATTTAGAAAATGAAAAAAGTTGGGAAAAGGCAGTTGAAGGCTGTCAATATGTTATTCACACCGCTTCTCCAACCCCCCATACCAATGCAAAGACAGAAGACGATTTTGTGATTCCTGCTAAAAACGGAGTACTGTTTGTACTGAGAGCAGCCAAAAAAGCAGGAGTAAAAAGAGTTGTTCTCACTTCAGCTTTCGGTGCTATAAGCTATGGTACATCGAAGAAAACGGCATATACCGAAGAAGACTGGACGGTAATAAATGATACTGTAGCACCTTATCAGCGTTCTAAAACCATTTCAGAAAGAGCAGCATGGGATTTTATTCAAAGTGAAGGCAATGGTATGGAACTTTCTGTAGTGAATCCAACAACTGTGATGGGACCTGTTTTATCAAGTGATTACGCCCATTCTATTCAGATAATAAAGCAAATGCTCAATGGAGAAATGAAGGGATGCCCAAAACTCATTACCGGTTTTGTAGACGTTAGAGACGTTGCTGACCTTCATCTAAAAGCATTAAGTATGCCTGAAGCCAATGGCCAGCGTTTTATTGCCGTAGCAGGAGAAGCTCTTTCTATGTTGGAGGTAGCTGCTGTTCTTAGAAGGAATTTAGGGAAAGCGGCAGACAAAGCTCCTACCAAAGAATTACCTAGTTGGATGATCAGAGTATTGGCTGTTTTTAATCCGAAATTAAAAATGATTGTTCCTCACTTAGGACTGGTAAAAAGAGCAAGCAATGAAAAGGCAAAACGTTTATTAGGATGGAAGCCAAGAAATGCTGAAGAAGCAATATTAGCAGCAGCGGAAAGTTTAATCAAATTCAATCAGATTTAAAATGAAAGTTATTATTACAGGAGCAACAGGATTAGTAGGTGAAGGTGTTTTGCTGGTTTGTTTGCAAAATCCGGAAGTTACAGAAGTTTTAAGCATCAGCAGAAAACCGGTCACTCATAAGCATAATAAGTTGAAAGAATTGATTGTAAAAGACTTTTCAGAGATAAAAAGTCATGCTGCTGAAATTAAAGGATTTGATGCATGTTTTTTTTGTGCAGGGTCAAGTTCTGTTGGCGAAACAGAAGAAACATTTACCAAAAAGACCTATGATTTTGTAGTTCCGTTTGCAGAAGCTTTGTCTCAAATTACTTCCGGGATGACATTTATCTATGTCTCCGGAAACCGAACCGACAGTACAGAGCAGGGCAAAGTAATGTGGGCAAGAGTAAAAGGGAGAACAGAAAATGCTTTGCTTAAACTTCCTTTTAAAGCTGTATATAACTTCCGACCAGGATTCATGAGCCCTGTAAAAGGACAGAAAAATGTCCGTTTTATTTACCGTATTTTTGATGTACTTTCACCATTATGGTACTTGGCGGTTCCCAACTGGATCTGTAAAATGGAAGAAGTGGGGTTAGCTATGATTCACTGTGTTTCCAAAGGATATCCTCAATCTGTTCTGGAAGTAAAAGATATTAAAATATCAGCACGATGAAAACATTTTTAAAACTGTTGAAAAGAATATTAATTGCCTTACTATGTCTCATACTGATGACGGTTTTTATAATCTGGTTTTATATGGGCAAGCCACAATTTGGGGCATTACCCGAAGGAAAAAGATTAGAACAGGTCAAAAAATCAATCCATTATAAAAATGGAAGATTCAGAAATCTGGAAGAAAAGCCGACGATTACTGAAGGATACAGCATGTTAGGCGAAATATGGAGATCTTTGACCAAAGAATATCCTCATACAGAACCCACTGATGTTTTACCTTCCATAAAAACAGACCTGAAATCAATCCCTATAGACGAAAATGTAATCGTATGGTTTGGGCATTCCTCTTTCTTTTTGCAGCTGGATGGAGTTAAAATTTTAGTAGACCCTATTTTCAGCGGCAAAGCATCACCATTGTCCTGGGGAGTAAAAGCGTACAAAGGAAGCGATATTTATACGGCAGATGATATACCAGAGATTGATTATATGCTGCTTTCCCATGATCATTACGATCATTTGGATTATGAAACGGTAAAAGCACTTCAATTCAGAGTAAAACATGTTGTTTGCGGTCTGGGAGCAGGAGCCCATTATGAAAGATGGGGCTATACAAAACAGCAGATTATCGAAAAAGACTGGGGCGAAAAAGTACAGGTAAAGCCCGGTTTTACCATCTTTGCTGAAAGTACGCATCATGATGGAGGAAGAGGTTTTAAAAGTTCACAATCCCTATGGTTGTCATTTTTCATTCAGTCATCTGCAATGAATGTTTACTATAGCGGAGATGGTGGTTACAGTGGCCGTTTTAAAAAAATAGCTGAAAAATATCCTGCTATCGACTGGGCGATCATGGAATGCGGACAATACAATAAAGCCTGGCAGTCT
Organism: Chryseobacterium sp. JV558; assembly: GCF_033712365.1. Classification (NCBI taxonomy): domain Bacteria; kingdom Pseudomonadati; phylum Bacteroidota; class Flavobacteriia; order Flavobacteriales; family Weeksellaceae; genus Chryseobacterium; species Chryseobacterium sp. JV558. The sequence goes on from NZ_WJHU01000001.1 coordinate 312,740, forward strand.
GTGCATGAATTACCTGAAGAAGTGGCGTTGGCTGCGGCAGAATTAAAAGCCAAAAATATGCTTCCTGTTCACCATTCCAAATTTACCTTAGCAAGGCATCCGTGGAATGAACCCTTAGAACGTATTTCAAAACTGTCACAAACAAAATCTTATCGTCTTGCCACTCCCATGATTGGCGAGAAAGTAAAATTAAATGACGGTACACAGCAATTTAAAGAATGGTGGAAAAATATAAAATAATGTACAATGAAAATAACTGAGATAAAATCCTGTTTTGTGGGGCCTGCAGTTTCACCGGAACAATTTATAGCTGAACATTTCTTTTTATTTTTGGTGAAAGGAACCATGAACGGCTATGATGGTAACAGACATTACGTTCTTAAACCTGGTGACAGCTGTATTGTACGTAAAAACCGCCTGGCCCGCTATAACAAGCAGAAAGACAATAATGAATTTGAAAAAGTAATTTTTATTTTTGATGAAAAGTTTTTAATAGATTTCCATAAAAAGCACAGCGTTTCCTTTCAGAATCATCAGTCAAAAGAAGCTTTTATTTCGATAAAAAAAGATCCGTTGATCAATAGTTTTTTGCTTTCATTAGAGCCTTATTATACAGAATCCGGACAGATAAACAATGCATTTTCAGACTTAAAAAGAGAAGAGTTGTTACTTATTCTCCTACAGCTGCATCCTGAATTATCAGATACGCTTTTTGATTTCGGTGTTCCGGGACGATTAGATCTTGAAGAATTTATGCAGAAAAATTATAAGTTTAATGTCAATCTGGAGCGTTTTGCATTCCTTACAGGACGGAGCTTATCTGCTTTTAAAAGAGATTTTAAAAACATATTTAATGAAACACCCAACCGTTGGTTAATCAAAAGGCGGTTGCAGGAAGCGAGATTTCTTATTGAAGAAAAAAAACAGAGACCATCTGATATTTATATTGATCTCGGATTTGAGGATCTGTCGCACTTTTCATTTGCTTTTAAAAAAGAGTTCGGAATTCTGGCGAGCAATTTGTAATATATTCAAACCAGACTATTTGATAAGTTTGTATATTTGAATTTTACAAATCATCTGTCATGGAAAAAGTAGCACACACTTCACTGGAAGATTTTTACAGAGAGATGGCCGCCAAATTAGGTAAAGATCTCGAAAGTATTTTTCCCAAAGGACTGCATAAAGATATTGGACACTTTAATGTTTTCGATATTGCCCAAACGCTTGAAAGAGCAAAGGCTACTTCCGAAATGCCTTATAACAGAAGAAAATACTATAAGATAAGTTTTATAAGAGGAAAAAACAGGGCAGAATACGCGGATAAAGTAATCTCAATAAAACAGAACGCCTTATTATTTGCTACTCCAAAAGTTCCTTATCATTGGGTGCCTGAAGATCCTGACCAGTCGGGGAGTTTCTGTGTATTTACAGAAGACTTTTTTATTAAAGATAAATCTTATTACAATCTTGAAGATCTTCCTATTTTTAAGCCCGGAGGAGTGCCTGTCTTTGAGATTGATGACGATCTTGCGGAAGAGATTGAAAGCCTTTTTAAAAAAATAAAAAAAGAGATAGATTCGGATTATGTTTTTAAATATGATCTGATCAGAAATTATGTTCTTGAACTCATTCATTATGGGCAGAAATTACAGCCAGCCACCAAAATATCCGCATCAAATGATGCTTCTATGAGAGTGGTTTCTCTATTTATAGAGCTGTTGGAAAGACAATTTCCTATAGAGTCCTGGGATCAGAGACTACAGCTGAAAACCGCGAAAGATTATGCAGAGAGATTGGCAGTTCATGTCAATTATTTAAATAAAAGATTAAAAGAAAGCACCGGAAAAACGACTACGGAATTTATTGCTGACCGTATCATTCAGGAGGCGAAAATACTCTTAAAGCAGACCAGATGGAATATTTCAGAGATATCCTATGCCCTGGGTTTCGAAGAAATAGCCCATTTTTCTAATTTCTTTAAAAGGAAAACTTCCTTTACCCCGTTAGAATTTCGTTCCTGATTTGAATTTTGCAAATTTCAGATTGATTCAAGCAAACACTTAAGTCTGAAAATATCCCAACTTTGTACCATCAAAATAATCAAAATAAAATGAACACAAAAACAAGTATCGCACTGGTAACCGGAGGAAGCCGTGGATTGGGAAAGAACTCAGCATTGAAAATTGCTCAAAAAGGATTAGACGTTATTATTACTTACAGAAGCAATAAAGAAGAAGCTGAAGCTGTTGTGGACGAAATAAAAGCAATGGGAAGGAATGCCGCTGCTTTTCAACTGGATACAAAAGACATTAAAAGCTTTGATGCCTTTATAAAAGACGTTACGGATCACTTACAGGAAAATACAGGAAATACTCATATTGATTATCTGATCAATAATGCAGGAACAGCTTTATACTCACCCATTACAGAAGTGACGGAAGAACAGCTGGATGATGTAGTAGACATCCATTTCAAAGGAGTGTTTTTCCTGACTCAAAAGTTTTTGCCATTCATCAATGATGGAGGAGGTATTATCAACGTATCTTCAGGACTGGCAAGATTTGCAACACCAGGATCTTCTGTTTATGGATCCATAAAGGCTGGAGTTGAAATGCTCACAAAATATATGGCCAAAGAATTAGGATCAAAAAAAATTAAAGCCAATGTTGTGGCTCCGGGAGCTATTGAAACAGACTTTGGAGGAGGAAGAGTGAGAGATAATGAAGAGATCAACGCTGCAGTAGCGGGTGCTACAGCCTTGGGAAGAGTAGGACTTCCTGATGATATCGGTGGTGTGGTAGCATTCCTTTGTACAGAAGATGCACGATGGATTAATGGACAAAGAATTGAAGTTTCAGGAGGAATGTTTTTATAACATTTTGACGAATCATCATTAAAATAACTGGGCCGGCTCAAAATGAGCCGGCCCAGTTATTTTTTGCTGTTTCCTTAAGGCTTATTATTCAACGGCTTCAAGAGGTTCTGGCAGCTGGCATTTAAGCTCTTTGCATCCAGGACCTGTGTATATGCAATATCCTGAAGAATTGGTACATCTTACATTGCCCAAACCTCCATTGATTGTACTTAATTCTTTTTTGTTTAATTTTTTTCCTTGTGAGAAGATTCTCTTTTTCATGATTTTGATATTTAATGGATTAGTTATTCTATAAATGTATGAAAATCAATGATAATAAGTTGCTTATTAAAGAAAAATATAAACTCATCGTCCGAAATGACCATTAAAATTGCTGCACCATTGTTAGAGTAATACAATTTTATCGGAGATAAAATCTTTGCGCCTTAAAGCGTTTGCTTATAAAGTTCCTTTGCGTCTTCGCGTTTTCCAATATTAAATTCACAACTTCTGATGAGATTGCTTCGCTTTGCTCGCAATGACAATGGAGAAAAAATCTTCGTGCCTTAGCCTTTCCTACAAAATCACAAAAAAATTATTACGATATCCTTGATAAATTTTCAAGAGCTCTCTCCAATGTTTCTTGTTTTTTTGCAAAACACAGTCTGATCACATTTTCATTCAGCTTATTTTTATAAAACGAAGAAAAAGGAACACTTGCTACCTTATGATTGATTGTAAGTTCAGAGGCAAAATCAAAATCGCTTTTATCCGAAATCTTATCATACTTTACCGCCTGAAAATAAGTTCCCTCACAATCCAGCAGTTCAAAAGACGTTTCTGCAAGACCCTTTCTCAGAAAATCTCTTTTTTCCTGGAAAAACTGATTCAAATGAGTATAATGTTCATCATTTTTCATGTATTCTGCCAACGCAAGCTGAATAGGAGTATTTACACAGAAAACGTTGAATTGATGTACTTTTCTGAATTCATCCGTTAAGATTTTTGGAGCAGCGCAATAGCCTACTTTCCAGCCGGTAACGTGAAAAAGTTTTCCGAAAGAAGCAACAAGAAGACTTCTTTCTTTCAATTCCGGATATTTACAGATGCTTAAATGCTGCTTTCCGTCAAAAACAATATTTTCATACACTTCATCACTTAAAATAAGAATGGAAGTTCCTTTTACCAGCTGAATAAGCTCTTGTATATCATTTTCTGTCAGGATTTTTCCGGACGGGTTGTTGGGATTATTCAGAATAATCATTCTGGTTTTGTCGCTGACAAGATTTTTTACAGCTGTCCAGTCGATTTCATAATCCGGAGCTTTCATTTCAAAACGTTTTACAATACCTCCGAAAAGCTCTACAGTAGGTTCATAACAATCATAAGCCGGTTCAAAAATAATCACTTCATCCTCTTTTTTGATAAAAGAAGCAATAGCTGTGAATATAGCCTGAGTTCCGCCTGCTGTAACTGTTATTTCAGAGTCGGGATGATAGATTGCGTGATGACTGTTCTCAATTTTTCGGGCAATTTCTTCCTTCAGACCAATCATTCCTCCCAGTGGGGCATATTGGTTAAAGCCTTTTTTAATAAAGTGATCCACATGATTCAATAATTCAGGATCAGGCATAAAATCCGGAAATCCCTGAGAAAGATTGATCGCCTCATTTTCGTTGGCAAGTTGAGTCATTTGGCTGAAAATAGTAGTTCCTACATTGGAAAGTTTTGATAAAGGAAGTTGTATCATAAAAACAGTTTTGTTGATCGAATTTAATGAAATATTTAAAACAGATTAAACTTATAGAATAAAAATTAGGCTGAGATAGGATTAAAGATGAATTTATGGATAAAAATGATTTTAAACATGTGTTTGGCTTTTCTTTTTTAATGTACAGAAAGATACCTACATTTGTGAGACACAGAACCATTAAAAACAATGAAAATGAAGATTAAGAAGAAGGAGTTTCCTGAAAAATCAATTTTATCCCAAGGGAAAAAAGATTTTGATTATATCGATAGTTTTGAAGGGGAATTGACGGCCAGCAGCCAGAATATTGATATTTCAGAAATTGGAAAAGTATTCTTTACAAGCGGGCCGAAATGGGGGAAGAAAATGTTTGCTTTCAGAAATAAAGTGGTAGGTTTATTTGGGCTGAAAACGGGATCTGAAACAGAAAATCAACAGATGGGAAAGGATTTTGAATGTGAAGTAGGAGAACGTATAGGTATTTTTAAGGTTTTTGATAAAACGAACAATGAAATTGTTATTGGGGAAGATGATCAACATCTGGATTTCAGAGTTTCGCTTTTATTTGATAAAAATAAAGAGCATCTTGATAAAAAATCAATTACCATATCCACTACGGTAAAGTTTCATAACTGGCTGGGAGTATTGTATTTTCTTCCGGTTCGTCCTTTTCATAAATTGATTGTGCCTGCTATGCTGAAAAATATGATTGGGAAATTAGAAAAAAGATAACTATTTATCTTTCACAGATATTGATGTTAGTGATTGGAAGGTTAAAGAAGCCGCCTCAAAAGTTAAATGACTTGACTTTTGAGACGGCTTTTTGATTATTGCTTGCTATACTGTTTATTTGGAAATCAGTAGTTTTTGGGAACCGGTTTTTCCTTCAGATATAAGTTCCACAATATAAGTTCCCTGGATCAGATTCTCAGTATTTAATCTGATACTCTGGCGTCCAGCACCAAGATTCTCAGATTTTTCGAATACCGTTTTTCCTGAACTGTCAATAATTCGTGCAGCTGCCGTTTCCTTTTTTAAAAGAAATGTTTGTACGTCCACATAGTTTTTGGCAGGATTCGGAACCAACGAAATATCTCTTTTTCTGTTCGTCTGAAGCTCCTCTTTCGAAATAGCATCCAGGTCCGGAAGTTTACTGCGAAGACCTGTATTATCAGTCTCTTTTAAAATAACTTTTCTTGAATAACAAAATGTAATGCAGGTACTGCATTTTTTTAAACCTTTGCTGTCGGATTGAATAACACATACCGTGTAGGAACCGGGAGTATTATAGGTGTGTGAAGTCATGTGATCAGTAAGCGGTGTGCCGTCACCCCAGTTTACAGAATAATTATTGGGAGGATTATAGCTGTTTAAAAATACTTTCGCTGTTGCTGTATTACTTGTAGAGCTGAAGGAGGTTTCAAGTTTGAAATTAGGGTCACAATCAGCACATGGTTTTACACAGATGTTGTCATACCACACTATTTCAGAAGGGTTTGATGTATAATCAGGAGTAACCATTACCGCAGTTGAATTATTGATGATATTGTTGAAGTCTGTACAGGTTGTACCACTGCTGGGATCCATAGTCCAGGTTCCCTCAGAATTGGATGGGAGAACAGAGCCGCTACAGTTGGTAATAGGAGCACGTACGCGTACCCATCCGCTTCCTTCTGTTACGGTGATATTGGCAACAAAAGTAATTATTTTGCTGCCTGACATGATATGAATGGCTGGGTGTATGGGCGGAGATCCGTTAAAAGTTCCATCATTTTCAAGATAGAAATCAAAAAATAAGCATTGTCCGGGAAACCGCTGACCCAGATTTTTAAAATCTATTGTATTAATGAGCCTTGAACCTCCGGAATCATCAATTAGTTTAAGAAACTGAGAACCGTCTAAAGTATTGGGTGTGCCACTTGAAATGGTTACATTGCCATTAGGATAAGGAGCAGGAACCCAGTTTCCAGCCGGAATGGTAGGAGAATCAAAGTCTGAGCAGGGTGCTTGTGCTTTGAAAAGCAGACCACCCAGGAAAATGCAGATGGTAAAAATGTATGCTTTTATCATAATACAGTATTGATTTTATAAATCAAAAATCAACAAAAACTTTAGAATTAAATTTTGTGATTGACTTCTGGTAAAGATATTATGATAGTAAAACATTCGGTAATACCGGTTGATAAGTGTATTTGTTATCCTAATAAGTGTTGGTGAGTTGCTTTTAATTGTAGTTAGATAATAATAGTGGGTTCTCGATCTGGTGGTAGTGATTTTTTTTAATCAAGATATCCTATCCTGTGAAGGAAATCATTTTTTTTGCGGACAGAAACATCCAGTACAGAATGATCAGCCATTACTACCTGGCCGCCTTTCCCTTTGATGTATTCTTTAAGATGAGACAGGTTGATAAGATGCTTATGATGGATTCTGAAAAAACTGTATTTTGAAAGCTGTTCCTCAAACTCGTGGAGCGTTTTGGAAACAATGATCTTGGTTTTGTCTGTGAAATAAAATGTGGTATAGCTGGAATCTGCTTCACAGCGAATGATTTCGTTGATGTCTGTGAGTTTAAAACCCTGCAGTGTCGGAAGGCTTATCTTATTGTTCTGAAGACTTGTCGTATTTTTACTTTTCCTGATGCTTTCCAGAACTTTATTCACCGCAATAATGAATTCCATTTTTTTGATTGGCTTCAAAAGATAATCGGCAGCTCCGTTTTTAATGGCCTGAATTGCAAAATTTTCAAAAGCGGTAATAAAAATAATCTTTGAATCAACTTCTCTGAATTTTGACAGAAGATCAAATGCAGTTCCATCTTTCAGCTGAACGTCCAGAAAAAGAATGTCGGGTGAGTTTTTGGAAAGGTAAATATAGGCTTCCTCAACGCTGGCTGCCTGGTGGGTGTTCTCTATTTCTGGAAATTCATTCTCCAGCAGCAGGGAAATATAATCTCTTCCATCCTGTTCGTCATCAATGATGCATGCCTGTATTTTGGTTTTCATAAGGTGTAATATAAAGTGTGATTTGGGTTCCCGGTCTTTTTTCTTTCTCCTGAAGATCGGTTATTTCTAATAGGATATTAGTCTCAAAAAGCTGTCTGAATGTTTCAATTCTCTTTTCAGATAATTTTACGCCAAAAGAATCTGCTTTGGAATGGCTCTTCTTTCCAATGCCTGTACCGTTGTCTTCAATAGTTACACAGAGAGCGGTTCCGGTATGTTGAAACAACACTTCTATATTTCCTTTTCTATCCTGAAGATTTGCTATACCGTGTTTTATGGCATTCTCTACAAAAGGCTGAATGAGAAGAGAAGGAACGGTCCAGCTGTCATTTACATTTTCAGTAATGGTGATTTTATAATCAAAAAGATCTTTCAGACGCAGTTTTTCCATATTCAGGTATAAGGATAAATATTCTGCTTCTTCTTTGATGGGCATAAAAGTTTTTTCTGAGTAATGAAGGGTTTTCCGGATCATTACAGAAAAGGTATCAAGATAGTTCTCCGCTTCATTATAATCTTTTTTATACAGTAAAAAATGAATAGAATTGAGACAGTTATAAATAAAATGAGGGTTGATTTGTGCTTTAATGGCCTGAAGTTCCAGCTCTGCAATTTTCTTTTCATAATATAAAGTCTCCAGCTTTTTGTTTCTCTTTTTCTGAAAATAAAATGTGATGAGTATAGATAATGCAGCTGCTCCAATGAAGATAAGAAGCAGTTTAAACCACCATGTTTGCCAGAATGCAGGTTTTATCTCAAAATGCAGATCGGTAGAAGCATCCGACTTTCTTCCATTGTATCCTAACCCAAAAATTTTAAAAGTATAATCTCCGGGTGGAATCGAATTGAAAGTAATATTCGGGGAACTACCGGTTTGCCAGTCTTCACTTAGTCCCTCAACTTTATATTGATAGTTTATCTTTCCCTGTGAAGCAAAATCCGGAAAACTTACATTGAAGGTTAAACTGTTGTCCGGAGTCTTACCGGTTAATGGTATGTCAAGATCAAAAAAATGTTTATTCCCGATCTTTACAGAATTAATGATTACTTTTTTATGAATAGATTCCTGCTGGCTCAGGAGGTTTTTAACAGAAAGAATACCCAGTCCTTTCGATGTGGCTGCATAGACGGTATCTCCGGAAATAATACATCCGGCGACAACATTTGAGGGAAGACCATCTATATGGGTGAAATTATTGATTTTTAATTTTTTATCTTTAAATTCAATTCTGCTAAGACCATAATTGGTACTCACCCAGAACACTTTTTCATTCTCTGTCTCTATTTTTTTGATCTGTCTTGTTGGGAGACCATCGCTTTCCGTAATTTTTTTGATTACTCTGGAATTCTTAAACAAGATGATTCCATTAAGATTGGTTGCACCTGCATAAAGATTATCACTAAGTTTTTTAATATCTGTAAAATAATACCCTTCCAGGAACGGCTTTTTCTTTTGTGTAGCAGTATTCAGCTTATAAAGGTCTTTAAATGTTCCGGCAAAGATGCTGTCTTTGGTATAGGGTAATGCTGTATAAATCCGGTCACCCATCATCAGCTGTTTGTAGGATTTTGTATGATAATTATAGGCAAAAAGACCTTCTAAAGTACAGAAAAGTACAGATCCTGAGGTATAAGGTACCATATTTTTAATAACCTTTCCTTGTAGAATTTGCTTTTCTCCCGTTATGGTATTATACAGGAGAGGATTTCTGGAAAGCCCGAAAATAATAGTATTTCCATCAGAAAAAACGGCTTTGTTTTCCATTTGTGAATTTCCTCCCAAATGAATATCAGTGATGACTCCGTTATGATAGATGCCGCCTTTTCCTTTATTATAGCCGAGATAGATTCGGTTTCCGTTTTTAGTAATAGCAGTAATATGGGATGAATTGTTCTTAACAGGAAAATGAATGTAATTTCTGAAAAACAGGTCCGAAATAAAAAAAAGACCGTTGTTCCTGGTAGAAAACCAAAGATTGTTGTCCATATCAGCGAATACATCATGGATAATGTAGCCGTCCATCAATCTAACATGGTCTGATAGGCCTTTTTCTTCCGTGAAAGAATTCTTGAAATAAAGAACGCCCCCATTTTCAAGACAGGCCCAGATCCGGGAGTTTTTATCAAAGGCCAGACGGTGTATGTTTTCGGAAGCTGTATAGGACGCAATTTTTTTAAAATGGAACTGATGATTGACTTTGTATACATCAATTGTTCTCCCGTTTTTTACAATAAAAAAATCACCTTTCCTTGTTACCATCGCATTTTTTTCGATCGAAATATTGCAGACTGTTTTTTTTCGGGTGAAAATATTGTAGACTTCTATATTCTTCTTTTTATCTTTATCAGAAATGTAAAGAAGTCCGTTGGCCATATTCAAGTCGAAAGCAAAATAAGAATCCGAAGTATTCTGATTGAGAAAAAGAGGTATTGTCGTGATTTTTTCGTTTTTGTAAACCAATATATTTTTGGGATTGTCACCCTCATACAGATAGAGTGTGTTTCCGTTGATGTGACTGAGTGTAGTATAATTAAATTTTATTTTTTTTAATTCCGGATTGCGGTCTGAATTAATGATTTTACCTTTCTTCAGATAGGCGAAATCATTAAGGAAAGAAATAATAAACATTCCATTGCCAGGAATTGAGAAGCTATTCAGAATCTCAATGTTTTTTAATCCGTTTTTACTTCCGAATTGTTTGAATTCTGTTCCGTCAAACCTGAAAAAACCATTGTCACTTCCTACATAAATAAATCCGTCTTCATCCTGGCTGAGTCCATAGGTATATGAGCTGTTGAGACCGTCTGCTTCACTATAATGTACCATTCCCGGAATTTGAGCATTACATAATGAAACAGCAAGTATAATGAATGAAAATATGCAAGAGGTTATTACTTTTTTCACATTTAGTAGAATAATTGTGAAAATTATATAATTTGATTGATAATATAGCAATGTTTTTAGGGAAATATTAAAAAAAACAAACTAAAAAATTCGGATAATTTTATACAATTTTGTACTTTTGTATGTTTGCTGAAATCATATATGTCACAAGAAATAAATCCAACCTATTCAGAAGATAATATCAGAACCCTCGATTGGCAGGAACATATCCGTCTGCGTCCCGGCATGTACATCGGGAAGCTTGGTGACGGGTCTTCCGCTGATGACGGTATTTATATTCTGCTTAAAGAAATCCTGGATAACTCCATTGATGAGTTCAGGATGAGATCAGGTAAAAGAATCGAAATAAAAGTGGATGACGGAAAAGTTACAGTTCGTGACTTTGGACGTGGAATCCCGTTGGGAAAAGTAGTAGACGCTGTTTCCAAAATGAATACCGGAGGTAAGTACGACAGTAAGGCGTTCAAAAAATCTGTAGGATTGAATGGGGTAGGTACCAAAGCGGTAAATGCACTCTCTGAGTATTTCAGAGTACGTTCTTTCCGTGACGGGAAAATGAAAGCAGCAGAATTCTCCCAAGGGCTTATTAAAGAAAACTTTGAAGAAAAGGAGACTTCTGATAGAAACGGTACTGAAATTTCCTTCGTTCCGGATAGCGATATTTTCCTTCATTTCAAATACAGAAAAGAGTATATCGAAAGAATGCTCCGGAATTATGCATACCTGAATCCGGGACTGAAAATTCTTTTCAACGGAGAAACCTATTTCTCTGAAAATGGTCTTAAAGATCTCCTTGAAGAAGAACTGGAAAGTGAGACTCTTTATCCTATTGTTCATTTGAAAGATGAAGATATTGAGGTGGCCATCACCCATACCGACAAATCTCAGATGGAAACCTACTTCTCATTCGTAAACGGACAGAATACCACACAAGGAGGAACCCACCTTAATGCATTTCGTGAAGCTTATGTAAAGACGATTCGTGAGTTTTTTAATAAAAGTTTTGAGGCTTCTGATATCAGAAAGTCTATCATTGCTGCTATCTCAATCAATGTAGAAGAACCTGTTTTCGAATCCCAGACCAAAACAAAGTTAGGGTCTAATGATATGGGACCAAACGGACCTACGGTAAGAACATTCATCATTGATTTTCTAAAAAGCAAACTGGATAACTTCTTACACAAGAATCCGGAAATTGCGGAAGCCATTCAAAGAAAAATTTTGATTTCCGAGAGAGAAAGAAAAGAACTTTCCGGAATCCAGAAACTGGCTAGAGAAAGAGCTAAAAAAGTGTCTCTTCACAACAAAAAACTTCGTGACTGCAGACAGCATTATAACGATCAGAAGGCCGAGAGAAAAGGAGATACCCAAATCTTCATTACCGAGGGAGATTCTGCATCAGGGTCTATCACAAAATCCAGAGATGTAGAAACACAAGCCGTATTCTCACTGAAAGGTAAACCATTGAACTGCTATGGTCTTACCAAGAAAGTAGTGTACGAAAATGAAGAATTTAACCTTCTTCAGGCCGCTTTAAATATTGAAGAAAGTTTGGAAGACCTGAGATACAACCAGGTGATTATTGCTACCGATGCCGATGTTGATGGAATGCACATCCGTTTATTGATGATTACTTTCTTCCTGCAATTCTTCCCGGATCTGATTAAAAACGGACACCTTTATATTCTTCAGACCCCTTTGTTCAGGGTGAGAAACAAGAAAGAAACTAGATATTGTTATTCAGAAGCCGAAAGAGTAAAAGCATTAAATGATCTGGGGAAAAATCCTGAAATCACACGATTCAAAGGATTAGGAGAAATTTCGCCGGATGAATTCAAGCATTTTATCGGTAAAGATATCAGATTGGAACCTGTAGTGTTAGGGAAAGATCAGACTATTGAACAGCTTCTGGAGTTTTACATGGGAAAAAATACTCCGGACAGACAAACTTTCATCCTTGAAAACCTTGTTGTGGAAGATGATACTGATATTGCTAAAAAAGAAATCCTGGATGAAGTAGAAAATTAGCCCTTATACCCGTTTGCGGGACCAACACAGATATTGATAAAAAAACACATTTTGAGGTAAGAAATTAGGAAACTTACAACAAAAAAAGAAATGAGACTAAGTAACCGTAATAAAGCATCAGTTTATAACTCTTTAAGCACCCTCCTTCTTATGATAATGGTACTTGGAGTCATTGTATTTATGGCTAATAAATATAGATTTAATGCGCTGGAAGATGAAAGTTATTTACTGATTATTGTTCCCATTGTAATGCTGATTATCTTTTATATTTGCGGAAGGCAGATTTTTGAATATGACAGCGATGGAGAAGCCCTGAACTTTAAAAACAGGAATATTATTCCTTTTTTAGACAAGCCTCTTCACGATGAATTTCCAAAATATAAGCTGGTAAAATATGATGTAGTCAGGATTTTATTTATCAAAAGATTATACATCACTGTTTCAAGTAAGAATAACGGATCTACCATACTGAAGTATCAGATCTCTTATTTGAACAGAAGAGAAGTAAATGATTTAAAACTCTCTCTGAACAAAGTAGTGAAAGCTAATAAAGAGAAAAAAGATTAAAAAACAAATGACGACAGAAGAATATTCGCATGAGGGTGAAAGTTTAAAGAAGGTTTCCGGTCTGTACAAAGATTGGTTTCTGGATTATGCTTCCTATGTAATTTTGGACAGAGCTATTCCTTCGGTGTATGACGGTTTAAAACCCGTTCAGCGAAGAATCATGCACTCTATGCGGGAACTGGAAGACGGGCGTTACAATAAAGTAGCGAACGTTGTGGGAAATACCATGAAATATCACCCGCACGGAGATGCTTCCATTACAGATGCTATGGTGCAGATAGGGCAGAAAGAACTGCTGATAGATACTCAGGGAAACTGGGGTAATATTTATACAGGAGACTCCGCAGCTGCAGCAAGGTATATTGAAGCAAGGCTGACACCCTTTGCCCTGGAAGTAGTCTTTAATCCTAAAACTACAGAATGGACCAAATCTTACGACGGAAGAAATAATGAGCCTGTTGACCTGCCGGTAAAATTCCCTTTGCTTCTTGCTCAGGGAGTAGAAGGTATTGGGGTAGGGCTTTCTACAAAAATACTTCCACATAACTTCAATGAGCTTATCAACGCATCGGTAGCTTATTTGAAAGGGAAGAGATTTGAACTGTATCCGGACTTTTTAACAGCCGGTTATCTGGATGTTTCCGAGTATAATGACGGCCACAGAGGAGGAAAAGTAAGGGCTAGGGCAAAAATTACCCAGACGGATAAACACACATTGGTGATTTCCGAACTTCCTTACTCAAAAACAACTACTGACCTTATTGACTCTATCTTAAAAGCCAATGAGAAAGGGAAAATCAAAATTAAAAAGATTGAGGATAATACTTCAGATAAAGTAGAAATCCTGATCCATATTCATAACGATGTCTCTCCGGATAAGACAATTGATGCCCTGTATGCATTCACAGACTGTCAGGTGACCATCTCACCGAATGCCTGTGTGATCGTAGGAGATAAACCTATGTTCATGAATGTTTCCGATATTCTGAAAATGAATACGGACCATACCGTGTCATTATTGAAGAAGGAACTAGAGATTGAACTTCACGAACTTCAGGAAAGCTGGCATTTCTCTTCACTGGAAAGAATTTTTATTGAAAATAGAATCTATCACGATATTGAAGAGGTGAAAACCTGGGAAGATGTGCTAAAAACCATTGATGCAGGATTGAAACCGCATACCAAACATCTTTTAAGAGCCGTAACTGAAGAAGATATCTTAAAGCTGACCGAGATCAGAATCAAGAGAATTTCAAGATTTGATTTAGATAAATTTAAAGAAAATATTGCAGCGCTGGAAGGTAAAATAGAGCAGGTGAAATTTCACTTAGCCAACCTTATTGCTTATGCTATTGATTATTATTTAAATATTCAGAAAAAGTACGGGAAAGACAAACAGAGAAAGACAGAACTTAGAATCTTTGATACCATTGATGCTACAAAAGTAGCGGTAGCTAATGAAAAGTTCTATGCCAATTTTGAAGAAGGCTTTATTGGAACATCTCTGAAGAAAGACCAATATCTTTTCGACTGTTCTGACATTGATGATATCATCATTTTCAGAAAAGACGGAAGCATGAAAGTGGTAAAAGTAGAGGCTAAAACATTTGTTGGAAAAGACATTCTGCATGTTGCCATATGGAAGAAAAATGATAAAAGAACGGTGTATAATATGATCTACCGCGAGGGAAGAGAAGGGCCATATTATATGAAACGTTTCTCTGTAACCGGAGTGACAAGAAATACAGATTATCCGTTAGCTTCAGATAAAAAAGGCTCAGAAACGTTGTATTTTTCAGCTAACCCAAATGGTGAAGCAGAAACAGTAACAGTCCTTTTAAAACCAAATCCCAGGATCAGAAAGAATAAAATGGAGATCAATTTCTCCGAACTTGCCATCAAAGGGCGTGATTCCAAAGGAAATCTGGTGACAAAATATGCCGTAAAGAAAGTGGATATGAAGGAAGAAGGAGTTTCCACTCTGGCGCCTAGAAAAATCTGGTTTGATGATACGGTAAGAAGACTGAATGCAGATGTAAGAGGAACTTTACTGGGAAGCTTCAAAGGAGATGATAAGATTCTTACAATTAATACCAACGGTGAAGTAAAGCTGGTGTCTTTTGATCTGGGTAACCGTTTTGACGATGAATATCTGGTGCTGGAAAAATGGAGGCCTGCACAGCCTATTACCTGCATTTATTATGATGGTGAAAAAGATATTTACTTCATCAAGAGATTCTTATTGGAAAATACGGTCAATGTACAGACTTTCATGCCGTCTGAACACCCGAAATCATTCATTGAAAATGTAATTGTTGCCAATGACGTGACTGCAGAAATAGTTTTCGCGAAAGATAAAGGGAAAGAACGTGATGCCGAAACAATAAATATTGATGAATTTATTGCTATAAAAGGAATAAAGGCAATCGGAAACCAGTTTACCAAGTTTAAAGTAAAAGCAATCAATATTAACATTCCTGAGCCTGTAGAAGAAGAACCGGAAGTCTATGAAGAACCGGAACCCACAGGAGATACAGATGAAGACGGAGGAATTATAGGAGATCTCTTTCAAGAGGATGGGAATAACGAAAATGAATAGACTGTAAAATGTCTGTTTAAGTATAACATAAGAAACATACGATGAATATAGTTGTTTTAATTATCATGGCGGTTACATGTATTTTTAGTTACATGGGATTCAATAATACAGCATTATTTGAAAAATACAAATTCAATGTTGGAGCCATTAAGAACCGTAAAGAATATGTAAGGCTTATCAGTTCTGCGTTTTTACATGCAGACTTTATGCACTTATTTTTCAATATGCTTTCCCTGTATTTTTTCCAGGGAGTCGTTATTAGCTTTTTTGGTGAAATAGGATTTTTGATTCTTTATTTTGGATCAATGATTTTAGGGAATTTATTCAGTTTACAGATTTATAAAAATCAACCCTGGTATTCTGCTATCGGAGCATCAGGAGCGGTTTCGGGAATCATTTTTGCTTCCATAGCCATGGCACCGAATGAGATCAGTGTCAACTTCCTGCCAGGATGGCTATTTGGAACATTGTATTTCGGATACTCTGTATATATGATGCTGAATCCTAAGCAATGGGATAATCTGGGACATGCAGCCCACCTTGGAGGCGCCTTTTTCGGACTCGTTTACTCTATTGTTATGCATCCGCAGCTGGCTATGAGTAATATCCTTTTCTTAGGAATCATGTCGCTTCCGTTAATTTATCTCGGATATGAAATTTTTGTAAGGAAACGAATAGGATAAAAGACTATTTTTAATTAAAATATCAAGACCAATGAACACATCAGAGTTAAACAGTTTCATCGTGATACTTATCTATGGTTCATTGGTTTTGCTTTCTCTGCTGAAGCTAGCCAACCCTTTACAGGTAAATCATAAAGCCAATTTCTGGTTTGGAGTATTTCTGTTTCTGTGGTCTACCTTCTGGCTGGATGAGGTTTTGTTTCTCATCACAGACTCGACGGTTGAGGTTCATTCTCTGTTTTTTGTCAGATGTATTCAGTTTTTCACGCCTATTGTTTTTTACTTTAGTGTGCTGTTTTATACCAACCCTTCTTTTACCTTTAGAATCAGGGATCTTAAATTCCTGTTACTTCCCGTAGCCTTTCTACTGTGTCTTGTCTTGGTAAAACTAGGATATGAGAAACCGTTTGAATATCTGAGTGTCATTTTGATCCTGATTCAGGCGCTGTTCTATACCGGACTATCTTATATTACCATCAGAAAACACCAAAGAAAAATACAGCAGTTTTCTTCCAATACTGAAGGGATTAATCTCAATTGGCTGGAATATATCATTCTGGTACTTCTTATTGTGAATATCATCTATGTGATTTACAATCTGTTTTACGATCCCAAATCACTGAATTTCTTTATCAATACGGTTTTTTTACTTGTCATCTACTGGGTGGGATATTATTCTCTGAAACAGAGGGAAATTTATCCTTTAGAAGAAAAACAGAGAGAAGAACTGATTTCCATCAATGAAGATTCTGATTCGGAAGAAATAAAGAGAAAACTGATCTCTGATGAAGAACTGGTAAAGATTAAAACTTCACTTGAAAGACTTATGGAAATGCAGAAACCTTATCTTGACAGTGAACTTAACCTGATCAGGCTGGCTGAAATGCTGTCTGTTTCTACCCATCATCTGTCTTATGTCATCAACACAGGCTTTGGAAAGAATTTCTTCCAATATGTAAACGAATTCCGGGTAGAATATGCCCAAAAACTCTTGAAGGAATCAGACAGTAAATTATCAATTCTGGGGATTGCCTACGAATCAGGATTCAATTCCAAGACGTCTTTTAATACTACCTTTAAAAAAGTGACAGGACAAACTCCTTCTGAGTTCAAAAAATAAGTTCCGGTTTATAAAGTTTTACTTTTTTATTGAGTTAAGGTGTTGATTTTTAATTATTTAATTTTTTAATCTTTCTTGATTGAAAATCAGTTCGTTCAGATAATCCGGAACATTCAAGCCCTCTTTTCACAATAGCTTTGTACCATAAAATTTAAACGTTATGGATACCAAAGAGTCATACGCTGTCGTCACAGGAGCAAGCCAGGGACTTGGCAAATCATTCGCTGAAAATCTGGCAAAGAAAAAGATCAATCTCGTGCTTGTAAGTCTTCCGGATCAGAATCTCAAAGAGTTTTCTGAGGAACTTCAGGAGTTGTATGATGTAAAAGTTAATTACTATGAAACAGATCTTTCCATCAATGACAATGTTATGAAGCTTACAGAATGGCTTAACCGTTCTTTTGATATTCATATCCTGATCAACAATGCAGGATTGGGAGGAACCAAAAAATTCACAGAAGCCTCTCCGGATTATATCAATACCATTTTGCAGGTGAATGTAACGGCCACTTCATTGATTACCCATCAGTTGCTTCCCAACCTTTTAAAACAGCCCAAAGCCTATATTTTGAATGTCTCCAGTATGGCCGCCTTTTCTCCCATAGGTTTTAAAACCGTATATCCTGCGTCCAAAAGCTTTATCCATTCATTTTCAAGAGGCCTGCATGAAGAACTGAAAGATACTAATGTCTTTGTAAGTGTGGTGAATCCAGGAGCTATGAAAACCAATACGGATGTCTGTAAAAGGATAGAAAAGCAAGGTCTCATAGGTAGATTGACCCTTTTAAATCCTGATAAAGTAGCATCATACTGCATTCGTCAATTGTTTAAAAAAGATTCCGTAATTATGGTGAACCCAATCAGCTGGCTGATGATGAAAATTTTACCCATATGGATCAAACTTCCTTTAATGACTCAGGCTATAAAAAGAGAGATCGAAGCATGAAAAAAGTATGTGTAACCGGAGCGACAGGGCTTCTGGGAACTAATGTTATTATTAAATTATTACAAAATGGTTATTCTGTTATTGCTCTGGTGCGCAAGAAAAGCAGCTGGCTGGGTGAAGAGAACGAAAATCTGAAACTTGTGGAAGCAGATCTTTCCTCCGATCTTTCGTTATTGCTTAAAGAAATAGACTGCATCATTCATATTGCCGCGGAAACACGGCAGAATCTCATAAATTATGATGAATATCGAAAAGTGAATTATCAAACAACCGTAAATCTGTTTACCCATGCAGAATTAATGAATGTAAAAAAGTTTTTGTTTGTAAGCACAGCAAATACCTTAGGGTATGGAAATACAGCGTTCCGGGGAAATGAAAAATCGCCGCAGCTTTATCCTTTTACCCATTCAATGTATGCTCAAAGTAAGCTGGAAGCTGAAGACTACCTTTTAAAGAATCGTAAAAATACAGAAGTGGTTATTGTAAATCCTACTTTTATGATTGGAGCCTATGACAGCAAACCGAGTTCCGGGAAAATCATCTTCTGGGTCTGGAAAAAGAAACTGGTTTTCTACCCGAAAGGAGGGAAGAACTTCATACACGCAGAAGACGCAGCCAACGGAGTATTACATGCAATTGAAAAGGGTAGGAATGGTGAAAAATACCTTTTAGCCAACGAAAATCTGAGCTACAAGGAATTTTTCAAGAAAATAAACCGGATTACCCATCAAAATCCAGCTATGATAGCTATTCCAAATAAGGTTTTGAGCTTCCTGGGATTGATAGGAGAGGGATTAAGAAAATTAAAGATAAAAACAAACCTCAGTATTTCCAATATGAAAGCACTGCAGATCTGTAATTATTATTCTAATCAGAAATCAGTAAATGAATTGGGACTTCATTACCAATCTGTGGATAAAGCGATAGAAGATGCAGTTCAGTATTTTGATCAAAATGATAAATATTGATTCTCATTACTGTAAATAATAAAAAAAACCAGCTTTTTAGGAGCTGGTTTTCAAATTATCTTGTTATTTTCTGAGTGACATTTTTATTAGAAATCACACAGGCTTTACTGCAGTTGTTTGAACTTGAAACATTAACCTGTATCAACGCGGGCATTGATCTGTATTCTTCAAGATTGTAAGGGGCTTCAGTACCATTGCTTCCTCCACCTTTAATATCATATTTGATTTGCGCGATTCCGGTAAATCCGGTTGCGGGCTTGAAAGAAAGTCTTCCTGTAGAATAAGAATATACCCATGTACCCTCATTGCTTGTATAGGTGCCATTTACAATATTCGGGATTACACTACCGTTGATATCTAAAAAACGGAATGAATTAAAATCCAGATTATTATAAGAAAGCGTTCTCGGATTCTGACCGCTATAGGCCGCATCATTAAGTAATGGAGAATATGTCGATTTTATACCTGGACATCCTGCAAACAGATCATCCGTTACTTCCGCAGCATAAGGTCTGGTTACTCCTAGATTTTTTAATAAATGTATATTTTTAGCAGCTCCGGTAGAAGCCGCAAAACCAATTCTGAAAGTAGCAGGAGGTGAAGTGTCCAGGTTTCTTACTGTACTGTTGGATATTGTAGTCTCTGTATATTTCAGGGATGTTGGATAATAATAATTATCAATCACTGTTTCTTTCACATTCCCGTGTTGTATTTCCAGTGTTATATTGTAACCCCCGGAAGGATTGGGAATCAATGTAACATAGGCTTTACGGAATCTGATGTCATTTTCATTCTGAGGAATAGTGGTTCCACCGCTTTCAATACTAAACTGTTGAAGATTCGTATTTTTTATGCCAATGAATTTTCCTGTCTGGGTGTCCAGATAAGCAGATCGGTTGTTGCTGGAAGGGGATGCATTGGTAGCTGTGCTGTAAAGTAATGGGTAGCCATTGTATCCCGCAGGTTCAGATGACGACAGATATTGATTTCCACGTTTACCTCTTAAAGAAACATTGCTTCGTCCATCAGCTAAGGTTACGCCAAAAATTCCGTTTCTGACTCTCTCACCTTGGTTAAAGCTTGTTTTAAAATTTCCAAATTCATCCAGCCCTATTCCAAGATAGGCACCTCTCAGTCCTTCCGTAGACTCTCCTCCACGTACAAAACTATATCCTAATCCACCCCCAAAGTATCCAAGATTAAGCTGACTTTTAGGAATAGATCCATCTACTAAGAATATGGAAATACCATCTCCTCCGTTAGCATTTCCTCCATAAATGGCAAATTCAAATTCAAACTTAATTCCCTGGTCACTGTTGAATATTTTATCAGCAAGTATTATACCTCCGGAAATATTATTCACACTTCGGGTAAGACGCAATCCGTCTGTGGTAAAGGTGGCATCATTCTGAACTCCGCTGGTTGCTACTTTATAAGCTTCCTGAGGCTGTAAACCCTGTGTAAAGTTGACAAAATACGGATATCCCGTTCCCTGCTGATTCTGTGCCTGAATACCTTGGGAGAAAATAAACGATGAAAAAATAAACAAAAGCCTTTTGTTTCTGCTAATTCGAGTACTTTTTATCATAACTCATTATTTAACAACAAAAACAATATTAATAAAAGAACAGTCTGTTGCAGCTGCTTTTACGTCATAGGTCATTACCCCGTCATCAGAAATAGAAATATTACTGAATACATTAGGATCAGCATCTGTTACATAATAATAAAGGTCTTTGCTTGACGGGAAAAAAGGAATAGAGGCAGGAGCACTGGTACTTTTCGCCTTTGGAGACCCGAACTGTGTTTTATACAACGTATATAAATCTTTAGTTCTGCCGGTTGCGTTGGTGGAAGTATCAAAAGAAACACTAGGCATGTAAAACATTTTTACAGCGTTATTACTGATACATAACCAATCTGGTTTGGTAGGTATTCCAATGTTCTGGCTTAAACATTTTTTATCTGTATCATAAATAAGAAGTGAGGTAGCCGGATTGACAATGGCATCTCTTTTTGCAGTAGTAAGCCTTGGGATCAGCATCCCTTTATTAGGGCTGTAAACATCCAGAATTGCACTTTGATCAGGTTGGGGTGTGTTAATCCCTATCTGGGCAAATGTAAACGAACTTACTAAAACGATTGGTAGAAATAATTTTTTAATCATGATGTCTTTAATAATTTTTTATCTGTGTATTATATGTTTTTTTGTGTTGTGTTTTTTTATGAAAAATACTTTCCTGCCAGCTTAATTCATATTGGAATCAATACGTCTTTAATTCATTCAAACCATGAATTATACCAATACAATAGTATAAGGAGACTTTAGGTTCCAACGTAACAGATACAACAAGAATGCGTCATAGAAACATCTATGTCTTATCTGAAAGAGTCAAAAAGAGAATTGAGTTAAGTGGCCCTATTATATAAAATATAAGCCTTTAGAATAGTAAAATTCATAATCCTTTGTGTTTTTGCAAACATACGAATAATCTACTTAATATTTGGTTTTCAGTAGATTAAATTTAATTTAACTTTATTTGTTAGTTAAATTATCGATTATTGATTTAAATTTTCACTAACATAGCAAAATAAATAGATTATTTTTAATATTCAAATCATTGTATTTTTTGAAATACGCGGTATTATAAAAAAAATTGATCCTTAAAAATCTGATAAGTTGTATGTTTTGAGCGAATTGTCTCAAAAGAATCTATTTTGATAAATTATCCAACGCATCTTCCAGGGATTTGAGAAAATTCACGTGTTTTGTTTTGTTGCTTTCGAAAATAAAGTCTTTCAGGCTCTTACTGTCATATTGGTCAAAATTACCTACAATAGCCAGTCCTATACGATAATTTGAGAATTTCTGAAGAATTTCACCTGCAATTTTTGTTTTTAAATCGAAGAATTCAGGAGTGATGTTTTTTTCATAAAGAATGACTTTGTCAAAACCCTGATAATAGATATTTCCCATGAGATCCAGCCCATCCTGTGCAGATTGGATGATCATGTGATCAGAGATAACTTCTGCAATTTTTATCGTATTAATTTCGTGAGATTGAATAGTCATCTTCTTTATTGAATTGTTTTTTTGATGTCATTTAAAAAGTTACCTAAAGGGAATGCATCTCCCTGATTAGTAAGTGCTATAATACAGCTGTTATGCTCCAGATCTCTCCAGAATAAAGCTTTGAAACCATTCAAACCCCCTGTATGCATTGCAGTTTTTTCACCCTTTTCATTTTCTATAAACCAGGCAAATCCATAGTTTGAAATCTGACCGCCGGAGAGTTTTGCAGGAGTATACATAAGCGCTGTATTTTCTTTACTGATCAAAGTATAATTCCGCAAAGCCTGATCAAATTTATACAGATCTCCGGGAGTAGAGTAGATTCCACCATCACCAGTTGTTAAGATGGAATAATCATCAGGTTTCTTCTGCTGATTATAACCCAATGCTTTATTTTGAATAATTGTAGAACGCTCATACACATAGGTATTTTTCATCTTCAAAGGCGTGATGATCTGCTCATTGATTATGGTTCGATAAGATTTCCCGGAAACTTTTTCAATAATCTGAGAAAGAATAATATATCCGCTGTTGCTGTATCTAAACTTACTGTCAGGAACAAAATCAAGATTTTTAAGGCTAAACAGCCAGTCAATCACTTCCTTATTGGTCAATCCTTTTTTCGAAAATAAATTCTCATAATCCCTGATTCCTGATGTATGGTGCAAAAGCTGCCTGATTGTGATACTGTTAGCATATTCAGGAAGCTTAATGAATTGAGATGCCTTATCATCCAGTTTCAACAACCCTTTTTGTTCTAAAATCATAATTGCAGCAGCCGTAAAAGGTTTGCTGAGAGAGGCAATATAAAAAGAGGTGTTTTTATTTGATCGGAGTCCTTTTTCAATAGTACGGAAGCCCAAAGCTGTATCACATACAATGCGGCCGTTTTTTACGATCAGAACAGAGCCGTTGAATTCTCCTTTCTTATAGTACGCATTCACAACATCCTCAGGATGCTGTTTACAAGATATTAGTTGTAAAATCAGAGAAATACCAATGAAGGTGTTCCATGTTAAAGTTTTCATAGGTTAGACGTCTGGAAGCAAAATTAATTATTTTCTTCCATAAATAAACCTGTCATTTTCAGATAAATCCTTCAATAATTGAGCGTTAGAGAAATATTGATACAGTTCCAGGGTTTCAGGACCTAATTTCTGATTGATTTCTAAGAACAAAAGTCCGGCTTCATTTAGGTACTTTTTAGCATCTTCTGCTATTTTTTTGTAAAAGATCAAAGCATCATTAGTGGGAGAGAAAAGGGCCATTTTAGGTTCAAATTCTTTTACGGAGTCTGCAATTTCAATCTCTTCCTCAACACCTATATACGGAGGATTGGAAATAATGATATCATAGCTTTCAACCGGCTCAAAATTCAGATAGTCAGCATGGATAAACTGAATTTCCAGTTGATGATAATCTGCATTTCTTTGGGCCGTTTTCAGTGCTTTTTCAGAAAAGTCTATTGATGAAACTACAGCTTTAGGAAAATGCGTCTTTAAAACCAAAGGAATCACTCCACTTCCAGTTCCTATATCCAAAATCTTTAACCCTTGAACGTTAAGCTTTAGACGTTGAACTTCTCTGATAGCAATCTCCAGCAGCTCTTCCGTTTCAGGGCGGGGAATCAGTACATTTTCATCCACAAAGAATTTCATTCCATAAAACTCAGTTTCCCCAAGAATCTGCTGATAAGGCCTTCCTGTTTTGAGTTCTGAAACCAAATGAGAAAGCTTTTCTTCATCATCTATCAGAAGCTCCTGCTCAGAAAATCTTCTTTGCTGAAAATGATCAAAACCTACTGTTTGATGAATAAACAACGAGGATAAAAACGCACTTTCCGACTCTGTATAAAGATCGGAAAGTTCTGTTTTGAAATATTTTTTAAATGCTGAAATTGTCATTTATCTTGTAAAAACCAGTTTAGTATCTGTAGACTTCTCTTCATCAATTCTGTAACCGTCATAATTGAACGCTTTTACATCTTCCAGTGTTTTGGCATTCGTTTCAGCACAAAATCTTACCACAAGGCCTCTTGCATGCTTAGTGTATACAACAATGGTTTTCAGTTTTCCGTCTTTTAACTCATAAAAATCAAAATCGATCACTGTATGATTCAGTTTTTTTCTGTCGATTACTTTCCCATATTCATTGCTGGCAAGGTGAAGAAGTACTTCCCCTTTTTTCATTTCAGAATTCAATTGTTCTGTGATCTTTTCTCTCCAGAACCCATACAGATTTTTGTATTGTTCAAACTCAAAAGGACGTCCCATTTCCAGTCTGTAAAGCATTACTTTATCAGATGGTTTCAGAAGACCGTAAAGCCCGGAAAGCATTCTGTAGTTTTTCTGCAGATAGTCTACTGCACTTTTATCCAGAGTCTTGGCGTCCAATCCTCTGTAGACTTCCCCTGTAAAAGCAAACATTGCCGGAGCAGATTCTTTTGAGGTAGGTTTGGATTTCCATTTTTGATTTCTTTCCCAGTTTTCATCAGCCAGTTTAGGTGATATTTCCATGAGCTCGGAAAGGTATTTTGGAGATTTTTCTTTTAAATAAGATTGTATAAATGCTGCGTCTTCAATGAATCTTGGAGTAGAAGATTTCAACAGATCTGTTGAGTTTTCTACGTTCATTAATTTTGCAGGAGATGTTATAATTTTCATAATGTTAAAATACAGATAAATGTTTAATATTAATAAAATTCAGGGTCATCAGAGAGATAAAGTCAATCATAAAATGACAGATAATCAGAATTTTAATATTCGAATAGCGTTTATAAAACAGGGCAAAAACAATTCCAATAAAGAAAGGTCCGAGAACCTGACCTACGGTACCATAGGTGCTGTGCAGAATTCCAAATAAAATGGATGAAACAATCACTCCGGCATTTGGATTATTATAGATTTTTTCAATCCTGGGCTGTATATAACCCCGCATCAGGAATTCTTCTACAATAGCAGCGGTAAGGCACAAGAAAATAATTAGAAAATAATTGTTTTTAAAAATGGGTACAAGGTTAAGAAGCTTATCACTTATTTTTTCAGGGATAAAAAAAAGGATTATGGCATTCAGAACTGCTCCGCCAATCATGCAGATAAAATATAAACTCAGAACAGCCTTTATATAAAATAAGAGAGAATATCGATTTTCTTTTTTTAATAAAAATGAACCTTTCTCGATAAATGTATTGTATAGAAATACAATGATCAAAACAATCCAGATCATAATTCTACTGAGAAAAAAGCTGTCTGCCGTAATTCCTCTTATTCCTGTAATCAGAGTGATAACCGGGAAAGTATAAAGCATTGCTGCAACCAAAAGCACAAAAGTGAGTAAAATTCCTATAGAATATTTCCCATTAAACCCCATAATTCAATAACCCTAAACCTTGAATTCTACATTTTTGAATTAAATAATTCCTTTTCCCTGACGGATAATTTCCGGTTCTCCGGAAGTGAGGTCTACAATAGTAGAAGCCACATTATCTCCATATCCTGAGTCAATAACGATATCTACCAAATGGTCATATTTCTCAGCAATCAGCTCTGGATCGGTAGAATATTCAAGGATTTCATCATCATCTTTAATGGAAGTGGAAGCAATAGGGTGTCCTAGTTTTTCAACGATAAGCTGCGGAATCGGGTGATCAGGAACACGGATACCTATTGTTTTATGACCTTTATATGCTAAAGGTAAACTTTTGTTAGCTTCAAGGATAAAAGTAAACGGTCCGGGAAGATGACTTTTCAAAAATCTGAAAACCGAGGTGTCAATAGGTCTTGTAAAGTCCGAAAGATGGCTGAGATCATTACAGATAATCGAGAATTTTGACTTCTCAAGCTTCATTTTTTTGAGCTGAGCCAGTTTTTCCATGGCTTTTATATCAAAAATATTACAGCCTAAAGCATATATCGTATCAGAAGGATAGATAATCAGCCCGCCATTATTTAAAGTTTTAATAACCTCATTCACAAGATTTTCCTGTGGGTTGTCTGGGTAAATTTTTAATATTTTTGCCATAAAACAAAGATACAAATAATAAAATAGTTTTCATAAAAGTCCTTTATTTAAAAGAAAAATTAGGATTTGTGAAAAATATTCGTACCTTTGCAATCCAATATCGCGGGATGGAGCAGTAGGTAGCTCGTCGGGCTCATAACCCGAAGGTCATCGGTTCGAGTCCGGTTCCCGCTACTAAGTTAAGTGCTTTCGGTAAGCACTCTAAAAATACACCGCGGGATGGAGCAGTAGGTAGCTCGTCGGGCTCATAACCCGAAGGTCATCGGTTCGAGTCCGGTTCCCGCTACTAATTAGTGTTTTCGGTAAACACTCTAAAAATACACCGCGGGATGGAGCAGTAGGTAGCTCGTCGGGCTCATAACCCGAAGGTCATCGGTTCGAGTCCGGTTCCCGCTACTAAACCAAAATCGGTATAACGACAGTTATACCGATTTTTTTATGTTAATTTTACTTGAAATTTTGAAGATTGAATACAGTGCCAAAATATCAGCATTGCCTTACAGGTTGCTGATTTTATTTTTACGGATATTTCTAATTATAGATGTGAAGAAGGTGGGGATGTTAAATCTTTCCTGAAGAATACTCCAATAAATCACCAGTAAAAAATAGAATCTGCAGATTCAGATCAAGAGGCATTTTCATGTCAGCAATTAGTAATCTACAAGGTTGCATTATACTTTTGAGGAATGAGTTTGAAGATCTAATAAATAATTCTGGAACTAGTTCAGATAAATAAAAACATAGAAATTAAAAAACTGTTGAGGATTGAAAAAAATAATTCACAAAGTTTGATAATGGGTATAAAAAAAGTACCTTTAATAAGGTACTTCTTACATTGATATGGTTTTAATTAACAAATATCATAAGTTGAATTTACAGCATATGCTAGTTCTCTGATAAAGGCAGGGCTTCCATCTGCATTATCTGATTGGAAGAAAACTGTATTAGTTGTTCCACAAGAATTAGTGTAAGCAACAGACCATGTTTGAAACATTACAGCTAATGCCTGTTTTTGTTCAATAGTTAATTCCTTAACTTCAATTACTTTTTCATGTTTAATTTCTTGCTTTACTTCTTCTTTAGTATTTGCAAATGTAAATGTTGATAGAGCTAATAAGCCCACGAAAATTAATTTTTTCATAGTAGAAATTTTTAAATTTAATGTTTTTTTATTGTCAAAAAAATTGTTAATCAAGAAAAGTATTCATCTTTTTAAGACGATCAGACATTGTTTTAGTTTTATCATTACCATTGGCATCTACAACCCTTAAATTTCCATTGTACATAGACGGATTTTCTGTATAATTCTTTCTTGCTTCTAAAAACTGATCCTTAGATTTTGTTTTTACATCATTTCCGTAATTCAAAGGCTCAATTATTTCATCAGATTTTTTTATATCTGTTGCGTAGATTTCAATAGTTTTATTTTTGTTGTAAACTTCCAAAATCAAACCGGATAATCCTTTAAATCTGAATGGTCCGTCTTGAATTGTCACGTCATTAGTAAACCAAGCAAAAAACGTATCCCCTGTATCTGTTGTAGTTTTAGCAAGTCTTGATTTAAAGCCTTTAATATCCTTGGTATCGTTTAAGATTTCCCATTTTAACTTTGGTTCTTCATAGGTGAAAATATATTTTCCAACAGGAAGTGATACAAGAAGATTTTCTTTAGATTTATAAACACTTCCAACAGATTTGGGATATTTTGGAATGGCACCTGCGGTTGTACTGATTGTTTCTTTAGAAGTACCATTATAAAATGCCTTTGCTTCTCTACTAAAGTAAATTGATTCTACATTATTACATAATAATGTTGATGCAAAAATCGTCATTTTGTCTTTATTTAAACTATCCGAAACTAATTTAGTTTCATAGTTTATTTCCATTATTGCTTTATTATTTTGAGCAGATAAAAAAGCAAAACTAACAATAAATAATGATGCTAATAATTTATTTTTCATAGATTTCAAGTGTATTACAATGATACTGAATTATATTAATCCATCAGTATGGGAATCCGTAATTTTTAAATATTTTTTATTATGTTAAAAACGCTATCATATAAAAATAAATATGTAGCTGGATATGATTTCACATTTGTCCACTCTTATAAACTTTACTATTTAAATGGAAGAGAAATTTTTCTTACTGATTATCCGAACACTATGTTGAATACAGCATGAATATGGAACAAATGTTTTTAATTTATAGAAAAAGCTCTATCTTTGCACTACAATATCGCGGGATGGAGCAGTAGGTAGCTCGTCGGGCTCATAACCCGAAGGTCATCGGTTCGAGTCCGGTTCCCGCTACTAAACTAAAATCGGTATAACGACAGTTATACCGATTTTTTTATGCTATCCTGTCATTGCGAACAACGTGAAGCAATCTGGCTGGACATTTTTTGTTTCCATTGCTTGTATGCCTCTTTCATGCAGTGTCCACAAGGACGATAGTTGTTTTGTAACGCCTCTTCTTCATCTTTAAAGAAAATTCTGTTTTCTATTTTCATCCTTTTTCCTGAACCACAACTAAGCAATCCGTAAATCTTCAGTTTTTTATTTCCTCCAAAACGAATATCCTGACTGTGGATTTTACTTCTTAAGCTTTTGGGTGATAGTTGAGAATGCTGGATCATATTTATGATTGAAGGGGGATAGTTTAGGTTAAAATTGGGTTGGAAGTAATTAAGTTCGTTTTACTAGCTAATTGCATCATGGAAAATAATTCCCAGCGCATATCGGCTGCCTTCCTGAACTTCACTTATTCCATGTTTCATATTGACTCTGTAATAGCCTTTGGTTCCCTTTTCAGGCTTAAATTGAGTGGTGAAAATGAGGGCATCTCCTTTTTTAGGTTTTAAAACAATTGCTTTTGATTGTGCCCTCGGGATCTGCTGGGTAAGTACAAATTCTCCACCTGTAAAATCTTTGTCAGGTTCGCTGAGCATTAACACAATTTGAATAGGAAAGTATACATCACCATATAAATCCTGATGCAAAGTATTAAAACCCCCTGCTTTATATTTCAAAATTAAAACAGTTGCTTTCTGTTGGCCATTAGTATGACATTGTTGTAAAAATTCCTGATGATCTAAAGGGAATTGAGTGTCAATATGTAAGGCTTTAAACCATGAGTTGGCAATAGGAGCCAGATACGGATAGATATTCGTTCGTATGGTCTGAATGATTTCGGGAAGCGGATAATCAAAGTATTTATATTCACCAAGACCGAAACGATGTCTGGCCATAACCACTGTTTTTCGGTAAGAATCGGGTTTGTCATAATTCGTCTTCAATGTTTCACATTCCTGATCAGATAACAGATTGGAAATTACTGCATATCCATTTTCGTGCATTGTTTCCGTAAGATGCTGCCAATCTGTATTTTTGAGTTTATGAATAATATCTTTCATTGGTTTGATTTTATACTGCAAAAATCCGAAGTTATCCAGAATAAGAAAATCCGAAACATGCGGTATTATCTTTATTTTGACCTTTCTGGACCATCATTATAATGTCAATCTGGATGATAAGTCTGGTCCTGTTTAAGGCTACTTTTGTTCTGTTAATAAAAATAAATATAACGATGAATTACAGTATTAAAAAGGGCAGCCTTGAGGATCTTGATGAAACAGCAGAATTATTCAATCTTTACCGTGTTTTTTACAGACAGGAATCAGATATAGAAAAAGGAAAAGCTTTTCTCAAAGAACGGTTTTTAAACAGTGAATCAGATATCTTTCTTGTGATGGCTGAAGAAAGGGCAGTGGGATTTGTACAGCTTTACAAACTGTTTCATTATACCAAACTACAGAAACAATGGCTGCTAAGCGATTTGTTCGTTCATCCGGATTACAGAGGAAAAGGACTTTCTGTAGCATTAATTGACCGTAGTAAGCAATGGTGTGAAGAAACGGGAGCATGCGGATTGATGCTTGAAACCGAAAAAACAAATGATATCGGAAATACTTTATATCCCCGTTGTGGATTTGAATATGATGGTCTGCACAATTATTACCATTGGTGGAAATAGAGATTAAAGCGGCAGATAATTTTTAGGTGGAGAACCGGAAGTGGGAAGTAAGAATCTGCCGCAGGGTAATAAAACTTTAGATGATATATTAAAATTATGTTATTTTCGAGCGTAAATTTTTTCCCACTTCCATTTTTCCTTTAGTAGTATTAGTTCTACAATTTTGAACATTTAATTCTACAAGGCATCCTGTCAATGGTAGAGGGCATAGTCCTATTTTTGTAAAGCTTTTACAGATCATGGGTAGGACAGTTGATCTGTAGAGTGTATGCAAAAAAATCTCTGCCTAATTTTCTACTTTTTCCCCAAGAGTTTTATGATTAGTACCACAAAACTGCTTTTTCCGGCAGAGATTTTTTGCTTTACCCTTGCTTTCTAAAATGATTAATCGATCTTAAATGTAAACGAGGATGCTTTTAAAGAGTCATGAACTAGTTTATGATTATTTTTTTGGTAACAGGGTTAGGATTGTGATCATTTTTAACCGTTAATAGATAGTTTCCCTTGATCAGTTTCCCAGCTTTTAAATCTAAAGTATATTCAGTATTGTTTTTTAATTTGATTTTTTCAGATAGCATGAGTTTTCCGGTAAGATCATAGATTGCCAGCTCAATATCAGAATAGTTTTTAGGAAAGCGTAAGTGGATAAAATCTTTTGCAGGAAGAGGATATACTGAGAACTCTCTATCGTTGGCCAATACCTCCGAAACGGATAGATTACTGCTGTTCTGGGTAAAGAATTCCCATATCTTCTGAGTGTAGGAAATATCATTTTGTGGAGTAAGCCACACATGGTCTGCATTGTTCACCTTATAAAGTTCAATAACAGAATTGTTGCTTGGACTGGTGTATTTGTAGTGATCTACAGTAAGTCCGTCATTGGCGGTATTAGGAAGAAGGGTATGTACTGGGGTACTGTTTGATAAGTTGTTGTTTTTCCAGTAATTGATCATTTGATCTACAGAATTTCCGAAATTATTGTTGCTGTAGCCAATCGTAGCATCAGAGGTGCCATGAAAATGAGCGATAGATACAGGACGTCCCGGAGTTCCCGCGGCTACAGGTAGAATTCCGTTTCCGAAAGTTCCTGCTACTGAAGCAAAAACCTTTATTTTATCATTTAAAAACAAGGCAAGTCTTTCTGTCATAAATCCTCCCATAGAAAAACCACAGGCGAAAACTTTATTAGGATTAATACTGTAGGTTTGCTTTACTGAATCAATCAGGCTGCTGATAAATCCAACATCATCTACATTGGCATTAGGAGTATAAAAAGGATATCCCGCTCCTGAGTTCCAGGCTGTTCCGGATAAAGGATCACTTAATGCCTGTGGGCAGATCACAATGATGTTATTCGTTTCAGCGAGAGCTGCAAAGCCAATATTCCTAAAGTTATTCATGGTATCTCCCAACCCATGTAATGTGATAACGAGCGAAGCCGGATTTTGAGAATTGTAATTAGAAGGTACATAAATGGAATATTCCCTGAGCCCGGAACTGTGCTGAATTGTTGCAGTCTGCCATTGTTGGCCGTAAAAAATACCGGTGATCAGCAGGAATAAAAATAGAATTGATTTCTTTGTCATATCTTTTTTTTCAAAGATATTGAGGTAGTCTTGATAGTCAATTTGACAAAAATCAAATAAAAAAAGAAATGTTTTGACAAATATCAAAACACTTTATTTTTTAGATCTGATTCTGCTTAGCGTCTCCTGAGTAATTCCCAAAAATGAGGCGATCATGCCTAGTGTAAGAAGCTCCGCCGCTCTGGGATGCGATTTTATAAAGTCGTCATACCGTTCTTCCGCAGTTTGAAACAGCATTCTGTCAATTCTGTTTTGGGTCATAATCAATACACTGCTCATGATCATTCTGTACAGATACTGAATATCCGGGAATTTTTCGGAAAGTTCTTCAAGGTCATCATAGCTTAGTTTCCATAGGACGCAATCATCCAGAAGCTCTATTCCTCGTTTATCAGGCTTTTGACGGATAAAGCTGATAATGGATAACAGCAGAGTTTCTTCTCCTCTGAAACCGTCTGTGACATCTTTTTCATCTTTATAGTAAAAAATACGGGCTGCTCCTTTCTCTATAAAATAGATGTGCCGGCAGATATGGCCGGGCTTTACCAAAATACTATTTTTGGGAAGTTCTTCCTTTTGCAGTTTTGTGAAAATGGCCATCATCCCTTCGAGTGATAAAGAAACAGGTGGAGTATCTTTATTATCAAGCATTGAACTGATATAGGAGTTGATCGCAGTAAAGATATGAAGCATGGGTGACAGAATATAAAATGAAAAAAGTAGTAAAAAAAATCCCACTCTGAAAAAGTGGGACTTATTATTTTAAAATTAAATATTATTGAGGCAATTGAGCGTAAGGAGTAAGCTTGTTGTCATCAGACATGGTCTGTCCCAAAAAGTCTCTTTTCTGATCCGCTTTCATTCTTCCGGCAGCATCGTTGGCATTGAAGTAAGCTTCACTCAATTTTGTAGCGATATCAGCAGGTTTGAAATCAAATTTTGTATCACCCTCCACTCCAAGATATCCGTTCTTTCTTGTAAGGTTGGTAATATAATTGTTATAATTAATCATTGTACCTCTCATCATATTGTTATGATATTCCATACATTTCTTTGCTTTTTTGGATGAATTGTTCAGAATACAGTTTTTCATATTGTTTCTGTATAAAAACCATTCAGATTCTAAAATACCATATTCTTTACCTACAGCAATCTTTCCGTTCGTTACGATATTATTATCCCCTTCTTTTGTAGCAATGGTCTGAAGATGTTGAATAACCAATGGAACGGTAGCTTCGATTTTTGATTTCGTATCCTTTAATATGCTCAGATCAGCAGCAGGAGAACCCTTCTTTTGTGCTGTAGTAACGTTGAAAATAAGCAGTAATAGTACAATCAATAAATTATATCTTTTCATGAGAAATTTTTAAAGCACTAAAATAAATATAATTTCCCGGTTAAAACAAATTCATTTTAATTTTATTTAATAAAATTTAACAAGTTTTAAGAATTTATCCCTGAAATGACTCTTTTTCTGTGGATTAAGCAGGTGAGTATTTCACTCCTTTACAAAATTAATATATTTTAACTAATTTTATTTTACTGATTATCAGAAAGATATATCATGAGTTATGTTTATCACTAAAAAAATAGTTGTTTGATTCATTTTTATTTCTACATTTGTATAACTAATTTCTTAGTGATATAGAATTGGATACTTTATATCACAATAATTGATAATTGAACAGGATATGAAAATTCAGACTTTAACAAAAGCAGAAGAGCAGGTAATGCAGTATTTATGGAAAATAGAAAAAGGATTCCTAAAGGATGTTCTTGATCTTTTTCCGGACCCAAAACCGCATACCAATACGGTCTCTACCATTTTAAAAGTATTGAAAGACAAAGAATTTGTAGACTATCGTGTACACGGAAGACAGCATGAGTATTTTCCGCTGGTTTCAAAAGAACAGTATTCCGGGAAAACGATGAAGAGTCTTGTGAAAAACTATTTTAAAGGCTCCTACAAAAGTGCCGTTTCATTTCTGGTAGAAAAAAACGAAATGACTGTAGAAGATCTTGAGATGTTATTGAATGAACTAAAAAAGAAAGACTAGTACCTATGGAAGCAATACTTTTATACTTTGGGAAAACAATTTTATGTTCGGGTGTAACATTTTTGTATTACCAGTTGTCTTTAAAGGACAAGACATTCCATCATTATAACAGATTTTATCTGTTGGCGGCAATTGTGATATCGCTGCTGCTGCCACTTATCAAAGTAGATGATTTTACGATAGAAGTAAATAATGATATGTATATGCTTCTTGACAAGATTCAGAATTTTAATTCAGAAAAAAATATAAATAATGGTAACCTTTATTTTAACATTATTTTTTCAACTCTGGGACTGGTTTCTCTCTATTTTTTAGGGAAGCTTATCTATGGGATTTTCAAAATCCAGCAGTTTAAAAAACAGTTTCAGAAAGAAAGTTTTGACGGGATCAACTTTTACCGTACAGACCTTAGCGAGGCTCCATTTTCATACTTTAAGAACCTTTTCTGGAAGAATGCCATTACACTGCATTCTGATATCGGAAAACAGATTTTAAAGCATGAGATGGTACATATTGAACAGAAACATTCCTTTGATAAAATTTTTATCGAGATTATTACTTCTGTTTTCTGGTTCAATCCGTTTTTTCATATTATCAAAAAAGAAATTAATCTCATCCACGAGTATCTGGCTGATAAAAAAGCCGTACAACAATCGGACACCAAAGCATTTGCGCAGATGCTTTTAGCAAGCCACTTTTCCGGAACACAGTTGCCTGCTGCCAGTCCGTTTCTAAGTTCAAACCTTAAAAAAAGACTTAAAATGTTACAAAAACCAAAAACCAAGTTCGGATATGCGCGAAGAATTCTTGCATTGCCAGTGTTATTTACCGTAGCTTTTGCTTATCTGGTAAATGCGAAGAACAGAGAGATTGAAGAAACAAACCTTTCCATTAAAAAAGTAGTTTCAGAAATCAAAAAAGATACAGTAAGACCTGAAAAATCAGTTCAGGGAAATATCACAGGATTAAAATCTGTATCACCGGAAGATCATACAAAATTGACCGATCTTGAGAAAAAGATAAAAGAAAAAGAGAAGGAACTGGACGGATTGGATCCGGAAAGTGATGCCTTCAGTGATAAAATTGAAGAAATAAGCAACCTCGCATCAGAGATAGGAGAGATTGCTTCCA
This sequence comes from Chryseobacterium sp. JV558, assembly GCF_033712365.1. Classification (NCBI taxonomy): domain Bacteria; kingdom Pseudomonadati; phylum Bacteroidota; class Flavobacteriia; order Flavobacteriales; family Weeksellaceae; genus Chryseobacterium; species Chryseobacterium sp. JV558. The sequence continues at coordinate 348,070 of NZ_WJHU01000001.1, forward strand.
AAGTTGAAGTTGATAAATATTTCAATTCTGCTGAATGGAAAAATCAGATGAAGGAACTTGAAAATATGGATCCTCTGGATAAGAAAGAACTTCGTAAAATAAAAAGAGCGGCAAAAAAAGCGGGAAGAGAGGCTGCAAGAGTAGTAAAAGAGATGGTTCCTCCCACACCGCCCAATGCACCTCAGGCTCCAAAATCTCCTAAAGTAGTTTATTTTAAAAATAATAATACAGTTTATTATAAGGATCTGAGCCCTAAAGAAAAAGAGGAAGTACGTAAAGCAATGGCAGAAGCTAAAAAAGCTATGAAAGAAGCAGCAAAAGCCAGAGTAGAAGGAGAGAAAGCCAGAATAGAGGGGGAGAAAGCCCGGTTAGAAGGAGACAGAGCAAGAGCTGAAAGTGCTGTATTCCTTATCAAAGGAGAAAAAGCCAGAATAGAAGGGGATAGAATAAGAAAAGAAAGCGAAAAAATACGTGTGGAAGCTGAAAAAACAGCACAAAGTTTCAGAGCTGGTAACTTTACCATGATAACTTCTGCTCCTAAGGTTATGGTAATGCACGCTGATTTCATCAAAAAAGACGGTAACGGAAACATTGCCATGAATGGGGTGAAAAAGTTTAGCATTAACGGTAATGATGATCACAACTATAAGTATTACATTGATGGAAGAGAAGCATCCAAAGATGATGTTAACGCTTTGAATTCTGCTAATATTTCAAAAGTAATGGTCAATACCCAGAAGGATGGGGAAGTGAAGAAAGGAGAAGTAAGAATTGAGACAAAGAAATAAAGTTCCAAAAAAGCTTTGTCAGTACTCCATTGTCAGAGCTTTTTTATTATGATCTGTATAATACATAAATTATGAAAAAAAGTTATTTCATTTTATTAGCATTTTTAAGCGTAGCCATTAACGCGCAAGTGAACAGGTTCTTTTATGACTATAAATACATCTCTGATTCAACCAATAAAGCAGACGTGAAAAGTGATGTTATGCTGCTGGATATTGATAAAAACGGATCTAAATATTACAGCCGCGAAAAATTTGTTGCTGATTCAACAATGAAAGCAGATATCGCCAAGCAGATGAAAGGGGGATTCGGAGGAAGCATCAATATCAAGAGAAATATAAAGCCGGGAACGACTTTTTCTACGGTCACGAAAAAATATCCGGATTATAGTGTTTCATTCTCTGAGAATATTGGAAATACAACCTATAAAATGCCGGAAGACCAAAAACCTGAATGGAAAATTCTTCCTGAAAAACAGAAAATTGGTGACTATAACACGCAAAAAGCAACCACGAATTTTGGAGGCAGAAGCTGGACTGCTTGGTTTTCTACAGACATCCCATTCCAGGATGGTCCCTATAAATTCTATGGACTGCCAGGACTTATCATTAAAATTGAAGATAAAACAGGATCTCATATCATGACTTTAATCGGTAATAAGAAAACGGAAGCCGCATCAGAAGAAGATGTGCAAATACCGGGTCTTACTACAATTGGTTTAGGAGGTAAAGAAATTGAGATAAACAAAAAGCAGTTTAAAAAAGCCTGGAAAGATTATCTTACGGATCCTACAAAAGATATGAAGCAAACCATGAGTACTCTTCCTGCAGGAGCTGTGGTACAGATGAAAAATCAGGATGGGAAAAGTATTGATGTGAATGAAATGTACAGGAATATCGAAAAAAGAGCAAAAGAAGAACAGGTAAAAAATAACAATAAAATAGAACCGGAGCTTTATAAATAAGCAGTTTCTATTTATTTAAAATACAGTAAGGTTATAATAATCTTACTGTATTTTTTTTTGTATTGTGTATCTTTAATCCCAAGACTTAGAATTTTATATCATGACAGAAAAGGAAAAATGTGCAGCAGGACTTTTATACAATGCTAATTATGACCAAGAACTGATTCAGGAACGTATTACCTGCAAAGATCTGTGCCAGGAATATAATGGACTGAAAAACTCAGATACGGAAAGGAGGTATGGACTACTCCAGAGAATAATTGGTAATATAAAAGAAAATATCTGTATAGAACCCAATTTCTGGTGTGATTACGGATATAATATAAAAGCAGGAGAGAACTTCTATGCGAATCATAACCTTGTTATCTTAGATTGTGCCAAAGTAGAATTCGGTGATAATGTATTTATAGGTCCCAATTGCAGCTTCTATACAGCAGGCCATCCGCTTGATGCTAAACAAAGAAACGAAGGTCTTGAATATGCACATCCTATTAAAGTGGGAGATAATGTTTGGCTGGGAGGAAATGTTGTTGTACTTCCCGGAGTTTCTATCGGAAATAACTCAGTGATTGGTGCAGGAAGTGTCGTAACGAAAGATATTCCGGATAATGCAGTAGCTGTGGGAAACCCGTGTAAAGTTGTTAAAAAGATTACAGAACAGAATTAAAAAACGATATCCACCTAACCATGAGAAAATTGATCATTCTATTCAGTCTTATATTGGCCGTACTCACTAATGCCCAGAATCAAAGGTTTATTTATGAATACAAATATGCCCTGGATTCTACAGCTAAAGATAAGCCGGAAGTGGAAATGATGCTTTTAGATGTTGCGGCAAAAGGATCAAAATTTTACAGTAAAGATTCTTTTGAATCAGATTCTCTTATGACTTCTGCTATGGAAAAACAGCTTCAGATGGGAGTTAAAGAATTAGATTTTTCAGGAATCAACTTCAAAGGCAAAATAAGTTATAGTGTTGAAAAGATGTATCCGGATTATTCAGTGAATTTTTTCAATAATCTTGCTGCTGACGAATATAGGGTTCAAGATGCCAGAAAACAAGAATGGAAAATATTATCAGATAAAGCAGAGATTGGCGGGTTCAAAGCACAAAAAGCAGTCTGCAACTTCGCCGGAAGAAAATGGACAGCCTGGTTTACAACAGACCTCCCTATTCAGGATGGACCCTATAAATTTCATGGGCTTCCGGGATTAATTGTAAAACTTGAAGATGCTTCCCAGACTCATTCCTTCGAATTAAAAGGAAATAAAAAACTCCCTGAAGGATATGAATGGCAGAGTACCAAAGAAAAAGAGCGGTTTAATGCTCTTGTTACCGTGAATGAAACCAAGTATAGAAAAGCTTTTAAAGATTACCTTGCCGATCCTATGAAAAGTGAAAAAAAGATGATGGCTCAGGGAATTGAAATGCAGGAAATAGATGAGTCCGGGAAATTGATTCCTGTTGATAAAGCACAAAAAGATAAAGAAATAAAAAGGAAAAATGATCTGAAAAAGCAGAATAATATTCTTGAACTGGATCTGCTGAAATAAATAATACTATAAAAATAAAAACCCGGAACATCGTTCCGGGTTTTTTATATCTGAATAAGAATCAGTTATTATGCTAATTTCTGAGAATCAGCAATGAACTGAGCCAATCCGCTGTCTGTTAATGGGTGCTTCAATAAGCTCAAGATCGGAGGCAGTGGAGATGTAATTACATCAGCTCCAATTTTAGCACAGTCAATGATGTGCATTGAATGACGGATAGAAGCCGCTAAGATTTCAGTTTCGAACATATAGTTATCAAAAATCAATCTGATTTCCTGAATAAGGTTCAGACCGTCTGTAGAAATATCATCTAATCTTCCTAAGAATGGAGAAACATAAGTAGCTCCTGCTTTTGCTGCTAAAAGAGCCTGTCCTGAAGAGAAGATCAGTGTACAGTTAGTTCTGATTCCTTTATCAGAAAAATATTTTAAAGCTTTGATACCGTCTTTAATCATCGGGATCTTTACGACGATATTAGGGTGAATAGCAGCCAATTCGTCTCCTTCTTTAATCATTTCTTCATACGTTGTAGAAAGAACTTCCGCAGAAATATCTCCATCTACAAGTTCGCAGATCGTTTTGTAATGGTTTTTGATCGCTTCAGATCCCTGGATTCCTTCCTTTGCCATTAATGAAGGGTTGGTTGTTACACCATCTAAAATTCCAAGATCTCTCGCTTCCTTGATTTGCTCTAAATTAGCTGTGTCAATAAAAAATTTCATTTTGTTAAATAGATTTATTGATACAAAGATAGGGAATTAATTGAGTTCTGGGATATGAATTTTGAGTTACGGAGATTCACGTTTGAGGGGTTGGGAGTTATAGAAAGGGGGATGTTTCAGAGTAGGAGAGCAGAAGATAAGAGCTTATAGAGTGAAAAAAAATAAGTCCTGGGTTGCTCTTCAGACAAACAATTAATTTTGCACCTATCACCTATCACCTATCACCTATCACCTATCACCTATCACCTATCACCTATCACCTATCACCTAATTTGTATTTCTGCAAAATCAGTTTATATTTGTTATCCATGAAAAGCAACAGTTTTACAGCCACATTGGAAATCATAGGGATTAATCCTTTTGTATTTGTTCCGGAAGAGATTTTGGACAGGATTTTTGATGATTCAGGCAGAAATAAAAGTCCGATTCCGGTAAAAGGAACAGTAAACGGGCAGGATTTTAAACAAAACCTGATGAAATATCTGGGTGAATGGAGGCTGTATGTGAACCTTACAATGTTGAAAAATTCCCCGAAGAGAATTGGAGAAGTCATTGAAGTTGTATTGGAATATGATGATTCTGACAGAAGTATTTCTATTCATCCTCAATTGGAAAAAGCAATTAAAGAAAGTTCTCTGGCAACAGAAAACTTCCAAAATCTGATTCCCTCAAGAAGGCAAGAACTGGTTCGTTATATCAACAATTTAAAAACCGAAGCCAGTATCCAGCGGAATATCGAGAAAATCATCCGTCATTTACACGGTGAAACAGATTTTTTCGGAAAAATGATTGAATAAGAGTTGAAAGTGGAGAATATATGAATAGTATTTATTCAGTAATTTTCAAGGAAGTGTATTCCCATTAAAGCTCCTTCAGCGACGATGTCGCATCTCTTTGCTCCCTTAAAATAAATGGTAAGTAAAATAAACCTTTGCGTTAAATTCAAGTTAGATACAAATAAAAAATGCCGGAAAAACTTTCCGGCATTTTCATTCTATTAAGAATTTAAAGCTTTGCTAAGCTTCACAGCGTCCTGATTGGTAGGATCATACTGTATAGATTTAGCAATGTGCTCTTTTGCCTTATTAGGATCTGTTTGCTGTTCTGCAAAGGCAATATAGAAATAGGCATACGCCAGATTTTTCTTATTTTGCTCTACTTCTTCCGGTTTTACGGTTGCAATATACTTTTCATAAGCCAGTTTTGCATTGGCATCATCTTTTGCAGACTGATAAGCATAAGCCTGGCTGTAGTAAGATGGAGCCCAGTCCGGTAATAAAGCAGAGATTTTCTTCCAGGTATCAATGGCATTGGGCCAGTCTGAAGCTTCCTGATAAGCTGCTGCTAATTTTGCTAAGGATTCCGTATCCTTTGGGTTGGCCTCAATCTGTTTTTTAAGACCGTCAATCGTTGGGTTGCTTGTCTGACTCGTTGCTGCCGAAGTTTCCGGTTGAGTCGTTTGCGCGTTTACAAGACTTACACTTCCTGCCAGTATCAAACCTAAAAATAGATTTCTACTATTAATTGTACTCATTTTCATAATCTTATATTTTAAATTCGAAATCTAAAATTCAATAATAATTCCACAAAATCTTAAATTTTAGAAGCTTTAAGGTTTTTTAGAAAATATTAACGGGAAACATGTTTTTTTTAGTTTAATTTTTGATTCGTTAATGTTTGAAGCTATCTTTGTCATTCATTTTTTTATTAATAAATATAATTTAGTGGTATGAATATCATATTAGCTTCAACATCTACCCTTTTTGGCGGGGAATATCTGGAATACTTAAGAGAAGAATTAATCCAACTCTATAAAGGAATTGACGAAATTGTATTTATCCCTTTCGCAAGGCCAGGCGGAATTTCCCATGATGATTATACAGCAAAAGCACGCTCTTTCTTTGAAACAATCAACATAAAAGTAAAAGGTCTTCATGAATTTGAAGATAAAAAAGAAGCCCTGAATCAGGCAAAAGGCTACTTTACCGGAGGCGGAAATACCTTTTTATTGGTTAAAACATTACATGAAGAAGGATTGATGTCTGTCTTAAAAGAAAACGTTTCAGGAGGAAAAGCATATCTTGGATGCAGTGCGGGAAGCAATATTGGAGGTCAGAATATGAAGACAACGAATGATATGCCGATTGTATATCCGCCAAGTTTTGACTGTATGGGACTGGTTCCTTTTAATATCAATCCACATTATCTTGATCCTAACCCGGATTTGAAGCATAATGGAGAAACCAGAGAAACCCGTATTCAGGAGTTTCTTACCCAGAATGATATCAAAGTAGTAGGTCTTAGAGAAGGAAACTGGATCAGAAGAACAGCAGATTCTATTACGGTGGAAGGAAATGAGCTGACAAGGATTTTTGAAAAAGGTAAAGAGCCTTACGAAATAGAAGCAGGAAGCAGACTTTAATGAACAAAGAAGAGATCAATCTTTTTATAGAACGTAATCTGACTAATTTTTCAGTGAACAGTACCGGATGGGAGCAACTGATCCGGAAATTGCTGTTTGAATTTGCCATCGCAGGCTGGAATATGGAACACCGTGTTTTTGGAAAGGAAAAATTCGGTGGGTTGAGGTGCTATACGTATTCTGAGGACGAAATGCTTAATAACAAGCTTAAAAATATCAAAGACAAATATTCAGAATTGTCGGTGAAGACTTGTGAGATCTGTGGCAGTGAAGGTAAAATGAGAACCATAGGTTCCTGGCAGACTACATTGTGTCTGAATCATTTTCTGGAACAGCAGCCTGTTATTGAAATTGATACTCAACAGAACATCAGAAGAGATAATAAAACCCTTCTGAATATTAAAAATATCATAAAAGCCGATCTGGAATATGATCTTCAAAGAATGTGGGTTCATATAAAAGGACAAGAAGAACTATTTTATTTTTCATGGCAGGAACCTAATTATTATCTGCTGTTAAAAACAATTCCTCTCTTGCTTTTTCCGGAAGACAGGCGAAATGAAATTTCAACATTATTCCAAAGTTTAGAAGACTGTGAAATATGTGGTTATAAAGCTGTACATCAAAAAAATTGCCTGCGCTGCCATAATGAACAATGGAATGAATCAGGATATTTTATAGAAGATTACGGAGAAAAATCAAACTATATAAAAGAATGCCAGATGGATATTTTTATGGATGAAGATGATTACGAAAAATATTTCACCCATGACCGTTCATTTGAAAAATCGCCTGACCACCAGATTCTTTTCAGCTCCGAATATCTCCGGGAATATGAAAAGCTTTTATTTTAACTATATTTGATTAGAATTTAAATCAATGAACAAGGTTCAGATACTGGTTGAGAACCCTATTGGAAACCTGTGCATTTAGACCCAAATAACAATTTAATGAAAAAAACACTTGCTGTTCTCATACTCTCTGTACAGATGGTTGCTGCGCAGAATATTGCTCAGAAACTGGATAAAGTAACCAAAGACCTCATGGATTCTTCAGGAACGGTTTCTTCCAGTTTATCATTTTATGTTTCAGATGAAAATGGCAACTTTATATACGAATATCAGGGAAGTAAGGGACTTTCTACTGCTTCTACACAGAAAATTTTTACCGCTGGTGCTGCACTGGAAACTTTAGGTAAAAATTATACTTTTACAACCACTTCAAGCTATTCCGGAAACATATCCGGAGGAACGCTGAACGGAAACCTTTTCATCAGTTCCAATGGTGATCCTACATTAGGAAGCTGGAGATATGATGCCTATAAACCCGAAAATTTTAAAAAGAAGCTAATTGAGGCCATTAAAAACTCAGGAATTACAAAAATATCCGGAGATCTGGTGATTGATGATTCTTATTTTGACCATCAGACGATTCCCGGAGGATGGCCTTGGGATGATCTTGGAAATTATTACGGAGCCGGTGTATGGGGAATCAATTGGAAAGAAAACCAGTTTGATATCAATATTAACGGAACCGATTTTAAAAACTTTTCTTATCCCCTGGAAGGCGTAAAATGGCTGAATGATCTGAAAGCCGGAGGAAGTTCTGACCAGAGTCTTATTTTTACCGCACCTCATTCTGACGTAGCCCTGATTAACGGAATGCTTCCGGCAGGAAAAACAGTAACGGTTTCCGGTTCTACCCCTAATCCGCCTTTACAGCTGGCAGCAGAAGTGAAACAATGGCTGAAAGAATCAGGAATTGAAATTTCAGGAAAAACGGTAACGAATTCACAGCTTGAAATAGAAGGAAAACAGGCATTGGAAGCTCCTAAAAATAACATTCTTTTGACTTACCAATCTCCAACTCTGGATAAAATTGTTTATTGGTTTCTAAGGAAAAGTATCAACCTGTATGGAGAAACATTGATTAAGACCTTAGGAAAAGAGAAAAAAGGAAATTCAAGTTTCAAAAGTGGGGTTTCTTATCTGAAAGAATTCTGGAAATCAAAAGGAATCAATCCTAATATGATCAATTTTGCTGATGGCAGCGGACTTTCACCACAGAATTATGCAGCAGCAAAAGCAGAAGTACAGGCACTTTTATATGCTAAAAAGCAATCCTGGTTTGAAGCGTACTACGATGGATTTCCTGTTCAGGAGAATGGAATGAAGATGAAAAGCGGAACCATGAGAGATACCAAATCTTTTGCAGGATACCACACCGCAAAAGATGGAAAAAAATATGTATTTTCAATTATTATCAACAACTATCAGGGAAGTGGAAATGCAGAGCTGCAGAAAATTCTGAATGTTTTAAAATAAAATAACTTTGAGAAAATCCATTCTTACCAGACTGAATAACTGGATCATTTTTGTTGTCATGACTACTTTGGTGATTGCTATTGTAGTGGCTTCAACATCACTCATTAATTTTCTCAGAAAAGAGGAGATCAAAAGGATCAGTCTTCTTTCCAAAGCGATAAGAATACAGCAGGAAGTAAAGACTCCGGATACGGATGTTCTGGATTTGCTTCCGGATATCCTTAATATCAACAATACCATTCCGTTCATTGTAACAGATAAGTATAAAAACCCTATTCTTGATCTCGGATACTACAGAAATATCCCTGAAAATACCATAAAGAATCCTGAAAAACTTCAGGACCTGATCCGGAATATGGAGAAGAATTATGATCCTATTGAGATCAAAGTACCGGATGGAAACAATCAGTTTGTATACTACGACAACTCGCGTATGCTGAATAACCTTCGGTATTCGCCTTATATTTTAGGACTGTTTATTTTGTTGTATTTCGGTTTTTCATTCTGGTTTTTCAGAACCATCAAAAAGACGGATGAAGGTTATCTCTGGGCAGGTTTGGCGAAAGAAACGGCCCATCAGATTGGAACCCCTCTATCTTCTATGATTGGCTGGATGGAAATTATGAAACTGGATAATCCTGAATCGGAAGGAGTACACGAGATAGAAAAAGATATTGAGAGACTGAGAACGATCTCTGAAAGATTCTCAAAAATAGGATCAATCCCCGAATTGAATGACAGAAATTTCAATGAAACAATTCAGGAAAATTATGATTATCTGAAAACCAGAATCTCCAGAAAAATTAACTTTACGTTGAATCTTCCTACCTATACCGTATTGGTTCCCCACAATAAAATTCTGATGAGCTGGGTGATTGAAAATCTGGTGAAAAATGCTGTGGATGCTATGAAAGGTGAAGGTGCTATTACGATGTCAATCTTTGAAAGAAATAAAAATATTCTGATTGAAGTAAAAGATAACGGAAGCGGAATGACAAAACAGCAGGCCAGAAGTGCTTTCAATCCCGGATATTCTACTAAGAAAAGAGGGTGGGGACTCGGATTATCATTGGCCAGAAGAGTAATTCATGAATACCACAACGGAGATATTAAAATTTCCCAGACTGAAGTAGGAAAGGGAAGTACCTTTAGAATAACGATTAAGAAAGAGTAAAGCTTATAGCTGAAAAATAAAAAGCGGGGAAATTTCCCCGCTTTTTATTATTTTTTACCAGTGAGCCACTGTGTCTGTAGTTTCAGTTCTTCCGGAGTAGGATTCACCTTGAATGCAGGAGTTTCCATGGTCATTTTATCCAGAATAGCCTTTCCTTTCAGGTTCATTTTCTCTTTCTTACCGGCATTATCTCTTAAAATAGTTACCGTAACGTCCTGTCCGTCTTTGATGGTTCTTGTGTAGGCAATAAAGTCCTGTACTTTTTTGATGTCTACCGTTTTTCCGTCCAGAGCAAGTACCTGGTCGGTTATTTTAAATCCAATACTTTTTGCAAAAGGAGAAAGGGCGGAGTTTTCATTAAAAGCAAAAGCGTTGTTTTTTTCATCAAAACCAGTTTGGTTCGGGTCTTTGATAAACCAGAAAAGAGGATGGCTTTCCTGCTTTTGGATGTCTATACCTACCATTTTCAGATATTCTGCATAAGGGGTAGGCTGGTTTCCTGCAATATATTTATTGTAGAAATCTTTTACCTGAGGATATCCGGTTACCGTTACCAGCTCGTCAATCAGTTTATCATCTTTAAACGGTTTGTTTTCTCCAAATCTTTGAGACAGTTTTCTGATCATATCACGGTATCCCATCTCTCCGTTGGAAAGTTTTCTAAGCTCAATATCAAGACACATTGCAAGAAGAGCTCCTTTCTCATACACATTTCTGTACTGATCTTTGTAAGGCTCCACCAATACATTTTTGCTCATTACTGTAAACGGCATCGTATCATCGTAACTCTTGGAGTTGGCAATCTTCTCACCAATTCTTTGAAGAAACTGATCTTTATTAATCAAACCTTCCTGAATCTGGAACAGGTTGGCAAAATATTCCGTTCCCCCTTCATACATCCATAAATGCTGAGACATTTTCGGGTCTGCATAATCGAAATAGTGAATCTCTTCAGAATGGGTCTTCAGAGGATTTACCGTATGGAAAAACTCGTGAGAAACCACATCTGTAATGGTATTGTCAATAGCATCTTTCGGCATTGCTTCCGGAAGTACTACACTTGTAGATTCATGGTGTTCCAGTGCTCCGAAGCCCTTCACTTTAGGTCCGTCACCTCCGGAAAGGTAAAGCATGATCGCATACTTTTTATTCGTATTCATATCACCCAGAAATTTCTTCTGAGCAACCACCATTTTTTCAAGATTTTCTTTGAAATCAGCAGCTTTGTATTTTCCTGTTGGAGAATATACTCCCAGTACCAGATCCATTCCTCCTGCATTGAAGGTGATGTAATCCGGTTTTGTATACATAAGCGGAGAATCTGTCACCTTAGCATAGTTTGCAAGGGTATAGGTATCTGTAGCATCAGATTTGTCCTGGTCTACCAATGCTGTTGTTCCGTAGAAATCTGTTGGCTTCTGAACAATCAGCTGATAAGGAACGTCCTGCATATTATCAATATATCCGATAAATCCGTGGGTATTGACCATATATACTTTTCCGGCTTCAATATCTGTTCCTGACGGAGAAAATACGGCTTTATGCTTTGAAGTATCTAATTCATCATCAAAACTGTCATTGACAAGATAAGAGATTTTGGAAAGACCCTGCGCATTTTTCAATGAATAGGTGTTGTCATTTACTTTAGTGAAAGTAAGTTCTTTTCCTTTATTATCATAAAATTTGATCCCTTCGATGAATCTTCCATAGTCGTCTACAGAATAAGTACCCGGAACCGTTTTTGGGAAATGAAATTTAACATCCCCGGATTTCATTTTCGGAAATTCCATGGTCACGGCTACTTTATCATCTTTTACATTGACAAGATCAATGGTTGTTTTAATAGACTGAGCATTTGCTAAAAAAGAAGCAAAAATACCGAGACTAAGTACTGTTTTTCTCATTAGGTTTACATTAATAGTTAAATAGTTGCTCTTTTTGTCATTTTGTTACGGAAGAAGTATTAAACTTTTCTTAAAGTTTTACATTAAAAAAGTGAAAAGACAAATCTGCTGGTCTGCAAATTTGCCTTTTCTTTTATTTAGTATTGTAATAATTGATATAATAGTTAGGGTTTAGTTCAACCGGGCTATCATTTTTAAGCTTTACGGTCTGCCATTCTTCTGTAGGATTGATAGTCTGATCGCCATTGATGATGATAGGTAATTTCAGGTTTTTTACCACATCTGTATAACGGAACTTTAAAGTATCACCATTCTGAGTATACTCAAGAGTTGGTATTTTTATTGTTCTCAGGTACTGATCAAAAACACTCGAGAAATCAATGCCGGATTTTGATGAAATATAATTTTCAATCTGCTGGGTGGTAACCGTCTGATGATAAAAATCTTTATTCAAACCTCTTAAAATCTGTCTGAATTTTTCATCATTATTGATGACCTGTCTTATGGTGTGAATCATGTTGGCTCCCTTCGGATACATATCTCCGCTGCCTTCATTTCTTACTCCGTATTGGCCGATAATAGGAATGTCATTATCTATCCCTTTCCTGATCCCCTGAACATAGATTTCAGCAGATTTTTTGTCCATATATTTTTCCGTAAAAAGAGTCTCGGAGTAGTTGGTGAAACTTTCATGAATCCACATATCAGCCTGGTCTTTTGCTGTAATATTATTGGCGAACCATTCATGGCCGCTTTCATGAATAATAATGAAATCCCATTTTAATCCAACTCCTGTCCCTGAAAGATCTCTTCCCAGATAGCCGTTCTGATATTTGTTTCCATAGGCTACATTACTCTGGTGTTCCATACCAAGGTGAGGAGACTCTACAAGTTTGTATGAATCTTCATAAAACGGATACGGACCAAACCAGTATTCAAATGCTGAGAGCATAGGTTTTACCTGTTGAAATTGTTTTTTTGCCTTGTCCAGATTATAGTCAATAACCCAATAATCAAGGTCCAGTTTTCCTTTTTCACCCTCAAATATATCTTTAAAATTCACATATTTTCCTATACTGGGGATAATGGAGTAGGCGTTGATAGGATTTTTAACCTCCCAGGTATAAGTAGTTTTACTGCCGGTTGTTTTTTTATCAGTCAGTCTGCCGTTCCCTACACCTACCAGATCATTAGGAGTTACAATTTTCATAATGACTCCGTTATCAGGTTCATCGCTCCAGATATCTTTGGTAGGAAGCCATATGGAAGCTCCTATTCCCTCGTCAGCAGCAGTCATCCATGGATTTCCTTTTTCATCTTTAGTAAAAACCCAGCCTCCGTCCCATGGAGCGTTTTTAGCAATGGTAGGTTTTCCGGAATACGTAACATTGATCGTATATTTTTCTCCTTTTTTGAATTTTTTATTCGTAGTAATGAAAATAAAGTCTCCGTCCTGCTTATAATTGGCAATAGGAAAGCTTCCTTCCACTTTATCAGCTTTCATCGGCTGCTGAAGGTCGATCTGGAAAACAGGATTTGTAACATCTTTGATGATCTCAAAGCTGATGATATTATTTCCTTTAATGCTTTTCTGTTCAAAATCCGGTTCTACAGAAAGATCATATTTTTTGACGTCCCAAAAATTCCTGAATTCAGTATTGGAACCCTTTAAAGTATCCTGTTTGGTGAAAACCTTACCCTTTTCAAAGAACTGTCCGAAAACAAGTCCTGATGCAAATAACAGGGTATATGACAACTTTTTCATTTAAACTTTTATTAATAATCTTTTCAAAAGTATAAAATTAAATCAATAGCACATACCGGAAATGTAATAAAATACAGATTTTGAGAAAGCATAAAAAAAGCCCGGTCAATGCCGGGCTGTAAAAAACTTATTAGGTTTTATTTTTTGATGAATTTAAGGTTTGTAGTGGTTCCTTTATCTTCAATTGAAATAATATAAGCTCCGGTGCTTAATCTTGAAACAGGAATTTTATTATCATTAATCTGACCGTTCATTACTTTTTGACCCGCCATATTGGTAATGATAAACTGAGCTTTAGATGAAATCTGAGTTACATTTAATACATCACTTACCGGGTTAGGGTAGATCTGAATAGAGCTCTTATCTTTTACTGTCTCACTGGTAGAAAGTTGCTGTTGGATAAGTACCGGATAATCCTCTACTTCACCATATTGCTGGTTGCTGCATCCACTGTTTGGCTGGCTTTCATATCCCAATACTACTCTCATAATCACGTTTCCTCCGGTATAAGCATCTGCAGGTACTGAGAATGATCCTGAAACAGGAGTTGCTATACTAGGTGCGCTGGTGTAGATTACTTCAGATGAAGAGAATACTCCGTCTCTGTTGAAGTCTATCCACGCAGTTACTCCGTCATTATACTGTGAACCTGTCCATGCTTTGGTAATACTTACATTGTTACCTGAAGATCCGGACATAAGGGTGATCAGTTTCGAAGGATCTGTAGTGTAGTCTGTATACGGTGTATTAGCACTGCTATTTGAAACAGGGCTCATTCCAGCACCGGTTACTGTAACATTGGAAATATACTCATCTGCTGCATTGGTTCCGGTTATTGAACATTTAGCAAAAGGAGATGTTGTGAAATTTGTTGATGCAGAATAAGAACCAACAGAAGATCCGCAAACATTGGCTATCTGTACTTCATATTGAGTAGATTCTGTAAGTCCTGAAATGTTATAAGAATTTGTTGAAACAGGAACGGTAGTCCATGTTGCTGTTCCTACTTTTCTGTACATTACAGAATAGGTAGACCCTACCAGGGCTGTCCAGTTCACAGATGCTGAAGTTCTTGTAATTCCTGTTACCGTAATTCCAGCCGGGGCAGATGCTGTACAGGCACTTGCTGATGCTGAAACTGTGGCATTTCCAACGGCATAGAATACATTATCAATGGCGCTTACTCTTATCTTTACACTTGCACCCGTTGCCAAAGAAGAGAACGAAAACGGCTCAGCTCCATCATTAGGTGTGGAAGGAGTAATAACTGTCCATGTAGTTCCATTGTCTGTAGTATAGTCTAATTTAACATTCTGTACACTATACGGTGCATTATTAGTGTTTACCACATCCCAGGTAACAGCTCCTGGTGTATTATTATAAACTGTAGTTGAAGTTACTTTAAATGGACCTTCGTTTCCTATATCCACCTTCATCAGACTGCTTTGTGTCTGCTGTTGTGCAACATTCGGGTTGTTATCTCTTACTGTTACCTTGAAATTCATGGTTCTTGGGATATTGGATACTGTTTCCCAATCTGCAGCGCTGGTAAGGGCACCATTAAGAACATTTGACAATTTAGGGAAATAACGCGTAGGAGAGTTTGTAGGCATTAAAGATCTGAAGTTCGCCCCATTATTTCTGGTTGCACTTACTGGTCCAAAAGTAGAAGTAGCCAGATCATATTGTTCCCATGTGTAAGTCATTGGATCATTTTGTGTATCTGTAGCAGAAGCAGTCAGCACAAAAGCGGTTCCTTTAGGAATCATTTTATTAACCATTGGCTGTATAGAAGGAGGTGTATTCGCTACTGCTGTAATAGTACCGCAATCCTGAGCATTGACATAGGCTCCTACTTCTTCAATATTTTTGGTATGAAAATAAGCATCAGAATGCATCTGAACATTATAGTTGGTAATACCAGCGTATCCCATAATAGTAGATCCTGATCCAGGTTCCATGTGAGCACCATGCAAAGCAATAGACATTGTGTGTGCTCCACCGAACTGGTGACCGATTTCATGAGCTACAAAATCTATATCATAATTGTCTCCGAAAGGCTGATCCGGAGTAGAAGGTGACGTGATTCCCGCACCTTTGGAAGTTGCATCATTGTTGTTTGCAGGATTTCTGCAGACATTTCCTACATCTCCGGCGCTTCCACCACCACCTCTGTGGCCAAAGAAATGTCCTATATCATAGGCATTATTACCTACACCGGCAGTATTTGTAAGAGTTTGCTGAAGCTGTAGATTCCATGCACCGGGAGCACTGTAGCTGCCATTTGGATTTACGATTACATTGGCATAAGGGTCAGTTGTTGGATCTGCGAATATAAGTTGTGGAAGATCCTGTACAATCATATGGATGCCAAAATCTTTTTCAAAAACTCCATTTACACGATTCATTGTGGCATTAATACGGGCTGCGGCTTGAGGAACACCTCCGGCAAGCTGAGTATATTCGCCATTTACGGAGATGGCAATTCTATAGGTTCTGTATTTTTGTTCATTACTTTTATTAACATTACCGAGCCCGTTTAAAACATTTTTTGTTTTGAGAAGCTTATTCATTTCTTTCTTTGCCTTCTCAGGCTCAGAAGTTCTACATTCGAAAGGATCTTCATGAGATTTGTTGGATTTGAAAAAGACTCCATATACATCTTTTTCTTTGTTGATGGGCTCTATGAATTCATATTTTCCTGTATTGGAATCAAATGTCATAGATTGGAAGTCATTTGGTGCAGTACTGAATCTGACTTGTTTATGAGGGTTGTCCAGTCCAATACCGGCATATGCTCCCAATTCATATCTGTCTGCCATAGATTTTTCTATTACAGGCGAGCTGTACACTGAAAATCTTTCAATTCTTCCGTCTGCTGTAGGGATAGAAACGATGACAGGGTTTCCTCCTTTTCCTGCTTCAGGAGCATTCTTTAATTGATCTCTTAAAGCAGAAAGATCAAATTTGTAGGCATATTCTACCTTTACTTCCTTCCTTACCGGTGTTATTTTTTCCGAGACCGGTTCCCAGCGTTGTGCCTGCAAACCACTCAGGCTTAAAGCTAGTGCACACACGAAAATAATTTTCTTTTTCATATTTTTTATTGATTGTTGTTGAATTTTTTAAAGATAGTGTATTTTTTAGAAAAAAATATTGATAATACGGTGTTAATTGTTCCCAACTTTATATTATTAGTTAAATTTTATTATTGTTTTAAATTAAATTAAGAATAAATATAATTAAAGTTGATATTTTTATATAAAATAAGCGCTACCATTCATTTGAATGGTAGCGCTTAGGCTTTTATTTAGTAAAAAATACTGATTATTTCTGTACTGCCGGAAGGGTTTCGTTGCTTTTCTGTACTTTCTTATAAGTAAATGTACACATCATAATACTGAATTCATATAGAATAAGCAATGGGAATGCAGCCATCAACATACTTAAAACGTCTGCCGGAGTAATGATGGCAGCAACTACCATAATCAAAACAATAGCGTGTCTACGGTACGTTTTCATGAATATTGGAGTAAGAATTCCGATGCTGGTAAGGAAGTAGATCAGAATCGGGAAAAGGAAAATAACGCCCATCCCTAAAACTACCTGTAAAAATAAGGTGGTATAATCACTAAGGTCGTAAAGCGGAACAATAATGTCTGAAATCTTAAAGATAACCCCAAAATTAACCGCAAACGGAAGGATTAAAAAATAACCGCACATCACTCCGGTCATGAAAAGAATCCATACTGCATTGATAATATAAATGGAATTTTTTCTTTCTCTAGGATGTAAAGCCGGACCAATAAAACGCCACAATTCCCATACAATATAAGGAAACGCAGCTACCATTCCTCCAAAAACAGAAACAGCCATCATCACATTGAACTGCTGATACAATCTCTGTACACGAACAGGGAAGTCTTTTGGAAGGTGAATACTGTCTTCTCCCAGAATCATTCTTGAAAAATGATTAACCACTCTGAAAGTCGGGAAATCATTTCTGGTGGGACCAAAAAAAACATGGTCCATAATCCAGTTGATATTGAAACCAACTACAAAGGCGGCAATTATGATAGCAATAATCGAACGGATCAGATGCCCTCTTAATTCTCCTATATGTCCAAGAAAGGACATGTCTTTACCATCACTCACAGAATAAAATTTTAAGTCGCAAATTTATAAAAAAAATGACAGAAGTAAGAGTCTGCAGCTTATTAGTTAAATTTTACTTTTAATCTGCAAAATATCTTTTATTTATTAATCTCTAACCTCTGGGTTTTTACCATTTAATTAATCCCCTCATCCAACAGTTTATGCAGATCTATAATTCCGAAATACTTTCCGTTTTCCGTTACAATAAGCTGTCCTATGTTGTTTTCTTTCAGCGTTTTCATGGCTTCTTTGGCCAACGCATCTTTCTCAATGGTTCTTGGATGGGCAGACATAATATCTTTAGCCAATACTTTACTGATATCTTCTCCTTTCATCAGCATTCTTCTCAAATCTCCGTCTGTGATGACACCAATGATCTGATTTGAGTTCGTCACAACAGTAATTCCGTGGCTTGAAGCACTGATTGAGATAATGACATCTCTTATAGAAGCATCTTCTGTAACCTGAGGTTTTTGAGACGAAAGAAACTGCTCTACTTTAGAAGTAAGGTTTTTTCCTAAGCTTCCTCCCGGGTGGAATTTGGCGAAATCATTAGCCTTGAAATCATTGAGTTCCATTAAAGCAACGGCCAAAGCATCTCCCAAAGCCATCTGGATTGTGGTAGAGCTGGTAGGTGCCAGTTTATTAGGACAGGCTTCAACGTCAACGTGAGTATCTAAAATAACCTCAGAAAACTCAGCCAGTTTACTCTTTTTATTTCCCGTCATCCCGATCAAAGCGGAAGAATAGTCTTTTAAATAAGGAACAAGGTTAGCAATTTCAGGAGAATTACCGGAATTTGAGATGCATAAAACAACATCCTGCTTCTGAATTACTCCCAGATCTCCATGAATAGCTTCTGAAGCATGCAGGAATTGCGATGGGGTTCCCGTTGAATTTAAGGTAGCTACAATTTTATTTCCTACATGGGCTGATTTCCCAATTCCGACTACAATAAGCTTTCCTTTTGCTGAATTGATGATCTCTACCGCATGTGCAAACTGGTCATCAATCCTGTTTTTTAATTTTTCGAGTTCAGAAATCTCTATTTCTAAAGTAGTTTTTGCAATTGATATAATGTTGGTTCTATCCATTTTATGATGATAAGGTATACAAAAAAGTTCTTTAAAAACGTTATATTTTAAAAAGAATATTTAATATAAATTTTATTTTTATAAATTCGTTCGCTTTTATTTTAAGCAGAATTTTTATAACTTTGGGTGTGATGCAAATTTAGCAATAGAAAATTAGATGAGCGCAAAAAAAGCCAATTTATCAGGCGAATTGAAAAAGTATTTTGGGTTTTCTACATTTAAGGGCCAGCAGGAAGAAATTATAGACAACCTATTGAATGGGAAGGATATATTTGTTTTAATGCCTACAGGTGGTGGAAAATCATTATGTTATCAGCTTCCGGCACTTATTTCGGAAGGTACGGCAATTGTCGTTTCGCCTTTGATAGCGTTAATGAAGAATCAGGTAGATGCAGTGAATGGCCTTTCATCTGAGGATGGGGTAGCACATGTATTAAATTCCTCATTAAACAAAACGCAGACCAAGCAGGTTTTTGACGATATCAAAAGCGGCAAAACCAAACTTCTGTATGTAGCTCCTGAATCATTAATAAAAGATGATTACCTGGATTTTTTGAAAGATGTGAAAATTTCTTTCTTTGCTATCGATGAAGCCCACTGTATTTCAGAGTGGGGACATGATTTCAGACCGGAATACAGGAATCTGAAACAGATTATAGACAGAATTGCCAATGTACCGGTGATTGCTTTGACGGCTACTGCTACTCCCAAGGTTCAGGATGATATCCAGAAAACTTTAGGGATGACGAATGCATTGGTGTTCAAAGAAAGTTTCAACCGTCCTAATCTATATTATGAAGTATGTCCTAAAATCAATATCGATAGGGAAGTCGTCAAGTTTATCAATCAGCGTAAAGGGAAATCAGGAATTGTATACTGCCTGAGCCGAAGAAAAGTTGAAGAATTTGCCCAGCTTCTGCAGGTAAACGGAATCAATGCACTTCCTTACCATGCGGGTCTTGACCAGAAAGTAAGAGTCGCAAATCAGGATAAATTCCTGATGGAAGAAGTGGATGTAATTGTTGCAACCATTGCCTTTGGGATGGGAATTGATAAACCGGATGTACGTTTTGTGATCCACTACGATTTTCCAAAATCATTGGAAAGCTACTATCAGGAAACCGGAAGAGCAGGAAGAGATGGGGGAGAAGGCCACTGTCTGGCATTCTACGATCCTAAAGATATTGAGAAATTAGAAAAATTCCTGGCACAAAAACCCGTTTCAGAAAGAGAAATCGGATTACAGCTTTTAAATGAAGTGGTAGGCTACGCTGAAACTTCAATGAGCAGAAGACAATATATCCTGTATTATTTTGGAGAAAATTTCGATCCGATAAAAGGAGCCGGAGCCAATATGTGTGACAACTCATCCAATCCGCCAAAAGTAAAAGATGCTACTGCAGACTTAGAAAAATCGCTGAAACTAATCAGTGATACAGGGGAGAAATTCAAATCTAAAGATCTGATTTCAGTTATCGTAGGGAAAGAAAATGCAGTCACAAAATCTTACAAACTTGAGCAAAGTTCTTATTTTGGCTTTGGAAAAGATGAAAAAGATAATTACTGGAAAACAATTCTGAGACAGGCCACGGTTCAGAACTTCTTACAGAAAGATATTGAAACTTACGGTGTTTTAAAGATTACAGAAAAAGGAAAAACAGTAGTGAATGGTACTTCTAAAGATGTATTTTTAATTGCTGAAGACAGAGAATTTGACCTTACCCAAGCAAAAGCAGAAAGCGATCAGGTGCAGCAGCAAGCTAGTGGAGGTATGGATCAGAACCTTTTTAATTTGTTGAAAGAACTTAGAAAGAAAGTTGCCAAAAAACATGGAATTCCACCATATACCGTATTTATGGATCCAAGTTTGGAGGATATGACCGTTCAGTATCCAATTACAGTAGATGAAATTACCAAAATCTATGGTGTAGGTGAAGGGAAAGCTAAAAAATATGGTAAAGAATTCGCAGACTATATCAAAACATATGTAGAAGATAATAATATAGAACGTACTCAGGATATGGTACTGAAGCAGGTGGCCAATAAATCAAGCCACAAAGTTTTTATTATCCAGAATACTGATAAAAAGATTGACCTTGAAGATATTGCAAGAGCTAAGAACCTTTCTATGGATGAACTTCTGAAAGAAATGGAAAGAATTGTATATCAGGGAACAAAACTGAATATCGACTATTATATTGAAGATAATTTTGACGAAGATATCGTAGACGGATTTATGGAGTTTATGACCGAATCTGAAAGTGACAGCATGAAGGTATTGCTGGATGAATTCGGGGATGAATTGTCTGATGAAGAAGTGAGAATGCTGAGAATTAAATTTATCAGTGACGTAGCAAATTAAAATGATTTTAAACAATAACGAGATAATTTTAAAAGAAATTCTTCCTAAGAAGAGTTTCTTTTTTAATATGACAGAAAAGTTGAGGACAGCTTTTTCTGTATTTTATTTAGCAATCGGAGTATTTTTTATTACGAGCTTAAACTCCAGTTTTTGGGTTTTCTCAATAATAGGAATTGGTATTTTTTGTAATGCTTTATACATTACTTTTTTCAGATGGATTTTAAAATATAGGAGGCTGAAAAATAATTATTATGTAATTACAAATCAGAGAATAGCTGTTGTTGAAAAGGCAAACGGGAAGATTTTAAAATACAAAGAATTGAATGAAATAGATCAGGTGAATGCTGAAATGAATTCGAAACATTTTGGTAATATCATTTTTGGTGAACCTGAAAGTATGTTTGGTAAAGATGATGAAAAATTTTCTTTTTTTAGAAGAAGAGGAGTCAATTTTGCTGAAGATAAATATGCGTTTATAAGCGTGGAAAATATTAATGAAATTATTCCTGTATTTAGCGAGTTAGGTTTGAAGGTTAATAAAACTTTTTACTAACTTTACATTGATGAAAAAGATATCTGTCATATTTATTCTGCCGGACTTAGAAACCGGGGGAGCAGAAAGGATTGTTACTACTATAGCGAATCATCTCTCCAGAGATCGGTTTGAGCCCAAGATTTTGCTGTTGCGTAAACAAGGCGGATATTTGAATTTTCTGAAAAAAGATGTTGAGATCATCGATATCAATACCGAAAGAATAAGACATTCTTTAAAACCCATTTTAGGAGAAATCTACAGAAGAAAACCCGATATTGTATTCTCAGGTTTTGGTGAGGTGAATGCTTATTTGGCGCTATTTATAAAACTGTTTCCAAGAACGAAATTCATAGCCAGGGAAACCAATGTTGTAACCCAGCATGTAACCCGTAAAGAGATTAAGTTTTTCTATAATTTTTACAATAACTATCAGAAAATCATTGCGCAGAGTGATGATATGATGAAAGATCTTGTTGATAATTTCAATATTAAAAAGAAAAAAATTGTTAAGATCAATAATCCTGTAGACTTTGATTTTATTGAGGATAAAATGGCATTATCTTTAAAACCCGAATGCTTCAAGTACAATTATAAAAATGTAGTGGCTATTGGTAATTTATCCTCCAGAAAGGGGTTTGATAACCTGTTGAAAGTTTTTTCCAGACTGAAGAACGAAAACATTATGCTTCATATTCTGGGTGATGGAAAAGATAAAGATGTTTTGCATCAGACCAAGGAGCTTTTAGGATTAAAAAAAGTTATTTTTCATGGCAGACAGGATAACCCCTACCAGTATCTGAAATACGCGGATTTATTTGTACTTTCATCAAGATACGAAGGTTTCCCGAACGTACTTCTGGAAGCGGGAGCATGTGGAACGTATTCCTTGGCCAACAACTGCCCCGGAGGAATCAATGAAATTATCCAGCACAATGTAAATGGAGAAGTCGCTAATATTGAAAACTATGATGCTTTTGCCCAGCAAATTGTTAATGTACTCCAGAACAATTACAATAGAGATGCTATAAGAAACTCTATCAAATCACGGTTTTCAAAGAATATTATTTTGGATAAATATGAAAAGGTATTGTTGGATTTAATGAAGTAGGACTACTATACTATTTGTCTTATGGTGTTTTAATTTCTTAGATTTGGGGCGATAAAATAGATCGTAATGAACAAAATCCCGAAAATAGGATGCGCTTGTGAAAAACCTGACTTTAATTATACTGAATTCAGAAGTTCTGAATTAGGTATAGATCATACTAACGGAAGACATGGAGAAGTTTCTATTCAACAATGCAAATTATGTCAGAGAATATGGATTCATTATTTTGTAGAATATGAAAGTTTTTCAAAATCAGGAAGATGGTACAAAGGAATTGTTTCAAAAAAAGATCGTTCACAGATAACTCCGGAAAATGCAGTAGAGTATCTGGAAAGCCTTGAATGGTATGTATATGGAGGGTCGTTTTTTGAAAGTACGGGAACTTATGGACAAGGAAAGTTGACTGTATAATATTTCATGCTTAACAAAATAAGCCTTAACATTAAAGCCAAATCAATGAAACCATTTATAATTGTTATTTTGATGCTGAATTCTGCTGTAATGATGGCTCAGCAGAAAACTATTTCCAGAAAAGAATTGTTGAAAACAGCTGTTGGTCAGAGTGTTAAATCGGCGGAGATTCAGGAAATAACAATGGCCGCAGGGCTGGCAGCTCCCAAACATGTGCATCCATGTCCTGTAGTAGGAATCATAAAGTCCGGTGAGGCTGTGTTTCAGATAGAAGGAAAGGAAAGTGTTCTTCTTCGTGAAGGAGATGCTTTCTATGAGCCTAAAAATACTACGATTCTCCATTTTGATAATGCATCAACAGAAAAACCGCTGATCTTTACAGCAATTTATCTGAAGGAGGGAAATGAGGAAAATATAAAATTCATAAAATAACATTTTTCATAAAACTAAAGCATATAATTATCATTTTTAAAATTGATAAAACTCACTTTGGTGCTTGGTAATTTATATGTAAATTTGTGAGAATTAAGATAGATAATAATAAACAAATTCATAGAATAACATGAGTCAATTCGATGTTACCGTAATAGGTTCTGGTCCCGGTGGTTATGTTGCTGCTATCCGTGCAGCACAATTAGGTTTCAAAACAGCAATTATTGAAAAATATTCAACTTTAGGCGGAACTTGTCTTAACGTTGGATGTATTCCGTCAAAAGCACTTCTTGACAGCTCTGAACATTTCGAAAATGCAAAACACAATTTTGCAGGTCACGGAATTATCATCAATGAGCCGCAAGCAGACATCGCAAGAATGATCGAACGTAAAAACGAAGTGATCAAGCAAAATACAGATGGAATCAGCTACCTGATGAACAAAAACAAAATTACTGTTTTTGAAGGCGTAGGAAGCTTCGAATCTGCTACTCAGATTAAAGTGACAAAAAACGACGGTTCTTCTGAAACGATCGAATCTAAATATACCATCATTGCAACAGGTTCTAAGCCATCTGCATTGCCTTTCATTTCTTTAGACAAAGAAAGAGTGATTACTTCTACGGAAGCTTTAAATCTTAAAGAAATTCCTAAACATCTGGTAGTAATCGGAGGAGGAGTAATCGGTCTTGAACTGGGTTCTGTATACCTAAGATTAGGAGCTCAGGTAACGGTTGTAGAATTTATGGATAAAATCATCCCTGGAATGGATGGAGCTTTAAGCAAAGAATTGACTAAAGTTCTTAAAAAACAAGGAATGAAGTTTATGCTTTCTACTGCGGTTTCTGCGGTTGAAAGAAACGGAGATACTGTGAAGATCACCGCTAAAGATAAAAAAGGAGAAGAAGTAGTAGTAGAAGGTGACTACTGTTTAGTTTCTGTAGGAAGAAAACCTTACACAGACGGTCTTGGTCTTGAAAAAGCAGGAGTGGAACTTGACGAAAGAGGAAGAGTAAAAGTAAACGACCACCTACAGACTAACGTAGCTAATATCTATGCAATTGGTGACGTTATCAAAGGAGCGATGCTTGCTCACAAAGCTGAAGAAGAAGGAGTTTTTGTTGCTGAAACATTAGCAGGACAAAAGCCTCACATCAACTATAACCTTATTCCTGGTGTTGTTTACACATGGCCGGAAGTTGCAGGAGTTGGTAAAACTGAAGAGCAGCTGAAAGAAGAAGGCGTAGCTTACAAAGTAGGTTCTTTCCCAATGAGAGCATTAGGAAGAAGCCGTGCAAGTGGTGATGTAGATGGTCTTGTTAAGATTATTGCAGACGAAAAAACGGATGAAGTTTTAGGAATGCACATCATTGGAGCCAGAGCTGCTGACCTTATTGCTGAAGGAGTAATTGCTATGGAATTCCGTGCAAGTGCTGAAGATATCGCAAGAAGTTCTCACGCGCACCCAACGTATGCAGAAGCAATTAAAGAAGCTGCATTGGATGCTACGGGGAAAAGACCAATCCATATGTAATAATTGATTAAAAAATTTAATCATTTAAATATTTAAAATTAAAGGCTGTTTCTTTTTGAGACAGCCTTTTTATGTGGATTTTGGCATGAAAATGGAGATTGATTTTTGAAAATTTAATGCATGAAAAAGATTTTTATCAGTTG
Source organism: Chryseobacterium sp. JV558 (assembly GCF_033712365.1). Taxonomy (NCBI): domain Bacteria; kingdom Pseudomonadati; phylum Bacteroidota; class Flavobacteriia; order Flavobacteriales; family Weeksellaceae; genus Chryseobacterium; species Chryseobacterium sp. JV558. Next base: position 373,459 of record NZ_WJHU01000001.1, read on the forward strand.
GATGCTTTTAGCGGGGATCAGCTCTTTTGCCCAGGAAGCAGGAAAGGCAGGTGAATTATTAAAAAATGAAGCTTCCACCACAGAAATGAAGGCTCCTAAAAGCTTCAGTGAAAGAAATAAAACCTTTGAACAGCCAAGATCCGGAAACAATCCGATTCCTCAGGGAAACAGAATCAAAAATCCCAATTATCAATGGAACAGAAACTACGGCTATGCGGAAGTTTTTCTGAGAATTCCTGAACAAGGCTTTTTTACCGTTGAGGTTGGAGACCAGATGATGGCCAATGGTTCGGGAAAATACAGGTTTTTTGATTTATCGTCAGGAAGAATGCCTATCTCAATCTACGAAAATGGTTTTCTGATCTACAGAACTACTCTCATGCTTCGCAATAACAACAGAATGGTATTGGATTTCTTCAGTAATGAAGGCTTGTATCTTCTGGATTCTTACCCTGTTAAGGGTCAATATGGCTTCAATGACTGGAACGATGTATGGAACAATCCTTACGGAAATCACTCCGGAGATGGCTATAATCAAGGGAATGTAATGGATAGTAATTCGTTTCGTCAGTTTTTTGATATGCTGATGAGGAATGAGAAGTTTGATGATGGTAAAATAGCGATGATTAATCAGCAGATGCGCACTTCTATGTTTACTTCTGCACAAATAAGAGATCTGGTAAAAGCAATCAGTTTTGATAATAAAAAACTGGCATTGGCAAAATCTATGTTCCGAAGCTGTGCAGATAAAAATAATTATTTTCTGGTAAATGATGCTTTTGATTTTGAGAGCAGCAGACGTGAACTGATGGAGTATATTTCGAAATTATAATATTTAATAGAAATAGGCTTAAGTTCGTTTTTTTTATTATTTTTGTATCGATCATTACAAAATAAAATGAAAGGAAGACCTAATATCTATCAGGATAAAGAATTGATTTTAAAAGCTCAGAAAATTTTTTGGGAAAAAGGCTTTACAGCAACTTCACTTAATGACCTTAGTACTTCAACAGGAGCAGGAGCAGGGAGTTTGTATAACTCTTTTAAAGGAGGAAAGAAAGAACTTTTTAAAAAAAGCCTGGAGCAGCGAAGAGAAGATTTTGAGAATTTTAAAAATACATTAAATAAAAGCGAAGATCCGATTGGACTCATCAAAAACTTTTTCCTAAATATTGCCAATGCTAAATATAATGACCACATGAAAGGCTGTATCGTGGCCAATACTCTTGTGGAAATGACATTTGTTGATGAAAATTTAAAAGATGAGGCTGTGGAGATATTAAAGGAAACAGAAAAATTGTATACCTCAGTTATTCAAGAACAGCAAAATAAAGGAACACTGAAATCAACAATTCCAGCAGAAGTTTTGGGTAAATACCTGATCTCGTTTTGGTGTGGAATTAACTCCCTTCGCAGAATGTATCCGGATAAAAAAACTTTGAAAACTCAGATGGAATTACAATTGCAGCTTTTGCAATAAATTTTTTTAAACATTTATTTAACGATCATTACAAAAATAAAACAATGAATTTACAACTAAAAAGAAAGAAAGCATTTATTAGTGGATCTACACAAGGCATAGGATTTTCGATTGCAAAACAATTATTACAGGAAGGGGCATCAGTTATTATCAATGGAAGAAGCAAAGAAAAGATGGAGTGGGCAGTGGGCAAACTCCAGCAGGAAGTTCCAGATGGTGAAGTGTCAGGAATTGTTGCAGATTTTGGTGAAAAAGAAGATCTTATCAAGCTTTCCGAAGAACTTACAGATATTGACATTCTTATCAATAACTTAGGTATTTTTGGAATTAATGATTTTTATGAAATAGCAGATGAAGAGTGGTACCGTTATTTTGAAATCAATGTGATGAGCGGAATGAGGTTATCAAGAAAGCTCCTTCCCGGGATGATAAAGAAAAACTTTGGTAGAATTATCTTTATCAGCAGTGAATCTGGAGTAAATGTTCCTGAAAATATGATTCATTATGGAATGACTAAAGCCGCAATGTCTGCCTTAAGCAATGGATTATCTAAGCTTACAAAGGGAACAGCTGTTACCGTTAATACAGTTTTAGGCGGTCCTACTTATTCAGATGGAGTTGCCAGTGCAGTAGAACAGATTGCAGAAGGACAAAACCTGACAGTTAATGAAATGAAAGAGAATATTATCCATAGCTCCAATCCTCATATACTTTTACAAAGATTTATAAATCCAGATGAGATTGCCAGTCTGGTGGTATACCTTTCAAGTCCGCTTTCTATAGCTGTGAATGGAGCAAGTTTGAGAGCTGATAGTGGCGTTCTGAAAATAATTTAGTTTTTTTAATAATTGGATTACATGATTTTTATGTTATCATAAAACTTAGAATTTTTCGGGGCAATATTAAACTGGATTCCAAAAGTTACTCCTTTAAAATATTTTTCTCTATGAATGGGAAAGGCATAGCCCGTATTGAGAAATATAGCATTGAATAAAGAAATACCCCATCTTGGTTCTAATGAATAAGGATTGACTGATACTCCAAGCATCTGTCCAAAATGTAAAAAGTTGATATTAACTTCAGGAATAAGTTTATCTGTTTGGTTAATTCGGGTATAAAGCAGGGAAGGGCCAACAATGACCGATCCTTCATATGTTTCGCCAAATCTGTATTCTAATCCTGCTTGCAGAACGTTTCTCCCAGTGTATCGGTAAGAAATATTCAGTGCAGTTTTCTCAAGCAGCTGAGCATTTGAAAAGGTAACCGAAAGGAGCAGAGGTAGGATGAAATATTTTTTCATGATTATTTTTTGGTTCAAATGTAATGGTTTTACGGTCTTTATAAAGAATGAAAATAATTCTTTAAAGGAATTATACTCGTATTGACTAGGTTGGCATCTTCAAATTTCCGTACCTTTGTCAGCTAATTTTATCATCAATGCAACTCGGAAAAACTCAAACTTTAACAATTTCAGAAAAAATTAATTCAGGATGGATCCTCGTGGATGAATCCGGTGAGAAAGCTTTTCTGCCTAAAATCTTTATGCAGGACGAAAAAGAAATAGGAGAGGAAGTTGCTGTTTTTGTCTATCAGGATGATGATAAATTAAAAGCAACTACTGAGATCCCATTGGCTGAAGTGGGTGAATTTGCAGTAATGAGCTGTGTACAGAGTCTTCCAAGCGGAGCTTTTATGGATTGGGGAATTATTAAAGATTTATTTATCCCTTACAAACAGCAGAAAACCAAAATTATTGAAGGAAAAAGATATCTGGTCTATATTTATGTAGACGAAGATATGGAGCTGATTACAGGTACTACGAAGTTCAAGAGAAACCCGCAGTATGATGATCTTCCATTCCAAAAAGGGGACAAAGTAGATCTGCTTATGATGAACGAAAGTGAACTGGGCTGGAATGTTATCATCAACAAACAATACATTGGTTTAATCTATGTTTCTGATGTTTTCAAAAAACTATATCCGTTATCAGAAGAAACAGGATATATTAAAGCAATCCGTGAAGATGGAAAAATAGACATTACTTTACAGCCGGATGGGTTTGAAAATATTGACGAGTTCAAACAGAAGATTCTGAATAAGCTGGAAGAAAACTACGGTCTTCTGTATGTATCAGATAAGTCTTCTCCTGAAGAGATCAAAGATGAATTGGGAATGAGTAAGAAGAACTTTAAAAAAGCAATCGGAGGACTTTATAAAGATAAAATCATCGATATCTTAGAAGATAAAATCAAATTATTATAAAATAAAAAACGAGCAGAAATTTCTGCTCGTTTTTTTGTTATTATCGGTTCTTGATCAGAAGCCATCCGTTGTAGATTCTTCCGTCAGAAACTTTTATGGTATACCAATAGTTTCCTGTAGAAATAGGATGTGATTCATATTTTCCATCCCATTGGAAAGGTCTCTTTTTAATAATCTCTTTATAGAGTATTGCTCCTTTTCTATCATATAAATAGACTTCTGTTCCTGGATAATTTTCCAGTCCTGCTATTCTCCATGTATCATTGATTCCGTCACCATTAGGACTGATTGCATTGGGAATATTGAATATGGAGAAGTTCTTCTGACCGATGATGCATCCGGATTTTGTTCTTACATATACAGTATATTCTCCCATACTCAAATTGGTGAAAATATTAGAATCCTGCCATGTGAAATTGTTTAAAGAAAATTCATAATTTCCGCTCTGAGAAAGAATAACTGTTGCTGTATTGTTTGTAATATTTACAGAAACAATATGGGCCAACACAGAATAGCTCACCTGTGTAGAGCTTGTGCTTTCACAACCAAAAATATTGGTTACTTTCACGGTATAAGTTCCTGGCGTAGATACTGTAATGGTTTGAGTAGTTGCTCCGGTATTCCATTCATAAGACTTAAATCCCGGCCCTGCATCCAGAATAACAGATTTCCCTTCACAAAAATCCATTTTCTCAGGAAGCTGAACAATAGGTTTAGGATTAAGGGTAAGATTTAATCTTACCACTTTAAAACATCCGTCCGGAGTAGCTACTTTTACATGAATAAGCGTTGTTCCGGTATTCAGTGTATAAGCTGAAGGATTGGCAACAGGATTTCCAGCAGTATCAGTGTAGTTGAAAATATAATTACCAGGATTATTAATAATGTTGGCTTCATAAGAATGAAGATTAACAATCATTGAATTTCCAGTAGTAGTATTACATAATACCTGTGTGACATCTTTAGCGGGAACATTATCTGTGGATAAAGTTACAGTTATTGCCAGTTTCTCAGATTCACAATTGTTTAAAGTCTGGGTTACATAATAGATTTGTCCGTTGACCAAAGGAGTTGTTATTGATATCACATTTCCTGCCGCATTATAGAATTTAAGAGCTGCTCCTGTTACAACAAGCTTTTCTAACGTAGGATTTGCAGAAGCACAGAAATCCTGATTACTATTTGCGGTCGGTTTAGGAGTGTTGTTTACCGTTACGAGAATAGCTGTTTTATTACTTTCACAACCATTAATAGTCTGAGAGGCATGATAAGTCTGCCCATTGATAAGCCCAGTCGTAGTTGGCAAAATATTTCCTGCCGCATCATACCATTTGATATTCTGACCTGTGATCTGGATATCAGAAACCTTTGGATTGTTGGTAGCGCAGAAAGTTTGTTGAGCGTTTGTACTTGTTGGTAGAGGAGGAGATGTTACAATTACATTCTGATTCTGAGTGGCTGTATTTCCATTCCCATCATTATATGTCCAATGGATGATATAGTTTCCAGGGATTGAATATGATAACGGATCTGTGGTTGTTGCGGTAACAGTTCCGGCGCAGTTATCTGTAGCAGTAGGAGGAATGGTAATTGTTGTATGACAGTCTCCTGTAATGTCTGCTAAATTGACTACATTAGGAACCGGAGCGATATTGTCACCCACGACAACATTTACAGTAAAGCTGCCGTCACAAGCTCCAGATCCTGAAACCTGGCACGTATAGGTGCCTGCATGAGCAGTTGTTGCACTAGGTATTGTTGGATTCTGCTGATTGGATGTGAAGCCATTTGGCCCGGTCCAGTTGTAGGTTGTTCCTCCTGTAGCGTTGAGTTGGATTGTACCGTTAGGACATACTGGAGAATTAGACGTAACAACTGCAGCAGAGGTGCAATCCTGGAATTTAGCGATGAAAATATCGTTTCCACCTCCTTGTGATTGCTGAAATGTACCGGGTGTTGCAATTCCAGTAGTATTTCCACCTGACATTCCCGTCAGATAAATTGCTCCATCATTGTCTTTTGTAACTTCGCCTTGCTGTGTAGCACCGTTTCCTGTATAATAAGTACCCCATTCTTTTACATCATTTTGACTGTATTTAATTAAAAATGTAGAAATATACATTGCAGGCATTCCCATATAAGCTCCGGGAGTAGAGATGTCAGGTTGCCCACTTGAATGTAGTCCTGTAAAAAAAACATTTCCGGAAGTGTCGGGATATGCTAATAATTGAAAAGAACCTGTAAAATCGAAATAATTTTTTGTAATAGCATTAGTGGCTAAGTTTACCCGCCATATTCCAGGTTGTCCCAAGGGAAAAGCTGTCGTGGTATATCTCCCTGGAAGAATTAAAGTGTTATTTACAATTCCCGCTTTCCATATTTGTTCTGAGCCGGCGTTCCCATAATAGCTTGATTTGAGAATAGTATTTCCAGATTTTGAGATCCTGAGATATATACCGTCTGACTCACCTCCTTTTAAAGGCTGGAAAGCATTAACCATAGGAATGGTTGAAGATTGTGTAGCTCCAATTATTTCAAGATCAATGTTCGAGGATAGAATCTGAAAAATAGAAGTAGAGCCATCGCTTCGTCCAAAATACGTTGCCCAGTCAATATTACCAGTTGTTGAATTTAAAGAGGCTAAAATACCATCTGTATATCCTATAGGTGTTGACTTTGCCGGTTGCATTGCATTGACAGTAGGAAAGTCAGTGCTAAAAGAATCACCCCCAATATAGATATGATTTTGATTGTAAGAAACAGTATAAAGTTTGTTTAGCCTGCTGGAAACAAATTCTTTTTCAAAAACAAAACTCCCGTTATTATTAAATTTTACTAAAACAATGTTTTCATTATATTGCGATCTTTGAACGGTTCCACCAGCATAAATATTAAAGCTTTCATCAAAATCAACGTCTGCAAATACATCTTTCATTCCAAAGCCGTAATACGTTCCCCAAAGTTTTTGCCCATTTTTTGTGAGCTTCATCAGAAATGCATCAAGCCCGCCGGCCACGTTTTGCTGATAGGTTCCGGAAGTAGCAAAGTTGGTAGTACTATTTGTGGTTCCAAATAAATAGCCCGTACTCTGAAGATCTGTTTTGATTCTGCCATAATCTTCTCCATATCCTCCTGCATAACTTCCCCATATTCTTGTAGGTACAGGATCTATAATAATTGTTTTATCAGAACTGTTTAAAGGGGCATTAAATCCAAAAGTCTGAGCTCCAAAATCCTTAAAAGACACATCAATACTTTTCTTTGTGTTACCCGTAATCCAGCTGTTAGGAATGTTTTCATAGATTTCCCCAAAACGTACATTCATGGTCAGTTTTCCGTCTTTTATCAACGTAGGAGCGCCATGAAATTTCATTTTAATATCTGAAATTTTTCCACCAGGATTGATGATGAAATTATATTCGATGGGTTTTAAAGTATCATTAGGCTTAAAGAATACTAAATCTATATGAGGATATATATTCTTGTAACGGATTTTTTGATACTGGTGAACATTACTAATGCCTTTGGGGTTATTGGGCAGGTTGTAATAGTTGTTATAATCTGGAGATTTTCCCTCTGCTGTAATAGTTGCTTTATTAGAATTAACAAGCTCAATATCTATTCTGTGAATTAGTTTTTCATAAATATACTCGTTGCTATCATACTGTTTTGGACTTGGAAGTGTATGCTCTGCCTTTTTTGAAAAATCAGGATTTACAGTTTTCTTTATTTCGTAAATATCATAAGAAAATCCATTAGAACGCAATTGTACATTCAGACCATTGGAATGGAAAAGATATTTGACATCTTTATTTTCTTTCCCGTCCTGATCAATAATCTGACCTTTGTTTTCATAAAAATAATAGGAGTTGTTTGCTGAATTTTTTTTCTGTGAAAATAGAAGTACTGTGCTCAAAACTGCGAACAGCGAAAGAATTTTCTTCATCAGGTTATTAATTTTTGCGGCAAAGATATAAAAATAGCTTTCTCTTTAAACATTAAGTAATTGCAAACTTCAAGTTGCAGACATGATGGATATCATGACATTTTTGTTTAATTTTTTTGTTTAACAATTTTGTCAAAAATAAATTTTAGTATAAATTTGCACAAATTTGTTTAACAAAAATGTCAAATCAAGCAAAAAAAGACCAAACACAGGAATTGATCAAGGAGACAGCGAAGAATTTATTCTTTGTGAAAGGAAAATTTGATGCTACTACGCAGGAGATTGCAGATGAAGCAGGAGTGAACAGGACTCTTATTAACTACTATTTCCGTTCAAGAGATAAGCTTATCCAGATCATCTTTGATGAAGCACAAAGAGTAGAGCAGGAAAAATCGAAGATCATTCAGAATTCAGCTCTTCCTTTTAAAGAGAAAATCAGCCAATTCATAGAAAGCAGTCTTACTACAAGCCTTCAATATCCTTATCTGGAAACGTATATCGTATCACAGATCAATAAAGGAACCTGCCATCACAGAGAAATTGAGGAAGATATCCTGAATGAAATGTATAGTGATATCGAAAAAGAAATGGAATTGGGAAATATAGAGAAAATGGCCCCGGTTCAGTTTATTCTGAACATGGTTTCGCTGTTGGTGTTCCCAAGTGCCATACGACCATTATTTATGGAAAATTTATTAATCAATGATGAAGAATATGATAAGATTATTTCTGAACGAAAAGAGATTATTATCAATATGTTGTTCAAAAACTAAAAAAACTAAAGTATTTCTGAAAATGATTCGTCATTTAGAAATAAATAATGACTGAGAATTAAATAAAAAATAAACGAAGTATAAAATTATGAATAGAAAACGTATAACTGCTACAAAGCTAAAAATTGGGATAGCTTCAGCATTTATGATTTTCGGCTCTTCATTGATGTCTGCCCAGCAGCAGGTTTCCCTACAGGAAGCAATTAAACAGGCGCTTCAGAATAAGGCAGAAGCCAAAAAAGCTGCTTTACAGGTAAAAAAAGCCGAATACAAGATTGATGAGGCCAGAGCCGGTGCTCTTCCACAGGTCAGTGCTACAGCCGGACTTACATATAATCCTATTATTCAGGAGTCTTTGCTGGAATTTGGAGGAGAGAAAATCAGGGCTCAGTTTGGGCAGCCTTGGGGATCAACAGCTTCTGTACAACTTCAGCAGGCGATTTTTGATCAGAGAGTATTTACAGGACTTAAAGCTGCAAAATCAACAAGAGAGTTTTATGTGCTGAATGCTCAGCTAACCAATGAGCAGATCATTGAAAATGTAGCAACAGCTTATTATCAGGTGTTTGTTCAGGAAGAAAATCTTAAAACGGTAACTGCCAGCTATGCCAACACTGAAAAAGTAAGAAATGTTATTAAAAGCCTGGTTGATAATGGTTTGGCAAAATCAATCGATTTAGACAGGACAAATGTTCAGCTTACGAATATTGGTTCCAATAAGCAGACTTTAATCAACTCTGTTGAGCTTTCAAAAAATGCATTGAAGTTTTACATGGGAATCCCTATTGCTACAGACATCGAGCTTGAAGAAAAGGAGATCGAACCAAAGCCTGAGCTGATTGCGAGCAACGTAAATCTTAATGATCGTACCGAAATCAAAGTTTTAAATAAAAACAGGGAACTTTTGGTTTTCAATAAAAAAGCTACCGAAGCTTATCTTTATCCTTCAGTAAATCTTACTGCGAACTACGGATGGGGAGCAAACGGAGCAAAATTCCCGTTGACAAATGGTCTTAGTAAGGGAGTTCTTTGGAGCGATTATTCAGCAATTGGTCTGAATGTAAATATTCCTATTTTCACGGGAGGAGCTACAAAAGCGAAGATCAATCAGGCAGAAATTGATATTCAGGATCTTGATGTTGATATTGAAAACACTCAGTTGAGCTTAAGTTTGGACTATAAAAATGCAATCACCAATATGGAAAATGCATTGATTAATATTGAAAGCATGAAAGATAATGTAGGATTGGCGGAAAGAGTTCAGAAAAATACCCAGTCAAATTATCAATATGGTCTGGCAACCCTTACGGAGGTGCTGGATTCTGAAAATGCTTTGACACAGGCAAAACAGAACTATTCTAATGCATTGCTGGATTACAAACAGGCAGAGATCAAGCTGATAAAAGCTAAGGGTGAACTAAACACACTACAAAACTTATAATAAACTAAAATGAAAAAAACTTTAATATATATCATCGTAGCAGCTGTACTTGTAGGTTTAGCCGCTTATAAGATTGCTGGTAACAAAGAAAAGCAGACTAAGGAAGTACAGGAGGTTGCCAAGCAGGTAGATAAAATCAACGTTAATATTGTAACCGTTACAAGAGAAAATATTGATACAGACTACTCAGCCAACGGAACTTTCATTCCTAAGCAGGAAATGAACCAGTCTTCTGAAATTGCAGGACGTATTGTGAATGTTTTGGTTAAAGAAGGTTCAAGAGTAAGTGCTGGCCAGGTTTTAGCAACGATAAAAAGAGATGCTATCGAAGTTGACATTTCTCAGGCTCAAAACAATTTGCAAAATGCAGTGATTGATAACCAACGTTATGAAAATGCATATAAAACAGGAGGGGTTACAAAACAGCAGCTTGATAACTCAAGATTACAATTGAAAAACGCACAGGTTGCAGTAAGAGCTCAGGGAGTAAGAGTAAATGATACAAGTATCCGTGCAGGAATCAGCGGTACTATAAACAAAAAAATGGTAGAACCGGGAACTGTAGTTTCTGTAGGAACTTCCATGTTTGAAATTGTTAATATCAACAGCCTTAAACTTTCAGTATTAGTGGATGAAAGCCAGGTTGGCAGAATTGCACTCGGTCAGGAAGTTCCAATTAATGTGAATGTTTTGCCAGAAGACTCTTTCAGCGGTAGAATTACATTCATTGCTCCTAAAAGTGATGCTACTTTAAATTTCCCGGTTGAAATTGAGGTTCAGAATAAAGGAAACCTAAAAGCTGGGATGTATGCAACGGCTACCTTTAAAACCAATCACGGTGCTGAAACCCAGAATATGTTGACGGTTCCTGCGGAAGCTTTTGTAAACGGTGTAAGTTCAGGTCAGTTATTTATTGTCAACAATGGTACTGCTAAATTAATTAAAGTTCAGACCGGAAAAGTATACGGTGACAAAGTTCAGATCTTAAGCGGACTGAATGGAGGTGAGCAGGTAATTACCAGCGGACAGATTAACCTTGATAACGGTTCGAAAATCAATATCGTAAAGTAACCAGAAGATGAAGTTAGCAGAAATATCCATTAAAAGACCATCGCTGGTTATCGTATTATTTACGATACTTACGCTGGGTGGTTTATTAAGTTACTCCATGATGGGGTATGAGTTGATTCCAAAGTTTGAAACCAATATGGTAACCATTTCTACGGTATATCCGGGAGCTTCACCTGCTGAGGTGGAAACTTCGGTAACCCGGAAAATTGAAGATGCTGTAGGTTCTTTGGAAAACGTGAAAAAAGTAGAATCTTCATCTTACGAAAGTTTATCGGTTATCATGGTGCAGCTGAATACAGGTGCCGATGTAAACTATGCTTTGAACGATGCACAGAGAAAAGTAAATGCTATTTTAGCAGATCTTCCTGACGATGCAGATCCTCCTTCTTTGCAAAAGTTCTCATTGGATGATCTCCCGATCATGACTTTGAGTATTGCCAGTGATAAACTGAATAATAAAGATCTTTATGATCTTTTAGATAAAAAAATTGAACCTATTTTTTCCCGTGTAAACGGTGTTGCCCAGGTAGACCTTGTAGGTGGACAGGAAAGAGAAATTCAGGTAAGTTTAGATGAAAAGAAAATGCAGGGGTACGGTCTTGCCATCGCAGATGTACAGCAGGCAATTCTTTCTTCAAACCTGGATTTCCCAACGGGAGCTTTGAAAACGAGAACTTCAAGATCTACAATCAGGCTTTCTGGAAAGTATAAAAATGTTGCTGAAATGAATAATCTTGTAGTTTCCAATAAAAATGGGGCTCAGGTGCGTTTATCTGACATTGCAACAGTTTTTGATACACAGAAAGATGTGGAAAAAGTGGCAAGATATAACCAGAATTCAACGATTTTACTTCAGGTTAAAAAACAATCTGATGCCAATGCGGTTTCCGTTTCAAACTTAATTAAGAAGACAATCGCTGATGTTCAGACTAATTATAAAACTCAGGGGATTAAAATAAATATTGTAGATGATACAACAGACTTTACACTTGAAGCTGCAGACCATGTAATTTTCGATTTATTCTTGGCGATTATCCTGGTAGCAGTAGTAATGTTACTATTCCTTCATAACATCAGAAATGCGTTCATTGTCATGGTTTCTATTCCGATGTCATTGATTGCAACTGTGATTGGAATGTATCTGATGGGGTATACCTTAAACCTGATGAGTTTACTGGGACTTTCATTAGTGGTTGGTATTCTTGTGGATGATGCAATTGTAGTTTTGGAGAACGTTTATCGTCACATGGAGATGGGGAAAAGCCGAATTCGTGCGGCATATGATGGTGCATCGGAAATTGGATTTACCGTAACGGCGATTACATTGGTAATTGTGGTGGTATTCTTACCGATTGCAATGAGTTCAGGATTGGTTGCTGATATCCTGGCGCAGTTCTGCGTTACCGTAGTTATTGCGACAATGTTCTCGTTATTGGCCTCATTTACTATTATTCCTTGGTTATCTTCAAGATATGGTAAATTGGTACACCTTTCAGGTAAAAATCCTTTTGAGAAGTTTATTCTTTGGTTCGAAAAGCAATTGGAAAAATTCACACACTGGATCACAGGAATTCTGGAATGGTGTCTAAAAACAACATTAAGAAGAGTAATGACGGTTATAATAACATTTATTATTTTGATTTCTTCATTTATGTTGGTTGCATTTGGTTTCATTGGAGGTGAATTCTTCCCTAAAATGGATAGAGGACAATTCCTTGTTCAGATGGAATTACCAAAAGATGCTTCTGTAGAAAAAACCAATCAGATTACTCTTGCAGTTGAAAAATATCTGAGAGATGACAAAGATGTTGTAGATATGATCACGACAGTGGGTCAGCAGTCATCAGGTTTTGGTGGAGCACAGGCTACATTGTATCAGTCAGAGATTCAGGTGATTTTGGTAGATAAATCTGAACGTAATGAAAGTACAGATATTAAGTCTGCAAGAATCAAGAGAGCATTAGAAGAAAAATTCACAGGAGTTGAATTTAAAACCGCACCTATTGGATTAATGGGAGCAGATAATGCACCAATTGAAATGGTAGTGACAGCTCAGGATAATGAAACAGCAAATAAAGAGGCCAACAGAATTCTTGAGTTGCTTAAAAAAGTTCCTGGTTCTGTAGATGCAGAATTATCCACTGACTCTGGAAGTCCTGAAGTACAGGTGAATATTGACAGAGATAAAATGGCTTCTTTAGGCTTGAATCTTTCTAGTGTAGGACAAACAATGCAGACTGCATTTAACGGAAATACAGACGGAAAATTCAGAGCTGGAGAATATGAATATGATATTAATATCCGTTTTGGCGATGCGAACAGAAAGTCTATTGAAGATGTAAGAAATCTTATGTTTACCAATCCTAAAGGAGAACAGATAAGATTGAGCCAGTTTGCAGAAGTAAAAATGGGTTCTGGACCAAGTTTGTTGGAGCGTAGAGATAAAGCACCTTCTGTGAAGGTAAAATCTAAAGTGGTAGGTCGTCCTGTAGGGGATGTTGCCAATGAATGGGCTGCTAAATTTATGGATAACGAAAAGACGAAACCGGCAGGAGTAAGCTACATCTGGAGTGGGGATATGGAAAACCAGACCGAAGGTTTCGGTACTTTAGGGATTGCATTGATGGCTGCTATTGTATTGGTTTATCTGGTAATGGTTTCATTATATGACTCATTTGTATATCCGTTCGTGGTATTATTCTCCATTCCACTGGCATTGATCGGGGTAATGGTTATTCTTGCCATCACCGGAAATTCATTAAACATATTTACGATGCTGGGGATGATCATGTTGATTGGTTTGGTAGCGAAGAACGCGATTATGATTGTCGACTTTGCGAATATGAGAAAAGAGGCTGGTGCAAGTACGCATGATGCTTTGATTCAGGCCAACCACGCACGTCTTCGTCCGATTCTTATGACCACTATTGCGATGATCTTCGGTATGATCCCGATTGCAATTGCAAAAGGTGCAGGAGCAGAAATGAACAACGGATTAGCATGGGTAATTATCGGTGGTTTGACATCGTCATTATTCCTGACTCTGATTATTGTACCAGTAGTGTATTCATTATTTGACTCTATCTTAAGAAGAATGGGTAAACATGAAAAAGTGGATTATGCAACTGAAATGAAAGCTGATTATGTGCATAGAGAGCTAAGTGAAGACGGATTTACTTCGAAACACGTAGATAAATAAAAATTAAACCTTTAATTAACCGAAAGCCGCATCAGAAATGATGCGGCTTTTTTGTTGGTATAAGTTGATGATGGTTTGATAGGTTTTGGCTAAAGCCGTTGGGTAATGTTGAAAAAAGAGATTATTTTATTTCACTCAGAATGACACCAATTGTACTATAAGATATCAATAGGAGCGGGCTTTAGCCCGCTTAAGGCTATAATATTAAATGATGGCTTTAACTAAAACAAAAAAAGCTCCCAGTAAAACTGAAAGCTTTCATATATTGTAATGTAGAAAAATTAATCTGCCATAGCCTCTCCGGACTTTCTGTAGATAAAGTTTCCATAGACGTGTCTTCTTGCAAAACGGCTTGGTGAATCAGCGTTAACCATTTTGATATAGGTATTTCTTGGAACTCCTATGTACTCATACATATTTCCGTTCAAATGCTGAACCTTTAAAATCGATTTTTCAAGGTAAAAATCCTGAATGTTAGATTTTGTAATGGTTTCCGTATATTCTTCTTTGTATTTGTCCTGTGTTTCAGAATTAATACTTACCAAAAAGTGATACGCTTCAATTACAGACTTGCTTCTTTCTTCTGCTTCTATTTTCCCAGCTTCATCATTAATGAATTTATCAGGATGTGTATCTTTCATCACATTTCTGTAAATAGTCTTTAATTCTTTTAAAGTAACATTTTTATCTACTCCAAGAAGTGTTCTGTGCTCACCAAGTTTTTTCATATCTCTAACCCTTATTTTCGGGGTGCAAAATTAAGCAATTAAATTTAAAAAACCATAACTTATTCATTATTAATTTATTTGGTGTACTATAAAGTTGAAAATTGAGCTAGATACAACAGACGAAATTTGTATTGTTAACCTTTACAGTTAATTAACACCCGAATACAGATTTTTATTGAGTTTAAAATAAATAAATCCGTTCTTAAAATCAATCACAGTATTGAATCTTTTTAAAAACTGATTGCCAAAAAATCCAGCCATTTTTTCTGTAGCATCAATGCCTTCTGTGGAGCCGGAAAGTGTAATGGGTAGGTTATAAAGATATTTTTGAGCAAATTGAACAGCCGGGCAGAGAACTACAGGCATTTCATAGACACAACCGTCAGAACCTCTTGCTGTAGCTTTGCCTATGGTTTTCATAACTTTTACCAGCCCATTACTTTTAGCAAAAGGAGAAGCCATGGTAAGTACATCATCCGCGCCGCTGTCCAATCCGAAAAACCCGGAATATTCTTTACCATTTATTATTATACTGCTTTCTACAGCAGGGTAGTTATCAACCATATGAAGTTTTACTTTCTCATATCCTGTTAGATCCATAGACAGATCATTTTCTTCATAAAAACGGATTTCATTTTTATGATAATCTATTTCAATGATTTTTCCTTTCATCAGATCCGTTCCGAAAACCCCGTCAAAATTGGCAGAATCATAGGGAATAAGAGTAAACTGTATATCGTTTTTCTGAATGTTTCCAAACTGTACGGTATTGTGACTGCTGTAATCAACGGTATTCACCCCGTTTGAGCCTTTGTTTTCAGACTTTCCATCAATTTTCAGCGGGACTTTTTTCTTTGCATTGATATTAATGACAGAACCATCAGCGCCTGTATCAAAGAGGAATTTAATACTGTCGGTTTTATTGACTTTGCAGTACACATACACAGAATTGTTTTCCAGGGAAAAAGGAATGATAGTGGAAGTTTTTTGAGCTGATACTGCTATAGAAAATAACACTGTCAGAGAAATAACAATACGTTTCATGGAATTAGTTTTTAGATAGACGAAAATAACTGTAATTGATGCTTTTACAAAGAAATAACAGGCCATTAACCCTCTTTTAACCGTTCCTTAACCAAGTGTCTGCAAATAAAAAACAGTACCCAATCTGAGTACTGCTATTATTTTTTAATCATTAAATCTTTTGATTTTTGAATCAATATTACGGTTCATCACAAGTTCTCTTCAACTTTGTGAAAATCTTGTCAAAATCCTTATAAGATGTTTCTTCATCATTACGTTTTTGTCTGAAGCTTGTATTGGCACAGTTATGAAACCCCAAACCTATCATATCGATCAAAGCATAATCTTCTTTTTGCGGGTCATTCATTTTGGTATTGAATCTTGACATTACTCCCTGTGGATCAGAATTATTCTTGCTTTTAAGCTCAATGTAATTTTTCCAGGCGGCAAACATCTTTTCTCTGTCCGGAGAAGATATAGCGTCAATCTGCTCTTTGCAGGTAGTATAATATTTACTGTTTTTAAGAGTGAAAGGATCAGAATAAGCGATAATTTCTTCCTTATTCAGCTGGTATTCATTTTCAAATGATTCCATAATTTCTTCCTGAAGCTTTTTCCATCTTGGAAGATCAATTACTTTAAGGCTGTACAGTTCCTTTTTCTTTTCTTCATATTGCTTTTCAAGATTCTGTAGGTAAGCTTCTCTGTTTTGACGAATTTCTTCAAGCTGGGAAAGTTTAAAAACAGGTCGGGTATCAAATACAACTCCATTGAATTGATATAAAAGCTTATTTACTCCGTCTATTTCTTCTTTTTTATATTTAGCCGAGTCAAAATACCCTTGATTATCACAATTAAAAGTCTGATAGTTGTAAGGGGTCAGATTGTTTGCTTTAGAAGGAGTTTTTTGCCCCCAGATAGTAATGGATAAGGCCAAAGCAAGCCCGATCATCATTTTTTTCATGTACATAACCTGTTGAAAGAATCCGAATTTTCTGAATTTCGGTGCAAAATTAAGGCTTTAAATTTGAAATCTAAAGAATTAAATAGATTTTCTCAATTGATTTTGCATATTTTATATGAATTTTGTACTGAGGAATTCATTTTGCTTTTATATCTTGTCTGTGATTGATATAGAAAGCCTTTCACAGTAGGGCATACAGAGGATATAAGTGAAAATTCCGGGAGTGGATATTGTTGGTAATTTATATGGACTTCGAGAAATTTCGATGTGAATTTCGGTTAAAATTCAATGGGTTTAGAATGAATTGAAGATATTGGATTAAAAATAGGGTCTTTTATAGTTCCATTTCTTGCTCTTGATGATTGTTTTTTAGATTTAAAATAATAGATTTACAAAAAGTAACACAAACTATGACCCTTTATTTTTTTCTTCTTTTTATTGTCGCTGTTTTTGGCGGAATCGCTTATCTGCTCATGCGTTTTTTCAGCAAATGGACTAAGAATAACAAGTATGAACTGATTTTTAATACTTTAATATTTATTGCATCATTTTTTCTGGTATCATTTCTCAGTCTTTGTATTTTCTTTTCCACCGTTGATTTTTCCAGATAATCCTGTGTTTTTTCTGATAATTGTATAAGCAATGCAAAGGTTGATCAAAAGAGCAGCCCAGACATTCAGTCCATAAAAAAGTTCATAATCATGCTGCGCTTCATTATACAGCAGATGTTTAACGATTCTGAAAGTAATAGCTGTTGTAGTCACCGCATAGCTTAAAATCATATAATTTCTATGCTTGGTAACATTTCCTTTTTTAATAGAAAGTATGGCAGCAACGGTAAGATAAGCCCAAAGCACATCCTGAATCAGAAACCCTGTAATTCCGATCAGACCTCCATTTGAAAACAATCCCAGTACAAAACATGCCGGAACATTGATGATAAGAATATTGTAAACATATATTTTCCCAATGATCTTGTGAAGATCTCTGTTTTCAGCTAAAAACCGATTGGAAAACTGAGTAAGACCCGCCAGAAGGCAAAGCGTTATAGAAAAAATATGAATGTAAAAAAAAGTCATCCAGTATGGATTGCCGACTACCTGCTGTTTAAAGGCCAGAAATCCGATATTTTTATCAAAAGAAGTATATTGGGAAATCGTTTTCAGCATTAGAATACTGAAAATCATAACTGAAAATACAGCTGTTACTTTAATGATTTTTATTCCCAACAACTTCATCATCCATGGGTTAATAGATAAACTCTCAAGGATTGGAATTTAATCTTCCAAAACTTCTCTGATCTGTTTTTCCATATCATCAAGGCTTTCAAACTTTCTCAATTCCAGAGATTTTCCGGAATTTCTAAGCTCTTCTATAATATCAAGAATCAATTCTAAAGGCTCTGCCTCATAGCCAAACATATGACTGTCGAAATTTGTTCCCACCAATAATCCATCACTATTCATTCCCAGGCACCAGTTTTCTACAAATTCGGTAAGGGAAACGGGAGAGGGATCATAATGATTCCATTCATTTTCTATACATGATTTTGCTCTTGCAGGATCAGACCAGAAACAAATGATCTGCACCGGTTCACCATCTTCGTATTCTGCTTCGCTGGAATAGGAGGTAGCATATCCCTTATCATCCTGTAAAGCATACACGATTTCTGTCTCGGTGATTTTTTTAATAAATTCTTTATGGCGGTTCTGAACCGTAATATGGTCTTGAAGCATTTTATTTATGATAAATTATTAGGTATGAATGATGAATTGATTGTGTCGGTGAGTAGTCAGTATCTGTCTTATGAAGTTTCACCACTGTTGATATGTATTATTTCGGGATTCTGACCATCTGAATCTCTTTTGGATCTTCCATAAAGTCCTATTTCAAGATCGTTTGGAGATTCACTATCCAGTTCCGATGGGTGTACATACGTATACATACCATACCCATGTCCGGAAACCAGCCAGCCTTCTGTTAGATTTAAATGTATAACATTAAAATCCCCTGCTGGGCCTCCGGCATGTACCGGACCGAATTCTTTCATGAGTTTTATTGCTTCCTCTTTTACGTCTTCGACCGTACTGATGTCGTCAAAAATAATATAAGTACCATTTTCAAAAAGAACCCAATCCTGAAATTTAGGATTAATGGCAAGCTTCACATGTTCAATCATCCGTTAGTAGTTTTTTAAATAAGAGTGATAAGTTAATATTTTTATTTAATATAGAGCAATTTACCCATTATCGATCAATTATCAATGATATCCTGATTTTACATCATTCCTTTGATTCGTAAATGCTGCAAAAGCATAATGGTCTTAGCATCTTTGATTTCTCCTCCATCAATCATTTTCAGAGTTTCCTCAAAAGATAATTCAAGTACTTCTATATTTTCACCTTCCTCTTCCAATCCTCCGCCCTCATTAATTTTCATTTCGTTGGAATATTCTGCGATAAAGAAATAAAGGATTTCCGTAACCGATCCTGGCGACATATAAGCTTCAAATATCTTTTCAACTTTGGAAATTTTATACCCGGTTTCTTCTTCCGTTTCCCGTTTTATGCAGTCTTCCGGATTATCATTATCCAAAAGCCCTGCACAGGCTTCAATAAGCAGTCCCGTATCATTTCCGTTGATATAAGTTGGCAGCCGGAATTGTCTGGTAAGAATAACTGTTCTGGAAGTTGTGTTGTAAAGGAGAATCACTGCACCGTTTCCGCGGTCGTAAGCTTCTCTGCTTTGGGTTTCTGTGGTTCCGTCCTTTTTTGTAACAGAATAGGTGACTTTGTTTAAAGTATACCAGTTGTCTGAAAGGATTTCTGTCTGAAGGACGTTGATATCAGGATTATGCATTGGGAATATCTTCTATGGTATAATAAATGGTCAGGCCTCTTTCTCTGGCTATTCTTACATCCTCATCAGCTCCTTTTGAAGCTCCTTCTATACGCAGCACTGCATCACATTTTTCCAGAAGGGCATGAGCTACGGGATACTGTATTTCCTGCCATGCTTCATCACCTATTTGGGTAGAACCGGCAAGGTTGATCAATGGCAAAGCAACCCATTCTCCGATAATAGGAATGTGTCCCTTTCTAAAGATGGGAAGAGCAACGGCTTCAAGATTGTGAAGATTCTGCTGAATAAGCTGCGGATCATCATTCGTTCCGCTGCGGTAAGGGCCTGCAATAAGTATAAACATGGTTTTTTTTGGTAAAATAACAGAACTTTCAGGATAAAAAAAATAATATAGCTTAAGAGAAACTGTTTTTTTGTTTCGATTTTATAAGACTTAAAAACTCTGGGGTAATGCCTAAATAAGAAGCAATTTGCTTTTGCTTGATACGTTTTACCGCTTCAGGGTATTTCTGTAGAAAGTTATAATAACGTTCTTCTGCAGGTAAAGAAAGATTTTCAATCGTTCGGAGCTGTTCTCTGATGTAAGCGTTCTGCATCATGATCCGGAAAAACCGTTCAAATTTCGGAATTTGGAGATAAAGTTCATCAAGATGATCTTTCTGAAGTTGCAAAATACTGCTTTCTTCCAACGCTTCAATATTTAGCATAGCAGGTTTTTGATTGATAAAACAATACATATCAGTGATCCACCAATCAGAAATAGCAAACATAATGGTAGATTCTTTTCCTGTGGTATCCATATGAAAAGCTCTCAAAATCCCTGTCTGAACAAAATTGATCTCCTTACAGGCTTGCTGCTGCTGTAAAATCAGTTCTTTCTTAGCTACCTTTTTTTCTTTTAATAAGGAGAGAAAATAAGATTTCTCCTGACTGGTAAGTGAAATATGCCTGGAAATGTTTTTTAGGATTAAAAGTTCTTCCCCCATTCTCTTATTGCTTCTTTAATAGATCTACTAAAGCCTCATTAAGGTCCGGAAACTTAAAATGAAACCCTGCATTCTGAAGTTTTTGTGAAGAAGCTCTGGAACCTTCCAGTATAGCTGTAGCCAGTTCTCCGAATATCAGTTTTAAAACAAATCCGGGAACATTAGGCATGAATAAAGGTTTTCCAAGTACTTTAGCAATCTTTTTTGTAAGATCTTTATTAGTGGCATGTTGTGGCGAAACAGCATTATAAGCTCCATCCATTGTGGAATTTTTTAAAGCAAGTTCATAAACAGAACAGATATCTTCAACATGAATCCATGGCATATATTGCTGGCCGCTTCCTAAAGGTGATCCTATATAATATTGAATAGGAGGTACCATTTTCTTTAAAGCCCCATCTTTTTCGGAAAGCACAACAGCAGTTCGTATTTTAACTACTCTTTCTGCCAGATCCTGTTCTTTGAAATCGTCTGCAGCTCTTTCCCATAAAACCACAACTTCACTTAAAAAGTCATTGCCCGGAGGATCATTTTCAGTATAGATTTTTTCTGAAGTTTCAGTACCGTAAAAATTAATTCCTGAAGCCGAAATAAAAGATTTAAGCTTTATTTTATGTTTCCTTAATGCAGTACGAAGTAATTCCGCTGAATCAACACGGCTCGATATCAATTCTCTTTTTCTTTCTGGTGTCCAGCGCTTTTCTGAAATGTTGGCACCAGCAAGATGAATGATGTGAGAGACATTCTCCAGAGCAGCTTCATCTATACTTCCTTTTCTGATATCCCATTCATACTCATGATCATGTTCTTTTTTTCGGGTCAGAAACCTGATTTCGTATTCCCTGCCTATCTTTTTGGCCAGTTCTTTGGCGATCATGCCACTGGCTCCGGTGATCAGAACAACTTCTTTCATAATATTTTATTTAAGGGGTGTGGGTTATGCCTGATTCTTTACAATCAGTACAAAATCATCTTCCAGAAGTTTATAGCCGTAGTCGTAAATAAACTTGTATTCAGAACCATTTTTATAAACTTTCAGATTGGTAAAATAATCAAAATCAAAACCTAAGCCATCCAGTCTGGATCTGGGCACTTTTGTTTTGCCATCAGGATTGATTTCCATCAGGATACGGTAATTCTTGCGGAGTTTGTTGTTCACATTCCGCATCAGGTTACTAGAATCCTTATTTTGCTTATTATTATAGGCGTTT
Source organism: Chryseobacterium sp. JV558 (assembly GCF_033712365.1). Taxonomy (NCBI): domain Bacteria; kingdom Pseudomonadati; phylum Bacteroidota; class Flavobacteriia; order Flavobacteriales; family Weeksellaceae; genus Chryseobacterium; species Chryseobacterium sp. JV558. Next base: position 395,405 of record NZ_WJHU01000001.1, read on the forward strand.
CGGCAGGCATCGTTGCAAAACTTCTTATCAGACCTCCCGATGATTTTTTCGCCACATTCCAGACAATTCATCTTCTTATTTTTTTATTTTGTGGGGATGTGCATGTCTTTTTCGTAACAGCCTCATGAATCTGCTGTGGATAGGATAACTTCTGTTAGGAGTAATATTATTAAAGAACAAAGCTACCAGCAGCAGAATGATACACCCGGAAAGAACAGGGGAGATGACATACCAATATCCCAATTCCGGAATTTTTCCGGTAGAACTTACAGCAATCAGGGCTGTAGCACCACCAGGTGGATGCAGAGTTTTGGTGTACTGCATCAAGACAATAGAAAAAGCTACTGCCAAAGGAGCCGAAAGCCAGATGATATCCGGAACAAACTGATAGACTGTAACGCCTACCAATGCCGACAGTACATGTCCGCCTACAAGATTTCTGGGTTGCGCCAGCGGACTTTGTATGGCCCCATAAATAAGAACACTGGAAGCCCCAAAAGAACCGATCAGGAATATGTTCTCAGTTTCCATTAACGAATGAGACTGGATAAATGCTATGATCCCAATTCCGAAAAAAGCACCCAAAAATGACCAGATATGCTCTTTGTAATCAACAAGCGTTTCTTTATAGATCACATATTTGGAAACTCTGAATGTTCTTTTTATACTGTTCTTCATTTAGTCTTCTTTATTTTTTATAATTTGAATTAAATTTTCTACAAATGGCCGTGTATACATTCCATTTTCATCATAATCAGGATCTAAAATAGTAATCTCTATCCCAAAACACAACGGACTTTCAAATAACGGTTCCAGCATTTCTCTGAGATTATCATAGCTGATTCCGTCTTCCATTCTGCTGTCTACAGCCGGCATGAGCTCATCTTTCAGAATATCTACATCAAAATGAATGAAAAAGCCATCCAAGCCTTTATCATTCACCATTTTCAAGAAGTCTTCTGCCGTTTTTCTGAAACTATTCTCTCTGAGGCGGTAAAGATCATAATAATGAATATTGGAATTGATGATTTGGTTAATATATTCTTCATCATCTGTTTCTGCATTTCCGCAGCAGAAGATATTTTCTTCAGCTAAATAAGGCTTTAAACCATCAATATTGGTCAGTTTCTCATGTCCGGTTCCGGTAATGATGGCGAGATCCATTCCTGCAGCACCTCCGGTTTCTGAAAGTTCCGGCGGAATAAAATCTGTATGGCCGTCAAGATAAAAGAGTCCAAAGTTTCCCAGTTTTTTCAATGCAACAGCATTTCCAATCAGAATGCTGCAATCACCACCCAGGATAATATTGAATGTGTTTTTTTCGTAATTCTTTAGAATATAGTCAGCCTGCTTTTGGGCATATTCAATAATGAGATCTGCATTTCTGACATTTGACTCCTCATCAAAATCCATGGAATATTCTGGAGCATCAAGTCTGAAAACGTTGGCAGGAGCAATTCTACGATGAAAATCAAATTTCCTGAGCCAGTCCGGAAGTTTTCGAACCCCGGGTTCTGTCTCATGTTCCTTTTTTGTAAGTCCCAAATTGAGAGGAAACTCAAAAATATTGATATTCCTTTTCATAGATGAATTTTCACAAAGATACGGAATTATCCGTTTGTAAATGGATAGGATTTGAATGATATAATAATACTAAAAGTCATACTACTTCAAAAAAATCCTTGGCAATACATCTATTTTTCAATGTTTTTTTGAAGAAGAAAAATATTTTAGGATACAGTTTTCTATCGTTTAATTTTTACTTAAAAATGATGGTTATTGTTTTTTAAGCTTAGTAAATAGTGTCTTATACAGAATTTTATTTATTTTATTATTCGTTTTCAAACGACTACAAACGGATTTAAATAATTTCTAACCGACTGAGGATGGATAACATCGCAATCTTTGCAACAGAGATTTGAGAAAAACAGTGAACGTCTCTTATCTAAATTTATTAATCTTTAAAATCTAAAAGTTATGTCACTAAGAAACAAAGTAACATTAATTGGTTACACAGGAAAAGAAGTTGAAATGGTAAACTTCGATAACGGAAATGTAAAAGCAAGCGTATCCTTAGCAACAAGCGATCATTACACCAATGCCAAAGGAGAAAAAGTAGAAGAAACGCAATGGCACAATCTTATTGCTTTTGGGAAAACAGCAGAAATTTTTGAGAAATATGTTTCCAAGGGAAAAGAAATTGCTATAGAAGGAAAGCTTACCTATAGATCATACGATGATAAAGATGGAGTGAAGCGCTATATCACAGAAATTCGGGTGGATGAGATCTTATTATTAGGAGGAAAATAATTCTAAAAACACAAATGATGAAAGTAAAAGTTTTTAAAATCAGGCTTCCGGAAGAATTTCTGTACAAAGATCAGAAAATGCTGGATGATTTCCTGGAAGCCAATGAGATTATGAAAGTAGAAACAGCTTTTGTAAGTGAAGAACGGTATTGGTCTGTAATATTGTATTTTGAAGATCTGAAACTGACAAAAAATACAGTTAAAGAACCCAAAGCAGTAAAATATTCTGCAGAGAATGATTTCTTGAATACAGATGAAGAAAAGATACTGGATGCTCTGAAACTCTGGCGATCAGAAAAAGCAAGGGAGCAGAATCTTCCCACTTATTTCATTGCCAGCAATAAAGAGCTGATATCTGTTGCTAAGTATAAACCTGCCAAAAAAGAAGAATTGCTGGAGATCAAAGGGTTTGGAAAGCATAAGATTGAAAACTATGGTGAAGAGATTCTTGAAATTCTTGAAAGTGTCTGATTTTTCAGAATAATTGATTACACAATAGCAAAAAGCTGGGGAAGATTGTTTCTTCAGCTTTTATGCTGTGTAAAGTCCATGCAATTCCGTACTTTTGCATTTATCAAAATGACATACAAAAAATGAAGCCAAGTTTAGCAAAAGGGACGAGAGATTTTACGGCACAGGAAGTTTCCAGAAGAAAATATATCATCAATATTTTACAGAATAATTTTGAATTATTCGGGTTTCAGCCATTGGAAACTCCAAGTTTTGAAAATCTTTCTACACTGACAGGGAAATACGGAGAAGAAGGAGATCGTTTGATCTTTAAGATTTTAAATTCAGGAGATTATACTTCTGAAACCAATCAGGAAGACTGGGATAATAAAAACCATCAAAAGCTTGTTTCTCAAATTTCAGAAAAAGCTCTTCGTTATGATCTTACTGTACCTTTTGCAAGATTTGTGGCGATGAATCATGGAAAGTTGACATTTCCATTCAAACGTTTTCAGATCCAACCGGTTTGGAGAGCCGACAGACCTCAGAAAGGAAGATACAGAGAATTTTATCAGTGTGATGCAGATGTGGTAGGAAGTGAAAGCTTATTGCAGGAAGTAGAGCTGGTTCAGTTGTATTTAAAATCTTTTGCAGACCTGAAAGTTCCTGTTACGATTCATATGAACAACAGGAAAATCCTTTCCGGATTGGCAGAATATGCAGGAATCACAGATAAGCTGATTGACTTTACTGTTGCATTAGATAAGCTGGATAAAATCGGTAAAGAAGGCGTTGTAAAAGAATTACTGGAAAGAGAAATTTCTCAGGAATCTATTGATAAGCTGGATTTCCTGTTCAGCCAGTCTGACGATGCATTGGAAAACCTTCTTCAACTAAAGGAAAAATTTGCAGGAAATGAAATCGGTCTGAAAGGTGTAGAAGAACTTGAATATGTTCTTACACAGTCTCTGAGCCTTGGAGTTGATATGCAAAATCTTGTATTCAATATTACCCTTGCAAGAGGAATAGATTATTATACAGGTGCTATCTTTGAAGTGAAAGCAGATGAGGTTGCTATGGGATCCATCGGTGGTGGAGGTAGATATGATAACCTTACAGAAGTTTTTGGAGTTAAAAATATTCCGGGAATAGGAATTTCATTCGGATTAGACAGAATTTATCTGGTTATGGAAGAATTGAATCTTTTCCCTGAAGAAGCATCATCTAAGATTGAATATTTGTTTGCTAATTCTGGAGGAGAAGAAACAATAGAAGCTTTAAAACTGATCATGCAGCTAAGAGCAAAAGGAATTTCTGCTGAATTGTATCCTGAAAATGCAAAAATCAATAAGCAGTTTACTTACGCAGAAAAGAAAGGGATAAAGAATCTTGTTTTCCTGGGTGAAGAAGAAATTAAAAATAATACCGTTACCTATAAGGATCTTGAAGCTGGAGAAAAGAAAACAGTTTCTTTAGAAGAATTCTTAGGATCATAATATTGACAAAACTACCAAATCGATTTTATCATTTGGTTTTGGAATATATCAAAGAAAAACAACCACAAAAGCTTTTTTGTGGTTGTTTTTTTTTGATGGGTGTTAAGATTTAAATATTTTTGACCTTTACAATCGGTTCAGAATTTGTAATTTGGATCGATGTATACAAACAGGGTGAAAATTATGCTCTGAATTGATTAAAAACTTTTAAACATAAAAACCAGATGAACATTATTTGCGCATTGTGTGGAACACCGCTAACGGCAACAGATATGTCTGTAGGTAAAAATAAACTTGCTGACGGTGGTTATTTGTGTGCCGGATGCTTTACCAAAGCCGTTACTATCAACAGAGAGCTTATCCATAATCTTGATCAGTTTTATTTTGCAGAAATTACAGGAATGATTCTGAAAAGTAAAATTGATGCAGACCAGAATCCCGGAGACTCTCAATATACCGGAAACAACCATTACCAATATGATGCCCCTACCAGACTGGATGAAATAAAAGATCAGATTGTTGCTCTTAATGCAAGACTAAGCGTTCTTGCTAATGAAGAAGTGAATGAATTGGCGAATGTTCTGGACGGAGATGAAAAATTGCTGGCTATTGCAGAAGGAATTGATCTTCAGAGTAACAGGGAAGGAATTATATTTTCGACACAGAAAAGAGTCGCTTTTATTGATAAAAAGTTTCTGGGCGGAGTAGTAAAAAATGAATTTTCCCTTCAGGATATTTCTTCCATTGATCATATTGAAAATCTCTTGTATTCAATTCTGAAAATCAATACTTATAGAGGTGATGCACAATTTAAGCTGCATAATAAAAACGATGGAAGAGCATTTTCCAATGTCAAAAATAAAGTTGCAAATTATTCTGAAAATGAATTGAGAAGGGATTCAAGTCCATTACAGGCATTTTCCCAGACAATTCCGGATTTGGTTCAGGAAAATGTTTACTCTACAGATAAAGGAGATTCCGGAGCTATTTTTGAGCAGTTGGAAAAACTGGGTAAACTAAGAGAGATTGGAGTGCTGACAGAGGCTGAATTTGCCGAACAAAAGAAAAAATTACTTGATAAATTATAAAAAAGAAAAAATGAGTAATAACTGTGCATTGTGTAAAACAGAATTGACCTCTATGGATACGCTTTTGGGAGCTAATAAGCTTTCAGATGGAAATGTTTTATGCAATAAATGTTTGAATGAAACGAGCAATATCAATGAAGAATTGCTGTACAATCTCAATAAATTCAGTATTGATGATATTAATGAAATGCTGAAAACAGAGAAAAAGGAACCGGTTCTGCCAGTGGCAAACCAAATTCTTCCTGTAACGATAGATTCTGATGCAAACCAAATTCCGAAAGAAGTTTACAAACGGAGACAGCGCAAAATAAAATTTGAACTGGAAAAGCTGAATGCCAACCTTTCTATGTTTACCAAAGGAGAAATCAAAGAACTTCCTTATCTGATTTCCGAGGAGGAACAAATCATTGCCATTACAGATGCTCAGTTTGTCAATACATTGGATGCCGGAGTATTGGTGGCAACCCCCAAAAGGATGATTTCTGTATCTAAAGGTATGTTTGGGGCAGCAAAGATTAATGATTACCATAATGAAACTATAAAGTCGGTAAGCTTTGTTGCAGATCCAAGATCTCCGATCATTAAACTGCATTTGGACGAAAGGGTAGTTGAGTTTGAATGTTATATGGATAAGGAAGACGCTGAGAAGTTCTATGACACTATAAAAACCATTTATAATAATCCTAAAGAACAATCTCCGAAACAAATTGATACTGTGGGCAAAAGTGTTTCAGTGTCATCAGAAGAAGTTTTTAATCAGCTTGAGAAATTAGGAAAGCTGAGAGAAAACGGGATTTTGACAGATGCGGAATTTGCAGAACAGAAAAAGAAGCTGCTGGAGCAGTTGAAATAAAACTTTTAATATCCAATCATGAAAGACAAAGTATCAGCAGAAATAGTAGAAAACTGGCTTAAAGGATGGTGTTTATCAAGAGAAGTCTCTTTTCCTGTTCAGTATAAATCCGGATTCCATGTGATGGTAGGAGATGAAAAACAAAAAGAACGTTTTGTATTTCCTCAACTTAATGATGATTTTTTCGAACTTGCAGATTCAATTGATGAACCCTGGGTTTATCTCAAAGTATCTACTTCTCCTGATGAATTTATGGAAAAAATTCCTGAAAAATGGAAACTACAGCCACAGGGGTATTTGATGACTTGTTTTCACCCGATGAATTTCCCGGAAATCAGTCTTGCAGAAGGATATCACTTAGAGTTTTCTGAGTATAATACCACTTTTGTTGTCAGGATTTTAGCAGAGAATGATGAGCAGGCTTCTATAGGCCGCGTCTCTCTTATCAATGATGCGGCAATATATGACAGGATTATTACCGAAAAAAATCATCAAAGGAAGGGACTCGCTTCTTTTTTATTGAAAGAACTTGAGAAGATAGCCTTATCTAAAGGATTTTCAAATAATCTTTTAGTAGCAACAGAAGAAGGAAAGCTGTTGTATGAAACGTTAGGCTGGAAGATGTATTGCCTGCACAGTTCTATCGTAATTCCTTCCGAAACGTAATATTTTAGTCAAATTAAATATTTAATCACTAATAAATAGTAATTTAGGATCATAAACTGTAACTATGAGTGAGAAATCAAGACTTGACGAAATAAGAGAGGAACTTAAAAAACTGGATATCAGTCCTACCATATTTGCCAGAAAAGAAATTCATGAGCTGCCGGACATTCTTTCAGCAGACGAAAAAATAGTCTATCTCGTTGAAGGCAGAAATAAAACAAACAATCATCACATCATTTTAGTAGCTACGGACAGAAGATTGATCTTTGTAGATAAGGAATTTATGTACGGGTTGAAGGTAGAAGACTTTTCCTACAGCAAAATAAGTTCAATACAATATGAAACGGCAGTATTGCTGGCTTCTATAGACATTCAGGTAACTGATGACATCGTAGAAATAGACGGAGTAGGAAAGTACCATGCTGAGCTTTTTTGTGAAAAGGTAAGAGACTTTATGTCCCGTCCTGAAGGATCCACTCAGAATACACCTGAACCGAGCATTTTAGACCAGCTCGAACAATTGGGAAGATTAAAAGAATCCGGAGTTGTAAGTGAAGAAGAATTTCTTGACCAAAAGAAAAAGCTCATGGATAAATTATAATTCCTATCTAGAGGAGCTTTAATGAAAAGCATAACTAATACTATTTTAAACTAAAACTATGGAAAATTACTTAGAAATTAATAAAAACTCATGGAATGCAAAAGTAGAGCCGCATTTGAAATCGGATTTTTATTTTGTAGATGAATTTTTAAATGGGAGAAGCTCACTTAATTCAATAGAACTGGAACTTCTTGGAGATATACAGGGAAAGAGTATTTTGCACTTACAATGTCATTTTGGACAGGATTCTATTTCTCTTTCAAGAATGGGTGCAAAAGTGACAGGAATCGATTTGTCAGATAAGGCTATTGAAGCAGGAAAAGATTTAGCTCAGCAATGTAAAACTGATACGGAATTTATCTGCTCAGATGTCTATACTTTGCCAGATGTTCTGGATAGAAAATTTGACATTGTTTATACAAGCTACGGTACCATAGGATGGCTTCCTGATCTTGAAAAATGGGCGGGTGTTATCAATCATTTTCTAAAACCTGGAGGGCAATTTATTATGGCAGAATTCCACCCGGTTGTTTGGATGTTTGACGATGACTTTACAAAAGTGGCTTACAACTATTTTAATGAAAAGCCGATAGTAGAAACCTATGAAGGAACCTATGCGGATCAGACTGCACCTATCGTACAGGAATATATAATGTGGAATCACTCATTATCAGAAGTTCTTGACAATCTGATTAAAAAGGATATCAGTATCAACACTATTCGGGAATTTGACTGGTCGCCATATCCATGCTTTAGTCATGTGGATGAATTTGAAAAAGGAAAATGGAGAATTCCACAGTTTGGAAATAAAATCCCGCTGGTTTACGCTTTGGCAGCCCAGAAAAAATAAAATGCAATTGAAACTTATCGAAAATAAAAAGTCATCGTAATCAAGATTACGATGACTTTTTCTATATATGAATGTTAAAAAAACTGCTTTTGTTTAGCTTAGAGAGTCTTCAGCCTTTGTTTTTACTTCGTCCACTTTATTCTGAACCTGGGAAGCAACGTCATTGGCTTTTGTTTTAAGGTCATTTCCCCACTTGTTAAGATTATCTTTCGCAGTATTGATTTTATCTTTTACCACTTGTTGATCTTCAGGGCTTGAATTCTTATATTTCCAATAAGCTAATGCACCTAAACCTAATAAAGCTAATATACCTTTTGTTTTGTTTCCCATGATTTCTATTTTTTTATGTATTAATATTAAAATTTGTTATTACTAATAATGTAAAATACGTGCCAAAAAAATAAATTGACTTATAAAAAAATGTTAAATTTAAGAGAAGACTTCAAGTTTTTCACCATCAAAACTGGCGAAAACCATAGTAGGATAAGAATCCTGATGGTAAAGATTTCCGTCTTTATCAATAGCAATAGCTCCTGCGAATCCATCAATGGTTTTAAGTTCATCAAAGGTCTTGTTGAAAGCCTGCTGAAGGCTCATCCCATCTGTAACCCTCGTTACAATTTTTGAGGCAGTAGCATTGCTGACAATATCTTCTCCCACACCGGTACAGCTTACAGCACAGAAGGCATTGGCATAATTTCCGGCCACTGTGGCAGAATCTGAAATTCTTCCAGGAATCTCAAACCCTTTTCCACCTGTAGACGTAGCAACAGCCAGTTTTCCATCAAGGTCAATGGCTACACAGCCTACTGTTCCTTTACCCCCGTTAGCTAGTTTGGCTTCATATTCACTTCTTCTCTGAGAAATTTCTGTTGAAAAATTCTCAAAACCATGTTCCGAAGAGTAGATTTTTGCACCGTGCCCTCCCAAAACCCTGTCGTCTTCATTAATAAGATCTTTGGCAACAAAAATAGGGTTCTTTACATCCTGAATATTGATGACTCCGCTTAGCTTTTGAGTTTCTCCGTTCATAATAGCAGCACTCATACGGATAACACCATCACTCTGAATCTGAGAACCGATTCCCGCATTGTATAACGGATCGTCCTCCAATAGTGAAACGGCATAGGCAACAGTATCAAAAGCCGAATGGGTCTTAAGATAATCAAATGCTTTTTGGGCAATTTCTTTTAAAGAATTCTGTTTTGCTGTTTTTACTTCATGGCTTTGGTCGCTTTCTGAGAAAAAACCGCCGTGGATAATGATTTTCATAAATATAGATGATCGTTGATAAATGTATTCGTCTACGAAGTTAATTTATAAATTCTAATTAAACATTAGGCTTTAAACAAAAAAAATGAAACCAAGGTCCCATTTTTATAATGATCAGTAATATTTTTAACTATCAACTAAGCTATTTATCTTGTGGTATAGGATTAAACTGAGAATTCTCAATAGTTAATGTCTTCGTCGTAAGATCATAGTGGTCATTCATAGACATTACATGTACCGTTAAATTATCAATAGAGATAGGCTCTCCAAGATTGATATTCGTAAGGTTGGTATCTTTAATGAACCTTCCGTCTACCAAAATTACAAGTCCTGAACCTACAGCAGTCATCACATCATTATGGATGAAAAGTCCCGTATCTTCTCCAAGACCTATTCCCAGTGTTCTCGGATTGTTGACTACCGCTTGGAAAAGACGCCCGATTCTGCCACGCTGTACAAAGTGTGTATCAATAATAACATTATCAATAAGTCCTAATCCCTGGGTAGTTTTGATTTCTCCTTTTAAAAGCGCTTCAGAACTGCTTCCCTGATAGATCATATTTTCAGAGGCCGCTGCAGCTCCTGCAGAAGTTCCGGAATAAATAAAATCTTGTTCCTGGTATTTTAATAAAATGGTATCATGGAATCTTGTTCCTCCAAGAATGGAAGTCAGTCTCAGCTGATCTCCTCCGGTAAACATCATGACATCAGCAGCATTGGCTCTTGCCACCATCGCATCAGAATTGGCTTCTTCACGGTTGTGGATATCCAGAACATTTACATTTTTAGCACCTAGAAATTCAAATGCCTTTTTATATTCAGAACCCACAATCTGAGGGATTTGGGAGGCGGTTGTTACAATTTCAATAACAGAATCTTCCTTGAGTTTTGATTCGTTGATGATCTTCCTTAAGATCCCACGTTCAAAAAAATTAAGATTCTTTTCGATGTTTTGATCATAATCGGTTTCCGCAAAACTTCCTTTGTTTACAGCTCCTCCGATAACTATTAATTTTCCAACAGGCTTCGTCATGGTACAAAATTAAAAAATAATTAACATTCTTTGGCTAAATTCGTGCCATCTTTAGTTGATTTTTAATGTTTTAGGAATGTTAATTGAAATTAATTGTTTTTTAACAAATCTTTAAATTTGCTATGGTTTTGTTTTGGGTTTTACATTATCTTTGACTATGAAAGGAGTTATTGTTAACTGTTAAAATGCCAATAGACTATGAAAATCGAAAAGATTCAGGCACTACGCGGTCCAAACATCTGGAGCATCAGAAGAAAGAAGCTGATACAGATGAGGTTAGACTTAGAAGAAATGGAGAATTATCCTACCAATAAAATCGAAGGATTCAGGGAAAGGATTGAAAAATTAATACCCTCATTGATTACCCATCGATGCTCGGAAGGAGTGGAAGGTGGTTTTTTCCATAGAGTGGAAACAGGAACCTGGATGGGGCATGTCATTGAGCATATTGCTTTGGAAATACAGACCCTGGCAGGAATGGATGTGGGGTTTGGAAGAACCCGGGAAACAAAGACTCCGGGAGTGTATAATGTGGTTTTCAATTATATTGAAGAGAATGCGGGAATCTACGCTGCTGAAGAAGCAATGAAGATTACAGAAGCCCTGATAGAAGGGAAAGATTATGATTTGAACGCCTGTATTCATAGATTAAAAGAAATCAGAGAGCGTGTCCGTCTGGGGCCGTCTACAGGAAGTATCGTAGAAGAAGCTGCTTCCAGAAGAATGCCTTGGATCAGATTGGGTACCAATTCTTTGGTACAGCTGGGTTACGGTGTAAATCAGCAAAGATTTCAGGCGACTATTACCGGTAAAACAAGTTCTATTGCCGTTGATATTGCCTGTAACAAAGAATTAACGAAAAGAATGCTTCATGATGCTGCTATTCCAGTACCAATTGGTGATTTGGTTGTAGACGAAGAAGGATTAAATGCTGTGATCCGAAAAATTGGCTATCCGATTGTGTTGAAACCTTTGGATGGAAATCACGGAAAAGGTTCTTCCATTAATGTGATCGAATGGGAGTCTGCTAAAATAGGTCTGGAACATGCCCAGAAATATTCCAGAAAAGTAATTGTTGAGAAATATATCACAGGCTACGATTTCCGTATTCTGGTGATCAATAATAAAATGGTGGCAGCGGCAAGAAGGGTTCCTGCCCATGTTGTAGGAGACGGGGAACTGAATGTTCAGCAGCTTATTGAAAAAGAAAACAAAGATCCGAGAAGAGGGTATGGGCATGAAAATGTCCTTACTGAGATTGAGGTAGATAAAGATACACTAGAGCTTCTTGAAAAGCTTCAATATACGCTGGAAACTATTCCTCAAAGGGGAGAAGTGGTCTATCTAAAGTCAACGGCGAATCTTTCAACCGGAGGAACCTCCATTGATGTAACAGATATGGTGCATCCGGAGAATATCACAATGGCAGAAAGAGTTTCCAAAATTATCGGATTGGATGTCTGTGGTATTGATGTTATGGCACAGAACTTAACTCAACCTTTAAAAGAAAGTGGCGGGGCTATTATTGAAGTTAATGCTGCACCAGGTTTCAGAATGCACCTTGCTCCAAGTGAAGGACTACCGAGAAACGTTGCTGCACCGGTGGTAGATATGCTTTATCCGCAAGGGAAACCTTTTACTATTCCAATTATTGCCGTAACGGGTACCAATGGGAAAACAACAACGACAAGACTTATTTCACATATTGTAAAAAGTAACGGCTACAGAGTAGGATTCACGACTTCGGACGGAATTTACATTCAAAATACAATGTTGACAAAAGGGGATACCACAGGACCACTTTCGGCAGAATTTATCTTGAAGGATCCTACGGTAGAATTTGCAGTATTGGAAACTGCCAGAGGTGGAATTTTACGTTCCGGACTTGGTTTTTCACAATGTGACATCGGGGTTCTGACCAATATTGAGGAAGATCATTTGGGAATGAATGATATTCACAACCTGAGAGATCTTACCAAAGTGAAGCGTGTAGTACTGGATAGCGTTAAAAAGAGTGGCTGGAGTGTATTGAATGCCGATAATGAATATTCTATGAAGATCGTAAATGATCTTGATTCTAATGTGGCCATTTTCAGTATGGATGAAAACAATCCCCATATTGTAAAATTTGCGAAAGAAGGAAAGATTACCTGCATATACGAAGAAGGATTTGTCACCATTAAAAAAGGAGACTGGAAAATCAGAATTGGAAAAGCCAAAGATTTCCCGATCACGATGGAAGGAAAAGCCAGATTCATGATTGAGAATGTACTGGCAGCCAGTTTGGCAAGTTACCTTTATGGTTTCGGGATTGAAGATATTTCTAACTCTTTGAGAACGTTTATTCCAAGTGCTCAGCTTACGCCGGGAAGATTGAATGTCTTTAAATTCAAAAACTTTAAGGTGTTGATCGACTTTGCTCATAATCCTTCAGGTTACGAAGCCATTGAAGACTATCTGAAAAATGTAGAGTCTACGAAGAAAATCGGAATTATTTCCGGTGTTGGAGACAGAAGAGATAGTGATATCAGAGAATGTGGAAAAATTGCGGGAAGAATGTTCGATTATATTATCATCCGAAATGAGAAACATCTTCGCGGAAGAACCGAAGAGGAAATCAACGGATTGATCATTGACGGAATTAATGAAGCAGGCAGAGATGTAAGCTACGAGATTATTCCTAAAGAAATAGAAGCCCTGAAACATGCTATAGGAATGGCGGAAGAAGGAACCTTTATTACCGCTTTAAGTGATGTTATTTCCAATGCTATTGACCTGGTACAGGAATATCAGGCCAAGGAGCTGTTGGAAGACGATAAAAACGTGTAAGTACATCTTTATATAACTTATTAAATTGCAATACGGAACAAAAAACGTATTGCAATTTTTTTATCTATTGTGCTAGAATTTTGCAGGTTATAATTTTTAGCTGCTAGCTTACAAATATTTAATTCATTGTATTTACGAGTTCCGGTAGAGCTATGACTATATTACTTAATAAACTTCTCGTAAATCAAAACAAGCCATCCGATTCCATATGTCCAAGCAATAAATCCAATTAATTTCACTTGTGAATCTGGATTTTTGAAATAAGAGACAACTTTAATAAATTCTTTCATCTCTCTAAGATTCTATTGGACACTTTTTGTTTACGGAAACCCGTAATGGATATTTTTTTATGTTAAATCTCTAATTGGAGAAGAATTGTTATATTTGATTCTAAACTAAAATCAAAACCATGAAAAATTTAAAGAAAATTTCTAAGGAGAAATTAAGAAGTATCAACGGAAAAGGGAAATGTCCTCCAGGTTGGCGTGATTGTCCTATGCCGTGGGGTGATGATAAAGTATGTATCCCACATGACAACCAAATGGCATGTCCGGATTTATAAATACGATCCCTCATTGCGAGGGATTTTTTGTTACTGTATTTCAATTTGATATTTACTTTTAAGTATTTTCAACCAAGCTTTTTGAGCTCCTTCTCATGCTATATTGTTTTCTGATCAACTTTTATTAAGAAAGATAAATTCATAGGAGATTACAAGAATCAGAAAAAACAAAACCTCCGGAATTTCGGAGGTTTTGTTTTTTATAAGCTTTCCCAGGTTTTTTTTATTTTCTGCATTTTCACAAGATAGAAATACAGCGGGATAAGTTCTAATCTAATTGTAAAACTAATAGAAGGAACAGTAAAAGGAATAATGGCCATCATAATGAGGCAAATAGCAATTCCTATAATAGCATCAACGATTGCAGCCTGTATTGCCCATTTTTGTTCAAACCAAAGTCCATAGGCAACAATACCTTTAAACAAAAACAAAAAGCAGATTAACAACCCTGTTATTGAATAAGGATGATTAGCGTTTATCCCATATACCGATAAAGAAATATTAGTCAGTAAAGAGCCTGCTATCAAAAAAATGGCAGCTAGTGCCCCTGCGATTAAAAAGATCCACAAGAAAACTTTAATCCAGGTGGGTAATAGATTTCTTCTTCGTGTTAAAATGTTATTGTCAAATTCTGCAAAAGCTGTTGACTTTTCTTCCATGTAATATTAGTTTTATAAGTTTTTTATCCAAAAAAAGCATTTGAACTTCCAATCCAGATGGCATCTTTTTTATTGAAATCCACATTTACCATTGCAGCTTTGGTCATTCTTCCCAAATTTTCCAATAGGATAGGGCGTTCGTCATTTTCACGCCAAATATACAACAAACGGATCTCTGCTTTTGAAAATTCACCGTTGATATCTTCAAAAATTGGTTCATAGTACACTTTTCTCTGCAAAATATAGTTTTCCTTATCCTGAATAGAGTCTGTAATTTCTTTTGTGGGATTCAAATTAACTCCGCTTCCTGCGAATGAAAACAAAGGTTTCAATACAAAGTCTTCAAGGTTTTCATTTTCTGGAAACTCATGTAGAAAATAACTCTTCGGAACAAACTGATGTTGCAATAAAGGCAAAAGAAACTTTGAAATTTTAAAGAACCAGTTGGGATGGGTGATCCATTGAACATCTACTTCTTCACGGAAATTAAATTCAGTGGTAAGGTCAGGGATATTGTCCAGTTCATCAAATATAACCCGGTTATAAATTCTCTTGATTTCTACCAGCTTTCCATCATTTTCATAATACAGCTTTTTGCCTTCTTTCTTTACTTTCGTCAGACACACGGTTTTTATTCCTAATAATTTTTCTGTTAAAGCAAAATCAATGGCTGTTTTTTGTTTTTCCGGAAAGATTTCAAGCAGGATTACATTTTCAGGATTTTCATCTCCTACAATTAATTCTTTTAAATAGTTCTTAAAAGTTTCATGAGGCATCGGATTTTTAATCTCCGAAAGAAAAGGATAGACTTCGCAGAAGGTTTCTTCGTACACTTTCTGAAAAGCATACAAAGAAGGAAATGCCTGAAGCTCTATTAGTTGAGGTTCTATTGCTCCGTTTTCACTTTTGCAGACTCCAAAATCTATCGTGAAAAAATGAGGCTGATCTGTATCATTGGGAACTCTGCAGCTATCAGGAACGGCTTTCCGAAGTGTTTCTGCCGGAATTGCTTTGATCTGGCTGATAATACTTTCACTGGCATCAATAAGCTTACTTTCAAATTCTTTAGTCAAAAAAATAGGACTTTCTGAAACCCTGAAAGCAGGTGCTGTACCTCCTTTTTCTGCCAGTATATTTTTTAATTGATTATACTTTTCATCCGAAAACTCCTGGTTGAACTGTTTTCTATATTTTGGAATCATATTTTTTTTCTTTTGTGATGATAAAAAATCGAGCATTTCTACCCGATTTGATTTTACCACAAAAGGCACAGAAGTTTTTAGATTATGCTTATTTCTAATTTTAAGTCTTTATCATTACTTATTAGACTTAAATATCCAAACCTTTTGTGACTTTTGTGGTTTATAGTGATTTAATTTTTTAAACCAAAGATTCAGCTTCTTTCAAAATGTTTTTTTTTGCAAACTGAAGGAATCTCGGAAGAATCTGATTTCTGGTAAGGATAATTTTGTCCTCATCATCTATTCTGTCCATGGTTTCAAGATATTTTTCCATTCCGAAGTTTTCGATCATGGCTTCTCTGTTTTTTTCATCTTTCAGATTTTCGATCAGAGATTCAGGATTGGCTTCAGGGTGAAACTGTGTCCCGAATATCTCTTCCGAAAAACGAACTGCCATTACCGCTCTTTCCAGATTGATATGAGGGCGGAACTTTTCAATCGCCATAACCGTCATTCCAAGTTCTTCAAAACGGTCATGATCCGGCTCAATAAACTGATAAGCTCTGGAATCTACTGCATAAAAAGGATCCTGAAGATTTTTGAATAAGAACTCTTCTCTGCCTTCTTTTGTTTTGTGAACAGGCATTACTCCAAAGGAATAAGACTTTCTTTTACAAATATTACCCAGATTCCAGTGAATACTTGCCAACTGGAATGAATGGCAGATAAGGAAAAGGTATTTTTTATCTTCACTGAATTTATTATGTTCAAAAACGGAATCTAAAAAACTGGCAAATCTATCTTCCCAGGCAAGACCTTCCCGATGTGGATTTCCCGGCCCGCCAGAAGAGATGAAAATATCAAAGTCTCCAATCTCTGGCATTTCATCTTTAAATCTCACATCAAATGTTTTGATGACAACATTTTCTTCAGAGTTCTGCTGAAATGCTTCAGAAATTTCTTTAATGTTTCTAAAACCTTGATTCACATGATTGTTGTTCATGTCCAGCAGAGCAATTCGAATATCTTTCATTACATCATATTTTTTGTAAAGTTACCAAAAATATTATGAAGCAGGTTCACCATGGGTGATTCCATACTCAGTTTCAGAGATCATATAATCAACGACTTTCGTGAGATCGCCTGTCTCCTTAAAGATCTGAAGCTGCCTGTCTGCACCTGTTCCGTTTTCCAGAATTTTCCAGGCATATTCTACTTCGTTACGGCATCCTAAATCGTCTACCACATCATCAATAAACTCCAGAAGTTCTTTTAATAAATGAGGATAAGGAACAGATTCTTCTTTTCCGAAATCAATCAGATGGGCTTCGATACCGCTTTTGGAAGCACGCCATTTATTTTCGTTCAACAGCAGTCTTCTGTAGCTTCTGAAACTCAGATTTTGCTGGTGAAGTTTATAGATTTTAGCCACGAGACACTGCATAATGGCTGCAAGACATACCGTTTCATCAATTCTCAGCGGCATATCACAGATTCTGAATTCAATGGTAGGGTAGAATGGATGAACGCGTAAATCCCACCATATTTTCTTGGCATTGTCAATGGTTCCGGTTTTCACCAGAAGATCTACATAGCTGTCAAATTCCGCCAGAGAATTAAAATAACTCGGGATACCGGTTCTTGGGAATTTTACGAAAATTTCCTGTCTGTAAGATTTAAAACCTGTATATCTTCCAATCCAGAAAGGTGAATTGGTAGAAAGAGCATACACGTGAGGAAGAAAGTAACGCATTACATTCTGAATTCTTACGCCTTCTTCACGGTTGGGAATTCCAATGTGTACATGTAATCCGAAAATAAGGTTTTCGCGGGCTACATCACCCATATCATCTACAATTTTGATGTATCTTTCGCCTTGGGTGATACTGTTATCTGACCAATGTGAAAAAGGATGGGTGCCTCCTCCTGAAACACGCAGTCCCTGCTCGTGAGCGATGTTGATAAGATGACGCCTTAAATTCGTCAATTCTGCTCTGGCTTCCTGAATATTCTGGCAGATCCCTGTTTCCATTTCAATCATAGATTCATGCATTTCGTGCTTTAAGTTTTCACTCAAAACTGCTTTGCCGCCCTCAATGATTTTTGAAACGTGAGAAACAAGATCTCTGCTTTCTACATCAATGATCTGATATTCTTCTTCAATTCCAATAGTAAACTGATGATGCATTTGTTTTGTGTTTTTTAATTTTTTTCAATGTTATTTTATGGAATCTTTCACAAAGGTTCCCCACGTAATGTTAGGTTTCCCTGGAACATATTCTTTAGCTTTTTCTATAGCCAGTTTTGCAGCATGTTCTATGATCCATGCAAAATTTTCTTCTCCTACAGAATTTCTGTCTGCATCCGGAGCCGGGTTGCAGAAGTCAATTGCATAAGGAATACCATCTCTTACGGCAAATTCTACTGTATTGAAATCATATCCCAAAGCTTCATTCATGGTAATCGTATAATCATGAATAGTTTTCAGAAGTTTTTCAAGTTCTTTACCTTCTGTCTGATGGGTAGTGGCATATCTCAAATGAGGAGCATTTCTTGGTTCGTAAGGCATGATGTGAACATATTTTCTCCCTAAGCAGTAAACCCTGTAATAATCATCAAAGACGATTTCTTCCTGTACCATCATCACCAGTTGTTCAGTCTCTCCTAATTTATTCCATAAATCATCCGGATTTTCTACTCTGTAAACGCTTTTCCAGCCTCCTCCGTCATGAGGTTTCATGTAAGCAGGGAATCCTACATAATTAAAGATATATTCCCAGTCATGAGGGAATTTGAGATTTCTGAATGAGGTTTCCGAAGTGTTTTCCGGTCTTTCGTGTGAAGGCAGCAAAACAGTCTTAGGAAGCGGAATGCCAAGTTTAGACATCAGTGCATTGTTGAAAAATTTCTCGTCAGCGCTCCACCAAAAGGGATTGTTGATTACATAAGTGCCATTAAGTGCAGCATTTTTCAGGTAGGCTCTGTAAAAGGGAACGTCCTGTGAAATTCTGTCGATGATCACCGCGTAACCATAATCTGCACCCTGTTCTAATTTGTCAATGGTAACGGGTTCAGCTATGATTTCTCCACCTCCCAATTCATTTACTTTGTCTATAAATGCCCAGGGAAACGTGTCTTCCATACCGAAAAGAATTCCTACTTTTTTTGTCATAATTTTTGTTTTTAAGATGGGTATATTTTTTTCTATTTGTCTTTTCTATTGTTTTTATGAGAAAAACGCTCCAATAAAGGTTGGGAAGACCATTCTCCACAACGGCCAGTCATGGCCTATCCATTTTCTTTCATCATACCAGAAGTCTATTCCTTTCAGCCTTAAGATTTCAGACATTTCAACATTTTTATCTTTGCAGATATCCTGGTCAGAAGTGCTGAGTACAATATGCATGTGTTTATACTTCCAGGCGTCATCATTTCTTACAAATTCCCTCGGACAGTTGAAGTAAACCATTTCATCAGAATAGCCGTCCATAAAATTCCTTATGCTGAATGCTCCAGAAAGGCAAAATAAATGGGAAACCACATCAGGAAATCGGAAAGCAAAATTGGCAGCGTGATATCCTCCAAAACTTGCTCCGGCCACTGCTACGCGATGGGTTTTATGAAGTTTCTGAATATAGGGAACGAATTCCTTGATCAGAAACTGTACATACCGTTCATAGTTTCTTATTCTTTGCTGAGGAGATATTTTATCATCATAAAAACTCCAGCCGTCTATGGTCTGAACATTGTAAAGCTTTACTTTTCCCTGTTCTATAAACCAATTGATACTTCCGTTAAGATGAAAATCATGATTCTGGGTATATTGTCCCTGGGAAGTAGGGAACATAATGATAGGGTGGCCGTAATGTCCGGTCACTTCTACCTTGAGGCTGGTTCCCAATATATTTGAATAATACTCTGTATGTTCTATATGAGGCATTTTTCTTTGTTTAGTTTTAATTTGTGTTTTTATATTAATTCATAAAATTCAATTCCTCCCGGTTGATCTTTTTCTAAAATATCCAGTACAATTGTTCCTGATTGTGGATGCTCCAGAATAATATTTTCTTTAAATATCCATTTTGAGCCCGGTGTATTGGGGTGAGCTGAATCAATAAACTGATAATAAGCCCTGCTTCGCCATTTTCCGGAATTGATGTTCTCTAAATTACGTTTTACAATGGAATCTTCTGGCAGACTGTGTATTATGAATTTAATAATATTTTGAATATCAGGCTTCATGATTTACGAGCTAAGCTTACTGCCTTTTGGAGGAAGAATATTCAGCATATCCGCGTGAATCATTTCTGCTGCAGAGTCAAGTCTGTCCTGTACAACGGAGGCATCACCGGATTTGTAAACAATCCCGACATGATAATCTATTGGAAGAAATTTTACCACTTCTTCACATTCAAAACTGCTGTAATTGGGTTCTTTATCTTTGATCAGAGCAACAATCAGCCCTGAATAATATCCTGTGGGTGGTGAGACATTATAATCATTACCTCTCAGAAGAGCGTCTTCAATTTTGGCCCATTCTCTCCAGATGTTGATGCCGCTTGAAGCTTCAACAAGATCCGGAATATGAGCACCGCCAACCCTTGAAGAGGTTTCAAGGAAATACCATTTTCCGTCTTCTTTTCCACGGATAAATTCTGTATGGGTAGCCCCATTGATCAGTCCGAAATTGGAAAGCACTCTGGCGTTAATTTCTTCCAAAGCTTTGAATTCTTCAGAATACCGTCCTAAAGTCTTGGATCGGAATACTCCGCCTTCATGGGAAACCTGCATAGGAGGAGCAAGGTATTTTGAAGCTGAAGTGAATATAATTTTTTTATTAAAAGTAAGGCTGTCTACATGGTAAACGTCTCCTGGTTTAAAACTTTCCAGTAAAAAAAGATGACGTTCTTCTCCCAGGGTCTCCAGCGCCTCATAAAGTTGTTCTTTGGAAGTTATTTTTTTGATTCCTGATGCGGAAGCTTCAGAGCGGGGTTTCAATACCCATGGTGCGGGAACGCGGTCTGTAAACTCATTGACTTCGTTATCATTGAAAACTGCTGTAAATTCCGGAACACTGATTTCTGAATCTTTTGCTTTCTGACGCATAGCCAGTTTATCCCTGAAATAGCGGTGTGTGGTTTGTCCCATTCCCGGAATACGGAATGTTTCCCTGATTAATGCCGCTTTTTCTACATCATAATCATCCAATGCCACTACAGCATCTACTTTTCTGGTTTTCATCAGGTGGGAAAATCCCTGAATCAGATGCTCCAGATTCCATACGGATGGCTTGAGTTCCGGCATATAAAATACCTCATCAATCGCATGCCAGGGCCAGTTTTTTTCTTTAAGGTTTTCTGAGGTTACTAAGATGATTTTATTGCCGAGATTCTTCATTTCGTCCATAAAATCGTAGCCTTTGTAATAGCACGAAATACATACAATAGTTTTCTTCTCCATATAATGTTTTTTAAGATTTAGTGAATTTTCAAAAATAAAAGCATTTATTTGTTATTTTATCAATATCATAAAATGCAATATCGTGCGGTTTTGAAAATCCACTAATCAATTATACAGAGTTTTTTTGTAAAAAACTAATTTTTAATGATAATTTTCAATTAAATTCACGAGGAGTTGAACTCCAAAACCTGTTGCTGCTTTCTCCTTGGCATACCCTACGTTTCCAAATGCTACTCCGGCAATGTCCAAATGAGCCCAACCAGTATGGTTTTCAGTGAATTGTTCTAAGAATTTTGCCGCAATAATGCAGTCTCCTACAGGCTTCAGAGAGATGTTTTTCATGTCGGCTACATCAGACTGAATATCATCTTTCCAGATATCCCATAAAGGTAGATTCCATACTCTCTGATTGGTTTGATCTCCTGTTTTTATCAGATTATTTTTCAATTCTTCATTATTGGAAAACATTGCGGCACAAGTGTCACCAAACATTCTTACAGAACTTCCTGTTAAAGTAGCCAGATCAATAAGGAAATCTGTTTTGTAGTTCTTAGAAAGATAAGACAGACCATCTGCAAGAATTAAACGGCCTTCTGCATCGGTATCAAGTACTTCAATGGTTTTTCCGTTGTAGGCTGTGATGACGTCACTTGGAAGCAGAGCCTTCTCAGAAACAGCATTGTCTGTAATAGGAAGAATGGCAATGATGTTCACCGGAAGCTGCATTTCAGCCGCATAGATTAGCGTTCCCAAAACAGCCGTAGCTCCACCCATATCAGATTTCATGTAATGCAGATTGGCAGAGCTTTTTATTGATATTCCTCCCGTGTCAAACAAAATACATTTTCCTACCAATCCGAAAGTTTTGGCATTTTTAACTGTAGTTTTATATTCTAAAATAGTGAACGCTGCATCATAAGCACTTCCTTGATTGACTGAAAGATAGGCGCCTAATCCAAGCTCTTCACATTTCTTTCTATTGAAAACGGTGTACTTTAACTCATACTTTTTTGCCAGATTTTTAAGGTATGCACTTAAGATATCCGGTTTTTTGAGATTGGCAGGTTTGTTAAGCCAATCCTGACAGGCTGTTTGTCCGTTTACCAGTGCTTCCGATTTCTGGCTGATAAGGTCTAATTTCTTCTGACTTACATTTTCAAAGTGTAATTCAAATTTTGCATTCCAGAAAGTGTGTTTTTTATCAAAAGGATAGTTATAAGTTCCAATCAACAGACCTTTTACAAATTCTTCGAATTGTTTTTCATTCATAAAATCTGCCAGGGCCAATGTAGGTACTGCCTGCAGCTTCTCTTTCTGTGTCTGTGAGAATTTGGCTGCAACCTGCTGGATTTCGAAATTTTGTAACGTAGATTTTCCTAATCCAATGAAATAGGTAATTCCTTCTTCATGAGCATTGATGAACACTTCATACTTCTTTCCTGTAAAAAAAGTTGAAATATTTTTGTTGAAATTTTTACTGGATTTTGTCCATTCTTCCTCTGTAAATACATGAAAGACTTGAGTGTAATTTTTGTTTTTTTTATTGATTAGTTTCATAAATAGATGTTATTTTTTCTAAAATCATACGCAATCACTCTTCATTTGTTCTTGTCTGTCTGAGAATTTTCTTCAGCGATTTTATAGACTTAGTTTTTAATGCTTTGTTGTTGTGGTTTCACTTCCACAGGGTTTTCTGTATTGTCATAGAATAACCATTCAATAGCCCTTGGGAATTCCTGTGACCAGTAAAATTCATTATGGGTGCCTTCAGGATTGACATTGGTCTTAAACTCAAAATCAAACAGTTTTTTCTCTTCCCATCTTTTCAGATACTCTTCAAAAATATGAATTCTTTTTACCATTTTAGACCCTTCCTGACCTCCGCCGTAGAGATAAATTTTTGTTTTATAAGGAACCCGGAAATTCATCATCGGAAAGTTGTTGTTCGGTTCTACCCACAGGGAAGGTGAAAAGATTAATAATTTGGAATAGACTTCAGGGTAAAGAAAACCACTGTATATGCTGATCAATGCCCCCAATGAGCTGCCTCCGATTCCGGTATTGTCACGGTCTTTTTTTGTTCTGTAATTTTCATCTACAAAAGGCTTTAGAGTGTCTGCAATAAAGCGGATGTATTTTTTTCCTTCAGAACCGTTGGCTACATGATCATTGTCAAAAATATATTCTTTAATTCTTTCTTCGCTGCCATGCTCTATGGCAATAATAATAAGATCACCACGGCCATATTCTGCAAGAATAGACAGTTTCTTGTCAATTTCCCAGTTTCCGAAGCCGCTTCCTTCATTGAATAAGTTCTGGGCATCCTGAAGATACAAAACAGGATATCGCTTATCCGTTGTATGATAATCGTAGGGAAGCAATGCCCATACTTTACGGTGGCGGTCAAGCTGCGGGATATAAAAATTTTCGGAAATCACTTCAGCAATGGGATAATATTCTTCTTTAAACGGCCCCCAGTTTAATCTCCATTTTTCTATGGTATCAGAAGTTTTGCCAGCAGATTTTTTTACTTTTCGGTTGGGCGTGATATTTCCATATTGGTCCAGCTCCACATTCTCCCAGCCTCCCTTTGTGAATTTGTAGTCAATCTCTTCGGGAAGTGTCTGATCATCAATTTCTATAAAATAATGGGAAGGATCAATTTGTTTAAGCTGAAAATTGTAATCTTTAGGGTTCCAGCTGTTGAAATTTCCGGTAATAAATACCGTTCTGTCGTCTTTTTCTTCGGTATAAAGTTCAAACCTCATCGTGTGTGTTTAATAAATATTGATGTTAAATGTATAAAAAAAAGATTGTTTTGAAATCATAAAAATGTGAGTTAAAAAATGATATATTTGATAGATAGACGAAAGCTGAAATTAAGTTGATGATTATTTGATGAATAATTCATCGCAATTGGCAGTATTTTTCGTAGTTTCAAAAAAAATATAAATACAAACCAGACTTGATGAATTCTGTTAAAACCTACACGCTTTTTACTGATCATGATGTGTATCTTTTCAAAGAAGGTAGGCATTATAAGCTGTATGGTAAATTTGGAGCACATTCTACGGAAAAAGAAGGAGTAAAGGGAGTGTATTTTTCAGTATGGGCACCTCATGCAAAGAAAGTTTCCGTTATTGGAAATTTTAATAACTGGAATCATAAAGATCATATTTTGTTTCCAAGATGGGACGGATCAGGAATTTGGGAAGGATTTATTGAAGGATTAACCTGGGGAACATTATATAAATATGCCATAGAAACACCAAGAGGTGAGATTCTGGAGAAGAGCGACCCTTATGCGGTAAGCTGGGAACAGAATATTCAGGCTGCTTCTTTGGTTTCTACTACCTGGTATGAATGGAATGACAAGGAATGGATGGATAACCGCTGGGAAAAAAACAGGCTGGAAGCTCCGATATCAGTGTATGAGCTGCACCTTGGTTCTTGGGTAAGGGAAGGTGATAATCCTGGTCAGTTTTTAAATTATCGGGATATTGCAGAAAAGCTGGTTCCTTATGTCAGAGAAATGGGTTTTACCCATGTAGAATTCATGCCTGTGATGGAGTATCCGTATGATCCAAGCTGGGGATATCAGATTACTGGTTTTTATGCAGCGACTTCACGTTTCGGCTCACCACAGGATCTGATGTTTCTCATTGATGAACTTCATAAAAATAATATAGGCGTTATTCTGGATTGGGTTCCCTCTCATTTTCCGGGAGATGCTAATGGTCTTCATCGTTTTGACGGCTCATATCTCTATGAACATGAAGATCCTAGAAAAGGTTTTCATCCCGATTGGAAATCCCATATTTTCAATTATGGAAGAAATGAAGTGAAGTCTTTTCTGATTTCCAATGCCATGTTCTGGCTGGACCGCTACCATGCTGACGGATTGCGCGTAGATGCCGTAACCTCAATGCTTCATCTCGATTATTCAAGAAATGAGGGCGAATGGGAACCGAATATTTATGGTGATAATGTCAATCTGGAGGCTAAAGCTTTTCTACAGGAGTTTAATACAGCTGTATATAAGGAATTCGGAAATAATATCATGACTATTGCAGAAGAAAGCTCAGATTTTCCTATGCTTACAAAACCTGTTCATGACGGAGGGGTAGGCTTTGGAATGAAATGGATGATGGGCTGGATGCATGATACACTGGATTATTTTAAAGAAGATTTTGTTAATCGTAAATTCCATCATCATAAGCTGACATTTGCTTCTATGTATATGTATAATGAAAATTATATGATGCCTTTGTCACATGATGAAGTCGTACATGGAAAAGCAAGTTTAATCTATAAAATGAAAGGGGACGAATGGCAGAAATTTGCCAATCTGCGTACCTTGTATGTATATATGTATACCCATCCTGGCGCTAAACTGCTTTTTATGGGGGATGAATTCGCGCAGACGAGTGAATGGAACTTTACCCGAAGTCTCGACTGGCATTTGCTGAAATATCCTGTTCATAAAGGAATGCAGGAAATCGTTAAAGAACTGAATCACCTGTACACCTCAGACTCTGCCTTTTATGAAAATCAGTTTGATAAACATGGTTTTGAGTGGGTAGAAGCAGATGATCTGGAAAATTCAGTATATGTATACCTGAGAAAAGGAAAGAAAAAAGATGATGTTGCTCTGGTAGCTTTAAATCTGGCTCCCAAAGTACTGGATTATAAAATAGGGATTCCTGCAGGAACTCATTGGGAGGTTATTTTAAATTCCGATGATGAAAAATATAGTGGAAGCGGAGTAGAACCTGAAATTGTAGAAGAGAAAAATGAAGAATGGCGAGGATATCCGAAATCAATGACTGTGAAACTACCACCGTTGGCAGGCATTATTTTAAGACAGAAGAAAGATAAAAAGTATAAATTACACAGAATTAAACACAAGAGATAAAGAATGGTTATTTATCATTTAAGTACAGAATGTTATCCTGTAGCAAAAGTTGGCGGTCTGGCGGATGTAGTAGGAGCGCTGCCAAAATATCAGAATAAAATAAAAGGAATAGAAGCTAAGGTAGTAATGCCGTGGTACAACAAGCCTTTTATATATGATCATGAATTTGAGTTGGTTTTTGATGGATTTATTCATCAGGGAACCAGTATGTTGCAGGTTCAGGTGTTGAAAGAAAAAACAAACGTTTTGGGATTTGAACTGTATATAGTGAGGATTCCCGGATTATTAGACCGAGACAACCCTTACGGCTATCAGGATGAAAGTTTCCAGTTTATGGCTTTCCAGCAGGGAATATTACACTGGCTGTGTGCTATGGAAATCCGTCCCGATGTTTTACACTGCCATGATTATCACACCGGACTGGTTCCTTTTATGGTAGAACACTGCCCGGAATTTCAATTCTTAAAAGGAGTGAAAACAATAGGAACTATCCACAACGGAGAATATCAGGGAATGATGAACTGGGGAATGGCCAACTATATGCCGTCTTTTGATTCTTATAAATGGGGATTGATGGATTGGAACGGATTCATGAATCCTCTCGCCAGTATGATTAAATGTGCCGATGCCTTTACCACCGTTTCCGAAGGATATCTGGAAGAACTTTTTATAAGCTTCCGCGGATTGGAAAGCCTCGTTCGCCAGGAATTCGGAAAAGCATATGGAATTATTAACGGTATTGATGCTGAAGTCTGGAATCCGGAGACTGATCCTATGCTGGACTTTAATTTTAACAGTAAAAATGCAGTTGCCCAAAAGAAGAAAAATAAAGAACAACTCTGCAAAGAATATGGATTGAAGCCGGAGCTTCCTCTGTTTGCCTTTATCGGAAGATTTGCCACAGAAAAAGGAGCAGATCTTTTACCGGATGTGGTCTGGAAAAGCATTAAACAAAGCTATGGAGCTTTAAATATTATGATTCTCGGTTCTGGAAATACCTATATCGAGAATAAACTAAAGGAATACGATTATACCTATACCAATTTTGCTCTGGATCTGGGATATAAAGAACATCTATCCCATAAGATCTATGCATCTGCAGATTTTCTTCTGATGCCTTCAAGAGTGGAACCCTGCGGATTGAATCAAATGTATTCCATGAGATACGGAACCGTTCCTGTAGTAAGATATACGGGCGGACTCAGAGATACTGTAGAAGATATCTCAACCGGAGGAGCAGGACTGAACTTTACTTATCCTGGTGTAGATGATATTGTACATGCGATGAACAGGGCGCTGGGGATTTATAACCAAAAAGGAGTGATGGAAGATCTTATTCATGCCAACATGAATTTTGACTTTGCATGGGAGAAATCTGCAGAAAAATACATAGCTTTATATAATAGCTGATATGACGAAGTTTTTTTCCTTTTTATTAATAATAGCCGTAATATCTTCCTGCAAAAAAGAAGATGACGGACTTCGTAATGGCTATTTCTGGCTTTACGGATCTGGTCTTAAAGATATGTATGGAGAAGAAGCTGCCAATGGTATTTCTGAAAAATGGAAAATAAAAACAGTAGATGCCGGAGGATGCGTTATTGATGGCGAATTGGAAAAAAAGATAAACAGAGCTAATAAAAGAACACTGGCCGCTATTACAAAAAAATATGGTAAAGGTTGGGAAGCAAAATATCATAAGGATATACAAGATTTTGCCATGAGAAGGGCAGATGTAATGGATGTTCTGATTGTAAACAAATTATTCAGGAACAAATTGAGAGACTGCAATATCCCAATTGATGATGTGAATAAACAGGTTAAAGAGCTTAATGATCAGGGAGAGTATGAAGTGGCAGTGATCAATTCAAATTTGAAATATGAAAACAAAGAATGCTTTAAAGTAGCAGTGAACACTAAGTATAGAACAGTAAACTTAATAAAATAAAAAACGCAAGATATTTATGAATCGAAATGTAATCTCCATAGTTTTAGGAGGAGGCAGGGGAACAAGACTATTCCCGTTAACGTATTCCAGATCAAAACCGGCTGTGCCTATCGCAGGAAAATACAGGTTGGTAGATATTCCTATTTCAAACTGCCTGAATTCAGGATTAAATAAGATTCTGGTTTTAACGCAGTTTAATTCTGCTTCCCTCAATTCACATATTAAGAATTCTTATCACTTTGACATCTTCAGCAAAGGCTTTGTCGATATTCTGGCAGCCGAGCAAAATGTAGAAAATGAAAGTTGGTATCAGGGAACCGCAGATGCTGTACGACAGTCGATGAAACACCTTGAAAAGTATGATTATGACTATATTCTTATTCTTTCAGGAGATCAGCTGTATCAGATGGATTTCAGAGAAATGCTGGATTTTCACATTGAAAATGGAGGAGACCTTACCATTGCTACAATTCCGGTCAATGCAAAAGATGCCACCGGTTTTGGGATCTTAAAATCTGATGACGAAGGAAATATTACTTCTTTCTATGAAAAGCCTGATTATGATATGCTGGAAGGCATGAAGTCTGAAGTTTCAGCAGAAAATAAACATACAGGAAAAGAGTTTCTGGCTTCTATGGGAATCTATATCTTCACTAAGACCATCCTTAAAAAGATGTTTGATGAAGGAGCTGGTGATGATTTCGGAAAAGACATCATTCCAAATTCTATTGGGAAATACAAAACATTGAGCTATCAGTATGAAGGATACTGGACAGATATCGGAACTATAGAATCTTTCTACGAGGCCAATCTGGACCTTTGTCTGGATCTGCCGCAGTTTAACCTTTTCTCTTCTTCGCCTATTTATACCAGAGCTAGAATGCTTCCACCATCAAAAATCAATGGTTCTTATGTAAGTAAGGCAGTTTTTGGGGATGGATGTATCATTATGGCCGATAAAATTGAAAATTCTGTGATCGGAAACAGAACAAGAATTGACAAGGGAAGTACAATCGTAAACTCCTATGTGATGGGAGCCGATTTTTACCAGAATACCACAGAAATTATACTGAATGACAGAGCTGGCCGCCCTAATATGGGAATTGGGAAATACTGTTATATAGAAAAAGCAATCCTTGATAAAAACTGTTACATTGGTGACAATGTGAAAATCATTGGAGGAAAACATATCCCGGATGGCGATTATGGAACCTATTCCGTACAGGACGGTATTGTAGTCGTGAAAAAAGGAGCAATTGTAGCTCCCGGAACACATATTGGATAAGAAAAGAATCGGAAAGATATTTTCTGATCAAAATAAAAAAGAAACCTAAGCAGGTTTCTTTTTTTGTTAGCATTCTATTTGGAAAATAAGGTCAGTGAATATTCTAACTCAGGATCTTTTTGTTCTTTTAATGATTGTAAAAAAAAGCTGGTGCTAACGGTGTGATTAGGAATTACACCTGTACACTTAGCTACATTTTCTTTATCATTACTGTTAAAGAAGATTTCCGTTCTTGGAATAGAAATAACAGACTTGGTATTGGGAAGTCTGTAGGTAAGAAACCATGCGGCTGTAGTGAAATTGCTGCAAGATCCGGTTTCCTTTCCTATGATTTGCCCTCTTTTTTCACTTTTAAATAACGATGCAAAATAAGTGGCTGCAGAGAAAGTACGGTTATTGATCAGTAATATAATTTTTCCATCAAAAAATATCCCGTCTCTTGGGTAGCTTTTCACATACGTGTTATCAAGTCTTGAGTTTCCGAAAAAATAATCTCCTTGTTCGGCTTTGTCAAATCGCTGTCTCATGAAGTTATTCTGGTCGGCAATATCCTTATCCGAATAATAACGGCTGGTCTGAGGATCTACCAGATAATCTTTATAATTGATGTCAACAACCTTAGTTCCGTATTGATATTCATTATTGAATGTTTTATCTTTAGCAATGAAAGAATACAGCAAAGGGACATTACTGATAGCTCCTCCCGAATTATTACGGATATCTATGATCAGTTTTTTAGCTTTCAGATCTTTCATTTCCTGGAAAAATTTCTTTAGCCTTTCATATAAAAAACTTTCATCATAAGAAAAAGACTTCACAGACAAATAGTACGTTTCAGGGTCAATAGAATAACCATAGATTCCATAGCTTTCTGAAATAAGGTCAATAGGCAATACAGAATGTTTGCTTTCGTAATAATATCTTGGATATTTAATACCTTTTACTTTTGCCGTTTTTTGTTCTCCTTTAAGCGTTTTATATTTCAAGGTGAAATCATTGCCCTGATTTTTCAGAACAAAAGGGATATAAAAAGACAGATCTATATCTTCCACTTTAATATTTCCGTCCGCAGCTTTAGGAACAGCCTTTAAAAGCTCCGATGAGCTTACCCCATTAACCTCAAGAATTTCGCTCCCTACTTCAATAGTATATGCATTGGTTCCGTTTACAAATAATTGCCCATTCTGTACATAGGTCTGCAGAGGGAAAAAGTAAATAGAACTTAAAACATTTTCAAAATAATTAGAATCCGAACTGAAAGAACTATGCCCGTCACCAATGATTCTGGTAGGATTGTTGATAAGCAGACTGATATAGCTTGGATCTTTTTTAACAGCATTACGCAGGGAATCTATTTTTCGGGTAACAACTTCCTTACTATGGAATCTGTAAGGATTTGGATGTTGCTTCTGAATGATATCCACTGCAATGTCAAAATCTTTCAAATAGCCGTCCTGAGGAATTTCCGAAACTGAGTATTGAGAATACGCAATGGTTGATAACAAGATCAAAGGAAATGTACATAACTTCTTCATAAAATATAGAATTAAGGCTTTTCCGAATCAATATACATACCATACATACCCCATGAGGATTTGATATTAATCATTAAATCAAATGTTTTTTTTAACAGAATTATTTTTTTTCAATGCAATCTGCATATTGTTCACTCGTTATATTTATACTATTTTTGTGCGATGCGTATTTTTAAGATATTAACTTTTATCATTGTTTTGTTGGGGGGAGCTTACGCTGCTTCCATGTACTATTTTGTGGATGACAGTAAGAACTTCACCATTGAAAAAGAAATTGATTATCCGGTAGATAAGGTTTTTTCTCAGTTTAATAACCTTCAGAATTTTACAAGATGGAACAATTTTTTCACCAGCTCGCAATCTATTGATATTGATTATTATACGCCGTACGAAGGGCAGGGAAGTGCCATCAGTTATGTGGATCCTAAAAATAATACCGATGGAGAAATGTTCATCAGGTACGAGAATCTTAATAAGACATTGAAATATCAGCTTTTTGAGGATGAAAATGAAAATCCAACGCTGGTTGACGTTAAATTTAAGCCTGTTTCTGCAGAAAAAACAAAAATAATCTGGTACGTACATACACCCAAACTGCCTGTCTGGAAAAGAGTAGAAAACTTCTGGACCGAAGATCGTTTTGCTGAAAATATCAACAAAAGTATGACGAATCTTAAAAATTCTTTAGGAAATAAAGTAGAAAAAGATAACCAGATGGCAGCCATCAAATATGACAGTCTGATGGTGGAAAATGAAGAAGACAAATTGCTGCTTGGGATCAATGTAAGCACTTCCAATAAAAAAGACGCGCTTTACAAAAATATCGTGATGAATTATAACAAAGCTTATAACTTCGTAACGATGGATATGGGAAAAAGAGATGATGAATTTGGATATCCCATCCTGATCACTGACGCGGACAATTATAAAGATAAAGAAGTTTCTTATTTCCTCGGAATCCCGCTTTCTAAGAAAATCGGTGTATCAGACAATAATTTCAATTTTAGATCCGTAAATCCGTCTCAAAATTATGTAATCTACTACAAAGGGAGCTATGAGGGGCGAATTCGGGCGATTCAGCAACTGATTCAGAAAGCCAAAAAAGACGAGATGCGCTTCGGAGATATCCGTCAGACCTTTATTGAACGTCCCATGGAAGGACAGGACGTGAACATGAAGCTCTCATTATCAGTATATAAGTGATTTTTATTTATTTATTTTTTTCTTAAGGTTTTTTAACGGTTTGAGACTGTTCTAACTCGGTTTTTTTTATTAAATTTGAAGATTAATTCTACAAATAAATTTTAATAAATAGATAAACTGTAATAATGGACAGATTTTCATTCCTAAACGCAGCTCATTCTCAGTTAATTGAGGATTTATACCAACAATACTTAAAATTCCCAGACTCTCTAGAACCATCATGGAAAGCTTTCTTTCAAGGCTTCGATTTTGCTTTGGAGAACTATGGAGATGACGATAACATCCAGTTTATTCAGGCTCCGGCCAACGCTGCCCCGGCAGTACAACAGATTTCTCAGGCAGTATCGAACGGAGAAGTTCCTGAGCACATCAAGAAAGAATTTAAAGTAGTAAACCTTATTGAGGCTTACAGAACAAGAGGACACCTTTTTACAAAAACTAACCCAGTTAGAGAAAGAAGACACTATACACCTACTTTAGACATCGAAAATTTCGGTCTTTCTAAAGAAGATTTAAATACAAAATTCAACTGCGCTGTTGAAACAGGAATGAAAGAACCTGCTACTTTAGCAGATTTGATCACGCACCTTGAAAGCATCTACTGTGATTCTATCGGAGTAGAGTACATGCACATCAACAACGTTGAAGAAAAAGATTTCATCAAGAGATGGCTTCAGGTAAATGAAAACCACCCAAGCCTTTCTGCAAACGAAAAAACAGAGATTTTATTAAAATTAAATCAGGCGGTTGCTTTTGAAAACTATCTTCACACAAAATTTGTAGGACAAAAAAGATTCTCATTAGAAGGTGGTGAAACATTAATCCCTGCTTTAGATCAGTTGATCTCAAAATCTTCTCAGTTAGGAGTAGATGAAGTGGTACTGGGGATGGCTCACAGAGGTAGACTGAATGTATTGACAAATATTTTCGGGAAATCTTACAAGCAGATCTTCTCAGAATTTGAAGGAAAAGAGTTTGAAGAAGATGTATTCTCAGGTGACGTTAAATATCACTTAGGATCATCCAAAAAGAT
The DNA here is from genome assembly GCF_033712365.1 of Chryseobacterium sp. JV558. Taxonomy (NCBI): domain Bacteria; kingdom Pseudomonadati; phylum Bacteroidota; class Flavobacteriia; order Flavobacteriales; family Weeksellaceae; genus Chryseobacterium; species Chryseobacterium sp. JV558. Next base: position 428,633 of record NZ_WJHU01000001.1, read on the forward strand.
CAAAACTGCTTCAGGAGAAGAAGTGTGTATCAACCTTACTCCGAACCCGTCTCACCTTGAAACAGTGGCTGCTTTGGTAGAAGGTATCTGCCGTGCAAAAGTAGACGACAAATACAAAGATTACTCTAAAGTATTGCCAATCATCATCCACGGTGACGGAGCTATTGCTGGACAAGGTATTGCTTACGAAGTGGCTCAGATGATGACTTTGGAAGGATACAGAACAGGAGGTACCGTTCATATCGTTGTAAATAACCAGGTTTCATTTACAACAAACTATATGGATGCAAGATCTTCAACATACTGTACAGACATCGCAAAAGTTACGGAATCTCCTGTAATGCACGTGAATGCTGACGATGCTGAAGCTGTTGTTCATGCGATGCATTTTGCGGCTGATTTCAGAGCAAAATTCGGAAAAGATGTTTATATTGACCTTTTAGGATATAGAAAATACGGACATAATGAAGGTGATGAACCAAGATTCACTCAGCCTAATTTATATAAAACAATTTCAAAACACCCGAACCCAAGAGAAATTTATAAAGATAAATTACTTAAAGACAGCGTTACTTCCAATGATGTAATTGCTAAAATGGAAACGGAATTCAAAGCTCTTTTAGATAAAGACTTCGATGCTTCAAAAGAAATTGAAAAGAACGTGATGGATCTGTTTATGTCTGAAGACTGGACAAACTATCCAATCGGGAAAAGAGGTGCCGTTCAGTTGCCAGTTGATACAAAATACGATGCAGCAAAACTGAAAGAATTGGCTCTTAAAATGTCAACACTTCCTGTTGATAAAAAATTCATCAATAAAATTACGAGACTTTTCGAAAACCGTATCAAAGCTATTAATGGAAACTCATTAGATTGGGCATTAGGAGAATGGTTGGCATATGCAACATTGCTTGTAGAAGGTCACAACGTAAGAATCTCTGGGGAAGATGTGGAAAGAGGCACATTCTCTCACAGACATGCGGTAGTAAAAACAGAAGATACAGAAGAAGAATATATCCCGTTAAGACACGTATCAGAAAGCAGATTTGATGTATTCAACTCTCACCTTTCAGAATATGGAGTTCTAGGTTTTGATTACGGATATGCAATGGCTTCTCCAAATACATTAACAATCTGGGAAGCTCAGTTCGGAGATTTCGTGAACGGTGCTCAGATTATTGTTGACCAGTACCTTGCTGCTGCAGAAGAAAAATGGAAGCTTCAAAACGGATTGATTATGCTATTGCCTCACGGTTCAGAAGGACAGGGAGCAGAACACTCTTCCGCAAGATTGGAGAGATTCCTTACTCTTTGTGCTAATGAAAACATGGTAGTAGCTAACATTACTTCACCTGCCAACTACTTCCACTTATTGAGAAGACAGTTGAAATGGGCATTCAGAAAACCATTGATCGTAATGAGCCCTAAATCTTTATTGAGACACCCTAAAGTGGTTTCTCCGATTGAAGATTTTGCAAACGGAACATTCCAGCCTATCTTAGACGATCCAACTGCAGATCCTAAAAAAGTAGAAAAACTAGTTCTTTGTTCAGGTAAACTGTACTTCGAATTATTAGCGAAGAAAGAAGAACTGAACTGTGAAAATATTGCATTAGTAAGATTCGAGCAGTTATATCCACTTCAGGCAGATGCTATTGAAGCGATCTTCAACAAATATGAAAACAAAAAACAATTGGTTTGGGCTCAGGAAGAACCTGAAAACATGGGAGCTTGGTCTTATATCCTGAGAAACTTCAGAGATACAGGAATCCAGGTAGTTGCTCCGGTACCAAGCGGTGCTCCGGCTCCAGGTAGCCACAAAATGTTTGAGAAAAACCAAAATGCAGTGATCAACAGAGTTTTTGATAGAGATGATGCTCCTGCAAAAAGACCAGTTACAGCTTAATTTAAATAATATTCAATTAAAAAATAAAAAATACTCGATATGTCAGTTTTAGAAATGAAAGTTCCTTCACCGGGCGAATCAATTACAGAAGTTGAAATTGCAACTTGGCTTGTAAAAGATGGTGACTATGTAGAAAAAGATCAACCTATCGCCGAAGTGGATTCAGATAAAGCAACTCTTGAATTGCCGGCAGAACAAAGTGGTATTATCACTTTAAAGGCAGAAGAAGGTGATGTAGTACAGGTAGGTCAGGTAGTTTGTTTAATTGATATGGATGCTGCAAGACCAGAAGGTGCTGCACCTGCTGCTGAAGCTCCAAAACAGGAAGAGGCTCCGAAAGCTGCTGAACCTGCAAAGCAAGAAGCTCCAAAACCTGCGGCTCCGGTAGCGGCTCCACAAACTTATGCAACAGGAGCTCCATCTCCGGCTGCTAAGAAAATCCTTGACGAAAAAGGAATGAATGCTGACCAGGTTTCAGGAACAGGAAGAGACGGAAGAATCACTAAAACTGATGCTGAATTAGCGGCAGTTCCTGCATTAGGAGGAAGCCCAATAACAGCTACAGGTGCAAGAACTACCACTACGACTAAACTTTCAGTTTTAAGAAGAAAAATCGCGCAAAGATTAGTTTCTGTGAAGAACGAAACAGCGATGTTGACAACTTTCAACGAAGTGGATATGTCTGAAATCTTCAGATTAAGAAAACTATATAAAGAAGAATTTGCTCAGAAACACGGAGTTGGACTTGGTTTCATGTCTTTCTTTACGAAAGCAGTTACAAGAGCATTACAAATGTACCCGGATGTAAATGCATCTATCGACGGTGATTTCAAAATAAACTATGATTTCTGCGATATTTCAATTGCAGTTTCAGGTCCTAAAGGATTAATGGTTCCTGTATTGAGAAATGCAGAAAACATGTCTTTCAGCGGAGTTGAAGCAAACATTAAAGATCTTGCAATAAAAGTAAGAGACGGTAAAATTACTGTTGATGAAATGACTGGAGGTACATTCACTATTACCAATGGTGGTACTTTCGGATCTATGATGTCTACACCAATCATCAACCCTCCACAATCTGCAATCTTAGGAATGCACAATATCATCCAGAGACCGGTTGCTGTTGACGGACAGGTAGTTATCAGACCAATGATGTACGTAGCAATGTCTTATGACCACAGAATTATCGATGGAAAAGAATCTGTAGGATTCCTTGTAGCGGTAAAAGAAGGTATCGACAATCCTGTTGAAATATTAATGGGAGGTGACGAAAGAAAAGGCCTTGGATTATAGTTTTAATGAAATTATAATAGAAATATACAATCTCGCCTTAAAAAAGGCGAGATTTTTGTATTTATTAAGAAAATGCTACAATGATGTTTTCAAAAATGACTTCCAATATCAAAGTTTCAGTAATACCTGAATATGATAGTAAGAACAGTTATCCATCCGAAAACCGTTACGTTTTTAAATACAATATCACGATAGAAAATGACGGAAGCTTTCCTATCAAAGTATTGAAAAGAAAATGGTTGATCTTTGATGTCGGATTTGGATACACAGAGATTATAGGAGATGGCGTAATCGGCCTGACTCCTGAAATAGGAACAAGTGAAAATTTCTCTTATTTCTCCAATGTAATGCTTCGTTCTGGAGTAGGTAATATGAGTGGAAAATACCTGGTGAAAAACATGGAAACACAGGAGACTTTCGAAATTGATATTCCGAAATTCAATCTGCTGTCTGAAGTGTTGAGTAATTAAAGATTTTTGTACCTGCAAAAGTACAAGAGTAATGATTTTATAGATTGCAGAATAAGAACCCGGGTTCAATAATCTGTTCTATTAAAGTTTTTTGATTTTCGCTTTCAAATATTCGTTTACTTCATCATTACTGGTGAGAAACAGTTTCTCAAAAGCCAGTAGAGAGATCTTTGCACATACTTCAGCATCTGCCCCCGCTCTGTGGTGGGTAAAATCAATCTTATGATATTCTGCCAAAGGTTTCAAACCATATTTTGGAAGGTAATTCCATGACTTCTTTGCAAGCTGTATGCTGCACAGATAGTTGATCTGTGGAGTAAACATCCCATAATGCTGTAAACATCCTCTTAATACAGAAGCATCAAATCCTGCATTGTGAGCAATCATAAGGCTTCCGTACATCATATCCTGGGCTTCATACCATATTTCATCAAAGGTAGGTGCATCCTTTACATCTTCCGGCTGAATGCCATGTACTGCAATATTGAATTTATTGAAATAAGGAAAACTTGGAGGTTTGATCAGCCAGGTCTTTGTTTCAACAATTTTAGAGTCCTGCACTATACAAATCCCCATCTCACAAGCTGAACTTTTCTCATGAGTGGCCGTTTCAAAATCTATTGCACAGAAATCCATTGTTTTGTAATTAAATTAGTTGCTGATTTTTTAGTTTAATGTTTCAGGTTTAAAGTTTACTTAAGAAAAGAAAAGTTGGTTTTCCCTAATCCCTACAACCTATTACCTGCCACCTATTACCTGCCACCTTTTATCTTCTACCTTCCTCCTAAAAAATGTCTAAAAATCAACCATTTTGATTGGTAGAAATTCTTCTTTTGATTTTTCTGACGAAGTTTCCATGTCCCCGGAAGCTGTCCATAAAACCCAAAATGAGCTCTTACTACAGCCCAAAGATGTGGAAAACCATGCTTTAATCCGAAATAAATTCCTGCAACACCATCCAGACATAATCTGAAGAAGATCATCCAGATCAATTGAGGAAAGGGAAGGTTTTTAAGCATCATGGAAAGGTTATTCCTGATGTTTAAAAAGGTCTTTTGTGCACTCTGTTTATTAAGTGTTCCGCCACCTACATGATATACGCTGGCTTTTCCAGTGTAGTAAATCTTTTTCCCGGAATTAATGAGTCTCCAGCAAAGGTCAATTTCTTCTTGGTGAGCAAAAAATCTCGCATCGAAACCATTCTGCTCCCAAAAGTCTTTTGAACGGATGAAAAAACAGCATCCTGATGCCCAGAAGATTTCTGTTACATCATTATACTGGCCTTTATCTTCTTCCAGATCATCAAAAACTCTTCCTCTGCAATAAGGATATCCAAGGTTGTCAATCAATCCGCCGGCAGCTCCTGCAAATTCAAAATAGGTTCTATTATGATAAGATAATACTTTAGGCTGTACTGCTGAAATGGAAGGATTTTTTTCCAATAATTTCAGTGCAGGTTCTATCCAGTTCTCAGTAACTTCCACATCAGAATTGAGAAGGCAGTAATATTCATTTTGGATGGCTTTCAATCCTTCATTATAACCACCTGCAAATCCATAGTTTTTATCGTTTTTAATAACGTTTACTGTGGGGAAGTTCTTTTGGAGAAACTCTATGGAATCATCTGTAGAAAGATTGTCAATAACAAAAATATCCGCATTCTGAGAAAATTGAACCACACCCGGAAGAAATTTTTCAAGCCAATTTTTGCCGTTCCAGTTTAAGATGGCAACTGCCAGTTTTTTCTGCATGTCAATCTATTTTTTTTCAGAATCAAAATTTTTGATAGCGTCCTGATATTTCCATTTTCTGTGTGACCAAAGGTAGTTGTCTGGATTTTTGTGTAATGTGTTTTCCAATAATTTATGAAATTTTCTTACAACTTCATTTTCAGTGAACTTTTCACCATCAGGATATATTCTGTGATAATTTACCTGATAATAACCACGTTTCACCTTCTTCATTTCACAATAGATAATAACAAGATCCATTCTTGTCGCTAATTTATCATATCCTATAAAAGCGGGCGTCCGTTGATTCAAAAATTCTAATCCGTAAGTGACATGAGCGTGGTGAGGAGTTTGGTCAGCCACAAACATATAGGCAGAATCTCCATTATTTTTAGATCTGAAAATATTCAGAATCACTTCATTGGCTTCCAGAGCTTCATTTCCGAATTTATTACGGACTTTTCTCATCTGATTCTCCCAAAAGTCATTATTTACCTTTCTGTATACAGGATGGCAATGTGCCTGGGGAACAATCTTTGCCAATGCATTGATCCACTCCCAATTGAAGACATGCCCAGCCAGAAGGATAATGTTTTTACCTTCCTTTTTAGCGTCATGAAACAGCTCCTGATTGATGTGCTGCATTCTCACCCTGGCTTCAGTTTCAGAAATGCTGAAAGATTTGATAGTTTCTACCAGATAATCTGAAAAATTAAGGTAGAATTTTTTTCGGATCTCTTTAATTTCCTCTTCCGATTTATCAGGGAAAGATTTTCTCAGATTTTGGGTGATTACCTCTTTTCTGTATCCTACCAGATAATAATTCAGGAAGAAGATGACATCCGAAAAAATATATAATATTTTAAGCGGAAGCTTAGAGACTAAGTATAATATTTTGATTAAGAAATTCATAAAACACGCAAATTTAGTAATAATAAAATTATGGTTCTATTTTTGCAGAGGGATATATAATATTTTTTTACTTTTATATTATGAAAAAATTGATAATTTTCGCTTTTCTTGGATTAAGCACTCTTGCTTTTTCACAGGATGTAAAAAATACGCCAGATAAAGGAAAGCAAAAAACAGCTCTTATAGTTCCTACTGAGCAGAAAGAGTTAGATGCAAAGAAAGAAGCTGCTGAAGAAAAAGCTAAACTTCCTAAACCATATGATCCAAAAGCAGATGCAGAGGCTGATATTAATAAATTGGTAGCTCAGGCTAAGAAAGAAGGTAAGAATGTAATGATCCAGGCTGGTGGAAACTGGTGTATCTGGTGTCTTCGTTTTAATAATTATGTACAGACTACTCCTGAATTGAAGGAAATAGTAGATAAGAACTATGTCTACTATCATCTGAACTTTTCTCCGGACAATAAGAATGAAAAGGTTTTTGCCCAGTATGGGAATCCGGGTGAGAAATTTGGTTATCCGGTTTTTATTATTTTAGATAAAGAAGGGAAAATGATCAAGGTTCAACAAAGTGATGTTCTGGAAGAAGGAAAAGGGTACAGCAAAGAAAAAGTAAAAGAGTTCTTTACTACCTGGGCTCCTAAAAAGGGATAAAATTTTAAAAAACTGCTTTATTTTTGAAGCAGTTTTTTATTTTTAGTGAGTATTACAGTAATTTTTTGATCCAGCTTAATTTTTTTTCAGAATAAGGTGGATATTTAATGTTGGGTTCACCCCAGGTAGCCTTTTCAAGAATTGCTTTTTGATGTGAGAAGGTTTCAAAACCATATTTTCCATGATAATTTCCTATTCCTGAACTTCCCACTCCTCCAAATGGCAGGTTGTCATTGCTTAAGTGCATCACCGTATCATTAATACAGCCGCCGCCGAATGACAGTTTCCGCGTAAACATCTCTTTCTCTTCAGAATTATTGGTAAAAAGATAAGCAGCGAGAGGTTTTTCAAGCTCTGCAATAGAATTGAGTGCAGCATTGTAATTCTGAAAACTGACGACAGGCAGGAGAGGACCGAAAATTTCTTCCTGCATAATTTCGTCATTCCAGTCTATATGGTTCAGAATAGTAGGTTCAATGTACAGTTTTTCCTCATCAAAATGCCCTCCGGAATAGATTTTTTCTTTATCAATAAGGCGCACAAGGCGTTGGAAATTTCGTTGATTAATGATTCTTGTATACTGTTCAGAATCCTGATCATATCTGAATTCTTTGATGTATTTCCTAAGCATTTCCAAAAACTGCTCCTGAATGGTTTCTTCTACCAAAAGATAATCTGGAGCTACACAGGTTTGTCCGGCATTGAGGAACTTTCCCCACACAATTCTCTTAGCTGCTATCTCAAGATGGGCATTTTTGGTGATGATAGCCGGAGATTTTCCGCCCAGCTCAAGGGTTACGGGAGTAAGGTGTTCTGCTGCCGCTTTGTAAACAATCTTTCCGACCTTTGTACTTCCTGTAAAAAATATTTTGTCCAATCTTAATTGTAAAAGAGAAGTTGTTTCTTCAATACCTCCTTCATAAACATATAAATATTCAGGTGGGAAATTTTCATTGATGATAGATGCCATCGCTTTCATGGTATTTTCAGCGATTTCGCTAGGCTTAAGAATACAGCAGTTTCCGGCAGCCATTGCAGCAATAATGGGTGAAAGTGACAATTGGTAAGGATAATTCCAGGCTCCGATCACTAAAATACAGCCGAGTGGATCAGCATACATTTTGCTGTTTCCCAATTGATTGACAAGATTGGTGCTTACTTTCTTAGGTTTGGAAAGAGATTTTAAATTCTTGAGGTAATAGTCAATATCATTCAGGATGAAAGATAATTCTGTTGTAAATGTATCAAATTTAGATTTTCCAAAATCTTTGCTAATTGCTTCATACAGTATGTTTTCATTAGAAATAATAAGGTTTTTAAGCTTTTCAAGATACATTTTCCGAAAAGTGGGACTTTTGGTTTGCTGTGTTTTAAAAAAATCTCTTTGGCTCAGTAAAATTCTTTCAATTTCCATTCGTAAGCTTTTGTATTAAACGTAGTGCTTTATGCAATATTGCTGCCTGAAAAATACGAACAATAAACCGGCCAAAGTGGATGAGAAATGGAGATATAAAATTGAAGATAATCGGTAGAAAAAGGAAACTTCTTGAAATTTGAGAAATACTGTTATTTTAATGAGAGCTTATCATTATTAACTTTAGTTAAAGAGCCTTTTAGCTATTACTTAATTTGAGTTTAACGCAAAGATCATAATAGATTTGACTGTAAAATGAGAAATTATGCTCGCAGAGGTGTTGACACTTAGCAGAGTTCATTCATTGTGTACATAGGTAAATGAAATGTCTTTGCAAACGTAAAATATTCATATAATTTTTATACCCTTAGCGTATTCCTGGCGTTTAAGAAACTTTCTTATCCGAGTTTGTCTGTTATTTGAGAGTTTATAAACTCAAGCTTCTTTACATTATATTTCTCACAGCTATTTTTGCAGGATGATAAAGCAGTAAGCAAAGCGCAGTAATAAATGCCAGCCAGAATAGCCCTGTAAAGATTTCCATATTAGACAGAAGAATAGATTGGGCGGTGATTTTAGCTTTAAAAGCTCCTGCTGTCATAGATAAAGAATCATTCACAGACAGTTTTGAAATATTGGCCCCGAAAAGTTGAGTCCACTGACTGTAGAAAACAGGATTGGTGTCTGTAAAATTGGCACTAAGTGTATCAGAATGTTTTAAGGTTAAAAAAAGCATGAGATTCTGCATAAGTGCATACCCGATAGCCGTTGTCCAGAAACGGGTTGTTGTCCCTAAAGCTGTAGCATTGGCAACATATTCTTCCGGTGTTGCTGAAATCAAAAAGAAAACAAGTGGCGTAAATAATAATCCCTGAGCAACTCCTTGCAGAAATAAGGGCGGACAAATCGTGGAAAGGGTAGTGTCCGGATAAAAAGTGTAGGTAAACCATGCGCAGTCGATGGCAAGTAAAAGAAATCCTGTAAAGAAAACAATTCTCGATGAAACTCCCCGAACCAGGCAGATTCCTGATAATAATATCCCCAAAAGAGTTCCTGCCACATTCCAGTACTGGATGTTTACAATATAATCCCAAGGCCATTTCCACACGGTGGCCATGATGCTGTATACATTATTCAATCCGGATCGGATCAGATAAAAGATAAAAAACAGGATCATTCCGGCGATCACATTTTTTGAACTGAAAACTTCAAAATGGAACAGCGGTCTTCTGGAATTTCTTTGTTTAAGCATAAATAATCCTCCTGAAAGCAGAAATATAAACAGGCACATGATGATGGTATCTGATTCCAACCACATTAATCTTTTTCCGTAAATAATAGCATAACCGCCAGCCTGCAGACATACCCAAAGTAAAAACCAGCTGGTAATATCCAGTTGATACAAAGGCTTTTTAGGAAAGAACCTGTTTCTGTTGAATAAAGCAATACCAATAACCAGTACGAATACATGAAAGTAGGCCATCATCAGGATCATATGCTGGAAGTCATAGTTTTCAATACTTGATTTCAACAGGGAAGTGGTTATTGTTCCTCCTGTCAGCATGATGGTATACATAAAAAGGTAAGCTACCACTTTGGCATGTCTTGTTTTTAGTTCGGCAATAATCAGAGGAAGGAAAATAGCTCCTTCCAGCAATCCGAAAATCCCTTCTAAAAACCGGATCACCAAAATAACATGATAATCATGAGTTACTGATAAAATGTAAAGAATAATAACAGAAATAGAGGCCATCAGCAGTACGTAATACTTCACGCTGAAATAAGCCATAAATCTTTGTATAACTAAAAGGGTAACCACAAATGTCCCATACATCAAAATCATTAAATACTGAATGTCATCTGAATCGACATCCATAAAAGAAGAAGTGAAGGCGCTGTTTGAATGCAAAAGCGACAACAACATCAGGTGGGGAAACAATGCCAGTATAAGAAGCGGCAGTTTCAGCCATTGTGGTACCCATTTATGATAAACTGTATTGTGTTGCATAATTTTTTGAAAGCATTAATTGAAGAATGCTGAAAAGGCAGATAAGCAAATTCGCGATTGTGCCTGAATTTAAAAATGCGAAAAGACAAAAATACAAGGTGTAAAAGTAAAAGGTAAAATGGCAAATATGCTTAAGAAAAAATTTGCAGATTCGCTATGTTGCAGTCCTGTCTTTTCGCTAAAAAAATAATTTAATTGTAAAGTCTGAAAATGTATTGATTGGAAGGTAATTTTGCACTCTAAAACTCTAAAACTCTAAAACTCTAAAACTCTAAAACTCTAAAACTCTAAAACTCTAAAACCCTCCCACACTCAAACTTATATCTTCTTCGCACTCACCAGAACATTCATCCCGGAAAGCAGTTTTTCGTTGTCTTTATTGTTATCAAGAATAATTTTCACAGGGAATCTCTGTTCAATTTTCACAAAATTTCCGGTGGCGTTATCCGGTTTTACCAAAGAAAATTGTGATCCTGATGCAGGAGAAACAGAAAGTATTTTTCCTTTAAATTCCACATCGGGATACGCATCTGCAGTAATGATGACTTCCTGGTTCTGATCAATCTGCCCAAGCTGTGTTTCTTTATAATTAGCGATGATCCATTTTTCTTTGCTAACCATCTGTATCAGGGCCTGACCTTCTTTAATCAATTGACCTTCCTGAATAGTCTTTTTCCCAACCCATCCATCATAGGGAGCAGTAATCACAGTATAAGAAAGATAAAGTTTAGCATTACTCAGACTCGCAGAACTCTGCTGAATCTGGCTTTTAACAGGAGCAACCTTTGTCTGTTGTTCATTAGCTCCGGCTTTTACTGCATTTTTTTGCTGTTCCAATGCCAGAAGATTCGCTTTTGACTGTTCATATGAAGCTTTTACATTCTCAAATTCCTGTTCGGTAGCCGCATCTTCGGTTAGTAAATTTTTATATCTTTTATAATCCTGTTCTGTTCTCCAGATATCAATTCTTGCAGAAGCAATTTTGGCATCAATGATCTTTGTGTCGCTTTCTTTGGTATTGACACCGCTTTCAATAGTGCTGATGGTAGCTGTATTGGCATGGAGATTGGCTTTAGCCATTTGCACCTGATTCACAAACTCTCTGTTGTCTATGATGATTAAAGTATCCCCTTTATGTACAAATTGATTTTCATTAAATTTTATCGCTTTGATAAACCCGGAAACCTTGCTGGATACTGGCGTGATATATTGTTCGATCTGTGCATCATTGGTCGTGACATTCTTTCTTGAAAAAAGATAGAAACTGACCATCCCTGTAATTCCGCTGATGATCAGGATCCAGGCCAGTAGAGTAATGGATTTGTTGATTCTTTTTTCCTTTTGTGTCAGTTGTTTCTGTGCCATAGTTTTTATAAGTTTCCAATCGTATATTGGAGTTGATAATATTTAAGTTGTCTGTTTATTTTTACGGAAATAAGATTAGATTCTGCCTCCAGATAAGTATTGTCAGCATCTATCAGTTCAGTGATAAGGCTTAGCTTGTTCGCATACTTTGTTCTTACAATCCGATAGTTTTCTTTCGCCTGATCAATCGCTTCCTCTGCAATTTTCACTTTCTGGTCTGTTTCTTCAAATTTTTTATAAGCCTCATACACATTGTGTCTTATTTTTTCCTCATTTTCCTCAATCTGAAGCTTAGCAAGGTCTATATTTTCCCGTGCTTCCTGCATTTTGTATTTATTCTTATACAGATTTTCGATAGGATAGGTAAGATTTACACCTATCATTCCCAGACGATATGCGTAAGGTTCAGGAGGAAAAAACATCATATTCGGATACTTTAAAAAATATTCTCCGCCTGCTGTAATTTTGGGTAAATAATTTGCTTTGATGATTTTTTGATCCAATTCCTTCAGTGAAAGGTTTTTGTGAGTGATATCAACAGATTCATTTTTGTTTAAAGCTATTTCCGTCAATTCATCAACATAAGGAATTGCTGCATTGTCCGAAATAAGATCTTCTGTATTCACATGCATTTCCTGATTTTCTGGTAAGGAAAGAATAGTTTTCAGCTTATGCTCTGCAATCTGAATATCGTTATCCAGTTCCGTCCAGCTCATTTTATGATTGGAAAGCTGAAGGGAAGTTCTCAATACTTCATTTACTGTTACGACACCGTTGACTTTAAGAGCTTTTACCTGTTTGATGTTGACAGAATCTTCTTTCATTTTATCATTAATAAGGCTCTGCTGTTCCTTTAAATGATGGATCTGCAGAAAAGCCGTAATGATTTCCATGGTAAGCTGTCTCTCGTCTAAGTGTGTTCTTAAAACGGAAATTTCAGTATCAATAGCTGCTTTCTTTTCCGTGTTCTTTATTTTGCCACCCATGTACACCGGAATTGAAGCAGATAATGTAAAGTCATACATGCCATTGATGGCATCATACTTTGTTGCTTTGTTAAATACGCCATTCTGATGCTGATACAGATTGGTTACCTGGGTGTAGCTGGTATGAAATTCAATGTCAGGAAGCTTTTCCATTTTGAGATCTTTCTCTTTGGTAGCGGACATTTCCTGTTTTAGATGACTTATCTGTATGTTTTTGTTGTTTTTCAACCCAATCTCTAGGGCCTGCTGTAAGCCAAGATGTTGGTAATCGATCATCTGTGAATGTAAAAAGTTGCTCAATAATAAGCACAACGCGATGCACAGATATCGGCATGCGTTAAATATGATATTCATAAATTAATTAAAGGATTTTTGCTAAAATGATTTTGATTCAGCAAAGGTACGATGACATGTATCCGACCCTATTTGTGAAAACAGAAAAAGATTTGTTCATTTACGCCAATTTGAAAATTCTTCTTATCTTTATTTCATGAATGACAGCCATTTCAAAGCAGTAGAAGAAGAAGATGCCGAATTTTATATCTATCATGTCCTCACAGGCAATGTGACAACGGAAATTCATTACCACAGTTCTGCACAATTAGTATACGCAGAAGGAGGGATTGTACATGTTTTTACAGATCAGAGGCACTGGTACCTTCCTGCAAGATGCTTTATGTGGATTCCTGCCGGGACGCCTCACTACATTTTTTCTACCAGCCCGAAAGTGGATTTATATAATTTTTATTTTAAGAAAGAAGAAAATGAAAATGGCTTTTTTGATGAAATTAATATTTATTCCGTCAATAACTTACTTCGGGAGATGATTTTTTACACCAAAGATTGGGATGGGAAAATTACAAAAAATGATGGTTCTAAATATTATTTTCTCAAAGCTCTAAAGGGTGTTTTACAGGAGAAAAAGAATAAGCATCTGGCATTTCCAATACAGCATCCTTTTCCAAAAGATGAAACACTGCTGAAGATTGCAAGATACATTCATGCTAACCTTGAAAAGCCTCTTACCATTGAATCTACGGCAAAAGAATTCGGAATGAGTACAAGAACTCTTTCGAGGAAATTCAAAGAGATTTTGGGGATGAATTACGTTCGTTTTCTACGAGCATTACGAATTACACGTTCTCTGGAGCTGATGCTGGAAGAAAAATACAATATGTACGAAATAGCAATGATGGTAGGGTACAACAGTCTGTCGTCTTTCAGTAATATTTTCAAAAAAGTAATTGGTATTGCTCCTACGGAATATCAGCAGAAACTGAGAGGGAATAAGTAGAAGTGTTTGAGGGTTTCGAGATTCGGGATGCGGAGTATGAGGCTTGTGTTTTTTTCACTGTACAGTCTTACTTGGACTTATACATGTTTAAATAAGAAAGCAATCAATCAGGAATAATATGAGTAAGGATTCCCTGAATTCCTCTTCTCTGAAGGGGTGGATTTTTGCAAAGCAAAAAGACGGGGTAGTTAAGAATCGGCTCTATCAAGGTGTAGACTTTCCACATCATACAAACAAAAAACCACTCCAATAAATTGAAGTGGTCTGTATGGTGAGAAAATCTCAGTTGCTTAAATTAAGCTTCTTCAGATTTAACTTCTTCCTTTTTAGCAGCAGGAGCAGCTACAACCGGAGCGTCAGATACGATATCGAATTCGAAATTGTACTCAACGTTTCTGTGTAATCTGATGTTTGCTGTTACTTTACCAGTTCTCTTAATAGTGTTCCCTGGGATTTTGATGTATTTCTTCTCTACAGAAACTCCAGCTTTAGCTAGAGCAGCAGAAAGATCTGCATTGTTGATAGATCCGAATAATTTATCACCAGAACCTACTTTTGCAGGAATAGTGATAGAAGTTTTCTTCAATTGATCTACTACAGCGTTAGCAGCAGCGATTAATTTAGCTTCTTCTTCTTTTCTAGCTTCTAAAGTAGCTTCTAGAGCTGCTTTGTTTTTAGGTGTAGCTAAAAGAGCGATTCCTTTAGGAAGTAAGAAGTTTCTAGCATAACCAGGCTTTACGCTTACTGTATCAAACTCAAGTCCTAAGTTTTCTACGTCTTGTTTTAGGATGATATCCATTGTTGTTGTCCTTTTTTTAGATTTTAGAGTGATCTAAAATCAAGTTAGAATTAATTATTTATTCAGCAACAAAAGAAGAGGTTGCCCTCTTCTTTTATTTATTTTTTGTCTTATTTCAATAAGTCAGCTACGTAAGGTAGTAAAGAAAGGTGTCTTGCTCTTTTGATAGCAGCAGAAACTTTTCTCTGGTACTTTAAAGAAGTTCCAGTGTATCTTCTTGGTAAAATTTTACCTTGCTCGTTTACAAATTGTAATAAGAAGTCAGCATCTTTGTAATCTACGTGCTTAATTCCGTATTTTTTGAATCTACAATATTTCTTTTCAGATTTTGTATTGATATCAAGTGGAGTAAGGAATTTTACTTCTGATTCTCCTCCAGCTGAGGCTTGTTTAGCCATTTCATCTATTGCCATGTCTTGTCTTTTTAAAAAATAGGGTTAATAATTAAGCTTTAGCCGCTTTTACTTTAGTTCTTCTAGTTATAGCGTACTCAACAGCATGCTTGTCAAGTTTTGTAGTAAGGTAACGGATTACTCTTTCGTCACGCTTAAATGCTAATTCTAAATCAGCTACTATAGTACCTTCTCCTTTGAATTCGATTAGAGTATAGAACCCATTCTTTTTCAATTGGATAGGGTAAGCTAATTTTTTTAGTCCCCAGTTTTCTTTAGCAACGATTTCGCAGTTCTTTTCTTTGATAAGATCTACATACTTGTTCACTGCTTCCTCTACCTGTGACTCAGATAGAACGGGAGTTAAAATGAAAACAGTTTCGTAATTGTTCATAATGTTAAATGAATTTGTTAATTATTTCGAGGTGCAAAATTAGAGAATATATTTCTTATATGCAAGAGGATTCGTGAAATAGTTGAGTACTGATGGTCTGGAGTTTAAAGTTTAATGTTTTGAGGCCATTGCCTAAGATTATATTTAAAAGCTATTTTCAATAACATGCTTTTAAAAGCCATCAACCTTCAGCTGAGCATTCTCCAACTAATCCTTCTGTCTCAATTCTGTCAGGAAATTCACCTTCAATACATCGTATAATGAATGTCTGCTTACTAAAATAGAGGCAATAGAAGAAACCATTCCCGCCAGCATCAGGTGGAAGATCAATGAGTGTCTGTCGGTCATTTCCAGAACGATAATAGCCGAAGTAAACGGCGCTCTGGTAATTCCTGTAAGAAAAGCTACCATTCCGGCCAGAATAACGACATTGGTTTCGTTGGGAGACAAATGAATTGCCCCTGAAATAACAGAGCCAATACTTGCTCCTGCAGTGAGAGCAGGGGCAAAAATTCCACCTGCACCCCCGGAAGTAAAAGAAAGGGCAGGGCCAAGCATTCTCAGAATTGGAACATACCAGTCTTCATGCTTATCTTTTGTGAAAAGAACCCGCTCCATAATTTCTTTTCCGGAGCCCAGAATTTCCCTGTTGATGAAATAAGCAATTGAAGCTATAATTAAAGCACAAATGATCAGGAATATCACATTGGCTTTATCGGTTTTCAGTGTATTCTTTTTCCAGCTGTTGATTTTAAGCATAGCAACAGAAAGCTGACTGGCAAGAATACCTGCAGTTGCAGCAACAAGTACAATGGGGAACATTACCATTAAAGAAACATCATTCGTCTTCGGGTATCCCAGGTATAAATAAGATCCAGCCAGTGTTTGCGCTGTAAGGCCGGCAATAATTACCGCTGTAAACAAAGCTGTTTTAAAATAATTGATATGGGTTTTTGATAGTTCTTCCACAGCGAAAACAATACCGCCCAAAGGAGTGTTGAATGCTGCTGCAAGTCCGGCGGCAGCTCCTGTCATAATCATATTTTTCTTGGAAATCTTCGGCCACCATTCGGGAAGATATTCGTTGACTTTTCTGAAAACAGAACCCGCAATCTGAATGGTAGGCCCTTCGCGTCCTACAGCGCCTCCTCCGATAACCAAAATGACAGAGGATAGAATTTTGAAAAAAATAATTTTAATACTCAGAAGATTTCTGATCTTGTGGTGTTCTTTCGGGTTGGCGAGTTCTACTGCAGCCATTACCTGTGGAATACCGCTTCCTTTGGCATTGGGAGCAAATTCTTTCACCAGCCACCAGGAAAGTACAAATCCTATGGGTGCAATGATGAAAATCATCCACGCATGCCAGTCAAAAATAAAATTCATGAGATGTTCACCCCAGGCAAATACCTGTGCATACATGACGGCAAAAAAACCTGTAATCACAGAACCTATCCAAAAAGGAATGGCTTGAAGCAGGTTGTACTTCAGCTGTTCGTTCCGGATATTGTCAAAGGAATTTTTGATAGATTTCCGTATCAGGATGAAAATTTTCAGCATTTGTCTGTTTTGTGGGATGAAATTACGGTAAAATTTTGGAAATTATATTTCGTTTAAAAACTTTGAGATGATTTCAGCGTTTCCAATCGTAAGTATTTCCGGTAAACCGAAGCTTAAAATATTATTTTTCACTTCAAGTTTAAAGTTTTCATTCGGAAAAGTTTTTATAGATGCTTTTCTTTTAGGGGTTAGAAAATTCATGGTTTTAAATTGATCACTTCCTAAAACATAGAAATCTTTAAAATCATGATCTTTAAAATTGATATTAAAACTGCTGAAGATCCCTGCAATTTTATCCATTAATCTCTTCTTGTTAATGGAAATATACCCAAAGTCTTCTTCAAGTTTTTTTAATCCCCAAAGTTGAATGGTGTCAAATTTACGACCTAGACGACCTCCTCTTGATGTAACCCCAACTTTACTGACAACAAAAAGGTAGAAAGAACTGTTATTATTTCTGTCTTTTACCCGGTAACAGATTTGAGGGATGAATAGTGGATACATAGCATGTGAACTGAATTGCTCATAAGGAGAGTCTTCAATATCAATCACTGAAATATCATAATCTATAGAAAGCTGATCGTAAACTTCAGTAATGAGCTTTTCATCCTGCTCAGTGAAGGCAGAAAATTTTGTCATGTCATCCTTTCTGTAATCCAGATCCATTATTGAATATTTATTTGTTTAAAAATAATGCTAATAAATCTAATTTCAAAATAAGTTGTGATAATGTGTAATTGTGTTTATTTTATTGATGATTTGATAAATAAACAGCTTTTTATTTGATTATTTATAATTGATGTTTTATGTTGTTTAATCTTTTGATATTCTGTAAAGTTTGACTGCTAAAAACAAAAAAACCTCCGATTAGATCGAAGGTTTAGTATTTAAAATCAGCAAAATTACTTATTGCTAATTATTCATTACTTATATTTCTGTATTCAGATCCCAGTTTTGAAGGTAATCGTGAACATGCTTCAGCATCATTCCTCCTAAAGAACCGTCTACTACTCTGTGGTCATAAGAGTGAGACATGAACATTAAGTTTCTGATTGCAATGACATCACCATCAGCTGTTTCAAGAACTGCAGGTTTCTTAACGATAGCTCCGATAGCTAAAATAGCTACCTGAGGCTGAGGAATGATAGGAGTTCCCATAAGGTTTCCAAAGCTTCCTACGTTAGAAATTGTATAAGTGGCACCCTGAGTGTCTTCTGGTCTTAATTTCTTGTTTCTTGCTCTGTAAGCTAAATCATTGATTGCTTTTGCAAGACCTGAAAGTGATAGCTGATCAGCATTTTTGATAACAGGAACAATAAGGTTTCCGTCCGGAAGGGCAGTCGCCATACCAATGTTAATGTTTTTCTTTTTGATGATGTTTTCACCGTTGATAGAAACATTGATCATTGGGAAATCCTGAATTGCTTTCACTACAGCTTTTACGAAAATCGGCATGAAAGTCAATTTCTCACCTTCGCGCTTTTCAAATACTGCTTTGTTTTTATTTCTCCATTTCACAACGTTGGTAACGTCTGTTTCGATGAAAGAAGTAACGTGTGGAGCTATTTGTTTTGCTTTTACCATGTTTTCTGCGATGATCTTTCTCATTCTGTCCATTGGAATGATCTCATCACCTGCATTTACAGGGATCGTAGCTGCCGGAGCAGATACTGCTGGTTTTGGAGTAGATGCTGCCTGTACCGGAGCTGCCTGCTGAACTGGCTGGCTTCCTCTGTTGGCAACATATGCTAATATATCTTCTTTTGTAATTCTTCCTTCTAAACCGCTTCCTTTGATGGATTTCAGTTCAGTTTCAGAAATTTTTTCCTGTTGTGCGATAGATTTTACAAGTGGAGATAAATAAAGGTCTCCTGAGAATTCTACGCTTGAAGCAATTGTTGTTTGTAAAGGCTCTTCAATCGCTTTTAAAGTGTCTGCATCCGGAGTAGCTGCCGGAGTTTCAGTTTTTACTTCTTCTGAAGCTGCGCCTTCTCCTTCAATTTCTAAAATAGCAATGGCTTCACCTACTTTTGCAACTTCATCTTTTTGCTTTAAAATTTTTACAATTTTCCCCGAAACTGGTGTCGGAACGTCTGAATCTACTTTATCTGTTGCAATTTCTACTACGGAGTCATCCTCCTTTACGTTATCACCTTCATTGAATAACCAAGTGATAATTGTCGCTTCCATAACACCTTCTCCCATGGAAGGAAGCAATAATTTGTATTCTGCCATTTTTGATTTTTAGATTTTGACAAATATATAAAAAAAATCGGTTTTTTTATGAAATATATAATCTTAGCTGAATTCAATATAAATATTTTCGCCTACATTCAATCCAAACAGGCTTTTGGCGCCGTTTTTCTTGCTTCCTTTGTAGATGGTAAGCTCCAATAATTGACTATCATTGAAAATAGCAGCCGACTGCCCATGAAATTCGGTCTCCCTTTCCCAATCTGAAACAAGCTCCGTATGGCTGGAAAATATCCTTGAAAGACTTAAATTCCTGAATTTTATGGTGAAATTGTCATAGCCTTTACTAATGTTTTCGAAAAAATCTTTGTTGATATTTGAGATTATATTTCCGAAATTATCAATATAGGTCACTTCGCCAATAACCATACCCTCAGATTCATTATAAACCGCTCTTGGGAACATCAGCTGTTTGGCTGTACTTATTTTTCGTCCTATTACTTCAGGCAGTCCGCCATTGGCAAGATGTACTGCTGCAGGAACAAAGATGTCTGTAGAAGTAAAATCGATGATATCATCAAAACGATTATTTAGCGTAAGCTCATAGATCGCTTCGGGTTTAATATCGAAAAATATAAGGCTTAAAAGACCATTGTCTGCCGCCAGAAAGTAGGATCCATCGGCTTTATAAATGATATTCTTTCTTGATTTGTTGTAAAAGCTGTCCACAGAAATGATGTGAATGCTTCCTTTTGGAAAATATTTATAAGCATTTCTTACAATATACGAAGTCTGTATAAGGTTGAATGCCTGGATGTCGTGGGTTATATCAATAATATTAACCTCAGGGTTTAGAGACAGAATCTTGCCTTTCACAGCGGCAACTCTGTAATCTAAATTTCCGAAATCCGAAGTAAGGGTAATAATTGACATGAGCAATTTATAGAATAGTGTAGTATTGCAAAGTTATTTAAAATAAAAAGAAAGCCCGAAAGATTGTTGAAAAGAATTTGATAAAAATTTGAAAAAAAGCTTTAATTTTAAAATCTAAAAATAAAAATACTGCATGTTTGAATTGACATATGATTTGGAAGATATCGATGCGAAAATCTTCTATGGAGTTAATAACCAATATTTCAACTTATTAAAATCAAGCTTTCCAACCATTAAAATTACAGGAAGAGATCATTTCATCTTTGCCATGGGAAATAAGGAAGCTTTAGACATACTAAAACAAAAGCTGGAGGATATTGTCAGTTTTATCTCAAAAAATAATTCAATAGGACTGAAAGACGTTGAAAATATATTGAATATTAAAGATGAAAACGAGAAACAACTGGTTTTCGATCAGGATATTATTGTAAAAGGAGTAAACGGAAAAGTCATTAAGGCTAAAACAACCAATCTTAAAAAACTGGTAAAAGAAACGGAGAAAAAGGATATGGTTTTCGCCATTGGTCCTGCCGGAACCGGAAAGACATATACCAGTGTGGCATTGGCTGCAAGAGCTCTAAGAGATAAAGAGGTGAAAAGAATTGTCCTGACAAGGCCGGCTGTAGAAGCAGGAGAGAGTCTGGGATTCCTTCCTGGTGACCTTAAAGAAAAGCTGGATCCTTATTTACAGCCTTTATATGATGCGCTTCGTGATATGATTCCTCATGAGAAACTGGAAGGATTCATGGAGAAAAAAGTGATTGAGGTGGCACCATTGGCTTTCATGAGAGGAAGAACGCTGGATGATGCTTTTGTAATTTTAGATGAAGCCCAGAATACAACCCATTCTCAGATGAAAATGTTCTTAACCAGAATGGGAATGAATGCGAAATTTATTATCACAGGAGATCCTACCCAGGTCGATTTGCCACCAAAACAACAATCCGGATTAAGAGAAGCCATGAGAATCCTGAAAGATGTAAAAGAAATAGGATTTGTACACTTAACGGAAGAAGATGTTGTGCGACACCCTGTGGTAAAGAAAATTATTATTGCCTATAACGACGAAGATAAGAGACAGAGAAACGATTAATTTTTTGTTGCCAGAAAGTTACATTTAGGTAAAATTTAAAATGTATCCGATCAATCCTGAAAAATTGGGAATATATTCGCAGGAAATTTTAAACTTAACCATGAAAAAACTTTTATCGGTCTCATTAATTTCTTTAATAGGAATAAGCTTAAATGCTCAAAAAAATACAGTCGGGATCAGAGCCGGAGTTGGACGTTCTACTTTAAAGACGGACTACGCCGATTCTGATTTCGATTTTTCATCTAAAGGCATGATAACGGCACATGTTGCTATCTTCCTCGAACATAAATTAAATCAGAATTTTGCTTTACAAGCCGAGTTGGGATTTGCGAGAGCTGGCGGAAGAAATAGCTGGGGTTACCAAGAAGATGAATTTAGTGATTATACTATTGTAAATGCTATTTCTCTTGGAAAACTAAATATTCCTTTGATGGCTAAATATTATTTCAATGAAAAATTTAATGTTAATGCAGGCGTCAATATGGCTTTTGTTGTAGCAGCAGAAAGCAAATACAGGACCAATGGTAAAGACGGATTTGAATTATATCTAAACTTATTGAGAGAGACTGAGGATATTAAGAAAAAAGTAAAAATCTTTGAAGTAAACCCTTTCTTGGGAGTAGAGTTTCATTTGAGTAAAAAAATATTCATAGACGGGCGTTATATCTTCGGAGTATCTGATATTGCAAAAAATAGTAATGGAGAGGGGTATAATACGCTTAAAAGCAGCTCTCTTCAGATTGGGATAGGTTTTAAATTTAATAAATTAAGTTTTTAAGGTTAAAAATTAAAATATTATATTTTTCTTAATTCCAGTAATAAAAAGCGTTACAATTTTCATATTTGAAAAAAAAGACTATTTTTGCCACCTATTTAATTTAAAAAACTAACTAAACATGAAAAAACTTCTACTTGTTGCAGCGGTCGCTGTTATGGGAATTTCTGCAAACGCACAAGAATTTCGATTTGGTCCAAAAGCTGGTCTCGCAATGTCAACTATTAAACTGGACGATAAGCAGGATGATCTTGAGGGGAGAAAAATGTCTCCGAAATATACCTTCTATATTGGTGGGATGGCTGAGTACAAATTCAATGATAACTTTGCTATTCAGGGAGAGGTTCTATACTCACCACTGGGAGCTAAAGAAAAAATAGACGGAGTAAATGCCGGAGGGGTGTATTTTGGTGAATCAACTAAACTTACTTTTGGGACTCTTTTAGTTCCGGTTTCTGCAAAATACTTTATTACGGAAGGTTTCTCTGTAGCAGCAGGTCTTAACGTAGGGATTATTCTTACCGCTAAACAAAAAACAGTTATTGGTTCAGATTTTCTTGATATAGAAGTGGAAGGAGATACTGGTGATGTAGATATTAAAAAAGATATCAAGTCACTAAACCTTGCACCTTTCTTAGGAGTAGAGTATATGCTTGAAAACGGACTTTTCTTTGATGCGAGATACAGTTTAGGAGTATCTAACCTATCTAATGACAACAGCGGAGGTACTGTAAAAAACAGCTTTGCTCAGCTAGGTGTAGGTTTCAAATTCGGAGGAAACTAATTCTGAAAACCTTATTTAGAAATAAAAAAAAGCAGGACAATTTTTGTCCTGCTTTTTTTCGTTATACTGACATCAGAGGCCGATGTTATCTCTATAATAGAAATAATTAGTACTTTTGCGGGGTAATTTAAAGCTACTAAAAAAATGAAAAAACTATTATTACTAGGTGCTTTTGCACTTTTAGGAGGTGCTGCTCAAGCGCAGGAAGGTTTTAAAATTGGCGGACATATTGGTGTTCCTGTGTCTGATGCAAGTGATGTATCTTCATTTACATTAGGAGTAGATGCAGCTTATATGTGGAATATTGCTAAAGGTCTTGACCTTGGGGTAACAACAGGATATTCTCACTTCTTCGGAAAAGATCACTTTGATGATTTCGGTTTTATTCCTGTAGCTGTTTCCGGGAAATATAAATTTAAAGGTGCTCCTATCTTTGTAGGATTGGATCTGGGATATGGTATTTCTACAAAAGATGGAGTAGATGGTGGTTTCTATGCGCAGCCTAAATTTGGATATCAAATGTCTAAAGGAGAATTGTACATCGGATACCAGTCAATCAGCAACAAGCGTGACCTGCCAGGTTGGGGACGCTACAGCTGGAATGTAGGAGCTGTTAACATTGGTTATAATTTCTTTTTGAAATAAGAAAGCAATTGTATATTGAAACTCCGGCCGAAGGCCGGAGTTTTTTTTGATATAATATAAGCCACCTGTACGGATCTTTTATCATGAATTTTTGAAATAACGGCCTTACAGCGATCAGGAAAAGGTAAAAACAACCTCAAACCATAAACGGATGTTTAAGTTTTAAGAGTTAATAACTTTAAAATTAGTATTTTAGGTTAATTAATTTTAGCGTTTTTCCAGAATCCATGGGGTTTTAGAAAAAAAGTGAAAATTTTAAAAAGTAAACATATTGGCCTCATATTAATAAAATGGAGTTTTTTTATTCATAATATTGTGAAAAACTCAATAACTTCTCTTAACTATGATTTATTTTTACAAAACGCTAAATTTTAACAATGATATTAATCACATTAACAAATTTTAATATTAGTGGGGACCACTGTAAATTTGCCCTCAGAAAGTATTAAAATTTTTTAAAATGAAAAAAATATTATTAGCGGGTGCTGTTGCACTTTTTGGTTTATCTAACGCTCAGATTGCAAAAGGAACTACATATTTATCTGGATCTGTTGGTTATTCTCAAGTAGAATCTAACAACGGTAACGATAAAAAAGAAAACTTCAACGTATTACCTACAGTTGGATATTTCGTGAACACTAACTTAGCAATTGGATTAGGAGTTGGTTACCAAACTGAAAAAAACACCCTAACTACAACTACAACTTTAGGAAACACTACAATCGTAAACGAAGGTGTTGTTAAAACTCCTGCTTTTGTTGTTGCTCCATTCGTAAGAAAATACTGGACTTTATCTGACAAGTTATATTTCTTCGGACAATTAGCAGTGCCAATGCAGTTTGGTAAAACTGAAACTGAAAACAGTTCTGTAGCTACTAACGGAAATACAGTTGTTACAAACTCTACTTCTACTGAAGCTAAATACACTAAAATTGGTGTTACTGTTAAGCCAGGTTTAGATTATTTCTTAAACAAGAACTGGTCTATCGAAGCTACTATCGGTGAGTTCGGTTATAGCAACTACAAGCCAAAAGATGGTGATGCTACAAACAACTATAACTTCGGATTGAATTTATCTTCTGTAACTTTCGGAGTTAAATATATATTTGCAAAATAATAAACAAAACATATAGTAAGAAAGCCCTGAGGAACTCTTAGGGCTTTTTTTTATAAAAAAACTAATATAATAATCATGAAAAAAATCGCATTGATGGGCGCTGTCGCGCTTTTCGGTTTATCAAACGCGCAGATCGCTAAAGGAACTTCTTATCTTTCAGGACAGGTAGGGTATTTTCACAATGAAAGTCATGAGTCCGCATTCAAAAGAAAAGACGATATTATCAGAATTCTTCCTACAGCAGGTTACTTCGTTACTACCAATTTAGCCGTAGGGTTAGGAATAGGGTATAAGAGTGCTGTCACAAAAAACAACATAGGAAATGATAGTGTAGGTAATGTGGTACAGACTAAAGATACAGATAACGCATTTGTAGTCGTTCCATTTGTAAGAAAATACTGGACTTTATCTGACAAATTATTTGTCTTCGGACAACTGCAGGTTCCTGTAGAATTTGGTAAGGAAAAACTGGATGCAAACAGTTATATTTACTCGGGAGATCCTTTCCTTGATCCTTCTTCTTCAAGAAAAAACAGCTATACCAATGTAGGTGTTAATATCAGACCGGGTCTGGATTATTTCATAAGCAAAAACTGGTCAGTAGAAGCTACTATTGGTGAGTTTGGATATAATAGTTACAAAAGAGATATTGACGGAGCCAGAAGAGCAGGTGATTATAAAGTAGGAATCAGCTTAGCTTCTGTAACTCTTGGAGTTAAATATGTATTCGTGAAAAATAAATAAAGTATACAAACGGGTCCTGAGAGTTAATCTCAGGACTTTTTTTATCCAAAACTATTTAAATACAAGATAATATGAAAAAAATCTTACTAGCGTCTGCAATCGCTTTATTTGCAGGTTTAAATGCACAGACTACGTTTGGTGTAAAAGCGGGTTACGCTTTATCAAAACTGAACTCTAATGAAAACGATGTTGAGTTTGGAGGAATTGAAGGAGGTTTAAAATCCAAGTCTGGGTTTTATGTTGGAGGTTTGGTTGAACATAAATTCAATAATAAGTTTGCTATTCAGGGAGAGCTGGAATATGCTAATCTTGGAGGAAAGGCAGAGGTTGCATTACCTGGTATTACAATAACTGAAAAGATGAACCTGAACAGAATTATAATCCCTGTATCTGCAAGATATTATGCAACACCTGAACTTGGAATTTATGCAGGTCCATATGTGAGTTTTAGGACCAATAACAAAGTGAAATTTGAAATGAGCGGTCCGAATGCGGTTATGACAAACCCTGCGGGAATCAAAGAAGGAGAGAGGTATGTAGAAAAGTTCCTTGATGACTCTTTAAAATCTACAGATTTCGGATTGTTCTTTGGAGCAGATTACAAAGTATATAAAGGATTGTTTGTAGATGCACGCTACAGTTTTGGTCTTACGAATATGATTAAAAACCCTGTGGATGGTGAAAAACTGAAAATGAATTTCTTCCAGCTTGGGTTGGGATATAAGTTTAAGTAAACTCATATTCAGAATGAAAACAAAAAACTCTCAGAAATTCTGAGAGTTTTTTTATGAATGATTTTGTCTTTTTATTTTCCCATTCCGCCCATTCCAGGCATATTTGGCATTTTGCTCATCATCTGCATCATCTGCTTTCCTTGAGGCCCCTGCATCATCTTCATCATTTTACCCATTTGATCGAATTGTTTCATCAGTTGATTCACATCTTCTACTTTTCTTCCGGCACCTTTAGCAATTCTTCCTTTTCTCTGCGTATTGATGATAGAAGGTCTTCTTCTTTCTTCAGGAGTCATAGAGTAGATAATCGCTTCAATGTGTTTGAATGCATCATCACTGATTTCTACATCTTTGATCGCTTTTCCAACGCCGGGAATCATTCCCATCAAGTCCTTCATGTTACCCATTTTCTTGATCTGGTTGATCTGCTTTAGGAAATCATCAAAACCGAATTCGTTTTTAGCGATTTTTTTGTGAAGTTTTTTAGCTTCTTCTTCGTCAAACTGTTCCTGAGCTCTTTCTACTAAGGAAACAACGTCTCCCATTCCCAGGATTCTGTCTGCCATCCTTTCTGGGTAGAAAAGATCTAAAGCTTCCATTTTTTCTCCTGTAGATATGAATTTGATTGGTTTTTCAACAACAGAACGAATCGTTAAAGCCGCTCCACCACGAGTATCACCATCTAATTTTGTTAAAACAACTCCATCAAAGTTCAAAGCATCGTTGAATGCTTTTGCCGTATTCACAGCATCCTGACCTGTCATTGAGTCAACAACGAATAACGTTTCATCCGGCTTAATGAAGTAATGAACAGATTTAATTTCGTTCATCATCTGCTCATCAATCGCCAAACGACCTGCTGTATCCACAATCACAACATCATGACCGTTTGATTTTGCAAAACTAATTGCGTTTTCAGCAATCGTAGAAGGATTTGTAGAACCTTCTTCTGTGAAAACAGGAACCCCGATTTGTCCACCCAAAACTTTTAGCTGGTCAATTGCAGCAGGACGGTAAACGTCACAAGCTACCAATAGAGGTTTTTTATTTCTTTTTGTTTGTAAATAATTAGCAAGCTTTCCTGAGAATGTAGTCTTACCAGAACCCTGAAGACCTGCAATAAGGATTACTGAAGGCTTTCCTGAAAGATTGATTCCCTCCTGAGAACCTCCCATCAGGTCTACCAATTCATCATGAACGATTTTCGTCATCAGCTGTCCAGGAGTAAGGGAAGTAAGAACGTTCTCTCCTAATGCTTTATCCTGAACTCTTTTAGTAAGATCTTTTGCAACTTTATAGTTAACGTCGGCATCTACCAATGCTCTACGGATCTCCTTTACGGTTTCCGCTACATTGATTTCGGTAATTTTTCCTCTACCGGAAATATTATGTAATGCCTTGTCTAATTTATCCTGTAAACTATTAAACATATTGATTGTAAATTATAGGTTTGCAAAAATAAGGAATTTTTAGCATATCTAAAGTGTTCGGGACGTAATATTATATAGATAAGAAAAAATGATATATATCAAATCTTATCATAATACGATAGAAAAAGTCTATTTTTGCGGTCAATTAAAATTTAGAATGAAAATCAATCCCAATATTCTTGTTGTCATTTTATTCTTTCTGACGTTCCTGGTGCATTTTTCTCTTTGGAAATTTGTTTTTCACCTGGATGAGATCGTGATCATTAAATTTTATCTTTTTCTAAGTGTCATGTTTATGATGATGATCACTATGATTATCTTAATCAATAGAGTGGTGCCGGAATTTTTAGGATTGTCTGTCATTGGTTTGATTCTTTTAAAATTCGGTTTGATGTACTTAATCAGAAAAAAACTGAACTTTGAAGTGATTCCAGGCTATAAATTTCATTTCATTATACCTTATTTTATCCTGACAGCACTGCTTACATACTATGCCATCAAGCTGATTAATCATGATAAAAAACAGTAAAATAATTTATTGAAACTAGAAAAAATATCATATTTTTGCACAACGAAAAAAACCTATCAATGTTTAAGAAATTCGCAGTTTTATTCTACAGTATTTTTGTATTAAACTTAGTGTCTGCACAGCACGGCGAGGCTACTGCTGGGGCAGCTCCTGCTCAAGAGCTTTCAGAGAAAGACAAAGTGAGCAAAGAAAACAAAGAGTTCATCGATCATCACTTGTTGGATGCACATGATTTCACATTGATGGTTGATAAAGACGGTCACCACATCGGTTTCCCTCTTCCTGTTATTGTATATGACAACGGTTTTCACTCTTTCATGAGTAACAAAGAAGGGTTTATGCATGGAGAGCCTACTGAAGTAGATGGAGCTTACTATGTATTGCACCATGAGAAAATCTATAAGACTGATGCTGCTGGAACTATAACTCTTGATGATCACGGTCATCCAACAAACGTAAAGCCTTTAGATCTTTCTATTACAAAGAGTGTGCTGATGATTTTATTAGTATCAATCTTTATGTTAGTTTTATTCGGAGGAATGGCTAGGTCTTATAAAAAATCAGTTGTTCCTACAGGTGCAGCAAGATTTTTAGAGCCGCTAATCGTTTTTGTAAGAGATGAAGTTGCTATTCCAAACATCGGACATAAGTATAAGAGATTTATGGGTTATTTATTAACTGTATTCTTCTTTATTCTTTTCCTTAACGTTTTAGGATTAATGCCTTTCGGAATCAATGTTACAGGTAATATTACAATGACATTCTTCCTTGCAATCCTTACGTATTTGATTACAACATTCTCAGCTAACAAAGATTACTGGAAACATATCTTCTGGATGCCGGGAGTACCAGTTCCAATGAAATTGATTATGCTTCCTATCGAATTATTAGGAACAATCACGAAGCCATTCGCATTGATGATCCGTCTTTTTGCCAACATGACTGCAGGTCACATCGTAGTAATGAGTTTGATCGGATTGATCTACGTATTTAAGAATGTTGTCGCAGGTGTTGCATTCCCGTTCCTTACATTGGTAATTTATTTACTGGAAGTATTGGTAGCATTCCTACAGGCTTATATCTTCACGATGTTATCCGCTTTGTTTATCGGAATGGCTGTACAGGAGCACGAGCACGAACATCATGCTGCTCACTAATTGAAATTGTAAATTAAAGTAAAACAAATTTTTTAAAATTATATATTATGGAAATCCCTAAAATTGTAGGTGCTGGTATCGTAGTACTAGGTGTAGGTATCGGTCTTGGTAAAATCGGAGCTGCTGCTCTTGAAGCTATCGCTAGACAACCTGAGCAATCTGGAAAAATCCAAACTGCGATGCTTATCGCAGCTGCACTTGTAGAAGGTGTTGCATTTGCTGCTCTATTCGCAGTAAACTAATTAAAATCAGACCATTATCTGTGACGGTTGGTTACAGGTAATGGTTCTTTAAAAAAGTAATAATTATTTATACATTTATATAATGGAATTAATTCATCAGTTTTCGTCAGGATTATTTATTATCCAGTCTGTTATTTTTCTAGCATTATTATTTTTGTTAGGTAAATTCGCTTGGAAACCTATTTTAACGTCTATCAATGACAGAGAAACATCTATCGTTGACGCTCTTAATCAAGCTAAATTAGCTAGAAAAGAAATGGAAACTTTAAAAGAGGATAACGAAAGAATCATTCGTGAAGCTAAAATAGAAAGAGATGCTATCCTTAAAGAAGCTAGAGAAATTAAAGACAGAATCGTAGGGGAAGCTAAAGATGTTGCTAAAACGGAAGGAGACAGAATGATCGAAGCTGCTAAACAGACTATCAATGCTGAGAAAAATGCTGCTATGGCAGATATCAAAACTCAAATTGGTACTTTATCTGTGAACATTGCTGAGTCTATCTTGAAACAAAAATTAGACAACAGCGAAGCTCAAAACGAATTAGTTCAAAATTATTTAAACAAATCAAACCTTAACTAAGAATGCTTACATCTAAAGTAGCTAAAAGATACGCACAAGGTTTACTTGATTTTACAAACGAATCAGGTCAAACGGCTACTGTATTTTCTGAAATGAAAGATGTAGTAAAGATCATGAAAGAGTCAGCGGACTTAAATAAATTCTTCATGACTCCTTATATCGATTCTAAAAAGAAAATAGAAGTAGCAAACGAAATTTTCAAAGGTTTATCTGTCTCTTCTCAAAATCTTATCAGATTGGTGATTAAGCACGGACGTGAAACCCAATTGAAAAATATCGCTCAGGAATTCATCAACAAAGTAGAAGACCTTAGCGGTGTACAGAGAGTAACACTTACTACAGCAACTCCTCTTTCAAAAGAGAACCTTGATCAGATTTTAAGATCTACAAATCTTGTAAACGCTGATTCAAACTTTGATCTGAAAGTAAATGTGAAACCTGAAATTCTTGGAGGATATGTTCTAAGAGTAGGTGACCAGCAGGTAGACGCGTCTGTGAAGACAAAATTGAACCAAGTTAAAAAAGATTTCCAATTAAATTAAGAAAAACAACCATACAATGGCAGAAATAAATCCGGCAGAAGTATCTGCGATCTTAAAACAGCAATTGGCCAACTTCGATACTCAATCCAACGTTGAGGAAGTAGGTACAGTTTTAACCATCGGTGATGGTATTGCTCGTGTATACGGGTTAGAAAACGTACAATACGGAGAGTTGGTGAAATTTTCTAGTGATGTAGAAGGTATTGTACTTAACCTTGAAGAAGACAACGTAGGTGTTGCTTTACTTGGTGAAAGTAAATTAGTAAAAGAAGGTGATACAGTAAGAAGAACAAACAGAATCTCTTCTATCAAAGTAGGAGAAGGTATGTTAGGAAGAGTAGTAGATACTCTTGGTAACCCTATCGATGGTAAAGGTCCTATTACTGGGGATTTATACGAAATGCCATTAGAAAGAAAAGCTCCTGGAGTTATCTTCAGACAGCCGGTAACTGAACCTTTACAGTCAGGTATCGTTGCAATTGATGCGATGATTCCTGTAGGAAGAGGACAGAGAGAGCTTATCATTGGTGACAGACAGACAGGTAAAACTACTGTTGCAATTGATACGATCATTAACCAAAGAGAATTTTTTGATGCAGGTAATCCTGTATATTGTATATATGTTGCAATTGGTCAGAAAGCTTCTACAGTAGCACAAATCGTTAAAACACTTTCTGATAAAGGAGCTTTAGCATATACTGTAATCGTTGCGGCTAATGCATCAGATCCAGTTCCAATGCAGGTATATTCTGCAATGGCAGGAGCTTCTATCGGTGAGTTCTTCAGAGACACTGGTAGACCAGCTTTGATCGTTTATGATGATTTATCTAAACAAGCTGTTGCTTACCGTGAGCTTTCTCTACTATTGAGAAGACCACCGGGCCGTGAAGCTTATCCTGGAGACGTTTTCTATCTTCACTCAAGATTATTGGAAAGAGCTGCAAAAGTTATCGCTGATGATAATATTGCTAGCCAGATGAATGATTTACCTGAGTCTTTAAGACCAATCGTAAAAGGAGGAGGTTCATTAACGGCACTTCCAATTATCGAAACTCAGGCTGGTGACGTTTCTGCATATATTCCTACCAACGTAATCTCTATTACAGACGGACAGATCTTCTTGGAGTCTGATCTATTCAACTCAGGGGTTCGTCCTGCGATCAACGTAGGTATCTCTGTATCCAGAGTAGGAGGTAATGCTCAGATCAAATCAATGAAAAAAGTTTCTGGTACATTGAAGTTAGACCAGGCTCAATATAAAGAACTTGAAGCGTTTGCTAAGTTTGGTTCTGACCTTGATGCTTCTACTTTAGCAGTTATTTCTAAAGGAGAAAGAAACGTAGAGATCCTTAAGCAGCCGGTAAATGCACCACTTCCTGTAGACAGTCAGGTAGCAATCGTATATGCTGGAACAGAAAACTTAATGAGAAACGTTCCTATCAGAAAGATCAAAGAATTCCAACATGAGTACATCGAATTCCTAAGATCTAAGCACCCTGATACGATGGCAGCTATTAAAGCAGGTAAAATCGATAACGATATTACAGCAGTTCTTAAGCAGGCAGCTAACGATTTAGCTTCTAAATATAACTAAAAATTAGTTGATGATTGTTGGTTGATAGTTGACAGAAATATCTAAAACTAGCAGCCAACAACCGACAACCAACAACTAAACCCAATATGGCAAACTTAAAAGAAATACGAGGCAGAATTACGTCAATTTCATCTACGATGCAGATTACACGTGCTATGAAAATGGTTTCGGCAGCGAAACTTAAAAAAGCACAGGATGCAATCGTAATGTTAAGACCTTATTCTGAAAAATTACAGGAGCTTATCCAGAATGTAAATTCTAGCTCAGATCCTGATCAGATTTCTGTATATGCTCAGAAAAGAGAGGTTAAAAGAATACTATTTATCGCTGTTACTTCAAACAGAGGTCTTGCAGGAGCTTTTAACTCTTCTATCGTAAAAGAGCTTAACCTTCAGTTCCAGAACAATTCTCAATACGAGATTGAAGTTCTGCCGGTAGGTAAAAAAGTATATGATGCTGTAAGAAGAAACCGTTCTGTATATGCTAACGGAAGCTCTGTTTATGATAACCTTAACTTTGATGCAGTTGCTCATATCACTGAAGGTGTAATGACAAGTTTCAGAGAAGGGAAATTTGACGAAGTATATGTTATTTATAACAAATTCGTGAATGCAGCAACTCAGGAAGTAACTACAGAAAAACTTCTTCCGATTTCAATGCCTGAAAATACTGAACCACAGGTTGAAACAGATTATATTTTTGAACCTAACAGAGCTGAGATCCTGGATAATTTGATTCCAAAATCGATCAAAACTCAGGTTTTCAAATCAATCCTGGATTCAGTAGCATCTGAGCACGGAGCGAGAATGACTGCAATGCACAAAGCTACAGATAATGCAGAAGCGTTGAGAAATGATCTGAAGATCTTCTACAACAAAGCAAGACAGGCTGCAATTACCAACGAAATTTTGGAAATTGTTTCCGGAGCAGAAGCTTTGAAAAATTCATAAAGAATTACTTTAAGATACATCCAAAAGCACCGAAATTTTCGGTGCTTTTTTGTTGATATAAGGCTGATAATGTTATTTACTACCCAAAAAGCCTTTCTTTTGCTGAGAAATGAATGTGTCCTTCACTTATTTTTTTTATTGGGAAATTACGATATCCTATCACTTCATTTTTTCTTAAAAAAAATCCTCAATCAAAATTATCTATCCCGGATTCAGGTTATTTTTATTTTACATATCTTTGTACCTAATAAAATTTATACAACCTCTAAATGGACTCGGACATAGTCAGGCTTTTGCTGGCCTTATTTCTTGTTTTACTAAATGGCTTCTTCGTAGCCGCAGAATTTTCAATTGTTAAAGTTCGTTACTCACAGATTCAGTTAAAAGCCGCAGAAGGCAATTCTATGGCTAAACAGGCAGAACATATCATCAAACATCTTGATGAATATCTTTCCGCTACACAATTAGGAATTACTTTGGCATCCCTTGCCCTTGGTTGGGTAGGAGAAAGTGCCCTGCATCATGTAGTTGAAAATACTTTCCACTCATTGAATATAGACTTGACTCAGACAACGATTACTACA
This sequence comes from Chryseobacterium sp. JV558, assembly GCF_033712365.1. NCBI lineage: Bacteria > Pseudomonadati > Bacteroidota > Flavobacteriia > Flavobacteriales > Weeksellaceae > Chryseobacterium > Chryseobacterium sp. JV558. The sequence continues at coordinate 462,435 of NZ_WJHU01000001.1, forward strand.
ATTTCAGTAGTAACAAGTTTTGTGTTAATCACTATTATGCACATCGTATTTGGTGAGCTTATCCCAAAATCAATTGCCATCAGAAAATCTGAAGCAACTACAATGGCAACTGCCGTTCCGCTGAGGGTTTTTTATACAGTTTTTAAACCGTTTATCTGGTTGATGAACTCAATGTCAAATGGTTTCCTTAGATTGGTTAAAATTCACCCGGCTTCCGAGCAGGAAATTCACTCTACTGAAGAACTTCAGCTTTTGGTAAAACAAAGTGCAGACAGCGGAGAGATTGAAGAAGAAAACTATGAGATCATCAAAAATGCATTTGACTTTACAGATCATTCTGCTAAACAGATCATGGTTCCAAGGCAAAATATTACTTCTATCGATTTTGAAGAAGATGTTAATGATATTATCAATAAGATTATGGATAGCGGGTATTCCCGTATTCCTGTATATATTGACTCCATTGACAATATTATCGGGATTTTCTATACAAAAGAAATCATCAGAGAATTTGTCAAAAGAAAAGGAAATCTGGATCATGAAGACCTTAAAGATTTAATGCGTGATGCCTTTTTTGTAGTAGAAAGTAAAAAAGTATCAGACTTACTGAAAACATTCCAGCTTAAAAAGCAGCATATCGCTATCGTTATTGATGAGTTTGGTGGAACTGAAGGAATTATCACATTAGAAGATATTCTGGAAGAGCTGGTAGGGGAAATTCAGGATGAAGAAGATGATGAAGAAAAAATAGTTGATAAAATTTCAGACAATACCTATTGGGTGCAGGCTACACAGCCTTTGGATGAGATCAATGAATTCCTGCCTAAAAGACTTCCACTTTCAGAAGAAAGTGAGTACAATTCATTAGCTGGATTTATTCTTTATGAGCTGGAAGACATTCCGGAAGAAAATCAGGAGTTTGAACTAGAGGACTATCAGTTCAAAATTCTGAAAATGAATAATAAAAGTGTAGAACTTGTAGAGCTGGTCTATCAGGAACCCAATGCTATAGATCATTTGGCAGATAAAATTGGAGAAGTTTAAAACAGTTAGGATGAATTTTTATAACAGCATAAAAGATTACGAAGACCCAAAACGCCAGTATGAGGAAGAAGTCCTCGTTATGGATGATACGGATGAAGTCTACAAACTGGTACTGCATAATGACGATACTCATACATTTGATTACGTAATAGACTGCCTGATCGAAATTTGCAAACATACCCTGGAACAGGCTGAGCAATGTACGATCCTTGTTCACTACAAGGGCAAATGTACCGTAAAAACAGGCTCAATGGATGTTTTGAAGCCTATGCATGAAAAATTAATTTCGCGCGAATTAACAAGCGAAATCGTATAAAATAAAAAACCGGCAATAAATTTGCCGGTTTTTTTATTAAATCCGAAGAGGAAAGTTCAGGAATAACAATAAATAGCAAAGACTGGCAGGCTTCCACAGGATCTTTTAATTTTTAAATGCTTTAATCTTTTAATTTCTCAATACTCTTACATTGTCATATTTTATCTAAAAGAGTATATTTGTACCAACTATAAAGAAACAAAAAAATAATGCTTGTAATAGGAATTGCCGGTGGTACAGGATCCGGCAAAACTACAGTTGTTGACAAGATACTTCAGCAGCTTGATATTGAGGGAATGAATATCCTTTCTCAGGATAATTATTATCACGACAACCAAGGTCTTACATTGACGGAAAGAGAAGCTCTGAATTATGACCATCCCAAGTCGATAGATTTTGAATTATTAATAAAACATGTGAAAGCTTTAAAGAATAATGAGCCTATTGAACAGCCCATTTACAGCTTTGTCACTCATTCCAGAACAGGAGATCATGTCACTGTAGAACCTAAAAATGTATTGGTAGTAGAAGGAATTCTGGTTCTTACCAACAAAGAATTACTGAAAGAATTTGATTTGAAGGTATTCGTTCACGCAGATTCTGACGAAAGGCTGATCAGGAGGATCAGGAGAGATACTCAGGAAAGAGGAAGAGATCTGAGCGAGGTATTACACCGTTATCAGACTACATTGAAACCAATGCACCAGGAATTCATAGAGCCTTCTAAAAATGATGCCGATCTTATTATCCCAAATATGAAGCAGAATTCCGTAGCGATTGATTTTTTAACTACTGTTATTAAAAACTCGTTGAAAAAACATTAAAAAAATGGAAGAAAACAATCTTATCAAAGACATTCAGCCGAAATCTGAAACATTCAAACTTATACAGAAATATGTTTTGAATAAGTATACCATTACGATCTGTATGTTTTTGGTATGGATGGTTTTTTTCGATAAAACTTCATTTCTTGTAATTAATGAACTGAATGGTGAGATCAAAAAATATGAAGAGCAGCTAGACTTTTACAAAAAAGAATACGAAAAAAATGATGCTTTTTATAAAAAACTAATGAACAACAAGTCAGAGAAAGAAAAATACGCAAGAGAAAATTATTTTATGAAAAAACCGAATGAAGAGATCTTCATTTTGGTGGTAGACAGCACAAAAGTTGCTAAAAAATAATAAAAGTTGAATAGAATGACGTTAATGATGAAAGGAATTTTTAGTTTTTAAAAATTCACTTGCGAAGCAGAATTCACCATTGACCATTCACAAATAAAAAAACTAATGTCAAATACAGATATATTTTCAAACTGGGAAAATTTAGTCAAAAAACAGCTTAAAACAGAGGATATTTACCCTGTTTTAGAAAAGCCGAATTTGGAAGGAATAGAGGTGAAGCCTTTTTACACAGAAGTTCAGAAACCTTTGGTAAATCTGCCCAGAGTTGAAGAAAGTACCCATTTGGTAGCAAGATACCATGAAAGTTTAGAAGAAGAAGTATTTGCATTTGTCCTTGATCATAATGTAGAAAATCTTGATCAGAAAACTATTTTTGTCAACAACAAAGAACTCGCAGGACACATCAGTCCTAAAGAAGAAGACCAGTATTTTTCATTGATTGATATTTTTAATGAAAAAGAAGGAAGTATAGACGACCAGCTGGCAAAAGAATTACTGGCAAAAGACTTTAAAAGAAGTATTTGTGTAGATATTTCACTGCACCAGAATGCAGGAGCAGCTATTTATCAACAGCTTGGTATTGCATTGGCAAAAGCTAAGGAATTGATAGAGGTCTATGGTGCTGAAATTTTAAATAAACTCATCTTCAGAATAGCGGTAGGAGGAAATTATTTCTTTGAAATGGCAAAACTGAGAGCCTTTAAAATCGTTTTCAACCAGCTTTCCAAGGAATATGGGATGGATGAAGTTCCATACATCTTTGCAGAGACTTCACTGAGAAATAAAGCCGTTTCTGACAATGAAAACAACCTGATCCGCTCTACACTAGAGCTTGCTTCAGCAATGATTGGTGGAGCAGATGCTGTTTTTACCAATAATTATCTGGTAAGCAGAAGTACTGATAATTCAGAAGAGATTTCTTTCAAACAGCAGATCGTGCTGGCTTACGAAAGTATCATCAATGTATTTGAAGACGCTTCCAACGGAAGTTATTATATTGAAGATATTACGAAGCAGTTTGCAGAAAAATCATGGGCTTTATTTGTTGAAATCGAAGAAGCAGGAGGTTACCTTGAATTGTTAAAACAAGGCGTTGTTCAGAAAAAGATCTATGATCATGCGGTTGAAGAACAGCAATGGATTGAAGAAGGGAAAATAAAACTGATCGGAGTGAATTTATACCCTAAATTAGACGTTAAAAAGTCTATTGGAGATCTTTACAACGAAAAAGAAATAAAAGCCGTTCGTTGGGCTGAAATGTTTGAGTAAAACTAATTATACTGTGAAAAAAAGTATCTTACTTATCTTTTTGCTGTTTTTCGGCTTATGCTTTTCACAAACAGAAAAGGATCTGTATGGAAAATGGGGTGGAACGGATGCTGGAAGTTATGGATCGTTTACCTTTTTTCCCGATGGTTATGCAAAAGTTGAGTTCAACGGATTGAATGTTGACGGAAGAAACTATGAAATACCCGACGGTCCCAATAAAGGTAAAATAGGACATGTAAAATATACGGCTGACTTTTCAAAAAACATTATTAAATTCAGCTTAATTGCTTCATACAATGATTTTAATAATAAACTTGAAGAAAGTAAATTTTTAGGCGGACTTATTAAATTTATTAATGAAAATGAATTTTTGTTGTTCCTCGACTTTGAAAATAAAAACCCGGCAGATATAGATCCCACGTCCCCAAATGTAATGACGATGCATAAAGAATCAAGCTTATAATTCCTGGTAATGAAAGAAAAACTGATTGATTTATTTGAGTACACCAATCATTTCAACCTTGAGATGATTAAAGTTATTTCTGAAAACAGAGAACTTGTCGACGATAAAACCATCAGTTTGATGAATCATACCCTTAATGCACAACAGATCTGGAATGCCAGAATACTAGGAGAAACAACTTTTGAAGTCTGGCAGATCAATCCTTTTGAATCCCTTATAGAGATTAATCATAAGAATTTTCTTAAAAGCATTGACATTATCAGTAATCTTGATTTTGATAAAAGGATAGAATATCAGAATTCAAGAGGAACAAAGTTTGAAAACAGTATTTTTGAAATGCTTTTTCATGCAGTTAATCATTCTACCTATCATAGAGGGCAAATCAATGCTCTGCTTAAGCAAAACGGTATAACTCCTATATTGACGGATTATATTTTTTACAAAAGATAATTTGATTACGTGATCATTTTCAAATAAGATTTTGTGTAGATTTATGAAACACAAAATACAAATGTTATGAAAGAAAATGAGATAAGTTTTTATATCAGAAAATCTATTTTTTCTGTGTATAATGAGCTTGGACCAGGTTTATTGGAAAAAGTTTTAGCGTTTGAGTTAGAAAATAATGGCTTAAGTGTTAAAACGCAAGTTCCAATTCCAATAAATTTCAAAGGGATTCTTATTGATTCAAGCTTTATTGCAGATATAATTGTTGAAGATAAAATTATCATAGAAGTGAAAGCCGTAACGGAAATAGCAAATATTCATCATCAACAGGTATTAACCTATCTAAAGTTAACAGGATTGAAACTAGGAATTTTGGTTAACTTTAATACTGATTATATTAGCAAAAGTATTTTTCGGAAAGTAAGAGGGAATTTAGATTAGTATTCTAAAATTGACCACGGATGACACAGATTTTCACAGATGATTGCACGTATTTTTCTAATAGTTAATAATAAAACTACTAACACTATATCTGCATTGGAATATGGAAAAAAATAAAATATAAACATCTGTGAAAATCTGTGTCATCTGTGGTTTAAAATAGAACTGAATAGAATTTAAATAGAATAATACACAATAAACATAAACATCTGTGAAAATCCGTATCATCTGTGGTTAAATTAATAGACAAAGACATTCAAAACTATATCAATGCAAATCTGAATGCAGATCTGCACACATTACTGTTGAAGAAATCTCCCTTTCCGGATGTTTCTATGCAGGAAATTGTACAGCAGATCAAAGGAAAACAGGTTGCTGAAAGAAAATTTCCTTTTCTCTTGAAAGAAGGAATCATTTTTCCACCACAACTTAATCTGGAGCAGTCATCATCAGAAAAAACCGCCCTTTATAAATCCAAAATCTTGAAGGGAAATACATTTATTGACCTCACGAGCGGTTTTGGTATTGATGCCTATTATCTGTCTCAAAACTTTGATCATGTTACTTTGGTAGAGCAGAATACAGAGCTTTTAGAAATTGTTGAGCACAACTGGAATACCTTAGGGCGCAAGGCGAGATTTATTAATCTTAAACTTGAAGATTTTCTAACTGAAAATCAGGAACATTTTGATGTTATTTACCTTGATCCTGCCAGAAGAAATCAGCAAAAAAATAAAGTCTTTCTTTTAGAAGACCTGTCTCCCGATATTCTCGAAATTCAGGGAAAATTACGGTCTATTTCCGATCAGGTAGTCATTAAACTCTCTCCGCTCATTGATCTTAAATATCTTGTGTCAGTACTTTCAGGTATTTCAAGGATAGAGATCATTGCGCTGAGAAATGATGTAAAAGAAGTTGTTATCTTTCTATCCAATGAAAATACAGATGAGATTATGTGCAGCTGTGTGAACCTTGAGAGTGGAGAATCTGCCTTTACCTTCAAATTTGGAGAAGAAGAAAATGCAGAATCTGAATATTCTGAGCCTGAAAAATACATTTATATCCCGAATAATTCTATTTTAAAAGCAGGAGTCTTTAATTTGATTTCACAAAAATTCGGATTGAAAAAGCTGCATCCTAACAGTCATTTTTATACCTCCAATGAAAAGAATGAAGACTTTCCTGGGAGAATTTTAGAGATGGAATCTGTTGATTCTAAAAATATTAAGAAAAAAGAACAGTTTAATATCATTTCAAAAAATTACCCTTTAAAACCTGAAGAAATCAAGAAAAAGTATGGGTTGAAAGATGGGGGAGATCATTACCTTATTTTTACACAATCCAAAAAAGGGAAAATAATATTAAAATCAGTATAAAAATGTTGCCGAAAAAAGCAGGATTTCTTACTTTTGGGCAATCAAAAATTTAAACATGAAATCGCCCGCTGTTTGGATACATCAGAATAGGCTAAAATAGTGCGGTTTCATATGATCTTAAAAAAAATAATTTTACATATGAAAAAATTAGTTATATGTTTAGCGATTGCAACAGTAGCGGTAAGTTGTAAAAAAGTACCAGCTGGTGGAAACAAAGGGACTTTGAAATTGGAAGAAGGAGTAGACAGATATTCTGATGCTGAACAGGGAGAAGGACACGCACATGCAGCTGCTGCAGAGCATAAGGGAGAAGTTGCTGCAAAACCGGAAGCTGTAGCTCCTAAAACAGACAGTACTGCTGCTGCAAAACCTGCTGAAGCTGAAAAGGCTCCAAAAGCTGAACACTAATTAGAAGTACAAAATATACAAGTGCCCTGTTTTTGCAGGGCATTTTTTATTAAAAAAGATAGCTATAAGGCTCATTAACATAAGGTTTGGAAAATCCTGCCTTTTTGTTTGTCCCTGCCATGCATTTTTTTTAATTTTAACAAAATAAATTTTTACAATGCAAGAGACATTAAATTACATTAACGAAAACAAACAGCGTTTCGTGGATGAATTATTTGAGTTATTGAGAATTCCTTCTATTTCTGCAGATCCGGCGTATAAAGATGACGTTTTGAAATGTGCAGATGTAGTGGCGGCACACCTTAAAAATGCAGGAGCTGATAATGTTGAAGTTTGCCAGACTAAGGGCTATCCAATTGTTTTTGGGGAAAAGATTTTAGATAAAAATTTACCTACGGTATTGGTGTATGGACATTATGATGTTCAGCCGGCAGATCCATTGGAATTATGGACAAAACCACCTTTTGAACCCTATATTGAGAAAACTGAACTGCACCCTGAAGGAGCAATTTTTGCAAGAGGTTCTGCGGATGACAAAGGTCAGTTCTTTATGCACCTGAAAGCTTTCGAAGCTATGATGAAGACCAATGCTCTTCCTTGCAACGTTAAATTTATCTTGGAAGGAGAAGAAGAAGTAGGTTCTGTAAGCTTAGGAGACTGGGTGAACGAAAATAAAGAGAAATTAACTTGCGACTGTATCTTAATTTCCGATACTCATATTTACAGCAACGAACAGCCAACTGTTACAACAGGATTAAGAGGTTTAAGTTATGTAGAAGTAGAAGTGGAAGGTCCAAACAGAGACTTACACTCCGGTCTTTATGGTGGGGCAGTTCCCAACCCTATTCACGTTCTTTCAAGAATGATCGCTAATCTGATTGATGAAAATGGTCATATTACAATTGATGGGTTCTATGACAACGTAGAAACCGTTTCAGATGCAGACAGAGCTGATATGAACAAATTGAAAGACAATCCTGAAGAATTCAAAAAATCAATCGGATTAAGTAATATAGAAGGTGAAAAAGGATATACAACGTTAGAAAGAACATCTATTCGTCCTACTTTAGACTGCAACGGAATTTGGGGTGGTTATACCGGAGAAGGTGCAAAAACAGTAATTCCTTCCAAAGCTTTTGCTAAAATTTCAATGCGTTTGGTTCCTTACCAGACTCCTCAGGAAATCACGGAAAAATTCACGAAATATTTTGAAAAAATCGCTCCGGATACCGTGAAAATTAAAGTAACGCCTCACCACGGAGGTATGCCTTACGTTTTACCAACAGATACCAAAGAATTTGCAGCGGCAAAACAGGCAATGGAATCTGCATTCGGAAAAGAAGTTCTTCCATACAGAGGAGGAGGAAGTATTCCAATTACAGCGATGTTTGAGCAGGTTTTAGGAGCTAAGTCAGTTTTGATGGGCTTCGGGTTGGATTCTGACGCAATCCACTCTCCAAACGAGCACTATGGATTATTTAATTTCTATAAAGGAATTGAAAGTATTCCGTTGTTCTTTGAAAATTATTCAAAGTAATTCAACGAAAATAAGATAGGGTAAGGTATTTCTGGAAAGAGATACCTTATTTTTTTGCTCTGAATTGAGCTATGACGTCCGTTTAGAAAGACGTTTTTACTGAGTTTAAAAATTAAATTCACTGAAAACAAAAGCGTTATTTTTTATTTGCAATAAGTTATTTCACCATTCGTTGAAAGTTTATATTTTTAATACAAAACTTGATTTACTATGAAAAAATACTACTCAATTGCATTTTTACTATTATCAGCATACGTTTTTGCACAGCAGGCTGTATCCTTTGAATTCAATGAAGGATTCAATGTTGGAAATATCCACGGCCAGGCGGGGTGGATCAGTACTCCCACAGGAGGAGTTCCTGCAAATGTAACCCACCAGACCATCAGTGTAGATAAAGCCAGTGATGGGAGCAGTTCTCTCAAAATTGTCAAAGAATCGACCTACGGAACCCAGTCTGATCCTATTATAGGAGGGTTTTATAACTTGTCAGCTCCTCTGGCTTACAATAACTTTTCTGTGTCATTTGATATCAATATATCGCAGCTCAATGGCTCTGATTTTGGTTTTCAGGGAGTGAATAATGTTGACGATCAGTTTGTTGTGAGATTAGATTTTGATAAAACCGGACTGTTCAAGATTCTGAACACAGTATCAGGTATACCGGATTTGATTTCCATACCTTCAGCATGGCTCCCTAATATCTGGTATAGAGTGAAAGTCATAGGAACTGGCACAGATATCAGATACTATCTTAATAATCATCTTATTTACACAGGCACAGCCGCTGGTTCAATGAATATAGATCAGCTGCGCTTTGTACATAATAATGCGTTAGGTTCAGCTTATATTGATAATATTAAAGTGAATAGTGAACTGTTGTCATTGGGAGTTGAAGATTCTAGGGCGGCTACCAAACAAGTTTCAATTTACCCTAATCCTGCCACTGATTTTATACATATTAATTCTCTAGGTACAGTAAAAAGTATTGAAATCTATGACGAGGCAGGAAAGCTGATAAAAACTGAAAAGAATAATAACAGAATGGATGTAAAAGGGCTGTCTGCAGGTGTATATATGATTAATATCAAAACTGAAGGAAGGAATTTCACAGAAAAAGTAATCATCAGATAAATTATTCATTAATTCTGAGAACCTGTGTTCTTTGTAGCCTGCGACTGTATTTATGGATGATTTTTTTGAAATGATGCTTTTTTTTAGGTTTAATATCTTTATTTTTTTAGGTTGAATTATATTATGTTAATTAATTATTAGGTTTAAAATATTCGTTGATTTTGTCTTTTTGATTAAAATACATATATTTGCTCAAAACTAAAAAATATCATGAAGAAACTTTATATTTTCGCAATTTCGTTAATTTCTATATCGTCTTTTGCTCAGCAGACCATCTCTTTTGAAGCTAGTGAAGGTTTTACAACAGGAAATATTAATGGACAGCAGGGTTGGATTAGTACAAGTAATGGAGCGACACCACCAGTATATTTGACAAGCCAATTGGTATCAGCTGAAATGGCAAGCCAGGGTTCAAATAGTTTAAAAATTACACCGGATCTGCCTTATGGCCCACAGCAAAGCCCTGTAATGGGTGGTTTCTATACCTTTACTACACCATTAACATATAATAGCTTCACACAATCATTTGATGTAAGACTTACCCAAAAAAGTTCATCAAGCTCAGATTTTGTGTTCAGAACAGTGAGTACAACTGGTGCTGGAGGGATTGTTACTTATATTGATTTTTCCTACGACGGGAAAATTTTAATTGCAACGGCCGGTTCAAATAATTTAGTAGATACCAACCAAACCTGGAATGCCAATACATGGTACAGAGTAAAAATAGTGTCTACGGCTACAGGAATCCAATATTTCCTGAATGATGCTCTTATCTATACAGGACAGCCATTCAGTAACAACAATATTAACAGGATGGATTTTGTGCATGATAATTATGGAGGTTCTGCTTATATTGATAATATCAAAATCAATAATGAAGCATCACTATCTACAAGAGACGCCGTTAAAAACGATGTGAAACTATCCATCTATCCAAACCCTGCTACTGAAGTGATAAAAATAACAACTCCTGGCAAGATAAAACATGTGGAAGTATATGATATGTCAGGGAAAAGAGTGGAGGTAACATTGAGTGGAGACCAGGTGAATGTAAGAAACTTATCTTCCGGAGCCTATTTACTGAATGTAGAAACAGAGGGAAAAAACTTCACAGAGAAATTTATAAAAAAATAATTCCTGATAAATCTTAGTATCAGCAAAACGTTCCAATTGGAGCGTTTTTGTTATTTTAGAGAATTAAAATTTGGGAATCAATGTCAGAGAATAAAACAGCTTATATAACAGGCGGAACCAAAGGTATCGGTTTCGGAATTGCTAAAATTTTACTTGAAAATGGAATCTCAGTAGCATTTTCAGGAAGAAAAAGAGAAGATGTCATGAAGGCGGAAGAAGAACTTAAACAATACTCAGAAAATGTTTTGGGAATTGTTTCTGACGTAAGAAGTCTGGAAAGCGAACAGGAAGCAGTAAAATATACCGTTGAAAAGTTCGGAAGACTGGATTATATCATTGCTAATGCAGGATTGGGAATATTCAAGCCCGTAGACGAACTCACTGCAGAAGAGTGGAATGATATGATAGAAACCAATCTCACAGGTGCTTTCTATACCTTAAAAGCCTCTGTAGAAGAACTGAAGAAGACAGAAGGTTATTATATTACCATCTCAAGTCTCGCAGGAGCCAACTTCTTTGAAAACGGAACAGGATACAATGCTTCAAAATTTGGAGTGGTAGGTTTTACACAGGCTGCGATGATTGATTTAAGGAAATACAATATTAAGTCTACGGTCATTATGCCAGGTTCGGTAGCTACTCATTTTAACGGAAATATTCCGTCAGAAAAAGACAATTGGAAGATTCAGCCTGAAGATATGGGGAATCTTATATTGGATATTTTGAAGATGAATTCAAGAGTTTTGCCAAGTAAAATAGAGTTTAGGGCAACAAAACCAGCGAAGTAACTACATCTAATGTATTGAATAATAATTTAATAAGTATTATGCATGCATAATATATTTTTTATTTATATTAGCAAAAATTAATTCAAACAAAATCTCTGCATAAACTGTCATGATTTTATGCGCCAAAGGGAAAAAATAAAATAGTACACATGAAAATATTAGTTTGTATTAGTAGTGTTCCGGATACTACTTCCAAAATTAACTTTACAGCAGATAAATCTGCTTTCGACAAAAACGGAATTCAGTGGGTAATCAACCCATTAGACGAATTTGCGTTGACAAAAGCAGTTAAACTTCAGGAATCTCAGGGAGCAACAGTAACAGTAATCAACGTAGGAGATGCTGGTACAGAACCTGTGATCAGAAAAGCTTTGGCAATTGGTGCTAACGATGCGGTAAGAGTAAATCTTGATCCTAAAGACAGCTATTCTACAGCAAAAGAAATTGCTGCTGTAGCTCAAAACGGAGGATATGACCTTATCCTTTGCGGAAAAGAATCTATCGACTATAATGGAGGTTCTGTTCCTGGAATGGTGGCTCAGCTATTGAATCAGCCTTTCGTAAATGCTTCAGTAGGATTAGACGTAAACGGAAGTGAAGCTACTGCAGTAAGAGAAATTGAAGGAGGAAAAGAAACTATTTCTGTAAAATTACCAGCTATCATTGCTGGTCAGAAAGGTTTGGTAGATGAAAAAGACCTTATCATCCCGAATATGAGAGGAATTATGTCTGCAAGAACAAAACCTCTACAGGTAGTAGAGCCTACTTCTTCAGAAGTAAAAGTTCAGGGAGTATCTTATGACAGCGTTCCACCAAGAGCAGCTGTGAAAATGGTTTCTCCTGACAACCTGGATGAATTGGTAAGATTACTTCACGAAGAAGCGAAAGTAATCTAATCTTTAAATTTTTCAATCTTTTTAATTTTTAAATGTAAAACAATGGCAGTATTCGTATACGCAGAAAATATAAACGGAGTTTACAAAAAAGCAGCTTTTGAAGCAGTTTCTTATGCTAAAGCTGTTGCTGATAAAGCCGGAGATACCGTTACGGCAATCTCTGTAAACCCTACAGATTCTTCAGATTTATTATATAAATATGGAGCATCAAACGTAATCAACATTAAAGACGAAGGTCTTAAAAACTTCTCAGCAAAAGCATTCGCACAGGCTGTAAGTGAAGTAGCAGACGGAAACATCATCGTTTTCCCTCACACAACTGATGCTTCTTCAATTGCGCCAATGTTTGCGGTGATGAAGAACTATTCTTTAATCACTAATGTTTTAGAAGCTCCTGAAAGCCTTTCTCCTTTTCAGGTAAAGAGAAGAGCATTCTCAGGAAAAGGATTTATGCATGCAAAAGCTGAAGGAAACGGAGTAATCGTTACGGTTTCTCAAAACGCTTTCGGTGTTAAAGAAAATGCAGTATCAGGTTCAGAAGAAGTGAAAAACTTATCAGTAGCTAATGAAGATACTAAAGTGATTTCTCACGAGCAGAGCTCAGGTAAACTGGACCTTAAAGAAGCTGAAGTTGTAGTTTCTGCCGGTAGAGGACTTAAAGGACCTGAAAACTGGGGAATGATCGAAGATTTAGCAAACGTTTTAGGAGCAGCTACAGCATGTTCTAAACCGGTTTCTGACATCGGATGGAGACCTCACACAGAACACGTGGGACAAACTGGTAAGGCGATTTCTCCTAATCTTTACATCGCTGTAGGGATTTCAGGAGCAATTCAGCATCTTGCCGGAGTAAACTCTTCAAAAACTATCGTAGTAATCAATAGCGATCCTGAAGCACCATTCTTCAAGTCTGCTGATTACGGGGTAGTAGGAGATGCTTTCCAGATTATTCCTGCATTAACAGAGAAAATTAAAGCAATAAAAGGATAAGAAAGTGAATTGTGAATAGTCAATTCGCTTTGCTCGTCAATTTTTAATTAAATAATTCACTTGCGAAGCAAAATTCACTATTGACGTTTGACAATCATCAACAATACAGATAAAAGCTCGGCTTTCCGGGCTTTTATTTTTGCGTAAAAAAGTAAAATCACAATAAAAAATTAATCTATATTTGTAGCTATGGATTATAAACAGCTAATTATTCGCGGAATATCGTACAGCCAGACCCAGTCGGGGGCTTACGCATTGTTACTGGAGCATGAAGAAACACACATAAAATTACCTGTTGTTATAGGAAATTTCGAGGCCCAGTCTATCTCTCTCGGATTGGAAAAAGACATCCATCCACCGCGTCCTCTTACTCATGATTTATTTACAAAATTTATAGTCTCTGCCAACTATGAGCTGATCTCTGTTATTATCTATCAGATTGTAGACGGAGTATTCTTTTCAAATATCAACTTTAAAAATAAAGCGAACGAAGAAGAATTGATCCTTGATGCAAGAACTTCTGATGCTGTTGCAATGGCGGTAAGATTTGATGCACCTATATTTACAACACAGCAGGTTCTGAATGAAGCAGGGATTTTATTAGAACTGGAAGATGTTGCCAAAGAAGACCAATCTTTTTCAGAAACTGTACAGACAGAAGACAACTTAAAATCTCTTTCTATGGAAGAACTTCAGAAATTACTGGAGGATGCCGTTAAAGAAGAAGACTATGATACTGCTCTTGAAATTCAGGAAGAAATCAAGAGAAGGAAAAAGACAATTGACTAAAGAGATACTTTTTATATAAACTATGAATTTAAAATTACGACTGACCATCCTCAGTTTTCTCCAATTTTTTGTTTGGGGAGCATGGCTGATTACGATGGCAAACTTCTGGTTTGGCACAAAACATTGGGAAGGAACTCAGTTTGGAGCTGTGTTCGGAACCATGGGAATTGCTTCCATCTTTATGCCAACCATTACTGGAATTATTGCTGACCGCTGGATCAATGCGGAGCGTATCTTTTCAGTATTACACATCCTTTATGGGGTTATTCTTTTCATATTGCCTCATTCTGCAGACCCGAATTCTTTCTTTTCGGTAATGCTTGTGGCTATGTGCTTTTATATGCCTACCATTGCACTTGCGAACTCCATTTCTTATACAATCCTGAAAAATAATAATCTGGATGTAGTAAAAGACTTTCCGCCGATTCGTGTATGGGGTACCATTGGTTTTATTGTAGCAATGTGGATCACTAACCTTAGTGGAAACAAAGCTACAGAAGGACAGTTTTATATTGGAGGTGCTGTAGCAATACTCTTGGGAATTTATGCTCTTACCTTACCAAAATGTCCACCACAAAAACTGATTGATAAAAATTCACCATTATCAGAACAACTAGGATTGAATGCATTTAAGCTTTTTGGAAACTATAAAATGGCTTTGTTCTTTTTATTTTCAATGCTTTTGGGAGCAGCACTTCAGCTTACCAATGCATATGGAGACGTTTTCTTAAGTGAATTTGCGCATTTCCCTAAGTACGCTGACTCATTTGTAGTACAGAGATCTACCATTATCATGTCAATTTCTCAGGTATCAGAAACCCTGTTTATTTTGGCGATTCCTTTTTTCCTGAAGAAATTCGGAATAAAAAAAGTAATGCTGATGTCTATGCTGGCTTGGGTATTAAGATTCGGATTCTTTGCATATGGTGTTCCATCCGGATTTGGACTTTCTCTGATCATCCTTTCATGTATCGTATACGGAATGGCATTTGATTTCTTTAATATTTCAGGATCGCTTTTCGTAGAAACAACTACCGATAAAAAAATACGCTCTTCAGCTCAGGGGTTATTTATGATGATGACCAACGGTTTCGGAGCTGTTTTTGGAAGTTATATTGCAGGCTGGGCGATTGATAAATTCTTTACCCATAAATTCACAACTGCTTCAGATTTGTCCACTTATCTGGAAACTACCCCTGATAACCCTACTTTCCTTGAAATTTTGAAAAATAGTTTCAATGCAGCAGTTAATTCAGACGGAACTCTTTCATCTGTGGTGATGGTAAAAGACTGGCAGCAGATCTGGCTTTCATTTGCCATTTATTCGCTGGTACTGGCTATATTCTTTGCCATATTGTTTAAACACAAACACAACCCGGAAGATGTTTCATCAGTAAAACATTAAGTTAAAACTAACATTATTAAGATATTAAATTGCATTTTTGAAAAAAAATGCAATTTTTTTTTATTTTCAGGCAACCTTTTGAGAAATACTCCGTCTTATAGATAGAAACTGAAACATGAAGAATATCGAAGAGAATTTTTTATTGGCTAAAAAACAAGACCGGAGAGGGCAGAAAGCCCTTTACGAGATGTTGGCTCCCAAAATGCTGGCCATTGCAAATTCTTATGTCAATAACCTTCATGATGCGGAAGATATCCTCCTGAATGCATTTATGAAATGTTTTACCAGAATACATGAATGCAGAGAGGGGAAAAGTTTTCCGTTTTGGCTTAGAAAAATTATTGTGAATGATTCTATAACCTTTATCCGAAAGAATAAAAATATTCTCTACGCAGATGTAGAAATTGCCGATGATTATGGTGAATCAACCGATGAAGAATATCCTGAGGAAATAAATATTGAAGAAATATTTTCCCAGATGCCGGTAGGATATAGATTGATTTTTAATCTATACGTCTTTGAGGATAAAAAGCATAGTGAAATTGCTGAAATTCTTAATATCTCCGAAGGAACAAGCAAAAGCCAGTTGAGCAAGGCAAAAAAATGGCTTGCTGAATTTTTAAAAGCAAAAGAAAATGAAAAAAGAAATACTGAAACAGTTAAAATCTGATTACGAGAAGCTTGCAATAAAGCCTTCCGCAGATCTTTGGGACAGAATAGAACAAATAGACCATGAAGAGGAGAAAAGTACTGTTATGAGCCCTAAAAAGGCTTTCCAGTGGTGGAAATATGCTGCCGTACTAGTTCTGTTGTTTTCTGTAGGAACATTACTTTATTTTAACAGAAATCATCCTGTCAATACAGAGAATCCGATCGTTCATACAAAACTGCCGGAAGAAAGCATAGAAACATCATTTATAAATCCGCAAATAGCTACTGTTGAAAATAAAAAAACAGTAGAAAATGCCAATCAAGAGAACGTAAAAGTAATTCCAGATGTCCCTATAGCCTACCAACAGAAAGAAATCTCACAGAAAGAAGGATTAAGCAACAGTAAAGAAGAGCAGATTATAGTGGCTGATTATGAGATTAAAGCCCCGGTATTAGACAAAAATATAATTTCTATAGCAGACAAAACTTCTCCTGTGGAAAGTAAAAAGACTGAATACATCAATGCTGATGAACTCCTGCAGGGAAGAGAATTTCAAAAAAAAAGAGAAGAGAACAGGACCGATACCAGAAAATTCGGAACGCTTGATATGACTAAAATTAAAGTTAAAAGCCCCAATTCTCTTAAAATATTTGGAGTCACAGTCTACAGTGACTCACTGGAAAGAAAATAAATAATCCCTCTTTATATCACAGAAAACTGCCCCGGAACAGGGACAGTGATGAAATATGGTCTTAAAATTAATAAAAATATGAAACGAAAATTACTATTGATGGCTGCTGTAATAGCTTTTAGCTATGGATTTGGCCAGGAAACTCAGGATAACAACCTGAGTGTCTATTCAAAAAAGATTGACAGTATAGTGATGTCTGAAAAAAGCAAAATGAATGTAGAGCTGGATCAGATTGATAAGAGTTTTAAAGAAAAGAAAATCACACCTGACGAAAAGCAAAAACAGCGTACAGCAATCGCTTCAAAATATGAGCAGATTATTAATGAAAAAATAGATTCCCAAAAGCAGGATCTTGAAATGGCAACCAAAGAACTCGTTAAAGATGCCGTTTTTAAATCTGAAGATTCCGTAAAATCCGGAAGAAATCAGCTTTGGCTGGGACTAAATGGATTTAATATGAAACTCAATGAGAAGAAAAAAAAGAATAATCCGAAAAACTATTTAGAAACCTTAGAACTTTCTGTAGGTATGGGCGGGGCGGGATTAACTTCAAAGAATAAGCCTTTTGAATTTTACAGCAAGAATTCTGATATAAAAAGCAGTGTTATCAATTCGTGGCAGCTGACATTATGGTATGGTAATCAAATCGGAAGTTATACCAGTCCTTTTTTCTACCGTTTCGGATTGGGAGTGCGGTCAGACCAGCTTACCCCAAAATATGAGCAGGCATTCAAGCAGGATAAATACAACTTATTCGTTGGTGATTTTGACCGTGGAAACCTTAGAAAGAGTATGCTTTATAATACTTATCTAACCATTCCTGTGGACCTTAAATTTGTTTTAAATCCAAAATACAAAGACTATGAGGGAGTTAAGTACTTGGATAACAACAAGAATCAGTTGTGTCTTATTCTGGGTGTTTATGGTGGTGTAAAAATAGGAAGTGTGAATTATACCAAGTATTTCAATGAGTTTTCTGATAGAATTGTTGAAAGAGAAAAAGTGATGCATGGGGTGAACGATCTTGTTTTCGGAGGGAAATTGGGAATCAGTTATGCCGGGTTCAATCTGTTTGTTCAGAAAGACTTTACTCCCGCTTTCAATGACAATGCTTTGCTGAAGAAAAAATATGGACTTCAGATTGGGATAGAGATCGCAAATGTTAATTTTTAATTTGATATCAAATAGCTTTTTTCTTTATATAATAAATAAAAATATTGGATATTTTTTATAACTAACAAGCGTTCGGGTATGGAAATCCTATTTTTAAAACACACTATTTAAAAGTGTGTTTTTTTTTGTATTTTGGCACTTTAGTAAATATGAAAAATATTCAGTTATTAGGATTACTGTTAGTGATTATAGGCAGCTTTTTACCTCTGGTACATGTGCCTGTTATTGGGAACTGGAACTATTGGAAACTTGATCATTATCTGGCTATTGCATGCTGGATATTTGCTGCATGTGCCGTTTTTGGAATTGTAAATAACAGCGCAAAAATCGTAAGGTTTTTTGGTATTCTGCTTATCCTTTTATTTGCGTTTACCTTATTCGCTGTAAAGATGCAGTCTTTGCAATACTTTAGCTTTTTACCTTTCAAATCCTGGCAGGAAACTTTTGCTGGAATTGTTAAATTGAAATGGGGCTGGGCTGTAGAATTTTTAGGCGCTTTCCTTTTAGTTCTTGCAGGAGGAAACAAGAAAGTAAATAACCGCACACAACTATAAAAATGAACTTCTTAAAAATATTTTCCGCAGGAATTTTGCTGATGGCAGCTGCACAGGCTAACGCTCAGAAAGCTGATCAGAAAAAACCGGACAATCCGGCTAAATGTGCCAATATAAAAGAAGGGAAATTTGTAAGACCCAATTATCCTGAAGGAATATGGCACATGACCATTAAAGATAATATTCAGACCGAATATTTCAATAATGGAAAAGACTATATCAAATCAACATTGGTTTTTGTAGATGACTGCAACTATAAAGCAATCATTATGGAGAAATCCGATAAAAATAATCCTGTACAGATAGGAGATGTCTTCAATAATAAAATCTTAGCAACTCAGGATAACCTTCTGAAAGTGAATATAAAAATTGAAGGAAATCAATTTGATGTAGTCTATGTAAAAGTAAAATAAATTCAATCTATAAAAATGGAACTTTTGTTCCGTTGAGTTAAAAATAAAAATTATATACATGAAAGAAGTATTCATCGTTTCCGCAGTAAGAACACCTATGGGGAGTTTTATGGGAAGCTTGTCAACGGTTCCGGCTACAAAACTGGGAGCAACTGCTGTAAAAGGAGCACTGGATAAAATCGGTTTAGATCCTAATGCTGTTCAGGAAATCTATATGGGGAATGTTCTGCAGGCAGGAGAAGGCCAGGCGCCGGCTCGTCAGGTAGCTTTAGGAGCAGGTCTTTCAATCAATACACCTTCTACTACAGTAAATAAAGTTTGTGCTTCAGGAATGAAGGCTGTAACAATGGCTGCTCAGGCGATCAAAGCTGGTGATGCAGACGTAATTGTTGCCGGAGGTATGGAAAATATGTCTTTAGTACCTCATTATTACAATGCAAGAGTGGCTACAAAATTAGGCGATATCAAAATGCTTGATGGGATGGTACTTGACGGTCTTACAGACGTTTACAACAAAGTACATATGGGAGTTTGCGCAGAAAAATGTGCAGTAGACTATAACTTTACAAGAGAAGATCAGGATAACTTCGCTGTAGAATCTTATAAAAGATCTGCAAAAGCTTGGAGTGAAGGGAAATTCAACGAAGAAATTGTACCAGTTTCTATTCCTCAGAGAAAAGGAGAACCAGTAATCTTTGCTGAAGATGAAGAATATAAAGCCGTAAATTTCGACAGAATTTCAACTCTTCCTACAGTATTCAAAAAAGAAGAAGGAACAGTAACAGCAGCTAACGCATCTACTTTGAATGACGGTGCTTCTGCATTGATCCTTGTTTCCAAAGAAAAAATGGAAGAACTTGGGTTGAAGCCTCTTGCGAAAATCGTTTCTTACGCTGATGCAGCACATGAGCCTGAAAACTTTACAACTGCTCCGGCAAAAGCATTACCTATCGCTCTTAAAAAAGCAGGATTAGAAGTTTCAGATATCGATTTCTTCGAATTCAACGAAGCTTTCTCAGTAGTAGGATTGGCGAACAATAAAATCTTAGGATTGGATGCTGCTAAAGTAAACGTAAACGGAGGAGCTGTAGCATTAGGACACCCACTGGGAAGTTCAGGTTCAAGAATCATCGTTACATTAATCAATGTTTTGAAGCAAAATAACGCAAAATACGGTGCAGCAGCAATCTGCAACGGAGGTGGCGGAGCTTCTGCTATCGTTATTGAAAATATCTAATATTCTGTTTAAGAATATATTACCATTAAGGAATCGATAATTTTTTTAAAAACTTATCCATTTCTTAATGGTTTTTCTATTTTTGTGCTACTAATATATATTTGAAATGTCTGAAACTGAGAACCGACAGCCTAAAAACATAAAGAATAATCCGAAGATTATGAAAGCCTGGGCTGTATATGACTGGGCAAACTCCGTGTATTCCCTGGTTATTACCTCTACCATTTTCCCTATTTATTACTCTATCCTTACCACAGCGTATGAGAAAAAAGAATATATAGCAGAAACCAAAAAATGGATTGATGTTCCCGTAAGGCATATGATCAAAATTTTTGGAGAAGAATATCAGCCGGATGCTGTATACGGGTATTCACTTACTATATCGTTCTTTATTGTAGTATTGCTTTCACCGTTTTTATCTTCTTTGGCAGATACAATCGGAAACAAAAAATCCTTCTTACAGTTCTTCTGTTATTTAGGAGCTACATCATGTATGGGATTAGCCATGTTTACGGGGATGCATAACGTATTTCTGGGGCTTCTCTTCAGTATTACAGCAAGTGTCGGCTTCTGGGGAAGCCTAGTGTTTTATAACTCCTTTCTTCCGGATATTGCAACACCGGATAGGCAGGATGCGCTTTCCGCAAGAGGATATGTCTATGGATATATCGGATCTGTAGTTTTAGTAGTAATTTGTTTAATTCTTATTCAGGTTTTTGCTAAAGGGGCAGCTCAGCAGTTATTATTTACAAGAATCAGTTTCTTGCTTACAGGAGCCTGGTGGTTTGGTTTTTCTCAATATACATTCAAACACCTTCCACAGTTTGGAGACGTAAAAGATAAACTTCCTAAAGATCTTGTATTATTAAACTATAAGAATATCTTCAAAAAGCATGAAGAACAGGGCGGATTTTTTGAAGTATTGAAAGACAACCTTAGTTTCTATAAAGATATTGCGAAAGAAAGTTTCCACGAACTTTTTAAAGTAGGAGGAGAACTTTTCAAAGATAAAAATCTGAAATTCTTCCTGTCGAGTTTCTTCTTTTACAGTGTGGGAATGCAGACGATCTTCCTTATGGCAACTTTATTCGGGAAGAGTGAGATTAATCTGGCTCAGGATAAACTGATCGGAACCCTTTTGGTGATTCAGATCGAAGCTATTATTGGAGCAGTTATTTTCTCAAGGCTATCTAAGAGAATCGGAAACAAAAACGTTATTTCAATTGCTATTGTACTGTGGATTGTTGCTTGTCTTTGGGCGTATTTCCTGAATAAAGAAAACCCAACGGTAGAATACCAGTTTTATGGAGTAGCTGCAGTGGTAGGTTTAGTAATGGGTGGTCTTCAGGCGATGTCCAGATCCACGTATTCTAAACTGCTTCCGGAGAACTCAATGGAAAACACTACGTATTTCAGTTTCTATGACGTATTGGAGAAAATTGCCATCATCATCGGAACATTTATCTTTGCAACATTGATTGAGCATTTCAATAATATGCGTATCGCGGCATTGTCCATGACCCTGTTTTTTGCGGCAGGATTAGTTTTAATAAGATTCCTGAAGGTTAAAATGAGAACCGATAGAGAAACATTATAAAATTAAAAGACGTTATTTTTAACGTCTTTTTTTTATTTTAATGAATAAAAAACATTTATTTGATTAATTGATTTGATTTATTTATAGAATTACCAATAATACTAGAATATAGCTGTGATTTTTCACTATGTGTTGATATTTTTTGTTTATTTGCAAAAATGACAAAATTATCAAAATCATGAAAAAGCTTCTATTAATTTGTTTTTTGCAATGTTTTATTCTTTGTTTCTCTCAAAATTTAAAACCCGTTGCTCAAAAAGTTTTGGAATTTCATAATCGAAAATCAGAACTTAAAACCTATGCCTTATTTGAGGCAGATAAATCTATAGATAAAATAACTGAATACAGAAGAGCAGCAACAGATATCACGGTGATGTCTTTGAAGCCTGCAGAACTAAAAAGATTAATCAAAGATAAACCTGATTTTCTTGAAATCTCTTTTCCCTTTGATGGTGGCAGACAGATCACTGTTGAAATGTACAGACATCAGATTTTAACCAACGATTTTAAAGTAGTTACAGATAAAGGAATAGGAGTAGAATATACGCCAGGAGTGTATTATCAGGGAATTGTAAAAGGAGATAATGCTTCTATCGTAGCTTTTAGCTTTTTTAATAATGATATTATAGGAGTTGCTTCCACTCCTGAATTAGGAAATATAGTCGTAGGAAAAGCTAAAAACTCTGAAGATTTTGTAAGCTATTCAGATTCTAAACTAACAGGATCTAATCCATTTGCCTGTGATGTAGACGGATTGAAAGAAAACCAGGTTGAGAGACCGGTTTTTAATCCTAATAATACCAGCAAAAAGAAAACAGACAACTGCGTAAGAATATATTATGAAGCAGGTTTCGGTCCCTATACCCAAAATGGAAGCAATACTACCACTACTACGAACTGGGTTACTGCTATGCATAATAATGTTACAACATTGTACGCAAATGAAAATGTTAATGTAGCCTTAAGTGAAGTTTTTGTTTGGACAACCACTGATCCTTATACAGGGTCACCAAGTGCAATTCTGAATCAGTTCAGAACTACAAGGACTACTTTCAACGGAGACGTAGCACAATTATTAAGAAATCCTGCGACAACAAGTATTGCTTATGTCAACTCATTATGTACCAGTTACAGGTATTCTTATTGCGGGATGAATTTAAACTATCAGAATGTACCTACTTATTCCTGGAATATAGAAGTAATGACCCATGAACTTGGGCATAATCTAGGCTCACCACATACGCATTCTTGCTTCTGGAACGGAAATAATACAGCCATTGATGGATGTGGACCGGCATCAGGAAACAACGAAGGATGTACTGCAGCGCTTCCTCCGGCAGGTGGTGGTACCATTATGAGTTACTGCCATTTGCTAAGCAGCGTAGGGATTAATTTTGCGAATGGTTTTGGGGTACAGCCTGGAACATTGATCAGGAATACTGTAGATTCAAAAGGATGTCTTGGTACCAATTGTACAACATCATGTCCTACATCGATCACCAATTTTACAATTAACAATATCACACAGACTTCTGCAAATGCTGCTTTTACAGATGCTCTTTCAACAACATGGAAATATAAGCTGACAACAGCAAACGGAGCGGCAGTATCTTCCGGAAATGCCAATACACCCTCTTTTAATTTTACAAATCTTCAACCGGCATCTTATTACAGACTAAGTGTAGGAACAGATTGCAGTGGGCCAAATGCGTTCCAGTTATCAAAGCTTTTCCTGACTGATGGAGCATGGTGTGATGGAACTCCATTTTTAGATACCGGAGGTTCCACTGGGCAATATAAAGATAATGAAGACCTTATAAAAACATTTTATCCTACTCCCGGCTCATCTATGACGATGACATTTACGTCATTCGATCTTGAACAGGGCTATGATTTTATGTATGTGTATAATGGACCTTCAACAGCTTCACCACTATTCGCCAATGGAAATAATCTGAGCGGAAGTACAGTTCCCGGTCCGTTTACATCAACAGATCCTTCAGGTGCTATAACAGTAAGATTTGTTTCAGATGGAGGTGTTACAGGAAACGGCTGGAATGTGAATTTCTCTTGTGGGGTTTTAGCAGTAGAAGATATCAATATCAAAAATAATGCAATAGATATCTATCCAAACCCTGCCAAAAATATGATCACTCTCTCTTCAAAAGAAAGATTAAAAGGATATAAAATCTATGATGAAGCAGGAAGGCTGGTTGCTTCGGATTCTTCCTTAAAAGGGAATAAACAGGAAATAAATCTTTCCTCAATTCAGACAGGAAACTATGTGATTACTGTAGAAACAGAGAAGCAGACCATTAATAAAAAGCTGATCAAACAGTAATTTTTAAATAAAACTTTGTAAAGCCTGATTTTATCAGGCTTTTTTTGTATATTTATATAGAAAAAATTCGGCTTGAGTTTTGCTTATATTCAGCGGAATAATTTTTAACTTTGCAAAAAGATTTATTGTCAATATGACCAACCCTTTATTTTATGCAAAAATAATCCTGTTTGGAGAATATGGAATGATTGAAGATTCCCAGGGGCTTGTAGTACCTTACAGCTTCTATAAAGGAACTTTGAAATTTTCAGATTTGAGTTCTGAATTTGAACTGAATTCCAACAGGCATCTGCAGAAATACTCTGAATTTCTTACAGCACTTGATCTTTCCGACGATTTTAAGTTGGATATCGAGAGCTTCAAAAATGATATTTCTAACGGACTTTTCTTTGATTCCAATATTCCTCAGGGATATGGAGTGGGAAGTTCCGGAGCTTTGGTTGCGGCTATTTTTGAAAAATATTCAATCAGCAAACTTAACCCTGAGAATATCTCAAAAGATAATCTTAAAAAATTAAAAGCTGTTTTCGGTGAAATGGAAAGCTATTTCCATGGGAAAAGTTCAGGAATGGATCCTCTGATCTGTTATATGAATCTGCCAATCCTTATCGAAAATAAAGAAAATTTAGACAGGGTAAATATCCCAGAAGGAGAAAAAGGAAAAGGAGCTATCTTTCTTATTGATTCCGGGATAACAGGGGAAACAGGTCCTATGATTCAGATTTTCTTTGAAAAAATGAAGACAGAAGGTTTCCGAAAAACCCTGAAAGAAGAATTTATCCGTTACAACAACGCATGTATTGAATCTTTCCTTAAAAAAGATATGAATCCTTTCTTCAGAAACCTGAAAAAACTCTCTCATTGGGCTTATGAACATTTCCGTCCTATGATTCCTGAAAGTATTTTTAATATCTGGAAAAAAGGTCTGGATTCTAATGCTTATTATCTGAAACTTTGCGGAAGCGGTGGAGGCGGCTATATCTTAGGATTTACCAAAGACTATGCAAAAGCAGAAAAAATGCTTGAAGGCTTCCAAAAAGAAGTGATTTACAGATTTTAAACAGGTTGGAATGAATTCTGAAAAAGAAACTTTCCAATCTAAAAATTATGTATCAAAATCTTTATTATACAGATTTTCACAATTCGTGGGCTTTCTGCTCGGAGCGCGTTTTTTTGTAGCAGCTCTGTTAACATTTGCTCTCTATGTTTCCACTTTTTTCCTGTTCAATCAGGATGAATCTTTCAGAAAGTTCGTCTTTGATTTCAAAGTACACGGTATTATTTTCTGTACGGTTCTAACCATTCTGGCGGGTGGCATCATCAATCAGTTTTATGATCTGGAAAAAGACCATATTGTAAAACCTTTCAGAACCAGAGTTCAGAGTTTCATCAAGCAGAAATATTTTCTATACGCTTATCTCGCACTCAGTGCTATCTCATTAGGAGTGGCCTGGATGATTTCTCATAATGTCTTTGTTTTTTTTGTAGTCTATCAGTTCTTTATGTGGTTTTACAGTCATAAATTGAGCAGAATACTTATTGTAAACAACCTTACCTTCGTCAGCCTTACCTTATATCCGTTCTTTGGAATGATGGTGTATTACGAAACCTTTTCAAAAAAGGTATTCCTGATGGCTGTTTTTCTTTTCCTTATTTTGCTGTGCATTGATATTGTGAAAGATACCCTGACCAGAAGTGTAGATAAAACGTTCGGATATACTACGATTCCTAATTATTTTAAAAGCAGGAATACAAAACTTATTCTTACTTCTTTACTCATGGTTACCATGGCTGTTTCTATGAAACTTATTACCAAAACCGGGGTTACCGGAATCATGGCTTATTATTTTGCAGGGGGACTTTTTATCATGATAGTATGTATCTATCTTCTTATCAATGATTCCCGGAGAAGTAACTTCTTTACTTTGAATATATTACGATTTTGGGTTTTCGTAGGAATTATTGCGATGCTTTTAAACGGGATAGAGCATAAATTATAAAAAATTTCTTTAAATAAACTGAGGTTATTATTACCTTTGCGAAAATAAATTTAATAAATAGGAATGCCCATTTTTAATGATACTAAAGTTGCATTTGCAGACAAGTCTGATGCACAATTGAGAAAGGCTTACTGGATGTTTAAAATGATTGAACAGCCCGCTCTCACAAGCCTTGGAACATCTGTCCTGAATTTTACAGTACACAACAACTTTCCTTTCGTTACCGGAATTGTAAAAAATACCTTATTTGCACAGTTTTGTGGAGGAGAAACCCGCGAAGAAAGTATGAAAGTTGTAAAACAGCTGTTTAAGAGAGGAGTTGGAAGTATTTTTGATTACTCGATTGAAGGGAAAGAAGATGAAGCCACTTTTGATGCTGTTTGCAAAGAAATTAAAGATATCATTAGATTCTCAGTGGGAAATCCGGCGATTCCTTTTATCGTATTCAAACCTACAGCTTTTGGAAGAATTGATCTTTATGAAGCCGTTGGAAAAGGAGCTGAGCTTACTACCAGCCAGAAAGAAGAATGGGAAAGAGTGGTAAAAAGATTTGATGAAGTATGCCGTCTTTGCCATGAAAATGATAAAAAAGTAATGGTAGATGCTGAAGAAACTTGGATGCAGGATGCAGCAGACCACCTTTGTGAAGAGATGATGGAGAAATATAACCAGCAAAAACCTATCGTTTGGAATACCATCCAGATGTACAGAACCGGAAGGCTGGAGTATATGGAAGCTAATCTTCAGAGAGCAAGAGAGAAAAACTACTTCATCGGCTACAAAATTGTTCGTGGTGCTTATATGGAAAAAGAAAGAGCCAGAGCAGCAGAAAAAGGATATGCAGATCCTATTCAGCCAAGCAAAGAAGCTTCAGATAAAAACTACAATGCAGGAATTGACTTTGTCATGAATCATTTGGATAAAGTTTCTGCCTTCTTTGGAACCCATAATGAGATTTCTTCAGAGCTGATTATGGATAAAATGAAAGCAAAATCTTTGGAAAGTGATAATCCACACGTTTATTTTGGACAGCTTTACGGTATGAGTGATAATATTACCTTCTATTTGTCTGATAAAGGCTATAATGTGGCTAAATATCTTCCATATGGACCCGTAAAGGACGTTGTACCATATTTGACCAGAAGAGCCAGAGAAAATACCTCTGTAGCCGGACAAACCGGAAGAGAGCTGGGACTTATCAAAAATGAACTTGAAAGAAGAAAGAAATAATAATAATGTTCTTATTATACCTATCAGGCCTGCAGATTTGCGGGCCTTTTTATTGGAATCAACTTCAATAGGCAAGTTTCGTTAATTTCTGAGGTTGCAGACTTAAGATTATAAATTGAAATTAATGATAATTTAGGCAATTATTATTTACATTAATCATATGTTAAAATAATGTGATTTTTATTGCAGATTTGATTTTAAATATTTATATTTGATAGAGCCATAAAAAACCAATGCATGAAAATCTTTCCATTTACTTTTAGGATACTGCCCTGTAACAGAATCTCTCCGATACAATAAACGACAGTATTACCCTTATAAACAGCAAAAATTATATAAAAACATATTGTGGGATAGATAATCATCATATGATAAAAATTCTATCAGCTTGATGCCCCATTCAATTTCAAAAATAAAATAAAGCAATAGCTTTAGTTTTCTTCTTCAAATATTTTTTAACCTGATCATTTTCATTGATCAGGTTTTTTATTTTTTAAGGCTCAAAACTTTCAAATTTTCCATTTTCATAGAACAAAACGATACGTTTTATTTTATTAGTCTGATTACCAAGTATTTGACCTAAAATTTGATCACTTGAATTTTCTAATCGCTGAGATTCGGATATTTTTTCCGGAGCTTTATCTTGGGCCGGTATAAACGATTCTCCAGGACTTGATTTTGGAGCTTCCATTTCCGTTTCATCACTTCCAAATTCATCATCATCGTTCATCATCGTAAAAAGATCGGGTAGTGGAGTCGTTTTTATTTTCTCCTCTTCGATATGTTCTTCGTTAATTTCAGATTCAGGCAGCTGAGATTTCAGCATCTCACCTTCACCGGTAACCAGCCAGTCCCACAGAAGTTCAGGGAAACGGGATTTTATTTTTATGATAAACTCAAGAGACGGTTTGTTTCTTCCTGATGTAATATGCGAAATGGATGAACGCTGTACATCAATCTCATCAGCAAACTCAGAAGGAGTAAGCTGAGAATACTCTATAATTTTGGAAATTCTTTCATTTAAACTCATAAAAATAAGCCTTTAATTATTTTACAAATGTAACTCATATAATTTACAAATGCAAAATACAAATGTAAATAACTAGAATATTTATTTGTATACATTTGTAACGTGATTGTAATTTATTTTAAGTCAATAGATTATAGATAAATTACAATTGTATGTAGTAATGTTGATAATCTTCTATATGGCTCTTATACATACCCTCAGATTACAATTTTGTCTCATTATTTATCTTTTATATTAGTTTAGAAATGTAAATCAAAGTGTTTTCATGGGCTATTTTGTCCCTTAAATGACTTTCTATTTACTGTTTACATAATTAATCCGCCTAATTACTTTTCAGGAATCCAGATGCAGATAAATATCTATTTTAAGCAGTATAATGGCTGTTTTATAGTTGTTACATTGGTAAATTACTGATGTAAACACCCTGATTTTAGTCCATATAGCTCTCAATTGAAGGAAAGTTATACTCAGACTAAACAACTTATTTTATTGTCTGTAAAATTGATCTTAAAAAAACATAGATTGACTAAAATTCTGAAGAAGATTTTTAGTTTTCATGGCTTTTACATTTGTATAATAGAGTAAACAACAAAGTTTTCCACAATTTTTATGTTTGATAAAATAACCCTCAAATGGGTAATAATAGCCTTTTTTGCACTTCAAGTAGTATTATAAATGCAATTTAAATAAACATTGTAACTAATTGAATTTAAGTATTTTAAACATACGTATTTAAATTATTCGCAATCCACAATTTTACTAACAGACAATTTGTCATTACAGCTTGTTTAACAATGTTACAAGTGTTAATCTGTTTTGCCATTTGAAAAGTAGAAGTATTTAAACTTTGTAAATAGCAATTAAGCGACATGTCAAATGTAAATTCTTGTATTTTGGCAATATTTACAAATGTTAATTTAAGTTTTTGCCTAAAAATGGTTAAATTTGATTCTTGTAAATTATTTCTCAAGATGAATTTTGAACAGATCTATTCTCAGACCCCCGATTTCTCTAATCGCTATATTTCCCCTGAAAAATTATTTTCTTATCTACAGACCAATCTCAGCAATTATATTCAGGAGATCGGAACGTCCTATTTAGATAAGCCTATTTATCGGTTAACTATAGGAACCGGAAAAATTCAGGTATTGGCCTGGTCACAAATGCACGGAAATGAATCCAACGCTACTCATGCCATGCTGGACCTTTTAGTAAGTCTTGATAAAGCACCGGAAATGAAAGAGGATTTGTTCAGTAAAATTCAACTTGATTTTATATTCATGCTGAATCCGGACGGTTCTGAAAGATGGACGAGACTGAATGCTGCCAATATTGATCTGAACAGAGATTTTCATAATGAAGCCAGTAAAGAAATTAAGTTTCTGAAAAAGGCAGCCGCTTCAAAGAAATATGACTATGCATTAAACCTTCATGAGCAGAGAACCATCTTTACTACTGACGGTATTCATCCTGCTACACTTTCCTTTTTGGCACCTTCCGAAAATGTAGAACGTACCGTTACTGAGAACAGGAAAAAATGTATGGCCGTGATCGGAAGGATATACAACCATTTAAAGGAAATGATCCCGAATCAGATCGGAAGATATTCTGACGAATTTTATCCTACTTCCACAGGAGATAATTTTATCAAAGCCGGAATGCCGACTATCTTATTTGAAGGCGGACACTTTGTAGATGACTACACCAGAAAAGGAACCAGAAAATATTATACAATTGCCCTTTATTATGCACTGAAAGCAATCAGTGAATTGAACTCTGATATTACGGGTTGGGAAACTTACCTTGACATCCCTGAAAATCAAGAAACGCATTATGATATCGTTTACAGAAATGTAAGACTGAATACAGATCATGAATGTATTTTGGATATAGCAGTTCAGTACAGAGAGATCAAAGAAGAAGGGAAGGATGAAATCTCTTTCATTCCTTTTGTAATGGAGGCCGGAGACGTAAAGAAAAGAAAAGGCTGGCTGGAAATAGACTGTACCGGGAAGAAATTTATTTCTGCGACTAAATATCCGAAACTGGATTCTGTAGTGGATTTTAAAATTGAAGACTAAAACATTAGACACAGATCTCCGCTATTAAATCAAAAAAGGATTAATAATATGATGAAAATTTTTTTGATATGTATTCTGATGAGTATGGGGTTGCCTTTACTGGCACAAAATCAGTCAACGATTCCGTATAAGGCCAATGACAGTGTAATGGTGACGGTAGTCCTTCGCCATTTGCAGGAAAATCCTGTAGATTCTATTCAGGCCAGAGTAATGAAACAAAAATTTTATCAGAAGCTCAACAAAAGCCACTCGCGTATTGTATCATGGAATGTGGTGATGGGAATAGGGCAGATTATTACTTTAAGATTTAAACTTGAATATACCAGAGAAGTGAATCAGGTATTTGAAAGCGGAGCATGGGGTGGATTCAAAACAGAGTTTTATCCTTCATATGATTTCCTGCCGATTTATCCGGTAATGCTTGAAAAGGAAAAGAAAATAAGTAAATAGAATTATCAGATCAGATCTCATAAAAAACGTTCTCAAAATATTTTGAGAACGTTTTTTTATATGGTTTTCTATCTTTTCTGAAATTATAATAATTTTCGACAGGAATGGACTTTAGCCCATTTACATTAAAATAAATATTCATCTGGCTTTAGCCAAAATCTAATTTCAGAATATAAAGTTTAGTTAACTACTTTAATTCCATTAGCTACAAACCTGATTTCTTCTTTAGGCTGTGTAATAGCATCAATTTCAGCTTGTGGCTTCTTAGCATCTTCTGCATAGTGTTTCTGCTCGTTCACAGAAGTTACTTTTCTTTCCGCATTCCCTTCCAATACTACATTTTTCCCTTTTAAAGCTGTAGGCACAAAGAAAGCATAGTCTTTCATTTTTACAAAAAATTTAGAATTGTCCTCCGTCTGAATGGTAAGCCAGCATCCTTTTTTGTCGCAAACATCAGTTACTTTTCCTTTAATAGCTACATTTTCAACCTTTTTGTTGTCTTTTTTAAGCTGCTTATTCAGTTTATCTACTGTGATAGCCTTGGATTCTGCAGAAGAAGTTACCTGCTCTCCGTAAGTATCACCTAACAAAGCTTTTCCTTCCGGTGGACCAGATTGAGCAAATGCTAATGAAGAAGCTGTTAAAGCTGCTGCAAATAATATCGCTTTAAATTTCATGTTTAATATTTTTCTCAAAAATACTAATTAATATTGAATCATAACCGATTTAAAAATGATAAAAAGCAGCTGTTTTAAGGATTTTTCAATAAAATTCAAAATCAAAGACAGATTTGATTATATTTGACGCCTATACTTGACTATGCAAAAAAAACTGAAACTATGGGACGCCATCATGCTTGTGATGGGGTCTATGATCGGAAGCGGGATCTTTATTGTAAGTGCTGATATGACGCGAAACCTGGGATCTGGGTTTTGGCTGATTGTAGTATGGGTTATTACAGGAGTGATGACCGTAGCAGCAGCCATAAGCTATGGAGAGCTTTCTGCCCTGTTTCCGAAAGCCGGCGGACAATATACCTATCTGAAAGAGATTTTCGGCAAAAGGATGGGATTCCTTTATGGCTGGGGATTGTTCACCGTAATACAAACCGGAACAATTGCTGCAGTGGCAATGGCTTTTGGTAAATTTACAGCCTATCTTATTCCTTCACTTAATGATGCTGCCCCAATTTTTCAAAGTGGTGAATTTAAAATCACCTGGATACAGATTCTGGCGATTGCCGTTATTGTTTTGCTTACTTATATCAATACCAGAGGGGTAGAGAGTGGTAAAATCCTTCAGAACATCTTTACAGGTTCCAAAATCATTGCATTATTAGGCTTAATAGCGGCCGGGTTTATCTTGGTAGATATTTCTCATTTATCAGAAAACTTCAGTTGGGGAGCTGATTCTTTTAGTAACCTTAAAAAAGATTTGAGTGGTAATTTCCTTAAAGAAGGCTGGGAACCGATTGGAGGAATGACTTTGTTGGGTGGAATAGCTGCGGCAATGGTAGGTTCTGTTTTCAGTTCTGTTGCCTGGGAAAGTGTAACATTTGTTTCCGGTGAAATTGAAAATCCTAAAAAAAATGTAGTAAAATCGATGATTTATGGTACTTCTGCGGTAATGATTCTTTACATAGCAGTAAACTACGTATACTTAAATGCCTTAGACAGAGATGGGATTGCTTTTGCAACCAATGACAGGGTAGCGGTAGCAGCATCTCAGAATATTTTTGGAAGCGCAGGAACCATTATCATCGCCTTATTGGTGATGGTCTCTACATTTGGATGTAATAACGGATTGATTCTGGCAGGAGCGAGAGTTTTCCAGACCATGGCAAAAGACGGAATGTTTTTTAAGTCAGCTGTCAAAAACAATAAAAATGAAGTTCCTGAGAATGCTTTATGGATGCAGGGAGTATGGGCTTCAATCCTATGTTTGAGTGGGCAATATGGGAATTTATTGGATATGATCTCTTTCGTGATCGTTCTGTTTTATATGATTACAGTTTTTGGAGTTATTTATTTAAGAATGAAGCAGCCGGAACTGGAAAGACCTTATAAGACTTGGCTTTATCCGGTAACACCTGTTATTTACCTTATCATAGGAGCGTGTTTCTGTATTTTACTGTTAATTTATAAACAGCAGTATACATGGCCGGGCTTTGTATTGGTATTACTGGGACTTCCGGTGTATTATTTTATCAACCGAAAAAAGGCGGACGCTTAAATAAAATAAAAGATATAACAGATTCAGGGCTTTCAATTCAATTTGAAGGCCCTTCTTTTTGAATAATATTTTAAGGTATTGTAACAATTATTTGATGAAAATGTGTATTTTGGTATTCCGTTTTTAAATAAGCGGAACCATGAAGTAAAAACTATAAGTTATGGATACACCAAATTACAGAATGCCTTTCGTACCGTCTACTTTAATGACCGAAGGCGGAAGTATCGATACCTGCGATATGGGAGAAAGTATTGCTCACAATATTATGCTGCTGATCACCACCAAAAAAGGGGAGAACAGATATGATGAAAACTATGGAAACGATGTTTGGAACCTTGAATTCGATAACGGAGTAACAAGTGCCATCTGGGAAAACGTTTTTGTCAAAAGCCTAAGGAGACAAATTCAGGAATATGAACCAAGAATTGTAAGCCCGCAGATAGATGCTCATATACAATTTGTAGAGCACAGCTACGATACTAAAGAACACACCGAAATTAAAAAGAAAGTAAGAATTGCCATCAATGCAAAAATGGAGGAAACAGGAGAACGTTTCAGTTTTTCAACAGAATTGTTTCTAAGTCCGATGTCTATTGATTAATATTTTTAACAGCGAAAGAAAATTATGAATTTAGATCAGAATATTTATTCCAAAGAATCTGTTAAAGCAAGAATGCTTCAGAATGCAACTAAAGTATGGGGACTTAGAAGCCCGCAGTCTTTAGATCCTTTTGTAAAACTGTTGATAGACGCGTTCAGTACAGAAGTTTTTAAAGCGAATAATGAAATACAGACGGTGAATGCCCGTATATTGGAAAAACTGGCAAAACTTCTTACACCGTCCATCTATACCCATCCTATTCCGGCTCATTCCGTAGCTTTTACACAGCCTTATGATTCTTCGGAAGTTTTATTAGAACATACGGAGTTTTTCTTCCGTAAACAAATGACCTCTACAGTAAAATCAGAATCTGATAAACAGCTGAATATCCCTTTTACTCCGGTAGGAAATGTAAGAATCAATAAAGTTCACACTTCCATCATGTTTGTAGGAAATACCTGCTACAGCATAGATGATAGATTTAATAAAATTCCTATTGCAAGATTTCAGGGAAAACCTGAAGATTACAGAAAAATAACAATAGGAGTAGATGTCAGCAAATATATAAGTGAGAACTTTCCTAAATATCTGAGCATATTCTGCTCCAATCCGGCTTTTGAACATCTTGATTTTGTCTATAAGCTATTGCCGTACATTTCGGTGTCCAGCAATGGAAACCCTTTATTTGTAAGAGAAGGATTAAGTTATCTTACAGAAAGTCATACTGACGGCTACGAACAGATGTTCAAAGAGCAGTCCATCAGAAATAAGGTGATTAATGATATAAAAAGC
The DNA here is from genome assembly GCF_033712365.1 of Chryseobacterium sp. JV558. Lineage (NCBI taxonomy): Bacteria > Pseudomonadati > Bacteroidota > Flavobacteriia > Flavobacteriales > Weeksellaceae > Chryseobacterium > Chryseobacterium sp. JV558. The sequence goes on from NZ_WJHU01000001.1 coordinate 497,128, forward strand.
ATCTACCGCCATAAATTTATTGAAGTAACAGGAATTTCTCAAAGCCTGTTCTCAGAACCCGGACAACTTCCTCAGAATCTTGATTTCTTATCAGGAAAAGAAGAAGTTACAAAGTTCCTGGATAATAAAAGTTTCTTATGGCTTACTTTTGAATTCCCACCACAGTTTTCCGCGGAAATCCTTGATAACTTCTCGTTTGTATTAAATGCTTTCCCAATCTACAACAGAGGCTGGAAAAAAACAGAATACAGCCTTGATATTATGGGAAATAATATTCCTCTGGTAACAGATGAAGGAGAACACTTCCTTTATGTAGACGAAGTACAGGACGGCGACGGAAGAAAATACACAGAAATTCCTTTTACACCGGCTGACGACCTTAAAAAAGGCTTGTACACCGTAAGGAAAGGAGGAATGGAACGTTTCACAAGCAGAAATGCAGTGGATATGATTGCCAATGTTCTTGAATTAACAAGAGACGAAATTGCAGCATTTTCTCTTTTGAACAGAGACAATGTAAAAGGTGTTCTCAGCGAAATGTCAGATAAAATGAAAACCATGGTGCAGAAAGTAAACAATGCCAAAAGGAATATCAGACAGGAACTGAATTACGTCATCATGGAACCGGTAGAAAAAACCGATCATACTTACGCTTCTTTCTGGGTTACCCATTGTACTTTAGCCAATCACATGCGCCCGGGAACTGAACTATCCAATCAGTTGAAGTCGCAGACGGTTGTATTGCTTACCGAAACATTGGGAGGTGCTGAAGAACAGAAAGGAACAGACAGTATTCAGGCTTATAAATATGCACTTACCACAAGAGATAAAATCATTTCTTTGGAAGACGTGAAAAACTATTGCCGCATGATTCTGAAAGATGAGGTAAGGGAAGTGAGAGTAAGAAGAGGAACCATGATCAGCAACAAACCTAAAGAAGGTTTTGTAAGAACCGTTGAGGTAGAAATCATTCCTCAGAATTATTCTTTCTATGGAAGAGCCTATTGGGAAAACATGGCTAATATTATCAGAAATCAAATCATTGCCAAAGCCATTGATGGGATTGAATATGTGGTAAGAATAAACAATGAAGATGTCGATTTTCAGGATATGTAAATCTTTACAGGAAATTAAAATCAGTTTAAAATGTAAATGCCGTTGTTGATACGGCATTTTTTGAATGATATCAATAGAAACGGGCTTTAGTCCGTTTTTTATTAAATAAGATTTTCGATTGGCTTTAGCCAAAACATACTATCTAGAATATATGAAATCATTGAGTAAAATTCAATACTATAAGATCCAATCCATTAACAAAGCCTAAGAATTTTTTATGAAACTTTTATCGATCTAATATTCAGAAAAAGTCTATAAAATTTCGTATTTTTGCACGTCGTGATTTTCAGGCAAGATCACTCCGAATTATGAGCAAATCAACAGAATATATAGAAGTTTACGGAGCACGTGAACACAACCTTAAAAATATTAATGTTAAAATTCCACGCAACGAATTGGTCGTTATTACCGGCCTTTCAGGAAGTGGGAAATCCTCATTGGCTTTTGATACTATATTTGCAGAAGGCCAGCGTCGTTATATAGAAACATTCTCTGCCTATGCACGCCAGTTTCTAGGCGGATTGGAGCGCCCTGATGTAGATAAAATTGAAGGGCTTTCACCCGTTATCGCCATTGAGCAGAAAACAACCAACAAAAATCCCCGTTCTACCGTAGGAACTGTTACAGAGCTCTACGATTTTCTTCGTCTTTTGTATGCAAGAGTTTCGGATGCATACTCTTTGTCTACCGGACAGAAATTGGTGAGCTATACGGAAGATCAGATCCTGGAAACCATCAAAGAAAACTATAAAAAAGAGAAAATCATGCTCTTGGCACCAGTCGTGCGTTCCAGAAAAGGGCATTATCATGAACTTTTTGTACAGATGGCCAAAAAAGGCTACGGGCAGGCAAGAATTGATGGCGAATTGCAGGATATTGAATATGATTTAAAACTTGACCGTTATAAAACCCATGATATCGATATTGTTATCGACCGTTGGATTATTGGTGAAAATGCTTCAGAAGGCAGAATGGAGAAATCATTGCGTACTGCGATGGAAATGGGAGAAGGAATTATCGGAATTCAGAAACTGGGAGGTAAAGACATCGAATACTTTTCCAAAAACCTGATGGATGCGGAAACAGGACACTCTCTGGCGCTGCCGGAACCGAATACTTTCTCATTCAACTCGCCAAAAGGAAGCTGCCCGAACTGTAAAGGGCTGGGAATGATCAAAAAGATCAATACCGATTACTTTATTGATAATCCAAAACTATCCATCAATCAGGGGGGATTATTGCCGTTAGAAGATATAAAATCTAACAAATGGATTCTTTCACAGATCAAAAATATTCTTGAGATCTTCGGACTGGGATTAACAACGCCTTTGCAGGATATTCCTGAAGAAGCACTGGATTATATCTACAACGGATGTCATAAAGAATTTAATAAAGATCTTAAATACGCAGGGATTACCAAGAAAATTAAGATTGGTTTTGACGGTCTGATTGCTTTCATGGAGGAAATCATTGATGAAAGAGAATCTTATGAAGCAATTTTGCTGGAAAGACACTTCACAACAGAAGAAACATGTCCGGAATGTCATGGAACACGTCTTCAGCCTTCAAGTTTAAGTTTTAAAATTGACGGGAAAAATATTGCTGAGGTCAATGGATTAAGCTTAGCAGATTTAAAAGACTGGTTAGCTGACGTTAAAGATAAATTCTCAGAAAAAAATAAAATCATTGCTCACGAGATCTTAAAAGAGATTGAAACCAGACTTCAGTTTTTGCTAGATGTCGGTTTGGATTATTTAAGCTTGAGCAGAAGTTCAAAAACCCTTTCCGGAGGAGAATCGCAGAGAATCCGTCTGGCAACACAGATAGGGTCTCAGTTGGTCAATGTCTTATATATTCTTGATGAACCGAGTATCGGACTTCACCAGAGAGATAACGAAAGACTGATCCATTCCCTGAAAAACCTTAGAGACATTGGAAATTCTGTATTGGTGGTAGAACATGACAAAGACATGATTATGGAAGCTGATGAGGTATTGGATATTGGTCCAAGAGCCGGAAAATTCGGTGGAGAAATCCTTTGGCAGGGAAAACCAAAAGATTTGTTGAAGGCAGATACCATTACAGCTCAATATATCAATGGAAAAAGAAAAATTGCAATTCCTGAAGAAAGAAGAGCAGGAAACGGTAAAAATATTGTTTTAAAAGGAGCAACAGGGAACAACCTTAAAAACGTAACCCTTGATGTCCCTCTTGGAAAACTGGTGGTAGTAACCGGAATTTCAGGAAGCGGAAAATCTTCTTTGATTAACGGAACATTATATCCGATCCTTAACAAACATTTCTACAGAGCAGTTCAGGAGCCTTTACCTTACAAAAAGATCGAAGGGTTAGAGAATATTGATAAAATCGTAGACGTAGACCAAACACCAATTGGAAGAACACCACGTTCTAATCCTGCTACCTATACAGGAATGTTTACCGATATCAGAAATCTTTTTGCAGAACTTCCAGAAAGTAAGATTCGTGGTTATAAACCGGGAAGATTCTCTTTCAACGTAAAAGGCGGAAGATGCGAAACTTGCCAGGGCGGTGGATTGAAAGTGATTGAAATGAATTTCCTTCCGGATGTATACGTTCATTGCGAAACTTGTAACGGAAAACGTTTCAATAGGGAAACCCTTGAAGTTCGTTACAAAGGAAAATCAATCTCTGATGTTCTGGATATGACTATTGATGAAGCGGTAGATTTCTTCCAGCCGATTCCTAAGATTTTTGCAAAAGTAAAAACGCTGCAGGATGTAGGATTAGGATATATTACCTTGGGACAGCAGTCAACAACCCTTTCAGGAGGTGAAGCACAGCGTATCAAGTTAGCAACCGAATTAGCAAAAAGACAAACCGGAAATACCCTTTATATCCTTGATGAACCCACCACAGGATTACACTTTGAAGATGTAAAAATCCTGATGGATGCCATCAATCAACTAGTAGAACTTGGAAACTCGTTCATTATCATCGAACATAATATGGATGTTATTAAATTAGCCGATCACGTTATCGATGTTGGTCCGGAAGGAGGAAAATATGGAGGAGAGATTATTGCTAAAGGAACTCCAGAAGAAATTGTGAAGTCTAAAAAGAGTTTGACTGGGAAGTTTTTGAAGAGGGAATTAGAATAGAATTATAAAAATATATTACGGAAAACCACAATGAAAATTGTGGTTTTTTTATTTATTTTTGGAGGAAACTAGTATAAATGGAAAAACCAATTACTATCAGAAATTTTGAGCTACTAAATAATATAGAGCTAAATGAGACAACCGAAACCATCTTCAAAACTTATTCGCCAACTCAAGTTAAGAATGTTTATAAACTCAATCAAAATAAGCAAGTAGTTGCATTAAATATTTGCAATAATACATTTAAGAAGATTGAAGGATTATTTTTACTTGATACTTTGGAAGAACTTTATGTAAATGAAAATCAATTAGAAAATTTATTTTTTTTAGACCTATTACCTAAATTAAGAATTTTAAATATTTCTGATAATTTAGTTAATGATGATGGATTGAATTTTTATTCCAGCAATCTAGAAAAGCTTTATATATCAAATAATAGTCTTAGTCAGTTTCCATTTTCTAAAAATCTTCCCAATTTAAGATTACTTTACCTAAGTAAGAATAATATTAATAAAATACTACCCAAAGATACTTTTGCTAATTTAAAAGAATTAAACTTGGATGATAATCAAGTAGATAAAATTGAAAATATGCAATTTTTCACCAGTCTTATAGATTTTTCCTGTAAGAATAACAAGATAAAGAAAATTGAAGGTTTAAATGGCTTATTATTAGAAGACTTGGATTTGTCAGGGAATCAAATTAAAAAAATTGAAAATTTAGAAAGTCAGGTTAATTTAAAATTTCTGTTGTTACATAATAATTTGATTGAAAAAATAGAAAATTTAAATAATTCTGCATTAGATTTTTTAAACTTAGCAAATAATAAAATTGAAATTATTGAAAATCTAGAAAATCTAGAAAATTTAAGAGCACTTATTTTGTGGTTAAACCAAATTAATAGAATCCAAGGATTACAAAAATTAGCAAAACTTGAAAATCTTATTTTATGGAATAATAACATAGTTAAGGTAGAAGGTTTAGATGAGCTTAAAAACTTGAAGAATTTAGATATTGGAAATAATAATTTAACAAAAATAGAGAGAATTGAAAATCTAGGAAAATTGATAGAATTAGATTTATCAGATAATAAAATCAGTAAAATTGAGCAAATATCTCAATTGATGAATTTGAAAGATTTAAAAATTGCAAATAATATAATTGAAGATTTAAAAGATTGTGAAGAACTTTTAAATACTAATATTAAAAGTCTTAAAATACAATCTAATCCATTTTTGGAAAAAAAGAATATATTTTTAAATAAAAATGAAAACCATTTAGATACAATTAAAAATGAGCTAGAAAAACTGGAAAAAAGCAAAGAGCCTATAAAATTACCTGTCAAAGTTATGTTATTAGGAAATCATGCTTCTGGCAAATCAACGTTTTTAGATTATTTTATAAATGATAAAATTGAAAATAAAAACGAAAGTACACATATTTTAAAAATTATTAATTATCCCAAAAATTATAAAAGGAGAATATCTAAACTACCAAGTGCAATATTTTATGACTTTGGTGGTCAGGATTATTATCATGGGGTTTATAAGGCATTTTTAACATTAGATACAATTAATTTACTGTTTTGGCAAAATGCAACCGATAGTATTACAAAAGAAATTGATTCCAAAAAATTTAATATTATAAACTTTAACAAACAATATTGGTTACATCAAATTGAATTCGCTAATTCACAGAGAAAAAAATATCTAAAGGAGAGTACTGAAGAAATAAATTATGTAATACAGACCCATTCAGATACATCTTCACAGAAGAATCCCATAGAAGAAAATATAAAACAAACTTTCTTTGTTTCATTTTTAGAAAATTATAAATCCCGTAAAAATGAATTTGCATTAAAACATCTTAAAGAGTCAATTATTGATGAAATAAAATCACATTCGAAAGAAGTAAAAAAAACTCAAAATGAGATAGCATTATATAGATTTATAAACGATTATAAAAGAAGCGACTGGACAAATGTTGAAAAACTTGTAGAAATTTATGAAAGTTCATTGGGTAATTTAAAGGCTGAATTGGAACAGCTTTCAATGAAAGGTATGATTTTATATTATAAAAATATTCCGTCTCTTGAGGATTTCGTCTGGTTAAATCCATCAAAAACGGTAGAAAGAATTCATCAGATTTTATCCCAGCAAAATAAAGGGAAAATTGATAAAATATCCTTTGAATCACAGATTAATGACGAGAAAATTATTGATATGTTGAAAGAAAATAAAGTGATTTTTTTTGATGATTATGATAATCATTACATAATTCCAGGATATTTAGACTTTCCTCATGAAGAAAATGAAGAGTTTTTCTATTTTGCAGAATTTGATTCCCCTAATTTTATTTTAAAGTTTTTAAAATTCATACCTTTTGGTTTTATCAACCAATTAATTTGTCATTTCGGAAAAAACCCAGAAAAAAAGATTTATTGGAGAAATCAGTTAATATTTACCCATCAAAATGCACGTATAAGAATAAAGATTGATTTTGAATTGTTAGAAATTCGAGTATTTATAAAATCGCCTAAAAAAGTTTTATTAAAAGATATTGAAAAAGAAATTTTTTTAGATATTTTTTATTTGTATTGGGATGAAAATATACCAACTGTAGAAAATCTAAAAAATAAAATGGAGAGTATAAAAGAGATAAAAAAAGAAAACTATTATGAGCCAAAAGATTTGATAAAAGAAAAAGAACAAATTTTTGAACGAATTATTGAAGATCTTTATATCTCAATAGATGGAGGCAAAAGTTATATAAAACATTCAATGTTACAAACTTTGGAAAAGAGAAATCTTACTATAAATACTTATAACTTTGTTGATGGTGCATTAAATAATTTTGGATCAATACAGGTAACTAATTTTAAAAACTTTACTAATAATATTAATATTTATTCAATGAAGAAAATTTTTATTTCATATTCAAGAAAAGACGGAGAGTTCAAAGATGAATTAAAGAAACATCTTAATATGCTCAAATTATTTGATATTGCAGACAATTGGAGCTGTGAACAAATTACGATTGGAAATTGGCATAATCAAATACAAAAAGAATTGGAAGAAAGTGATATGATTATATATATGCTGTCCAAAAATTTCTTTAATTCTAAATATATTTTAGAACAAGAGGTTCAAAAAGGAATGGAACAGATGGATGCTAATTCTAAAAAGAAAATATTGGGTGTGATAGTTGGTTCTTTTCCTAGCTTAGATATGCTTAAAGCATCTTCATCAGATAGAGACAACCTACAAGATTCTATTTTAAGATTAGCAGAAAATCAATACTTACCTTACGGAAATATCAATAACAAGGCTTCAGGTTTAACAGAAAATAAAATTATTCCATTGGATATTTATAATAAAATTTGTGTTGACGGAAATTTAGATACAGCTTTTCAACAAATTGCAGAAAAAATTTCAGATGCATTAAAATAATATTTTCGCCTTCCAATATTAAATTTTCAATTATTTTTAAATTTTATAACGCTGAAAATCAATTGATTAAATTATAATGTTAACTAAATGTTAACTGAATGTAAAATTAATATGAATTATTTTTAATAACTTTGGGTAAGAGATACAAAAAAAGGTTAGTATAATATTTAAAACCAATTAGTTATGAAAAATCGAATTCAAATATTGTTTGCTTCACTTTTCGTTTGTGGATTTGCTGCCGTTTTGAACACTGCCAAAGCCCAAACTACCAATCATAATACCATTGAGCCTATTCAGCTGAATAGGAGCGAGACTTTTACAGATATAAGAAATAAACTGGAAGCCAATTTTGATCTTACCAATCCTGATTACAAGCAGGGAACTGTAAATTCAGTAGTGAAATTTGATATTGCAAAAAATGGCAAAATTGTAAATGTTCACTCTACAGGAGATTGTAAAACTGTAAGCAGAGAAATTGAAACAGTATTAAGCGATCTTGATTATAAAGTAGACCGCAATAAACTGACTGATAATATGGTTGCTTACACTTACGTAATGCCTGTGACTGTAGAGATCCACAGCAGATAGTATTTATCATGTATTATTCATAAAAGTGTGAATAATGAAAACTTATCAGAGTAAGTTGTAATAAAGAATATTCAGATAGATTTTAATTTTGTTCTACCATAAAATTAAAACTATATGAAAAATGTAAAGAAACTGACGAAGTCAGATTTAAAGGCAGTGTACGGAGGAGAACCTAAAAAATACTGTACGTTTTGCGAATGGGCAAATAAAGTAATTTGCAGTGATGTTCCAATCGTTCAGTGCCCATAAAAAAAGCCGCTTATAAAGCGGCTTTTCTATTGCGGTGTACTTTGAACAAACTCTGTTAATCTTGTTTTAAGATCTTTGGAATTTCCAATTTTGTCAAAAGTAATATTATCTATTCTCCATCCTTTTTCAGTATTGATGAGGTGTAGGGTATCCGTCCATGTCACTTTGGGTAAAGCCATATTATATTCAAATTCTACCAGCGCTTCTGCTGTTTTATCGTGTGTTGTAACATACTTGATTTTGTAGCTGGTATAACCCTCATATAAACTTGAAAACATTGCACCTTCGAAGATCAGGGGTTTCTCATCAGGGTGATCGCTATTTTTTACCTTTTCAATATCTGCTTTTGAAGCATGTATTGCATCTTCTAAAACCTTCTTTAAATCTTTAGAAAATAAATCCCCGGAGATCGCCCAATTATATACAGCTTCATTAGATTTACCATATTGCGTGTAAAGCTCATTTACTTTTTCATGGATGGCTTTATCAGAAGATAATGTAGATTGAGTTTCATTTTGTTTACAGGCAGCAAAAAACAGAAGGATGCCCAGGTATAAAAATAGTTGTTTTTTCATCTTTGAATTATAATGGTATGAAAGCTGTCAAATCTTATACCAATAGAAATATAATGGATATTCCTGTTAATTACCTTTTGTACTGAAGAACGGTAAAATCTCAACTGCTAACCAGCAACTGTCAATATATTTATTTCGGCAACATTCATACAATAACAAAAAATCAATACATTTGAGTAGATAAAAAAATTGTGGATCCTATTCTTAACGTTGCTGTCCGTTCCCTCTGCGTTTACCTTTTCATGGTAATTGCAATCCGTTTATTTGGTAAAAACCAGCTTTCTCAGCTCAATGCAGGAGATGTTGTTTTGTTGCTGCTGATTTCAAATGCTGTGCAGAATGCAATGGTAGGACCGGATACTTCTCTCCAGGGAGGTATTATTGCGGCATTGGTTTTGTTTGTGGCTAATTTTATTTTAAAAAGACTGATGTTTTCGAGCCGCTCCTTTCAGGCTTTTATGGAAGATGAGCCGGTTATTCTCATAAGAGACGGAGTAGCAGACCAGGCAGCACTGAACCGTGTAAAAATTAGTGAAAGTGAATTGGAGGAAGCAATAAGAGAACATGGAATTGAAAAAATAAATAATGTAAAACTGTCTGTTCTGGAAGTTGACGGCAACATCAGTGTTGTTTCTGAAGATGAAAAAAGCAAACAGACCCATTATTCAAGGATTAAAAGAAAAATGAAAAGAAAATACTATTAAATACGATGAATTACGAATTAAGAGAAATGCTTCCCAATGACGAAGCCAGAGTACTGGAAATCTTCAGGCAGGGAGTAGACGGTGGAATTGCCACTTTGGAAACAGAAGTTCCCACAGCCGAAGCCTGGAGCATGGAATATTTCAATGACTGTCGCTGGGTATTGGAAAATGAAAATAATGAAGTGATAGGATGGTGCGCTTTAAAGCCGGTAAGCAAAAGAGAATCTTTTAAAGGAGTTGCAGAAGTAAGCATTTATTTTGATAACGAATACCAGGGAAAGGGATTGGGTTCCGTACTGCTTAAAAAGATAATTCTGGACAGCGAGGATCACGGATTCTGGACATTACAGACCAATATCTTCTCCGAAAATGAAATGGCTATCAAGTCTCATCAGAAAAACGGGTTCAGAGTGGTAGGAGTCCGTAAAAAAATCGGAAAGCTCAACGGCGAATGGAAAGATCTTATCATGATGGAAAAAAGAAGCGAAATCATTTAAAGAATGATGAATTTGTTTGATAAGCAAACTAATCTCCATAACAAAATTCATTATTGACTTGCGAAGCAAAATTGACCATTGACAATAGAAGCTTGAACTTTGAATTTTTATTTTTTTGGCACTACCATTGTAATAGTAAACTGAAAAAATAGAAATAATGAAAAATTTGTTTAAAATTACCGGAGTACTTATTGTGGTATTTATGTTGTCATCATGTGTAGTTCATGACAATGGAAGCCATGGTAAAACGCTTCCTCCCGGACAGGCTAAAAAAATATATGGTGGAAGCGCAAAAGACTATGCTCCTGGGCAAGTGAAAAAAAGAAGCGGCTATTAACAGATCGTGTAAAATGAAAAACTAGAAGCAGGTTTTAACGTATATTAGCTTTATTTCAATTTCTTTTGGCATTAACATTGATATATTTCGCTATCGGAATTGAAAAAGTGAAAATAATGAAAAGTTTGTTTAAAATTGCTGGGGTAGGCATCGTTCTGCTAATGCTGTCATCATGTGTGGTGAGTGAGCCTTATGGAAGAAGAATGCCGCCAGGTCATGCAAAAAGGTATTATGGAGGAAGTGCAAGATACTATGCCCCTGGCCATGTTCAGAAAGTATATATTTATGAAGATCGTGGCCACCATCACAGAGGCCGTGGTCATGGACATCACAGATAAAAAAGAAAAGCACTGAATATTTCAGTGCTTTATTTTTTATAATCTCGTTTTCTTTGGATTTAGGAAAGTATTGAAGATCATCACTTCCTGTCCGAATTTTTTCTCAATTATTTCAGAAATGTTTAAAAGTTCACTTTTAATGAAATCTTCCCTCAGTCCATCATTATCAAATATTAATAAAAGATTGTAATTCTTACCATCTTCAATAAAATCACTGTGTACCTCAGAAAGGATATATTTGTCTACATCCATCAGGTTTTCTGTCATTAAAACCAGTGTTTCATCAATATAATTTTCCCATTCTTCTAGGTTATCTTTCGTACAGTGGAAAGTTATACTTAATACGCTCATATTTTTATGAATTTTTAAGATTTTTTGGATAAATTCTACAGCAAAAATCGGCATTTTTTTCGTAAATTAGCCCGTTAATAAAAATCGGAAATAAATAATTTTCAGACTTACAGCTAAAGGTCTGACTATCATTATAATAAAATTTGTTTATGCAAAAAGAAGGAGAAAGACTGATTCCTATCAACATTGTTGATGAAATGAAGTCGTCTTATATCGATTATTCGATGTCCGTTATCGTTTCAAGAGCGTTACCGGATGTAAGAGACGGCTTGAAACCTGTTCATAGAAGAGTACTTTATGGTATGTATGGACTAGGGGTGTTTTCTAATAGAAAATATTTAAAATCTGCGAGAATTGTTGGGGATGTTTTGGGTAAATATCACCCGCACGGAGATTCCTCTGTATATGATGCAATGGTAAGGATGGCCCAGAACTGGAGCTTACGTTATCCTCAGGTAGACGGCCAGGGTAACTTCGGATCAATGGATGGTGACCCACCTGCAGCAATGCGTTATACTGAAGCAAGATTGAAAAAAATCTCTGATGAGATTCTTTCAGACCTAGACAAAGAAACAGTAGATTTCCAGAATAACTTTGACGATAGTTTACAGGAACCAACAGTAATGCCTACTAAAGTTCCGAACCTTTTGGTAAACGGTACTTCAGGTATTGCAGTAGGGATGGCAACCAATATGGCGCCACACAACTTATCAGAATCTGTAGATGCAATATGCGCTTATATCGATAATAAAGAAATTACGATTGATGAGCTGATGCAGCACATCATTGCGCCGGATTTCCCTACAGGTGGTATTATCTATGGATATGATGGGGTAAGAGATGCATTCCATACAGGAAGAGGTAGAGTTGTTTTAAGAGCTAAAGTTAACTTTGACGAAATCGGAAACAGAAATGCTATTATCGTTACTGAAATCCCTTATCAGGTTAACAAAGCTGAAATGATCGCAAGAACAGCAGAACTTGTTAAAGACGAAAAAATCCCTGGTATCCATGAGATCAGAGATGAATCGGACAGAAATGGACTTCGCGTTGTATACGAATTGAAAAACGATGCTATTCCGAATGTTGTTCTTAACCTATTATATAAATATACAGCACTTCAGACTTCTTTCAGTGTAAACAATATTGCATTGGTACACGGAAGACCGGAGCAGCTGAACCTTAAAGATATCATTCATCATTTTGTAGAGCACAGACACGAGGTTATCGTAAGAAGAACTCAGTATGAGCTTAAGAAAGCAAAAGAAAGAGCGCATATCCTTGAAGGGTTCATGAAAGTGATCGGAACTCAGGATGCTTTAGATAGAGCGATTTCTATTATCCGTCACAGTGCAAACCCTCAGGCTGCAAAAGAAGGCTTGATTGAGGCATTTGAACTTTCGGACATTCAGGCTCAGGCGATTCTTGATCTGAGATTGGCTCGTTTGACAGGAATGGAACTTGATAAGATCCGTGATGAATACGATGCGATCATGAAAGAAATTGAAAATTTGGAAGATATCTTAGCTAATGAGCCAAGAAGATTCCAGATCATTAAAGAAGAATTGATCGAAATCAAAGAAAAATACGGAGACGAAAGAAGAACCGAAATTGATTATTCAGGAGGAGAAATGTCTATTGAAGATATTATCCCGAACGAAGCTGTAGTTCTTACTATTTCTCACGCAGGATATGTTAAGAGAACTTCACTTTCAGAATATAAAATTCAAAGTAGAGGTGGTGTAGGAAATAAAGCTGCAACAACAAGGGATTCTGACTTCCTTGAATATATCGTTTCTGCAACCAACCACCAGTATATGTTATTCTTTACAGAAAAAGGAAGATGTTACTGGTTAAGAGTATTTGAAATTCCGGAAGGTTCCAGAACAGCAAAAGGAAGAGCGGTACAAAACCTTATCAACATTGAACCGGATGATAAGATCAAAGCTTATATCAGAACCAACAACCTGAAGGATTCTGAATATGTAAATCAAATGAGTGTTGTGATGGTTACCAAAAACGGTACAATCAAGAAAACATCATTAGAAGCGTATTCAAGACCAAGAGTAAACGGAGTAAATGCTATTGAGATCAGAGATAATGACCAGTTGTTAGGAGCTTACCTTACCAATGGAAATTCTCAGATTATGATTGCTACTAAAAATGGTAAATGTATCCGTTTCCCTGAAGAAAAAGTAAGAGAAGTAGGTAGAGGATCTATCGGGGTAAGAGGAATCTTGCTTGAAGACGGTGATGAAGCTATTGGTATGATTGTTGTGAACGATGTAGAGAACGAAACAGTACTTGTAGTGTCTGAAAAAGGATACGGAAAGAGGACTGCAGTAGAAGACTACAGAATTACCAACAGAGGAGGAAAAGGAGTTATCACCCTGAACATTACCGAAAAAACAGGAAATCTGATTGCTATTCAAAACGTAACAGACGAAGATGGATTGATGATTATCAATAAATCCGGTGTTGCGATCAGAATGGGAATGGACGAAATGAGAGTAATGGGTAGAAATACTCAGGGAGTAAAACTGATCAATCTTAAGAAAAATGACGAAATTGCAGCTATTGCAAAAGTAGCAATGGACAAAGATGTAGAAGAAGATTCTGAAGAAACTGAAGAAGAAACAGACGTTGTAGCTGATAACCAGGAAGACAATACAATACCTCAGGCTGAAAATGAAAATACAGCAGAGGGAAGTGAGAATTCTGATTCTGAAGAATAAATTATACAATATAAATATAAAATAGTTATTATGAAGAAACTAATTTTAGGAATGGCTATCGTAGCATCTGCTTTTGCTTTTGGGCAGAAAAAAGATGCTGCTGCTTTGAATGCTCAGCTTCAGGAAGCTAATAAAGTTGCTATGGATGCATATAATGCAAAAAATTATGCAGCTGCAGCACCTAAGTTTATAGAAGTTTATGACTTATTAAAGTCTAGTGGTCAGGACAACAAAATATATATGTATTATGCAGGACTTAGCCATGCGTTAGCGAATAACAGTGACCAGTCTATCAAAATATATACAGACCTTGTTAATTCCGGATTTACAGGAGTAGAAACCACTTATACTGCAAAAGAAAAGAAAACAGGCAATGTAATACCTTTAGATAAAGCGACTTGGGAGCTTATGAAGAAGAATTCTGACTATAGTGATTTCAAAACAGAGCAGACAAAAAGTATAGAATCAGATATATACGAAACACTGGCTTCTTTACTTCTTAATGCAAAAAAAGCACCTGAGGCTCTTACTATTATTGAAAAAGGATTAGTTAAATTTCCAAACAGTGCTAAACTTAAAGAAGCTCAGACTACAGCATATCTTCAGTCAGGAAACACAGATAAATTCGTTTCCGGATTGAAAGAACAATTAGCTAAAAACCCTAATGATCCTACAAACTGGTATAATCTTGGGGTAATGCAGGCTAAAAACCCTGCTACTGTTAATGATGCTTTAGAAGCATTTAAAAAAGCAATTGAACTTAAACCTGACTTTTCTGATGCATATCAAAACCTAGTGTATACAACTATTGGTGATGATGCTAAAGTGGTAACAGAGATCAATGCATTGAGAAAAGACAAACCGGATGAAGCTTCTAAACTGATCGACGCAAGAAGAGAAAGATTCGGAAAAGCATTGCCATTTGCAGAAGGATGGTATAAAGCAAGCCCGAAGAGTCTTGATGCCGTTTCTGCATTAAAGGAAATTTACATGGTGACTAAAAACATGGATAAAGTTAAAGAAATGAAAGCTAAAGAAGCTGAGCTTAGTGCTGCTGCTACAAAGTAATCATTCGATAATTCAACTATAAAAAGCCGGAGCAGCAATGCTCCGGCTTTTGTTTTTAAGGGAATAGGGTTAGGTTATTGCTTATTCAGAAAATACAATTTTGTCCAATCTCTGTAACTTGAAATTTTGAATGAAAAAATTCTCTTCCTTATTGAAATGATGGGTAAATTTCACACAGAGAATTTCTCTGTAATTCCGTATCTTTGGGAAAAATTTTAATAAGATGATCGAGTGGAAAACCGCCAAGGAATACGAAGATATTACCTATAAAAAATCTAACGGAGTAGCAAGAATTGCTTTCAACAGACCAGAGGTACGCAACGCTTTCAGGCCAAAAACAACTTCAGAATTATACGATGCTTTTTATGATGCCTATGAAGATCCTTCAATAGGAGTTGTATTACTTTCAGGAGAAGGACCAAGCCCGAAAGACGGTGGATGGGCCTTTTGTAGTGGTGGAGATCAGAAAGCCAGAGGACACCAGGGATACGTAGGAGAAGATGGAAGACACCGTTTGAATATCCTTGAAGTTCAGCGTTTGATCCGTTTCATGCCTAAAGTGGTTATTGCAGTGGTTCCCGGATGGGCAGTTGGTGGAGGACACTCTCTTCATGTTGTATGCGATTTAACATTAGCAAGCGAAGAACATGCTATTTTTAAGCAGACAGATGCTGATGTTACAAGCTTTGATGGTGGTTACGGTTCTGCTTACCTTGCCAAAATGGTAGGACAGAAAAAAGCTCGTGAAATCTTCTTTTTAGGAAGAAACTATTCTGCTCAGGAAGCATTTGAAATGGGAATGGTAAACAAAGTAGTTCCTCATGCTGAATTAGAAGATACTGCTTATGAATGGGCTCAGGAAATTTTAGGAAAATCTCCAATGTCTATCAGAATGCTGAAATTTGCAATGAACCTTACGGACGATGGGATGGTAGGGCAGCAGGTGTTTGCTGGTGAAGCAACCCGTCTTGCCTATATGACAGAAGAAGCTCAGGAAGGTAGAAACGCATTCCTCGAAAAAAGAAAGCCAAACTTCGGAGAAGATCAATGGATATCCTAACATTAGTGATGGGTAATAAGTAATGAGCAATTTTTCATTACTTATTACCCATTGCTCATTACTTATAAATATATGACTGATTGGATAAAAGCCGCAAGGCTAAGAACTTTACCGCTTTCCTTAAGCGGAATTATTATGGGGGCCTTCATTGCAAAATGGAGACTGTACGGAGAAGGAGGAACCTGGGATTGGAAGATCTTTGCACTCGCTCTTTTGGTGACCCTTTTGTACCAGATTTTATCAAATTATGCCAATGATTACGGTGACGGAGTCAAAGGTACTGATGCCAAAAGAATCAATGAAGCTGAAGCAAGAGCGGTGGCTTCAGGAAAAATTACAGCTAAGCAAATGAAAAATGCTGTCATTCTTTTCTCAGTATTATCTTTTGTTGCTACGATTGCTTTATTATACGTTGCCTTCATTCCAAATTATATGAATGAATTTTATATTTTCATAGGATTGGGAGTGGCAAGTATTCTGGCGGCAATGGGATATACCATGGGTAAAAAGCCTTATGGATATATGGGATTAGGAGATGTTTTCGTATTTATCTTCTTCGGGCTTGTTTCCGTATGTGGAAGTTACTTTTTATTCACTAAAACTTTCAGCTGGGATATGTTGTTACCAGGAACAGCTGTTGGAATGATGAGCATGGCGGTTCTTAACCTGAACAATATGAGAGATATTGAAAGCGATAGACTATCAGGAAAAAACAGTTTTGCTTTAAGAATCGGATTCAGAAATGCAATGATTTATGAAATGGTTCTGTTACAGCTTCCATTATTGCTGATTCTTGCGTTTTTAGGAATAAACGGATTTATGCAGGCTCAGAATTATTATGTTTTTATCGTAATGATCCTGTTAATCCCATTATCAAAACTGAGAAGAAAGATTTTATCGGTAAAAGAACCAAAAGAATTAGACCAGTATTTAAAGCAGGTGGGTATCATGACGTTTGTAATGGCAATTCTTACAGCAGCCGGACTTAATTTATTTAACTAATCTAAAATAGTATATCATGAGTTCTAATGTCTTTGTTGAAGCTCAAATGCTTATCAGAAAACCAATTGAAGATGTTTTTGAAGCATTTATCAATCCTGAAATAACAACTAATTTCTGGTTTACAAAATCTACCGGAAAATTAGAAGAAGGTAAAACTATTACCTGGGAATGGGAAATGTACGGAGTACAATCTGTAGTGAAAGTTCATCAGGTAATTCCGAATCAACTGATCAGAACAGTTTGGGGAGAATCTTCAACAAACGTAGACTATGAATTCAAAACAATGGAAAAAGGAACTCTGGTTGTCATTAAGAGCTATGGATTCAGTCAGACTGGTGAAGATCTGCTGAAACAGATTAATGACAATACAGGTGGGTTTACAACGGTTTTAGACGGTTGTAAAGCTTATCTGGAGCATGGGATTAATCTGAGGCTTATTGAAGACAAATTTCCATCGAAATAATAAATTAAAGAAAACGCGAATGGCACGAATGCTTTCACTAATGTCACTAATCTCATGGTGTTATTTGTGAAATTATTTGAGTCATTTGTGTTTAATAATAATTGAAACTAAATTTAAAATGAAAATACAATTCTTAGGGCAAAATTGTTTCCTGTTCACTTACAAGGACAAAACAATTTTGAGTGACCCTTTCTACAACTACAAAAAAGCAGAGTCAGGTTTTGACATTGCAGCTCAAAAAATCGATTACATTTTGCTGACTCATGCACATGGCGATCATATTGCCGATGTAGCAGAAGTGTTACAGCATTATCCGGAAGCTACCGTAATTGGAGTTCCTGAAGTATGTGGTTACTTTCAGCAGGCTAAAAACAGAGATGATGTGAATCTCGGAGGATCAGCAAAAATCGACGATCTTAAAATTTCCATGGTTCCGGCTCACCATACAAGTTCTTTCCCTGATGGAAGCTATGGAGGCGTTCCTGTAGGGTATATCTTCAGACTTCCTGAAGGAAAGAACATCTATTTGGCTGGAGATACTGGAGTAATGGCGGATATGGAGCTATTCCCAAGATTATATGGAAATATTGATCTTTCTATTCTTCCAATCGGTAGTCACTATACAATGTGTCCTAGAAAAGCTTCTTTTGCCGCTGCAGAATTGTTGAAAACTCCAAAAGTAATCGGATGTCACTTTGATACTTTTCCGGCAATCGAGATCAATCATGAAAGTGCATTAAAGCATTTTGCAGATAAAAATGTAGAACTTGTTTTACCAAAACTAGGCGAGACGTTCGAATTTTAATCAATAACGGGAATTAGGTAATCTGAAAATTAGAAAAATGAAAATGATGCGTAAGGTATTAAAAACAAAAAAAGATAATTATCAAATTACCTCTCTTCTCACTTTAAACCAAAAAAAAATGGCAAGCTACCTAAATCACACCGCTACGACCAATTACCTTTGCTGCGTTCCCACCCTGGAGGATTCTCAGGAGCTGGTTGTTTAGGACTTGCCGTTGCAAAGGTAGGAATATTTTATAAACTTCAAAACTTTATCAAAGAAAATTAGTCGAAAAAATGCAGTGGTAAAGCTAAACACTTGACATTTAGAGGGAAAAATTTTCAACTTTTTTCTAAAAATTTAAATATGACGAAAAGTCCATCAACACTAGGAATTATACTTTTTATTGCTACAATGATCATTTTCTTTGTAGTGTATACTTTTTTATCAGGAATCAATTATTTTGATATCTCTTTGAAAGCCAACGCTTTCGTTTTGCCAATTTTATATGCAGGTACTGCATTCTGGTCTGTAAAATCCTTTTGGAACAACCATAGAGTGGTAAAATTTAAAGATGCTTTCAAAAGAGCATTCGTTCCAATGTTTATCGGAGGGATTCTTTCCATCTTCAGTATTTATGCCTTTTTAAACTTTGTAGATCCTGCAGCAAAAAAGCTGCTGAACTATCAATATGTTCAAAGACAAAAATCAGAATTGGATACAGAATATACCTCTGCAAGAAAAATTTTGAAGCATCAGAAGGATATTGATGAGCTGGATCAGAAGTATACAGAAAGATTACAAAGCTTCACTCCAGAAGCAGTTAAAGGAAAAGATATGCTTACCGCAAGTCATTTTTCCGGATACTTTGCAGCAATTCTTATATTTTACGTAGTTTTGTCGGTGTTTTTCGGAGCATTTTTCAGAACAAGAACAGTGCACCAGCCCGAAGAAACAAATCAAGACTAATTTTTATTAAAATTAAATGAATTTATCTATAGTTATTCCGTTACTGAACGAAGAAGACTCTCTGGAAGAGCTTTTTTCAAGAATTGATAAAGTATGCAAAACCAGTGATTTATCTTATGAGATATGGTTTGTAGACGATGGCAGTACGGATTTGTCGTGGAGTATTATTGAGAATATGAAAGTACAGTATCCTCAGATCCACGCTATTAAATTTTCCAGAAATTATGGAAAATCACAGGCTCTTCATGCAGCCTTTGAAAGAACAAACGGAGATGTAGTGATTACTATGGATGCCGACCTGCAGGATTTCCCTGAAGAAATTCCGGAACTGTATAATATGGTGATTCACGATAACTACGATATCGTTTCCGGTTGGAAAAAGAAGCGTTTTGATAATGTAATGACGAAAAATATTCCGTCAAAATTATTCAATGCAGCAGCAAGAAAAGTTTCAGGAGTTTACCTTCATGACTTCAACTGTGGTTTGAAAGCTTACAAAAAGCAAGTTGTAAAATCTGTTGACGTTTACGGAGATATGCACCGTTATATTCCGGTACTGGCTGCTAATGCAGGTTTCAGAAGAATTACAGAAAAAGAAGTGCAGCATCAGGCTAGACCTTATGGAACTTCAAAATTCGGTACGGAAAGATTTGTAAGAGGATTTCTGGATTTGATAACCCTTTGGTTTGTAAGTCGTTTTGGAGGAAGACCAATGCATTTCTTCGGAGCGGTAGGTACCATGATGTTTATTGTAGGTTTTCTTTCAGCACTGTGGTTGGGGATTTCTAAACTGATTGATGTTGCAAGAGGAATTTACGGACATTTAATTACCAATAATCCTTGGTTCTTTATCGCATTAACCATGATGATTATGGGAAGTCTTCTGTTCGTAGCAGGATTCTTAGGTGAAATGATTATCAGAACAAACCGAGAACACAAGAATTATAACATTGACGAAGTGATATAAAACAGATAATTATTCAGTTAAACGTACTGAAAGATAACCTGTTAATATAAACCTTTAGTGAATGTATGATCATTCCCATCCTTTGGAGAGGTGGCAAAAATTCAAAGAATTTTTGACGGGGTGGTTAACCCAAAATAATCATTCCAATTTCAATACATAAAAAGCACTCTGAAAAATCAGGGTGCTTTTTTCATATTTAAAAAAGTAAAAGAAGGAGAGAACAAGAAATAACCTTTTCTGAAAAGCAAAAAATTGAAAATTATCAGGTATTTTATTGTCAAAAGACAAAGATTTTTAGAAATTTTAATCCTATTTTTGTTCAAAATAATATTGAAAGTCCCGTGAGAGATATGAAAAAAACTTTCAGAGATTTTCAGTAAAGAACGTTACGATTATATTATAGAATATTTAAAATTAAATATGAAAAAAGTTGTATACACATTGATGCTGATGGCAGTAGTTTCCTGTGGAAAAGTTTCTCCTAAAGGGAATATTGAAAAGAAAGATGTGGATGTTTCGGAGTTTGTAAACCTTGATCTTGAAGGAAAATTCCGTGTATTTTATGCTAAAGGGCCTAAGAATTTTGTGGAAATAGAAACCTATCCGAATGTGGCGAGCAATCTGGATGTGGATGTAAAAGATAAAACACTTTTCATTAAAGAAAAAAGAGGTACAAAGGGTGTAGATTTTTATAATGTAACAATTTATTCAAAATATAACCTGGAAAAAGTAGCTATTTCTGATTCTGTAGAAGTGAATATTTCAAGTGAAATCAAGACTGATAACTTCAGACTTAATATGAAAAATAATGCAAGTTTCATGGGGTCTGTCAACACCAGAAGAGCAGAGGTTGAAATGCACAACAGAAGCCGCGCCAACTTCCTGGGATTGTCCAAAGATGCCGTTATAAAGATTTCAGATACAGCAAGTTTAATTGCCCCTTACTGGAAAATTACCAACCTGAATATTGATTCTAAAAACGGAAATTACGCAGAAGTAAATGTGAAAGATTCTTTAAAAGGACACGTTCAGAACACGGCAAAATTTATCTATTATAATGATCCAATCAGAGCTTTTAAAATTGATAAAACAACGAAAGTTGAAAATAAAAAACTGGATTAAAAGCAATATCATTTAAACTAAGAACTATACAAATTATAAAAGAACAACATACAAATATGAATACATTAGAAAAAGCGAAACTTTGGTTAAGTGATACCTTCGATAAAGAAACGAGAGATGCTGTACAGACATTGATCGACAGCAATTCCCCGGATCTGGAAGATTCTTTCTACAGAGAACTGGAATTCGGGACTGGAGGAATGCGTGGAATAATGGGAGTAGGAACCAATCGCTTGAATAAATATACATTAGGACAGGCTACTCAGGGATTGGCGAACTATATGTTACAACAGTTCAAAGGTGAAGAGATTAAAGTGGCCATCGCTTATGATGTTCGTAACAACTCAAAAGAGTTCGGGAAACTGGTAGCAGATGTTTTGACGGCCAACGGAATTAAAGTATTGCTTTTCAAAGACCACAGACCAACGCCTGAATTGTCTTTCACCGTTCGTGATAAAAAATGTAACGGAGGAATTGTATTGACAGCTTCTCACAACCCGCCGGAATACAACGGTTATAAAGTATACTGGAATGACGGAGCGCAGATTGTTCCGCCAAATGATGAAGCCATTATCAATGAAGTATATTCTGTGAAATTTGAAGAAATTAAATTCAACGGAAATGATGATCTTATTGAGTGGATCGGTGAGGAGCAGGATGATGTATATATTGATGCTTGTCTTGAAAATTCTACCTATCAGAATGTTGGAAAAGAAAATTTAAATATTGTTTTCACATCTATCCACGGAACAACCTATACTACAATTCCTAAAGCATTAGAAAAAGCAGGATTCAAAAAAGTGGATCTTGTGAGAGAACAAATGATTCCAAGCGGAAATTTCCCTACAGTAGACTCTCCAAATCCTGAAGAGCCTGCAGCATTGGAAATGGCAATGGATCTTGCAAGAATTACCAACGCTGATATCGTTATCGGAACTGATCCGGATGGTGACAGATTGGGAATTGCGGTAAGAAATCTCGATGGTGAAATGCAGCTCTTAAACGGTAACCAAACCAACACAATCCTTACGTATTACATCCTGAATGAATGGAGAAAGCAGGGAAGAATCACAGGAAAAGAATTTATTGGCTCTACGATCGTAACTTCAGATATTTTCTTTGATATTGCACAGAAATTTGGGGTAGAGTGTAAAGTAGGTCTTACAGGATTCAAATGGATCGGAAAAATGATCCGTGAAGCAGAAGGAACACAGAAATTTGTGTGTGGTGGTGAGGAAAGCTTCGGATTTATGACCGGAGATTTTGTACGTGATAAAGATTCTTGCGGAAGTATTCTTTTAGCATGCGAAATTGCAGCCTGGTGCAAAGCCAACGGAAAAACAATGTATCAGTACATGATTGAGATCTATGAAGACCTTGGAATGTATTATGAGGGATTAATCAATATCGTAAGAAAAGGAAAAGAAGGAGCTGAGGAAATTCAGAATATGATGAAAGACTTCCGTGAAAACCCTCCAAAAGAACTGGCTGGTTCATTAGTGGAAGAAGTAAAAGATTTCAAAGAA
Organism: Chryseobacterium sp. JV558; assembly: GCF_033712365.1. Lineage (NCBI taxonomy): Bacteria > Pseudomonadati > Bacteroidota > Flavobacteriia > Flavobacteriales > Weeksellaceae > Chryseobacterium > Chryseobacterium sp. JV558. The sequence continues at coordinate 520,168 of NZ_WJHU01000001.1, forward strand.
CAGACAAGTCTTACCATTTCTACCAACGAGAAAAAAGTAATGAATGATATTCCGAAGTCTAACGTATTGATCTATTACACACAGGACGGAACAAAAGTATGTGTAAGACCTTCAGGAACAGAGCCTAAAATTAAGTTTTATGTTTCTGTGAAAGATTCCGTTACTTCAGAAGCGGATTTCAGAGATAAATTAAAATCATTGGAAGCTAAAATCGGAGCTGTTAAAACAGATTTGAAACTAGATTAATTTTTCCCCGAAAACAGCAGATGATCAAAAAAATAATAGCAGTTTGCTTACTGTCTGCAGCCGTAGTTTCCTGTAAAAAGGAAACTGCAGTTTCAGAGAGAAAACCAGCAAATGATTCGATTGCTACTACAGAAACCAAGGAAGATCAGTACAAACCGATAGATACAGCATGTTCTCCCACTCATAAAACGGAGGATTATATCACATCACTTCAATGGTACCGTGCAAAAATCGAAAAAGAAATGGCTGGCAACAGTCCGGAACAGAATGACACCGTATACCAAGACTATTTAAAAATAAGAAGAAAGTATACAGGGTGTCTGATGAACTTACATGCTGATATTTTAGATAAATATGTGAACTATTATAACTATGATAAGGATCAGTACAACTTACCGGATAATGTTAAAAAAATAGCTTCAGAACTGAAAAAAGAAGGTCTTGAGTTCAGGGAAGTAGGAGAAGGAATTACTGAAATCTGGACCGTTCCGGGATATTATTCATCCTTGTTTAAGAATAAAGTAACTCCTGATTATGAAGTCTATATTTCACAGACTGATAAAGAAAGTGAATCCAATTATGCAGCTGATGCTGGATTAATAATTACCTGGGAACAGCTGGGAGACAGATTGATGTTCTGGGAAAACTTTATGAACAAATATCCTAAGAGCAATCTTATAAAGGTTGTCAAACAGGACTATAAAATATATTTGTCTGATTATCTTTTGGGAATGGATAACACGCCAACCTTTGAAAGAGACATGGACAAAGGAACCGGAAAACTGAACGATGAAAACAGAACGGAATTCAACAGGATTATCAAAAAATATCCGAATTCCAATACGGCAAAAAAAGTAAAAGAAGCAATAGCCCTTTTTGATGCACAAACGCCGGTAGATCAAATGTATGAGAGGTTTAATGGAGAATGAAAATATAAATTTTAAATAAGAATAAAAAGTGAAAGTTTCAAAATTAGCAGCGAACCTGATCGGTTCTGAAATTGTAAAAATTGGTAACGAAGTAAATGATCTAAAAGCAAAAGGAGCAGAAATTGCCAATCTTACTATTGGTGATCTGAATTCTAATATCTATCCTATTCCAGCATTGCTGAAGGAAGAGATTCAGAAAGCATACCAGAATAATCTAACGAATTATCCGCCTGCAAACGGACTTTTATCTTTAAGAAAAGAAGTTTCCAAAGACCTTAAAAAAAGATGGAACCTGGACTATTCTCCAGAAGATATTCTGATCACTGCCGGATCAAGACCTTTGATCTATGCCGTTTACAAAACAATCGTAGACGAAGGAGATAAAGTAGTATATCCTACACCATCTTGGAACAACAATCACTATGCTTACCTTACTTCGGCCAATGCTGTAGAAGTAAAGACTAAGCCTGAAACCAACTTTCTTCCAACAGCAGATGATTTAAGACCTCATTTGGATGGAGCCGTGTTATTGGCACTTTGTTCACCATTGAACCCTACAGGAACCATGTTTACAAGAGAGCAGCTTTCAGAAATCTGCGAATTGGTGATTGCTGAAAACAAAAAAAGAGGAGAAAATGAAAAACCGTTATACCTTATGTATGACCAGATCTATTCTATCCTTACTTTCGGTGCAGAGCATGTAGATCCTGTTTCTCTTTTCCCTGAAATGAAAGACTATACCATCTATATCGACGGTATTTCAAAATGCCTTGCAGCAACTGGAGTACGTGTAGGATGGGGATTTGGTCCTGCTCATATTCTTGATAAAATGAAAGCACTTCTTACCCACGTTGGAGCTTGGGCACCAAAACCTGAGCAGGAAGCAACAGCTAAATTCTATGAAAACCCTGAGAATGTAGATGTTTTCGTTGAGGATTTTAAAGGTAAGCTTGAAGAAAGCTTAAAAGCTCTTCACAACGGAGTTCAGGATTTAAAAGGAAAAGGACTTTCAGTAGACAGTATTGAACCAATGGGAGCTCTTTATCTTACTATTAAATTAGACTATATCGGAAAAGCAAAACCAGACGGAGCGGTAATTGAAAACTCTTCAGACCTTGTATTCTACTTAATTAATGAAGCAGGAGTGGCTTTAGTACCATTCTCAGCCTTTGGAGAAGATAAATCTGAACCTTGGTTCCGTGCTTCTGTAGGAGGATTGGCTACAGAGGAGATCAAAGGAATGCTTCCGAAGCTGGAGAGTGCTTTGAACAATTTAAAGTAATCTTTACATAAAAAATATATGCTTCGACTCTGTTCGGCATGACATCATTAAAATCAAACTATATTAATCATGTCATGCTGAGCGGAGTCGAGGTTTTTTATATACTATATTCCATATTTTTATCTCTTGGTTGTATGGACTTATTTTTTTTATCAAATATTTGAATTGAAAGTACGTTTATTGATAAAAAGATTAAATAAATATTAAAAGTTAAACAACCACGTTGTACACACACACCAAGGAATTATCTTTGGGGCTTTTACACACACTAAAATATAATAAAGTCGAAAATTACACGATGAAAAAACTGAGATTTCTACTCTTACCAGTTTCAATATTGGTATGCTCACAAGAGATTGACACATTGAAAGTAAAAGAACCAAAGAATTCTGAGCTGTCAAAAGTACAGACTTACACTTTAAAAGACGGTTCCGTCAGAACTTACCCCAAACCCAAATTATTGGATTTTGTAACGAAATTACCCCGAAATTTTATCAATACAAATAAAGATTTTGTTGCCAAAGATCATGCTTATTATCTTGGAGGTGCCGTTGCATCTACTTTGATTCTCTTGCCATTTGACCAGAAATTAATTGACAATTCAAGAGAGCTAGGAGAAAGGTGGGGAATGGATAAAGATAATAATTACCACAAAATAGGTGGTGTTTTTAAAATCCCTAAAGATATCGGATCTACCTTATATTTGATTGGGAATGGCTCTACACTGGTCTTGCTGGGAATTGGTTTCGGAACATATGGTTTGATCAAAAATGACTACAGAGCACAAGCTACAGCCAGTGGTTTGATGGAGAGTTTAATTCTTTCCGGTGTTTTCACGCAAACTATTAAAAGAATTACCGGAAGAGAAAGCCCTTTTATTGCAGAAATAAACGGTAATAAAGGAGGTGCCTGGAATCCTTTTCCAAGCTTTTCTGAATTTGGTAAGAATACCTCCAATTATGATGCAATGCCATCCGGACACTTAACTACATTTATGGCAGGTATCACCGTGATTGCAGACAATTACCCAGATGCAGGATGGATAAAACCTGTAGGATATACCTTAGCGGGAGCATTATGTTTTCAAATGATGCAAAGTAAAGTTCACTGGGCTTCAGATTATCCGTTAGCCTTATTAATGGGGTATTTTATAGGAAAAACAATATCAAAAAGCCGATATACTTCTTCAGAAGGTACCATCGGAAAAACAAAATATAATCTCAACTTTACAGCATCCCGCCAATGGGAATATAATATGGTAGGCGTAAAACTCTCTTTTTAAACTGCCAAAATCCCTCTTTTATAGAGTAAATAAGATACTTTTCACTACATTTGATATCAAGATAAAAGGAATATTCCCACTTTGGTAAATGCTGGGATGAAACCTGTTGAATTAAAGAGAATTACTTAATATTTTTACTGAATGAAAATAATCGCTGTCATTCCCGCACGTTACGAAGCAAGCCGTTTTCCTGGGAAGCTAATGCAGATTTTAGGAGAAAAAACCGTTATTACAACTACCTATCAGAATGTAGTGGAAACCGGGCTGTTTGATGAAGTATTTGTTGCAACAGACTCTGAAATTATTTTTGATGAAATTGTACAAAATGGCGGAAAAGCCGTAATGACAGGGCGGCATGAGACCGGAAGCGACCGTATTGCTGAAGCCGTACAGAATATAGACTGCGATATCGTAATCAATGTTCAGGGAGATGAACCTTTCCTTAAACTGGAACCCTTGCAGCAGCTTATCGAAGTTTTTAGACATGATACTCAAGAGGAAATTTCTTTAGCTTCTTTAAAAATACAGCTGTATGAAAAAGAGGAGGTTGAAAATCCAAATAATGTAAAAGTTATCACGGATAATAATGGTTTTGCCTTGTATTTCAGCCGCTCTGTAATTCCTTTTCACAGAGAAATTTCTTATGATATAAGTTATTTTAAGCATATTGGGGTATACGCTTTCAGGAAAGAAGCACTGTTGCAGTTTTCAAAACTGGAAATGAAACCATTGGAAATATCCGAAAAAATTGAATGCATCCGTTACCTGGAGTATGGAATGAAGATCAAAATGATAGAAACCAATTTCATAGGAGTAGGCATTGATACACCGGAAGATCTTGAAAAAGCCAGAAAGTTGATTTAAAAAGCTGCAGGAGGCAAAAAAGCAGATTCATTCTTTCTCCTTTTTGCAATTTCACAGAAATCCCCCTATATTTGAATTTATAAATAAAATTAATGAAGAAGTTACTATTAGTATTTGGACTGATATTTTCGCATATGGCATTTGCGCAGACCGCAAAGGAAATTATAGACAAAAACATTGAATTATCCGGAGGGTTAACCAATTGGAAATTGTTGAATTCAGTATTACTTCAGGGAAAAGTGGTATTGGGAATCAAAGATGAATATCCTATCAAAATTTATCAGCAGCGTCCGAATCTTACTAAAACATTAATTACTACCGGCGGAAAAGAAACGGCAATTGAAGGTTTTGATGGAACAAAAGGATATGCAATGAACTATGCCGCAAATAAACTTCAGGAATACCCAGAATATGTACCGGAAAGTTTTGATAATGACTTCATTGATTGGGAAAATAAAGGTTTTGATGCCAAATACCTTGGAAAAGAAAAAGTAGGAGAGATCTACTGCCATAAAGTGGAACTTACCAAAAACGTGAATAAGAACATGTATTATTTTGATACAAAGACTTATATGCTTTTAAAAGAAGTGAAAAAAGATGAAACGCTGATCTATTCTGATTATAAAAAAGTAGGAAATATTACCATGCCTTTCAGAATTGAATCTTCCAGTACCAAAAAAGACGGAGATTATGTGATGTTACTAAACAAAGTAGAAGTCAACAAAGTTTTTCTGGCTAACATTTTTAAATTTTAATTCAACTGCAGCCCGGCTGCATAACATGATAAAAAATGAAAAATATTTTTTTACTGCTGCTTTCTTGTATCGCATTCCTGCAAAGCTGCACCAACCAAAAAAATGAAATTTCTAAAGCCAAAACCACTGAACTTATGGGAAAAACAATATATGACTTCAAAGTAGAAAGTCTTGACGGAAAGGAAATCAATTTTGCTGATTTCAAAGGAAAGAAAATCCTGATTGTCAATACCGCTTCAGAATGTGGATTTACCCCTCAGTATGCCGATCTTGAGAAGGTATATGAGGAATATAAAGATAAACTGGTTGTCGTAGGATTTCCTGCCAATAATTTTGGAGGACAGGAACCAGGAACCAATACCGAAATTGGCGCTTTCTGCCAGAAAAATTACGGAGTGACATTCCCCTTAGCAGCTAAAGTTTCCGTGAAAGGAGATGATACCGCTCCAATATTCAAGTATTTAACAGAACAGGAATTAAACGGAGTAAAGAACACAACGATTCTTTGGAACTTCACCAAATTTCTGGTTGACGAAAACGGGAAACTGATTGATTCTTTTGTAAGTACCACAAAGCCTACTGACGAGGCTATTACAAAATATCTGAAATAAAGATAAAAAAGTATATTTTTACAAGTGGGTGTTTATACATCCACTTTTTTTATTTTTATAACCCATCAATGCATCCTTATGAAGAAAATAATTTTTACTCTTTGTGTCCTGGCTTCCTTTATGTTAGGATTTGCTTTTAAAGCCGTTACAGAAAAGAAGTCTGATGAAACGAAAAGAGTAACCGGAATCGGCGGAATCTTTTTTAAATGTAAAGATCCTAAAAAGATGAGAGAATGGTACGAAAGCCACTTGGGCCTTGCTACCAATGAATATGGATCTGTATTTGAGTGGTATCAGGGTGCTGATAATTCTAAAAAAGGATTTAGCCAGTGGAGTCCTTTCAGTGAGAAAACAAAATATTTTCAGCCTTCTGAAAAAGATTTCATGATCAATTATCGGGTAGAAAACCTTGAAAAACTGATTGAGCAGCTTAAAAAAGAAAATGTAACCATTGTTGATAAGATGGAGACTTATGAATATGGAAAATTTGTCCATATTATGGATATAGAAGGAAACAAAATAGAACTTTGGGAACCTAATGATATTGAATATGAAAAGTTAGGACAAAAAATGGGAAGTAAAACCACAAAATAAAAACAGATCGGTAGTTAATCATTAGTTTTTTCTGCAAAACAGAAAATATTTCCAAGCTTTATGCTGGAATATCCGTTACTTTTTATTTTTGAAGATTTAATCATTGCTTTTGCCAAAATGTTGGTGGGGAGCGGTTTTTGGCTTTCTAATAATCCCAGTTTATTAGCAAATTTTATAATCCGGCTTCCTAAAACTTCTCCGGTTCTCTCAGAGTTTGTTCGTTCAAGCATTCCCGGTTTGAAAATGGTGATCTTATTGAAATGCAGCTGCTTTACAGCTTCTTCCAGTTCGCCCTTCATTTTGGAATAAAAAATCTTAGATTGTGGATTTGCTCCATAAGCTGATACCAGAATGTAATCTTCCACATCATTCTCCCTTGCTGCTTTTGCAAATTCATACTGATAATCAAAGTCTACTTTCTTTTGGGCCTCCTTGCTTCCTGCGTCCTTTAAAGTAGTTCCCAGGCACGAAAATGCCACATCTCCATTCACCATATCTTTCCATTCTTCAGGCTTTTCAAAATTCACAACATGTACTGTAAGCTTATTATCCTGAATATCGACAGGTTTTCTAACAAAAATTTCCACTTCATCAAACTCTTTATCATTCAATAACTGATTGACAAGATCTTTTCCTGTGGCGCCTGTAGCACCTATTACCAGAGCTTTCATAATAATTGTGGTTTTTGTGAGATTATTTCTTTCTTAAATTTACTAAATTTGAATTAAAGTTTAAAAAATTATATCAAATATCATTGATAACCATTACTTATTACTCATCATTGATTACCTATTATTAACATGGATGCCAACGAAATTTTAGATTACTGTCTTGCAAAAAAAGGAGTTACGGAAAGTTTTCCGTTTGATAATGAGACTCTTGTATTGAAAGTAGATACCAAAATGTTTTTACTAATGGGGCTTGAAAGGCAACCTTTAGCAATTAATGTAAAAACAGATCCCGAATGGAGTGCAGAACTTCGTGAGCAGTATCCTCAGATCACAGGGGCTTATCACATGAACAAAACCCATTGGAATTCTGTAACAGCAGATGGTTTGAAAAGAGATTTGATCTTTAAGCTTATTGACCAATCCTATGATTTGGTTTTTAAATCCCTGACAAAGAAGGCTCAGAATGAAGTAAATTCTTTATAAAATAGAAGAAAAGATTGAGGTATGGAATTTGTTATCTACTATCAGTGAAATATATAATTTAATAGTAATAAAAATAAAGAACAAATGAGAAACCACCTTTTATTATTCGTGGCAGCGGGTACATTGATGCTGTCAAGCTGCACCAAGCCGGTAAAGAAAAGTACTGCTGAAAATCCAACTCCTGCTGTCTCAGCTTCAGAAACCTCTTCTGATCATATTAAAATAGAATTTTCAGGGACAGAGAATTTTACGATTAAAAATCCAAAGCTTAAAGTAAGTTTGTATGGAGCAGATGAAAAATTAGCAGATGCTCCTGCCACTTTAATTACAGAAAAAGAATATGAGCAGAAATCTGTACCGTTCACCATTGATCTGCCCGTACCAAAAGATGCTGAAAACAAGATCAATCCAAAGCCTGCAGGGCCTGCAAAATATTATGTAACAATAAGCTGGGACTCCGATGGAAACGGGAAAGCTGATGAAAAAGGAGATGTATTTATTGATTACGATAAGCAGTTTCCCAATGTGGAACTCAATAATGAAACTCAGAAAATCTACTTAAAAGTATTAAAATAAATAAAAAGGCTATTCATCACTGAATAGCCTTTTTAGCAAATAAATCTTTATATCCCAACGCTTTCTTCTCGATCAGATGCCAGGAAATATATCCAAACAGAAGTGAGAGAGGTAGGGAAAATATTAGTAATGGAAGGGTATTCAGTTTATAAAAATACATCAGCGCCTGCTGTATGGGAAAAGAATAAATATAAATTCCGTAAGATGTATCTCCAATAGTGTCTCCAACCTTATTGAGATATCGGGTAGAACTTTTACCAATGAGAATGACCAATAGTGGCAGGGTAATATAGCAGGTATATTTGAAAATATTTAAATATAGGCTGACAATAAGAACAATAAAGGAAAGTATAATGATGATGTTCTCCGTTCTTTTATTCTTGATATCCAGATAAGTCAATACCATTCCTCCTGCAAAAAAGCACATCAGATTATAAAAGTGATTACTTCCCAATGCCATTTTCATAAACAGCCCATGAAGAAAATAAGGTTGAAAAATACTTAAAATATAACTTGATATAAATAACAGAATTACAACAGTTTTCACAATTTTTTTTTTCCGGATAAAGAACAGTAATGAGACCATGACATACATACTAAATTCATAGCAGATGGTCCATAAACTTCCATTAATACTGTTTTTATAGGGGTTGCTTTCGAAAACTCCATCAATCCCTTTCTGGCGGAAGAATAAAGTTAAGTTTTGAGGAATATAGGTGTATACAGATTTGTTCTGCAAATAAGGAACAGAACTTTCATAAACAGCCGGAGCCAGCAGAACGGTAAGAAAAAGGACTACTATTAAAGCAGGAAAAAGTCTTAAAAGTCTTTTCCAGTAAAAATCAGAAAGACCTTTGCAGCGCAGCAGACTTTTAAAAATTAAATATCCGGATATAATAAAAAAACCATGAACTCCCAGGTATGAAAATTCCATCTGGCCATTGGTAAGCTGTGATAAAGGATCACCTTGGGGAGCTCCGGACAGAGCGTAGGAGTGGGTAATGATAACAAGACTTGCAAAAACCAGCCTTAGAAAGTCAAAATTATTACTCCTTGAAATCATATTCCTGAGTTATTTTTTTATCCTCATCCAGTCTTTCAATCAGTTTTTCAAGACCTTCAAATTTGATTTCCTCATGAAGAAAATCTCTGAAGCTTACCGTAATTTTTTCACCATAAATATCATCATCAAAATCAAGGATATAAACTTCTACGGTAAGTTTTTCCCCGTTTACTGTAGGATTGGTTCCAATACTCAGCATTCCTTTATATAGATTGCCTTTCACGAATACTTCTACAATATAGGCTCCTTTTTTTGGTAAAAGCTTGATCGCTTCTGTATCAATATTAGCGGTGGGATATCCAATGGTTCTCCCGATTTTCTTCCCATGAACTACCGTTCCTGAAACAGAGTAGGAGTATCCCAGCATTTCGTTGGCCTCCTTGATATTTCCTGTTAAAAGAGCATTACGTACCTTTGTAGAACTGATATTATTTTCGTGAATATTGATTGCTTCCATTTGTTCAACATCAAAATCAAGTTCCTTGGATAATTTTTGAAGAAGTTCAAAATTTCCACTTTTGTTTTTCCCGAAAGAATGGTCGTATCCTATAATAAGGTATTTAACGTTGAGCTTATCAATTAAAATCTGACGTACAAATTCTTCTCCAGTAAGGTTTCTGAATTCTTCATCAAACTCCTTCAGAAAAAGATTATCAACTCCATATTTCTCAACCAGCTGCTTTTTTTCTTCTAATGTATTCAGAAGTTTTAAATCTTCATTAGGATTAAAAACAAACCTTGGATGTGGCCAGAAAGTAAGGATAGCTGTTTCCAGATTGTTCTCTGTACCTACTTTAGTCAGTTCATCAATAATACTCTTGTGCCCGAGATGTACCCCGTCAAACATTCCTAAAGACAATGCTAAAGGCTTCTGTGAGGAATAATCTGTAAAATTCTTGAAAACTTTCAAAACGGAAAAATTTGACTGCAAATATAGAAATAATGTGCCAATGTATCAATATAACAATGATGTAATACCTATAACCTTACTATTGCAGTGCTGCTTCATTGTTTTATCCGTATATTACTAAAATAATCTATTCTCAAAAGCATGATAAAAATCTTTTTTTTACCAATTGCGGGTTTATGAAGAATCACTATATTTGCACCAAGAAAAAATTTAGCAATGGCAAACCAAATTAAAGGTAAAATTTCTCAAATTATTGGTCCGGTAATCGACGTTGTCTTCACAGATGTGGAAGCTGTTCCATCAATCTATGACGCGTTAGAAATTACAAAAGAAAACGGTGAAAAAGTAGTTTTAGAGGTAGAACAACATATTGGCGAAGATACAGTAAGATGTATCGCAATGGACGCTACTGACGGTCTTAAAAGAGGGCAGGACGTAATTGGATACGGAAATCCTATTATGATGCCAATCGGAGAGGCTGTAAACGGAAGACTATTCAACGTTGTTGGTGATGCTATCGACGGACTTCAAAATATTTCTAATGAAGGTGGTCTGCCAATTCACAGACCAGCTCCAAAATTTGATCAACTTTCAACTTCTGCAGAAGTTTTATTTACAGGTATTAAAGTAATCGACTTAGTTGAGCCTTACGCAAAAGGAGGTAAAATTGGTTTGTTCGGTGGTGCCGGTGTAGGTAAAACAGTATTGATCCAGGAGTTGATTAACAATATTGCAAAAGGACACGGAGGTCTTTCTGTTTTCGCCGGAGTAGGTGAAAGAACGAGAGAAGGAAATGACCTTTTAAGAGAGATGTTGGAATCAGGTATTATCAAGTATGGTGATGATTTCATGCACTCTATGGAAAACGGAGGTTGGGATCTTTCTAAAGTAGACTTAGAAGCTATGAAAGAATCTAAAGCTGCATTCGTTTTCGGACAGATGAACGAGCCGCCAGGTGCAAGAGCTAGAGTAGCACTTTCTGGTCTTACATTAGCTGAGTACTACAGAGACGGTGGAGAAAGCGGACAAGGTAGAGATGTACTTTTCTTCGTAGATAACATCTTCCGTTTTACACAGGCTGGTTCTGAGGTATCTGCACTTCTTGGTCGTATGCCATCAGCGGTAGGTTACCAACCAACTCTTGCTTCTGAAATGGGTGCGATGCAGGAAAGAATTACTTCAACTAAAAATGGTTCAATTACTTCAGTACAAGCGGTATACGTACCTGCGGATGACTTAACTGACCCGGCTCCTGCAACTACATTTGCTCACTTGGATGCAACTACGGTACTTGACAGAAAGATTGCTTCATTAGGTATTTACCCAGCGGTAGATCCATTAGCTTCTACTTCAAGAATCCTTGCTCCGGAAGTTATCGGTCAGGAACACTATGACTGTGCTCAAAGAGTAAAAGAAATTCTTCAAAGATACAAAGCTCTTCAGGATATCATCGCAATCCTTGGTATGGAAGAACTTTCTGAAGAAGATAAATCTGTTGTATACCGTGCAAGAAAAGTTCAGAGATTCTTATCTCAACCTTTCCACGTAGCAGAACAGTTTACAGGTATTCCAGGATCATTAGTAGATATCAAAGATACAATCAAAGGATTTACAATGATTATGGATGGTGAATTAGATCACTTGCCAGAAGCTGCTTTCAACTTGAAAGGGACTATCGAAGAAGCTATCGAAGCAGGACAAAAAATGTTAGCTGAAAACGCTTAATAATTAGACATAAAGATAAAAGATACCAGACATGAGACTTTAAGGTTGTCTGAAATCTGAAATCTGAAATCTTCAAATCTAAATTAAAATGAATATAAAAATTTTAACACCAGAATACGTAGTTTTTGAAGGAGAAGTAGACTCAGTATTGTTGCCTGGAAAAAATGGTGAATTTCACATCATGAAAAACCACGCGGGAATTGTTTCTTCTTTGATCGGAGGTAATGTAAAGCTTTTTGCCAATTCTATTGATGAGGCTTTTGCTAAAAACTTTACCAAAGAAGCTGGAAAAGACTCTGTTTTTGCTTATGCTATCAAAAGCGGTGTTGTAGAATTTAATCATGATAAAGGAATTATCCTTTGTGAATAATTAAATGAAAAGCTAAATATATTTTCAAGAAAGTGTAACTTTGTGTTACACTTTTTTTTATTTGTAAAAGTCTGATTGTATGAAGAGAGGCATAGTCATATTCTTTACAGTTCTGGGTGTTTTCCTCCATGCTCAGAATATCAAAACAAAGAGAGGAATTGTCAATCTGGACGGCATCCCGGTAGCGAAACTGTCTAACAAATCCAGCGAATATACGTTTATGGATCTGAAGGAGACCCCGATGTATACCATAAAATTCATTGATAAAAGTATCGTTGATTCTGTTCGCGACAGCTATATCAGTATTAATAGGGTATATAACAGGGACAAAACGATTGAAATTGATTATTCATCACCTTCTGCATTCTCTGGTGAAGAAAAGTCAGCCGTCTTTACTTCGGTTAAGGATCTTAAAATCATTGATAATAAAGGAGTCAATGTGAAAAACCTTGATGAGATATTTTTAAATGTTCCCAAAAGAAAGCTGGACAGTAAAACCAAAGACGCTTATACTATCAGAAAGAAAATAGATAAGATGAATATTGAGGTCAATAAAGTAGGAGAGATCTTAAGTAATGGCGTTCCTGTAGGATATTTTACCAATCTGCCTGTAAGTTTCGGTTCAGAAGATACCATTATGGATAAAACATCTATAGATATTGAGATCTATGATGCCAAAAGTAAGCTTATCGGGAGATATATTACGACTACAAAGCAGCTAAAAACAGCAGGTGGAAAGTCTTTTACAATTTATAAGGAAATGTCAGGAAGAGCTTCTATCTTAAAATTCCCAACCTATAAAGCACTTGCTGAACGAATGGCTATTATGGATCCTAATTTTATTAAAATACAGGAAAAAGTATCTGTGGGTACTGTATCAAAAGAAACTGCTAATTAATAATCTAATTAAAGAAATATATTTTTTATATTATATCAGTAGGAACGGGCTTTAGCCCGTTTTTTATTATGGATGATATTTCATTTGGTTTTAGCCAAAACTTATTGAAACCTCATTAGTCTTTACTAACCACCCGTTAAAAATTCTTTGAATTTTCACTGAAATCTGCGAGAGATAATAATTCAATCGAAACAGGTCTTATTCATCTATAAAATAATAATTCACAAAAATCTTGCTATGTTGAAAATCCCTGAGAAAAAACTGAAAAATTTTATAAACTTAAAATCACCCCATTTTCCTTCAATTGCTGGATCGGTTTTGAGAACCAGAATAGCTCAAAATCTTCAAAACTCTCTTCAAATTGAGTCTTAAGTTGTTGAATAGTAGGTTTTTTTGAATTTTCAATAGAATTATCCTCCAATACATTCATCAACCATTCTGCCTTTTCCTGTTCCAGCTCAACCTTCACAATATTGGTTTTTAAGTGGAATGTAAGTAATGTATACGTACCAGAATATTTCTTTTTATTTTTTACGCGATTCTCAGCGATTACATTTTTCGTCAGAAAGACAACTTTGGAGTTGATCTTCAATTGAAACTGACCATCATCTAAAAGAGAGTCGTGAATGTAATCCGGATGAATAGTTGTTCTCGGAATTTTAAAATCAAACCACTCCTGAAGCGGCAGTTCAAAATTTACTCCATGCATATAATTGAACAAAGATTTCTTTAATCCGAAGCTGAACTTGTTATGATCAATTCCGGTTTTATCCTGAAAGTCTATATCGTTATTGGCGAAAAGAATTTCTTGTTTTACCGGAACTACTCCAAAATCTTCGGGGTTCATTCCAACAGGCGAATGGGCAGTCATAGCAAACTGATGCCAAAAACCACTTTGAAGAATTCCCATTTCAAACATCTGCCGAATCATTTCCAAAGAATCAACTGTTTCCTGAACGGTTTGGGTAGGGTAGCCATACATCAGATAAGCATGCACCATAACTCCGGCTTCTGTAAAATTTCTTGTTACATTGGCAACCTGTTCTACAGAAACTCCTTTGTCAATTAATTTCAACAATCGGTCACTGGCTACTTCAAGACCTCCGGAAACAGCAACACATCCCGAAAGTTTCAGGAGGTAGCATAAATCACGGGTGAAGCTTTTTTCAAAACGGATATTCGTCCACCAGGTAACAACAAGATTTCTTCGGAGAATTTCCAAAGCAACTTCTCTCATCAGGGCAGGCGGGGCAGCTTCATCCACAAAATGGAATCCTGTTTCACCCGTTGTTTTGATCAGCTCTTCAATTCGGTCTACCAGGATTTTAGCAGAAATAGGTTCGTAGATTTTAATATAGTCTAGTGAAATATCACAGAACGTACATTTTCCCCAATAGCATCCATGAGCCATTGTGAGTTTATTCCATCTTCCGTCACTCCATAAACTGTGCATGGGATTGGCGATTTCGATAACGGAAATATATTGATCCAGTTTTAAATCCGTATAATCCGGAGTTCCGACATCAGCCTGTTTATAATCGTGTCTTTTAGAATTATTCTTATAAACAACTTCCTGATTTTCGAGGAGAAAAGTTCTTTTAAATTCACCTTCCCCATTGGAAATTTCTAAATTTTGGTAGAGAAGTTCAATAGGAAGTTCACCATCATCTAAAGTAATAAAATCAAAAAATTCAAAAACTCTCTGATCTTTAATTTCTCTTAGCTCGGTATTGGGAAAACCTCCGCCCATCGCAATTTTAATGTGAGGATAATGCTTTTTGATCCATTGCGCACATTTGAAAGCAGAGTAGAGATTGCCGGGAAAAGGGATTGAAAAACAAACCAGTTTCGGCTGAACCGTTTCTATTTTTTCACGAAGAATTTTTAAAGTAAATTCATCAATAAATGTTGAATGTCCAGATAATTTTGAATATAATTCATCAAAAGAATTAGCACTTTTTCCGAGACGTTCTGCATATCTGCTGAAGCCAAAATCGGAATCAACGTTTTCAACAATATAATCTGAGATGTCTTCTAAATATAAGGTCGCCAGATGTTTGGCTTTATCCTGAAGACCCATATTTCCAAAAGCAAACTCCATATCATCCAGCTGGTTGAAACGGGAAGCTTCGGGAAGGAAATTCATACTGCAGATCTGCCTTGCCAGTGTGGGTGTTTTGTCCTGTAAAAACAGAATAACCTGATCTATGGTTTTGATATATTCTTCTCTTAAGGCATAGATTCTCTGAGAATTTTCAGAGGTATCCTGAAGATCAGTTTTTTTGCTGAAAACCTTCTGAATTCCGTCTTTTGAGAATAATTCCAAAATAACATCAATCCCCAAATCTACCTGATAACCGGAAATATTTTTGGTATTTAAAAATCCTTTAATATAAGCCGTTGCAGGATAAGGAGTATTAAGTTGGGTAAAAGGCGGAGTAATAAGAAGCAGGTCTTTCAACAGAAATTTTTTGCAAAGTTATTCTAAAGTTTTTTTAGAAAAAAATTTTTTCTCCTGATTATAAACAGTGATTAAAAGTCTTTAGAGTTCTGCTTTATGATAATCTGTTTCTATGGATCTAATATTCTTACTTTATCTTTCGCAAGAATCCCTATTGGGATAATTGATGTATCAAAATAAGTTAGTTGGTTTCACAAACAAAGCATCCGGAGGGTTATTATTGATAAAACTTAAAAAAGAATCCTCATCAAAATATCCGTCTTCGTCAAGAATTTCGGGGCTCAGTAATCCAATTTCACTCGGTTTTTCAAGGCTGATATTCTCGATAAACTTTCCGGTTTTTCCTGTTATTTCGTTATGAAAACTAATTAAATATCTGGAATATATATTTCCTTCAGCAACAGTATAATGTCCGTTTTCTGCAATAAGAGAAGTCATAATACTTCCACCGATGTACGTTTCATTATCATTGCCTGATGCTCCGAATAATACTTTGCTGGTAACATTTCCGAAACAGTAAAGTGAACCGTTGATGATAATATTTTCTGCCTGTATATTGCCTGTTGCAATGAGAACAATATAGTCTTCAACAAAAAGTGTTTTGGACAAATGAATATCATCTTCTATGAGAATGATTTTATAGCCTTCACCTTCTTCAGTAATCAATTCAAGAGAAGTAGTGTTTTCGTTCTCTATAAGGACAATCTCAGGAGCATCACCTTCATTATTAATGTGAAGTGAAGCATCTTTTATTTTATCTGCTGTCTCATCATCCAGCATTTCGAGAAACTCAGCAAGACTTTCTTCATCTAAAGAGCTTTCGTTGAAGAAATTGTTCTCCAGGGCTTCATGAGCTATGGTATATAGGTTTTCGGATTTTTCTTTAAGTCTGTTGTATAATTGATCTTTGGTGATTTTTTGTAATTCTTTCATCGGCTTTTAAACTAAATGCATTGATCTACTATAGGAGGGAATGCCCATCAATAGACCATTGCAATATAGTCAGATAAATTTTTTTATGCCAGAGAGACGGCCTTATTTTTTAATATTTTTCAAATCAGACAAAAAGATACGGATAAGTACTTTTTTAATTGATAATTTGATCTTATTTGTATCAAGAAAAACAGTGTTATAAGCAGTAGTAAGACCTAAGCAGGCTTCACAGATGAGAATACTTTATGCGTGATTCAGATTTTTACGGTCTGTAATGACATTTAGAGTAACTCCCAGCAAAATAAGGGTAATCCCAATCAGTAAGTTATTGGTAAACTTTTCATGGAATATCAATACACTGATCAGTACGGCAACTACCGGTTCCAGAGCGCCTAAAATAGATACGGGAGTCGATCCGATATATTTGATTGCATAAACGAGACAAAGGCTGGAGATCACTGTAGTGAGGAGTGCAAAAATAAGGAAGTTAAGGAATATTTCTACTGAATGAATTGCAAAAGACTCATTAGCTGCCACAGCTTTGCTCATAAAGAACATAGATGTGAAAACCATAGAGTAGAAGGTAAGCTTAAATCCGGAAACCTTCATATTCGATTTGTTAACGATAACCATATACAGTGCATAGAACAATGAACTGAGCATGACAATTCCCAGTCCTGTAAAATTAATTCCCAATCCGTTTCCTTTTAAGCATAAAATAATGACTCCGGTAAAAGCAAGCAGCAAAGAAACAACTGATAGTCTGGTAAGCCTTTCTTTGTAGAAGAAAAACATAATCAAGGCTACGATAACCGGATATATAAATAAGACGGTAGAAGCAATTCCGGCAGTAAGGAAATCATACCCTAAAAACAGAAACTCCGAAGAAAGGGCATAGCAGATTCCAAGTATGGCCAGGATTAACGCTTCTTTTTTATTGATTTTAAAACTTTCTTTGGAATACAGCAAATATCCTCCAACCATTAAGGTTGAAAAGAAAAATCTATAGAACAGAGTAATATCCAATGAAAAATGCACCTGCTTGATAGGCAGAATAAAAATCGGAATCAGCCCATATGAAACAGCTGACAAAACCCCCAATGTGTAACCTCTAAGTTTCATGAGTTGTTATCGTTATTTAACAAAAAACCACTGAATCAATCAGTGGTTTTTTTATTTTTATGAATTAAATCGGTTTAAAACTTAATCCTTGTTCCTGCAGTAATTTTTGTTCCTGCTCTTTATAGTAACCACTTACTAATTTATCATGAATTGCTTCAAATGCGGCCAGAGTTTCATTAATCTCAGCATCCGTATGGGAAGCGGTAGGAATTAATCTTAAAAGAATCATACCCTTCGGAATTACCGGATATACCACTACAGAGGTGAAAATACCGTAATTCTCTCTTAAGTCTTTTACTAATAGAGTTGCTTCTACCGGAGTTCCCTGCATCATTACCGGAGTTACACAAGTGTTGGTATCTCCAATATTGAATCCTCTTTCTGTAAGTCCGTTTTGTAGTTTGTAAACATTCTCCCAAAGTTTAGCTTTGATCTCAGGCTTTGATCTCAGTAGCTCCAATCTTTTTAATCCTCCGATTACCATTGGCATTGTAAGAGATTTTGCGAAGATTTGTGATCTAAGGTTGAATTTCAGATATCTGATGATTTCTTTGTCACCCGCAAGGAATGCTCCGAAACCAGCCATTGATTTAGCAAACGTAGAGAAGTATACATCAATCTGATCATTACAGTCCTGCTCTTCACCTACACCGGCACCTGTTTTACCAAGTGTCCCAAAACCATGTGCATCATCTACCAATAGTCTGAACTGGTATTTTGATTTAAGATCGCAGATTTCTTTGATTTTTCCCTGCTGGCCTCTCATTCCGAAAACACCTTCTGTAATAACAAGAATACCTCCTCCTGTTTCTTCAGCTACCTTAGTTGCTCTCTGAAGGTTTTTCTCAAGACTTGCCATATCGTTGTGCTTATAGGTAAACCTTTTACCGGCGTGAAGTCTTACTCCATCCACGATGCAGGCATGAGAATCCATATCGTAAACAATTACATCATTTCTGCTCACCAAAGCATCAATGGTAGAAACCATTCCCTGATAACCGAAGTTCAATAAGTATGCTGATTCTTTTTTTACAAAGTCTGCCAATTCTCTTTCCAGCTGAAGGTGCTGATCTGTTTCTCCAGACATCGCTCTTGCCCCCATTGGATAGAACATTCCATATTCTGCAGCCGCTTTTGCATCCGCTTCTATTACTTCAGGATGATTACACAGTCCTAAATAGTCATTGGCACTCCAGAAAATTACTTCTCTACCCTGAAATTGCATTCTAGGGCCAATAGGTCCCTCTAATCTTGGGAAAATAAAATAGCCTTCACCATAATCTGCAAATTGTCCAAGTGGTCCTGGATTTTCTTTTATTCTTTCAAAAATATCCAACATTGTATCGTAATTTTTAAGTAAAAAGCCTTTTTTGTATAACACGCAAAAGGCTTTATTTGTATCGTGATTTTATTCGTTTTTTATTTGATGAACTCAGTTTTGAAAACTTCGTCATAATTGTGAACACAGTTGTTGACAAATCCCTGCTCGGCCATCCATTGATCACTGTATACTTTAGTGATGTATCTTGAACCGTGGTCAGGATATATTAAAACAACCATGTCATTTTCTGTCAGTTCATGAGACTGTGCATACTGCATCAGACCTTGTGTGACAGCTCCGGTAGTATAACCTCCCATAATGGCTTCTTTCAAAGCAATTTCTCGGGTTCTGTACGCCGACATTTCATCATTTACCCTTACAAATTCATCCACCTTGTCGAAAAGCAGGGCAGCAGGGATAAGGTTTTTACCCATTCCCTCAATCTGATAAGGATGTACATCTTCTTTGTGAATTTCTCCTGTCTCGTGATAGCTTTTAAGTATAGAGCCATCTGCATCTACTCCGATAATCTTGATATCAGGGTTTTTCTCTTTCAAAAACTTTGCTGAACCCGATAGCGTACCTCCGGTTCCGGTGCAGGCAAAAAGGTGAGTGATCTTACCTTCCGTCTGTTCCCAGATCTCGGGACCTGTAGTCTGATAGTGCGCATCAATATTCAGCTCGTTAAAATATTGATTGATGTAAATAGAATTAGGAGTTTCCTGGGCGATTCTTTTAGCTACTTCATAGTACGATCTTGGGTCATCCGCCGGTACATTGGCCGGGCATATATACACCGTAGCACCCAATGCTTTCAGATAAGCAATCTTCTCAGGTTTTGTTTTATCACTTACTGCAAGAATACATTTATATCCCTTAATGATACATACCATTGCGATAGAAAACCCAGTATTACCGGATGTAGTTTCTACAACTACAGAGTCTTCTTTTAAAAGGCCTTTTTTCTCTGCGTTCTCTATAATATGAAGTGCGATTCGGTCTTTGGTGGAATGTCCAGGATTATATGATTCTAACTTGGCGTAAACGGTTGCTGGAATATCTTTTGTAACAGTATTTAGCTTCACCATAGGAGTTTCTCCTATTAGGCCAAGAATATTATCGTAAACATTACTCATTATTTGTTATTTTCAATAAAAATCTGACTGCAAAAATACAAAAAAATAAATAATTACTAAACTTTTGTTTGATTTCTAGGGCTTAGTTTTATAAAACTTATTTTCTTATTTACAGTTTTGACAGGTCTATATTCGCAAATACTACGCCAAAATTTTTAAATTTTGTTAAAACCCGCATAAAATAAGATAAAAGCCTTATTTTCGCATAATTGATTTAATACTATGAAAAATTGGACTTTTAGGCAATGGAACACCGTTTTAGGATGGGTGATTTTCGTTATTGCTTTTTTCACGTACTTGTCCACCATAGAACCCAATTTCAGTTTTTGGGATTGTGGCGAGTACATTTCTTCTGCAGTAAAACTTGAAGTAACGCACGCTCCCGGAGCTGCTTTATTCCAGATAGTGGGTGCCGTGGCAGCCATTTTTGCATTAGGGAAAGGCGAAAATTATTCCATCGTGATCAACGCGATGTCTGCATTGTTCAGTGCGCTGACTATTTTATTTTTGTTCTGGACGATCACACACTTTGTGAGAAGACTTTTAAACAAAGATTTTGAAGAAATTACAAAACATCAGGAAATCTCTATTTTATTTGCAGGAGCAGTAGGAGCACTTTGCTTTACCTTCTCAGATACATTCTGGTTCTCTGCAGTAGAAGGAGAGGTTTATTCTATGGCTTCTATGTTTATTGCGCTTTTGGTCTGGTTAATCACCAAATGGGAAAATGAGTATAAAGCAGGAGACAGTGAAAGATGGATTATTCTTATTTTCTTCGTTTTAGGACTTTCTGTAGGTGTGCATATGATGGGTATGCTGGCAATCCCTGCAGTATGTCTGGTATATTATGCAAGAAACTATAAGTTTACCTGGAAAAACTTTATCTGGGCAAACCTTATTACACTGGGGATTTTGATTATTGTTTTCAAAATTATCTTCCCTTTAATTATGACGATGTTCGGAAGACTTGAGATTTTCTTCGTAAACGGTCTTGGACTTCCGTTCCACTCAGGAACAATTGTCGCTTTTGTTTTAATGATTGCGATCTGCTATTTCTTAATCAAATATGCAAGAAAAGCAAAGAAGAACATCTATCAGACAGCAGCTTTATCTGTGGTTTTCATGATGATCGGATTCTCTTGCTGGATGGTTATTCCTATCAGAGCGAATGCTAACCCGCCGATGAACCTTAATGACCCCGATACTGCAATTGGTATGTTGGATTATTATAACAGAGAGCAGTATGGTGACTGGCCAACGATCTACGGACAGAATTATACAGCGTTCCTTGATGCTAACGGAATTGAAAAGAATGAAGACGGAAGCTTTAAGACACAAAAAACCGGTGAGATCTATGAAAAAGACGAGAAAACCGGAACGTACAGAAAGACAGGAGACCGTTTCAACTATGTCTTCAGCAAATCTCAGGTAAGCTTAATGCCAAGAATGTTTAATGAGGATAAGGATGTAATGGCTAACTATATTTCAATGTATGGTGCCCCTGATTTTACATTCAATTATGGAAATGAAGATGTAGCAGACAATCCACAGGCTAAACAGATTTTTGACGAGCTGAGAGCGAAATATGAAGACAAGTCAATCACAGCTGCAGATTATCTGAAAGTAAAACCTTATAACCTTATCAATGTTCAGAAGCCTTCATTCCTTCAGAATATGGAGTATTTCATTTCTTTTCAGAACGGATATTACTTTGTAAGATATCTGATGTGGAACTATGTAGGAAGACAGAATGACCTTGAAGGAAACATGGAAAGCACAAAAGGAAACTGGATTTCCGGGATTCCTTTTATAGATAATGTAAACGTAGGAAATCAGGATAAAATGCCTGCTAAATTCAAGAATGAAAGTACGGTAAAATTCTTCTTCCTGCCATTAATTTTAGGTCTTATTGGATTCTTTTTCCAATTGAACAGAGACTTCGGAAGATTCTATGCGTTGTTATCTTTATTTATTTTAACAAGTGTAGGGATTGTTTTCTATACAGGGGTAAAACCTTTTGAACCAAGAGAAAGAGATTATGCAATGGTAGGCTCATTCTACGCATTTGCGATCTGGATTGGTATGGGAGCAGGAGCTATTTTATGGTTCTTACAGTCTAAGATAAAATCAAACGGAGCTAATATTGCTCTAGGTGTGGTTTTATTAGGAGTTCCTTTCATGATGGGCTTCCAGAACTACAATGTTCATGACAGAAGCAACAGATATACCGCTTACGATTATGCGTATTCAGTTTTAAAATCTTTACCGAAAAACGATATCCTTTTCGTTTACGGAGATAATGATACTTACCCGGTTTGGGCGATTCAGGAAACAGAAAGATTCAGAGATGATGTGAAGGTAGTGAACTTTACCCTTGCTTCAACACCTTGGAACCTTGATCAGATCAAGAGGAGAACTTACAACGCTATGGGAATCCCTAGTGAGCTGACCCATGAAGATTACAGAGATGGTGTAAATGATCAGATCTATATGATGAAGAAAGAAGATTGGGAAGGTGTTTTCTCTATGCTGAAAGAGCAGGGAGCTCCTGAAACAGAATTCCAGTCTTTCAGAAAGTATCTTACTCAGGATTCTTTAACCTTGAAAGAAGCGATCAATTTCATTAAAGTTAAATCTCCTGAAAAAGATGAATTATTGAAAATGTACTTCGGAGAAGAGAAATTCGAAAAATACAATATCCTTCCTGTAAACAAATTTATTCTTCCTGTGAACAAGGAAAATGCTTTAAAAGCGGGAATCATCAACAAAGAAGACCTTCCGAATGTAGCTAATCAGATTATGATTACTTACAAAGGAAATACATTGTATAAAAACAATCTGATTTTGATGGATCTTTTAGCGAACTTCGACTGGAAGCGTCCAATCAACTTCTCATCAGGAGGTATCTATGACAGTGAAAATATTTTCTATCTGAACGATTACCTTCAGTTTGACGGATTCAGTTACAGATTAATCCCTATCCAAACACCTCCGACGGCTGATGGAGATATGGGAAGAGTAGATACGAATTCTCTTTATAATGTAGTGAAAAACTTCAGATGGGGGAACTTCAAAAACTTAAATGCTCACTTTGATGAAACGGCTACTTCCAATATCATCAGCTACAGAATGTCTGCAAGCAGAGCTGCATCAGCACTTGCATTGAGCGGACAAAAAGCTAAAGCATTAGAAATTCTGGATCTTGCAGCAAAAGAAATTCCTGCTGAGAAATATAACGACCCTCGTTCATTAAGCTCAATAGTATCAGGATACATTATTGCAGGTCAGGAGCAGAAAGGTCTTCAGATTGCTGAGGTTCTTAAAAAAGGAATCTTTGAAGAATACGATTATTACTTAAGCCTTTCCAAAGCAGATCAAAGCTACCTGAGAAGACAAATGAGAACAAAACCTATGGAATATTCTCTTGTAGTAGCTGCGGTAACCGATGCTTACACGAAGATTGGCCAGAAAGAAAAAGCATATGCTTATCTGGTAAAATCCATAGAGCCGATTGATAAGAAGTTCAATGTATTTGTCAAAGATCTTCAGGAAATGGGCAAAGAGAAGGCGATGAAAGAGTCTGAAAATGTACAGCAGATCACGCCATTCTATCAATATTTATTTGATGTCATGGAACCTTATGATTCTACTTATTCAAAAGAAAAAGAAAATCAGATTACTACTGCGATTATCAAAGCAACTAAATAAAATACTTAAAACGGGACTTCGGTCCCGTTTTTTTATTATTGGGATTCCTGAATATTAAGGCTATATTTGTGAAAGTAAAAATACATAATGTCCGAAACACAAAATCGCAAATTCCCAATCTATGCCGTAATTGTTACGGTTCTTTTTAAACTTCTTTTTTTACTGACACACTATATTCAGGAGGATGCATTTATTACCTGGAGGGTAGCTCAGAATCTACTGGATTATGGAGTAATTGGATTCAATGGAGATGCTAAAATTTCTGCATCTACCACCCATTTGTATGTTTTTGTATCTTACCTTTTCAATCTTGTTTTTGGCAAAGAAAACTTTATTGAACCTCTTTTGATTTTTAATTCTATACTGTTTACCATAGGAACTTTATTGCTTTCCCATTTGGTTCTTAAAAACCCGTGGCATAAAGCAATCTTTATATTTTTGATCGGTATTTTACCACCAGCCATTAAAATTTCAATCCTTGGAATGGAGTATGGTATCCTGTTTTTCTTGGAAATGGCATTGCTGTATTATGGCTTCCATAAAGGAAAAAAATGGGTCCTGACACTTCTTCCGGTGTTAATTATGTTTACCAGAATTGATACCGTGATATTCCTGGGAATTGTATTTCTTGTAGATCTTTTCTGGAACAGAAAAATCAAATGGAATTATATTTTTGGAGGCATTCTGGGTGTTTTATCAACAGTTGCTTTCAACTGGTTTTACTTTGGTGAATTGGTTAATAATACCATTACTGCGAAAAAACTACTTTACAGTGAGAACTTTACGATCCAGCAGCATATCGGCTACTTTTTCAAGAGTTTTGGAAACTTTTGGGGAATGCTGAAACTTCCGGGAGATTTTAATCCTGTGACGGTTGTGGTATTAATCTTTGAACTGCTTTGCTTTATTTATCTGATCAGACAAAGAGAGAAGAGAAACTATTTTTTATGGATGATCTTTATCTTTGGATGGGCAAAACAGATGGTTTTTATTTCTCAAAAGAGCTTGTTTGACTGGTATTACTGGGTACCGCAGATTTTGCTTTTCGTTCCGGTTCTTATTTTCGTGTTGGAGCAAAAAGAGAAGAGAAATCTATGGCTGTCATTACTTATTGTATTTTATATTTTCCCGATGTTGGTTTTCCAGACCGTTCACTGTATTGCAACAGGAAATGGAGAGTGGAACTACCGCAGAACAATTGGTACCTTTTTAAATCAATATGAAAAAGACAAAAATCAATGGATCTTACTGGAACCGGCTGGTTATGTACCTTATTTTTCAGGATTAAAAACAATTGATGAGGTTGGATTGGTAGATAAACAGATTCAGGAGGAGATTAAAAAGGATAAGGTAAATTACTGGATCAATACTGTAAAGACTAGAAAACCGAAATATCTTCTTTCTTACCAAAATCTATATGAAGGCAACAATGCGAATTCCTTATATTATCAAACCCATTACAGACTTTTGAAGGAATTCAGAGTAAAGGATCATCTGAAAAGTGATAATAAGATTTTAGAGAAAATTTACAATCTGAAACCTTCCGGAACAGACTATAATTTGTACATTAGGGTTGATTAAAAGATTGAAATATTTAAGCATTTAAAGATTTAAAAGATGAAAATTCCTTAACTCTTTTACTCTCAAACTTAAAACTTAAAACCTGCAACCTATAACCTAAGCCCTAAAAAAATGAAATACTGTGCTTTTCTCCGTGGTGTCAACGTAAAAGGAACCAATATGAAAATGGCTGATGTCTGCCAGGTTTTTAAAGATGCCGGTATGAAAGACGTGAGCTCAATATTGGCTTCCGGAAATATTGTATTTTCTTCAGATAAAAGTGTGGAAGATTTAAAGACCGTTCTTGAAAAAGCGATGTCTGAACATTTTTCATATGAAGCTTTTCTGTTTGTAAAATCTCAGGCAGAGACAGAGGTTTTTTGGAACAGTATTCCTTTTGAAAAGAATGAAAACTTTCATATTTATAGTTTTGTCGGTATTCCGGGCGTGGAAAAAGTTTTGATGGAAGAGTTTCAAAAAGCAGCCCAGACAGTAGATGAAAAGGCGCAGATTATCAATAATATATTTTATTGGCAGGTTCCGAAAGGAAATACCCTAGATTCTACCTTTGGAAAAGTTTTAGGAAAGAAAAGTCTTAAAGATCAGTTTACCAGCAGGAATGTAAATACATTTGAGAAAATTCTGAAGAAATTCTAATAAATCATCATGGATGCTTCGACAGGCTCAGCATGACATCGCTAAAAAATGACGCTAATGTAATGTGGCTTTGCCGTGTTTGTACATTGCTTGTTTATACTGTTTATTATAATTTTAGCATTAATAAAACAGCTAGTATTAGGGCTGTCATGCTGAGTCTGTCGAAGCATCCGTCAATTCATAACCGGAAATTCAAGATTCTTTTGATTACATATTGTCTATTGTAAGGTACACGTTAATAAAAACAGCTAGTATTAGAGTTGTCATGCTGAGCCTGTCGAAGCATCTGTCAATTAATAATCAGAAACCAATATTCTTTTGATTACCAAATGGCTATCTTCTGATTCACTTATTTAAAAACAATTAGTATTAGAGTTGTCATGCTGAGCCCGTCGAAGCATCTGTCAATTCATAACAAGAAATTCAAGATTCTTTTGATTACCATATTGTCTATTGTAAGGTACACGTTAATATAAACAGCTAGTATTAGAGTTGTCATGCTGAGCCTGTCGAAGCATCTATCAATTAATAATCAAAAATCCAAAAGAGTTAAAAACTATTGCAACCATAGCCTGTTAAAGCAACCAAATAATTTCCATTTGTGAAACTTTCTCAGTATTTTTACTGAACTTTTTAATTACAACAAAATGATTCAGTATTTAGATAATATTTCGCACAAAGATTCAAAAAACTTTTTCCTTATTGCCGGACCTTGTATTATTGAAGGGGAAGATATGGCATTAAGAATTGCTGAAAAAGTAATCAACATTACAGATAAATATAATATTCCCTATATTTTCAAAGGAAGTTTCAAAAAGGCAAACAGAAGCCGTGTAGATTCTTTCACAACCATTGGGGAAGAAAAATCTCTTGAAATCCTTAAAAAAGTAGGAGAGACGTTTAATATTCCTACCACAACGGATATTCATGAAAATGAGCATGCAGCGTTGGCAGCACAATATGTAGATGTTCTGCAGATTCCAGCATTCCTTGTACGTCAGACTGATTTATTAATTGCAGCCGCTAAAACAGGAAAATGTGTGTCTTTGAAAAAAGGGCAGTTCCTTTCACCAGAAGCAATGAAGTTTGCGGTTCAGAAGGTGACGGATTCTGATAATCCGAAGGTAGCCATCATTGAAAGAGGAAATTCTTTTGGATATACAGACCTGATCGTAGATTATAGAGGAATTCCTACCATGAGAGAATATGCTCCTGTGATTTTGGATGTTACACACTCGTTACAGCAGCCTAACCAAAGCTCCGGGGTTACAGGAGGAAGACCAGACCTTATTGAAACTGTTGCCAAAGCAGGAATTGCTGTAGGTGCAGATGGAATTTTCATTGAAACACACCCTACACCGGAAACCGCATTGTCTGATGGTGCCAACATGTTAAGATTAGATTTATTAGAAGATTTGTTACAAAAATTGACAAGAATTAGAGAATCGATTTTGTAATTGTTAAAAAAACATTAATTTTAGAAATTCTAAAACATTTCTTTTGAAAAAACTAGTTTTACCGCTAAGCCTTATGGTCCCGTTTCTGATTTTCTCCCAACAAAGGAAAAAAGATACAGCGACCACTAGAGTGACCGATATAGAGGAAGTTATCTTCCAGAAAAAAGCAACAGGAAGAACAAACGACCTTACCAATGTGAGAATTTCAGCAAAAGAAGCGAAAGCTGTAGCTTCTATCAACGGTGGAATTGAAGGATTGCTTAAAACACTTCCTTCCGTAAACTCCAATACCGAGCTGTCTTCCCAATATATGGTTCGTGGTGGAAACTATGATGAAAACCTTATCTACATCAATGATATTGAGATCTACAGACCTTTCCTGATCAGAAACTCACAGCAGGAAGGGATGAGTATCATCAATCCGGATATGGTTTCTGCAGTCAATTTTTCTGCAGGAGGATTTGAAGCCAAATATGGAGATAAAATGTCTTCAGCTTTAAATATCTATTACCGTGAACCTGAAAAATTTGAAGTTTCAGGAGAGGCTAGTTTAATTGGAGGCAGACTGACAACAGGTCTGGCTTCAAAAAATAAAAAATTCACAGCCTTATTTTCCGGTAGATATAGAAATACTAACCTTGTTCTTAATACATTAAAGGAAGATACAGACTTTAACCCGACCTATTGGGATTTTCAGTCTTATCTGAACTATCATGTTAATGATAAATTAACTTTATCATTCATTGGATATTATTCCAAGAATGATTATGAGATGATTCCTAAGCAGAAGAGTGTTACTTTCGGAAGCCTTCAGCAGCCTATTACAGTAAATATAGGGTATGGAGGTAAAGAAAATGACCAGTATAAAAATATGATGGGTACATTCTCCATGAACTATAAGCCAACAGACAAATGGAAGCTTACCTTGGATGCCTTTGCTTATCAGAACAGGGAAAAAGAATATTACACCATACAGTCGGCATATGAACTGCAGACATTTGATCCCAAAACACAGGAGCCGGTGGCTTCTTTCGACCTTGGTGGACAGATAGAGCATGCAAGAAACGACTTATTTGTAAGAACATACGGAACACAGTTCAGAGCCAAATTTTCTCCTAATGTCAATACCGACTTTGAAGTTGGATTCAAATATGAGAAAGAAAATCTGAAGGATTTTACCAACGAATGGAAATTGGTAGATTCCGCAGGATACAGCATTCCAAGACCGGAAGTGATTGATCCGAGAACAGGAACTACCGGAGATCTTAAACTTGCTTACTATATTGCAGGACAAAATAATATTGAGCCTACAAGACTTTCAGCTTATGCACAGTATTCGCAGAAATTCTACTGGGGAGCCAGCAAAGTATTTGTGAATGCCGGAGTACGTGTTGCCAACTGGAGCTTCAATAAAGAAACTATCTTTTCGCCAAGAGTCCAGTTTGCTATAAAGCCGGATTGGGACAACGATATGTTGTTTAAGTTATCAGGAGGAATCTATTATCAGGCTCCTTTCTATAAAGAGATTAAAGATCTGGATGGTAATTTCAACTCAAATATTAAGTCACAGCGCTCTATACAGTTGATTCTTGCCAATGATTACGAGTTCGAAATGTATGACAGACCATTTAAGCTTACTACAGAACTTTACTATAAAAAAATGGATAACCTGATTCCGTATTATATGGATAATGTAAGGATCCGTTATTCCGGACAGAATAATTCTAAAGGATATGCTTATGGTATTGATACAAGATTATTCGGTGAATTCGTTCCCGGTGTAGATTCATGGTTATCTGCAAGTTATGCAAGGGTGTACGAAAATATTGACGGAAGAGGAGATATTCCAAGACCTACAGATCAGAGATTAAGATTTGCTATGTTTTATCAGGATTATATGCCAAGCTTCCCATCTATGCGTGTAAATCTTACTTTGGTGTATGCCATGGGATTACCAACAGGAGCTCCAGTGTTGTTTGATAGTAACGGCCAGCCGGACTTTACAGCAGCCTACAACTATCAGAAGACTCTTCCTTCTTATAAGAGAGTAGATTTAGGATTGACAAAAGTATTCATAGATCCGAAAGAGAAAAATAAGAGATCCGGTTTCTGGGGTAATTTTGAAGAGCTGACGTTAGGCGTTCAGGTTTTCAATGCATTTAATATCAATAATACGATTGCAAACCAATGGATTACAGATTATAATACCAATAATATGTATCCGGTTCCGGTACGTCTTACAGGACGTTTCTTTAATGTGAAATTAGAATTCAGACTGTAAAAATAAAAGGATGAGGTTAATTTTTAACCTTCCAACGATAAAATTGTTCAATCCGCAAGATTCGTGGAGATGAATTAAAATATAAAAAGCTTTCGATTGTGTCGGAAGCTTTTTTCATTTCCCGAATTTTATAACAATATTACCTAATTTTATAACAATGATGTCATAGATATTTTTAATTTTGTCTTGTCAATGAAAAAGATTCTTGCCATATTGTTTTCTATTTTCTACTTCGGGTTTTCTTCTGGAGCAGCTTTTAGCATTCATTATTGTATGAAAGAATTTGTTTCTGTAAGCCAGAAAACAGATGATATCTGTGCTAAATGCGGCGTTAAGGACAAAAAAGGATGCTGCAAAACAGAGATCAAAGTAGTAAAAGTAGATGATTCTCAGAAATCAGATTTGCTTAAAATTGATTTTTTAGACCAGATTTCAGAAATTCCTGTGAAACATCAGTTTGCTGTTATTGATAAGTCTTTTTCAGTAAGCAAGTATACTCAAATCCAGATCAATGCACCGCCTGAATTCCGGCCGGTACCTATCTACGTCAATCATTGTAATTTTAGAATTTAGAATTCGTCTGTCGTTTTCTGTATCATCTTGGATACGGTTACGGACGACATGTCCTGACGCATTTTCCTGATGCGTTACCCATTATTCTTTATTAAAAATTAATTCTAAAATTTAAAACAATGAAAAAATATATCATCACAGCAGCCTTTTCTTTATTCTCAATTATCTCACTATCAGCACAGTCTAAAAAGGATGCCCAGGTTTCTAAACTGTATCAGAACTACATCGCAATCAAATCAGCGTTAGCTTCAGATGATGCTGACAAAACTTCAAAAGCCGCAACGGAATTTATTAAAACAGCTTCAACCATTGATTATAAAATGGTTTCAGAAGGTAATCTTAATGTTCTTAGAAAAGATGCTTCTGTCATTTCCGAAGCGCGAAATGTTGCTGCACAAAGAGAAACTTTTCTCAATCTTTCTGATAATATGATTGCTTTGACCAAACAGTTCAAACTTTCTGATAAACCAGTCTACGTTCAATATTGCCCAATGGCAGATGGGAGCTGGCTGAGTAATGAAAAACAGATTGCCAACCCATACTACGGGAAGTCTATGCTTTCATGTGGAAGCGTAAAGTCAGAGATTAAATAATTAGTCTATTATTCTTAAAAATAATAAGTTGTATAGCTTAAGTTATAATTGACTTTAAGTTGTGCAACTTCTAAAAACTTTGAAATATTATGAAAAAACTGATAATGTTTCTGGTGCTTTTATTTTCTGTTTTTACTTTCGCACAAACTACAAAAACGTATTATACCTGTCCTATGCACGCTGAAGTGGTGTCCTCAAAACCTGGAGACTGCCCAAAATGTGGAATGACTCTGGTTAAAAAAACTGTCGTTGTAAAACCGGAAGCGAAACCTGTAGCTAAAACAGAAACAAAAGCAAAACCTGCAGAAACACAAATAAATAAGGCAAATAAAGCAAAAGTAATAAAGCCTTCTGTTCAACCAGAGAAAAAAGCTGCATCACCAGCTAAAACTTCGGTCTTATCTCAAAATAAAGCTGCTTACACATGCCCGATGCATCCTGAAGTAGTTTCGGATAAGCCGGGAAAATGTCCTAAATGCGGGATGGATCTGGTAGAAAAAGAAGATCATTCCCATACTCAGGCTGAAAATTCAAAAGAGGAAAAATCTATTTTAAAACGTAATTCCGAAAACGGAAGAATTACTTTCGGTGGAAAAAGAGTTCGCTATGATCTGTATGTAAAAGATACCATTGTCAATTTCACCGGAAAAAACAGGAGAGCAATTGCGATCAACGGGAAACTTCAGGCTCCAACTTTATATTTTACCGAAGGAGATACCGCCGAAATTTACCTGCACAATATGCTTAAGGAAAAAACAGGATTGCACTGGCATGGAGTAATTCTTCCGAATGAGCAGGATGGAGTTCCATTCCTTACCACAAAACCGGTATTGCCAGGAGAAACCCACTTATACAAATTCAGAGTTTCTCAAAACGGAACATATTGGTATCATTCTCACGAAGCCCTTCAGGAGCAGATAGGAATGAATGGAATTCTGGTTTTCAAGAAAAGAGAAGGTGAGCCAAAAACCGAATACAATGCTGAGATTCCGGTATTGCTGGGAGATTGGAGTGATGATGACCCTATGCAGATTGCAAGAAGGCTTCATATGGCCAATACAGACTGGTATGCTGTAAAGAAAAATGCTGTACAGAGTTATTGGGAAGCTATCAAGTCAGGAAACTTTGGGACAAAAGCGCTGAATGAATGGAAAAGAATGGAAGCGATGGATGTAAGTGATGTCTATTATGATAAATTCCTGATCAACGGGGCTCCAAGTTCAGATTATTCTAATGTAAAACCAGGAGATAAAGTAAGATTAAGAGTGGCCAATGGAGGCTCATCTACTTATTTCTGGCTGAATTACGGAGGTGGAAAGATAAAAGTAGTCGGAAATGATGGTAATGATGTAGTTCCGATAGAAGTTGACCGTTTGATTGTCGGAGTTTCCGAAACTTATGATATTGAAGTCACGATTCCTGAGAATAAAAGCTTTGAATTCAGAGCGACTTCAGAAGACAGAATAGGGCATGCTTCCCTTTGGCTGGGTTCAGGTGAAAAGGTAGAAGCACCCAATCTTCCAAGGCTGATGCTTTTTGAAGGTATGAAAATGATGAACGGCATGATGGAAATGAGCGGAAATATGAAGCCCATGACAATGACGATGGGAAATCAGATGATGGACATGAACGAAGTAATGTATCCGGAATTATCTGAAAATCAAAGAAAAACGACAGCGAAACATATCAATGAGATGATGGGAGTGAAGACGAAAGAAGATAAGAAAGAAGATCATTCTCAACACTCAGGAATGGATATGGGAGAAGAAAAAACCATTAAAAGATTGTCTTACAATATTTTAAAATCTCCTGAAAAAACCATTCTTCCTACAGACAGCATTCGTGAAATGAAGTTTACACTGGAAGGAAATATGAACCACTATCTGTGGACGCTGGATAATAAAACCGTAACGGAAACAGATAAGATTCTGATTAAAAAGGGAGAAATTCTTAGAATTAAAATGTATAATAATTCTATGATGCGCCACCCGATGCACCTTCACGGTCATGATTTCAGATTAATCAATTCAAAAGGAGAATATTCTCCATTGAAAAACGTGGTAGATATCATGCCAATGGAAACTGTAACGATAGAATTTGCAGCGAATCAGGATGGCGACTGGTTTTTCCACTGCCATATCTTATACCATATGATGGCAGGGATGGGAAGAGTCTTCAGCTATGAAAATTCTAAACCCAATCCACAGCTTCCAAACAGAAAACTCGCCTGGAAAAATTTTATACAGGATAATAAAATGACCAGTTCTATGGCGATGCTGGATGTGGCAAGTAATAAGATTCATGCAGAAACGATGACGATGTTCGGACCGAGATGGGCTAACCTTAATGAGTTTCATTCTAACTGGAATTTTGACCATTTTGAAGGAAGTGCAAAAGTAGGACGATTTTTAGGGAAATTCCAGTGGGCGCTTCCCTATGCAGGAGTAAGAGTTCAAAAAAATCATGAGATCATGGAAAGGCAGATGGCAGAAGAAATGGGGACGGATTTTCATGGTAAAAAAACATGGTTTGGGCAGCAGAAAGCTTCAAAAAACAAATTTGCATTCATGGTGGGTATGCAGTATGTGCTTCCCATGTTGATTACAGCTGATGCAAGTGTAGATCAAAACGGAAAAGTATTATTAGAACTGAGCCGTGAGGATATTCCGCTTTCCAGAAGATTGAGAGGTAACTTCAGTGTCAATTCAGACGGTGAATTCTCAACAGGAATGAGGTATATTCTTCAAAAATGGTTATCCGTTTCCGGAAACTATGATAATGAAATGGGCTGGGGTGCAGGTGTTACTTTAACATACTAATAAGCAGTAGAATCTTTATAAAATTAATTAGCAAAACAATGAAAAACATATTAACCGTTCTTTTAGTAGGAACTCTTTTATACTCTTGTAATAAAAACAGTTCTTCAAAAAAGGTAACAGAAACTGATCTTAAAACTCAGGAAGAGCCATCCGTAGCGGCTGCACCGATAAAATCAGAGAATGATTCTGAGAAAGATAAAAAGGAATCAACAGTTTCTTCAGTATTTTCAGTAAAGCAAATTGTTGAAGGTTATCTTCCTTTAAAAAATGCTTTAACGAAGGATGATTCTAAAACAGCCTCATTAGAAGCTAAAAAGCTATATTCTGTCTTAAAAAAACAGGATGTGAGTAAGCTAAGCTCTGAAATAAAGGATATTGTAGAAAGTGCAGCAGAAAACGCGGAACATATCGGTGAAAAATCTGATGATATAGCTCATCAGAGGGAACATCTGCTATCCTTGAGTAATGATATTACTGATTTAATAAAAGAAAAAGGAACTGACGGATTGAAATTATACCAGGACTTCTGTCCAATGTATAATAATGGAAAAGGCGGAACCTGGATCAGTGAATCGGAAGAGATTATCAATCCATATGAAGGACAGAAAATGATTAACTGTGGATCTGTAAAAAAAGTATTTTAAAATTGTAAAAAGAGATGAACCGACACATGAAAAACATATTGTTAGGGTTTGTTCTAATTTTTTTACTTATTCAGATAATTCAGCCTGCCCGTAATATTGATTATGGGCAGGTTCCTTCTACAGATATTTCAAAGGTTTACAAACTTCCTGAGAATGTGCAGTCTGTTCTTACAAATTCCTGCTATGACTGCCACAGCAATTCTACTCATTATCCATTTTATTCTTATATACAGCCTTTAAGTTATTATCTTGAAAAGCATATTAAAAAAGGAAAAGAAGAATTGAATTTTAATGAATGGGGTAGTTACAGCCGTCGTAAACAGACCAATAAATTAGAATCTATTGCGAATCAAATACAGCAGAAAAAAATGCCGCTAACCTCTTATATTTATCTTCATCCGGAAGCTAAACTTTCCGAAAAACAGATAGAAGAAATAGTTCACTGGATAGAGCTGATGCAGACTGAAAATAAAAAATAAGAACTTAAAAATAAAAGCCATCTCGTGAAAATGAGATGGCTTTATTTAATTAATACAGAAACTTTATTTAGAAGCTCCCGCGGTTTTTTCGTTTTTTGGTGTATAAGTCACTTTTGAAATATCAACCGTCATTTCCTTCAGGCGTTTTGCCACATTGTCAGGCATTTCTTTCTGGTATCTTCCACCAATGACTTCAGCAAGGAATTTCTCGGTTTCAGCATACATAGCCATGCTATTAACCGGCTTACGGAATCCGTGGCCTTCATCATCAGCAAGGATGTAATTTACCTTTTTACCTTTATCGCGCAGTGCAATGACAATCTGATCCGCTTCAGCCTGCTTTACTCTTGGATCATTCGCTCCCTGCACAATCAGTAACGGTTTATTGATCTTATCCACACTGAATAACGGGCTGGCATCATGCATACGTTTTTTACCTTCTTCTGTTTTAGGATCACCTACCATTCCGTAAAGGAAAGCACGGGCAGCTTCCCAGTAAGCAGGTACAGAATCCAATAGGGTAAAGAGGTTGCTTGGCCCCACAATATCTACTCCGGCAGCATATACATCTGGAGTGAATGCTAACCCTGCCAGCGTTGCATATCCACCGTAGCTTCCTCCAATGATTACTACTTTATTTTTGTCTGCAATTCCTTTATCGATCAGGTATTTTACGCCCCATGTGATATCGTCCTGCATCAGTTTTCCCCACTGAAGATCTCCGCCATTCTGGAATTTTTTACCATATCCGCCACTCGCTCTGAAGTTAGGCTGTAATACCGCATATCCTCTGTTGGCTAAAAATTGTACGGTTGAGTTGTATCCCCAATAATCTCTTGGACCTTTCGGGCCTCCGTGAACTAGAACAACTACAGGTACATTTTTTCCGCTTGATCCTACTGGTAAAGTCAGATAAGCCGGAATTTCAAGTCCGTCACTGCTTTTATAAGAAATAGGAGTCATTGCAGCCAGATACTTTTCAACTTTTTTCAATTCCGTTCTTGGTGTATACTGGAAAATCAGCTGTTTTGTTTTTGAATCAAAGAAGTATGCTTCAGAAGCATATTTATCACCTCCAACAGCAACTAAGAATTTAGAATAATCATTCGTAGAGCTTGAAAAATTAACTTCTCTTCCAGGAAATTTACTTTGCAGAAATTTATAGTTGTCTTCCCAGGTTTTGTCTTTCCAGTAGTACTCTGTTTTATCTCCTGTGTAAGAAGTGTAGATCATCTTCCTTGTATTTCTGTCCAGGAACAATCCTCCAAAATCCACTTTATCTTTAGGATCACTTTCTATTTTTGTAATCTGTTTGGTTTTCGGATCCATCAGGAATAAGGTTGATTTATCAAGGTTTCCTTTATTGGTTACCAGATAGAATTTAGAATTATCTTCATTCCAGTTGGAGATATAAGCGCTTTCCGTTACTAAAGTCTCATAAATAGGAGTGAGTTTATCTCCTTCTTTATAAAAAAACTGTGTAGTTCCTTTATCATCCGTTTTGGACAGGACTCTTAATTTTTCATCCCAATCAAATTCATAACTTGTGATACGGTCAGTATTTTCATACATCTTTTTCAGTTCGCCTGTAGAAATTTTCAATGAATATAAATCATGCCATGCTTTATCACGGTTGTTCAATCCAATCATCAATAGATCAGGATCTTTTCTGCTCACCATATAAATCTGAGCCGTCACATCCTTAAGCGGTGTTATATTTCTGGATTCCGGAACTCCAGTGGTTACTTTTGCCATAGGATCTACAGCGAAAATATTCATGTTCTCATCACCATTTCCATCTTTTACATACAGAATATATTTTCCGTCTTCCGACCAGAAATATCCGTTCATCGGGCGCTTGCTGTCCGTTAATGGACGGGCTTTTTCAAATGGTTCATCAATTTTTTTCACCCATATATTCATAATGCCTCCATACTCTTTGGTAAAGGAAATCCATTTTCCATCAGGGCTCAACTGTCCTCCGGAAATTTCCGGGTTTCCAAAAAATAAACCTCTGTCCAGTACCGGGACCTCCTGTGCTCGTGCTGTATGTACTCCTATGAATAAGAGCAATACGTAAAAGATTTTTTTCATGTTTTTAATTTTAGTTGTTATTAATGAATCGAATATAAATTTTATCTTTTCTTAATCCGGATCTTTACATTTCCAGTTCTATAATCTTTTTAGCCATTTTCTGATTCATACTTTCCGGAATCATGCTCATGAGAAAATTACGTATTGAATTTCCTCTTTCCCATTGAGAAACCTTTCCGATAGTCCGGCTTGTGTTGACGATATAATCTACTTTTTTTCTTCTGATGCCTTGAAACGCTTCAAAAACCGCATTGAAATCCTGATGTTTCTCCAGCAGTTTTCCGATGATATAAGCATCTTCAATGGCCTGACAGGCACCTTGTCCCATATTGGGAGTTGTGGCGTGGGCAGCATCTCCAATCAGACATAGATTTTCAGAATACCATTTGGGAATAGGAGCGAGGTCGGAAATCGTATTACAAATAATATTGTCGTTTGGTGTAGCTTCAATCAGTTGTAGGACCAAAGGATCAAAATCATTAAAAATCTCTGCAATTTCAAGATATCTCCCGAAACTTTTTTCATTGATACAGGCATACCAGTATACTTTCTTATCAGAAATTTTTACAAATCCAAAACGCTTTCCTTTTCCCCACATTTCAAAAGCTTCCTGATGATGTTTTTCGGGGAGATCAAAGTCCAGCAGACCACGCCAGCATTTCTGCCCTGAATTTCGGATGGTTCCTGTTTTTAAAATCTGGTTTCTAATAGGAGATTTTATACCATCAGCCCCAAAAACGATTTGGCTCTCAATTTGATTTCCGTTTTCAAAATCTAAAATATAGTTTTCTCTCTTCTCAATTTTCTGTAAAGAATGATTCAGCTTAATGGAATCGGGAGAAAGGTTTTCAGCTAAAATTTTTTGGAGTTCAGCACGGTGGATCGCAACATTACATGAATTATATTGCGCTTCAAGTTCCAGAATTTCTGTCTTGGAGATGGTCTGTAAAGATTCATTAGCAATAACAATTCTGTGAATTTTATTACCGGCTTTTTCAATTTTTTCTTTTAATCCCAGTTGATCAAAAACCTGCATCGCATTCACTGCCATCATAATTCCTGCTCCTACAGGTTTTATTTCGGGAGCGGATTCATAGATCGTGAAATCATACTGATGCTGTTTCAGTATATTTCCGAGGGTCAATCCTCCGATTCCGGCTCCGATGATTGAGATGGTGTTCATAAGACATCATTTAATTTATATTGTTAAAATATAGCTTTCCGATACCTTTTTAAAACCATATTTACTAAAAAAGTTGTGCGCACCATGGTTGTTAACTCCGCTTTCTAACAATATAAAACTGATATTCCAGTTTTTAGATTCATGAATGGCTTTCTCTAAAAGTGTACTTCCAAGTGACTGGCCTCTTACAGACTGATCCAGAAGCATATCTTCTAAGATTGCATACTTTTTAAAAGGGCTGTTGATCACATTGAAAACCATCATTCCGACAATTTCTGCGTTTTCATTTTCTGCGATCAGAATATTCAGCTTGGAACTGCCATCAGAATTAAAATCAGAAATAAGCTGTTCGGTAAGGATCAGTTCAAGATCCGGATTCCAGTGATGAGAATCGATGGCTCTGCCGGACATCATCTCGCCATGGGAAATATAAGAGTCTGTTTTATGGGTAATAAAAAAGTCTACCAGTTCTTTAACGCGGGCTTTATCAGTGAGCCATTTTGTAGTATATTTCATGAGGTGTAGTGGTATTTATTTTAATTTTTTCAACTCTTCCAGCAGTTTGTTTTGCTTATTAATGAATTGAGTGAGACTGTCTGTTTTCAGAGGATGTGCATTCTGGTACTTTTCAATTTCAGGAAGCGTTTTTCTGATCTTGAATACAATATATTGATCATGAAGGGTTACCCGATTTGCTCTTATTTTTGTAATAAGATCTCTGATGGCCCGAGTTTTTATATTGTATTGATCTGAACTGGTTTTGATTTCTGCTTTAATCTGTTTTTTTGTAATAGAATCAGTGACAGAGTTCGATAATGCAGTCGCATCATTGTAGTATGTTTCTGATTTGCGAATAACATCATCATATTCAGTTATTGCAGCTTCAGCTTCCTGATCAATAGCTTCTATTTTTTTGTCAAGATCCTGTAAAATCTTATCATTTTTGATAAGCTCCTGATAGATTTCATGAACAAGATTTCCATTACGCGAATATGTATTTTTCCTAATAGAACTTGAAACTGAAAATTCAGCATTGTCAACCGCATTTTCTACAGCTGGAGCTTGCCGCGATTTATTTTCACTGCAGGAAAGTATAGAGAGAGCCAGGAGAGAGGTGAAAAGTATTTTTTTCATAGTATGTTTTATTTTGGTGGATAATCAACATCATATCCCAGCAACTAAAATTAGTCATTTAGATTTTATTGCAAATGAGTAAAGGATATGATTTTAATTAGTTGAACAAACTGAGAAAAATGTTACAGAAGTGTGCAGACTGAATGTAATCAGTCCTGCTTTATAGTCTAAATAAAAAAACGGAGCCTGAAACCAGACTCCGCCTATAAAATTTTTTGCGCTAAAAATTATTTACCTAGATAAGATTTTAGGATCTTGCTTCTGGTATTGTGTTTTAGTCTCTTAATTGCTTTTTCTTTGATCTGACGAACTCTCTCTCTTGTAAGATCGAAAGTCTCACCAATTTCTTCTAAAGTCATTGGGTGTTTTCCGTTCAGTCCGAAGTATAATCTTACCAAGTCAGCCTCTCTCGGCGTCAAAGTATTCAATGCTCTTTCAATCTCGATTTGTAGAGATTCAAGCATCAGATCTTTATCTGGACTTGGAGATTCTCCTGAACGCAATACATCATAAAGATTAGAATCTTCACCTTCTACTAAAGGTGCATCCATAGACAGGTGTCTTCCGGAGTTTTTCATAGATTCTTTGATATCTTCCTCGCTCATGTCAAGAACTTCAGCCAATTCTTCCGGAGAAGGTGGTCTTTCATTTTCTTGTTCAAGGTGAGCGTATGCTTTATTAATTTTATTGATGGAACCAATTTTGTTCAACGGAAGCCTTACAATTCTTGACTGCTCAGCCAATGCCTGTAAAATTGATTGACGGATCCACCATACTGCATAAGAGATAAATTTGAAACCTCTAGTTTCATCGTACCTTTTTGCCGCTTTCATCAATCCTAGGTTACCT
The DNA here is from genome assembly GCF_033712365.1 of Chryseobacterium sp. JV558. Lineage (NCBI taxonomy): Bacteria > Pseudomonadati > Bacteroidota > Flavobacteriia > Flavobacteriales > Weeksellaceae > Chryseobacterium > Chryseobacterium sp. JV558. The sequence goes on from NZ_WJHU01000001.1 coordinate 560,431, forward strand.
TCATTGATCAAATCGGGTAAAGAAAGACCTTGATTTTGGTATTGCTTAGATACAGAAACTACGAAACGAAGGTTGGCTTTGATTAATTTCTCCAGTGCGGCTCTGTCGCCAGCACGTATTCTTTGTGCCAATTCTACTTCTTCGTCCGCAGTGATCAGTTCCACTTTACCAATTTCCTGCAAATACTTGTCTAATGAAGCAGTTTCCCTGTTGGTAACCTGCTTAGTGATTTTTAATTGTCTCATTTATTTTATCCTCAAAAAAAGAGTTACTATAATATATACGTATGAAAAGGTAAAAAGGTTACACCAGATTGAGTATTTTTTGTATAATATAGGAAGTAAAATTTATGAATTTCTTTGTGAAAGTGTTTTAATTAATTGGTAATAAGTTAGTTGTTTTTGTTTTTTTGCTTGAAATTTAAAATATACATTCATAATAAAAGAAGTGAAATTCATTTGGAAACTTATTAATTTCCCTAAGCCCTAAATTTTAAACAAAAAAAAACGAAACCGAAGTCCCGTTTTTATATTTGGAAATACTATTTTAAGCTGCCTTTGATTAATAAACCAACAACTCGAAACCTGTATTTAGAAAAGCTCGTTTAAAACTTTTGCCAGTCTCAATCCTCCGTATAGAAGCTGTCTTTCCAACGTATCATTGAATTTATACTGGTAGTCATAAGATAATTTTGAATCAATAGGAGTTTGCGCATAGATCTTGTTGGCAATTTTATGAGAATCGTACAACCAGTCTTCCAGTGTTCCGGACTGTATCTGTGCTACTTCTTCTTTAGATTTAATATCTAAAAGCTTAGAATATTCTGTGTAGCTGTATTTTTGAGAATCTACCAGTTTTCCGTCCCAAACTGAGTGTAAATTGGTTTTCTCACCAAAATAAGTAACGTTGATTTTGTTTCCTCCCAAATCTTCCGCTCTTCCTACGTGAAGAGGCTGTGAAAGATCTCCCATAATATGGATAAGGAAGATTAAAGCAATTTTTCTGTCTTTTTCAGAAGTGTTTTTGTCTTTGATCTGGCTAGACAGGGTATTTACCTGAGTGTAAAGACTTGGTCCTGCCTGCGCTTTTAAGTTTTGTTCAAAAGCTTTAAAGTCGGTCATCGGATCAATGTTTACATAATGCCATGATGAAGCCTGCTTCCATGCACCTGTAGTATCAGATTTAATGAAATCCGGCCAGTTTGCCCAGTAAGCAAGACGTTCTTTGCCCATCATCTTTTTAATTTCTCTTCTTGCCTTTCGGGAAAGATGGTTTTCTGCAATGTCTGCAATAACCCTGTGTCCCGTTAATCCCCACGCATAAGAATAAAGTGAAGAGGCCATGAATGCTAAAATCAGAATTTTAGAATAAATACTTTTCATTTTAAATAACAATTTTCAGTCTGCAAAGATACGGCCCGCTTTCGGAATGAGCATACATTTATCCTGAATTTATTCCATAAGATGGTGTTAATAAAATTTAATCTAAATAAAAGATGTAATTGTATTACGTTTGGCAGCTTATAGTTTGTCAGATGAAGATGAGAAATAACTGACAGCATAAATAGGAGAGTGTATAAAGAAGAGTATCTTTATATATAAGGAAGAACTAAAATAAAAAACTTAATCCCAATCTTAAACCTTTAATCAATTGATTCTGAATAGTTAATTTTAAATTATAAAAAACAAATAAACCTTCTATTTACCGTATTTTTACGGTATTTGCTTTAAATTATTCCTTTTAATGTCAATAAATTGTTATTTTTAGGATAAAATTATTAGTAAAATATTTTTTCAAACTTATGAGATATATTATCTTTACAAGTCATAATCAGAGGAAACACTATGTATGAGACTAATATTGTAGATATGCATTACAATAAGCTGCAGACAGACTTTAAGGCTGAATCTGTGGCTGTTAATCTATTGAAATACCACCGTGCGGTAAGTAATATATTCATTGAGCGTGTTGGTGTGAATGACCGTGCTTACCTGAAGGATATTAAGAGTATTTCAAGCAGCTATTTAGGGTTCGATGAAGAAGTATTTACTATAGAGACCTATAGAGAGGGTATTTATGACTATCTTCCGGAAGGCTTATTCCATCCGCCGTCTCTTGGAGCTTCCAGAAAGAATGTAGATACTGTGGTAAGGGAAATCCGGAAACAGAAAAGGGTAGAGGATGACGCCCGTAAATTTTTCCGTCCTTTTGAGTTGGAAGTTTTTTTTACGGAGATCAGTGCTTTACTTAAAGAATCTGAGTTTGATATTACAAGCAATACGGATTCTTTACTGGAGACGGTAAGTGAGCTTTGGCCTCTGATAAAGATGCTGGATAAGCAGAGTGCTTATATTTTTATGCATATTCTGCCGTTTTTCCACCAGATAAGAGGTGATAAAAAATGGTTTGAAAGATGTATGACCGCTTTTCTGCAGGTACCGGTAAACGTTACTTTTTCACCTAACATCATTGATGGGATTGAGAAAAATGATGATTCCATGTTATTGGGAAATTCAAGATTAGGGGTAACGTATATTCCAAGTGGCCGTCATATGGACGGGCAGCGAAACTGGGTGATCAATATAGGCCCTATTCCTTATGGAGATATGAAAAAATATATCCCTGGAAGTCCTTTCAGAAATGTACTGCAGTCACTGTATGATTATTTTCTTCCGGTAACCGTGGATGTGGAAGAGAATTTTGTGACAGAAAAGGAGGAATATTCATTCAGTCTGGAGGACGAGGAAAGAAATGCCAGCCGCCTTGGATACTCTACATTCCTCTAAATTATTTTATTATATTTACAACTACCAACAAAGTATAAATTCGAAAAGAAACAAATGGAAATTTCTTCAGTAAAAGGTATTTTTTTAAGGTATATCTTAATGCCTTTAATCGCAATTATTATGATGGTTATACTGGGTATAATCCGTAGAAATAAACCTGCGATAAAAATTAAAGTAATTATTATATACGTGCTTCTGTGCAGTTTATGCCTGGCCATTCCGGGATTTTTTGGATTTGCCGGAAACCTCTTTAATCCGTACTGGTATCTCATCGCACAGGTTGTTTACCTTATTTTTGGGATTATTCATGTGAATTTATTGCACAAATATTTCAAAAAACACATTGAATCTCTGGCAATGAGTATTCTGTTTGAGTCTATACTTTCATTGACGTGTATCGCGTTGGGAGGATATCTTTTTACTCTGATCTTTAACTGGATGAGTAAAGGAACAGGATATGCTGTAATGGCGGCAACAAGTATGCTGATCTTTGTGGTTCCGATGGTATTTTATTACTGTTATATCCAGTTTATCACGATTCCTTTTGATATTTATAAAACATGGAGATATTCACCGGAGCAGAAACTGCCTGATTTCGAAGGAGCAGATTTTGACAGATTAATGGTATTGAATGTTGAATTAAGTAAAAAATTAGAAGATACCAACCGTTTCAGAATCAAAGCGAAAACCCTTCCAACGGGAGTTACTTTCGGAGATTGGTTTTACAGAGTGGTAGATGATTACAACCATAAGAATCCTGGTTCTATTATTCATCTTTCAGACGAAGGAAATGAACCTTACTACTGGATCTTTTACACTAAAAAATCGTTTTTCAGTTTCAGAAAATATATAGATTTCGACCACGACATTACAACAAACAGCATTTCTGAAAATGAAGTGGTGATTTGTAAGAGAGTTATTCAGCATGAAGAGGAGGGAGTCGCAAGAAAATCATAATCACAAAAAATTAAAAAGTATTAAACATGATACAGCCTATTAAACATTTTGCAATCAACTGGGTGGATGGGATGAAGGTTTCCCAGAGGCACCTTAATGATCAGGATAATTTCTTAATTGATACCATCAGAGATTCCAATTCCCTTGGAATTACTACATATAACTACGGACTTCTGCCTATTTCGAACGAATTTACAGACCGTACCATTTTTGATGTTCACAACACAGCAACCAATGATGTACAGCTTGTTATCAAGCGTTGCAGCGCTGTTACGATGGCAGGTTACCGTATTGAGCTGACAGACAGAAGAATCAGCGTAAAGTCTCTGGCGAAATCCATGAACGAAGAGCAGGCAGACGGAGAATATTATATCTTAATCTCTGTAAATCCTTTTGATAAAGTTCCTTTTGGAGATATTGACCCTGAAGAAATTCCGCCACGCCATCCAAGTGCACAGCCGAATCATCATATTGAATTGCTTCCTGTAACTTCTTTGAACAGCAGCTACTCGGGAGGTAATTACCTTATCATTGGAAAAGTAGATTTAAAAGGGAATATTGCTCAGGTAGATTCCAACTTTATCCCGCCTTGTACTTCTGTACAGAGTCATCCGGCATTGGTGGAGTATTACAGCAGCTATGCAAAGTCTATCGGGAATCTTCAGCAGTATGCTTTTAAAATTATTCAGAAGACTTCTCATAAAAATCAAAATACAGCTTTGGCACAAAACGTTAAGTTCCTGTGCAGTACAATGGTAAATACCTTTGGAGATATGTATTTCCAGTTCAGAAATATTACTCCATGGCAGCCGCCTGTATTTTTGATTGAGTCTTTTGCAAGATTGGCCCTTCATTTATATAATTCAACCCAGCTTCTTGTTCCTGCGGAATTGGAAGAAATGCTGAATTATAGTTTGGAATGGAGTGAGATTGCTCCTCACACTTTACTGAACCAGCTTTCTATTGTAGCAGAGACCAATTACGATCATCATAACTGTGGTGAGCCGTTGCTTTATATTCAACAGATGTTGAGAAGCCTTGAAACGATTTTCTCTAAACTGAGCGAGCTTGATTACATTGGTCAGAGAAAAGAAAACATCATCGTTAATGAGCAGGAAGTTTCTACAAATACGAATCCTAAGAGAGGTTGGAGTGTATTAGACTAATACAACCTATTATTAAAATATAAATCCCGAATGAAAATTCGGGATTTTTTTATGGTATATACTGGTTGTAAAATGAATTATTACTCTGCCTTTTTGTTTTTATCTAAAAGGTCAAGGGTATGTTCTACATGTCCGTCACCTTTCCATTCGTCGTGACCAGGAATTACGAGAGTTGCCTGTGAATATTTGTTTTTCAGTTTTGTCATGGTTTGCGGCCATTGTGCAACATTAGCTTCTCCTGTATAGCCAAGATCAACTGCTGCTTTGCTTTTTACAAGACATCCTCCGTCTAATATTTTATATTTTGGAAACCATACCACTACATTATCGGCTGTATGACCTTCACCAAGAAAATCTACCACAAATTCTTCACCGCCAATACGGTAAGGTTTCCCTGTTTTGATGATTTCTGTAGAAGTAGCTTTTCCGTCTTTTTTCAATAGTTCATTGGTTTTTGCTGTTGCATAAGTTTTAATTCCTTTATTGTTATAAAAGCTTAAATCTCCGGCTCTGTCTTCATGTGAATGGGTGGCAAATACCGCAATAACAGGAAGATTATGGCGTTTTTGAATAGTGTCCAGCAAGCTTTGATATTGGGTTTTCTGCCATGGCACATCAAACAAGACAACGCCTTTTTTGGTAACCAGATACACTGCATTGGTAGAATATTCTTTACCTCCGAATACTCCGAAAGTTTTGTATATATAAAAGTTGGGTTTAATCTGAGGTTCAATTACAAAATCTCTTACCTTAGTGTCCTGAGCGTTTGCAAATGGGCTTAATAACATCGAAATAATAAAAAACGGAATGCTTTTTTTCATAATTTTTTTGGTAATAATTAAAATGTTGGTATTTGTCAGAAAGACAAAATCTGTAGAATGTTTTGCAAACCTAATTAAAAATTAATTTTCAGGTATTTTATAAAAGGGAGTTTAACCGTTTTTTAACGATTTTTGTTAAAATTGGCTTAGGGAGAGTACAATGTATTTTGTAGCTACAAAAAGGTGTTAATAGGGATTTCAAGCTCTGCCTTTACTGTGTTCATTGAGACTAATGTTCTGAAGTGTTTGATATTCTCATTGTTGTAAAATATTCTCCGTGTGAGCTGCTCATAGTCTTTCATAGAAGGAACTATAATTACCAGTACAAAATCTGATTCTCCGGTAACATAATAACACTGCTGGACTTCAGGAGCTGAAGTAAACAGTGTTTGAGCCTGATCTATCAAATCTATTTTATCCCTTTCCAGGAAGACTTCTACAATAAGGGTAACAGAGTGCTTTAACTTTTCCGTATCAATCACGGAAATATCTGCTTTAATTATTCCGGTTTCCCGCATTCTTTTGATTCGTCTTTGTACCGCAGCTGCTGAAAGGCCTATACGGTCTCCAATATCTCTTTGGGGAGTAAGATTATTCTTTTGTAATATTTCAAGAATTGCCAGGTCAAAGTGGTCCAGATCATTCATCTTTTTTAAATTAATAAGATTTATGAAACAAAATTGCAAATTATAACTCAAATTTCATGAAAAAACACACGTGTTTTAATGCAATTTTGCACTGTAAATAGTATTTAAAACGATGAATGTATTAAAGGGTTTTTGTTTGGCGGTGTTGGCAGCGTTATTTTGGGGTGTTTCTGGAACATTTGCACAATTTCTGTTTCAACAGCGGGGAATTAATATAGAATGGATGATTACCATACGGCTGCTCATTTCAGGAATCTGCCTTTTGCTGTATGCAAAATTGGGTGATAAAACAGACCTTTTTGAAATCTGGAAAAATAAAAAAGATTCAGTACAGCTTATTATTTTCAGTATAACAGGAATGCTTGCTGTTCAATATACTTACTTTGCAGCTATAAAGTATTCCAATGCTGCTACAGCTACTGTTCTTCAATATGCCGGACCGGTGATTATTGCACTGTATCTTGCTTTTAAAAATAGAAGGATTCCTATTTTGTTGGAAATAATAGCAATAATTTTAGCGGTTTTAGGAACTTTTTTACTGGTCACACATGGAAATATATCCAGTCTTTCAATATCCGGAACAGCCTTGTTCTTTGGCCTGGCTTCAGCTGTTGCCCTAGCTGTTTATACCTTACAGCCAGCACAACTTTTATTAAAATATAAATCTTCTCTGATTATCGGCTGGGGAATGCTTTGTGCCGGTATTGTATTCAGTTTTGTTAAAGCGCCCTGGGATATTCAGGGGACATGGGATCTGCAGACATTCGGATATACTGCATTTATTGTAATATTTGGAACATTGATCGCTTTTTATTTCTATTTATCTGCAGTTCAGATTATAGGAGGGCAGAAAACAAGTCTCCTTGCTTCTATGGAACCTCTCTCGGCGACAATTTTAGCGGTACTTTGGCTTAATGTTTCTTATTCTATGTTTGATTGGGTGGGAAGTATATTTATTATCTCAACGATCTTTCTGCTTAGTATTAAACCTAAGAAGCTTAGAGCAATAGAAGAAAAACAGATTGATATCAATTAATTTTAAAATAAAAGATGTGGCTTCATTCAGTTGAAACCACATCTTTTTTTATTTCTTAACCAATATTTTTTCAGTCGCTTTTTTGCTTAAAATTTCCGTCTTTCCATCAATTTCTATGGTCATTGATTTATCGAAACTTTCCACTTTAAGGATTTTTACTTTGGTGTTAAGGAGAAGCTTTCTATCGTTGAGATAGGTTAAAAAAGCGTCGTCAGATAAAGTAACCGAGGCAAAAGTAACATTTTCACCAGGTTCACAGTGGCTTAGTTTCTGCAGATCCTGGGAAATAATATTTCCGTCTTTGTCAGGAATAGGCTCTCCATGGGGATCAAATTTAGGGTAATCCAGAATTTCATCCATTTTATCAAAGAAGATTTGAGAATGTACATGTTCAAGCTGTTCTGCAATCTCATGAACATTTTCCCAGCCAAAATTCATTTTTTTAACCAGAAACATTTCGGTGAGTCTGTGTTTTCGGACTACCAGAGCTGCTTCGCGTCTTCCGTTTTCGGTAACGATTAACGGTTTGTAGGTTTCATAGATGACCCACTTTTTCTCTGCAAATTTTTTCATCATATTATTGACACTCGGCATTTTTACATTCAAAAATTTGCTGAGCTCATTAATTGTAACCTTTCCTTCATTGTCAACTAAGTGAAACAAAGCTTTCAGGTAATTCTCTTCTGTTAGGGTTGTTTTCAAAATGTTAGATGATTTTCACTACAAATCTAACAAAATAAAATGGAAAATTTACTCTTGTTATTTTAACTTTTTTTACTTTTACTCTATGAAATTTTCATTCAAAAACGACTATTCAGAGGGATGTCACCCGAATATTCTACAAGCGCTTACAAAAAGTAATTTTGAACAGCAGGCCGGATATGGAGAAGATGAGTATTCATTAAAAGCTAAAACATTAATTAAAGAAAAAATCAACAATCAGAATTCTGAAGTTTTTTTAGTTTCAGGAGGAACGCAGGCTAACTTAATTGTTATTTCAGCAATCTTAAAACCTTATCAATGCGTGATTTCTGCCGCTCCCGGTCATATTCTTAATAATGAAACCGGAGCTATTGAAGCTACAGGACATAAAGTACTGAGTATTGAAACCGCGGATGGGAAATTAAGACCGTCGGACATTATTCCGGTTTTAGAAGGACATAGCAATGTACCGCATCAGGTGATGCCTAAGCTGGTGTATATATCCAATTCTACAGAGCTGGGAACTATTTACCAGGCAAAAGAACTGGAAGAGCTTTCTGCATTTTGTAAAGAAAAGAAATTATACCTGTTTATGGATGGGGCGAGGCTGGGACATGGTCTTACCTCAGAAATCAGTGATCTTACTCTGGAAAAAGTAGCCCTTCTGACGGATGTTTTTTACCTTGGAGGAACCAAAAACGGTGCTTTGATAGGTGAGGCTATTGTTATTAATAATCCTGTTCTTCAGGAAGATTTTGCATTTAATATCAAACAGAAAGGAGCTTTATTGGCTAAAGGAAGACTGTTGGGAATACAGTTTATGGAACTGATGAAGGATAATCTGTATTTTGATCTGGCGAAACATGCCAATCAGCAGGCTATGAAAATTAAGAATGCATTGCAGAAAAAAGGGGTAGCATTTCTTGCAGATACTTATACCAATCAGATTTTTCCTATTGTAAGCAATGAACTTATAGGAGTACTGTCTGAAAGTTTTGATTTTTTTGTCTGGAAAAAAGTAGATGAGAATTTTTCAGCAATTCGCCTTATTACTTCCTGGAATACAGGTGATGAAGCAGTAAACCGATTTATTGAAATCATTGAAACAGAATTACCATAAAATAAAAAACAGCCTTGAACAAGGCTGTTTTTATTTATAATACATTATTTTTTTAACGCTTCGGTCACTACTTTACAGTCTGCAGTGTTTAGCTTCTGTCCGTCTTTATAACTGATTTTTTTCTCGTCAGCATATTTAGACTGTCCGTCTTCGTCTTTATGCTCTCCAATCCCTTCTGTCAAAGCATTGTCTTTCTGGATGAAGTAAATATCTCTTTTGCTTTTTTTACCTTCTGAAGCAAATTCGTAAGTCAGCTTCAGGGTGTCTCCGGACTTGAACCCGGTTACATCTCCTTTTGAACTGTCTTTTTCACTGTTCTTGTAAGATAATTTTCCGGTGATGGTTCCTAAATTGTCATCAATGGAAGCAAAAACACTGTCTTTTCCTGTTACCCCGATATAGCAGAACGATTTTGGTCCCAAAGTATCTATTACAGGTTCTTCAACAGCGATGGTATCTACCACTGCCTTGGGAGCCGGAGCTTCAGTTTTCTTATTACAGTTGATTAAAAAAGCTGATACAGCGCCCAATAAGATTAATTTTTTCATATCCTTAATTGTTAAAATCAAATTTTTATGCCGCTAAAATAACAATAGTATTTGTATATTAAAAGTATTGAACTCTAAAAAAAATGTAAAAACGGGTGAAGACCCGCATGAATAAAGGATTTTAGGAGAATGATAAAATTGGAATGATGCACCGAAAAGCTACTTAAAGAAGGTCCAACTGAAAAAGCAGGTTACCAAATCGTTACCAATGGTTTTTCAGGTATAGATATGTAAGTAACTACAATACAGTGTTTTGTGTCGTGTTTCATACTGCCTCTTAATTCAATTGAATTTAATTTTAAACATCAAAACATTGAGTTATGGAAACTACAAAAAGGTCAACTTTTAAGTTATTGTTTTACCTGAAAAAAAATGCACCTAAGAAAAATAGCACCGTATCCATTATGGCAAGATTAACCATTAATGGCAGTATCTCTCAATTTAGCACCAAGCTGGAAATTAATATTCAACAATGGGATTTAAAATATGGAAGGGTAAATGGTAAAAGTAGGGATGCAGTGGAAACCAACCAAAGACTGGATAAAATAAGAGTCCGTATAGAGCATTGTTATTCTAGGATTTTGGATAAGGATGGTACTGTATCTACTGAAAAACTAAAAGGCAATGTGTACCAAGATATATTTTTTTTAATATAAATCAAATCTTAAAGGTTGATTGGGTCAAAGATTCAGTTGAAAACAGTGTTTTTTATACACAGTAGCCTTGGTACACTTTAGTATATCGTTGCCTTATTTATTTAAAAAAATTCCCATATGATAAGGAACCTAGTACCTAAGATGCTTCAACAGTAAGATGATCTTGCGATCTCACTGTTTAAATGACCCTCTTTATACCAGGAATCATAAGAATAATTGAGGCCAATAAAAAGCTTGCCACTACAGCGGTAGGTGCAAGGATTAGAAATTTGACTGCTGGATCTACAGACCAGTTTTTAATGGAAAGTGATAGTACCACAATTACTAAAGGATGAAAAATATAAGTAGCAAAAGTACTCTTTGATAGCTTACTTAATAATGGTGAGGACTTATTCCACGAATGTTTAGCCAAGCTCAATAAAGAGATGAGAATGGAAAAACCGATCCATTGTTCCCAAACAGCATACAATAGCGATTGCCAATGAAAGCCACCGGAATACCAGGAAATAGGCATGTTGAGTTTAACCCTGATCAGAAAAAATACCGGAAAAAATAGTAAACTTAACCAGGCAGATATCCTGAGTTTTTTACCAGTTTTTATCGACAAGGAATCAAACCACTGATTTTTATATGCCAATAAACCGATAACAAATAAACTGATGTATTGTGGAAAGTGGCCTAACTGGAAGCCAAATGGTTTTAATACCCAGCCAACCGGAAATGCAACTCTAACCACAAATGTGATAATCCCTAATACAACAGCAAACAGCAAAATGGTTGTGGTTCCGGGTGTTGGCATAGGATTTTTGAATTTAATTGTAATAAGGCTTCTTGCGCCCACATACAGCAGAGTAAAAAGTAATAATGCTGCAACGAACCAAAGCACCCCAAAATCAATCCAGGTATGATATCCTGAAAGATAATTCAGATAAGTAACGTGATTCCCATCTGCAAAATTATAAACCATATAGCCCAATGCTGGTGACAGGATAAAAGAATAAAACAGCAGTGGTATTCCTAATCTCATCAGACGGTCTCCAGTAAATTTTAAACCACCTTTTCTATCGTAAGATGGTTTGGTAAAGTAGCCCGAAAGCAGGAAAAAGAAGCCCATAAAAAACGATTGATTTAGGCTTACAAAAATTGTTGCTGGAACAATTGCTGCCATGTTCGTTGTTTTTTCTGTATAATACCAACCGCCCGGCGCGCAATAGGCAATGATAGCATGGTGTAGGATCACCAAAATTGTTAAGACTATTTTAAGGTTGTCAATGTAAAAGAGTTTATTGGTTTTCGCTGGTACTTGGGCAGGTAATGTTTTTGCTGACATAATAGAGTATGTGTTGATTTCTTAAGCGTCTGGTTAGTCCAGTACTTACTGCAAATATATACCTGAAAAAGACATAGTTTGAGCCTTATGTTACCAGCAACAAACCTTTGTGACCAATAACTAGGTCTGGTGTTTTAGGGAGAAAGAAGCTCCTGGTAGCGTTTATTAAATGCAACCAGTTGAGATCTTGAAACGGGTACTTTATCAGTGGTAGGCCCAAAGGAAAGTTGGTAGCCCTGCGAGTTGCCGGTCATATTTTTTATATGGTTCATGTTTACCAGATAGGCTCTGTGACAACGGAATAAATTCTGAACTTCTAGCACCTGTGCTTCAAATTGTGTCAGGGAAATTCTTTTGAGTTCTATATTTAGTTGGTTATTATTGCAAGAAGTTATTTCAATATAATTTCCATCGGCCTTAACGAAAAGTAAATTTTTTACATCTAAACTGAAGTCATCTTGCTTGACTTGGGTTTTAATATAAACCAAAGTGCTGGTCGTATTTTCTTCAATTTTGGGGTTTAGGGGTGTAAATTGGAATATCAGGGAGGAATCTTTTTTTGATTCAAAATAGAATACTGCCAGCCGCATAAAAAAATACAAAATCACACCGCCAACAAAACAGTTTCTCACTTCTTCCCATAGATAGTTCCAGGTCCAATTATTTGAATTCAGATAAATGATATCGCGGATTAGGAAACTGCATACACCGGTTAATAGAAGAACAATGCTAATGTGAGTATATTCTTTTGCTAAAGACCAATTTTCGTTTTGGTGATTTTTGGCCTGCAAGTAGTTAAACCCAGTAAAGTAAAAGTATAAAATCAATGAAGGTATCAGGGCGTGAAAGCAGCATATCATAATATAGGACACTTTCTGCTGGAATATATTGACTTCAAAAGGTTTAACCAGGATTAGAAAACTAAAGATAACACCAAAAATAACGAGTACAGTTTTGAAAAGATTGTTCTTTCTGTAGCGATCCGGATAGTCAATTTCCTTAAATAGATGCTGCCGGTTGATGTAGATCTTCATTGTTAAGTCCATGGTTAGATTTCTCAAATTTATGGAATTTTCTGTCGGAATTTTCATTTATTATTCTAATACTTGGTATTCTTGAGATTACAACGAGTAAGCAGGTTGTTAAAGTCATCCGTTCCGATAATATTTTCAGTTGAGAGGATAACATCCTTAAATAGATATGAAGTACTTGTTGGAAATATTTAAATTTAGATAAATTTATTGTGTTTAGATCCAGTGCGACAGGAATGCATTAAGAATTAAACGATAAGACTTTAATAGTAAGCAACATCTTATCCAAGATTGATACAAATACATGTTAAAAAAATATCCATTAAAACTTAGATCAAATGAATATACCATTATTTGAATCAAACCTTCCAACTAGGGTGCATCCTGAATTAGATGTGTTGGTACAGCATATGAAAGCCTTTATTAAGACACCAGCTTTCAATGTAATGAATGAAAACACTGCGTTGTATGGTGACTATATTGCAGTGGGAGCCCAATATACAGCCTACATTTTTCCTTTTGGGGTTATAGAAAAACTTAAATCTATTTGTCGGTATTACAGCATGTGGGCTTTAATAGACGACCAATTCTTTGACAATTCCGTAGATCTGGATCACATTGTTAAGATCATTAAAGGGTTTAAAACAGCATTGGATGAGCACCCGGATGTTGATAAGTTATTTTATCCAATTGTGAATTTTTGTTCAGAAAATGACTGGACAAAGGATGCAAAAAATATTTTCAAAATTGAATCGGTTAAATATCTGGATAATGTTCTGATGCAGCGTACTATCGAAGTGCAAAAGTTGGAGCCTTCTCTTGAAGAATATCTTGATTGCAGGGCTTATGATGTTGCAATGCCCATAATGTTTTCTTTATTGTGGTATCTTCATGATGATCTGCCTGCGTCATCATATTATAGTGGTTCATTTGAAAAAGCTTTTAAAATATCAGGTTATACAATAGGCTTACTTCTCGATTTGTACTCGTATAAGGCTAAAAAGAAGGAAATTAAAGATTACGCCCATGCTGTAAAAATTATTCAAAGAATTGAAAATTGTGATGAGCAGATAGCGATCGATAGAATTGTCTCTTTATTCTACCAATACTCAACTGATCTGGAAGAGGAGTTCGACCGATTGGAAATACAGTATCCTGTTGAAGTTTTTTATTTCAGGTATATTCAATCAGGGTCAATCAGATATTGTAATGAAAATAGGAAGATCCGATATTTGAAAGAATCAGAGGCAGATGAAAATTTATCTAAAGGGCGGTCAATACTTTAATTACACACTGAAAAGTTGATATGAATTTCGAGAAGTTATTATAGAGTATGTGAAACTCTAAGTTTATGGTCTTCATATTGAAAATATTTTCTATTTTTGGTGAAAATGTAGACCTCTATCTATGAATAAAATAAGTTTTAAATTAATTTGCGCAATCGATTGCATTTTTTCATGTTTTTTACATGCTCAAAGATCTGTAAAGGTTGTTAATTCTTTGGATTTTTCCAGAAATGAAGTAGTGGCAATTCCCAGAACTATGCTGCGGTCATTTTTACATAAAAACAGTGAGGAAGAACTTAGGATAAAAGATGCAAAAGGAAAATGGCTTCCTATTCAATGGATAGATTATGATGCTGATGGGAAAAATGAAGAATTACTTTTTCTGGTAAATATTGACGCAGAAAAAACAAATATATACACTATTGTTGCGGATAGGAGCGTTCAAATCCCGGAAATCGGGATTTCTACCTATTCGAGATTAGTCCCGGAAAGGGTAGATGATTATGCCTGGGAAAATGATAAAATTGCTTTCAGAGTCTACGGTCCAAAAGGCCAGCAGGAAGCTTTAAAGGGAATTAAAAGCAGTACGCTTTCAAGTGGTGTTGACATCTGGCTGAAAAGAACAGACCGGCCTGTTATCAATACATGGTACAAAGGTTATCTTACAGATCCTATGTATTATCATAAAGATACAAGAGGTGAAGGCTATGATCCTTACCATGTGGGAAACAGCAGAGGAACTGGCGGGATTGGAATCTGGAAAAATGAAAAACTTCAGGTTTCCCAAAACTTTGTTGCCTCCAGAACAATTGCTGAAGGTCCTTTAAGAACAGTTTTTGAATTGACTTATCAGCCATGGAGTGAATTTGGGGTAAAAGAAACCAAAAGAGTTTCACTGGATCTGGCTTCCAACTTTTCAAAGTTTGAATCTGTTTTTGAATCAGAAAAACCTGTTCCGAACTATACTATTGGAATTACGCTGCATAAAAATGAAGGAAAAACCCAACTGAATAACCAAAACGGATATTATCTTCACTGGGAGAAAATAGACGATGCTTTTGTGGGAGAAGGAATTGTTGTGAATCCGCAAATCGTTGAAAAATCAATCGCTTTTACCTCAGATGTTCCTGATGAAAGTCATCTATATGTTATTACAAAGCCTTATAAAACCTTAACATATTATGCAGGGTTTGCCTGGCAGAAAAGCGGACAGGTGCAAACACAAAAAGACTGGGAGAATATGCTTCAGAAGCAGGCTCAGATCATTGCAAAACCATTGGTGGTGAAAGTAGGAGAGTAATGAAGGGATAATTTTAAATAATAAAAAATGAATCTAAAAATCTACACATTTACATTGGGGTTACTGGCGGTAAATTATTCTGCTCAGTTGAAAGATACACTGGCAGAGAAAATGCTGGTCTATCAGCTTCGTAACGGCGGCTGGGGAAAACAGCTGGAAGATAAGTCAGTGGTAAACTATAATCTGCCTGTTGATAAAAATCTTTTGAGAAAGATAAAGTCTACGGGGGATGATCATGCAACTATTGATAATAATGCAACTTCCAGAGAAATCAATGGATTGATTAAAGCATATTCAACTACAAAAAATTCTGAATATTTAAAAGCAGCAGAAAAAGGAATCAGTTATCTTCTTCTTATGCAGTATGATAACGGAGGTTTTCCACAATATTATCCCAATACAGGACTCTACAGAAAGCAGGTGACTTATAATGATAATGCGATGATCAATGCCCTGACAGTTCTGTATAACGCAGCGGAAGGAAAGAATGGTTTTGATGTGGTTTCTTCTTCCCTAAAAGAAAAATCAAAAATTGCAGTTCAGAAGGGCATCGGATGTATTTTAAAAACTCAGGTTCTTCAAAAGGGAAATTCTTCTATTTGGGCTGATCAGTATAATGAAATTACTTTGCAGCCGGATAAAGCAAGAGCTTTTGAGCCTGTTTCATTAGCTACGGGAGAATCGGTAGGAATTATTAGGTTTTTGATGCAGCAGCCAGTGACTCCTGAAATAGAAAAGTCTATAAAAGCAGCAGTAGAGTGGTTTAAGCAGAATAAAATTGAAGGGTACAGTTATAATGTAGCAAAACAGAACGGGAAAGCGGTGAGAATACTGGCAGAAGATAAAAATTCTGTGATCTGGGCGAGATTCTATGATATTCATACCAACAAACCTCTGTTTGGAGACCGGGATGGCAGTGTAAAGTATAATTATAATGAAGTTTCGGAAGAAAGGAGAAATGGATATAGCTGGTTTGGAGACTTTGCCGAAAAACTGCTTGCTAAGGAATATCCGAAATGGCTTGAAAAAAATAAAATAATAGAATAGCAACAGATATTAATAAGAGCGGGCTTTAGTCCGCTTTTTATATCAAAACCTTAGGCTTTATCTAGTCTTTATAGAATACTGAAAGGCCGGAATACAAAAGAGAGCACCTCATTCCTGAGGCACCCTCCTTGTATTACTACTACTGTTATTTATGATTTAAAATGCGTCACAAACATTTCCTCCTAAAGTAGCACCTGCATTAGCTGTAACATCTGCTTTCACATCCGCAACATTTAGTTTTCCTATGTTGTATGGCGGTGTGAATGCTGTTCCGCTTCCGTTAATATTCCCTGTAACATTAATGAAACTACTTCCCGTTTGCGTTACTGCTGTAAAACCGCTCATTAAATTAATAGGCTCTTTTACGTTTTCAAAGACATTTCTTTCTACGAGAATATTGGCCTGTACTCCTGCTGCAATACATTTATTACTTACAGAACTGTTGAAATAACTGTTCAGGATATGGATTTTGCCAAATCTTACTCTAGGCATACGCTCTCTGCATCCCGGAGCCCACCAGCAACGGACAAAGGTTACATTCAGCTTCCCGGCGTCAGCAGTAGCACCATCACTGGATCCGATGAGGTTAGAGAATCTGTGGTCATCCGTTCCGCCTGAACCACCAGGTTTTGGAGCTTTCAGATAATGGAATTTGGTGTAGGAAACTGTAATAAAGTCTGATTTGTTTTTGATATCAAAATTTCCATCCACACCATCTCTGAATTCGCAGTGGTCTATCCATACATTTCGGCAGTCATCAAGAATGGCATTATCCCAGCCGTCAGTATCGTAAGCTCCCGGACCTTCAAAAATAAGGTTTCTGATAATGATGTTGTTACATCTTTTAACATTGATAATTCCTGAGCCGTCTTTCGTCTGGTTTGTAGATACCAATTTAGCTCCGGTTGTTCCGTAAATTGTTTTTCCGGTCTGATCCTGAAGAGATAAACGCGTAGTGATGGTAATGGTTCCGGTTACTTTAATCACTTTTACAGCCGTATTTTCAATAGCAGCCTTTAATTGGGCATACGTGGAAACAGTAGTCTCTGCAGCCGTTCCTCCTCCGGTAGTGCCTCCGTTTTCAGAAGCCCATCCGGGAGCCACACAATTGGCCAGAGGAACAATCTTTTGTGTAAGACTGTTTTTAATATTGATTTCGCTTTCTGCCAGGTCATTATTGATTTCTTCGTGACCACATCCGGTAAGGGCAAAAGCTGAACTTAGAGCTGCTGTAAAGAAGACAGCTTTGAACTTTGTTTTCATAGTTTATATTTTGTGATTTGTTCTGAAGTAAAATTATGAAGTTAATATTTAATTATTTTATATTTTACTATATTAATATTTATATAATTATAATGTTAAATATTTTATTTGGTTAATCGGTTGCATTTTATTATTTATTTAAATTCACAAATTGAAATTGATTAAATGCTAAAATAAAGCAGTAATAATTGGAGTATAGAGCTCAAATCTAATGAAGAATAGATCTGCTTTTTTCTGTTGAATATTCGGAAAGGCGCAAAGGTTTAAAAGTACCTGCATATTAAATTTCATTATTATCTTCCTTTTTCCGGCTTCCTAAATAAGAAAATTCTCTCTAAAAGGTGTAAAAGCATCAATCAGTTTTCCTTCCTCAAGGCATTTTACCCCATGGAAAACATTGGGCTGTGCAAAAAAGCCATCACCTTCCTGCAGAATTTTTGTTGCATTGTCTACAGTAACCTCAAACTTCCCGGATGCCACATATGTAATCTGAGAATGAAAATGCTGGTGTAATTCTCCGGTTGCTCCTTTCGTAAATTTGACAATCACCATCATTACCTGAGCATTATAGCCCACAAACTGTCTTGAAACACCGTTTCCCAGATCTTCCCAATCAGAGTTTCCATTAAAGAAAGGTTCTTTTTTTAAATCCATTTTTATCTTTTTTGAATTGAAATTTTGTAAAATCTGCAGAGAACTGTTTGCGTTCCTTCTGTCATTCTCTAGAAATCTAAATTTTTTATTTATTACCCAATAAAAAAATCTTTGCTGTACGAATTCCTTCAGAATGATAAACTTTATGGATAGTCTAAACGAGTAGTTTGTATCACTGTATTAATTCCGGAACAAATTAATATTTATAAACACTTACATACCTATGCATCTTATCATTCCGAAGAAATTTAAACTCTTGTTTTTATCATCATGTATTACCTGATAAAAAAATATTGCTGTCTGATTAGTGCATAATGACAAACCGCGCAGATCGTAAAACTTTTTATTTAATATATTTCTCTAATCCGGTGTTTAAACTTTTCAATGAAGCCGCTGCCAGTTTTGCAACGGATTCAGCTCCCAGCTTTGACAAATGAGTATCATCATCTTTTCCTTCCGGATAATAATTTTCATCCCCTTTTTTATAATGCAGATGCAGCTTTTTTGAATTTTCCGGACCATAAGAAATTTCCAGTTGCTCTGACAATAATTGTAAATCCACAAAAGGAACTTTAAGATCATTGGCAACCATTCTTACTACCAAAGGATATTCTTTATGTGTATCCATCAAAACACCATTCTCATTAAAGTTTCTTCTGACAATAGACGTCATCAGAATTGGAATAGCACCTTTAGATCTCGCTTCGTTCACATATCTTTCAAGGTTGGCTCTGTATTGAGTATATGGATTGGTAAACCGTGTCGAGTCATTGATTTTCTGATCGTTGTGCCCAAACTGGATAACGACAAAATCTCCCTTCTTAAGCTGATTTATTACTTTATTCCATCTTCCTTCCGTTCTGAAGCTTTTTGAACTTCTCCCGTTAGTTGCGTGATTCTGAACGGATATTCCGGAGGTCAACAGAGAGGGAAACATCTGTCCCCAGCCATGTTCCGGGTTTTTATCAGGATTTTCTTTATTGGCCATCGTTGAATCACCAATCAGAAACAGGGTTGGTTGTTGTGCCCATGTCATGATTGAGAGGAAGAAAAGAAGTAGGGTAAGCTTTTTATACATAGTTGTTTTTTATAAATTTTTTTATCTTGTTACAATTGATTCTACATCATCAGACAAGTAAGCTGGAAAAACGCAAAGGAGCTAATGAAGTTAAAAGACAGTGTTTTAGGGGGCAATGATTTTATTTTCGATAAAATTTTCAATCATAAAAACTGTTGAAAATTTCTGATTTTCTTGGATTGTAAACAGTATATTTTTTTTAATCTTTGCCCCCTTTGCGTCTGTTCAATAATTAGGGTTCCAGCCATCAAATATTTTTTCCAGGGTGTAATTTTTCAGATCTTTTTTGGTGAGTTGATGAGACCAGTTGATGCGTTTTGAGGTGTCTCCGCCTTCCCCTTTACTTCCGGATTCTGCATAATAGGCAGTTTTTTCTTTATCAGGGAACATTTTATCGCCTTTCCATGGGTTCCAGCCCTCGGGAAGAATATGTTTTCCCATTTCCGTATTGATAAAAATTGTTTTGGCGTAAGGTCTCCAAGGTCTTCCCAGGTACACTTTGGAAATGCCATCTTTTGCAATCAGTTGACAGTCAAAAAATATAAAACCATATTTCCTGTCAATTTCGGTGGCGGCTGCAGTGATATAAGAATCAGCGAGACTTTTAATCGTACAGTTTTTAAATACGGCAGTAGCCTGTCCGAAAATAAAATCTGTAGTTCCTTCTATATAACAGTTTTCAAAATATTGCCTGCTGTGATTGGTCGCAGAATATAAAGTATCCTGACATCCCAAAATAGCAGCGTTTACCATGATAAAACGATCACCTTCTACATGAAGCGCAACAGCCTGCCCTTCGTTGCATGAGCTGTTTTGAATGGTGAGATTAGTAATTTTAACATCATCCGACATTACCAATACCGTATATGAATTGAACGTCGTCATCTTTTCATTGAACGCATCTGGCTTTCCGGAGAAGTCGTTATGGGTAATGATCGTATTTTCTTTGTTTTCACCTTCCAGAGTGATTTTATGTTTCGAAGAGGGAATCTCTATCTTTTCATGATAGGTCCCCGGTTTTATTTTGATTAATGCCTCAGCAGGTCCCAGATCTCTTATAGAATTGATGGCTTTTTGAATGGAGGTAAAGTCTCCGCTTCCTTTCTGATCAACTATAATCGTAATGTATGGTTCGCATGCCCATAGCAGTTGAGCTGCTGTTATGAATAGAATTAAAAGTGATTTTTTCATACCATTTATTTGATCCGTTTGAGATTAAAAGCTATTTTAAAACCTTATTTAAAAAATCTACAGTATACTTCACAGTTTCTGTAAACCACGGTTCTGCCGACCAGAATGAATGCGGAGAATCTTTGATTTCATAAAATTCAGTAGGGATGTCATAAGACTGCAGTTTCTTCATCATATCATCTCTTCCTGCATGGAATCTGGGCTGCGAACTGTTGATGAAAAGAGTAGGCGGTGTATGTTGATTTACATATTCCAACGGTGAGGCTTCCGTCCAGTTTTTGAGATTGATATCCCTGTCACCACCCAGCCAGTAAGAGGCATACGTACTTTCTTCAGCTTCAGGATGGATAAACGAAACAATTCCGTCAATATTGATGATCGCCTTTATTTTGTTTTTGGCTTTTACGCCTACCAGGGTTGCCATCTGTGCACCGGCAGACTCACCTAAAACTGCCATTTTATTTTGATCTAAAGCATATCGTCTGTGATTTTTTCTGCCCCATTGAATAGCCGTTTCAATATCTTCAATACCTGCAGGATATTTGGCAATATCAGCAAGGCGATAACCAACAGCAATGACCACAAAACCTTTTGATGCCAGCTCCATTGCCATGTATTTTTCATTTTCCTTACTTCCGGAAATCCAGCCTCCACCATGTACCATAGCAATTCCTGCATGTTTTTTTGACGAATCAGCAGGGTAGTAAACATCTGCTTTTAAAGAAATTCCATGAGCAGTGCCATATTCAATATCTTTATCAATTCTGATATTTTGGGGTATCGGACGGTCAATAGGAGTAATAAAGCTGTGTTTCTTTTTAAGCTTTTCAAAAGTACCTTCATTGGTGTAAGGAGAAGCATTCGGTCTCATCTGCCCGAATGCCATCATCCCTACGAATAAAATAGAAATATAAGTATGTCTTTTGTTAAAAATCATGAGCCGGATTCTTACAAATTATATTATTTTACTGCATTCTTAGGTACTTCTGTTCCTATAGAAAGCAAATTTTTGTCGGATCGTATTTCTTTTGGCAAAACAACAGCTCCCGTTTTGTTTCCTAAAATTTTGATATAAGGTTTGATTGGGGATTCAAATTTTACATCAGCAAGGTTGATATTTTTACTGTTGTAAACTGTTGCTCCCGTACCTTCAGAGTATTTCAACGTTACATTTTTTAATTGAATTCCGTCTGCATCAACAATAGTCAGTGCTTTTTTTGTATCAAATTTTGAATCTTCAATCACAATATTTTTAAGGTTCATTTCTGCCAGACCAAATAGAGTGATGGCTTCATAAGAATTAACGGCATTGATGTTTTTAAAGAAGATATTTCTGAAAACCGGAGTTTCATCTGTTACAGGATACACTTTTTCGGGGGTCTTGTTTCCTTCCTGTTTCTGTCCGTCTTCTAAAACCGGGGAAGAACCTTCATAAAACATATTGAAACCAATTGTTTGGGTAGGAATATTAATCATATCAATATTTTTAATATAAATATTTTCTACAATTCCGCCTCTTCCACGCGTTGTTTTAAAACGAAGCCCGATGTCTGTTCCGATGAAAGTACAATCAGATACATGAATGTTTCTTGCTCCGCCGGACATTTCACTTCCCACGACAAATCCTCCATGGCCATGATACACTACATTGTTTTTGATGATTACATTTTCTGTAGGCATTCCTCTTTTTCTGCCATCCTCATTTTTTCCGGATTTGATACAGATAGCATCATCACCTACATCAAATGTATTGTCATAGATCAGAACATTTTTGCATGATTCCAGATCTACACCATCGCCATTTTGTGAAAACCATGGATTTCTTACGGTAAGATTTCTTAGGATAAGGTTGGAGCACATCAGTGGATGAAGGTTCCACGCCGGGGAATTCTGGAAAGTAGGACCATCTAACAATACTTTGTCGCAACCCACCAGACTTACCATCACCGGACGCAGAAAATCTTTTACGGTAGTCAGTTCGTCTTTGGATATTTTATCAGGAACATTAAAGCTTGAGCTGCTCTCAAATCCTTTTTTATAGCTTTCCGAAGGGTACCATGTTTTGCCGTCGGATGATAGAATTCCACCCGATTTTATGATTTCTTTCCATTCAGATTCTGCAACTTTACTTTTTTTGATAGCCCTCCAGGCGTCACCGCTTCCATCAATGACTCCTTTTCCTGTAATGGCAATATTCGTAGCATTTTTTGCGGAGATAGGAGACTGGCAACGGATGGTATTTAATCCTTCAAAACTTACATCTACCAAAGGATAATCATTTTTATCTTTACTGAAAATAATAAATGCGCCTTCTTCTACATGAAGATTGATATTGCTTTTCAATTCAATAGGACCTGTTAACCACATTCCTCGTGGTACTACCAGCTTTCCTCCTCCTTTTTTACTAAGGTCTTCAATGGCTTTTTTGAAAGCTGCTGTATTTTTTACATTTCCACCTGAGATTCCGCCAAATTGAGTGATGGAAACTGTTTGGGCAGGAAAAGTGGTTTCTGCAACCTGAGGCATTGTAAACTCAATGTTTTTGTAAATACCCAGATTCTGAGCAAAAACGTGCCCCGAAAACATTATTGCTGTGGCTAAACCGATCATTGTAAGTGACTTCTTCATGTTATTTTTTTTGAGTTTTAATTATTTTTTTTAATTCCTGATACACCAAAGAGGCGACTGTTTTTGCTCCCTCAGGCTGAAAATGAGTATTGTCTTTCTGTCCTTTTGGGTAGGCTTCATACAAGTTCTCAGGAAGGTTCATAAAATAATGAATGGTTGTAAAATCCTGTCCTTTTTTCGTAAAGTATTCCATCGATAATTTATTAAGATCGATATAGGGAACATTCATTTCCTTTGCAATATCAATCGGGGCCTGCCAGTAATCTCCATGTACATTTTCCAGTTTTCCGTCTTTCCATGGATAATTTCTGGCAACTGGAGTTACAATAATGGGATTTCCTCCTTTCTGTCTCGTCTGAGAAACGAATAAACGTAAAAATTCTTTATATCCCTGAATATTCACATAGCGTTCAGGATGCTTTTCTGAGCTGTCATTATGCCCGAACTGCATGATCACATAATCACCAGCCTGAAGGTGCTCATAGACATACCGCCATCTTCCTTCCTGGAAAAAAGTTCGTGTGCTTCTTCCACCATCAGCCCTGTCAATAACCGCTACAGAATCTGTTGTGATCCCAGGTTTCAGAGATTGTATACTGTCTTTTACAAAAAATGACTGAAAAACCTGTCCCCAGCCTGTGATGGGATACCGGACTTTCATATAGTCTTTTCCGGGATCATAATCTCCGGTATAATCAGCCATTGTGGAATCTCCGATGAGGTAAATATGGGTTATTTTTCTATCCGTTTTTATTGCTGTTTTTTGTGCTTTATCCTGTGACTGGCATGCTGACAGAAATAAGATACTTAATAAAAACAAAATGGGTTTATATATTCTTTTATTCATGACTTTTTTTGTTGGGTAATCGTAAAGGCGCGAGGTTTTTATTCTCTGATTTAAAGCAAAGAAATATCTTAAAACAGTGCTTTTTGCTATCGTTAGCCTCTTAGCATTTACCAATATTATTTTACTTTTTAGTAATTCTGAACCAATCAAAATCAGCATATCCTCCTCTTGGTGCTTTTGGCGTACTGATACTATAAAGCCCTACTTTTGCTCCAATCCATTTTCCCGGTTTTGCCTGGAAAACGTCACCCGCTTTGATGAAATTTTTACCGTTTTCGCTGTAACTGAACTGGCACAATCCATTGGGTTCGGTTACATTCACTTTTAAATAAGTCTCATTGCTTTTTAATTGAGTTTCCCAGAGTATTTTCTCCTCACCGCCTTTGTCTGCTTTTTCAGCTTTCCTTAGTTGTAGGTAATAGCCGTCAGGTTTGTTGGTGATGACCAGTGATGCATGATCTAGTCCCATAATCAGTAATCCTGCAGTCTTTCCATCCTTAGCTTCTTCGGGAACTAATTTTACCTTTGTTGTGGCAGTAAAAATAGGAGCTGGGAATTTTTGGGTTAACAGATTCGGAACATTCCACAGGTTTTTTTCACCTTCAGGAACTTTTATTGAGAATAACCTTAAAAATTGCTGTCCGGGAAGTTTGGAAGACCATACAATATTTTCATTCGCGCTCCATTGCCATTGTAAACCTAATTTCTTCCCATCAAATTCATCGGTCTCAGCAGGGGTAACAACAGGATATAATTGCCCAACATCAGGTTTTTTATAACTTACAACAGGCTCTCCGATTCCGTTTTTATTATAGTCTGTTCCCATTACGGGCCAGTCTTTTTCCCATTTCATTGGCTGCAGGTGAACAATTCTTCCGCCCGCATCCATATCCTGAAAGTGATAGAACCAGTTTTCTCCGGAAGGAGTATCTACCCATGCTCCCTGATGAGGTCCGTTGATGGTTGTTGAGTCCTGCTCCAGAACAATTTTTTCTTCGTAAGGGCCATATATATTTTTTGATCTCAGCGCAAGCTGCCAACCTGTTGCAACACCACCTGCGGGGGCAAAAATATAATAATAGCCGTTTCTTTTATACATTTTAGGCCCTTCAACGGTAGGATGAGCATCATGACCATCAAAAATGTGAATTCCTTTATCGAGTACTTTTGTTCCTTCCGGATTCATTTTATTGAGGGTTAACATACTTTTGACTCCGGCACGGCTTCCGGCCCAGCCATGAATAAGATAGGCATTTCCGTTTTCATCCCAGAAAGGGCAGGAATCAATCAAACCTTTTCCTTCCATCACCAAAACCGGTTTTTCCCAAATTCCCAGAGGATCTTTAGTTTTTACCATATAAATTCCGAAATCCGGATCTCCCCAGTAAATATAAAATTCTCCTTTATGAAATCTGAGGCTGGGTGCCCAAACGCCATCACCTCTTTTGGGTGTTGAAAAGTGTTCGGATGGCAAGATATCCTGGATTGCATAATTAACCAGTTTCCAGTTGATCATATCTTTGGAGTGAAGAAGAGGCAATCCGGGAGCTTCGTTAAAACTGGAGGCCGTCATATAATAATCATTCTCCACCCGGATAATGTCCGGATCTGAATAATCTGCATATAAAATAGGATTTCTGTAGTTTTTCCCCTGATCAGCAGTCCATACTTCGGAAACATAGTTTTTTTCCTGTGCCTGAAGATAGGTAGAAGCTGCCGAAAAGGCTGTAAGGGTAATGATATTTAAAACACTTTTTGTCTTCATATAATCAATTATACATTATCTGGCTAAGAGTTTCTCAATCCTTTTTTATTTTTCAAATTCTAAACTGGCAAGAATAAACGGACCTGTTCCTTTTGGGTCATTGGAACGGACTTCTTCATTTACATAATATTCATAAGAACCGCTTCTGTAAGGTGTTCCGCCCAAACCTGCCACAGCACAGCATTTATTTAAGCTGACAACACCGTTTTCATCTACTGTAATCAGGTTTTTGATAATGCCATCGTATCCTTTTTTGGCGTATGCTTTATATGATTTGGATAAATATCCTTTGTTGACAGATTTTATCATGGTGTACACAAACATCGATGAACCCGTTGCTTCCAAATAGTTTCCTTTTTCTCCTCCTTTATCCAATACCTGATACCAAAGTCCTGTCCTGGAATCCTGAACTTTGATAACAGCATCACAGTAACATTTCAGGTAGGTAAGTAATTTTGCTCTTCCCGGATGGTTTTGAGGCAGATAATCCAGTACATCTACGATAGCCATTCCGTACCAGCCCATTGCTCTTGACCAGAAATTTGGTGAAAGTCCGGTTTCTTTATTTGCCCATTGCTGTTCTCTGCTTTCGTCCCAGGCATGATAGAGCAATCCCGTTTTTTTATCTAAAAGGTGCTTCTGAATCAGTTCAAACTGATTGATGATATCGTTGTAAGCTTTTTCAGCTTCTTCTCCTTTTGAAAAATCATGGGTATAATGGGCATAAAATGGCTCACCCATGTATAATCCGTCCAGCCACATCTGGTTAGGATAAATTTTCTTGTGCCAGAAACCGCCTTCTGAAGTTCTTGGCTGGCCATCAACCTGAGAGCGCAGAGTTTGCAGAGCTTTTAAGTATTTGTCTTTTTTCTCCTGCTTATAGAGGTAAAGAAGTACATTTCCACAATTCAGCATATCAATATTGTATTTGGAAAGATCATAAGAAACAATACTTCCGTCCTCTTTCACCATGGTATCACCAAAGGTTGTGATGTATCTGTAATATTCTTTGTTTCCCGTTTTTTCAAACAACCTTTCAGCACCTTCCAGCACGATGGCTGTGGGATAGCTCCATTTGGGAGCTTTGTTATAATCCAGCATCCATGCCTGAGGAAAGCGTTGTATTTCAGAAAGAAGCATTCTTTCCGACCATGGAAGTTTGGCTGAAATTTTTCCGTTTACTTTTGATTGTATTTCGGATGAAGAATTTTGCAGTGGCTGTTGTGCACAGGAAAAAAAGAGTCCTGAACATACTGCTGCCAATGCATAGATTGTAATAGAATTATTAATAAAGTTCATAATTTCAAACTTTAAAGTTGTTGAGTTTTATCCAGAATATCCAGTTTTTTATCCAGGTCCTGGTAGAAAGAGTCTTCGGTGGTTAAGCCGTTGGGTTCCTGTGACCAGGCTCCTAAAAAATAATAAGATACATTTTTGGTCTTTTTGAAAATGATCGTATGGGTAGATTTTGTCTTTACATATTGATCTAGGCTTTCAATAGGATAGAAGACTGCCATTCCCAGATTGTCTTCTTTTTTGGCTAAAGTTTGCGGTCCATAAGTCGCAATATAGCCCCATTTTTTATTTTTACTGATTCCCTGTTTCAAAGGAATGTCTTTAAAAGCAACAATTCCCGTACATAAACCTGAAAGGCTATTGCTTAGGGTAAGGTCCACTTTTACGAAACGATCTTTGGGTAAAATAGTCAGTTTTGACTGCAGATCTACCGGATTACCCCAGGTTTTCCATCCTTTGTAATTGATAATGGCGTAAGACTGGTCTTTTTCATTGACCACTTTTGCGGTAGTCTTTTTTACGATTTTAAAAGTTTCAATATAATCATTCTGTTCATCATATCTTCCGTAAGACCCGATTCCGATGGTACGGCCGGACTTCAGGATATCCTGTCCCCACGGAGCATCATGATGATAAGATTCAAAACCATCCTGACCGACTTCCGGTAATACCAGAGTGTTTACTTTTTTACCAAAAATATCTGTAGCATTTCTCCAGTCCAGATAGAGTCTGTAGCCAATCTGATTGTTTTCCAAACCAATTCCTTCATATCTGATATATGAGGAGTGATCCGTATGGGTTTCCGGCAGGGTAAGTTCCTGAACATTTTTAAAAGTTCCGCCGATGTATTGACTGCCTTCCCATTGGCCGCCTTCTTTTACAGAAAGTTCAGCGTAGGAAAATGGTGCTTTAGGATTTTTCTTACTGTTTTCAATTACAGAAGTCTGTGCTGAAAGAGTTGAACTGATAAAAGCTCCCGCAATACATATTGTAAATAAGCTGAATTTCATACTTTTTCTTATTAGTTTACCGATTTGTAACAAAGAGTTTTCATGGTTATTAACTTTGTTCATTGGTTATTGTACTGACGATATCATTGAAATAAACCTCAATATTGTCATAATTTTTATCCAGATCTCTACCATGGGCATTGGCAGATTTTGGGTCCAAATGATGTTTAATTTCCCACTCATCAGGCATTCCATCATTATCTGAATCTGGGAGTGGTTTTTCCTGTCTCAAATTTGGAAATCCACCAACATCCTCCTGAGAGTCGATGATTCCATTTGTGCTTCCTTTTGATCCTCTATAAGTAAAGTTTCCGGTTTTGATATCTTTTATAATATGTAGATCAACAGCGTCACGTACCAGGCTTGCTCCTCCATATTGTAAAGTTTTTTCATAGGCTTCCCGGGCGGTATGGGTGATGGTATTATTTTTAATATCGTGAGGCTGATTAATCCTGATGGAATTTTTATCTTTTTCCGTTAGGTTGTACGAGGATTTCATCTGATTAAAAACACCTTCTTTCCAGTTGTCTTTCGTAGTTTCAGGATTTCCCTCTATGACATTTCCATGGATATAGTATTTTCCCCAGGTATTGTAGACTTCCGTTTTCGGATTTTCATTTTTATCTATGGCAACAATCCGTTGTCTGGTGATGGTTGCAGGTCCGGGTTTGTAATAATTATTGATGATGTTGACGTTCATTCCTTCACCGCCGTATATGCTGTTGTGTCCCCAGTTATACATCACATTATTTCTGAAATCAGTAAGGTCGGTGAGGGCAAATTTACTTCCTGCATATTCTCCCAATCGTGGATTCCTACTATCGTGATGAGCATATATATTGTGATGAAATGATGCCAGTTTACCTCCGGCAATTCCTCCATAACCATGGGCTCCTTTCTGATGGAAGCTGTTTCTGAGGCTTTCCGCAATTATACACCACTGCAAGGTTGTATTTTCGTTGGCGTAGATGGAAACAGTTTCGTCTGTGGACCAGCTCATAGAGCAATGATCTACTACTAGATTTTTGATGAATCTTGCACCCAAAGCATCGCCTTCAAATTTTTTCTGATCTCCCATTCTGAATCTCAGATAGCGGATAATAACGTTGTCAGCCGCTATAAATGTTTCGTAATTGGCTACGGTAATGCCGTCTCCGGGAGCGGTTTGTCCGGCAATGGTGACGTTACCTTCTTTTATTTTTAAAGGAGATTCAAGATAGATGGTTCCGCTGGTTTTAAAAACAATATATCTCGGCCCTTTCTGGTTCAGGGCATATCTTAATGTTCCTTCAGAATGATCGTCTTTCAGATTGGTTACGAAATATACTTTTCCGCCACGACCTCCCGTTGTGAATCTTCCAAAACCTTCAGCACCCGGAAAGCTCAATACTTCCTGCGCATTGATCAGCGGGGAAATACTGTATAAAATTCCGATGGCGAATAGTCTGATGAAACTCTTTGTCATGATTGAAAAATTCTCTTTGAAGGGTTGAATTATTTTAAACTCTTTTTTGCATTCCAGCTATCCATGCCTTTCAGTATATTTCCTGCCGTATATTTTTTTCTTTCCTGTTGGGTTAACTGATGTGACCATGAAACTCTCTGCATGGGATTTGCTCCCATACCTTTTGAGTGGCTTTCTGCATAAAATGTTGTCTTTTCAGCATCAGGTTTACTCCAGTTGTGCCATCCTTCAGGTTTTATTGTGGAATTGAGTTCACAATCAATATAAACAGTTTTAGCAAATGGCCTCCAAGGTCTTCCCAGATACACCGAATGTTCCTTTGCATTGCCGATAATTTTAGAATTGATAAACACAAAACCAAACTCATTTTCCAGTGGAGTAGAAGCTGCTGTAATATAGCTTGCCGTTTCTTTGGAATAAATGATACAGTTTTCAAAAACAGCGGTTCCTGCCCCGAAAATATAATCAGTAGTACCTTCTATATAACAGTTTTTAAAATAATTTCTTGATGGTTTTGTTTTATCCTGAAGATCTTGAACTCCTTTCAGATATAAAGTATCCTGATTTCCTAAAAAACTGCAGTTTTCAAAAGTGATCCTGTCACCTGAAATCAATACTGCAACGGCCTGTCCGACTCTCCCTGAACTGTTTTCAAATGAAATATTTTTAGCACTAAAATCATTGGAGTAAATAAATAGAGTAGACGAGCCTGTAGTTCCGATTTCTTTTCCGTCTGCATTTTTTTTAGAAGAAAAATCATCATAAGTAATGATTGTTTTTTCTGAATTTTCACCTTCCAGAAAAAGGGGGGCTTTCGATTCAGGGATCACAATTTTTTCTTTATAAATTCCAGCTTTAATAACAATTTTTGTCCTCAGATAAGAATTGTTTTCAACTGCATCTATCGCTTGCTGAACGGTTGTAAAGTCACCTTTTCCGTCTTTCGAAACCAGGAGGGTTTTCTCCCTGGTCCGGAAAGAAAGAAGGCTGAATACAGCAATCAAAAAAGCAGAAAACAGCGTACAATTTTTAAAAAGAATGGAATGTCTCATAAAGCAATTTTGGTTTAAAATACAGGCTGTGTTCTTAAAGAGATCAGCCTGTATTTTTGATATGAATGTAAACTTAAACTGTCTAGTATCCGTAATCCTGGGTAAGATTATAATTTGAATTGATTACGTCCAGGGCTATAGGAAGAAGTTCCTTTTTATTAGGCTGGAAATAATAAGCATAGCTTTTCACAGGATCTCCGTTGATGTAAGGCTGTGTCATGGCAAGTCTCCAGTTGATTTTTGTATATCCTGAAGGCGTGGCAACACTTTGGTTAGGATTGTAGAAAACATCGGCTTTGTTGATTCCGTTGACATAAATATCCATGTCCAGTACATTTTGCTGTGCTGTTTTTGTAGGAACATAATTGATAACGGTTGATGCCGGTTTTTTATAAAAAATATATTCAGGAACGTTGGCATAAGCTCCGGTACCGTTCATGAAATCTGTTAATTTTTGTCTGGTTTCATTGATTTTTGTTTCAAGAAGGTTCCAGCGGATCAGATCATATTTTCTTAATCCCTCGCCTCCGAATTCCAGCAGTCTTTCCTGTACAATATACTGGAAAAACTGATTTTTGGAAGTTGGGATTGTTCCCACCTGATCTGGATTTCCGGCATAAGCTCTTTGTCTGACAGCCATTACGGCATCAATAGCTTCCTGAGAAGGCGCACTGTGAAGTTGGTTATCTGCCTCTGCAAACATTAATAAAATATCTGCGTATCTCAAAAGCGGCCAGTCAATTCCTAAATTCTGGGAAGTTCCTGTAATGCTTGTCCAGGATTTTCTGAATTTTCCATCGTTCCAGTTGATAGAGGTTTGAAGATCTTCCTGTTTACTTGTACTTACTCTAAAAATAGCAATATTAACATCTCTTCTCAAATCATTTTTACCAAATTCATAGAAATAAGTAGGAATAGCACTGATTCCTCCTGCTGATTTCCAGTCTGAGTCATCATGTCTTAACCCATTATAATATCCGATTTTAGAATCTGTTCGTGAGTTTCCTCCAAACGCTCCGACAGCGAAAATAATTTCATTCGTTGTATCCGGACTGTTGGTATGCAGTGATCTGAAAAGACCTTCATAGCTTGGATTTAGCTTATGCTGCCCGGAATTGATGATTTCTTTACACTCATCATATGCGATCTGGTAATATTTCTGAGGATTGGTGCCTTGTACCATTAATTGGGGACTTCTTCTCAGAGAATATCCTGCTCTTGCCAGGGCTATTCTCGCTCTTAATCCTTTTACTGCAGCTTTTGAAAGTCTTTGTGCTGTAGTTCCTCCTTCAGATTTCCATGGAACTAAGGTTGATGCTTTAGCAAGATCTTCCAGTATCTGATCATAAATGATGTCACGGTCTGTTTTAGGTAAATATACCGAAGGAAGATCAACTGATGGTTTGTCCTGAAATGGAACATCTCCCCAGTTTTTAATAAGATCATAGTAGAACATTGCTCTTAATGCCAAAGCTTCCCCGAGATAACGGTCCATCAGCTTTTTATCAGTTGCGGATCCGGTTTGATACACCGGAGAAAGTGGAATATTTTTAATAACAAGATTGGCTCTTTCGATACCTGTGTAAGTATCCAGGAAAGGTCTTAATAATTCTGTATTGGTAGGAACTGCTCCAAAACAACTGACTCCTCTTCTGTCATTGGCATTGTAATCTCCTGACGTTCTGAAGTCGTCTCCTGACTGAGAGAGAATAAGGTTCATTCTCTGTCCATAGGTATTGTCACCCATAGCACTGTTATAAACTCCCACAAGAGCAGCAAAAGTATCCGGCGTTGAGTCAAACTGCTGCTTTTCTGCGGTGTTGGAAAGGTTTTCTACCTCTAAATATTCGCTGCATGAATTCAGGGTCACCACAAAGGTAAGAGATAAAAAAAGGCTTGAAAATTTATTTTTGTTCATAGCGTTCGTTTTAGAAAGTGATATCTACTCCTGATAAGATAAATCTGCTTCTTGGATAAGCTGAATAATCAACTCCCGGAGTTAATGGATTTCTTCTTGTATTGGCTTCCGGATCAAATCCTGAATAACCGGTAATTGTAAATAAATTATTCACGGTAGCATACAGTCTCAGGTTTTTCACTCCGATGGCTTCCAGAGATCCTTTTGGCAGACTATATCCTATGGTAAGGTTATTCAGTCTTAAGAAAGAACCGTCTTCAATGGCATACGAATGCAGGAAGTAAGCCCCTGCAGGCGGAGTCCACATAGTTGTATTGGCGTTAAGGGCAGCAATAGCCGTTGGGTCTGTTACCTTATTTCCTGCGTTGTCAAACCATCTCCATCGGTCTGCTACTTCTGCCAGCATATTATTATCCTTGTACAGATATTGGGTTGTATATTCTACTTTGTTGGCATTATACACTTTGTTTCCAATGGAAAAATTGAAAAGAAGGCTCATATCCCAGTTCTTATATCGGAAGGTCTGGGTAAAGCCACCGTAGAATTTAGGCTGTGCGCTTCCAAGATCAGTCATGTCTTTGCTGTCAATGACACCGTCGCCATTAAGATCCTGAAGTTTAAGATCTCCCGGCTGTATAGCTTTGGCACCGTTGGCTACTGCAGCAGAATTTGGAATTCCTGTTTTTAGCGTATAAATCTGAGTGGCTGAGTCATAATTAAAATCACTCACTTCATATCTACCGGCCGTTACATATCCCCAATAAGTTCCTACCGGTTTGCCTACCTGTACCAGGAAATCAAACAGGTTATTCTGCCATCCGGAAGGGTAGTAGTAAGAATTGGAACTTGCGGAGGCATTATTTCCTAAGCTTTTGATCGTATTTCTGTTGGATGAGATATTGGCATCAATCTTCCATGAAAAATTTTCTTTACTGATGATGGTACTTCCCATTGATAATTCGATCCCTTTATTTTCACTGCTTCCTGAATTTTGATATTGAAATTCATATCCTGAGGTCTGTGGTATTTTAGCCAGTAATAAAAGGTCCTTCGTATGAGTCTTATAGACATCAAGGGTACCATAAAGTCTTCCCTTGAATAAACCAAAGTCTATCCCCGCATTATAAGAGGTTGCAGTTTCCCATTTCACGTTAGGATTTGCCATGATATTTCCTGTTGTAGCACCAGGTGTAACACTGGTTCCAAAAGCATATCCATAATCTGAAGAAGAGGTGAAGAAGGTATCATATAAAAAGGCTCCGATTCTGTTATTTCCCGATTTTCCGTATCCTAAACGAAGCTTCAGTTCATTGACAAAATTGCTCTGTTTTAAGAAATTTTCTTCTTTGATCTTCCATGCTAAAGATGCCGCTGGGAAATATCCCCACTGGTTAGGGCCTGGTTTGAAAACACTTGAGCCGTCAGCTCTCACGGATACCGTTGCGATATATTTATTATTATAGATGTAATTTACTCTTCCAAAGAAAGAAGCCAGGCGGTCTACTTCTCTTGCGGTTTTAGGAGCATCCTGAATCATTCCTGACGGAGGAGAAGCCAGCTGTGAATTGGCAAATGCTTCCTGTGCTGAAGAAGATTTCGGGAACCATTTGATATTAATAGACGTCGATTCTCCGTCTGTTCTTACCGTTTCCTGACCTGCTAGCAAATCCAGCTTATGATTTCCAAAGGTTCTTCTATAATTCAGGGTATTGGTATTGGTAATTCTTCTGGTTTGGGCGTTGCTTAAAAATACTATAGGCTGATCATTATTCTGTCTTGCAAGGTTGGTTACCGGACCGGAGAACTGGTTGACAATCTGATCTCTCTGTACATATCCGATTACAGTTCGGAAAGTGAAGTCTTTACTGATTTTATAATCAAGCGTTGCATTAAGCAATAAATCGTTTCTTCCGCTTTCTTTTACTTCATCATTGGCCAATAGAATTGGATTGACAAGATTGGTCTGATCTGCGAATAACGGATCAAATTCATCAACATCTACCGTAGAACCTCCTTCAAAAGGCTGATATCTTATAGCATTTCTCAATCTGTTGGTCGTTTGCGAACCGGAAGCAGAAGTTCCCGCACCATAAATCATTTGGCGGCTGTAACGGGCATTAAGACCAATGCTCAGTTTTTTTGAAATATCATAATCATATCTGAAGTTGGCCATATTTCTTTTAAATCCGGAACCAATCATAATCCCGTCCTCTTCTACATTATTCAGAGTTAAAGAGAATGCCGAATTTTCATTTCCTCCGGATAGAGATACATTATGAGTAAAATTGAAGGCTTCTCTTCCAAAAAGTTTATCCTGCCAGTTTACATTCTTGACAGATTTATATTTATCCAGCTGATCAAATGTTCCGTAGCGGGTATTAAAGGTTTCAATATCTTTTAGGTCTCCATTCTTATAATATTGTTCGTACTGATAAAGTACATACTGATAAGGATCCAGAACATTAAGCTTATTCTGAATACTTCTTACTCCTACAAAACCATTATAATTGATTGTTGTTTTCCCCTTTTTACGGCCTCCTTTTGTCGTGATCAGAACGACACCGTTGGCTCCTCTTGAACCGAATATAGAGGTTGATGAAGCATCTTTTAAGACCTCAATTGATTCTATTTCCTTTGGCGATAAGATCGTCAGGGCATTATCCATCTGCACACCATCTACAATATAGAGCGGGGCATTACTTTGAGTGATGGAGTTTCCGCCGCGGATGACAATATCCACATCAGCTCCGGGAGATCCCTCACTCAGGGAAACCTGCACTCCGGCCAGTCTTCCCTGGATAGCTTCAGCAGCATTGGTAGACGGCATATCTTTAAGCGCTTCGCCTTTCACCGAAGAAACAGCGTTGGTAACATCTTTTTTAGAAACCTTTGTATATCCCACTAAAACCACATCATCCAGTTTGGTTTCTTTATCTTTTTTTGTTTCTTTTTCTTGAGCCATTGCAAGGACAGGAAGCAGAAAAACAG
The DNA here is from genome assembly GCF_033712365.1 of Chryseobacterium sp. JV558. Taxonomy (NCBI): domain Bacteria; kingdom Pseudomonadati; phylum Bacteroidota; class Flavobacteriia; order Flavobacteriales; family Weeksellaceae; genus Chryseobacterium; species Chryseobacterium sp. JV558. The sequence goes on from NZ_WJHU01000001.1 coordinate 596,019, forward strand.
TTAAATATAACCACTTTATTGATTGTACTCTTTTATCCATTTTGTATCCTTATAGTTTTAATTCTTGGTTGAAAGTTTTTTCAATCGTTCTTGTTTAGGACTGTTAAGTATTATTCTGCGGACTTTAGTGGTCATGAAGCTTTTTAATATCTTTTACGCTTTTGTGCAATCGATTGCGTAATTTTTTATAAAACATTATTCTGGCTTCTAAACTAATATTATTTTTCAATATGCAAATAAAAAAATGTTATTTTTTTATTAATTTGATGGTTTAAATAAAAATATTGTATCCAACTAGAGCGGTTTTTTATTGTGTAACATATTGTAAATAAGGTTAATATTGGTTTGCTATGAATGTTGTGTAATTAGGTGAAAATTTTTCATTTTTTTAATGCTTAATATTTAGAAAACTTAAAAATAACTTAAAATTCATATGTTTTTTGTATCCTAAAAATCCCTGAATTATTATCTTGGAATAAAATTTTGTAATATTTTCTGATTTTTATCATCTTTTTTCGCGGGATTTTGTATCAGTATTTTATTGTTTTTAATAATATATCGTAATGTATGTGGTATATTTTATAAAAGCGTTTAATTTTTATCAATTTCACACCTTGTAAATGTCGCTTTATTTTGGCATGATTTTATATTTTTGAAGGTTCCGGGTTCTGTTTTTGGTTAATTTTTTTTGAATAAAAAGTTTTTATTTCAATAAAAATAAGTATAATTTTTAATTTTATCTATCTGAAAATCAACTGTTTTTAAATTTAAATTAATTTTTTTGTTAACTAATTGAAGAATAATTCTATATTTATCCCACAAGTATTTCTGCCAATTTTAGTGTAATTTAATGCAATCGATTACATTTAATTTAACTGGTTTGAGAAAACCGCAAAAAAAGAAAAGTAAAATAGGAGTATGATACAGTCAGAATTTCGTTACGCCCATCATCCGGAAGATGTTAAAAATTATACCACAGAAGATCTTAGGAGGGAGTTTCTGATCAATGATTTATTCAATGAGGATAAGATAAAATTAGTCTATTCAATGTATGACAGACTTATTGTAGGAGGGATAATGCCTTCGTCCAAAGCTTTGAAGCTGGAACCTACGGATGATCTGAAAGCTGAAAATTTTCTTGACAGAAGAGAGCTGGGAATCATCAACGTAGGTGGTGCCGGAAAAGTAACGGTAGATGGAACGGTATATAACCTTGGGAATAAAGAAGCTTTATATGTGGGAAAAGGAGCTAAAGAAGTCTTTTTTGAAAAAGATGGTAAAGAGCAAACCTATTTTTACATCAATTCAGCGCCGGCACATCATTCATATCCCACCAAGAAAATCACGAAAAAGGAAGCGGAAATTGTGGAATTGGGTGAAGAAAAGTACGCCAACAAACGTACGATCAATAAACTGATTGTGAATTCTGTAGTTGAAACATGCCAGCTTCAGATGGGAATGACGGAACTGCACCCTGGAAGTGTATGGAATACAATGCCTGCCCATACCCATGCCAGAAGAATGGAAGCATATTTTTATTTTGATCTGGAAGAAGGGCAGACGGTAAGTCATTTTATAGGACAGCCTCATGAAACCCGTCATTTGTTTATGATCAATAGGCAAGCTGTACTCTCTCCGGAATGGTCTATTCATTCAGGAGTAGGAACAACTCATTATACTTTTATCTGGGGTATGGCAGGAGAAAATATGGACTACGGTGATATGGACGGTATCAAAACAAACGAACTAAAGTAATTTTTCTAATGAATTTATTTGATTTATCCGGCAAAGTAGCTGTTGTAACAGGCGGCACTCACGGATTAGGAATGGCAATGGCAGAAGGCCTTGCTGCTGCTGGTGCTGAACTGGCAATTACCAGCACAACGCCATCAAAATTAGAGGAAGCTTTGAATTATTACCACGAAAAAGGGTATAAAGCAACCGGCTATATTTTTGATGTAACTGATGAACTGGAAGCAGCTCAGAAAGTAGCTTTGATGGAAGCTACCCATGGAAAAATAGACATCCTTGTCAACAATGCAGGAATCATCAAGCGTATCCCAGCTATTGATATGGAAGTGGACGACTTTAGAAAAGTAATCGATGTGGATCTTACCGGACCTTTTATCATGTCGAAATTAATCGGGAAATATATGATTAAAAGAAAATCCGGGAAAATTATCAATATCTGTTCGATGATGAGTGAGCTGGGACGTGATAATGTAGTGGCATATGCTTCTGCAAAAGGAGGTCTTAAAATGCTTACTAAAAACCTGGCGACAGAATGGGCAAAACATAATATTCAGGTGAACGGAATCGGGCCCGGATATTTTGCAACCTCCCAGACAGAACCCATCCGTGTGGATGGAAATCCTTTCAATGATTTTATCATCAGCAGAACTCCGGAAGGAAGATGGGGAAATCCGGAAGATCTTGCAGGAACAGCTATTTTCCTGGCTTCTGATGCAAGCAGATTCATCAACGGACAGATTATTTACGTTGACGGAGGAATTCTCGCCACCATAGGAAAACCTGCTAATGAATAACTACAGATTAGACTAGAATGAAACCTTTTATAACAGATCAATTTTTATTACAAAATAAATACGCTGAAGAACTTTACTTCAGGTTTGCAGAAAAACAACCTATCATTGATTATCATAATCATCTGATCCCTAAAGATATTGCAGAAGACACTGTTTTTGAAAATATCTCTAAAGTATGGATTGCCGGTGATCATTACAAATGGAGAGCCATGCGTACCATGGGAGTGAATGAAAAATTCATCACGGGAGATTCTACTGACAAAGAGAAATTTGAAGCATGGGCAAAAACGGTTCCTTATACATTGAGAAATCCATTATACCACTGGACTCATCTGGAATTAAAGAGATATTTCGGAATTGATGAATTATTAAGTGAAGATAACGCATCGGAGATCTATGAGAATATTACTGCTCAGCTTCAGACGCCGCAAAAATCAACCAGAGGTTTGTTAAAAATGATGAATGTAGAATCTTTATGTACCACAGAAGATCCAACAGATATTTTAAATTACCATCAGGACCTTGCGAAAAGCGATTTCAGTATCAAAGTAAGCACGGCATTCCGTCCGGATAAAGCAATTTTGATTGAAAATCACAATTTTGCAGATTATATGGTAAAGCTGGGAGTATCTGCAGGTATTGAGATTAATTCCTACCAGACTTTATGTGATGCTTTGCTTAAAAGAATTGAATATTTTCATGAAAATGGCTGCAGATTGTGTGACCACGGCTTAAACAATATTTCTTTTGAAGAAGCTTCAGAAGCGGAAGTGAATGCTATTTTTAATGATAAACTGGCAGGAAAAGTGATTGCTGAAAAGCAGGTTAATCAATTTAAAACAGCAATTTTATTATTCCTTGGTGAGGCATATCATAAATACGGATGGGTACAGCAGTTCCACCTGGGAGCTTTGAGAAATAACAACGAAAGAATGCATAGAATTCTTGGACCGGATACAGGTTGGGATTCCATCGGAGATTTTGTTCAGGCAGAAACGTTATCTAAATTCTTAAATACTTTAGATGGAAAGGATCAGCTGACAAAAACCATTTTATATAATTTGAATCCTGCCGATAATGAGATTTTCGCTACGATGATCGGAAATTTCAATGATGGAAGCATCAAAGGAAAAGTACAGTTCGGTTCCGGATGGTGGTTTCTGGATCAAAAAGACGGGATGATCAAACAGATGAATGCCCTTTCCAATATGGGATTAATCAGCTGCTTCGTAGGAATGCTGACAGACTCCAGGAGTTTTCTTTCTTATCCAAGACATGAGTATTTCAGAAGGGTATTGTGTAATCTTTTCGGAGAAGAAATGAAGAATGGTGAACTGCCGGATGATATTGAGCTGATTGGGAAAACCATTTCAGATATCTGTTATCACAACGCGAAAAACTATTTTGATTTTTAATTGAATACCATGAGCAAAATAGTCACATTTGGTGAAGTCATCATGAGGATTTCCCCACCCGGAAACAGAACCATGAAACAAAGCCATGAAATGGAGTTCTTTTTTGGAGGAACAGAACTGAATGTCGCTGCTTCATTGGCAACAATGGGCTGCGAAGTACAGCATGTCAGCAGTGTATCGGATGATTTTGTCGGTGAATCTGCGGTTTCTTTCATTCGGGGTTTTGGCATTGATGTCACCTTTATCAACAAGAATGAACATCCTCTGGGGTTGTATTTTCTTGAAGTAGGATCATCAGTTCGTGCCAGCAGAATTGCTTATAACAGGCTGAATGGTTCTTTTGCGAACATCCGGCCTGAAAAAATAGACTGGAAAAAAGTGCTTGAAAGATGCGAATACTTTCACTGGACAGGAATCAGTCCCGGTATTTCGGAATCAGCCTATGAAGCTTTAAAAGAGGGGTTGAAAACCGCTCAGCACATAGGAGTTGAAGTAACGACGGATCCTGCTTACCGTTCAAACCTCTGGAAATATGGTAAAAAAGGAAGTGAAGTGCTTAAGGAACTGGTTTCTTATTCCACCATTTTTATCGGAGGAGTGAATGAAATTAATGAGGTTCTCGGAACCCGGTTTTCTTCAGATAAAGAAGGTTTTATTGAAGCCTGTAAAGAATTAAAAAAACAGATTCCTTCCGTTCATAGGATTTTTGATAAAATAAGAATAGGGGTTACCGCAAGTTCCCAGCAGACACAGGGAAGAGCGTGGGTAAACGAAAATTACTTTGAAACAAATCTTCTGGAAATCAATCCTGTTGTAGACAGAGTCGGGACGGGAGACGCTTTTGCCGCAGGATTAATCTATGGTTTAAAGAATTTTGATGATGAAAAAGCATTGAATTTTGCAAACGCAGCCTGTGCGATCAAACATACTATTCCGGGAGATATTAACTATTCAAGTGTAGAAGACATCCTGGAAGTGATGAACGGAAATTCAGGAGGAAGAATAAAAAGATAATTATGGCAAGATTTAATCGTATAGAAGTAGCCTTAAAAGCTAAGCAAACCGGTATTGTTCCTGTATTTTATCATGCAGATGCTGAAGTTTGCAAAAAAATTATAAAAGCTTGTTTTGATGGTGGTGCCCGCGTTTTTGAGTTTACCAACAGGGGAGATTTCGCCCACGGGGTTTTTGCCGATCTGGTAAAATATGCAACTATAGAAATTCCTGAAATGATATTGGGAATAGGTTCTGTCATTGATCCCGCAACAGCTTCTTTATACATTCAGAATGGAGCCAACTTTATTGTGGCACCTTCTTTAAACCCGGAAGTCGCTAAAATTTGCAATCGAAGAAAAATTGCATGGATGCCTGGCTGTGGTTCAGTTTCTGAAATTTCTTATGCCGAAGAATTAGGCGCTGAAATTGTGAAAATATTCCCGGCAACACAAGTAGGAGGCCCGGAATTTATCAAGGCAGTAAAAGGCCCGATGCCATGGTCAAATATTATGCCTACAGGCGGAGTAATTCCCACCAAAGAAAATATTACCGAATGGATTGTTGCAGGAGCCTATTGTGTAGGATTAGGTTCGCAGCTGTTTGTAAAAAATGAGGAAGGAGAATATGATTATGAAAAGATTACAGAAGCAGTAGCCTATTCGATTCAGGTTATTAATGAATTAAGATAACGATCCTTACATTTTGTTTTAAGCCGGTAAAAAAATTAAAAACTGAGTAAAAACTTTGATGAGGTAATCATTGAAACTCAACTTAATTGTTTTCAATTCTTTAATTAAATAACAATGGTTTAAAAAATTAATAGATTCTGTGCTGAAATAGCATGGAAAGGATAGTTTTTGTCTTGTTCTGTTGTTAAAATCAATAAAAATCAATACTATTAACGATTGATATGAAAAAAGAAATATCTCCGAAACCAAGTAACTTCAGATGGACGATCTGCGTGCTACTTTTTATTGCAACGACCATCAATTATATGGATCGGCAGGTGCTGTCTCTCACCTGGAAAGATTTCATCGCTCCGGAATTTCACTGGAACAATAATGATTACGGAAATATCACTGCATTATTTTCTATTTTCTACGCAATAAGTATGCTTTTTGCCGGAAAGTTTGTAGACTGGATGGATACCAAAAAAGGATTTCTCTGGGCGATCGGAATCTGGTCAATAGGAGCTATACTCCATGCTTTCTGCGGAATTGCTACTTCAGGAACTCTGACCGGAAGCTGGTGGGTAGGTTTTGAAGAATCCAAAGAGATTATCGGAAGAGTAAATAATGTTGGAGCTATCATCAGTACCAGTGTCACACTGTTCATTTTTGCCCGCTTCGTTCTGGCAGTTGGGGAAGCAGGGAATTTTCCTGCTGCGATAAAAACTACTGCAGAGTATTTCCCAAAGAAAGACAGAGCGTTAGCAACCAGTATCTTTAATGCTGGAGCAACGGTTGGAGCATTAGCTGCGCCGGTTACAATTCCTTTTATCGCAAAATCGATGGGCTGGGAATGGGCATTTATCATTATCGGAGCATTAGGTTTTGTCTGGATGGGCCTTTGGGTATTCTATTACCAAAAGCCACATGAACATCACAAGGTTAATGAGAATGAGCTTATCTATATTCAGCAGGATCAGGATGATTTTCCAGCAGAAGATACGTCGCTGCCGGAAAAGAAATTTTCTTTCAGGGAATGTTTCAGTCACAGACAAACCTGGGCTTTTGCCTTTGGAAAGTTTATGACAGATGGAATCTGGTGGTTTTTCCTGTTCTGGACGCCGGCTTATTTAAGTTCCGTTTACAAAATGGATTCTACACAGAGTGCATTTCCTTTATTTGTTCTTTATATGATCACTTTATTGTCGATTATCGGAGGGTGGCTTCCTAAATATTTTGTGGAGAAAAAAGGGATAGAAGCTTATACAGGAAGGATGAAGGCGATGCTGATCTTCGCATTTTTCCCATTGCTGGCTCTGCTAGCACAGCCTTTGGGTTCTGTTTCATATTGGATTCCGGTACTGATTATCGGAATTGCCGGAGCAGCACACCAGGCATGGTCTGCCAATATATTCTCTACGGTAGGCGATATGTTTCCTAAAAAAGCAATTGCAACCATTACGGGAATCGGAGGAATGGCGGGCGGAATCGGATCATTTTTAATCAATAAATCTTCAGGAGTCCTGTTTGATCATGCTCATAAAGCATGGACTACTGTCGACGGAATGCCCCTACTTGAAAAATATCCCCAATACATCAATGAACGTCTGCCTGAAAATTTTGTCCATGATCTGGAAAAATCAGGAGCTATTATTTCTGATGGAATTGATAAAGGCTACATGATCATTTTCTCAGTATGTGCAGTGGCTTACCTGATTGCCTGGAGAGTAATGAAGACTTTGGTTCCGAAATATAAAGTGATTAAATAGAAACAAAAGCTATCAGATCCAAAGATAGTTTCATTCAAATTAGAAAAAATGGAAAATCAGATAAAACAAAAATTAAATCGTGAATTCAATGGTTCTCACGAAAAGCTTCCGATTAAAATCGTACAGTTTGGAGGAGGAAATTTCATGAGAGGATTCACTGATTATGTGATTGATCAATTGAATAAAAAAGCAGGCTTCAATGCCGGAATTGTCAATGTTCAGCCAACTCAGGGTGGTTCTGTTCATAAGCTTGAAGAGCAGGAAAATCTATATACTCTCTTTACAAGAGGAATTAAAAAAGGTGAAATTATTGATGAAAAGATGGTCATTTCTGCGATTCAGAAATCAATTAATCCCTATACAAATTATGATGAATTTCTTGAAGTGGCAAAAGAAGAAGAATTGGAATTTGTTTTCTCCAATACTACAGAAACGGGAATAGTGTATGATGAAACTGAAGATCAATATTCCGGTCCACACAAAAACTTCCCGGCAAAAGTGGCAGTTTTATTATATGAAAGATTTAAATATTTCAAAGGATCATCAGATAAAGGATTAAGAATGATCCCTTGTGAGTTGATTGAAAATAATGCTTTTGTATTAAAGGAGATTATTATTCAATATGCCAGATTATGGAATTTAAAAGAGGATTTTGTGCAATGGATTGAACAGTGTAATTATTTCCACAATACATTGGTTGACAGGATTGTTCCGGGATATCCTAAAGATGATGCAGAATCCTACGAAGAACAGTTGGATTATGAAGATCAGATGATGGTTGTTTCTGAAGTATTTTTACTTTTTGTAATTCAGGATGCTAAAAATCTGAAAGAAAGAATCCCTTTTGATCAGATCAATGATCAGATTTTAGTGGTGGATGATATTCAGCCTTACCGTCTTAGAAAAGTAAGAATTTTGAACGGCGGCCATACTTTAATGCTGGCTCCGGCACTATTATCAGGAAAAGAAACGGTAAAAGAATCTATTGACAACCCATTTATAGGGCAGTTTTTAAGAGATTCAATTTTTAATGAAGTAAACCCCACTTTAGGCCTGGATGAAAATGAGCTGAAGGAGTTTGCAGAAGAAGTATTTGACAGGTTCAGAAATCCTTTTATTAAACATTATCTTGCAAGCATCGCTTTGTATTTTGTTTCTAAATTTAAAGTAAGAATTCTGCCGAGTCTGTTGAGGTACGTAGAAATTAATCAGAAATTACCACTTAATTTAACTTTCTCTTTGGCAAGTTTAATCAGATTCTACCAGGGAAGTTTTGATGGGAGAGCCCTTCCGTTGAATGATGAAGAGACAATAATTAACCGATTCAAAGAAATCTGGACAGCAAACGATTATCAAAAGGTTGCAGAACTGGTATTATGTGAAACTTCTTTCTGGGATACGGATCTTACCAACGTTGAAGGTTTGAAAGAGGCTGTGGCAAAAGCATTGTGGGAAATTGACCATCATGATGTGGAAACAGCGTATCAAAACTTTATTCAATCTTACTCTTAAATATTATGCAAAAGAAAGTACTGAAGGTAAATCCTGATGATAATGTAGCAGTTGCACTGGTTGATCTTACACAAGGTGAAACGGTTACACTGGATGATCTTACTTATGAGATGATAAAAGATACAAAGGCTAAACATAAGTTCGTTACAGAAAATCTTTCAGCAGGAGATTCCATTATCATGTATGGTGTTTTGGTGGGAAAAGCAAGTCAGCCTATCCAAAAAGGAGAAGTGATTACCACCGGAAATGTAAAACATCAAAGTGCAAAAGTAGAAGGCAAAACAGAAACTATTTCCTGGACAGCTCCGGATGTGGAGGAATGGAAGGATAGAACTTTTATGGGTTATCACAGAGAAGACGGACAGGTGGGAACGGAAAATGTATGGCTGTTTTTCCCTTTGGTTTTTTGCGAAAACAGAAATGTAGAGATTTTAAAAGAAGTTTTCGAAAAAGAACTTCTATTTGAAAAAGTAACAAAACATCAGCTATTACTGAGGTCTCTGATCAATAACTCAGAGGAAGAACTTGTAACTGAAGAAGATCAGAATTCCAGAGTTTTTAAAAATATTGACGTTAAATTCATTACCCACCAGGGAGGCTGTGGCGGCATTCGCCAGGATGCCGAAGCATTGGGACGTTTACTGGCAGGCTACGTCAATAATCCCAATGTGGCCGGAGCAACCGTTTTGAGCCTTGGATGTCAGAATTTGCAGGTTCAGATTTTTAAAGATGCCCTTGAAAAGATCAGTCCCAACGGTAAAAAACCGATTATCATATATGAACAGCAGAAATCTGGAACAGTGGATGAAATGCTGAGCGGGATCATCAAAGATTCTTATGAAGCCATTAAAAAAGCGAATGAAATCCAAAGAAAACGGGCATCCATTTCAAAGCTGGTAGTAGGACTGGAATGTGGAGGTTCAGATGGTTTTTCAGGAATTTCTGCCAATCCGGTTTTAGGACGCCTGTCAGATCTAATGGCAGGAATCGGAGGTGCTACAATTCTTTCTGAATTCCCTGAATTATGCGGAGTAGAGCAGGAGCTGGTGAACCGTTGTGTAAATGAAAAAGATGCGGAAAGATTTTTACAGTTAATGAAAGACTTTGAAGAATCAGTCGTTGCTGCAGGATCTGGCTTTGATATGAATCCGTCACCGGGGAATATTAAAGATGGATTGATCACTGATGCCATGAAATCTGCAGGAGCGGCTAAAAAAGGAGGTTCATCTCCCATCAATGATGTTCTTGATTTTACCGAATACATTCAGAAACCAGGGCTGAATTTACTCTGTACTCCTGGCAACGATGTAGAATGCACCACTGCTTTGGTGGGCTCAGGCTCTAATGTTGTGTTGTTTACGACAGGGCTTGGAACTCCGACAGGAAATCCCGTAGTTCCTGTGGTAAAAATATCGTCCAACACTTCTCTTTCCGAGAGAATGCCGGATATTATTGATTTTAATACAGGCGATGTCATCACCGGAGAAAAAACGATTGATGAAAAGGCAGAAGAACTGTTGGAGTTTATCATCAAAATAGCCAGTGGAGAAGTGAAAACCAAAGCTGCTGTTTTAAACCAAAATGATTTTATCCCCTGGAGAAGAGGGGTGAGCTTATAAAAATGTTTTTTTATTATAAATACTAATTAGGATTGAAATGCTTTCTGCGTAGTGTAGAAGGCATTTTCTTTTATTTATTGGTAATTCGCTAGAAGAGTAGAGTTGTTAAAAAAGGTAATATAAGAGTTAATATAGTGAAAACAGCATCGCCCATATGTAATTTTCTGTATTCACCTTGCTCCCAGCTTGATTGCATATAGCCTGTCAGTAAAGGTTCATTTCCGAAAATAATAAGAAATAAATTTCTTAGAATCCAGTAATATACCATATATAATAAAGGCAAAAATGCAAACGTAGCAGCATTGCCATTTGGCATTTTTAGCGTTTCTCTATTGATATTTAAATAACCAAATAATGCGATCAAAATGGTGAAGAACAATACAATCAGGTAAGTTATTCTGTTTTTCAATATTTTATAAGATAACCATAAAATAATTTGACCAAAGCCACCAAGAAAAATATAAAGTGATTGACTATCCAATAGCATCGATATTTTTTAAGTATAGAAAAATTACTTCTTTTTTGAAGACTTTCTGATATGAAGCTGCGGGGTAAGTACAACTTTTTTCTCAATAGAAACGCCAGATCCGTTTTCTTTTACGTTTTCTAAAAATACCTGTCCTGCCATTTTCCCCATCAACACTGGAGTCTGATCCACTGAACTGATAGGAAGCTCCATAAACTGGGTAAATGGTTCATTGGAAAAACCAATAATAGCAACTTCCTGAGGAATTTTTATTTTTCTCTTTTTTAATTCCTGACAGGCACCTAAAGCAGCAAAGTCACTGGAAGAAAATATAGCATCAGGAACAGATTTTTTACCCCAAAGCTTTTTGATAGCTTCCGTTCCTTCATCAATAGAACTGCCTGTAAGAATGATATTATCCTCTTTTACAGGTAGATTATGATCAATTAGGGCTTGTTTATAGCCATTAAGACGGTTCTGATAAATTTCAAGATTAAGATCTCCGGCAAAATGGCAGATATTCTTGTAACCCTCTTTGATGAGGTGTTCTGTAGCCATATATCCGCCCCGATAATCATCAATCGTTACGGTGCTGATGCCAGCGATATCCTTTTTTCTGTCAAAAAAGATAATCGGAGTATTGGACGTATCCAGAATGTTTCTGATGTGATTAATATCTGTTGTTGTTTTGGATACAGACATGAAAATACCATCTACCTGAGCATTCAGCAACGTGTTAAGCTGTCTTTTTTCAATATTGACATCTTCGTGACTCTGGCAGATAATGACATGATAACCAAGTGGAGAGAGTTCCTCCTCAATTCCCCGTATTACTGAGGAAAAAAAATTGGTATTGATATAGGGAACAATAATTCCTACATTTTTGGTTTCACCACTTTTTAAGGCTTTAGCAAGGTTATTTTGCTTATAGTTCATTTCCTTGGCCGTTTTGCGGACCAGCTCTTTGGTTGCTACGCTTATTCTTGGGTGGTCATTCAATGCTCTCGAAACAGTGGCAACACTTACGTTGAGCTTATTGGAAATGTCGTATATCGTTGCACTTTTCTTGTTCATAGAAGTTTTCTGGATGTTTTTATAATGCATGAATTCTATGCATTGGTGATGTAAATTTAATCAAATTTTGGCTATTTAAAGGGAATATAGCTGAGTTTTATATCATCTGCGTATATATTAACAGAATAGACTGTTTGGATTCCCTTAAATGATTGTTTTTATATGGATTACATCTTTTTCAACATAGAGAAAATTTTGGTAATATTATCTTCCATGATGTTAAATATTGAATTAACAGTGAAGTTAAGAGGGATAGGATCAGATCAGATGAAGATGGCGGTGGAGGGGAATATTTGGCTTGAATTGTCTGGGAATAGTAGAGAAGTATTGATTTTTTCTTAGCTATTTTTTGTCATTATTGTAAAAATAATTAATTTTAGAACGTCTCAATCAAGAGACATTTTTTTTCATCATTTGTGTTTTTATCCTGTTTTATGAATAATGAAACAGGATTTTTAGTTAGGTAAATCACAGAGCATTATCAAATTAAATGGTGATGATTTGAGTTCAAAAAAGAGTATATTTGAAACAATCACCAGCCTAAATATTTATAAATGAACCTTATTAAAATAATACCATTCATTTTATTGAGTATTTCTTGTTTTTCACAAACGGATTCTGAAAAATATATTATTGATGATGGTATAACGGTTGAAAAACCTGACGGCATCAGAACGTACAATGAAGTTTATAACAGCAATAATATCATATACACAATAGGGAAGAAATTTATTTACTCCTATTTCTATCAAAATATAAAAGGAGAGAAATTTCTGATAAAAAAAGGAAAGGAAATTCTACAGCCGGAAGGTTATAGTATTGCTGATTGGGAATTTGTGGAGATCAGTAAACAAGATATGGAAACCATAAATCATTTAATTCTAAGACCTCGGCCAGGAAATCCGTTTGAAAGAATTAATCCTGATTATAATCAAACAGCGATAGGGTACGAGTATGTTATGGCTAATAGCGAATTTCTGAGCACAGAAGAAACCGGTGCAATTGAGAACGAAATGAACGTCTGGATACATCCGCCAAGAAATGATTTTTTTAAAATTTTAGAAATTAATCCTTTTCCTTACATCAAAGCACCTTATCAGATAGGAACAAAATGGAACTGGAGTCTGGAAATTGGAGATCATTGGTCAGAAAAGAGATGGCTTGAATGGAAAGGAAGTATTGAAAATCGATACACTTATGAAATAAAGGACAAAAAAAATATAGTAACGAAGTTGGGGAATTTAGAATGCTATATTGTTCATGCAATAGCAAATAGCAGAGTTGGTAAAACTGAACTTATTTCTTATTTCAATCCCAAATATGGTTTTGTAAAACTTGAATACACCAATATTGACCAAACCAAAACCGTTCTTGAATTAGAGAAAGTAGATTAAAACATTATAGATTAGCCCTCAAAAAAGAATGAAATAATAGTCATAGCCATTTCTTCTATTTATAATGAGATTTATTCTCAAAAAGATTTATTCCATTGATTTTATCGTAAATTAGTTCCACCGCAATATCACAAAATTCTTATTCCAAATGAGGTTATCACTATTTTTATCAATGTTATTTTTAATATTTTCTTGCAAAGAAAAACCAGAATTAGAAATGGATATTAAAACTGTGAATATAAATTTAAATCGAAATAATAATCAATACTTAAAAGAATACCACCCTGAAAAAAGGGGTCAAGAAGTCGAAATTCAATTTATAAAAAATAAAAACAATAATAAATTATATGGAATTATGAGTTGCTCATACAATAGCAACTTCATACTTGACAACAATGATTTTTCGTTTGAAACTTTTAGATGTGATTCTAACTTTCCTGTATATATAAAGTTTGAAAAAAATACTTCTGAAAAATATAAATTACTGGTGACAAGAAGTCCTAATTCAAAAAGGAAATATTTCAAAATTGGATTCAGAAAAATTATTTTTCCCAATAAATATTATTCTTTTGGATCTTACTGGGAAAAAGTCGAGAACAATAAATATGAAATCCTATGGAGCGAACCAATAAAATTTGAAAATTAATTAATAAATGATTCTGCAGATAACAGTATTTTGGCAAAATGCGGGTTAAATACAAAATTGAACTATCTGAAATATTTGTAGGCCGCTGCTCTTCATATACGATATCAAAATCTATCCAAACCCTGTTTCTTATCAGGAAAAACAAAATCATAGTGCAGGAACTCAGTATATATCGCCAATTTTACAACAATATTATAAATCTGTAAAACAAAATGTTACAAAAGATTCCATTGATAAAAGCATTGATGGCTTTAGGTATTAATTTAGCTTTAGTTAGTGCTTTAGTACAGTGCAAGGAGAAAAAAGGGAATATGGAAGTATTATTTTAAGAATGAAAATCAGTATTCATTTCTCCTGGAAACTCCTTCAACTATAACATATAGTACACCCTCAAATATGGAATTTATATACAAAACTGACGGAAATAAAAGTAATATAATATTTGCAGATAAATTAAAAGAATTCAGACCATACAAATTTGTTTTAGAACAAAAGAATTATAATAATATATATGTTTCGAATGTTCTCGGAGAAACAAATTTCAGCAATAGTCATCTGTTTGAATATGATGTTCAGATAAGTCAATCGGGAATGATTAAGTCAAATATTTATTATCCCTATGATTTAAAAGGAAGCTATGAATTTAAAATAGATAACCAAACAAGTAAAATGTTGGGTCAGCTGCTTTACAAAATTTCTTTAGAAGATAGGAAAAATAACAAAGTATCTCCAGATGTTAAATTGAATAATGTAATTGTTTTGGAAGATGATAGAAGGAGAAATGAAGTTTTTATCCAAGAAAATTATGCTCAAAGTAATTTAGAATATTCTTTGTTTTTGGCTTTGATGAATAAATTATTATTGGAAAATATTAATAAAGCCAATAAAATAGATCATTTAGATATTCCTTTCAACCAGTACGTTGAAAGATTAGATATTCCACCTGATATGAAATAGTGATATAAAATTAACTTTTCATATTTGTAAAATTCATTTCTTTCTTCAGAAAGTTTTTGAAGTTGAATTGATATAAGAAAATCCCACTTTTGCGGGATTTTCTTATTTTTTCCAAGCAATTTTTTATTTTCCCTGTTGATCTTAATTATCAGTGGTATTTGAGGTTTGATAAAGTAATAGGGAAGTTTGAGTTTTCTTTTAAAAATGTGTGGAAGGGGGAGCAAGGGATGTGAAAGCCTTCTTGTGGGAAGGCTTTTTTCACGGATGAAAACATGTATTTAAAATAGTAGTATTTTGAGATTTTTAAACATGTAAATTTTATAATTATTTATTTTGTCCTAAAATCTTTATTATATTGTCAGGACTAGTTATAAATCTCAGTTTGGGAAATAATTAATTAAATTTGTCATCTTTTAATTAATTTCTTCTGTTTGAACCTCGATATCAATTTCTTCAAAATCATCAGGAGTTTCCTGAATGGGTTCTTGAAGTCTTATTCCATCAAGATAATAAGTTGTTCCCAAATAGATTTCATCGCCAAAAACAACTCCATCTATTTTTCTTTTAAAGCATTTCCCAGGATCTGCTTTAATTATATTGTCTGTCTGTGTCATATTTTATTATTATGTTATCGGATAAATTTTTGCGGCAAAATAGCTCCAATTGGTTGCCGTTTTATAAGCAGAAACGCTTGCTGCGGGTACATGAATTTCTACTGTATCTATTATTATCCCGTCAGCAACAAAATTAGTTCCCACCAAAATAGGAGGCGTTGTTGCCAATACTTTAATTATTACTCTTGTAACGCCAAATTGGCCTGCAGCTGGGTACATAGGCATGCAGTAATTTTCTATGTAGTTAATTGAAGCCGGAAGAATAATAGTAACTTCATTCTCTCCCCTAAGAGGCTTTAGAGTCAAACCATACGAATCCATTCTTTCTAAGCTCGTACACCCGGATAAATCAACAAGATTGGAAACAAGCTCTTCAACAGTATAATTATTTACATTATTAGTAAGCATATTTTTGAAAATTCTCGTGATATAAGGAAGGTTATATTTCCCCGCTCTCGGATACATGAACTGAAATGAATTTGTTGTATAAATCTTAACATTCTTAAATAAATTAATATCGAAGTATTTTCCATAAAATGGAATTTCGCCAAGTTCCTCTAGCTTATCAAAATTTCCGACTACAACAGCATTATACTTAAAGTAAAATGCATTAGAACCTATCTTCTTTATATTGGGAGGAAAAATAATACTTTCCAATTCATTTTCATTTGAATTTGAATTGAATGCTCTATCTCCAATTGTCTCCACATTCGTGAAAAATCTAAACTCATCAAAACTGTTAGAAAGCTTTCTCGAGGTATTAACAGATGTGTTGAAAGTGTCAGCAGGAATATTGATAACAGCTCTTGCTTCCGCAAAACTAAGTTCTCCATCACCGTTGGTATTAAAGACATTTAATAATGTAGCTTTCCTGGTCGCACTCGAAATTTGAATGAAAGTGGCAACATTTGAAAATGTAAATTTAAAGTCTGGCCAATTGGCTTCCATGAAATCTTTATCTTCTTGATATATGGTAGTAAAGTTCCAAGTTCCTTCAACTACAGAATGAGGCGTTGTGTTACCTGAATCATCAATCCCCTTAGCATTGATAATTGGGAAAAACATCTCACTCGAAGCACTACTTCCATTTAGATTATTAACTCTCACTCTGCTCAAATTTTTAAGATTTGAAACAATGTCATTAACATTAATTAAAGGGCAGTCTTTGATAACAAGTGTTTTAATTGAACTTGCTGTAAAAGTTAAGTTAGAATAGGTAATAAATTTTTGATTATCTAATATTAAAGTACTTGCTGTGCTTGGCAAAATTAAGGAAGCAAGCAAACCACCTTTTGGCAATAATACCGACGATATTCCTGTTCCTGCAGCAGAAACTCTTTTAATACTTGTACAAGCAGTAAGATCTAATGACTGTTTTAGATTTGGACAATTCGTTACATCCAACTCTTCCAGAATTGTATTATTACCAATAAACAAGTTTCTCAAATTTTGATTTGAATAACCTAAAATTTGACTTCCAATTCGAAGTCTCGACAAATTCATCGCTTTTGAAACATCTAAAGTACCAAGATACTTTCCTGACAAATCTCCAAGATCTTTAATTGCAGATGCACCATAGATAATGGTTTCTGTATCGTTAAAAGTAATAGCCGGAGCTTGAACTAAGGATGCAACATTTTTTCGCAATCTTGCCCTATTGATATAAGAACCAAACTTAATTTTCGTATATCCGTCTTTCTGAGCCGTTAATAAAAAATTAGCATTTGGAGGAACTGCAGGCGTGCCCGAAGGTGTATAAAGTCTCATCGTGATATAATCAGAAGAGAAAGTAGAGGTGTCATACTTTCCGTCCATATATCTGAATCTATTTAATAACCAATAATTCCTGTGTGATTTTCTTGAACCTTGTGCGGTGTATAAGTAACTTCCATTCCCGGCTATCACCAAAGGATCTATATATTTATATTTCGCATCTTCATTAAAAATACTTTCCGCCCATTTGTCAGATTCTAATGTGTTAAAATAACTGTTGCACTTATCATAAGTCAGAATTCCAGAAGTTCTCATTTGCTGGTATAATGCGGTAATCTCAGTATCAAAAGCAACTTCAACCAATTTCCAAAGCTCTGAAAGTGCGCCATTCCAGACAAAACCACTTCCTACTTGGTCGTGGGCTTCCACCCAGTAATCATACACATTGTGGCCTTCGTTGTTAAGACCTAAAACCGTATCATTATCATAAAAAATAAGATACCAACGGTTGTTTCCTTGTGCATCCGGATACATCGCAAACATTTGATTTTTAGCGCGCTGATCAACCATTGCAAAAAATTCAGTAAATACATAATAAAACAGTAAAAACTGAATATTAAAATGATCTGGAGCCTCGGTTTTGAATTTTGCAGGATTGTTTTTGCAACTCACAATCCATGTATGCAAAGCTTCAAGATTCGAAGTATCTTCATTATCTTCCGGATATCTTCCCTCAAAATCATTTTTCCATAAATGCTTACCATTTTCGTCTACACTTTGAAAATCTGTAGCAATAAATAATGTATTATCAGACGTATTGTTTAAAAATTCCCAGCATTCCTGACCCCCTGTAAAACCCGTTGTTGCTTCATTAGACTTATCATTATTAAAATTATATTTTCCTAAGAAAATACGCTCCGAATCTGGTGTCGCTCTGTGAAATATAAGCATTGGAAACCCATCCATCGTAGTACGGATATTAGGATTAACTAATTGTGGTGGAACTAAATAACCCAATTGATTCAAAGAATCTTGTGCAAGCCTCGCCAAACCAATGTTGTGAGAACCTGAAGACTCCATGAAGTCAGCTTTAAAAGTAAATGTCTTTTCCGCCAATGAATTATCACGAAGCTTATACTTGGAAGAAACTAATTCTCCATTTTTAAAGCCTCCATTAAATTTTATTTTAAAGTTTTTTCGGGGATAATATTGTGATGATGTACCCTGAACATCAACACTCGCATTTACATAAGAAAACGATTTTGTAGGATCTTGAGCATTTTCATACTCACCAACAATTGTTTTTTTATCGCCTTTATAAGTTGGCAGATCTCCAACAATAGTTAAGCATGGAATTGATTGTAAACATTTATCGTAGGACAAATTTCCAAATGCATCGTACAATTTATTTCTCTCATAAATGTTGACTTTTTCAACCAGGTTATCCATGTCAGCAATAAAATTCGACAACATCTGATCGGCGTTTAGATTATTATTATAAACCCTGATATTATATAGATTAATAGTACAATCACTGCTTCCAATGGTAATGTTTTGAGGAGCTTGTTGTAAAAAGCTGTCTAATGAATTATACTGATATAATGAAGATATAATTCCATTGATATACACAAATACCAATCTTTGATCTGCAACTTTTGTAACGACTACACTTACACGGATCCTTTCCTCTTCTTTAAAAAATATGGAAGTACCGTCCTGCTCAGAACTGAACAAAAACGAATTTGAGGTAGCAACAAATCCAACATTTCCATTTTTACAAGAAAAAATAGTACTGTCACTGTTTTTTATATCTGAAGTTGAAAACTCAAATTCTAATGTTTTACCACCTGTTTTAAAATCATTTTCAAAAATTTTGAAAGGAATCTCAACCCTTGCATTTCCACTCACTTTAAGCGCCACAGAACCCTTTGAATCCTGAATCCATCCATTGGTGCTGAAATCAAAATCAGTAAGAGTACATGACAGGTTTTTGTATTTCCACTCGTTTTTGTTAATCTCTGAATTGCTTCTGTTTCGACTGCTTAAAAATAATTCCAGGCCTAACGTTTCGGCTTCAACTTGAATATCAAATGCAGTTACAACTACTGAAGTATTTTTCGTGACATTGCCACATTTAAAAGTTACAGTGTGCGCACCTGAGTCCATAAATGTATAAGTGAACTTCTGCAAACTTCTATTTACTACCAATTCTGAAACCTTCAAGCCGTCGACCAAAATCTCAACATCACTATAATTTGATGATGGTGAATACACCAGATATTCAATCGAAGCTGGAGCATATTGATTAGCAACAACATTATTTGCTGAAGAAACCAGAGGTGTTAAATTACCAGCAACAGCACTGATGATATCTGTAAATAAGTGATTACTTTCAATGATTTCTCCTGACAAATCAGCGGTCATATACACCTCTAAAATATGAACTCCGTGCGACTGTGCAGGAATTTCATAAAGAAGCTCTTTGTTATTTATTGAAGTAACTACTGGTGGAAGATCTGATCCATTTAATTTGAAATGAATCGTCTTCTCTACATTCCCGGTTGGAATATATCGAAAAATGATTGGTCCCGAATTAATAGTGGTCTTGTCGTAGGTAGTACTTAAAGCAAGTGCTATTGTTTGAATGTCATATTTTAATTTCCTATTATTTCCATAACTATCGGTGATACTAAGTGTTATTGTATTGTCTCCCGCCAAAATATATGACGTGATATCTATCTCATTGACTCCCTGATTAATGTTTTTATTAAATAGAATCGTATTTCCCTTTAAAATACTCGCAGTTCCTCCGCCAGTCTCACTACCATCAACGCTGTCGATGGATGACCACGAAAAAACTATTTTAACTTCGCTTCCAAATGATTTTACGAATGATGCAGGTATTTCAGATTTTGCGCGGAAAACAATTCCATTGGCTCCTCCGTTTCCCCCACCAGTTCCATATTCACTTTCTGACTTTTCTCCTAAAGCTGAATATGCAATCTGTTTAATGATTTTTCCATCTTCATTTTTAATGAAGAACATCACGGGATAAATGAAGTTATCTGCAACTTCTTTATCTGATCTTTCATAATTTGTAAAATAAATTCTTCCTGTATATCTCATTTTAATCTTCTTGTGTTAAATCAATAAAACCATCTGTTCCACCTCCAGGCATATTAACCTCCAGAACAGACCAAATCAAACCGTCAAAAGAAATTATTCCGAAATTTTCAATCTTAACTCCTGAAGCATTTTCGTAGACTCCACTCCCTGCCCAAAACCATTTTGCTGATCCAGGTTTAACAATAATATGATCAGTAGGCCTTAAAATTCCTCCAAAGGAAGAATTTGCTCCTGAACTTTTAAGCAATTCTATCTGCTCCCTGTTTTCTTTGATGTAGTCTACGATTTTCTGAAGCTTATCAAGATCATCATCATTCGAAGTTAGTATTTCGTTGATTTTTGCTATCAGCTCAAGCATTTCATTATCTTTTGCCTGAAGTATATTTACAATTTCCTCTATTTGCTCCTTTGTATAGACATTTCCGGTCTCTTCACCATCGTCTATAGTGGCTGCTAGTTTGATCTTTAATTTTTCTTTCCATTCTTCTACATTTCTAGCAGTAAGATTGGATGCATTAAGTCTTGCGAGCACTAAATTGTGTGCGCTTTCATCTTGCAGATGATTTGTAAAAGTTGTGCTGGATACCGTTTTTTGAAAAGTTTCATTTAAACCTGTTACCTCATCCATCTCGATTTTTTCATCTAAATGACGGAATGAAGAAAAGGTCTGCTGAAACTGATGTTCTGTGGGTATATCACCCTTTTCAAACCAGCTAAATATTGTTTTTAATGGTACTTTCATTATTATTGGAAATTAGTTTTTATAAAATTGATGATTGGAGGGAAAGTTTGTTCCTGATAGACTTATTGTAGTTAAATAGAATTCTATTTCTTTTGAGTAATTATTGATTTTCGTCCTCTTTTATCGTGCTGTCAATTAGTGAATTATTAATATGGTTACAACTTAGAAAACATATTTTCGCAATGCTTTTTTGTAGTTTATTTTAAATCAACTACATTCTTTTACATTTTTTCTATACTGTTTTCTTGGTATATTTTTTTTGATTCCAATCATCATTTATATTCTTTAGAGTGCAAATTTCATTGTTTTTTGGTCCCTATAAAAGTTTTTTGACCTCGCTATTCTGTAGTTGCAGTAACACGTATTTTTAACAGAGATAAGACAGTGTGAATTAATAATCAATTCATCAAAATAATATTTTATATTAGTATCATAAATGGGATCAGTCTCAGTTTTGGCAACAGAAACCATACGCTGAATGTTGGCTTATTTTCCCTGAAAATATCTTAGAACAATTGATGAAGTCTTTTTATCAGATGGCGAGTTTTATACTGCTCTTACTTCAAAAAGAGCAAAAAAGGTAGAGAAGGTAGTATTGTAGGTATTATTAAAAGTACCAGGAGTGATACCGTTGTAGAACATCTTTTAAAAATAGACAGAAGGCTTCGGCTGAAGGTAAAAGAAATTACTCTTGATACTATAGCATCAATGAAACTTATTGCAAAACGGAGCTTTCCTAACGCTTTACAGGTAATAGATCGTTTCATGTACAAAAATTAACTGCGGAGGCTCTTCAGGAACTTAGAGATCAAACACCATAGGGAAGCTATTGAAATGGAAAATAATGCTATTGGAGATCTCTCAGAAGGAAACCAGGATATACAGAGTTTTGAGAATGGAAACAGCTGGAAACAACTTTTAGCAACAAGTAGATATTTACTTTACAAAAGTTAACAGATGACTTAGAAGGATATACAATCAGCACCTGATAAAATCTGTACAGATGACTAAATTGGCACATTGGTTCAGAAAAGTCGAAGAAGCCGATTTTAAATCATTTTCTATCTTAAGAAAAACAATAATGAATCATTATAGAGAGATCTTAGCCTTTTTTGACAAAAGAAGCATAGAAGGGTAAAGGATAGAACATTTCTCCTCTTTAGATTAATCAAACTTTTGTGCTTGATCTCTTTTTATGACTAATTCAGTATCTACCTTTTTATTTTTCAAAAGGGAACAAAAAATACAAACCACCCTTAAAAGGATGGTTTGTAGTCAATAGCGAACAAATGTCGAAACAATTAATTGCTGATTTGGAAACGTTGGTACAATTAAATTCGTGATGTAAATAAATTTTTCCTACTACTAATAAGCTTATATTAAAATCAATTTCCCGTTGTAATATTGCATAAATAATTCGGTACTTTTTTCTGATCTTTTTCATACTCTTAAAGTTAAAGAGTATAAAAATTATGTCCTAAGAAAGTTAGCAACTCCAATATTACTTCTTTATCAATTTCTGAACAGAAATTTTATTTCCTGAATTGATTTGTGACCAATATACTCCTTGCTTTGAGATCGGCAGTTGCAGCTGTTCCAGAGTTTGAGAGCATCTGAAATTTTCTTTTTCATAAATAAGTTTACCCGAATAATCAAAAATACCAACGCTTACTTTGGTCTCTTTTTCACATTTTATATTAATATTGTCTGAAAAAACTGTCGGGAAAATCTTGAAGTTATCTGCTTTTTTAGGCTCAACAATTCCTAAGTTATTGTATGTGTATTGTGCAAGTGCAAATTTGCTGTTGCCGGGAAAATCTGAAGAAGAAGCAAATCCTGCAAGAATTATTTTTGAATCAAAAACCAATGATGAATACGGAATATCCTGAAATCCTGAAAAATCTGTAATTACAACACCGGAATTTCCGAATTGTGTATCTAAAATCCCAGATAGATTAAATTTCATCATCGCAAAATTTTCATTACCATTGGTCGCCGAGTACGTAGAACCAACTGCGATAATATTATTTGAAGAATCTAATTTCATATTTCTCAGCTGACCTCCGATACTTGGAAGAAGTGTCTGTACAACACCGTTCGTTCCGAAAGAATTTTCAAAAGAACCATCCACATTGAATTTTATTATTGTAAAGTTAGATAAAACATTGTTATTGCTTGATGAGAATGATTCTCCGCCCAATAAAATACTTCCGTCACTTAAAACAATATTGGAATTTGACAGAGAGCTACCTATATTCGTAACATTAAAATATCTGTATCCTACGGTGGCAAATGAAGTATCCAAAGTTCCGTTTGGTAACAATCTTAATATAAACATTCTACTTTGGTTGGAGCCTGTCGTCAGCAAAAGATAGCCTGAACAAACGATTGTTCCATTTGGAGCAATATTTACGGCATTCAAATAATGGCGGTGATTAACAGGTGCAATAGTGAATAGTCCGGTATTATTAAACGTAGTATCAAATTGACCGTTCTGTAATAAACGTAAAACGTAACCTTCTGTAAGTGCATTCGTGCCTCTTTTGTTACCGACCACAATTATTTTTCCGTCAGATTGCAGTTCACCGTTAAAGACATTGTCATCTGACTGAGCGCCAAAATTGATTTCCAGAATACCGTTTGTACCGAAATTTGTAACATAATTTCCATTTTCATCAACTTTACAGACGATGATGTTAAAATAGCCGTCGGTGGCAAGCTTAGTTCCGAGAATGATTATCTCGTTGTTGCTTGTCTTTAATATTTTTTCAATTGATTTAAACGGAAGCTGTTTGATTCCGTTGCTCTGAAAAGAAGTGTCAAAAGAACCGTCAGAATTGTGTCTCACAAGATAAGCGCTGGTATTGTCAGTACCTCCAACCAGTATTTTACTGTTGCTCACAGCAATCATCGACCCTATTTTCTCAAGATTTGAGTTTGCATTGATGTCATAAACCATTTTTCCATTGGTTCCAAAATTATTATCAAGTACCTGAGCAAAAAAGAGGTGTACAGATGATAACAAAACGATAAATATCGCTTGATATTTCATAATTATTTATTTAACTAATTTCTGATATTTGACGATGGAGTCAGCGGTTTTATCCTGAAATTCAGAAGAATTAAACCACGCAAATATAGGTAAAAACTTCAATGAAAGAACATGAATCCCGCTTTTGAGAATACTACCTCTTTCATCATAAAGAAGGTTCGATAAAGATGTCTGAAAAATATCTGAATAAATTGATTCGTACATATTTTGTGCATATTCTAAAATACTTCGAGTATTTTTAATAAATGGATCTTATTGAAATTGAAGCCATTCAGCAGTGCTTTGTTGATGCATCGAAAAGAGCCTTGGACGCTAGATTTCAGCTGATAGAAATCCACAGTGCACATGGTTACCTACTTAATGAGTTTCTTTCACCACTTACAAATCAGCGCACTGACAATTACGGCGGAAATCGTGCAAAGATGCTTTTTGAAACTATTAAAAAAGTTAACGATGTCTGGGGTGCAGAGCTCCCAATAACGGTACGTATTTCTGCTACCGATTGGACAGAGGGTGGGTGGACATCTGAAGATTCAGTATGGTTAAGTGAGAAACTGGCAGAAGCAGGGATAGATATTGTTGATGTGTCTACAGGGGGAACGATTCCTGGTGCAAAAATACCTGTAGGATCCGGATATCAACTTCCATTAGCAAGTAAGATAAAACGATCTGTAAATGATGCGATTGCGGTAGGGACTGTAGGTTTAATTACTTCTGCCCAGCAAGCAGAAAAGATATTAATTAACGGTGATGCGGATTTAATCTTCATGGCACGTGAATTTTTGGGAGATCCTTACTTTCCGTTAATGGCTCACAGTTTTTATAAATTTCGTAATTTTATACTATAGAGTTATGAAGGCAATTCTTTGAAATCAAGTGAAATGTACACCATTACCAAATCGTTACCTTGATATTTGCAAAACTTCGCAAACCTATATTCAATAACGTTTCTGTATAGTAGGCCCTACTTTTATATTAAAAATAGGATATGAAGAGATAATGATTTTATGGTGAGAATTAATATCCAGAAAAGAAATTTTAAGAAAAAATAGTAATTTAATAGGGGTTGATCTATTTAATTAATCCTTATTTCTCTATCACTATACTCAGTTTCTACCATGGTCTCTGGTATTAAACGGATTTAGGCACGGAAAATGATTGACTATGCAAAATTGATTTTAATGAAAAAGATGACTAAAGCGCTAGGGCTGGGATTGTTTATGCTCGGTTTACATTTTATATCGGCTCAGACCCCTCAGAATTATATTTATACTTCTTCAGGAGACCTTAGGAAAATAGAAAAAATGATTACCCGTCAGGATATCGGAGGAGTGCAGATTGTTTACAACTGGAGAGCTTTGGAAACCTCAAAAGATGTGTATGATTTTTCTGTGATTGAAAAAGACTTGGACTATTTAACTTCTATCAATAGAAAATTATTTATCCAGCTTCAGGACAGGTTTTTTGAGCCACAGGCCAGATATGTTCCTGATTATGTGTTGAATGATAAAGAGTATGCAGGAGGATTGGTTCCTCAATATGATAATCCGGGAGAAAATAAACCTGTTGGAAGCGGATGGGTTACCCAACAATGGAATCCTGCTGTCCGGGAGCGATTTCAGAAGTTGATAGGAGCGCTGGCACAGAAGTTTGATGGCAAAATTCAAGGGATTAATCTTCCCGAAACATCAATAGATATAGAAATGAAAGCAGATAAAACAGGTTTTAGCTGTGACCGTTATTTTCAGGCTGAACTGGAAAATCTGAAGTTTGCGAGAAATGCTTTCCATCAATCCAATGTACTGCAATATGTCAATTTCTTTCCCTGTGAATGGAACAATGACCATCAATATATGTCCAGGCTGTTTGATTTTGCTTATAAAAATAATATAGGGCTGGGAGGGCCAGATATTGTTCCGAATAAAAAAGGCCAGATGAAAAACTCTTATCCTTTTTTTAATCAATACAAGGGAAAGCTGCCTTTAGTCGCTATGGCGGTTCAGGAACCGACTCTCACTTATACAAATCCGAAAACGAAAAAGCCCTTTACCAAAGAAGAATTTGTAGAATATGCTGAAAACTATCTTGGCGTAAAAATTATCTTCTGGAGTGTGGAATCTCCCTGGTTGAGAGATTCCTAATGTATTCTGATAAAGATAATTCTTCTTATATTTTTAGTATTCCTCTAAACCCTCTTGCTGCATAATAAGAATCTGCACCATTGTGGTAGGTGAATACGGTGTTGTATCGTCTGTCACAGAAGAGAGCGCCTCCAAGTTCTCTTACCTGTGATGGCGTTTTTATCCAGCTTGAGGTCTTTTGATCGAACTTTCCAAGTTCCTGAAGGCTGCGGTATTGTTCCTCTGTTAAAAGTTCAATACCCATTTCTTTAGCTTTGTCGATGGCGTTGCTTTCCGGTTTGTTGGCTTTTCTGGCATCCCAGGCTGGGTAATCATAGCAAAGGCTTCTGCGTTTCGGGCTTTCCGGAGAACAGTCAACGAAAGAATATTCATCTGTTTTCTTATTGTAATCTATGATGTCGGGTTCACCTTCTGTAGTTTCCATTTCGTATAAAGACCAGATTTTTTCAGGGTTGGCTTCCAGTTTTTGGTGGATTTTTTCCCATTTCAGATCCTTATGACGGTTCATGTTTTTTTCAAAACGGGCTTTTAATGTTTGTAAAAGTTCGTTGGTTTGTTCTGGGGTCAGTTTCTTTTTCATATCAAATTTTGTTTTATTATTGATTGAATTGGTTTGTAGTGTTGGAGAATCGCAAAGACGCAAGTTTTGCAAATAAGAGTTTTTTTAAGGCGCGAGGATTTTATCTTCGATAAAATTTCTGTGTTTTTTATCTAAAGATTAATCAATAATGGTAATTTTTCTGTCTGCAGGTCTGAAATACCAGGAAATAATGACCAGGGCCAATAATAATACTGCCGGAAAGGTTCTTCCTGCTGTATCACCCACGATAAGATGGGAAACTACAGCTCCTGACATGACAAAGAAAAATCCTGCATAAGCCCATTCTTTTAATAGCAGACGTTTTGGAATCAGAATGGCAATAACGCCTAGGATTTTCCATATTCCGATAATGGTCATCAGGTAAGAAGGATACCCCAAATTGGTGAAATTGAGCAGTTCATCTTTACTTTTTATCAGCTGTACAATTGCGGTGGAAACCATTCCCAGAGCCATCCAAAGTGTAAATACCCAATAGATGATCTTTGTTCTTTTTTGTGATTGTTGTGGTGTGTTCATGATTTATTTTTTATAGTGAATCGTTTAATCCTATTCCGTCCATGATTTGTGGAATGCATTTTTCAATGCGGGCTTCACGGGTTTTAGACTGTTTGGCAGAGGAAAAGTGGAGTAGATAGGCTCTTTGTCTTCCGGGAGTTAATGCTTTAAAAGCCTCTTGTAATGCAGGATCCTGATCAAGTTTATTTTGAAACTCTTCAGCTATTTCAAACTCTTTAGTTTTTTTCATTTCAACTTTAGCCCCTGATTCTTCAATTTCAACGGCTTCAAACATATAATTGCGAAGAATAGCTTCCAAATCATTGATTTGCTCTACGTCTGTAAAACGAACCTGTCTTGCAGCCTGTACATTTTTAGATTGATGGATCAGAATTTTATCCGGATCTTTCATCAAAGCTCCTTTAAAGAAAAGGATTGCACAATATTCTTTAAAACCGTGGATCAGGAAAATATTTTTCCCTTCATAGGTATAACAGGGACAGCCCCATTTTAGGTCTTCTACAAGGTCTGTGCTTAGAGCAATTGTTCTTAATTTTTCAAATTCTTTGTGCCATTGCTGGCTTTTATCAAAGAAGAAATTCACTTTTGGATTCATGGTGTTTTATATTTGAGGGTTTGTGAGTATTAGAGTGGGAGAGTTGGGGTTTTGGGTGGGATATAAATCTCGAAGCTCGCATCCCGCATATTTTGATTTAAGTATTTCCTATAACCTATTATCTGCTACCTGCTACCTAACAACTCCTGTAAACGGTTATGAGCCATATTGATTCCCTGAGCGAATGGTAATTTCAGCATCTGGTCTCTGAAATCTACAGATTTATAGATCGTCTGGATTGTGATTTTGCTTGTGGTATCCGTGATTTTTTCAAATTCTAAAAATTCCATCTGAACAGGAAAAGGAGTGTTTTCCATCTGAAAAGTTCTTATTATTTTCTCATTATCTATCACTTCGTGAATGGTTCCATTGGCGCTGAAAACTACGTCACCTTGTGGATTGGAGGTTTCAAAGCGATAACTTCCGTGTTGTTTGTTTTCAAATTTTGTCACTTTGGTGCCCATCCATTGTTCGAAAAGTTCAGCTTCTGTATACGCTTTGAAAAGGAGTTCTACCGGAAGATCAAATTCTCTGGTGATGAAAATTTCCTGTTTTCCGTCTTCTGCGTGAATTTTTGTTTTAAGTTCCATATTTTGAGTTTTGGTGTGTGTTAGTGTATTAGAGTAGGAGAGTTTTAGGGTTCGATGCGTGTTACGCGTTTCGGGTTAAGAGATTCGAGTTATTTTGTGGGTGAGGATTTTGAGATTTTAAACTGCAATTCATTTATCCTGCACATCCCAAAACCCGCACCATGAATCTCGATAACCCGTATCTCGCATCACGTATTTTTATTTTGGTACGCTTTCATTACACTTTCCAGCTTGTTGAATTTCTCGTCCCACATTTTGCAGAAGGGTTCTATAAAATCGGCTATTTCTTTCATTTTATTGGGATTTAGGTGATAGATTATTTCGCGGCCGTTTTGTTCAGATCTTAGCAGTTCGCATTCTGTAAGGATCTGGAGATGCTTTGAAACGGTAGGTCTCGCCGTATCAAAATTAGAAGCAATAGCTCCCGCTGTCATCGACTGTGCCGCCACCAACATCAATATAGATCGTCTCGTAGGATCTGCTATCGCTTGAAATACATCTCTTCTTAAATTCATCGTGTAGTTATTTGACTACAAATATATGTGTAGTTATTTAGCTACGCAAGTTTTTTTTGAAAAAACTGTTCAATTATTAATTAAAATATGTATTGAATATTCAATCTTGAAAATTGAGAATTTAAGAAAATTGTAGAACTAAGGTCGTGTAGAACGTTGTGTGATGGATGACCATAGGTATTCCCATAACCAAAATTGCATACAGTAGTAATGGAATTTCTCCAACGATGAATGTTATCACCAATATTTAATGCTTGAAACTCTTCAAAATCCCAATTTTCAGAAGAACCATGATGAGGCACTTGAACTATGTGAACATTAACTAATTTATTTTTAAATGCTTGGGGGAAATTAATTGGGTTGTTATCAGGTTTTATAGAAGTATCACCAAATAAAAGAGTTCCTAAAAGCATTTGACTTTTACTTCCAATATATTGAAATATTCTAGGATAGTGGTAATACTCGTAATAATGTTTTAAATCACAATTAGAATAAGTTCTAACATATAAATTATCATAACGAATTGGGCCATGTAGTAATACAAGTCCATGAGAATTGATTTCTCCGATACAACTAGTATAGCAATCATGAGCTGCTTTTCTTTTTTTTATTATGATTTCTTTTAAATCATCAAGAGATAAATTATCCCCTATATTTTTTCTTAATTCTTTTCTTAGGCAATTATGCAAATTATTAATAGCAGTTTGATTTATGTTTTTAACGTAAGTTGTAAACTCCCAATCTCGCTTAATAAAAAACTGCAAATTATTCTCATAAAGGAGAACATTTTGCATAGAAAGCTCTTCAATGTTTGCATCAATACGAGTTCCTCGAGGATAAACATAATTAGATTGGCTATCATTATCATCATAACCTTGGTAGTCAGTTTTTTCTGAGGTGTCAGGGTTGATAAAATAGATTTTAGTGCCCTCACTATTTTGTATAATAAATAAAGAAGGATTGTCAATAAAGGAAGCATAATCTTCTAAAGACATACCACCATCAGAATCATCACCATAAATTGAAATTAAAAAAAATTGCCTATCCTGTTTTTCAATATATGGCAAGATAATATTTTTTACATTAAACTCCCTCAATAGACGTTTTAAACCAGATACATGATCATAATCTAAATGAGATATAAACAGTAATTCAATCTCATTATTATGTTCATGATAATATGGATTATGTTTTAGATAATCTATTTCATTATTTAAAGATTGATTATTTCCTGAAATAAATCTACTTGTTCCACAATCATAAACAACTGTAAATATCTTGTTAATTTCACGATACCATATCCGGCCACCATAAAACGAACCCTGCCCAGCTTTAAAAAAAGAAAATTCAGCTTCAATTCCTTTCATTGTATTATGTATATGAATTTTGCGGATACTTTTAATTTATTCCCCCCCCAATCAACCTCTCTAACTTCTCAATCATCTCCCTCTGCTGTTCAAGCATACGCTCATAAAGCTCAACCATTTTATCAAGAGGATTAAAAGTAGGTTGATTATTAAAAAAGGCAGGTTGTTGACAATTATCAAAAGAAGCGGTGTTAGAAATAATATTTATTGCATTCTCCTCATCAAAATTCTCAATCGCTTCTGTGGGAACTTTCAAAATTTGTGCTACTTGTGCCAGAATATCAGATTCTACGGTTTCTTTTTGCTCTAAAAGGGAAACTTTTTTCTGGTTCCAGTCATCACCCAGCTCAAAAGCCAATGCTTCCTGTTTGATGCCCAGCATTTCACGGAAACGCTTTATATTTCTACCTTGGTGTATTTTTTTATTTTGCATATCTGTGTAACTCATAATAACAAATATAAAGCTTTAGAACAAAAAAATAATGCTCCTTTTTAAAATAAATGATATTCTAAAATATTCCTCTTCCTGAATAAAAAATACTTCTCTTAACTATAATATCCCCGCAATTATTTCTTGATTTGCTGAAAAATACAAAGATGAAAAAGATGATTAGTATTCGGGGTAAATATAAAATAATTACCTATCGTAACCTTACGGTTTTCCATAAAGGATTTGAGAGAGCCTACAGGAGAATAGTTTTCTTTCCGGAGATCAGAATGGCAGGGAAGTGGCTGCAGGATTGTGGTTTTGAGCCGGGAGATAAAGTGCTGGTGACGGTCAGCAAAAATCAGATTATTTTAGAAAAAGAGGTAGTGAGTTATGAATTATAGGTATGTTGACGGATTTTGATGACTTCCTGGAGGGTTTTTAGAGTATACTAATTTGTGATATTTGCGTGATATTGGGAGAATTTTTTTTTTAAAACGCAAAGTTTTATGTGATGAGGTGCTTTATTTTAGGGAGCTAAGAGTGGGCAAGTGAACTTGCCAGATTAAGGTGTTGGATAGTTTCGGCCGCTTGCGGCCGAAATATATGCCGTTACGAGAATGCTATTGTAGAAGGAAATAATCATCTATCTAAGAAAAGTCGAGTAGTTCTTTTCTTCCTGACGGATGTTATTGAACAGATTGAATATCAATCTTGTTTTTGTCTGTTTAAGGTTCCGACCACTTCTTAGAATTTAAGAAGGATTTTTTGTTTTTTCTTTACAAAAATGTCTGTCCAAAAATATATGGATTACGGTCATAAAAATGGTGATGCTTTTCTGCTTTTTCAATTGGGTAGGTTTGTTATTTTTATTAGCACACTAAAAAGTGTGTTGTCTAATGACTGCAAATGTATAAAATAATTGTGTAAACGGAAAGATAAATTAAACGGAATTGTTCTCATTATAAAATTAAAGCTCAAAATTTTTTATATTGATAATTTTTAACCGCAAAAGGTGCAAAAGTTTTAAATACTTAAGTTTTTTTAAGCCAGGCTTTATGCATAATAAGTATACCTAAGTTTTTTGTGAAAATCTTAAATTTTCATCTTATAATCCTTCAAATAAATTCTTGAAAATGTATTGAGAAAAACAGTCCTCAGGAAAATACTTACCTTTGCAGTCCGGTGTTTTCTATACATTAATCAATATTATCATAGATGAAATTTTTACTAGACTTTTTATTTCGTGTTTTACAGCTTTTTGCAGAACCTTATTTCTTATTACTTCTTGCGGTAGTTATAATCGCGCTGTTGAAAAGGAAAAGGAAAAGCAAAAATCTGAGAATAGGAATTGGTATATCGTTAGTTTTAATCATCATCTTTATAGGAAATGGTTTTCTGGGTAAATTAGCCTCAGGATATCTGCAGAATAGTTATACCCATACTTCTGAGATAAAGAATACAGCTTCTCAGAATCCTGTGATTGTCGTATTAGGAGGCGGAGTTGTAGATATTAACAATACAGAAAAACTGCATACGATGTCTTATTCCAGAGTTGTTACAGCCTATCAATTGTATCATGAATTCAAGAAAAACAATACGCCTTGTAAAATAGTAATTTCCGGAAAGGGAAGTGGACATACAAGTGAAGCGGAATTATTCAGTGATAACTTTAAAAAAATGGGAGTATCAGATGCTGATATTATTAAGGAGGATAAAAGCATGAATACGTATCAAAATGCAAAATTCTCAAGTCCGATTATAAAGAAGCTGGCTCCTACAAGTGTGTATCTGGTTACTTCGGGTTTTCATATGAAAAGATCTGTTTCTCTGTTTCAGATATTTGGCTTAAAACCTATTCCGCAGGTATCAGATTTTATAGATACTGAAATAACGGTTTTTCCCAACAGCTATAATGCAGCATTTACTTTTGTAATGCTTAAAGAGATTATGGGAATATGGCAGGTGCAGTTATATAATAGCTTGGGAATGAATAAGTAGTGTTTTTCAGCTTATTACAGATAAAATCGGACACTTAAAGTTAATTTGAGTGTCCGGTTTTTGTTTAAATAAAATGATTTAGATTACTTTATTATTTTGCTTTCTTCATCGAAATCAATGTCTGCAAAACTACAGAAGCAATAATAAATGCCAATCCTATATAAAACGAAAGATTAACTTCTTTGCTTTCATCGAAAAATAAAAAAGCAATAATAATAGCATATACCGGCTCCAGATTGAAGGTTAAGTTAACCGTAAAGGCTGGAATTTTCTTTAAAACTTCTGCAAATATCACATAAAGTCCTACAGTACAAAAAAGTGCTAATAGCCCCAAATAAGCCGTGTTTTTTAAGTCAGGAACTATGCTATCTGCCTTGAAATAGAGGAGGTAAATGGGCAAAATTGCTCCGAGGCATACAGTACCGGCAAGCATCTGGTAATAGTTGATAATAATACTGTCAAAACGCTGAACCAGACGTTCATTATAAATAGTATAAAGCGCAGCAACTGCAGAAGAGAATACCCCTAGAATAATTCCCACTTGATAAGATGCATCGAAATGGAAGATGAGACTGATTCCCAGAAGTGTCAAAGTACTGAGTCCCAATTCTGATAGCTTGAATTTCTGTTTGTCAATAACTGGTTTCAATAAAGCTGTAAAAAAGCTGGTGAGACAATAGCATACAACTCCAATTGATATATTGGAATATTTGATACTTGCATAGAAAAGTACCCAATGTAAAGTAATAAGAAGTCCTGCCTGAGCGATTTTCAGTTTTTCTTTTCCTGAAGTCGTATTTGGAATTTTAAATATTTTCAGGATAAAAAACAGAATAATACAAGAAAACAGAACTCTGTACCAGGTTAAAAGCCCTTCGTTAAGTGATATTAATTTTCCGAATACCCCTGTAAAGCCAGCCAGTACTACGGCCAGATGCAATAATAAATATGATTTTTTCATTAGATAATGAACTGTAAAAGATTTGAATTAATTTTTTTGTTAGAATTAGAAGCATAAATAATCTTGTTGTTAATTAGTTAACAACATAAGTACACTTCAAATTAATTTGAAAATATTAAGGTGCCGGAGGAGGCAGACAGTTCGATCGGTTCATATGTATCTGTTGAATGTCAAATATAGAGAAAAATATTTCAAATGGTTACATATAAAAAACATTAAATTTGTGTCCATCAGGGTCTGCAAATACAAAACCGTAATAATTTTCTCCAAAACTTTCAGGTTCTGAAACAATAGTTCCATCGGCATTTTTAACCTCTTGAGCCCATTCATTTACCTGTTGTTTACTTGTTGCAGAAAGGGTAAAGATGATCTCATTGAAACTTTGAGGATCTCCAAATTTCATTGTTTTTAAGTTCCTTTCTATGATGTTTTTTAAGAAAAAGTGAATAATAAATTCATTTTCACCTACAAAAAAGCTTACCAATTCATTAGAAGTGTGCGGATTATTGGGCTTGAATCCCAGCTCAGTATAAAATTTCTGTGTGCGTTCAAGGTCGGCTACAGCCAGATTAGCCCAGATCATTTTAGGTTTCATACTATTTTATTTTTTGGTTAGGATAAAGGTATTGAGTTTCATGATCATAAAAGCTGTCATGTGGCAAGATTTTGTAATTTTAAGATCAGAGAGAGTTCTTAATTGCTTCAATTTAACATAATATATTGCAAAAAAATAAATTATAGGAATATGACTGAGAGTATTGTGAATAAAATCAAAGAGTTAGGAGGAAATATAGACGCTGTAAGTATTGACAAAAATTTTGCCGAGAACTGGCGGAGTATTAAATTTGGACATCATCTTTATGACAGAGATTGGGATGTTTACGGAATAGATGAGTATTATGAAAAATATAAAACCGTATATCATAATGATCAGGAAGGTTTTTACAAGAATTTATTAGAACATTATTTTTCTGACCATGAATTACCGTATGGTCAATATTTTCTGAGAGATTGGTTTTTCACGCCGTTTAAGAAAGGTACAGAGGATTACGAAGAATTGGACGGCCTTATAGATGAGCATGAAGTAAAAGAAATTGTAGAAGGCTCTGAAATGGAATTTATTTGCCTATTTTATTTTTACGGTTATCCTGATCATTTTTTTGTCTGCACAACAGATCCTGACCAGGAAAATCCTGTGGTGTACAGTACAGATCATGAAGTTTATTTTCAGGAGATTGAAAACGAAGGAAGGCTGCAAGATTTTCTGGATCGGTTTATGACCAAGGAAGAGTTCTTAGAAACAGTTAAAGAATATTTAAAAGGAAAATGATAAAAATAAGGGATTCTGGAGTCCTTAGTACTCTCTTCCAGGATTATAATAAATATCCTATAATTTATATTATGTTAAATTGAATATTCTTTTAGTTTCAAAACTCAAAATGATCTTATAATTCATAGTGTTATCGCTTATAAGATTTCGCTATTACTTTTTGCACTAATAACGCAAGCTGTTTCTATAAATCTTCATCATTTCTAAACCTCTAGTAATAATTATTATTACTAGTTATTATTGTTAATAATCGGTGCAAGTTCTTTTTTTAATTCATCAAACTTTTCTTTGGTCATCATATCAATTTCCACTAGTTCTTTTGCTTCTTTTAATTTTGCAATCGCTTCATCTCTGGTCATTTTTCTGTTTTTTAAAAGTATTTCACCAGATTCAATCCCTAATTCCGTATCCATGACGCTTAAATATTTATTTATTCCAAAAGCTCTATCATTTATTTCTCCCAAAACCATAACTACATACAAAGGTTTATTTTTACTACCTCTGTGATATGTTTTTATCTCTCTGACAATAACTTTAGTATTTTTTAAGCTGTTATCTGCCATATTCTGTGCTTCACCACCCATAGCAGACATAATACTTCCAAATCCAGCAGGTCTTCCCATTTGTATAAATTCATAAGTTTTTTTGGAAGTACTTCTTGATTGTGCAATACCCCCTCTTGCTTTATTTCCATAACTCCCTGAGTAAGTTCTTGTATTCAGTTCTTCAGAAGTCGGAGTTCCTAATATTAAAGTGTCACCCACCTTCACACTATTTTTACCCGTTGTTACATATTCCTTAACCTGAGCACCACTTTTAATAGTGTTAAAAAAATTAATATCCTGAGTGTTTTCGTATGTCAATAAATTAATATCTTCTTGAGCTTGAATATTTACTATCGCTAAAAGAATAGTAAAAAAAGTAATTGTTTTTTTCATAATTGTTATTTTATATTGTTGCTTTATTTGATATTCCTTTCTAGATTTTCAAATAGATTTTTAGGATTAAAATGCTAGATAAAAATAAGTCTTTTCACATTTACTTTCTAATTTTTAAATTACTTTTTCTAACTTGACTTCAATCACATTTTATCGTCATTTATTGCATATATTTTTCTGTCATTATTTAACCTCAATTTTTTGGTAAGCCATCCATCGCTTTAAATTCCCCACCGTTCTTTTTAAATGATCTTCATTTAGGAAAATATTGGTCCAATAATCAAATCTGTCACACTGAACACTGATATAATAGGTCATGATTGCTAAACATGCGTAAGGTAAAAACTTTTTTTCTTCATTACTTATTTTAGTTACAGTCTCATATCCTTTTATGAAGCTATCTGCCTTTACCTGATATTCCTCTTCGTTCAAATGGGTTGACAATAACTGAAACATGAAATAAGAAATGTCAAAGCATAAATAGCCGTTGCCACAAAAATCAAAGTCAAAAAATGTTATTTCTTTTTCATTATCAATGTGCAAATTGTCAAACCAAACGTCAAGATGAACAGTTCCATATCTCATTTTCTGTTGGTCAATATTTTCCATTTTTAGCGTTAAAAAAGCAGAAAGGGTTTCTAAAAATTCAATTTCGCTGCTATTTTTACTATAGAATTCTTTTATTCTTACAACAGGTTTCTTAAGAAGGTTTTGAGCATTATAGGACATTCTCTTCAGTTCAATATTTTCTGTGGATTGATGAACTTTTGCTAATGCCTGTCCTATCAGAAAGCTTGTTTCGGGTGAGAATTTTGCTGTTTTTATACCCTTAGCAAATGAAAACAAAACACCAAATCTTGTCCCTTCCGGAGCTTCAATTTCTTGAATGAATTTGTTCGATTTATCAGCTATTGGAAAAGCAACCTGTTTACCTGCTTCTTTTAAAAGAATTAAAAGTCTTAATTCTTCTTCAATTTCTAATTGAGTTCGCCAATTGTGGGTGTAAACTCTAAAAACATATTGGTTTTCGCCATCATGAACAATATATAAATGATTCATAGCCAGTCGAAATATGCTGCATTCCGTTTTGTCGGTAAGTCCATACTTTCGTTGAATAAGTCGTCCAAGTCCAGTGGGTGAAAGTGTACTGTTTATTGTTGAAAATTTCTCTGTCATTGATTCTTAATTCTTAGTTGTTTATAGAATATATGCAATTTTGTTAACATTTCCAACAAAGATAAGAACTCTGTTTTAGTTAACTTATTCTACTTTCTCTAATTCAAGAACGGTTTTTGTATTGTCAATGTTGGTGTATTCAAGTTTTACAAAACCAAATTTGGGATTGAAGTAAGAAATGAGTTCAGTTTTGCCAATTCTGCTATTGGCTATTGCATGAACAATATAGCATTCTAAATTTCTCAACTTTGTTAAAATATTTTTCTTGTCCTTTATTTCATAAGTGTATTGATTTTCAATATTCCCTTTCCATTCAAGCCATCTTTTGTCTGACCAATGGTCTCCAATTCCATTTTGTTCCTATTTGATAAGGTGCCTTGATATAAGGAAAAGGGTTAATTTCTAGAATTTCAAAAAAATTATTTCTTGGCGGATGTATCCAGACATTCATTTCGTTCTCAATTGCCCCAGTTTCTTCTGTGCTCATAAATTTGCTGTTAGCCATCACATATTCGTATTCTATGGCAGTTTGGTTATAGTTAGGATCAATTCTTTCAAATGGATTTCCTAACTTAGGTTTTAACATTAAATGATTTATGATTTCGTTATCTTGTTTACCGATCTCCACAAATTCCCAATCGGCAATACTATAACCTTCGGGCTGCATAATTTCCTTACCTTTTTTTATTAGAAATTTTTCTCCCTTTATATTCTGATAGAAATAAGTAAATTTCTTCATGATATTATCGCTGTTATAAATTTCATTATACGTTTTGATACCATCAGGTTTTTCAACCGATATACCATCATCACTAATATATTTTTCCGTATTTGTTTGTGAAAAACAAGGAATACTCCATAAAATGAAGAGTATTGTTTTAATAAGTTTCATTTATAAATATTTAGGCTGGTGACTAGTTCCAAATATACTTTTTTTGAAATCATGAGAAATAAAATATATTGTCATAAATGAATAACATTTAGCTGTATATGTTTTGAACTGTGTATTGTTTGATTTTATTAACTGCTCATTTTGAGGCATAAAAAAACCGCTCTGAAAAGAGCGGTCTGATTTTTTTACATGTAATACTTACTGACTAGCAAGTAGAACCACACTCAAGTAATTTGATGTGGATTACACCATTTACAACACATTGTGTCTGGCATAAAGCGTTAGTTACAACAGTGCTTACACCGCCTAATACGCCACCAACTGTAGATCCTACGCCAGTAACTACACCACCAACGATAGTTCCAACACCTCCTACTACTCCACCAACTACTCCTCCTAGTCCACCTAGAAGTCCGCCGATTGGATCTAATAATCCGTTACCTGAAATAGTTTTTAGTTCGTTTCTGTCTAATTTTTTTAAGTTTTTCATAACTATAATTTTATATGATTATTACATCACGAATATATGAATAATAATATTACAATTGCAAATTATTTTCAATAAATTAAGTATATGTTTTTATTATTTAATATTTCATTAATATATATGTATTTTAATAAAAATATGGTTTTCACTTATATGTGATTGATTTACTAAATGTTAAAAATAATAACTCAATTTGTGAAATTTAGAGTTATTATTTCGGTACTAAATTTCGTTTATTAATGATTATTATTTAACCTATGCAAAGCCTTCTATATTTGTTTAGAAATCACCTTTTGACATGAGAAAATTGAATATTTGGGTATGAAAATTTCCTCGTTTTGGTAAAAATGGAGAGGAGATCAGTCAAATTTCCTTATATCTTATAGTAAAACCTGCTCCGGTGGTTGGTGGCGCATTCAAATTTTGTATTTTTGCTTACATATTTTTATCAATGTCAATTTTTTCAAATAATATACGCTTCTTAAGAGCTAAGAGAAAGCTCTCCCAACAAAATGTAGCCGATGAACTGATGATCTCCAGAGTCCGGTATTCAAAATATGAGAACGGAATATCTGAACCTCCTATCGAACTGCTTGTAAAAATCTCCAAATATTTTCATGTAAGTATTGATCTTATGCTGTCGGTAGATATTCAGAAATATCCTATGGATGATATGCTGAAACTTCCTGATAACAGAATTGTTCTTCCGGTAGCGGTAGATGCGCAAGGAAATGATACAATAGAAATTATTCCTCAAAAAGCTTCTATGGGATATCTGGAAGGTTACAGTGATGTAGATTATATTGAGAGTCTTCAGCGTATTGCTCTTCCCTTTCTTACCAACGGAAAATACAGAGCATTTCCTGCAGATGGGGATTCTATGCCTCCATTCAGAAGCGGTTCCTATATTGTAGGAAAATATGTGGAAGGAATCAATGATTTGAAACAAGGGAAAACCTATGTTTTCGTTACGTTGAATGATGGTATTACCTATAAACGTTTTAAGGAAAGAAAAGAAAATGCAATCTGTGTAAGTGCTGACAACTCTTTTTATGAGCCTTATGAGATTCCGTTTGAAGAAGTTGTAGAAATCTGGCAGTATGCTTCAGGAATATTTCCGGAGGATTTTGAGCCTGGAGACTATGAAAGCTATAATTTTAAAGAAATGTTCCGTGAGCTGAGACAGGATATCAGGGATCTTGATAAAAAGGTTTCCGGCCGCCGCCGTAAACAGTCTTAATATTCAATCAACCTTATTATATAGTATACTCCTGATTTTATAAACCGGGAGTATAGACTATATATGATCTTGTTTTCTTGAGTTACAATTCGTCCGCGAGCTCAATCCATACCGGAGTATGATCGCTGCTTTTTTCCCATCCGCGTACATGGCTGTCTACTCCACCAGACTGCAGCCGTTTCTGGAGATAAGGACTCAGTAAAATATGGTCCAGCCTAATGCCTGCATCCCTATCGTAAGCTTTATATAAGTAATCCCAGAAGGTATATATTTTTTCTTCAGGATAAAGACTTCGCATTGAATCAAGCCATCCTTTTTTCTGAAGGTCTTTGTAAGCTTTTCTTACCTCTATTCTGTACAGGGCATCATTTTCCCAGCGTTCAGGTTTGTATACATCAATGGATTCCGGAATGATATTAAAATCTCCGATAAGGACAGCGGGAAGTTCCATTGTAATAAGTTGGCTGGTTCTTCTTTTAAAACGTTTAATCCAGGATAATTTATAATCGAATTTTGGTCCGGGATAAGGATTGCCATTCGGGAGGTAGAGACAGCAGATTACCATTTTATCAATGATCGCTTCAATATAACGGCTTTGAATATCTTCGGGATCTCCGGGTAAAGATCTTTGTACCTCCGTAATTTCTTTGTTTTTCGCGAGTATAGCAACTCCGTTCCAGCTTTTTTGTCCATTCCAGATAGCCTCATAACCTGCTTTGTTAATTTCTTCCACCGGAAAACGTTCCTGAGGCGCTTTTAATTCCTGAAGACAGACAATATCCGGCGAGGCTTCTTTAAGCCATTTTAGTAAGACAGGCAGGCGTCCGTTGACTCCATTAACATTATAAGTGGCTATTTTCATGATGGAATTTTTTAAAGAAATCACATATTTTTAATTACGGCAATAATTATTCCATCATAACTGCTTTTTATGGGTTATTTAATTGAAAAATAATCTAAAAAATATATGTTTTGACGAATAATCTCTGGGTTGTGATGTAAAAGTTCAATATATTTGTGATACCAGAAGTTCATTAATAATTAAACTTTCAATGAAAAGATATTCGACCTTTTTATTTGCATTACTTTTCCCCATCACAATGTATAGTCAGCAGAATTTATCGGCTGATGAATTATTCGTTAAGGCACGAAACACTGCTTTTGAACAGAAAGATTATCCTGCATCTATTGCTCTCGCTAAAGAGGCATTGGAAAAAGCTCCTAATTATACAGATATTTCAGTTTTCCTGGGAAGGCTGTATACCTGGAACAAAGATCTGGTTTCTGCAAGAGCTATCTTTGAAGAGCTTGGAAAAAGAGAGGTTCAGGATGAGGATTATTTTCTGGCTTATGCTTCATTGGAATACTGGAATGATCAGAATACAAAAGCTATTGAAATCTTAGATAAAGGACTCTCCTATCATCCTAAATCTGAAACATTATTATTGCTGAAAGCGAAAGTGTACTTTGGGATGGATCATTATGAGGAAGCAGATAAAGCTGTAACTACTCTTTTGACCATCAATCCTAAGAATACTGAAGCAAGAGCTCTTGCGGTAAGAATCAATGAACTTAATTCTAAAAATGCAGTAGGAATTGTTTATAATTATTCTCATTTTGACAAACAGTTTGATGATGACTGGCATATTGTGGGGGTAAGTTATAAGAGGATTACTCCTATTGGTTCTGTAATTCTTCGCGGAAATTATGCCAATAAATTTGCCCAGGGAGGTACACAAATTGAACTGGAAGCTTACCCAAGGCTTTCCAAGATGTTCTATCTGTATGTTGGCGGAGGATATTCTGATGATGTCGGTTTGTTTCCGAAGTACCGTACCGGAGTTTCCCTGAACGCCAATCTTCCCCATAGTTTTGAAGCAGAAATAGGCTACCGCCAGCTTTATTTCAGCAGCAGTATCTGGATGTATACCGCTGCCGTAGGGAAATATTATAAAAATTTCTGGTTTAATCTGCGTACTTATATTACTCCTGACAGCAAGAATATTTCACATTCTTATACGGGAACTGTAAGGTATTATACAAAAGGTGCCCAGGATTATTTTGCTTTTCAGATCGGAACAGGGATCAGCCCGGAAGAAAATCGCAACAACCTTCTGGAAAATGAAACCTTTAAGCTTAAAACGTTTAAAATAGGTGGTGAATACAACTTCTCCTACCATTCCAATCTGTTTTCTGTGGGAACCATGTATTATAACCAGGAATACCGCCCGGGTGAGAAAGGTAATCAGTTTGATATTACATTAGGCTATACCAGAAAGTTTTAAAACTTTGAGTTTACTTTTTTCTTAAAGTTGACCATTACCGAATCCGGCATCAGTTTTTTAGTAGAATAAAACTGTGAATTCATGCTTTTATACTGATTGAATCTGCTGTTGATCTTATTCAGGGCTGCGTTATCATTGGAGGCATCTTCTTCCATGTTTTTCAGGGTGAAAAGCTGTCCGTCATGGATATAATACTTTTCAGAAACAAAATCAATCAGCTGGTTTTTACTCTGCATCATTGGAATTCCCGTTTTACTGATTTCGGAATCTGGAGAAAATCCTCTTCCTACCCATGTTACCGTAGATGGTGTGCTGATTTTATAATTATTTCTGTAATAAGCCAAAATAGAAGGAGCAATATCAAAATGGCTTACTGTTTTATAGAAACGTTTTGATTCTTTCAATAAGGGCGAATAGATCATTAAAGGTACATGGAATCTGTCAATTTTGGACTGTAACGTGATTTCAGGCATACTGTGATCTCCCGTAATTACAAAAATGGTATTCTTGAAATCCGGACGTTTGCTGTAACTTTCAAAGAATCCTTTTATGGCATCATCGGCATTAAGAACCGAAATCAGCTGGTCTTTGTGTGCTGTGGCCCAGTTCTTCTGTTCAGAAGATAAAATACCTGAATTCAGCCTTTGATTGTACAGCTTTTCATAATAATCTTTATTGTTGATTAAGAAAGGATTATGGGTTGAAAGGGTAAGGATCATATTGAAATACGGTCTATCCTGCGGCTTTTGTTGTTGCTGCATTTTGCCAAAAACTGCCTGATCTTCATACCCCCAGCTTTCTCCGTTATTGGCAGGAAGCTTACGGTAAGGACTGCTGAATGAGGCTTCATCTGTGATATGATCTACCCCGCTATATTCAAGGAATTCACGGTAGCGGTCAAAGGAGGTATGGCCTCCATAATAAAAACCTGTTTCAAATCCATTGGCTTTCAGAATATTATAAAGATTGAAATTTTCCGGAGTTTTTTCTATTTCAAGGAATCCGTTCTTTCCAAAAGGAAGTGATCCTGTGATTGATGGCAATGCTCCAAAGGTTCTTCCCGCTGAGCTTAACGAGTTTTCCCAATACAGTGCTTTGTTCGACAACGAATCCAGGTAAGGAGTGAAGTTACCGATATATCCTTTCGGGGAAGTATAGGCATGTCCGAAACCTTCCATGATAAGGAAAACAAGGTTGGGAACTTTATCAGATCTATTGAAGTAAGACCCTAAAAAGTCCGGTGTATTTTCTTTCCTCCAGAAAGGGAAATTTTTATTAAGCATTTCGGCATTGGCGGTGAAGTCTTCATTTTCACCCAGTAATTCATTCAGTTCAGGATGATCGCTGATGAAATTATCTTCATTGGATTTAAAGAAATAAGCCCATTTACTTTTTGCTGCATTTTGGTTAAATTCATTCTCAGAACTCAAGGTTTTTGATCCTAATA
This sequence comes from Chryseobacterium sp. JV558, assembly GCF_033712365.1. NCBI lineage: Bacteria > Pseudomonadati > Bacteroidota > Flavobacteriia > Flavobacteriales > Weeksellaceae > Chryseobacterium > Chryseobacterium sp. JV558. Next base: position 639,837 of record NZ_WJHU01000001.1, read on the forward strand.
TATTGGATGGAATAAAAAAGGCTGCTAATCCGAAAACAAATAATACAAGTCCCGGATAGATGGATTTTAAGCCTCTCTTACTGGCTATCCATATAGGAACAAGTGAAACTGTAATTAAGATACCCAGCAGGGCAAAGTTCTTAAAATTAAGCATTCCGCTTGCCTGTAAAATCTGTTTCATCTCTTCTTTGCTGTAGTATAAAAGGTCTGCACCCAATACGTTGCGGGTTTCTGAGAAATACAGGAATAAAATATACTGGGTAACGGTTACAATAAGCAACGCTGCAATAGCAAGGGTCTTTGCCCAGCCTTCTTTGATGAAATTGATCATCAGATAAGCCATTCCAACACAAAATGTGAGTCTTAGAGCAAATAAAATATTCTCTGTGAAAAGGTTTCCGACAATTGGTGAGGTGTCAAATTTTGGAAAAGTATATCGGTACCATAACCATTCTGCAGTGACTCCCAGTAAAAATAATGCAAAGAAAACCAATGCAAGTATTCCCCATCTTTTAAGCCCGGACTGAAGAATAGCAAACATTCTTTCTTTGAAAGGTAAATGCTGTGTGCTTTGATTGAAGCCTTGTCTTGTCATTTCACCCCATCCGTGAGATTTTTTGAAATAATCTATAAATCCGCTTACTCCTGCTTTTACCACAATAGGATGGAAATAAAAAGGTTCGGAAAAAGCCGTTACAATAAGGGCCAGGAAGTCTTTTCTTTTGGTATAAACCTGATGGCTTACAAGATCAACTAATATTGAATAGATAGAATAAAGAAATCCCATTGAGATCACGAGGGCAAACAGAACCGTAAAGAACGGCCAGTTGATAATTCCCAGCAGTAAAAAGATAATAAAGATGATATATCCTGAAAACTCAACTAACGGACCCAAAAATTCAAAAAAGAACCAGTAAGGAAGACTGACCATTCCTAATTTTCCGTATTTCGGATTGAACATCATCTTTCTGTGTTTCCAGAGGGTTTCCATCGTTCCGCGCATCCATCTGTTGCGTTGCTTTCTGAGAATATCTTTGGATTCAGGAACTTCTGTCCAGCATAAAGGATCCGGAATGGTAAGCACTTCGTAAGGTTCATTCTTTTCTTCCATGTACTTTCTCATTCTTACCACCAGCTCCATATCCTCTCCCACCGTGTTTTTATCATAACCGCCGCAAGCAAGCACTATTTTTCTGTCAAAAACTCCGAAAGCACCGGAGATGAGAATCAATCCTGATGCTCTGGACCATGCCATACGACCAAGTACAAAAGCTCTGATGTATTCTAATGCCTGGGTTCTGCCCAAAAGGGTTTTCGGCATGTTGACACTTACTATTTTACCGTTTTCTATCACACAGTTATTGGCCAGACGAATGACTCCACCGCAGGCAATGTACTTTTTATCGGTCTGTTCCAGCATAGGTTTTGCGAGTTTCAGAATCGCATCCTGTTCCAGAATACAGTCTACGTCAATGCAAACCAGATATTCACCGGAAGAAATATTCACTCCTACATTCAGCGCATCGGCTTTACCTCCGTTTTCTTTATCAACAACGATCAGCTTTTTAAAGGCTGGATTTTTACTTTTATAAACTCCTCTTACGGTATTGGTTTCTATTTTTCCCTGAATGAAATAAGCCACGGATTCCAATTCATAAGCCTCAATGAGCTTTTGGATAGAGTCATCCTTACTTCCATCATTCACAATGATAATTTCCAGATTATGATAGTAAAGGGATAACAGAGAGCGGACATTTTCTACAATGGTCATTCCTTCATTATAGGCCGGGGCAATAACACTGAATACCGGAGCATTGGGGTTTGCAGCAATAATGCTGTAATCTGTAAATGTATTTTCTTTTTTATAACGAAGTACAGCTCCAAGTGCATAGATTCCTATCCAGCCATAGATAAGGGTTATTGCTGTTCCGTAAATCAGAAACACCCAGATAACAACTTCATAAATGATGTGTGAGAATTCTAACATACTTTTTCCTGTAATGCGTATTTGATGATTTGAATTAATTCTTCTGATGAAGTCTCATTTTTAGCTATTTCCATCAGGTAATCCTGTTTTTTCAGTGAGCATAGGGCTTCTGCTGCATAGACTTTTATTCCTGAATCAGTGTTATTTAACAATTGATCTTTCAGAAAATCTACTGAGCATTGGTCCTTTGACTTCTTTATTACTTTAAGAATTTCTTTCTGCACTTCAAGAGGCTGATGAGGATACATTTCCATGAGATGGGAAACGGTTGAAGAATTTTCAAGGGATAACAGTGTCTGTACTGCCTGTACCCGAACTTCAACAGAAGGATGATCCAACAAATCAATAACTGTAGGATAAAGTGGTAATACCTGAAATTTTCTTAACAGTTTAAGGGTAAAAATGACCACTGAATCATTTGAACTTTCAACCCAGCTTTTAATACTATTGCTGGAATTCTCAGGAATACTGGTGACCGAAATAAGCAGACGAAGCTGCTGCCATTCTGATATTTTTGTGGAAATGCTCTTCAGGAAATGAAGTCCTTCAAATCCTTTGAAATGAACCATTGCATATTGTGCTTCCTGGTACACCTGTGCTGAAGGATGTGCTAAAAATGTAGAAATCTTTGGCAGTGATTCTTCTACATTCATTGCCGTAAGCTCCTGTATGCCTCCTGCAATTAAATGTATCTTTTTCTGATTCAGTTTTTGTAATGCTTCTTCCTGAAGACTATATTCCTTGAAAAGGTCTCTGAGTTTATGCTGTGCTGCCCCGGAAAATTTCTTCTCGGATTCTGCCAGTTTCTGAAGGAATAAATTTCTGAATAGAGAATTTCCGGATACTGTTGAAAAATTATGGCCTGCAGAGGTTTCTTCACCATACACAATCACTTCTGAGATTCTTTTATTGATTATTTCTGACCATCTGAAAGTATGGAGGGATTCTCTATACTGATAAAAGCTGTAAATGAGTACGGCTATGATCAGTAAAAGTACTAAGGAAAGCATTCCCAGAAATACGAGAAATAGAAAATGCACAGAAGTAGTGAGAAACATGGCTGTAGTTTATTTTGAAAATCTTTTTATTCTTAATATCAATTCATTGGGACTGAATGGTTTTACTATAAAATCGGCAGCTCCGAGGTCAAAAGCATTCAGCACCACTTCTTCCTGCCCCATACTGGAAAGCATGATCACCGGAATCTGCTTGTCCATTGTTTTGATGGCTGAAAGTATTTCAATTCCGGAGGCAAAAGGCATCATAATATCTGTGATAGCCAGATCTACCTCTTTGGTTTTTAGGGCTTCGATAGCATCTTTACCATTGCGGGTGAGGATCACTTCGTGCCCTTCTTTTAATAATTTGTGCTCTATCGTTTTTAGAATCAGTTCATCGTCTTCAGCGATTAGAATCAACATAGTTTTTTTATTGTATTAAGTTGTTAATTAATTGTAATCCTATTGTTATTTCCTGGATAATTTCTTTTTCCATGGAGATAAAATCCATGTCTGGCTCTGCTTTATTTTCCCAACTGGCCGTATTTTTTGTAAGCTGTAACAATCCTGCTGTTCCTGCTGTTCCTTTGAGCTTGTGAAGGATCAATTTCAGGTTGGTACTGTCTTTTTCAGCTGCGCTTTTTTTTATATCTTCTTCAGCTTGGGTAAGTTGCTGTATGACGAGACCCAAAAATACTTTTCTGAAATCATCATCATCATCGCCTATTTGTTCATTCAAAAGATTAATGTCAAGATATTTTGAATGATCCATAAAATCCTCAGAAACTGTATGATTTTTATTCATAATATATTTCTTCAGCATTTCCAGCAGATCGGCCTGTCTTAAAGGTTTCGGCAGGAAGTCATTCATCCCGGAATTCATACATTTTTCTTTTTCACCCAATACATTTCCGGCCGTGACTCCAATAATCGGAACATCGGCATAACCAGGAAGTAAACGGATTTGTTTTGTAGCTTCAATACCATCCATTACCGGCATCTGAACATCCATTAAAATGATATTGAATGCTTTTTCTTTACATTTTTCCCAAGCCTGAAGACCATCTGTAGCTTCTGTAAGCTCTGCATCGGGAATTAATGAACGCACCATTTTGTGGTTCAGGACCATATTTACAGGGTTGTCATCTACCAGTAAAACCTGAGGAGCCTGCATCAGTACTGAAGTTTCTGTTTCCGGCTGTGGAATTTGGCTGATTTCCTTTTCTGTGTACTTCACGGCCTGTTTCAATGTTTTATACAGTTCTTCAGATTTGATAGGCTTCAGCAGGAAGTATGAGTTGTTTTCCTGACGGAAAGAATTGATGACATCATGCTCTTCAGAAGAAGTGTGAAGGATAACCAGAGGTGAAAGTTCATTTTGTTTGTTAAACATTTCCTTGATTTTTTCTATCGTTTCCAGCCCCGAAATGATCGGCATATGGTAATCCATAAGAATAACATCGAAACGCTCTCCTGCAAGAAGTATCTGAAGGGCTTCCATACCATTGGCAGCAAGCTTTGAATCTATATTTTTATAGGCAAGCATATGCTGGAGAATCACTCTGTTGGCTTCGTTATCATCAACAATAAGAACTCTGTTTATTTTCAGATCTTCATCTTCAGGGCGCTCTGTCATTTCACAAGGAATCTTAATATCAAAATAGAAAACAGAACCTTTATCAACCTCGCTTACCAGAGAAAGGCTGCTTCCCATATATTTCAGAATATTGTTTGAAATGGTAAGTCCAAGTCCTGTTCCGCCATAACGTTTGCTGATAGAGCTGTTTTCCTGTGTGAAGGCATCAAAAATAAACTGCTGTTTCTCTTTAGGAATACCAATTCCGGTGTCCCGCACTGAAAATCTTAATGTGATATCTTTATGGTCAATCTTCAGTTTTTCTACTTTAAGTTCTATTTCTCCCTGTGCTGTAAACTTGACAGCGTTTCCAAGAAGGTTGATCAGAATCTGCTTTAGCCTGGATTCGTCCACCCAGATGATTTCAGGAAGTCCCTGTTCTATATTTAACAGTAATTCTATATTTTTTTTCTGCGATTGATAGAGGATTACGTTGATCACCTGGCTTACAATATCATACACATTGGATTTCTCAATGGAAAGATCCAATTTTCCGGATTCTATTTTAGAGAAATCAAGAATGTCGTTGATAATGTTTAACAGGTTTTCTCCGGATTCATTGATATAATTGAGGTATTGAGTCTGTATCTCATTCAACGGAGTTTTTAGCAGAAGATCAGAGAAGCCGATGACACCATTCAGCGGAGTTCTGATTTCATGGCTCATATTAGCTAGAAATTCTGATTTTGCTTTATTGGCAATATCAGCCATTTTTTTTGCATTTTTAAGCTCTTTATTGATTCTTACTGATGCTGTAATATTTTGAGCAGAAACAATGATCCCACCTATTATATTAGTGGAAAGATACCATGGAGTAACTTCTATATTGTAATGTTGAATGACTTCTTTATCAGGGATTTCTATGGCCATGTCTTCATTTTTATAGGCAATTCCTGCCAAGGCATTCTGATAAATTTTTATTCTGTCATCCGGAACATTAGGAGAAATTTTGAACATATTTTCTCCGATCAGCCTGATGTCATTCATCTGGAATTCTTCTTTCCAGCTGCTGCTTACAGAAAGATAATTAAGTTCTTTGTCAAACATAGCCACTGTTGCAGGAACATAGGCGACAAATGACTGCAGCATCGCCTCTTTTTTGGCCAGTTCAAGGTAGATGTTTTTGAAATTATCAATATCCTGAATGATCCCATATACTCTGATACAGGTCTCTTCTTCAAACTCAGGTATTCCTTTTACCCTTACCCAGATTGTCACACCGTCATTCCGGACAAGCTGTAATTCTTCATCATAAGGAACACCTTCTTTTACAGCTCTTTCGAATAAGAATTTTAGTTTTTCCCGGCTGTCTTCGCTATAGAAGCCCAGTGCATTTTCCAGATCAGGCTGGAATGTTTTGTCTATTTTATGTATTTCTTTGGTAGACTGTGACCAAAATACAGTATTCTTTTTAAGATTCACTTCCCATCCTCCCACCTGGGCTACAGCACTTGTCTGTTCCAGCATTTTTTTGGTATGAACAAGATCTTTTTCCAATGTCATTCTTTCGGTAACATTCAGTGCGGTACTTACTACATAAGGTTTTCCTTCTTTGTTGATTTCCACCAGATTGTGGTACATCCAGATCACTTCTTCACCTCCTTTGGTTTTCAGAATCATGGTTCCGAAATCTTCCTGGTTGTTGTTGATTCTTTCCAGATACTGTTCCAGTAAAGGCCAGTTTTTTTCAGGAACAAGATCTTTCAGGTTGAGTCCTTCCACTTCTTCTGCGGAATACTGCAGGGTTTCTCTTCCTTTTTCGTTTACGGCAGTAATATTCCCTTCCATATCATGCATACTCATCAGGCCTATTGCATTTTCGAAGAAGCTTCTGAAACGGCGTTCAGAACTTTCAAGTTTGAGTTTCTCTTCGATACGCTGGGTAATATTGATTCCAAAACAGAAAATTTCAGAATGATCCTGATTCAGTTTCAGATACCATTCTGTAATAATAGTCTGTGTATCATCTATGTTTGTAGAAGTGGTAAATGTTACTTCTTCATCTGTAGTGGGGAGGTTTTTGGTAAGTAATTGCAGTTGGGAGTTGTGGCTGCCTAAAATATTGAGGAAATTCTGGTCGATAACCTGAGACTTCTCCAATTGAAATACGCTTTCAAAAGCCGGATTGACATCTTTTATAGAGAAATCCTTATCCAAAACACAGATCAGGTTATTGGAAATACTGAAGGTCTGTTGAAAATATTCAGCCTGAATATTTTTTCTCTTCCCCATCAGAACTTTTGTGATGGCCTCTCCTATTTTTTTCAGGGTTGAAATCTGATCATTTGTAATCGTTTTAGGTTTATAATCGATAACGCAGATGGTTCCTAATACGAAACCTTCATCATCAATCAAGGGTACTCCTGCATAGAACCTGATTCCTCCCGCCAGAATTATTGCGTTTTCCGAAGACCTTTCGTCTAATAAAGTATCATTGATAATTACAACATCCCCGCTTGCAATAGAATACTGGCATACCGTATTTTTCCGGTCTACAAAATCGAGGGCAAGCCCTACACAGCTTTGAATGGTCTGGGTGTCGCTTTCCATCATTGCAATAAGTCCTGCAGGACAGTCGGTCACCAGGCATGCCGTCTCTGCAAAAATGTCTAACTGGGGATCTTTTTCAAGGTTTAAAAGATCAAAAAACTCCAGTTTCCTCATTCGGGCTTCTTCATTCCCAGGAATTGGATACTTCTTCATATATTATTTCAATGATTAGAGATTTTTCTTTTTTGATTATTAAAAAATGATAATCAGAACCTTAAAGTTTATATTTTAAACATTTTTAGGTGCTTTAAATTATTATTTTAATAAGTAAACCAAAATACGAAATTATTCGTATTCCATTGTAGTAAATTTGACAATAAAGGTATATATCTGTTTATTTCAAATGAATTGAGGTATATTCTGGATTTTAAAAGAAGTAATAGGCATTATGAAAGAGAAATCACCACATAATCCATGTGGTGCTTTGTGTATGTATTTTGTAATTTATTAATCTTTTGAGATAACAATATTACCATTTTCCATCAAAAATCTGTATCCGAAAGGTATCGCTAAATATTTCAAAATATCTGGACGGGCAAAGGCAATATGATAAAAATGTACCATTTTTAATGATTTAATATCATCATTATAATCATCTGTGATAAGGTACCACCCACTCTCATCTTGAGGTGAATCTAACTCTAATTTCCCTTGTTATATAAGAATCTAATCCTTTTGTTTCTACGTACAGATTATCAACTACATTTATTTGGATTCCGTTGAATGTTGTCATATCATAAATTAATGTCTTATAATAAAATTAAGGATGTTAAAAATTGCATACCATGTAAATTTCTCTAATTTTAAAGTGTAAATATTTGAGTTCTTTTTAACAATTTCTAAACTTTCGCATTCTGAGTTCCCTTTTCCTTCATCAAAAATTTCAGGGATGTTAATTATTTCAATATCATCCAGAAAAATAATGAAATCGTTTGCAATAAGCCTAATATCTGTCAGCAGCCAATAATTCTTGTTAAATTCGTAATAGGCCAAGATTGGAATTTCATTTTCTAAAAATAAAATGCTGTCATTTATTTGACATTGTAAGTTTTTATCAAAATTTTCAAATAGGTTTGTCTTAAAAAAGTCCTGTTTTATTCTATTGAATTTAGATTTAACAATATTTATATTCTTTATCATTTTAAAAACCTTACTTCTCAGTCCCATAAGTTAAAATAATATTTTGCGAATAACTGAATACCCTCGTTCTGTATCTTTTGTGACTCTTCAAAGGTTATTTCATTATTCGGTATTAATAAACTTTTAAATGAACATATCATTTTTTGTAGTATGATAGCCCATTCTTTATTTATTAAGCTTATTTCTTCTTTCGAATATTCTTTATTTTGATCTAAAATAAATGGCAAATTATGATCTTCTATCAATAATGGTATAGACATAATATTATCATTTTCCACCTCTTTTTTATATGCTTCAAGCCTTGGAATAGCAAACTCTGCTATTGAATATTTTAAATCCCATTTTTCCAAATTTCTCATTATTAAAAATTGTTATCAACAAGCCGGGAATACCCCAACATTATCTTAATTTACAAATTATGCCAATCTTTTCCGCTTCTTTAATAAATTCATTAGCCAAGTCTAAATTTTCAATCTCAATAATCATCTCTTTATCATCCAAAAGATAATCAACATTTAATTTAGATTCCTTTAATGATTTTCCAAGTAAATCAATTTGGAGTTTTGTAAGAGACTATTTTTGAAGCCCCTCATTCCAACCTTCTAATATTATTTTTGCCATATTTATTATAAAAACTATCAGTTTTTATATAGATTTATTATTTCTAAAAATCCTCAATAAGATTGGTGAAAGACCAGCTGAAACGACTAAAAGTAAACATAAATTAGACAGTTTTAGTTTTTCTGGATAGATAAATATTATAGCAATCCACAAAATCAGTATAAATACAGTTATATAACCATATATTTTTGCAGATTTGGTCAAATACCAATTAAACTCTTCAATTTTTTTGTTATTGTGTTTATTATGTATATCTATTAATTTTAAAATGTCATCTTTTAATTTTTGATATTCTAAATTCTTATTACGAAAAAGACTTAATTTTACCTTTTTATTAATAAAGCTAAGTGTAATAGTCCCAACATAATTTGTTTCATTAAAACTATAATATTGTAAATCTGATAAGAAGTAATAAGTATCATTAATGAATATCTTATTTTCTGTAATATAAAGATCAACATTTTGCTGTAAGCTGCTTCGACAAAAAATATAAACTAATATTATAGAAAGTAGAAACGCTATTGCAGGATAAATAGTTTTAGCAATATAAATATAAGTAAGTATTGCTGATAAATTTGATATAATAACCAATAGTAATACGAAAAGAATTACTCTATTTCTTAAAATTATTTTAATCTTTCTTTTATTGTTCATGATTAATTTATAATAGTGAGAGAACTATGATTTATTAAAAATTTGATAAATTATAGAACTTAACCCTACTGAAACAATTAAGAATAGTCCTAGATTTGATATATTCAATTTATTAGGAAACATTACCATTAACATTAGCCATGTTAACATTATTCCAATCATTACATAACCATAAATCTTAGCTAATTTAGTTTTATACCAATTGTATTCAACAATCAGATCATTATTTCTTTTTTTATTTTGAAGAGTAATAATTTCAACTACATCTTCCTTAAAATCTAAATAATCCCCGCTGTCTTTTTTAGGAATATTAAAAAAAAATTTATAGGATTTAAAAACTAATCTACATCCATAAAATTTTTCAGTTTCACTGAAATTATAATTACGAATATCTGTTATATCAATTTTTTTATTATTAAAAAAAATATAATCATTGTCCAAAATTATATTATATGTAATAATGCAATTATTTTTGATTAACATAAAGATTAAAGCTGTTAATACAAAAAGTACAATCGCAGGAAAAATCCTTGGATTATAATAAATAGAAGTTAGTATAGTTAATAATATTACTAAAACAAAAGCAAAAGACATAAGTAATATCAGCCTTTTTATTGAAAAGTTTTTAAATTTATATTTTTTCATTTAATTTTTTACGGGTACCAAATTGTAGATTTTCTACCAATACTTTTATCTAACTGATCACCTACTCCAAACATATAGTCTGCTACTCCATAAATTGCGATCCCCGCAAGGATGGCAGGAGCTGCCGTACAATAACAGGAGCTGTGGCAAATGTAGCAATAGCGGTTGCACCTAATAGGCCAAGATTTACAATTGAATGAGCATCCCAAGTATCAGTTCCAAATTCATATAATGTTACCCCAGCAGTTAAAGCTGTACCAACATAGCCTAATCTTTTAGAAACTTTTCCTACAGATTTCATAAATCCTTCAGTTGATCTTGTTAAAGTCAATTTTATCTCCTGGTCTCAGCTTATTAAGAGTTTCTTTATCAGGATCATTTGTTCCTCCGGAAAAACTATAGAATGTGTCACTTTTTGTAGGACGAATATAACGGTCTAGAAAACTAGCAGTGCCCTTCGAAAAGTCTTCTATAGCACCGTAAGGAGTTACTGGTTCAACTATTCCTACTTCTATTTTATTTTTAGTCCAACCAAATAACTTTTTGATGAAATTTCCTACTGTTTTAAAAATATTAGGTTTAGGTCCTTGTCCAATTCTGTTATTTCCATTATCTGTAACGCCGGCGCCTTCGTTAGTATGCATACCATCATTTGTGCTAAATGACAGAAGAGGTCTATATGAAGAACCATGAAACCCAAAGGTCTGTCCTGTTGTATCGGTGATATGTCCTGAGTCATCCATCCATCTGCCATCAGGATCTGTCATTAAAACAGGATTATTGGCTACATAAGCATAGGTACTGGTAGAAAGGTAGCTTTCCGCCAGTTGATCTATCCCGCTCCATCTTCCAATATCCGGCATATACTCTCTCCAGCCGTAGCTGTACATTCCCGTTTCCTGGAGCTCTTTGCCGTTGTATTTTAAAAATTAGAGTATTGAAACCAATACTCTAATTTATTATCAACATGTTTGGAACATTACCCAGTTATCTAATTAATATATTTTTGACAATGGAATAAAACTTAAAATAAAAAATGTGATAATTCCTAAACTAATCCAAGCATATTTATGTCTTATTTTTTTTGGCTCTTTATCAAAGTACTTTAAATATTTATTATTCTTAAACAGTAATTTCTCGTTAATAATCCAAGGCAAAACTAACAGTCCTATTATAAATATCCATTTATAGGAACTGCTTGGTTCCCAAAAGATTTGTATTAACGACTTTCCTAATATTGCCTGAAAAATATTAAATAAACCATATTCTATAAGAATTATTAAGCCTCCCATTTGAATGCCTGAAATGGTTATGTTTTGACCATACATACGATTGTTTATTGCATTTTCACTAGCTAATCTTATTTCTTGTGGTGAACTATTTTTCTTTCTGAGCGAACTTGCTATAAAAGGAATTTTATAAATTAAGTCAAAAATTAGAGTAATAGGATAGGTTATTATTTGAGAAGCCTTAACATCAAATACATAAATAAAATAATGTATATAGTTCCAAATTTTTTCCATGTATTTCTATCATTATATTTTTACTTCGGAGCACTTTTATATTCATTATAAAATTTGGAAATTGCTTTTTCAAGCTCATCAAAATTATAAGATAGTGTATTGGAAGAAATCGAAATAGGTGTACCATATGTTTTATATGTTCTTTCTAATATTTTTCTCTTTATACCACTTTCTTTATTTAAGTATTTATTGGGATCTTTTACATTAATAATTAAAAACTTTGTCGACATAACATCAATTCTTTTTATTGCATTAATATCATTCCAAAAAATTTCTCCTACACTTGCATAGCTAGAATTATCAATAATTCCTTTTTCATTTATTATAAGATTAAATTTCTTTGTGAGCAAACTTTTTATTAAAATTATGAAGCATAATCCAAAAAACAATATCGTTACAATTCCTACCAAACGTATGAATATTAGACTTCTAAATATAAAAGAAGCAAATTTTTGAGGACTAACTGCTAAAAAGATACCTAATATTATAAATATCAATGAGCCTGCTACTAATAATATTAATTTTGTTTTACTGTTTTTTATTTCAATTGTATTCATTATTTATTATATTTAATAATCAGCTTTATTCAACGCATTACTTGCCCAACCTTCTGCAATATCACCACCCCAAACTCCTCCTACAATACCTCCTACAATACCACCAACTGCAGCACCAATAATTGTTCCCTCAGGGCCAACAAGGGTTCCTATGGCTCCGCCAACTTTACCTAATGCCCAAGCTCCTGCTGCCGCTCCTGCCATTCCTCCTGCCACATTCGCTGTTGCTATCTGAGCCTTAACACCAAACTTCCAATCATCCTTATAAACTCCATACCCTATTTGTCCAGCACTAATTGCATAACCTACATAACCAGCTCTTTTAGCATATTTTCCAAGCATAGCAGTATGTTTTACATAATCGCTTCTTAATCCTATGAGAGATCCTCTAGCTCTTCCTGCGTATGCAGTGCTTCTCATCTGTCCAAGATTATCAATCCAATATCCACTATTATAAAGGGCTGTTCTTTTGTTAGCAAGATACTTAAATCCTCCTCCAGCGGTGCTGGCTCCCCAATCTGCCCAGTTTTTATATGCATCTAATGGGAGGTCCTTAAATTTAGCGCTATAGCCTGTGCCGAGATCAATTTCTCCATGTATATCTGTGCCGCTATAAGTAGTTAAAGTAGGGTTTCCTATCCAACCTATAGCCCCATTATTGTCAAAGCTAAGCCCTGACATTGTTCCTCCATCTCTGAAATAGCTGAACATTGTGACTGCATCCTTTCCTGTGAAATTATATCCATCTCCTCCGCCACCATCTCCTGGGTTTACACCAAGATAATTGGTGACATTTTGAGGTCTATATGAAGGACCATGAAAACCAAAGGTCTGCCCTGTTGTATCAGTAATATGTCCTGAGTCATCCATCCATCTTCCATCAGGATCCGTCATTAAAACAGGATTATTGGCTACATAAGCATATGGACTAGTTGAAGAATAGGCTTCTGCCAGCTGATCTATTCCGTTCCATCTTCCAATATCCGGCATATAGTCTCTCCAGCCGTAGCTGTACATACCGGTCTCTTGCAGTTCTTTGCCGTTGTATTTGTTATCTTTATAACTTCCCCGTCCAAAGAATGCATTTCCTGTTTTCAGGTGATTCATCCCAAAAGGATAGTAATCATTAGAATCTGTAATTTCAAGAACTCCTGCGCTGTTTCTTCCGTAAGAAACCCTTACATTTCCCAAATGATCTTTGTATTGGTAAATATAATGGTACTCTATAAAAAGAGATTGAAAACATTATTACTAATCAAGAAATTACCACACTACATATTTAGTTTTTTTATAATTCCACTTAGTTTTAATAGAATTACTCTTTATAAAATCATTGCTAGAAATAATTCTCTCCTTATCATTATCAGTAGAATTAAATTTGAAAGTGGCAAGATAAATCGTAATAATATAATCTTGATTGTTTATAATTTCAAAATTATTGTATTTACCATTTTCAATGTTAAATTGGAAAGGATTAAACTTTATTGGAATTGATAGCTTTTCTTTTGGTTTAATTTTTAATATTTCATTCTTACTTTTTGTATATATAAGTTTATTTCCATTATTGACACGATCAATCTGTGTTTCATCTAATTCTAACATGCTACTTTTATAATTTATAGACTTATTCTTATGTTTTATTTCTATTAAAGGTCTAAAACTATTTATATCATTATTTTTATTACTAAAAGGCCTGAAACTGATTGTGTCTATTGGTAATGAATATATTAAATTCGACGGATTAAAAATTTCCAGAACAATTAATTTACTATTATTTCCAGCATCTGCTGATTTAATATTTAGTAATAATTGAGATTTTACATTTATTATTGTTAAAATTGATATTAAAAGATATTTCATATTTATGGTATTTTGTATATAGAATCTAAAAAATTATATTTTTCTAAAAATAAATTATAGGCTTTTGTTCCTAATTCGCTCTTATCAGTATTAAGTTTATCAGCATACCCAAATTTAATAATATTAAGAATATTTAAGTCATTTCCACTTTTAGTTTTATACCCTAAACTAACCATCCAACTATAAGATCTATATTCATTATATAAAAGGATAGCACTAGTTCCTATGGTTCCATTTCCAAAATATTCTCTTAATGAACGATTTACAAAATATGAATCGTATAGGTGAAGCATTTCATGCCCTAAAGTAAATGATAAATGTAAAATATTATCAATTTTATCCATATTAAGAGCGACTATATTTGTACTACTTAAGAGTTGTCCAGGTGCATCGGTCCCTCCTTCTTGAAATTCTATTGGTGTTTCTTTTGTAAAATATTTATATATATTCGCTAATGCAGGGACCTTTTTAAGGAGAGCATCCTTCTGGTTATACATTGCCTTTATTTTTTCTGGTGTTGTAAAGCCAGCATCAATTAACTGTTGCCTTAAATTCAGTACAGACTTAAGTTGCATTAAAGACTCCAAACTACCTAATGTAATTCCTGCATTTTTCATAATGCCACCAATCGTAGTGCTATTTTCACCACCCCCATCTCCATATTTTACACCAAGATAATTGGTAGCACCTTGGGGTTTATATGATGATCCAAGAAATCCAGAGGTCTGTCCTGTAGTATCTGTAATATGTCCTGAATCATCCATCCATCTGCCATCAGGATCTGTCATTAAAACAGGATTATTGGCTACATAAGCATAGGTACTGGTAGACAGGTAGCTTTCTGCCAGTTGATCTATACCGTTCTATTTTCCTATATCTGGCATATAGTTTCTCCAGCCGTAGCTGTACATGCCGGTTTCCCGAAGTTCTTTGCGTTGTAATTTAAAATTAGAGTATTGAAAATCAATACTCTAATCTATTACTAGTGTTTTTAGAACATCATCAGAATTTATCATGGAATTTCTAAAATGATATTATAATGTTCTGCTATTTTTTTGTATTAGTAGCAAATGAAGAATCGCCAATTATTTTAAAACTTAGCTCTTCTTTTAAACTACCATCAGTATTATAAGTACTATGCTGACCAAATTTTAGTAAGCTTTTAGCAATTTTTTTGGGATCAATATTTTTAGTATATCTATATGGTCCCTTATATGCATATTTTCCATTATCATAAGTAAGTATTTGAGTTCCGTAGAAATATTTACCCCTAGAGCTATCTATTACTGTATAATGATTATCAAAATCATAGAAATATATGGTGTCGATAAATTGATCTTGCTTGAAATTTAATTTCATCATTAATTTTCCATCTTTGGAATAATCATAAATAGTTGTAATGTCACCCTTAGTTTTGTAAATATATTTTAACTTATTTTCAGGACCAAAAACTTTCTTGAGTTTAGTCAGGAAAGTTTTTACTTTATATAAACGTCCACATTTTTTATTTAGAGCAATAAATGGAGCTAGATTTAGGTATTTTTTTACCTTTATCTGTATAAATATTTTTTACGGATTGTTTAGCACCTTTATCACCCATTTCATATGATTTTAGTAAAGAATAAGTTTCATATTGACTAGCATATAGTTCATGCTGTTCTGAGGCTAAAATACTTGATATATCCCAGTAGGCTTCTTTATAATTATTCTTTTCTGCCATGAGTATCGCATAATATAAAAATTCTTTATATCGTCCGTTAATGATATAATGTTTAGAAGCTGATTTATATGCGAGGGTATCTCCTTCATATATTGCCTTCTTTAAATTTTCATACAGTTGTTTATCATTAAAATCAAACTTATTGTCTTTGTATTGTGTGTACTCTTCTGTATTAGTGTCTTCTTTCTCAAGAATGTTTTCTAATTTAAGTTTTTGCTTATCCTTTAAGTCATTTTTTTTATCTGCTTCCTTATTACATGCTAGGAATAAAAAAAATGATAAAAATATTATATTTTTCATATTTTATTATTATTTAAATGCTGGATAATGTTTAAGAAATTCTTTGTATTGATATGCTGCAATGGCCTTACCGCCATAATACACTTTAATAATTCCATTCCCATCTCCAGAGTTTTGTTTAAGATTACTATTTTTTATACCACTTACACTTGCATCATAAGTGACAAAGCCATTAAATGCAAAAACGGTAAGTTTAGGGTGTGCTTGAGATATTTGTTTTCCCATAGGAACCAATCTTCCATTGTTCTCTGTTCCCGATAAACAAGCATATATGATTAAAATAGGATCTTTCATATTATCTACATTATTCCAGTTTTTATTTTTTGAACTCATTACGGAATCAAAGGTTTTAGCATCTCTTATTCTTTCCTCACCATTAAATAATGTTTCAAAATTACCATGTCCATAGGCTCTAAAGATTCCATCTCCTTTAGTACTTTTAAACAGCTCATACATTTGTTTATATACTTGATGAAAAACAGCCTCATCTCCTTTCCCAAAGAAACTAACAGGCTCTTCAGGGTTGAAGTCATTTAATCCAGCAAACTCCCCAAAATTAGTTTCTTTAAAATATTCTGTTTCAGGCTCAGCAAGATAAGCCATAATATCTCTATAAGTTTGTGTTTCTCCAAAAGTATCTCCACCAGCCCCATCTCCATATTTTACACCAAGATAATTGGTAGCATCTTGGGGTTTATATGATGACCCAAGAAATCCAGAAGTCTGTCCTGTTGTATCGGTAATATGTCCTGTATCATCCATCCATCTGCCATCAGGATCTGTCATTAAAATAGGGTTATTAGCTACATATGCATATGTACTGGTAGAAAGGTAGCTTTCTGCCAACTGATCTATCCCGTTCCATCTTCCTATATCCGGCATATAGTCTCTCCAGCCATAGCTGTACATGCCTGTTTCTTGCAGTTCTTTGCCGTTGTATTTGTTATCTTTATAACTTCCCCGCCCAAAGAATGCATTTCCTGTTTTCAGGTGATTCATCCCAAAAGGATAGTAATCATTAGAATCTGTAATTTCAAGAGCTCCTGTGCTGTTTCTTCCATAAGAAACCCTTACATTCCCCAAATGATCTTTGTATTGGTAAATATACTGATCTTTCTGATAATCATAAAATCCTTCTGCAGTGGGTAAATACTGCAAATCCGGAGTTTTCAGACTGGCTGTACAGCCTTCTCCTACAGGCTGTACAGTAGGGTCTGTAATCATCCCAAAGGCTTCCGGCTGCATGGCTCTGGCAGACATTGAAGAAAGCATCAACGTTTCCGAACCACCACCTGAACCGGAATTTTCTGTTCTTAGATATTGAAAACCGTCTAAATAGTCCGTAAACCTTTTTGTCGTTGTAGAGCCGTTAAATCCGGTAATCGTTGTTATATTTTCCTTAGACAACTTTATTCCATCTGCTCTGTATTTCGTATTAATGGTAACATCTTCGTTTCCGGATTTATTTACATTCAGATAATTGGGCAGGTTCAGGAAGTTGTATTTAATGGAGCTGATTCCTTTATCCTGCATGGTCAGCATATTCCCGTTCAGGTCATACGTGATGGTATTTCCTCCGCCTTCATAGCCTGTCGGGTTTTGGGAAATATCATTGATGTTTGTCGCCTGATTTCCTGTATAGACATAGTCCAGGTTATCAATTACGGTTGCCGTATTGCTTCCATACTCCGCTACGGAAGTTCTGTACAGACTGCTGATATTTCCGTTGAGATCATATGATAATGATTCCGTATTTTCTTTACTGTACGGGTTGCCCGGGTTTTGATAATAACCCGCGGTAATCCTGTTCATTGAATCATAAGCATAGCCGTATCTTTTTGGGGTAAGCGAAGGATTTACCCCTACTGTTTCTACCGCTCTCCAATCTACTTCTGTAATGTTTCCATTATATTTCGGGGCTACATTCTTTCCTGAAAATTGTGCAGGATCAGGATTATCGATCCCATTTTTTTTGTTATACTTAATGGCATAGGAAAAAAGTTTTCCTCCCAGATCTGCCAGTGCCATCTGGCTCTTATTGATATCAGACAGCCAGCCACGAATATTGTAGGTATAATCTATACTCTGAAGATTATTCCCTACTTTTTTGCTCGTTATTTGAGAAAGCTCATTATAGGTATTTTCTGATAATAATTCTTCAGGTTTGTCATCTACCTGATGGTAATGCTGTAAAAGCCTGTTTCCTGAATCATAGACATAACGCTGTTTAATGATTACTCCCTGTTCACCCGGTTTTCTTACATGATACACATTGCTTTTTTGAGGAACACCTACAAAATCAAGTTCAGATTCTGTTTTGGAGTATCCTCCTAAATGATTAATAGAATGCGTTCCGATTACTCTTCCTTTGTTATCATAGTAGACATAACTTTTCGTCCAGTTATCATCTTCAATATTCTTTACAAGGCTCATTACAGGAAGACTTTTCGTGCTTACTGCATTAGCTGCTGAATTGTCAGATAGCGGCACCTTTCCCATAATGGAAGAAGGAAAAGCCGGATTGAAGCTGTATGAAGGATAAGTGTCATAATAGTTAACACTTAACAATACATTAAGACCGGTAGGAGTAGATACTTTAGTATAATATACAGGCAGGCCATTTAAGACAAATCCTGTTGTAGCAGTTCTGGTTTCATATAAATTAGTATTGATATTGGCACTGTTTTGCATGGATGCCCTGCCGGCAGGATTATTGGTGATTCCAGTGTAAATGATTCTTCCAAACTGATCATATTTGGTAAAAAGCCATTGTCCTTTTCCTTTCAGGATGGTATCCTGAGACAAGATAAGTTGATCTGCCTTATTATATACCATATATTCCCAGGATTTTCCCGGGATTTTCTTTTCTACCAGCCTGTTCCAGCCATCATACCGGTACTGGTAGCAAAGATTATTCAATACAGTGGGGGTTAACGTAGAAGCAGAAGCTAATGGAGGAAGTGTATAAACCAGTCCGCCATATTCGTTGTATATATAATACGTGTCTGCATTCTGGGTTCCGTCTTTTTTTCTTGTTAAGATGGTCTGTCCTTTCTTATTTTTGAATTGGGTCGTTATATTACCATCTTCATCCGTAACGGCAGATTTGTATAAAGTGTTCTCCGGATAAGTTCCTGAAAGATTTGGTGCTCCATTAGTTCGTCCCTCTACCCAATTTGTTACCACGGTATATTTTTTCACGGCATCTGCTGAGGTGTTGGCAGCATACGAAAACTGTACGGGATGTCCTGTCCAGTCGTTACCCACTTGTCTTTGTTCCTGTGGTCTTCCCAGAGGAGAAGATTCCAATATTTTTTCGGCATAGATTTTTTCATTTCCGTATAGGGTAGACGCATTGGAAAGCGGGTTGGCGTATAAAGCTCCGTTTTGTGTCCCTGATTGTGGCACAGGCAGATAGCTTTTTACCTGTCTTCCATAGGCATCATATTCTACGGGAATGGCAATGTCTTTTCCGGAGGGAGTTGCTTTTACCGCTATATTTTGCTTTGCTCTTCCAAGTCCGTCAAAATATTGTACGGATTCTGTTTTTTTGGAGCAATCTTCTGTCAGACAGTTTTTTTCATATACATAGTTCTCTGTCGAACTAAGGTTAGTCTGTGCATAGGTGAAACCAACCACAAACAAATTGAGTAGTAGTAGTATTTTTTTCATTGTGCTTTAGTTTTTGTAGTTGTATTGATATTCTTTCAGGGTTACTCCGTTCATATCTACAATTTTTTGTAACCTGTTATTAGCATCGTACTTATAAATTACTCTGATACCATTGGGCGGAGTTGTTGTAGTCATTCCTATGAGAGGATCATAGGTTATTGTTGTGATCTGAAAGTCCTTCAATGCAGCTGTTTTTCTGAAATTATCCAGTGCAGTAAGTAGTGCCGATTCATTAGCCGGGTTTTGGGCATCTGCAATGGAAGCATCTACAATAGTCTGAATATAAGGTGATACTTGTGCATAGGTTGCTCCTTCTATCTTAGCAATAGGCTGTGTTTTGTCATAGCCATATACAATAGCCGTGGGAATTCCTACGGAAGATGTAAACTGCAGAAGATTTCCTTTTTCATCATAGAGATCAAATTTCATAGTCGTTTTTGTAGTTCCATCACTAATATTGGTAGTTACTACAGAAGTTGGGAGTGTACTGCCTGCATTATCATATTTTGTCTCTGCTTTGGAAGCGGTTTTTCCATCATTTTTTTCTTCCGCTATAACAGGAGCATCTAAAATATAAGCATTGGACAGGTTGGCATATCCGGTTTCAGGATAGGTATAAAGTTGCTCTACTGTGTTTCCATCCACCACTTTTTTGGTAGATATTACACCAAAATTGAACGCATTGAAATTGGTTTCCGATTTCTCTTCTATACTTTGCCCGTTATCAAAATAGCTGGTGGAGGTAACCGATGATTTTGTCAGCCATCCTGGCTTGGAAGTTAAAGAGTTATTGCTCCAAAGTTGATAATCATTTAATCCGAAGATTTCTTCAAAAGTGTAATTATTCTGCTCAGAAACCAGAAGTTTGTTTTGTGCATTATACACTTCTTTTTTATCCAGTAATCCACCGCTGGTTAAAGAATAATAAGGCCAGGAATCTGCCGTCTTAGGATAATCGTCCGGGTTTTTGTAATAATACTTCACATAGCCGTTGCTATTATCAGCCTCTGTTATTTTAACATTTTTATATAATGGATAGCTGTCAGCATTGGCATCTAATTCCGGAGAGAATAAAACGCCTGATGAAGTCTGGCTGTCTGAAAAACTGTTATACTCAAATTTTGTAGATTTTACGGGAATTGTTTCCGCTTTGCTGTTATAATAATTAATACTGGCGATTCTTATTCCTTTTCCTGTTACCCTGTTAGGAAAAGGCTGAGTAACATGTTCCATTCCGAATAAATTGGCCAAACCTCTTCCTCCGGATCCTGTAACCCCTAAGACGTAATTTCCGGGTGGCAGATCATATTCTCTTACTGAGTAATACTGGTAAGAATAGCACTGGCTTCCCCCTACTGCCATTCCGCTACTGTTATAAATTGTATAATCTACTTTGGGAGGAGTATTGGTATCCCAATAAGGCGGGACAGGATAGAATTGATCAACACCAAAGATAATAAACACTTTTTTGGTTGGTGTTGTTCCTGAAACCGTAAAGGGGTAATTGGGTATTGGTTTAGTGGTATTATACAATATATCCTTAAACGGGCTCAAATATTGTAATTCCGGATCTATAAAGCTATTTCCGCTCAAAATAGAATTTACATAGCTTTGCTCATTTTGATCCTTATAATATTGATTCGGCTCAAAATTATATTCTACCACTCCTTTGGCCGGGCTTATTATTCTCTTTAAAACTCCATAAACTGCTTTAGGTAACGTGGGCAAAGTAGATTGGTCGCATAAATCATGGGGGTTCATTCCCGGAGATTGTGGAGCTGCAGACGCACCATATTCAAATTCTGTTGTTTCAGAAACAGATTCATTCTTATCCAGCTTTTTAAGTTTCATTAAAGTTCTTAAAGGACTTCCTGTATATTCAAAGCCGTAGCCGGAAATTATATGGTTATAATTGTCTTTTAAACTTATTTTCTGAAGCTGATACGGATCATTCATACTACCCTCCAAAAAAGAGTCATATAAATAGTCAAATTCAATTTTTCCGAAACCGGGGGAGGTAATTGTTTTTAACTTACAGGTTTCATAGACCAGTGTGGTGGAATTATCCTTGTATTTTATATTTTTCTGATATGTAAAGTTAGCAAGCTCCACATTATTGGCATCTTTAATCTGGGATAAAAAGAAGGCAGATCTATACACCTTTCCTCCTTGTGAATAAAAATTTCTTTCCTGATTACTTCTGCTGTAATCATTGAAAAAATATTTTGTACCATTTGTATCGGTTATGGTAAAGGAATCAAGGATGAGGGTTGCGGTATTACTGGTGCGGGTATACTCTATCTTAATCTTATTGGAAGAAAGATTGACCAGTTCAAAAGTATTAGTGGTAAGATTCCTCTTAAATTTGAATTTTCCGGAAACGCCCGGAAGATTGTAATAATAAATGTCATTAAAATTATTTTTAACATAATTACCATTAGAAGGATCATCATACATCTCATCAATATCAAGTTCTATACTTCTTGAGATAACACCTCCGGTAAAAACGGTCCATCCTGTACCTGTTTGGCTGGCAGGTTCACTTTGTGAGACATTCATAGGGTTGTAAGACATTCCTACATTTAAGCTCATCCCATTGTTGGAAGTTGGTAATCCCAACAATGGGAAAGAAATATCCGGAAGACCTGTTGCATTGGATACAGGAGTATTGGCATAGGTGGCAAGGGAAGAAACAGAGGGTACAGGTCTGGAAGAATCTCCGAAATTAACCTGCTGTTGCTGGGCATAAAATTGCCCCATACCGGCAACAAGGATTACCAGTGAAATTATGGTTTTTTTCATTATCTTGTGTTTATTTCTTGATTAATTTGGCATTCGCCGTTTTATTGTTGTCAGTTTTTATCGTTACCAGATATGCTCCCTGCACCAAAGCCTGGGTATTAATCTTAGTCACATTGTTCTTTGTTTTTATACTTTGAAGCTGTCTTCCGCTCATATCATACAACAGGATATCTGCTTCTTTGAAGTCCAAGCCTATTTCTACATAAGCATAATCTGAGACAGGATTTGGATAAATCTTGATGTCGTATTTTTCGATTAACTGATCAACCTCTTTGTCACCCAGCTTTATGATCTTCCAGTTCTCTTTACCCAGTTCTTCTGCACTGGTTCCGGCAAGAATAATTGAACCGTCTCTGTTCAGCTTTAAATCAGAAAGTCTTTCTTCTTTTTGTCTGGATTCTCCTTTTACATGCTTTCTCCACTGCTCATTGCCATTTTGATCCAAGTAGAGCATCCAGAAGGTTTCATCATCGGTTTGTATTCTTCCTTCAGCTTGGGTATAACCTCCTAATAAAATTCCTTTTGTAAAGTCTTGATTCTTGGCTCTTGAATCCTGGCTCTGAATTACACTCATCCCCATCAAAATATCTCTGTTTTTAAAATTGTAGGATTTCTGCCATTGTTCCTCTCCTCTTTCATTTAAAGAAATCAGCCAGAGGTCTGTTCCTTCTTCAATTCCAACCGTTTTGTTTCCTGATCTTTCTGATCTGGATTCTCCACCAATGATAAAGCCATTTGAAGTTAATGCCAGAGTTCTGATATGATCATCTCCTTTCCCTCCAAAGTTCTTCTCCCATTCTACTTTTCCATTTTTGTCCAACTTGACAATCCAATAGTCACCTTCACCGAAATTGTCGCTTTGCTTTGAGGTTGCAGATAACAGGTTATTGGTTGCAGATTTGTCGGTCGAAGTATTAGTGTTGATCGTTGATTGCTGATTATTTGTTTTAACAGCTCCGCTTCTGGAATAAATTCCCAGTAAGGCTCCGCCATCTTTTGTTGGAATCATCTTCTCCACTTCGTCTAAACCTTTTCCGCCTAAAATTAATTGGGAGAGTTCTTTTCCTTCTTTATCAAGTCTTGTGAGCGAAACATCTTTTGAACCATATCCTTTTGAAGAATTCTGTACGTTACCAGCAACAAAGAACCCTAAATCTGTGGTTTGAATAACAGCTCTTGCTTCTTCATCGGAAGAACTTCCTAAAGTTTTCTGCCATAATTCATCACCAAATTCATTGATCCTGATCAGCCAGATATCTGAACCTCCTTTTGAATCTTCTTTTTTATCCAGACCTTTTCCTGAGTAAGAGGTTCCGGCCAATAGAAATCCGCCATCTTGTGTTGTAACTGTGGCTGATAAATAATCATGATTTGTTCCTGAGAAGTATTTCTCCCAGACTTCATTTCCTTGTTGATTGAGTTTTACAAGATGGAAATCATACCCATTGTTCTGCTTACTGCCTGAAGCCTGCTGCTTATCGCTTTGAATAGAGCTTCCCGTAATAAGATACTGCTGATCGATTGTAGTAGTAACTTGGCTAAGAAAATCCTGGGTAGAGGATTTGATGTCTTTCTGCCATACCACTTCCTGGGCAGAGATACCCAAGACCGTGCATAAAGTGAATGCACCGATATAGAATTTTTTCATTCCCGTGTTGTTGTTTTCTGAGTTAGTAATTAGTTTATTGAAAACTTGCGCGAATTTAACATTTTTTAAGACACAAAAATAACTTTAATGTGATATGCTGTAAATCATACTATTTATTATTAAATCGTCTTTATTTATATTGAAATTCATTTTATTCTGATGTAAAATTATCTCCTGACAGCGGCAAAACATGTCGTATTAAAAACAAAAAATGTACTTCTCAAAAGGAAAAAATAAAAGCATGAAAGACCCAAGGCATAGTTTTGGATCTTTTTTGAGTCGGAAACATTAAAAAAAATGAGGTATTATATCCCTTCTTATTATATCGGAGACTAAAAAAAGTAATAACAGGCATTATGAAAATAAAAAGTACCACATCTAATGATAGGGTACTTATGTTTGAAACCGTTAAATAAATTGAACTACTCCATTATTGTTGGTTTCTTTTAAATTGAACTGTATTTATATTGTATTTGAGGGTTTTATGAATTAACTGTGATATTTTGCTTTGAAACGGCAAATGCAACAGCAGCATCTACATGAATCTGGATGGTATCAAATACCGGAACAGCAACATCTTCCTGCTTGATCAGCAGTGGAATTTCTGTACAGCCTAAAATAATTCCCTCTGCCCCACGGTCTATAAGCTCCTGAATTATTTTCAGATAATTTTTTTTAGTTTCAGGATTAATAATTCCTCTGCTCAATTCATTTCTTAAAATATCCTCAATATAATCTCTGTCTTCACTTTTCTCTGGAATAAGAGGGTCCAGACCGCCTTCTATGAGCTTATTTTTATAAAAATCAAGTTCCATCGTATAGCTTGTTCCCAATAAACCGATTTTTTTTAATCCTTTCTGTTTAACAGCATTGGCTGTAGCAGTTGTAATATGAATGAGCGGCAACCCTATTCGTTCTTCAATCTTGTCAGCAACAATATGGGCTGTGTTGGCGCAAAGTACAATAGCTTCTGCTCCTGATTTTTTTAAATTTTCGGCAGCATTGTACAGAAGTTCAAAGGTAGCATCCCAGTCATACTCTGCATTAAATTGCTGAAAATGGTTAAAGTTGACGGAATAAATAATACATTCTGCAAAATTCAATCCACCTAACTGCCGATTGATTCCTTCATTTAAAAGACGGTAGTAGTCTAAAGTAGAAGCCCAGCTGATGCCTCCTACCAATCCTAATTTTTTCATGTTCTTCTTATTTTTTTGTTCAGTAAAAGTAGATATCTTTGTCGTATTGTAACAGATACAAAAAATGAATATATTAATATAACAGATGAGGGATTTTCAATACATAGCATTGGCGGATAAGTTTGAACTTTCCATTAATAACGGAACATATCCTGTTGGAGCTAAACTTCCTTCATTGCGCAGTATCCGGCAACAGTTTAATATAAGTGTTGGTACTATTTTGAAAGCTTTCACTCTATTGGAAGATAAGGGTTTGGTGGCAGGAAAAGAAAGGTCAGGATTTGTGGTGCTCCGTACCTCAGTTTCTTTGGTAAGTCTGCCAAAGCAGGCTGAAAACAATACGCTTGCTCAAAAAATAGCGATCGGAAAAGTGTTGCAGGAAGTTTCATTTCCAGATTCGGAAAACAAATTATATGTTTCATTTTTTAACGCTGTTTTACATCCGGATTATCTGCCTTTTAATGCTTTGCGGAGAAGTTTACAGCAGGCTTCCAGAGATTTAACAGGCCAGCATTTACAGTATGAACCTGCTGCGGGAAATAGTGAGTTGAGAACCGAAATTGCCCGAAGATCTTTTCTTTGGCAGGATAATCTTGCGGCTGATGATGTGGTGATCACCAATGGCGCTTTGGAAGCAGTCAGTCTATGTCTGCGTGCTGTAGCAAAAACGGGTGATACCGTACTTGTACAGTCCCCCATCTACCATGGTATATTGCAGACAATAGAAAGTCTTGATCTCAACGTCATTGAATTCTCCAGCTGTCCTTTGGCCGGAATCAATATTCAGGAATTAGAAGAAATCTGCAGCAGGCAAAAAATTGCTGCATGTCTGCTAATTTCAAATTTTAATAACCCGAATGGTATTACTTTAAATGATGAGAAAAAATCAGCAATATCCGCTTTTGCGGAAAGAATGCAGGTTCCGGTCATAGAAGATGATATTTATGGAGATTTGCACTTCCAGGCACAACGTCCAACAACTATAAAAAGCTATGACGAGCATGGCTGGGTGATGCTTTGCTCGTCTTTTTCCAAATCGGCTGCACCCGGTTACAGAATCGGCTGGTGTGCTGCAGGACGGTTTTCGGAACAGGTGGGCAAATTGAAAGCGGTTACTAATGTTGCTACAGCAAGTATTGTACAGTCCTCTATGCTACAGTTGCTTAAAACAGGGGCTTATGATCGTCATTTGCGTAAGCTTCGGCCTGAACTGCATAGACTGATGCTGTTGACGATTCAGACGATAGAAAAATATTTTCCAACCGATATCCGGATGAGCCGGCCTGATGGAGGTTTGGTTTTGTGGATAGAGCTGCCTGCCCATATTGATGCATTTGAACTTCAGAAAAAAGCTATTGACCAGTTTGTAAATTTTGCTCCCGGACCGCTGTTTTCCAATAATGGAGAGTATAGAAACTATATCCGGATCAGCTGCAACAATGTTTGGAATGATAAAGTAGAAAATGCCCTGAAAAGATTAGGCGATATTATAAAAAGTATGTAAATAAATCATTACTGACAAGATCTGATAATAAATCACAAAAAAACAAGGCGGACACAATCAATCCGCCTTGCACTCTCCCAAATAATTAAATATGAAAAAATATGAATGTCTATATCAAACAGGCTTTCAGCATCAGATCATGCAGATCTGTATTTTTAATAAAAGGCTGTAGAAGTTCATTTCCGGGACCATAAGCCGCCACTTCTACATAATCTCCGGAATGATCCATGCTGATCCATCCCACAGAATTCCTGCTTTTCTGAATTTCCGAATAAAGCTTGAAAGGCAGTTTTTTATAATTATAGAGCCCTTCTTCCTCTTTCTCCAACCCGTTGTAAAAACTCAGAAGGTGTTTGGCTTCATCATTGTTCAGAATGATTTTGTTGCCTTCATAGATCCAATCTTTAATATCTTTTGCAGAATCATCTTTCTGAATTTTGTTCAGAATATATTCATTGGTGTATTTATAGTCTGAAATGCTGTTAAAGTTCTTGGTGGCATCAGTTCCGTAAATGGTTCCGGGATTGGCATTTCCATGATCTGTAGTGATAATGACTAATGTATTTCCGTCTTTTTCGGCAAAATCCATTACTGTTTTTACCGCTTCATCAAATGCCAGCTGATCGTGAATGAGCGCTGCTACATCATTGGCATGTGCTGACCAGTCTACTTTTCCGGCTTCCACCTGAAGAACAAAACCGTTGGAATGATCTTTCATCTGATCAATAGCAGTCTTTGCCATTTCAGCAAGAGTTGGTGTATTGTTGAATTCCTGAAGATGTGCTCTGTCAATGCTGTAAGGCAATGCTCCTGTACTGAATATGCCTAATAATTTCTCTCCTTTTTTGATTTCTTTCAGATCGTTTTGTGTTTTTAGAATCCTGTATCCTTTTTTGCTGTATAGGGAATAAAGATCTTTTTTGTCTTCTCTTTTTACTGGATTGAAAAATTCGTCTCCGCCTCCTAACAGTACATCCAGTTCCAGCTCGGCATACATTTCAGCGATTTGGGGTTCTGCATTTCTTTTTGAAGAATTTATACAAAATCCTGCAGGAGTGGCATGCGTAATGGTAACAGTTGTCACACAGCCTGCTTTCTTCCCTGCTTTTTTATATTGCTGCCATATGGGAAGATGTTTTTCACCATTGGCTCCTATGTTCAGGGTCCCGTTTTTAACTCTTATTCCACCTCCAAAGGCTGAACTTGCGGCAGCGGAATCTGTAACAATAGAACTTGCTGAAGCAGTATCCATCAAAGCACGGCTCACTTTTTTGTCGTGATACAGATTGAGCCAGTTACTCCCCTTTCCCAAAATATTCCGGGAATACAGGTCTGC
This sequence comes from Chryseobacterium sp. JV558, assembly GCF_033712365.1. Taxonomy (NCBI): domain Bacteria; kingdom Pseudomonadati; phylum Bacteroidota; class Flavobacteriia; order Flavobacteriales; family Weeksellaceae; genus Chryseobacterium; species Chryseobacterium sp. JV558. The sequence continues at coordinate 668,189 of NZ_WJHU01000001.1, forward strand.
CATGGAAAGTGTTCCGAGACTCATCCCATCACTTACCATAAAGATGATGTTCTTTGCTTTTCCTGCCTGGGGATTTTCAATCGTTTTCCCGAAGCTCCAGAGATCAGACGGTGATAAGGTCAATAATCCTGAAAGTAATGCTGAACCTTTTAGAAATTTTCTTCTGTCCATATTGTTTTGAAATAATGTGGTAAGTTATTCTATTTAGTTTATTATCGACACTAAGTTGCATTAATTAAAGGTTAATTTTAAATGTTCTTTGGAAAAGGATCTTCGAAAGGTATTTTTTGTTCAAGCAATTTTTTTTCCTGCTCATTAATAAGGCATTGCTGAAGGTCAGATACCATCTGATCTTTATCCAGGTTCTGCCCGATGAATACAAGCTCATTGATTCTGTCGCCCCAGTTTTTGTCCCACCTGCTTTCTATAAATTCCTGATTTTCTATAAATGAGGAATATTGTACCCGTTGGTTCATAGGCATACTGCCCCACCAGACTCCCGCCTTTTCAAGTCGGAAAGAGCCGCCAGCCTGAGAAAAGTTCAATGCATCACCTGGTCTTGAGGCCAGCCAGAACAGTCCTTTTGCCCGTATTGTTCCTTCAGGATAATGCTGATTCAGATATTCCCAGAGTCTTACAGGATGAAACGGTTTTTTATCTCTGAACACCATTGAGCTTATTCCATATTCTTCGGTTTCAGGAGTATGATGCTCAGATTGTAACTCTTTTTGCCAGCCCGCTGAAGATTGTGCTTTATCAAAGTCAAAAAGCTGAGTATTTAAAATCTGCTTAGGTTCAACATTTCCAAATTCGGAATGCAGGATAACCGCATCAGGGTTTAATTTTTTAATGGCTGCCTTTAAAAAACCAAGCGTTTTAGCATCTATAAGATCTGTTTTGTTTAAAATAATAACGTTCGCAAACTCAATCTGGTCGGTAAGAAGGTTAACAATTGTTCTGTAATCTCCTTCCATATCAGTGAGATCACGATCCATAAGCAATTCATTGGAGCCGAAATCTTTCATAAAATTGAAGCAATCCACCACAGTTACCATCGTATCTACATAGCTGAAGCGGGAAAGGTCTATTCCACTCTCTTCATCAATATAGGTAAAGGTCTGGGCAACCGGAATAGGCTCACCGATTCCCGTACTTTCTATCAATAAGTAATCAAACCGATTTTCGTGAGCAAGACGTTCTACTTCTACCATCAGGTCTTCGCGGAGTGTACAGCAGATACAACCGTTGCTCATTTCTACCAATCTTTCTTCTGTTCTTGAAAGGGTATTTTGATTTTCAACAAGGCGGGCGTCAATATTAACTTCACTCATATCATTCACAATGACAGCTACTTTCAAGCCTTGTTTATTGTGCAGAATATGATTCAGCAATGTGGTTTTTCCAGCTCCCAAAAAGCCGCTGAGTACCGTTACAGGAAGTTTCTTTGTCATGTATTTTAATGTTTATGATTTTTAAAATTGATGATATGGCCAGTGATTAATCCCGCAGTTCCAAGATAGATCAGAGGAACATGAATGTCAAATATCAGATCTGTGAGTACAGAAATAAAAATGAGGGAGACAGATATCCAGAATAAAATTTTCAACCATCGGTTGGTTATTTTTTTAGTAACCCTGAACACGACAACGGCACCAATGCAAAGGAAAGCTAAATCGATATAGGGATTATGGGATATGCCCAAAGGGACAATTAATAATAATGGAAAGACTATACAATGAATCAGGCATAAAACAGCAGCGGAGATTCCTACAGCATCAAGAATTTTTGACTTCATAATAGTATGGATTAATTTTCTTATTGTAACTTTGTTGCAAAAGTATAGATAAAAATTTAAATAAGGCAACATTGTTGCATTAAAATATGAAACAGGTCAGAAATACGCATGCTAAAACGGAAATTTTAAATCTTATCAATGACTCAGATATTGCTCTTACCCATTCTGATATTCAGAAAAAACTGGGAGATCTATGCAATAGAGTGACGATTTACAGGGTTTTAGAAAGGCTTGAAAATGAAGGCGCTATCCACAAGATCGTCAATATTGACGGCGTGGTGAATTTTGCGAAGTGCAGCGGAAAATGTACTCATGAACAGCATTTTCACAATCATGTGCATTTCAACTGCAAAGAATGTCATTCTGTAACGTGTATTGAAAACGCGATTCCGGAAATCAGTTTGCCGGAACATTTTATCGCACAGGAATATAATTTTATTATCAGCGGGATCTGCCCGAAATGTGCTGATGCTTAGTTAATATATAATAAACAGGCAGATTCGCTAGTCTGCAAATCTGCCTATGTTTTATCACAATGAAATCTCTGCTATAAAGAAGAGATATAGACTTCTATTTTGGTACCATCATAATTGAAAGTGCCGTCAGAATTTCTTTTACCCAATACCCATTTCATATCTACAGGTACAGACCATGCAGAACCTAATGAGAATCCGTTAACAGATCTAATTTCATTTCCTTTTCCTGTTGTAACAGCTGAATGAAAGAAAGTTTTATCAATAAGCCTGTAAAAACCAATCGCTTTTCCTGCGGGAATAGGTGTATATCCGTCCCACTTTTCTCCTAAAGGATAGTTGAATACAGTTAACCATTTTTGTCCGGCTGATTCTGCTAGCTGAGCAGGACTTATGGAGGCACCACGCATATATAAAGCATAGGCTACCACATCATGACATACTCCACTGTTGTATTTCGAAATATTCTCTGCTCCTGAGAGAATAGCATGAGCAACGGGTGCTCTTTCGGATAGGGATAGCTGAGCCTTCCTGGCTCCTTCCGGTGTAATAAATGACATATAATATTTTGTTTGGTAGGGTAAAGATACAGCTTTAAATTTAATCACTCTTGTTGGAGAATAGGACTAAATTTTTAATGGGTAAATTAACACATCATTAATCTTTTATAAATTCCAGTAAGCGTTGTCTTGTAATTACTTGATTGGCTCTATAAAAATCATCATCATCCAGTCGGGCAAATGATGCGGTGGATTGCCCAGAAAGCCAAGTAACAAATAATTCTCTGTTTTTAAAAACCATTGGAACTGAAAAATCAATCCCATCATAAAGCTCTCCGTATAAAAATTGATTTTTTTCATCCATTTTCATAGCCATTCCGCAAAAATCACGGTGCCGGTATCCAAGTAAAAATCCTTTTTGTAGTTTGTCTGCAACAAGTTCTGCTATTCTGGACCCAAATAAAGCAGTATCAGAAGCTAAGAAAATAGGATCATTGTTCATGAATACAAATATTAGAAATTGAACATATTATGTTTTATACTTAACAATAGTACATACATTCGTAGCTGAAAAGCTTCCCATCTTTAAACGTAAAAATCAGAAGTCCTGCATCACCATTCTGAATGTGATATTCGTGTGGGGAAGAAATCCAGCGTGCAGAAAGCATATCGCCAAAACGGGTCACAAAATTTCTTTCATCATAATTGGAATCCATACGTTCATTTCCTAAAACCAAAGCTTCACCATTACTGAAAGACATTTTGTAAATACTTCCGGAAACTTTTCCTTTATATTCTTCAAAAGCAATAATGATATTGGGTGTTTTATAAAAATATTGAGGATCCCAGCCGCATTCAGGTGTATTGGGGATATCTTTAACCTTTTGCATCTCCAGTTGTTTCATCTGTGCATCTGTGATTTTTCCATCAAAAAGGGCTGTTTCTTTCCATATAAAATGCAGATTCAAAGCTTTCAGTTTTTTTTCATAGGCTTTTGTTTCCGGTTTTTTCGCGAATTGATCTGCCAAGAGAAGTTCAAAATTGATATCTATCTTTGGATTTTCTATGCCGGTGTTAGATTCTTTCCAATATTGTAAGGCTTGTTTAAGGTTTTTATCCTCAATCCATGCTATTTCACGTAATCTTCCAACCTGAGCAAGTTCTTTTTCCTTGTCTTTGCCCTTCGCTGCCAGATAGTCTTTCAATACTTTTTCGTAGGTAAGTTCAGTACCTAGATATTTCATTTGAATATATTCGGGATTTTCGTGAAAATGATCACCAATGTAGATCCATCCATCCTGATATAGAGGTACATAATCTATACACACCAGTTCATTTAAAGAAGCTCTCCGGATGGCGATGCTTTCTGTGGTAGGAGCTTTTCGTACACGCAGTTCCGATACCTGTACATAAAAATGTGGACATTGGTGTCCTTGCGACCCCCGATCGAAATACTGGGCTGGTTCTCCAGTAGATTTTTTTCCACGCATACTTTTTTGTAAAGGCTGACGGTCTATAAAACCAATATCACCATTACTTACCTGTACTTTATATTGTGTCTTGGTAGAATCCAGAAGGTAAACGGGTGCCTCGGTAGAAAATATTCCCAAAAGATCTTTATTATTTCCATTTTCACGGAAGAGATGTCCCCATTCGGATGTATAAACCGGCGCCTGGCCGGGACTTTGAGCCATGGTATTGTAAAAGCAACAGTGAATGATGCTGGCTCCTAATAGTATCTTTTTCAACATATAATAATTTGTAAAAGGTGTAAATCCTCAGTTTTTACCGATGGATTGGTTATTGTCATAGACTTATTTCCTCCAAAAATACTGAAAAATGAAGGGTTGTCCTATACTTATTGTTATTCAGAATGGGTATAAATTCCATCCTATTCACCTACTTCCATTGGGTAACGTAAATAAAAATACTATTTTTATCGGCCAAAAAAAGTAAAGACTAATTATGCCGACTGATGCTTCTCATAAGCTGATTCCGATGACCACTTTCGTACTGGAATATTATTCACACGAAGGATATGCTGATCTTCAGATTTTGAATCTGATGAATAATTATGCCAATTTTTTAAAGAAGCGTTTGACTCTTGGAATGTTCGTTCCTTTAGATCGCGAAGGAAATATCCTGAAAGAGCCTAAAAATTATGATACATGGAAATCTCTTGATCATAATGACGGAAAAAGAACTGATATTGCTGGTTTTGAAGAATATGGCGAATACCAGAAAGCGGAACATAACTGTATGTTTGAAGGCTTCAAAGTAGATTATAACGGATATTCAAAAGTGCGTATCATAGCTTCTTACGACCCTTCTATAGAATTGTCTTTCAATAAAAATGATCTTCTTCCTTCAGGATTCAATGATGTAGAATCACTTACGGTATTTGATGATATCTTTTTAACTTCCAGTGCATTAAGAGCCATTGGGATAAAGCGGTAAATTATAGTTTTAAATAATATAATGAAAAACCTTTATCAACTCTGATAAAGGTTTTTTGTATGCCCTGACTTATCTAAAATGCTATTGATTTTTTACTATGTTTTCAAGCTCAATAATAAAATCTCTCTGTGCAGTATTGATCCGTTGCTGTGCTTCTTCCGAAGAAAACCATTCCCATTGATCTACTTCGGGAATTTCTATTATTTTGCCGGATTTGGGCGGCCATTCTAATGAAAAGGTGTTGCTGTAAAGATCTGAAGTATCAATATCTTCTTCCAAAGCCCATGCATACACTATTTTCCCTCCTTTTTGCTTAATGGGAGATAATTCAATAAAGTTTCCTTCAACTGTTTTCCCTGTTTCTTCTTTAAATTCCATTAATGCACGCTCCAATGGATTTTCACCTGGAAGCATCTCTCCTTTGGGAATAGACCATGCTCTCAGATCTTTATTCTTCCAGAAAAATCCGCCGGGATGAACCAGAAAGTAATACAGACTATCTTTTTCTTTTTTAAAGAGTAAAATCCCAGCACTGACTTTCATAAACTTAAAGGTTTGATTATTAAAGATATGAAAAAATAAGAGTAATGAAACGGAAAAAGTCCTTAAAAATGGTGGAATGAAACTGTAAATTACTTTACCATAGATCTCTTTTTAAACTCAGAAGGAGACATTTCTTTATACCCTTTGAAGATTTTATTGAAATGGCTGGCATCATTAAAACCCAATTTATCTGCAATCTCACTGATATTATAATGACTTTGCAGCAAAAGTTTTTCTGCAGTTTTCATTTTATGCTGCATTATATGCTGTTGTATAGAAAATCCTGTTTGCTTTTTAATATAAATGCTGATATAATTAGGAGAAAGTATAAATTCTTTAGCCAGATTTTCAATTTTCATTTTATCTGCATCCAAAGCATTAACGTTGATATAATACAAGATCCTTTCAATTCTGCTTAAGTTCTGGGTAATCCAGTTTTTAGCTGTGATATTGCTCATCGTATTCTGAATCAGAATCGTAATAATGGCAGAGAAAAGATCTGAACTTATCTCTTTGTTATAAGTATTTGTATGGCTGAATTCATACAAAAGAATTCTGGCCAGCTGCAACAGATGTTCCCTATCTGTTTTACATTGGATTACCGATTCGTATACAAAAGAATGATCTTCCATCATAAGTTGAACCAGCTTTTTCAACTCATTTTTTTTATTGGAGAGCAGATTTTCCCATATATATTGTTCTGTAAATTTTATATAAATGAACCGTGTTTTACTGGTAATAGAAAACTCATGGCCATCGCTGGGTCTTAAGAGAAATACATCTCCTTTTTGGTAAGGAAAAGTAATATTGTTGAGATGGTGAAACCCCTTTCCTTTTTCTATGATAATCAGTTCATAAAAATTATGATTGTGATACTCAACATCCCAGATTTCTTTTTCGATGCTGAAAACATTAAAAGAATTGAAATTAACGATTCGTTTCATGAAAAAATGGATTTTTACAAATTTACCATTAATTTTTACAATACATCATGATTCATTATTGGTCAATTTTGCCTTATTAAATACATTCAAAATGAAATACATAAAACAATCTGTCCTGTTGCTTGCTTCAACAATTGTTCTGATGTCTTTTTCTGATCATGACAATGATAAAAGAGGAAAAAAAGATCAATCTGAAACACATACTTCAACAAAAAAATATTGGCCTAACGGAGCTCAGTTGGTGATCTCAGTTTCCATGCAATTTGAAACCGGAGGACAGCCTGAAGGTGCTGAAAGTCCTTTCAGTGGAACTCCCCTTCCTAAAGGACAACCTGATCTGCCTGCAGAAAGCTGGTATCGTTACGGAGGAAATGAAGGAATTTACAGAATGCTGGATCTATGGAAAAAATATGACATCAAAGTAACGTCTCATGTAGTAGGAACAGCGGCAGAAAGATATCCGGAAGTGGCTAAAGCCATTGCCAACGGAGGCCATGAAATTGCTGCCCATGGCATTACCTGGGACAATCAATGGAATAAAAATTATGCTGACGAGCTGAATTTTGTAAAACAAGGTGTAGATGTTGTTGAAAAGATTACAGGTCAGAAAGCTGTAGGTTATAATGCTAATTGGCTGCGAAGAGGTCCGAATACGCTTAAAGTTTTGCAGGAACTCGGCTTTTTGTATCATATTGATGATTTAAGCCACGATGAACCTTTCATTACCAAAGTAAAAGGGAAAAATTTTGTAGTCATTCCTTATACACTGCGTAATAATGACATTGTCAATATTGAAGGGAAACACTGGAGCCCTGATCAGTTTTTGAACCAATTGAAATTTGAATTCGATCGTCTGTATGAAGAAGGAGCTTCCAAAAGAAGAATGATGAGCATTAGCTTTCACGACAGAATCGGTGGAACTCCTGCAATGATGCATGTCATGGAAGAATTTATAAAATATACCAAAGAAAAACAGGGTGTAGTCTTTATGAGAAAAGATGATATTGCCAAAATGGTGATGAATGATCCCAATACTCCCATTGATAACAGCGAAGAAAAATATAATAAGTAAGAAAACCATGGGATGAGTGTAATGAACTTTCCCTATTTAAAAAACAAAAAATATTACTATGAATACAAAAACAGCCTACTTTTTCCTTCGGGTGTCGATGGGAATCAATCTTTTAGGACATGGCTTGGTCCGCCTGGTGAAACTACAGGATTTTGCATCAGGAATGATGAAAGGTTTTGAAACAAGCTGGCTTCCGCAGCCTTTGGTACAGATTTTTGGAGTATCACTCCCCTTTTTGGAATTTATAATCGGATTGCTGCTGATAATTGGTTTTAAAACCCGTATCGCTACTATTGCCGGAGCATCGCTGATGATCTTGCTGCTTTTTGGATGCAGTACGGTTGAAAACTGGGAAGCAATGGGTATTCAGATGATTTATGCAGGGCTGTTCTACATTCTGATCAGCAGAATTGAGGATAATTATCTGGCTTTGGACAGGAAACGATAAAAGCAAAGAAAGGAGTTAAAGCTGGGAAAGTAAACGAAGCAAGGGAATAAATATATTATTCAAACATTGCTATCTTTATTTTTCCGGCTTTTTGCGTTTTCAGAGATTATGTTACAACTTCCAAGGATTAAGCTACTCTGTTTTTATAATTATGCCCGAATTTTGTATCATAAATAAAAGCAGCTGAAAATATCCTGTTTATTTTCAATGTAATGTATAACCCGCAAAATAGAAAACAATGCAAACTATATTAGGCGCCAATGGGCAGATTGGTGAAGAACTGGCAAGAGAGCTGAAAAGAAATTATACTTCAGATATCCGTATTGTCAGCAGAAATGCTAAAAAAGTAAATGATACAGATACTGTTTTCTCAGCAGATTTATCAGACAGAGAAAAAGCAATAGAAGCCGTGAAAGGAAGTGCAATCGCTTATTTTACCCTTGGCCTTCCTATGGATACGGATTTATGGGAAAAACAGTTTCTGAACATCATAAAAAATGTTATTGAAGCCTGTAAAATCAACGGAACCAAACTGGTGTTTTTTGATAATACCTATATGTATCCTCAAAATAATCAGGTGTTAACAGAACAAACCGGATTTGCTCCTGTCGGAAGAAAAGGAATGGTAAGAAAACAAATGACAGACATGCTTTTAAAAGAGATGAAAGCCGGAACCCTAGAAGCAGTCATTTGCAGAGCTCCTGAATTTTATGGTCCAGGAAAGACGCAGAGTATTACCAACAGTCTTATTTTCAATGCCATTAAAGAAGATAAGAAACTAAAGGTTCCTTTGAGAGATGATAAACTGCGCAGCCTGATCTGGACACCTGATGCCAGCCGTGCAACTGCTTTGATAGGAAATACTTCTGATGCCTATGGACAGACATGGCATTTACCGGTAGATGACCATAAGTTGAATTATAAAGAATTCATTGCTTTGGCTTCTCAGGTTTATGGGAAAGAATTAAGATATTCCGTAATTCCTAAACTGTTTTTTACAATAGGATCTTTATTCAACAAAAATGCAAAAGAATTACTGGAACTGCTTCCAAGGTATCAATATGATAATATTTTTGATGATTCAAAATTCAGAAAAAGATTCCCGGAATTTCCGGTGACCACTTACAGACAGGGAATTGAGCAAATCAAAAAAGAACAGCAATCAGCAAAATATTACGGTTAAAATAAGTAACTTAGAAACACTAATACCACAACCGAAGGGCAAAAAAATTCCCCTCCTTTGGAGGGTGGCGAAAATTCAAAGAATTTTTGACGGGGTGGTTTAAGGATAAATTCAAACAAAGAAGGAAATGAAAGCTCCGGAAAAAGTAAACTCTATCACCGCATTACACAGGTATCTGAATCTGAAAAGGCCTTCAAACCCTTTGATCAGTGTCTTTGATTTTAATGAAGTGAATATAGATCCGCAAACTATTCTGAGCGCGGTGACTACGGATTTTTATGTAGTTTCCATTAAAAAGGATTGTGCAGGAAGATGTAAATACGGGCAGCATTATTATGATTTCGAGGATGGGATTATGTATTTCATTGCTCCACATCAGGTATTGCAGTTTGAAGATATTCTGCTTTCTGAAGTAAGAGGAAACGTGCTGGTTATTCACCCTGATTTTCTGCAGGGATATCCATTGGCATCTGCTATAAAAGATTATGGCTATTTCTCTTATTCTGCCAATGAAGCACTTTATCTTTCTGAGAAAGAAGAAAAATCCGTTACGGATATCATTGATAATATCAGCAGGGAGATAGAAGCCAATATGGATGGTTTCACTCAGGATTTACTGGTGTCCAATATAGATTTATTGTTAAAATACTGTGACAGATTCTACAACCGTCAGTTTTTAACCCGAAAAAAGGTGAACCATGATCTCTTAAGTCAGCTGGAAAATCTGCTCGATGATTATTTTAAAGATGAAAAATTATTGATTAATGGCACTCCTACTGTACAGTTTGTGGCGAAGCAGATGAATATCAGTCCCAATTATTTGAGCGATATGTTAAAAGTTCATACAGGACAGACTACCCAGCAGCATATCCAGAGCAGAGTAATAGAAAAGGCAAAAGAACTGCTGTCCACCACCACACTGTCTGTTTCTGAGATTGCTTATAATTTAGGATTTGAACACCCGCAGTCTTTTCACCGTTTATTTAAAAATCAGACATCTGCTTCTCCTTTAGAATTCAGAAAACGGTTTAATTAACATTTTTTTGATGTGTTTAAAATGAAAACCAAGTATAAATATTTTATTATATTTGTTTTCATTCTATGGGATTTATGGGGAAAAGAAATGGATTATGGCAGTATCTACAGGTATTAAATATATTTGTAATATTGCTCCATCTGGTGATCCTGAAAATAGAAAATACCAACTTTCTTTCCACAGAAACAATACATCATTACAGTCAGGAAAAGACTTCTCATAAAAAATGTAATAAGCTTGATCTTGCGGATAACAACAGAACTCCGATAAAATGTAACAGTAATTACTGCTCCGGGTTTTCTCTGTTTTTTACTGCCTCTTTTCATTCTTTTGCATTTGAAAAATTTATAGATCAGGAAATAAGCAACCGCTATTTCTTATATGATGATCCACCCTATTCTTCATTTTTTAATTCTATCTGGATTCCTCCTAAAATAACAGGATAAATTTCAGCTATCGTGAAATAACGCGATCTGAGATTTACATAAAAACCTTGTTATCTAATCAAATAATCACATGACCAACTCCTGTTCATGGCGCTGTCATGTTGATTTAATCAATAAATGAATTAAAAAAATAATGAAAACAATATTATCAAACTTCGAAAAGAATACAGTCAATATATATGCACTCTGCAGAATACTTATTGGGCTCTTCTTTTTTATAGCGGGTTTTAACAAACTTTTCCATCCTATTTTTCAGGGATATATGTTGAATACTATAAGCTCTATTGGATTTCCATTTCCACAGTTTACTGCTAATTTTACAGCTTTCTGTGAATGTGTATTCGGGTTATTTTTAATGCTGGGTTTGTGGACGAGAATAAGCTCTGTGTTTTTAATCATCATTATTTTGGTTGCATTATTTACGCATGATCTCAGTTCAATTCCTAAGGAACTAGTTCCTATAAAACCTGAGACCGGAATTTACGAAGTAGATCCTTTTACATGGCTGAGCTATTTTCTTTATCTACCTCAGACATTGTATCTTCTGTTTTTACTCCTGTTTTTGTTTCAGGGATGTACAGGTTTCGGAATTGATACTTTCAGGAAAACAAAATCAGGAAATAGTTAGTGATTTTAAGCAGCTCTCTTTTTGGGAGCTGTTTTTTTTGTTGGAAAATAGCAAAGACGCAAGATTTTTCTAAATTTTATGTATGATTTTTAAGGCGCAAGAAAATCCAAGATTTCCAGCAAGAGGTGTTTTCTAAATTTTCTCGCAGATAAAAAGCAAACTATGCTGTATTCAATTTTATCGAAGATAAAATCCCTGCGCCTTATAGCAGCCTTTTTTGATATTATTTTGCGTCTTTGCGTTTATGAAAATATTTAGGAAGAAGCATTTAAAAATAAAAAACGCAAAGTTTTAATGGTTTCAGATTTTCACTAAAAATGAGTAATGATAATGTCAATAGACTGTATCATTGATTTTCCCCTATGATTTCTCAAAATAAAGTAAAACATTAAAATCTTTGCGTTTAATAAATCATACTTTTCTTTTTAATTTTATACTTATTTTTTTATGATAAGACTGATTTTGTTATCGTAATAAGGCTCATTGTAATAACGACCATTCCCACGACGATAAACATTTTCTTTGTTGGAAGTTTTGAAGTCAGCATTGCAGAAAACGGAGCGGTGAAAACACCACCCAGCAAAAGTCCCAAAACAATATTCCAGTGATGGATACCTATTGTGAAAATGAATGTAATGGCACTGGTAATAGTCAGTAAAAACTTGGCAACAGTAGAACTTCCCACCACATAACGGGGAATTCTTCCTTCTTTTATCAATGTTCCGGTAACCAAAGGTCCCCAACCGCCTCCTGCAAAGGAATCAATAAAGCCACCTACCAATCCTAATATTCTGAGATTCGTTCTTCGTTTGGTTTTACCTTGTCCTGATTTTTTACCTTTGAATGCATTTCTTAAGATATTAATTCCAAGATATAAAGTATAGCAGGCAATAATAGGTTTTACAATATGAGCATAATGTTCGCCGTAATGAGACAGGGTTAATGCTCCGATAACAGAACCTACAATAGCCAGCGGGAATAGTACCCACACCATTTTCTTATTGACATTTCCCAGTTTATAATGACTGAAACTTCCGGCAGCTGTCGTAAAAGATTCCGCAGAATGAATACTTGCACTCACAACAGGCGGCGGAACATTAAGCAGTAAAAGTATTGTGGTACATATGACTCCATAGCCCATTCCCATAGATCCGGCGACAATTTCTGCCATGAAGCCTGCAAACAGCATCCAGTAAAAAATATGACCATCCTTATTCAGAAAATATTGTATATCACCGGAAAGATTGAACTGGTACACTACAAGTCCAAATAATCCGAAAAGAAGTAAAACACCTATGATGGCCAGGTAAATATTAGCTTTTCTCTGAGCTGTTTTGGTAATATTGATCAGCTTTTCAATTTCCATATCCGGTTTTGAAGAAGCTTTTCTGTCAGACAGATATTCGGTAGTGATTTTGTTAAGTTCTTTCACTTTATAATTGAAGTCTCCGGTCAGTTGATTACGGATATGCTGCATATTATCCAATACATGATCCATTTCATCAGGAATGATTTCAGTAAAAGTTTCCCTTAATCTCTTGGCGATGGTCGGAGATTTTCCATTGGTTGAAATAGCAATCTTAAGACTTCCTTTTTTAACAATGGAACCTAAATAAAAGTCACACAGATCTGGCTTGTCCGCAATATTCACCAATACATTTTTTTGCTGGGCTTTTTCTCTGATTTCTCCTGCCAGTTCAATATTATTTACTGCAATAATCGCAAGATCTACATCGTTAAAATCATGCACGTGGTAAGCTCTTTCATGAATAATCAGATTAGAAAACTCATTTTCCAAGATCCTGACTTCAGGAATAATTTCCTTGGCCACCAGTTTGATGGACGTTTCCGGAGAGTTTCCAAGTACCGATTCCAGTTTTTCAAGGGCAACCTTGCCACCGCCAATGATCAGCAGTGAAAGGTTTTCAAGTTTTAAAAATATGGGATATAAAGAATTGCTCATCCTGATTACATTTTTAAGTCATAAGTAAAAGCGAGATAATATAGTCCTCCGATTTCAGGACCCGCTGCATATTGCATATAACGACGGTTCAGCAAATTGGTTGCCCCAATTTTTACATTTGCACGGATTTCCGGAAGTTTCCATGTAGCTTGAGCATCAATGGTATAATATGCAGGAATTGCTCCAGACGCTAAAGGACTCTCCCACATAAAACCGCTCTGCCATCTTGCAACAAGCGTAAACCCTATATTTTTGACAATCTCCCTGTTTCCGACACTTACATTTACCATCCATTTCGGAGTGTTGAATGCAGTGATAAACAAATCTGAGGTATTATTGGAAGCAAGATCATTATAAGAAACATTGGTGTTCACATTATAATTTCCTGTAATATTATATCGGATTCCCAGAGAGGTTCCATAACTTTTGTAGGTACTGTTGCTATTGGTATATACTCTGTATCTGTCCTGTTTACTTCTGTCAAGCATCGCAAGAACGGCAGCATTGCTTCCTATCTGGCTGTTTTTAGGTACTGCGACTTCTACCTGTCCCAGGAATCCTTCATAAATGTTGTAATAAAAATCCCAGTCCAGCACCAGTTTATTGTTGAAAAAAGTAGACTTGTACCCTATTTCAAACGAATTGATCTTTTCCGGCTGTAATTTTTGAAGATTGGCTACGGTTAAAAGCTGTTTATTATCCTGAGCTGCCTGAGCCTGAGTTTTTCCGGCATCTACATCTGCATTCACTGCTGAAGTGAATTTATCAATGGAAGCTAATGTATAAGAGTTTTCCAGATAGCCTAATCCGTCATTTACTTTTGAAAGTCCGCCTACTCTTCTTACATTTCCGTTGTTTACGAAAGAAAGTGCTTCAAAAAGGGAGGGAAAACGATATCCATTCTGAAAAGAAGCTCTGAAATTATGCTCTTTAACTGGAGAATACACCACACTGATTCTCGGATTTAATTTGGCTTCAAATTCCGGGTTTCTGTCGATACGTAAGGCTGCATTAATTTTTAATTTATCATTAAAGAAAAGCTTTGTAATCTGAGCAAAAGCCCCATATTTCTGATAAATAACATCTTTCCCGAAGGTACCGTTGGCTAAAGGAATATTTCTTTCACTTACAGGACGATCGAAATCAACAAAATTGTTTCCATCCGGAGTAATGCTATAGAGGCGATAATCTACACCAGCAAGAAGGTTGAATATTTTTACAAATCTGCTGAAATCATAGGTAAGTTCACCCTGATAAAAGCGGGATTTCTGTTCAAGTTTGGCACCTCCTGTTGCCGGAGCTCCTGCAATTCCTGCATTGGCAGAATCCCAGTTGTTGATTCCGATAATGGTATTTTTTAACTGTTCAAAGGCTGCGGTTCCGGGTACTGCTCTATTTTTATCGGCTTCCTGACGGGCGATAATAAATGCGTCATTAAGATTAGCTCCAGCATTTAAGTTATTCTGAAGAGCTGTCTGGAATATGTTTTTCCAATTGGTATTAGAAAGATTGGTGAGATCAAGATTATCTGCCAAAGGCTTCAGATTATAAGAATCTCCGGTGTTTTCTATAGACACATATGCTCTGAATGTCAATTCTCTTCCTGTAAGTTCTATTTTATGGTTCTGAACAGTGGCATTCTGCAAGCGGATTTTATTTCCCCTTTGGAAAGTGCCGTCCAGCAAGCCATACCGATACACATAAGAAGTTCTCCACTGATCCCCAAAACGGTAATATAATCCTGCATCGAACTTGATATTTTTCACGTCAGGACTCACAAGATCTTTCTCCAGATATCCTGTTCTGGAAACATTGAATGTGGTAGGTTTCCCATTATAATCTACTTTTACGGCAACACGGTTGTTTCTTTCATCACCATACTTATTCCATAGATCTTCAGCCGGATTATTAGCCAATGCAAAATTAGGATTAGCGGTGATTAATGATCCTGGGTTCTGATCTGTAAGATTGTTGGAAATCCAGTCTGTTCCGCTGAAATAGGAAGCATTCACCTTCACTGCAAAGTTTTTATTGATCACTTTTGCAAAGCGGATGGCACTTTCTCCTAGGGAACTTATTTTATGATTGACATTGTCTACATGATTCACCCCGCCACGGAAATAAAGGCTTATTCCTTCAGACGTAAATGGATCTTTGGTTTGTAAACTTGCCAGCCCGTTGATGGCATTCATTCCGTACAAAGCGGAAGCTGCGCCTGGAGTGACTTCCATAGATTGAATATCCAGTTCCGTAGGTCCTATCGCATTTCCCAACGGAACTCCCAGTGTTGCAGACTGTACATCTACACCGTCTACCAACTGCATAAAACGGAAATTATTTGGGGAATTGAAACCTCTGGAATTAGGGATTTTTAAAGTAAGACTGGATGTTAAAAGCTGTAACCCTTTTACATTTTCAAGTGTTTCATAGAACGAAGCTGCCGGACTTTCCCTGATGGTTTTAATATCAATTTTTTCAATCGCGATCGGTGATCTTAATATCTTTTCCGGAACTCTGGAGGCGGAGATCACTACATCATCAATAATCGTATTCTGAGGATTCAGTCCTATCGTAATTTTGTTGGAAGGAGAAAGAATCTCAACAGTTTGACTGGAAAAACCGTCTTTCTGAACAACTACCCTGAATGGAATTGTAACCCTTGTTCTGATTTTAAAGTTACCCAGCTGATCCGTTAATGCGATATCTTGTGTGTTTTCGATCTGTATTTTTACAGAATCAAGCGCTTTATGTGTACCTGTATTTTTGATGCTTCCGCTAAGCTCTATAAGCTGCTGCTGTGCTTCTGCCAGGTTAAAAAATAAAAATGTGAATGCGATAATGCCTGCTTTAGGTAGAATTTTCCCCTGTTTTTTGTTTTTCATTTTTTCTTCATTTTTTAGGTTGAGAATGAAGCTGTCTGAACTTTAATTTAACCACAAATCGAAGATTCGACGAAGTCAAAAGGCACAAAAGTTTTTAAACACTTAAGTTTTTTAGAGCCAATCTTTATGCATAATAAGTACACCTAAGTTTTGTAAAAATCTTCGGTTTTCATCTTATGTGATCTTTTCTTCGGTATCATTTTAAACTTACTTAAGCGGGCTAAAGTGTTTAAAATGATGCTTTTTGTGACTTTTGTGGTTTGAATCGAAAAGTTGAAACAGCTTTGTATGTATTGTTATTTGAGAATCAACAACACATGCACATTCGTCTGCCTAAAAGAAGAGGTTGATTATTTTTGTTTTTTTTCAGATCATCATGAAAAGTAGCCATATATTTAATTTAAGGTGTGTAAGTAACGGTATGAAAAATCACCAAAAGTTTCTTCTGTAAGTCTTTTCTGCACATAAATCCCGAAAAGTTCATCCAGGGTGGTCAAAATTTCTTCTTCACCAATATTTTCTTTAAATTTTGTATTCAGTCGCATTCCCAGGCGGTCTCCTCCAATGTGAAGGTTATATTTTCCATAGGCTGTCCCTACAAATCCTATTTCCGCATTGGGAGATCTTCCACAGCCGTTAGGGCAGCCGGTCATACGGATGGTAATATCATCCTCTAAAAGGCCATGTTTATCAAGGATGGGCTCTATTTTAGTGACCAAAGACGGAAGATAACGCTGAGCTTCCGCTAGAGCCAGTGAACAGGTGTTTAAAGCGACACAGGCAACAGAATTTTTACGTAAGGCACTTGCTCCATTGGTATATTCTGAGATTCCATGTTCTTTTAAAATAACTTCAATATCAGCTTTATCTTTTTCATCAATATCAGCCAGAATAAGATTCTGGTTGCAGGTAAAACGGAAATTGGCTTTACCAGTCTGTGCTATTTTTAATAATCCTGATTTTAAAGGATATTCTGCTGTATTAAGGATTCTTCCATGCTCTACAAATACGGTATAAAACCATTTTCCTTCATGGTTCTGAATCCAGCCGTAGCGGTCTTTTCTCTGTTCAAACTTAAATTCCCGGGCCGGTTCAAAACTGAATCCCGTTCTTTTTTCGACTTCAGCTCTGTATTCATCGATACCCAATTTATCAATCGTATATTTTAATCTTGATAATTTTCGGTCGCTTCTGTTACCAAAGTCTCTTTGAACCGTAATGATTTCGTAGACAGCTTTTAATACTTTTTCTTCCGTATCCACAAATCCAAGAATGGATGCGAGACGGGCGTACGTGGCCTCATTTCCATGAGTGGCTCCCAGTCCGCCTCCAGCCGCAATATTGTAACCTACAATTTTATTATTTTCAATGATAGCGATCAATGCAATATCATTGATGAATACGTCTACATCATTATTGGGGGGAACGGCAATTCCTATTTTCAGTTTTCTTGGAAGATATCTGTCCTGATATAATGGATCTTCCTCCGCTTTTCGGTCTATCAGAAGTTCATCATCAATCCAGATATCATAATAGGATTTGGTTTTTGGAAGGCACATTTCACTGATTTTGCCAGCCAGTTCATAAGCTTCATTGTGCAAAGGGGATTCTGAAGGATTGGCTGTACAGGTTACATTTCTGTTGACATCTCCACAAGCCGCAATAGAATCCAGATGCTGCAGATTGAAGCTTTGAATGGTAGGTCTTAAATGAGATTTTAAAATACCATGAAGCTGAATGGTTTGTCTTGTGGTTACTTTAATGGTTCCTGTGGAATGATCTTCAGCCGTATCATTCAATCCTACCCATTGTTCCGGAGTTAAAAAGCCACCAGGAAGTCTCAATCTGATCATATAAGAATACAGCCATTCCAGTTTTTTGGAGACACGCTCTTCCCTTCGGTCTCTGTCGTCCTGTTGGTACATTCCATGAAATTTGATCAGTGTCTGATCATCTTCCCTTATGGCTCCGGTAATAGTATCAGCAAGGCTCTCTTTTAAAGATCCTCTGAGCCCGTTACTGCTGGTTTTAATCCTTTCTACCGGTGAAAGGTTTTCTTTATCGTTGTTCATAACTGTTTCCTTTAATTTTTACTTCTTTTTAATAAACATCTTTAGCATATCTGCCGCTAAGCTCCATATCTTCCAGGTAAAGTACAGCATCATCTTTGCTGCGTTTTCCTTCATTCTGAATAATGTTCAGAAGTGTTTGTTCTACATCACGAGCCATCGGTTCTTTGGCTCCGCATACATATACTGAAGCACCACCTTCAAGCCAGTAGAATATTTCCTGAGATTTTTGCTCCAGCCTGTGCTGAACGTATACTTTTTCATTGGTATCTCTGGAAAAAGCAAGATCTAAATGAGTTAAGCTGCCTGTTTTAATAAAATCCTGAAGTTCCGCCTGGTAAAGGAAATCTGAAACGAAATTCCTGTCCCCGAAAAACAGCCAGTTTCTTCCTTCTGCACCTGTAGCATCACGTTCCCAAAGGAATGATCTGAAAGGAGCAATGCCTGTTCCCGGCCCTATCATGATGATGTCTTTGTCAGCTTCTGGAAGTTTGAAATGACCAGCATCCTGAATATAAAACTCTACCTCTTCTCCTTCTTTGAATTCACTCAGAAAACCACTGCATAATCCGTTCTGTTTCTGATGGTCAATAAAGAACTCTGATCTGGCAACGGTAATATGAATTTCCGTATCACCATGAGCTTCCAAAGAGGAAGAAATGGAATACAGACGGGGTGCCTGAGCGGTTAATATCTGAATGATTTCTTCAAATTCATCTGCATTTTTTACCGGATAAATTCTAAGGAGATCAAGAAGACTGAGTCTAACTTCCGGAATGGAATGTCCCGTTATTTTCGCATATTGAGCAACTGCGGATTTAAGTAAATAGCTAATATTAAGATGTTTACATAGTAGATCTTCAATAGAAGCTTTAATCTTTGATGTTTCTATCTGTTTTTGAGGATCAATTCCTGTCAGCGTAATAATTTCTTCCACTACAGATTTTGAATTGAAAGGGATAATACCCAAAGCAGCGCCGGGTTGATAGGCAAGCGCTTCTTCTGTTTCAATTTCGATATGATAGGTTTCTTTTTCAGAAGTAATATCGTTCAGATTGATGATCGTTGAAACTTTTCCCTGGTATTTCTTTCTTCCTGAAGAAATTTTTGGAACTGAAATATTTTTAGCATTCTGATCAGTATTTTTATTGACTGTTTCAAATACATGTTCTATCCAATGGGAGGCCTCCTGTTCGTAGTCAATATCACATTTCTTCAATGGAATAATGCGTTGTGCGCCTAATATTTCAAAACGTGAATCTACTTCTTCTCCTGTTTTACAGAACTGTGGATAGCTGGTGTCTCCCAAGGCAAGCACTCCGAATTTAAGGCCGCTGAGATTGATTTCATTTTCATGGATATGATCATAGAATTTTTTAGCAAGAGCTGGCGGTTCACCCTCACCCTGCGTGCTGATCACGATGAAAAAAAACTCTTCTTTAGCCAGATCTTTAGGTTTGTATTGAGAAAGGTCAGCCAGTTTAACCTGAAGTCCTTTTTTCTTAACAATACCTGCCAATGCTGTAGCCAGTTTTTTGCTGTTTCCGGTTTCTGTTCCGTAAGCCAGGGTTATTTTCTTTATGGTATTCTGTGCAATAGCAGTTGTTTGCTGTGGTGGCAGTACAGCCGTCAATGAAGTTCCTCCGGCAATGCCCGCAAGATATCCGCTTGCCCAGATGGCTTCGTCTCTGGTAAGGTCTCCGGAAATTTGTTTTAATACATTTAATTTAGTTTCAGACAGCATATTCAAAGAAATTTTGAGTGGTAGGGATTAGACTTCCGTTTTCTACGGATTTAAAATAAAGACCTTCCTGTTCAGCATTTTCAAGCCACGAAAATTCTTCATGCAGATTGACAATTTTACCGACAACAACCAAAGAAGGTGATGCAAAGGCTTTATCTCCGAATTTTTCATTAAAATCTTCAAATGATGACGTGTACACTTTTTGGTAAGGCGTTGTAGCCTGCTCAATGACTGCAATTTTTTTATCACCTGAAATCTCAAGCTGCTTCAGCTTTTCTACAAGAGGGGTAAGATTTCCTTTAGACATATAGAAAACAAGGGTATCATTGGTCAAAGCAAGTTCTTTCCAGTATTCTTCACTCACGATCTCTGATTTATAATAGGTCAGAAAACGTACTGATGTGGAATATCCTCTTGCTGTTAAAGGCATCCCTGCAAAGGCTGCTGCTCCTAAAGCTGCTGTAATTCCCGGAATGATTTCGTAAGGAATATGATTTTCTTTTAAAGCCTGCAGTTCATCCAGAATATTGGAGAATATGGAAACATCTCCTCCTTTCAGTCTTACAATAGTTTTATTCTGAAGAGCATATTCCACCATCAATGTATTGATATGGGACTGAGGGGTGGATGCATTTTTACTGCATTCTTTGCCTACATAGATGACCTCTGTATTTTCATTGACGTATGTCTCCAGAATCTCAGGACTTACAAGGCGGTCACATAAAATGATGTCTGCTTCTGCAATTGCTTTTACTGCTTTTACAGTAATCAGTTCAGGGTTGCCGGGCCCTGCACCGATAAGGTAAACCTTTGGTGATTTTATATTTGTTTTCATTGAAGTGATTGTTAATTAAGGGTTTAGAAGAGTCCTTCTACAGACAGATACCTTTCTCCGGTATCGTAATTAATCGTCAGGATTTTAGCGTTAGGTTGTATTTCCGGTAAATGTTTTGCGATAGCTGCTAAAGCGGCTCCCGTGGAAACTCCTACAAAAAGGCCTTCTTTTTTAGCTGCATTCAAAGCATATTCATAAGCTTCTTCCTTGCCTACTTTGATAACACCGTCCAAAAGGGTAACATCCAGAATGGAAGGAACAAATCCTGCTCCTAGTCCCTGTAGTGGATGCGGCGCCGGGCTTCCTCCACTTAAAACAGGAGATAATTCCGGTTCTACGGCAAAAACTTTTACGTTTGGATATTTTTCCTTTACTGCTTTTGCAATTCCGGTGATGTGTCCTCCGGTTCCTACTCCGGTAATGATGTAATCCAGGCCGTCCGGGAAGTCTTTTAAAATCTCCTGAGCAGTGGTTTCCACATGCACTTTTACATTGGCAGGATTGTCAAACTGTTTCGGAATCCATGAATTGGGTGTTTCTTCGGCAAGTTCATTGGCTTTTTCGATAGCGCCTTTCATTCCTTTTTCTCTTGGAGTAAGGACAAATTCGGTACCGTAAGCTTCCATAATTTTACGGCGTTCTATGCTCATGCTGTCAGGCATTACAAGAATCAGTTTGTATCCTTTTACGGCAGCTACCAGAGCCAGTCCTATCCCTGTATTTCCACTGGTAGGTTCTATAATGGTGCTGTCTTTATTTAATAATCCTTTTGCTTCAGCATCTTCAATCATTGCCAGAGCAATTCTGTCTTTAATGCTTCCGCCTGGGTTGCTTTTTTCAAGTTTAATCCAGATTTCATGATCTGAATTGAATAGTGTATTAATTTTCACGACGGGAGTATTTCCAATCGTTTCTAATGCGTTCTGAAATCTCATATCAATTTACTTTTTTTGTTTTTTTAAATCACAAAGGTTAATGATTCCGGTAATGAAGTATTATCCTTTATTTTTATTTCACTTTTGTGGTAGACCAGAGAGTTGGCGGGAACATCCTGTGTAACCCATACATTTCCTCCTATGATGCTTTCTCTTCCTATGGTAGTTCCACCTCCCAAAATAGTTGCCCCCGAATAGATAATCACATCATCTTCAATATTGGGATGCCTTTTCTGATGGGCTTTTTCTTTGGAAACATTCAAGGCTCCTAGAGTAACTCCCTGATAGATTTTGACATTGTTCCCGATAATTGTTGTTTCTCCGATGACAATTCCTGTTCCGTGATCAATGAAAAAAGACTTTCCGATGGTTGCTCCCGGATGAATATCAATTCCGGTTTTACTGTGGGCATATTCTGAAATGACACGAGGTAAAATTTTCACTTTCTGACTCCACAACTGGTGCGAAATACGGTAGACATACGTGGCGAAAAAGCCGGGATATGCCAGATACACTTCTTCCAGGGAATCTGCGGCAGGATCAAATTCCACAATAGATTTTGCATCCAGTACCAACTGATCATAAAGGCCAGGCAGTGCTTCAAAAAACTGATCAACCTGTTTTTCAGTACTGTCCTGATCTCCCGTTACCGTATTGATCTGTTCAGATAGTGTGTTCTGCAGCGCTTCAAAATTTCTTTTAAGCTGATCTTCAGTATTGTCATTCTGAGGAAGGAAGAGTGTTTCATACAAATCCTTGACCCATCTTTTTGTCTTTATTTTGTCGAAGAATCCATGAATGTTATTTTGTTTGGTCTGATGAATTCTTTGTGTTAAGTAATCGGAAATTGCCATTTTTTCTATTGAATTATACAGGCTGCTACCGTTGAATTGGACGTTTCATCCACCAAGATGGCAGAGCCCGTTGTTTTATTAAAGGTAAAGCTGTCATAGACCAAAGGCTGTGCCGTTCGCAGGGTAACTTTTACAATTTCGTTCAGTTTAATTTCGCTGTCTGCCTGTTCCTGGATCAGGGTGTTGACATTGATTTTGTAATCTACTTCTTTCACAACTGCTTTTACCAGTCTGCTGTTCTGCTGTAACAGATATTTATTCCCCGGCTGCAATGGTTTCTGATCTAGCCAGCATAAAAGCACTTCAAGGTCTTTTTCAACTGTCGGAATCTGTTCTTCTGTGGCAAAAATATCTCCTCTGCTTATATCTAAATCATGGGCAAGGTGGATCACGGCAGGCTGGCCTTCAAAAGCTTCTTCTTTTTCAATGCCATTGATCTCAATCTTAGTGATTTCGGTTGTCAGATCAGCCGGAAGAATATGAATTTTGTCTCCTTTTGAGAATTTTCCACTTAATATTTGTCCGGCATATCCTCTGTAATCATGCAGTTTTTCAGTCTGAGGACGAATGACATACTGAACTTGAAAACGGCTTCCATTATTTTTTTCTTCATTCAGGGTTACTTCTTCAAGATATTCAAGAAGAGAATTTCCTTTGTACCACTCTGTTCTGACAGATGTTGACACAATATTGTCTCCTTTCAGTGCTGAGATTGGGAAATAGGTGACATCGTTTAATCCAAGATTTTCTGCAATTTTTGAATATTCTGATTTGATAGATTCAAAAACCTCTTCGGAATAATCCACCATATCCATTTTGTTAATAGCTACAGCGACTTTCTTTAATTGTAATAAAGAAGCGATGATAGAATGTCTTCTGGTTTGTTCAATCACTCCTTTTCTTGCATCGATCAGAATGACCATCAGATCAGAGTTGGATGCTCCGGTGATCATATTACGTGTATATTGTACATGGCCTGGCGCATCAGCGATGATAAATTTTCTTTTTGCGGTTGAAAAATAGCGGTAGGCAACATCAATGGTGATTCCCTGTTCTCTTTCTGCACGCAATCCATCTGTTAGAAGGGCAAGGTCTACCCCGTCTTCATTTTTATTTTTAGAATGTTTTTCAAGGACTTCCAACTGATCCTGTAAAATACTTTTGCTATCGTAAAGCAGTCTGCCGATAAGGGTGCTTTTTCCGTCATCTACGCTTCCTGCTGTTATAAATCTTAATATATCCATCCTATTTTAATTATAAATAATGAGTAATTGGTAATGAGTAATGAGTAATGTTCTGTCGTTAAGAAATAAAGTTGTCTGTTCTATTACTTATTACTCATTGCTGATTGCTTATCTAAAAATAGCCTCCTTTTTTTCGGTCTTCCATTGCTGCTTCTGTCACTCTGTCGTCAATTCTGGTTTCTCCGCGTTCTGAAATTCTGGTGGCTACTATTTCTTCTATGACTGAATCAATGGTAACTGCATTGGATTCTACAGCCGCAGTGCAGGTCATATCTCCTACGGTACGGTAGCGTATCTTTTTTGTAGTGACAATATCTCCCGGTTCCAGAAAAACGTGTGTAGAGTTGGCAAGCCACTGGCCGTTAAAATCTACCACTTCCCTTTCATGCGAGAAATAAATGGAAGGCAATGCTATTTTCTCTCTTCGGATATAGTTCCAGATATCGAGCTCTGTCCAGTTGCTGATAGGAAAAATTCTTACATTTTCTCCTTTGTGGATTTTCCCGTTAAAGATATTCCATAATTCAGGACGCTGAAGTTTAGGATCCCACTGCCCGAATTCATCACGTACAGAAAATATTCTTTCTTTGGCACGGGCTTTTTCTTCATCTCTTCGGGCTCCCCCGATACAGGCATCAAATTCAAATTCTTCAATGGTATCAAGAAGTGTATAGGTTTGCAGCCAGTTTCTGCTTGGGAATTTACCTTTAGCCTCGGTTAGTTTTTTACTTTTTATAGTATCTTCTACTTTTCTTACTGCCAGAGTAACATCTAACTGCTTTACCATCTGATCACGAAAATCCAATACTTCCGGAAAGTTGTGCCCGGTATCTACATGTACAAATGTAAACGGGATTTTCCCATGAAAAAATGCTTTTCTTGCCAGGTGAGCCAGTACAATGCTGTCTTTTCCCCCACTGAATAATAAGGCCGGGCGTTCAAATTGGCCTGCTACTTCTCTTAATATGTAAATAGATTCGGCTTCTAACTGATCTAAATAATTTAACTGCTGTATTGACATTTTTTTTCTTTTTTATTGATGAATATGCAGACCGCATTCTTTTTTGTTGGCATCTTCCCACCACCATCGGCCGGCTCTGAAATCTTCCCCTTCTTTAATTGCTCTGGTACAAGGCTCGCATCCTATGCTGACAAATCCTTTTTTATGAAGATGATTGTAAGGTAAGTGATGATCTTTTACATAGCCTGTCACTTGCTCCGAAGTCCAGTGAAGGATGGGATGATATTTAATGATTTTATTATCAGGATCCCACTCCAGCTGGGGCATATTCTGTCGGTTGGCAGAATGTTCTGATCTAAGCCCTGTTACCCATACTTTATAGCCTTCCAGTGCTTTTTTTAAAGGGTGAACTTTTCGAATGGTACAGCATGCTTTCCTTTTTTCTACCGATTGGTAGAATGAATCAGGACCATTTTCTGTTACAAATTCTCTGAGCTCTTCCATATCCGGATAATAGGCTTTGATGTTCTTTTTAAAGAAAGCTTTAGTGGAAGTCCATGTTTCGTAGGTTTGCTCGAAAAGTCTT
Source organism: Chryseobacterium sp. JV558 (assembly GCF_033712365.1). Lineage (NCBI taxonomy): Bacteria > Pseudomonadati > Bacteroidota > Flavobacteriia > Flavobacteriales > Weeksellaceae > Chryseobacterium > Chryseobacterium sp. JV558. The sequence continues at coordinate 693,787 of NZ_WJHU01000001.1, forward strand.
CCTGTATCCAGGGTAAATATTTCAATATTTAAATCTTTTATCAGATGAGTGATGACCTGATCTTCATAGCTGAAACTGGTTGAAAAGATCACCTTATCCGGAAATTTTTCAGTCAGTAATTGCAGCCCATTAGTTTGAAAAGAAGCTTCAGAAGCCTCTTTTACAAGATTTTCAAATTCATTTTTCAGACTGTTTTCCATTTTGGATTGAGATTTTAATCTTGCAAATATATATAAAATTCTATAACTCCTATCAAAATAGTAGAATTTAAATAAAAAATTTTTATTTTTTGCTGATAAACTTAGTCAGAGTGGCTTCCATCATACTTGTTCTTGTCTTTTCACGAACGATCATAAGTTCTTTTCTCAGGTAACAGACTGCTTCATCCACACAATCATCACAGGCTTCATAAAAGTTTAAAGAAACGCATGGTGTTAATGCAATAGGTCCGTCAAAAATACGGTAAATGTCTGCTAATGAAACCTCATCGGGTGATTTTAATAGATAATAACCTCCTACTTTACCTTGTTTGCTGTTAACAAGTTTGGCTCTTTTAAGCTCAAGAAGAATTTGTTCCAGAAATTTTTTAGGGATGTTCTCATCTTGTGCAATAATGGAGGTTGACAGAAAGCCCTGGTTATAATTCCTTGCTAATCTGACCATTGCTTTGAGCGCATATTTGCAACGTTTCGACATCATAATTCCTGCAAGTTATGATAAATTATTATATAAATGAAATGTTTTCCGTGTATAGCTTAACCACAAAAGTCACAAAAGATAAAAAATGCTTAAGTTGATTTTAATTTATAGATAAGCGTTGAGAAGTTCATTTAAGCTTAAAAATCAAAGATTTTTTATTGATTTTTTCTTTTCTGGATTTACTCTTTATGCTAAGTAAACTTGTAAGGTTTAAAGCTTTATGATGAAGTCGTTTAAAATGGATAGGAGAAACCACCCCATCAAAAATTCTTTGAATTTTCGCCACCCCTCCAAAGGAGGGGAATTGTGAGTCCTCCGGTTCTAAGGATCAGCATCTGTTTATTATTTCTGTAAGATGAAATAAGCCAGTTCCCTATCTTCGCGTTTTAGGTTTTCAATTCTCTTAAAGTTGTTGTTCAGAAGGACTTTCTGAGATCCGATATTATCAAGATCGGTTACAGCAACGATATCTTTATTAAGTTTCAATGAAAAGCAATAGTCGACAAGGGCTTTACAAACTTTAGTTCCAAGACCTTTGCCCCAGTAATTATCGCCCAAAGTATATCCTATTTCCAGCTGGTCAGGATTATCAAGAAAAATTCTGGCCAGACACATTCCTACAAAATCGTTATTCTGAGTGTCGAATATTCCCCATCTGCTGAAGGGTCCTGCTTCATAATCTGCCACTGCTTTGTCAAACATTTCCTTATATTCTTCAGGAGTTTTATAAGGCAGATAGCGGGTAACATTTTCATTTTCAAAAAGAGTGGAAAACAAAGGAAATTCTTCAGGTGTAAATTCACGGATGATGATGGTGTCGTTTTTATAATGCATTGGAATTGTAATTACAGAATAAAAGTACACAAATAAACCAGAAACTGAACCTATATAATAAAAAATTGGGCTTACAATGAAGCCCAATCAACTGCATATGAATACTAAACTATTATTCATATTTCTGAGAAAAGTGTTTTGTTATTTAAAAAGTCTTAAACCAATCTGTAACTGCCTTGAAGTAATAATCAGGAGGTTGATGGTGTTGCAGACCACCGCCGCCAGAATATTGTCCATAGGTTAGCGTTTGATCTTATTTTTTAATGAATTTTTGGGAAGATTTTCCTAAAGTAGTTTCAATATCAATTAAATAAGTTCCGCTTAGGAAATGTTTAACATCAACCTTATCACCAATAACTTTTGCATTCATTTTTCTTCCAAACATATCATAAACAGAAATTGACTTAATTGCCCCTTTTGTTTTAATATTTAATACATCAGAAACTGGATTTGGATAGATAGAAGTTTCTGAGTTTGTTGTATCAACGTCTGCTGTGGATAATGATAATGCACAAGGGGTTGTAATACTGCCATTTGGTTGTGTATTGTATCTAAACTCAGTTACAGAATAACCTGAACCATTGGCTCCAACAATCAGTTTGAAATAGCCGTTAATATTGTAGCCTTCGAATTGGTTTCTAAAACCAACATAAGCGGTTTGGCCAGACCAGTTAGTGTATGTAGGAGTATACACGTCAAGTTGTCCGGGAGTACCAATTGGGTAACCTATATTATTTGCATTAGTTATAGTGGTGCAAGCCGGAATTAAACTAATATTTCTTGTTCCTGTTTCACATACTAATCCTTTCCAATAGGTTTCCAATTTTAATTGATTTGCTCCATAATACCAAGCGCCATACCCTGCATCATCACTAAGCTCCGGGTTAATGATAAAATATTTCCAAGCTGCCCCGGAGTTGGTTGTTACTGTTGTAGCTGTTGGGTTGGCATAGCTTTCCAGAGGAGTTCCTGTAACTAATTTATAGGGATCCTTGTAAGAAAAAGTTAATGCCAAAGCTGTAGTTGATCCTAATGAAGTTGCGCCTCCTGTTATAGCCGGATTTAGGAACGTAATTGATGAATTCAGTACCTGACTTTTAGGATGACTGGTTGCCGCACCGTTTATGGTAAGTGTTGCAGTAGTAGGGCTTATAACTGCTATAGCTGCTGTTAGTCCTGCTGGTAATGAAGAAGTGAAATGTGTTCCTGCAGTAAGAGTTGTTCCATTTGGTACGGTAAATGTTGCTCCGTTTAGCGTGATCGTTGATGTAGGGGCAGAGGCTACTGTTCCATCTAATGACACGGCTCCATTATTGTTTAAGTTCTCCGTAAATGTACTGTTGCTAAGGGTTAATCTAGGTGGAGTATTGGCAACTCCGGTTGCGGCTAAGTTGGCAGGCTGCCATAAATTCATTCGCGAAGGATGGTTTAACGCTGCTAGCATTCTGTTGACTTGTCCATTGGTAAACATTTTATAACAACCGGAAGAACCATTGTATCCCATATAGTTTTCAACGTTCACTTTTTGTCCAAGGCAATTGTTTCCAGCTGTACATCCTAATCCGGAAGAAGTATTTTCTACAGGGGTGTCAGCAACTCCATCACCATCATTAGTTGGGTTTGCAGTTGAACATGGAACATTAAACGTATGCTGAAGATTTAACCAGTGCCCAAATTCGTGAGTAAATGTATCAGAAAATTCGTTTGAAGCCACTGTTCCTGCAGCATTAAATATATAACGTCCATTATAAACAACTCTGGCTGTATTTACTGAAGTCATGTATGAATCCGGATACCAGGCAACTCCTGATTGATATAAATCTTTATTAGAATATAGATCATTTTGTATATACACATTCATGTACTTTGTATTATCCCACGCATCTGCACCAATTTCTGCATCATATCCGCCTCCGTTGCCATATCCACCTTTGAAAGGATGAAATACCACTCCGCTTGTTGCTTTTCCGGTTGGATCAATTTTAGCTAATCGAAATTCAATACTTAATGCTGCTCTGATAGATTGGAAATCAGGATCTACAGTATTTGAATCAGTGTTGATTCCATTGAAATTTAAGTTGATTTGTTGCAGTAAGTCAACTACTTTTTGGTAATTTACTTTTACATTACTCTGAGATTCTCCATACACATGAAAAACCACAGGGATGATATAGGTGGGAGCGTTGACCTTTTTATTCAATGGAGTTTTGTTTGATTCCTTTTTTTTTACAAAATCTTTGGTGAATTTCTCAAAGTTTTCATATTCAGCCTTAGATTTAGGGTGCAGTTCAAAATGTTTTTTCATCATTTCATCTGCTTTACACTCATGAGGTCTGTTTTCCTGAGCAAAACCTATTATTGGAAATAGGGAAACAAGTAGTAGTAATTTAAATTTTTTCATAAATTTTGGATTTGGTTGTTAATAAATTATTTGAATAATCAAATTGTTTTGTGCTTAATTTTGTGTGTTATGTGATGTTTTTTTAACTAAATCTTTCAGGGTTGAATATCTTTATCTCAACCGTTGGCTTTTGGTCATTGGCAAGTTCTGAAACTGTTTTTCCAAAAATGGGTCCTAAACTTAACCCCATCATACCGCCACCGCCTGCGATAATCAGGTTTTTCAATTGGGAAGACTGTCCCAGATAAGGAAGGCCGTCCGGTGCACAAGGTCTGTAACCTAACCATATTTCAGATTCTTGCTTGGGATGCATCTGAAAGTCAGGTAAATAATGAGGGATAGACCGGACGATACCTTCTACTCTTTTCATATTAATTTTATCATGATGGGAAGCCAGTTCCATAGTTCCTCCGAAACGGATCTGCCCATTCATAGGAGTGACAGCCACTCTTGCTTCCAGTAATAAAGCAGCATGATTCAGGGTATTGGCTGGATTATCAAGGGTATGCATAAACGAATATCCTTTTCCAGGCATTAACTGAATTTTGATTCCTGCCTTCTGAGCCAGCTCAGGGAGAAATGAACCTCCGGTCATGACGAAACGGTCTGCTGTAAACTTTTTATCATTAGCAATGACGGCTTTAATCATGCTTCCTGATGTTTCGAATCCTGTTACTTTATGATGGGTATGAAAAACGGCACCATTATTTTTAAGATAAGAGATCATTTGTTTCATCAGTTTCATCGGATTCATATGGCCGTCACATTTATAATTGATCCCTCCTATGACATCCATCCGGATATTAGGCTCAAGTTCCTGAATTCCTTTTTGATCTAGAATGTCAACAGATAATCCCAGACTGATCGCTTTATGAGCAAGCTCTGTTTCTTCTTCCCTTACTTTTTCGGTTTTGTAAAGCATCAGAATACCACTCTGATTAAGTTCAAAATCAAATTCATCTTTTGCAGCAATCTCGTTATAGAGACTGCTGCTCGCCAGGTTAAGGTCTCTGATGGCTGCTGCTGAACGGTCCACATGTTTCTGGTTGGAATGTTTCAAGAACTTTATCCCCCAGGAAAACAGATCAGCACTCAATGAAGGCTTTACATAAAACGGACTTTTGCTATCAAACATCCAGCGGATGCCTTGTGCAACAACTCCCGGCGCTGCCAACGGAGTAAAGTGGCTGGGTACGATCATCCCTGCATTGCCATAAGAACAATTGTTCGTAAGATCGTTCTGCTCCAGAATTTCTACACTCCAGCCTTTCTCTAAAAGGTAATAGGCGGAGCTTAAACCTGCTATTCCTGCACCAATAATAAGTGCTTTTCCTTTATTCTGTGTCATATATCTGTTTACATAACATGAAATCCCTGCCAGTAAGGATCTTCATCATCAATAATAATATGATTATAACCGATGATTCTTGCCCAGCCTTCTACTGACGGAATAATTGCTGGATTTCCTGCAACTGTATCCGTTCCTTCAATTCTCCCAATGAACTGGGATCCGATATAACTTTCATGGATAAATTCTTCTCCTTCTTTTAATTTTCCTTTAGCATACCATTGAGCCATTCTTGCAGAAGTTCCCGTTCCGCATGGTGAACGGTCCAACGCGTTCTCTCCCACTAAAACAGCATTTCGCCCGCTTGCTTCAGGATCTGTAGGATTACCCGTCCATTGAATATGGCTTAATCCGGTAATATGTTCATTTTCAGGATGAATAAATTGATACTTGTCATTGAGTAATTTTCTGACTATCTTTCCATAATGAATAAGCTGGCTGGCTGTAAAATCGGAAATATCCCTGAAGTTTTCCTGAGGGTCTATGATAGCATAGAAGTTCCCTCCATAAGCTACATCAGCTTTTATTACTCCGAGATTCGGACAATCAACTTCCAGATTTTCAGCATACAGAAAGGATTTCACATTGGTCAGTTTTACAGACGTTACTTTTTTGCCTTCCTGTACATAATCAATGAGAATAAGTCCTGCCGGTGTTTCAAGGCGTAGTTTTCCGGGAATTTTAGGAAAAATGAGACCTTCTTCTATGGCAATGGTTACCGTTCCTATCGTTCCGTGTCCGCACATGGGAAGACATCCGCTGGTTTCAATATATAAAACTCCGATATCGTTTTCTTCGTCAATAGGCGGATACAAAATACTTCCACTCATCATATCATGACCTCGGGGTTCAAACATAAGTCCTTTCCGGATCCAGTCGTATTCTTTCATAAAATGAAGTCTACGCTCCATCATAGAGTTTCCTTTTAAAATAGGGCCGCCTCCTGCAACAAGACGTACAGGACACCCGCAGGTATGAGAATCTATACAAAAAAATGTTCTGTTCATGGGGTTTGTAATTTTAATGATCCTGAATTGACTTCTCCATCTACAATTCTGCTGATCTGTAACGGATTTTCATTCTTCAGCTCTTCGGGTAAAAATTCATCCGGCCAGTTTTGGAAAGAAATAGGACGGATAAACCTCTTTACAGCATCCGGACCTACAGAGGTAAAGCGGGAATCAGTAGTCGAAGGAAAAGGACCTCCATGCTGCATGGCATAAACAACTTCCACCCCCGTAGGCATTCCGTTGAATAGTAACCTTCCGCATTTATCCTTCAAAAGATTGATTAGTACAAGATGATTCCGGGCATCTTCATCGGTAGCTGCTACGGTAATTGTTAACTGTCCTTTCAGTTGTTGAGCGATTTCAGTCATCTCTTCCTGAGTTTCACAAGTTACAATGATACCAAAAGGCCCGAAAACCTCTTCACTTAACACAGAATTTTTTATGAAATTTTTAGCGTTGGTCTCTATCACCATAGCATGTCCGTACCCTTCATTAATTTCTGTATCTGTTGTGGCAATGATATGTACTTCAGGCTGTTCTGTCGCAATGGTTTTATGTTTTTCAAAATTTTCATAGATTCCTTTGTGAAGCATCTTTGCGGGAACAATTTCATTAATTTCATTTTTCAGGGTAATGATAAAACGATCCAGAGATTCTCCTTTAAGAGCAATACATACTCCCGGGTTGGTACAAAATTGTCCTGCTCCTAATGTTAAGGATGAAAGATATTCTTTAGCGAACGCTTCTGCTTTTTTTTCAAGCAAATCCGGCAGGACAAATACTGGATTGATGCTGCCCATTTCTGCAAAAACAGGAATAGGATCTTCACGGTGATTCGCCATATCGAACAATGCTTTTCCTCCGGCAAATGAACCGGTAAATGCAACGGCTCTGATCTCTTTATGCTGAACTAAATAAGCCCCGATATCATGGGATGTTCCGGTAATATGGCTAAAGATTCCTTCAGGCCAGCTGCATTCTTTCACAGCAGCTGTTATAGCATCAGCCATGAGTTGAGAGGTCTTAGGGTGAGCAGGATGAGCTTTTATGATAACAGAACAGCCTGCTCCAATAGCACTTGCCGTATCACCGCCCGCTGTAGAAAAAGCAAACGGGAAATTACTGGCTCCGAAAATAACTACAGGTCCTATACCAACATTGTATTTTCGGATGTCCCCTTTTTGCTTATCAGATTGTGGAAGATCAATTCTTGGTTCTGTATATATTCCTGTGGCTACCGCTTTGGCATAGCTTCTCCATTGTCCTGTTGTTCTCGCTTTTTCACCAGTAAGTCTGGCTAAGGGCAGTGATGTTTCAATATGAGCCGTTGTCAAAAGTTCTTCTCCCAGTGCTTCAATCTGATCGGCAACGGTGTTCATGAAGGCTGCCCGTTCTTGTACAGTGGTATTTTTCAGAAACTGGTAGGCTTCAGACGCCATCTGAATTCTTCTATCAATATCTTGTGTTGATGTTTCTTCAATCATAGCTTTCTTTCTGGTATTAATCTAATGCCGGGCGGTTGGCTATGCCTTCTTCAATGATCTTTTTGACTTTTTCAGCTTCTTCACCGTGTAGTTCCAGACGTGGTGCTCTTACATACGGACTGCTTATTCCTTCCGCTGTTGCAGCCAGTTTGATATACTGAATAAGTTTAGGATGAATGTCCAGCTCAAGTAATGGCATAAACCATCGGTAGATTGCTACAGCTTTATCGTATTCATTTGCTTTCACGTGGTTGTACATGGCCATGGTTTCATTAGGGAAAGCATCTACAAGACCTGCTACAAGCCCATCTGCACCAAGCATCAGGGTTTCAAGGCAAATAGTATCTACCCCGCCAAGAATTTTGATCCTTTTTCCAAAACGGTTAATCATTCTGGTTACATTGGCAAGATCTCTTGTGGATTCTTTAACGGCCTGAATGGTTGGGTGTTCAATAAGTTCCTCAAACATTTCAAGGGTTACATAAATTCCGTAATCAACCGGATTGTTATAGATAAGGATTGGAAGGTCCGTAGCAGAAGCCACTGCTTTGAAATATTCTACTACTTCACGGCTGTCTGCTTTATAGCGCATAGGTGGAAGTAGCATGAGACCGTCAGCCCCTGATTCTTTAGCTTTTTGAGCGAAGTGTACTGCATTTTTGGTCGTATTTTCAGCAAGATTAAGAATAACGGGAATTCTTCCCTGTGTTATCTTTTTTGCATATTTCAGCAGCTCAAACTTTTCTTCTGTTTCTAACGCGCTGGCTTCACCTAATGTTCCTGCAAGGATAATTCCGTGAACACCTGCTTTGATCTGGGCTTCTGTATTGAGAGCAAACATTTCAAAGTCTATCTCACCTTCTTTGGTAAAAGGAGTTAATACAGCAGGATAAATACCTTCCCAGTTTAGTTTTGTACTCATATCAAATAATATTTATCCAAAACTAGCAGAATTTCAAAACGGTAAATGTTAATATTTTAATAGATATTAACCATATTTTAACAGGCTGTTTTTTATTGTTCTATAGTAGCCTCTTTATAATGCTTTAGGTATTCTTTAGGTGAATATTTCATAATAGACTTGAAAACCCGGTTAAAATTGGTAAGGCTGTTGAAGCCACTGTTAAAAGCCACGGAAGAAATGCTGTACATATTACTGGAGGTCAATAGTCTGCAGGCTCTCTGTACACGGAGTTCATTAAGATATTGAATGTAAGTGATTCTGGTTCGTTTTTTAAAGGATCTGCAAAATGCCTGAGGAGTCATGCAGGCTTCCTGGGCAATACTGTCAAGGGTTAGTTTTGTCTGGGCAAAATTCTTCTTAATAAAGGTTTGAGCATCTATAATTCTTTGATCATAGTCTGAAATGTGATCTGGCAGATTTTTTTCCGAAGATAAAGGAATATGCAGATGCCTGTTTTGCATAAGATGGTTCAAAATCCTTATAAAATCTATAATCTGTTCTACGCCTTCTGTTTTTTGTAAGGCAGCAATGTTTTCCCCGATATTTACTTTTAACTTAGAAGCGACCTGGAAGCCGACTTCTGAATGGGCAATAAAATTTTTAAGTTCTTCAAATTCCGGTAAATCGAAAAAGGCAGCGATCTTTTTATATGGATCAAAAAATATAGAAATGGAATGAACCTTTTGTTTTTCATCTTTATCAAAATTACCTCGGAAGACATGTGATTGATTGGCGCCCAGATAAAAAATATCGCCAGCCTCAAAATTAAAGAGGTTTTGTTCTATAGCCAGTGTTCCGTGTCCTTTAAGAATCCACATGATCTGGGTTTCTGTATGACGGTGAAAGTAAGGATAAAAATTGGGCATTATATCTTCCTGGATGCGGATACTTTTGTTGGTGTCAGCAGGGACTGAAAACTGAAGACTCTTCATAGAACCAATATTTTGATGTAAAAGGTTAAAATATGACCGAATTTAAGCAAAATATGAACACTGGATATCATATTAAAATCCAAACTTTACATTATTCTTTATTTTAGTAAATAAAGAGCGGTCAATAGTACAAAATCGTAACTTTAAAGCTTTAAATTAAAAAGTATTCATAATATGTTTTCAACACAAACCTATCAAGATAGAAGAGCAGTGTTACAAAGTAATGTAGCGAACGGAATTTTATTGTTTTTGGGAAATATAGAGAATCCTGTGAATTTTGAACACAATCCTTATTATTTCCGTCAGGACAGTACGTATTTATATTATTTCGAAATTCAGGAACCCCGCATTGTGGCCATTATTGATATTGATGAGAATAAGACCATTATTTTCGGAGATGAATTAAGTATAGATGACATCGTATGGATGGGCAGACAGGAAACCCTAAAAGAAAAAAGCCTGAAATCCGGAGTACAGGAAACTTTGCCGTATGCAGAGCTTTCTCAATATATTCTAAAAGCACAGACTTCCGGCAGAAAGGTACATTATCTTCCTCCGTATCAGTCTTCCAATAAAATTTTACTTGCCGATCTTCTTGGTGTTAAAATAGCAGATTTACAGCCTTCTACAGAGATGATTAAAGCCATTGTGAAGCAGCGGTCTATAAAAGAACCTCAGGAAATAGTGCAGATAGAACAGGCAGTGAATGTATCCAATGAAATGCATTTACTGGCGATGCAGATGGCAAAACCGGGCATTAAAGAATATGAAATTGCCAATGCCATCCAATATCTGGCTGCCAATAAAGAATGTCAGATGTCTTATCCTCCGATTGTAACCATAAACGGAGGAATTCTGCATAATCACTACCGTCTCAATACCTTAAAAGAAGGAGATCTTTTCCTTAATGATTCCGGAGCGGAAACGGCAATGGGATATGCGGGTGACCTTACCAGAACTTTTCCGGTGAGCAAAACTTTTAGCACAAAACAAAAGGAAATGTATGAAGTGGTTCTGAATGCTTTTAATAATGCCCAACAGCTTTTGAAGCCAGGAGTAAGATTTAAGGATATCCATCTGAAAGCCTCGCAGCATCTGGTAGAAGGTCTTATTGATCTTGGATTGATGAAAGGAAATCCTGAAGAAGCGGTAAAAAACCATGCCCATACCCTATTTTTCCAGTGCGGATTGGGACATATGATGGGACTTGACGTACATGATATGGAAGATCTTGGAGAGCAGTATATTGGCTATACCGAAGAAGAACCCAAAGACACCAAAACATTCGGGCTTAAATCTTTACGTTTAGGAAAAGCATTGGAGTCCGGATTTGTAGTAACAGTTGAGCCCGGTATTTATATGATTCCGGAACTGATTGATATCTGGCAGGCTGAAAACAAAAATGCAGATTTTATTAATTATGATACAGTGAATGAATACCGAAACTTCGGAGGAATCCGTGTGGAAGATGATTTCCTGATTACAGATGACGGATACAGACTTCTTGGGAACGGACTGATCAAAACCGTTGAAGAAATTGAAAATTACAGAGCTGAACATTGAGCTTAATATAAATACTATCTATGAAGAACATAAAAAAACTAACGATCGTTGCACTGTATTTCCTGTGTCTGTCACCATTTGTGGCACAAAAGACACAGTGGACTCCGGATGGCAATGCCTATTATTCATTTACAAAAAAAGGGGTTGAAATTGTTGATGTACTGCATCCCGGAAAAGATCAGACTCTTTTAAACAGCAATGAACTTGTTCCTGCGGGAAGTTCTGAAGCACTGCAGGTACAAAGTTTCCAGGTATCTCCGGATGACAAAAGTTTATTACTCTTTGCCAATACCCGAAAAGTATGGAGAGACAATACCCGTGGAGATTATTGGATCTTCGATAAAAATACTAAAAAGCTTACCCAGCTTGGAAAAGGCCTGCCGTCTTCATCATTGATGTTTGCCAAATATTCTCCGGATGGTAAAAAAGTAGCGTATGTGTCTAAGCATAATATTTATGTTGAAGATCTTTCAAACAATCAGCTTACCAAGATCACTACAGATGGTACAGACGGAATGATCAACGGTACTTTCGACTGGGTATATGAAGAGGAATTTGGAACTCAGGATGGTTTCAGATGGTCACCTGACGGCAACAAAATTGCTTACTGGAAGCTGGATGCACGAAGTACTAAAAACTTCCTGATGATCAATAATACAGACAGTCTGTATTCATTTACAGTTCCTGTAGAATATCCGAAAGTGGGCGAAAATCCTTCAGGGTGCAGCATCTGGTTTTATGATCTTGCTTCTAAATCTTCAAAGAAAGCAGATATCACAGGAGATGAAATACAAAACTATATTCCGAGAATGGAATGGGTATTGGATTCCAAATCTGTTATTCTGCAGCAATTGAACAGAAAACAGAATCAAAGTAAAATCATTGTGGCAGATGCCAATTCCGGCAGCAGTAAGACTATTCACACAGAAACAGATGCTGCATGGATTGATATCAAATCCCGTTGGAACGATAATGACCCAAGTGGCTGGGACTGGATAGAGAATGGAAAAGAATTCCTGTGGCTTTCTGAAAAAGACGGATGGAGACATATTTATAAAATAGATATGAGCGGTAAGGAAACATTGATTACCAAAGATGCCTTTGATGTTATAAAACCTGAGTTTTTTGATGTTCAGAACAAGCAGATCTACTTTTCAGCTTCACCCAATAATGCGACTCAGAAATATCTGTACAAAGTAAATATGAAAGGTGGAAAAGCACAAAAAGTAACTCCTGAAACTTATACCGGTTCCAATAAATACACGATATCACCCAATGGGAAGATCGCGATATTTACCAACAATAGTGTCAATGCCATTTCCATGGGTTCTGTAATATCACTTCCGGAACATAAAGAACTGATTGCTGCCAAAAGAACAGCCAAAGCAGATCCTGCAAGACCTAAAGCAGAGTTTTTCCAGGTTGCCACACAGGATGGAATTACATTGGACGGATGGGTGGTAAAGCCTAAAAATTTTGACCCTAATAAAAAATACCCGATTGTTTTCATGGTCTATGGAGAACCGGCAACACAGACAGTAACAGACAGCTTCTATACAGGATGGAATGATTTATATGTGGGAGATATGGCGGAAGATGGTTATCTGTATGTTTCCCTTGAAAACCGCGGAACACCTGCTCCAAGAGGGCGTGAATGGCGAAAATCGATTTACCGTAAAATAGGACAGCTTAATATCCGTGATCAGGCAATGGGAGCTAAAGCGTTATTCGCTAAATGGCCTTATGCAGATACTTCAAGAGTTGCCGTATGGGGCTGGAGCGGCGGAGGTTCTTCTACCCTGAATCTTCTGGGACAATATCCTGATATTTACCAGACCGGGATTGCTATTGCTCCGGTGGCCAATCAGTTGTTCTATGACAATATCTATCAGGAAAGATATATGGGGCTTCCACAGGAAAACAGAGAAGATTTTGTGAATGGATCCCCACTGGCTTATGCTAAAAACCTAAAAGGAAATCTTCTACTGGTGCACGGAACAGGCGATGATAATGTACATTACCAGAATACGGAAGTATACATCAACGAATTGATAAAACACAACAAACAGTTTCAGCTGATGTCTTATCCTAACCGAACACACTCTATTGATGAAGGGGAAGGAACATCATTACACCTTGCAACTTTGTTTACAAAATATTTAAAAGAACACTGTCCTCCGGGAGGAAGATAAAAAAGAAAAAACCAGATATCAAATTATCTGGTTTTTCTTTTAAATAGGGATAATGAATATTGATCTTGCTTATTATAAACTGTAAGACAGCCCTACATTTCCTATTCCTTTATATCCAAAACCTGCTTCAGCACTTACTCCCAATCTGCCTCCTACTCTAATTCCGAGTCCTGTAAGTTGATAATTAAAATGTGAGATACTTTGTAAAGGATTCCTACTCTTTTCCAATGTTAATCCTAATCCCACTCCGGAATACATGCGAAATTTTGACTTAGATATGTAGTTGTAGTTACTTTTTACGGCAAAAGTATAATTGTGTGATTTTTCTGATGATGTATCGGAATATTCTCTTGTTACCTGTTGATATACAAGGTCTGTCCCAATAATCCATTTATCCTTTATTGCATAGTTATATTCAACAACAAAAGCTCCGGAATATCCTGTCTCATAAGGACCATAACCGAATGTAAATACACTGGTGAAAGCATTAAGAAAATCTGTGGTCGTTCCAAGTCCATAGGCAATTCTTATTTCTGAGCTTCCCTTACTTTGGGCCTTAATCATGGTACTGCCAACAATTAATAATCCCAAGCAAGTAGTTTTACATAAAGCTGCAAATAATTTTTTCTTTTTCATTTTGCAAAATTAAAGCTAATAATGCAGCAGTAAAGCTTTATTGCATTAGAATACAATTAGAACTCACTTAAAATATGGTTAAAGATATCACCTCTTTTGAAAGGGCATAGATAAATGTTGGGTTCGTTTTATCTTCTTTTAAATACAATGGTCCAGGTTATATGAAAGGGTTCTCCTTTGTATTTGTCTGTCTCTTTCATGACAATCTTCATTGTTGTTTTATCCAGCTGGGCGATTTCAAATTTTCGCTCATAATTACCTCCGTCAAATAAAGATAAGATTTTGTCGTCAGGATCTAATGAATACGAGAAATAAAGCTGTCCGCTATCAATAATGGAGCCGTCAGCATTAAACTGCATGAGGTCTTTCCTGTTTAATTTGTAATTCTTTACCGTTCGGCTTCCATTAGCTTCAATCCCTTCACTTTCTGAGAGTACAGGCTGCCATTTCCCGACAATCATTTTTTGATAAGATTGCTGATAAGGAATACTAAATGATAGTGCTGTCAGACAAAAAGTAAACAGAAACAGCGTTAGATTAAAAGATTTTATCATCATTTTATTTTTGGATTTGAATGAATATCAATAATTCATTTTCAAATGTAATAACAATCTATTTAACTCTATGAAAATTATTTTTATATCCTTATTTTTAACCTGTTAAATTTATAAAACCTATTCATTTGAAACTACCACTCTCCTATTATTCCAACCAAGATGTTCTTTTTCTGGCTCAGAATCTTCTGGGAAAAGTTCTTTTTACGGATATTAATGGTGAAGTAACAGCCGGAATTATTGTAGAAACAGAGGCCTATTTCGGAATACTGGATAAAGCTTCCCATGCGTATGGCGGCAGACGGACAGACCGCACTGAAATATTGTACAGTCATGGTGGTGTTTCTTATGTTTATTTATGTTACGGAATTCATCATCTGTTTAATATTGTAACTTCTGTAAAAGATGAGCCTAATGCGGTGTTAATCAGAGCTGTTGAGCCCCTGATAGGAAAAGATGTCATGGAACTCAGACGAAATATGTCTGTCGATAAAGCGGCTATTTCTTCCGGCCCCGGATCTGCAGCCAAAGCTTTAGGTATTGATAAATCTTTTAATAAAAAAGAGCTGGATGGAAATGAAATATGGATTGAAGATCACGGAATTCAATATCCCTCTGATGATATTATAAAATCTCCCCGTATAGGCGTTGCTTATGCACAGGAAGACGCCCTTTTACCCTGGCGGTTTTTTGTGAAGAACAACAAATATGTAAGCAAACCTAATAAAGCATAAGATTTGATCTATTAAAAAACAACTGCTTTAACAGCAAAAGAAATCCCGACAAAAAATGTCGGGATTTTTATAAAATGGAATCTGAAAATCCAATTACTGTATAAAAGTTACATCACCTTTATAGTTTTCACTGCCACTACAATTGGTCAGCTTAAGATTCCATGAATATACTCCCGGAATATTAACATAGGGTCCCGGATTACCGTTCGCATCAGGAGTGTATCTTCCATCCCATCTGATCTGGCCATTATAAAAACCGAGACAGGTTGTTTCATATTTGTAGTAAACACGCGTTCCCCAGCGATCATAGACACTAAGTTCATATGAATAGGCATTGTATGCGGGTATGGCATATTGGTTCATCAGAGTGTTATAAATGACAAACGGATTGGTCACAGACATGCCCGTAGGTTTGAATAAGCCTGGAAAAGCACCTGTAAAAACCGGAGGAGTGATGGTTGCCGTATTCGTTCCGCAAGCACTTGTGACAGTTACTGTTGATGCTGTATTTCCTGTCACAGCAGAAGTGTCACTTGTACTGCCTGTATTCCAGGAATACTTAATGCTGTTTGTGGCTTGCTGCATATGAAAACCGTAATCCGGACCTACTTCAGCTTCATTACCGCAAAGTTTGATCCACGGGTCAAATTTCACAGTGCCTGATCCAGTACAATTATTATAGCTTACACACCCAAACGCACCTCTGACATTCTGAATAAGAGTAACATATACCCACTGTGAATTTTTACAGCCATTATATTCAAATACAATCCTGTACTTGGTACACTTGGTAGGAGTTACAGTGATATCATTAGCGGGAACAAATGGTCCGCCAATAGGTCCGGTAAATGATACGTTTCCGTTGCCTATAAAATTACCCGCTTCGTCATACCATTTGTAACTTGTGGCTGCACCATTACCAGGAGCAGTAACGCTGGCTCTCAATTTTATGCTTGAACCGCAGCAGATCACCTTATTGCTCGTCTGTATGAGAGGATATTCTATTTTAATAATTTTGGAGATCACTACCCAGCCGCTGGTACAGTTACGGACCTGGAGGGTAACTTTGTAATAATGCCCGCTTTGCAAATTAATCCCGCTGGACCGCAGACTGTAAGTGCCTACAGGCCCATTACGAATGACTGCAAATGGCGGGCTTCCGATGAGGTTCCCCATGGCATCACATTCCTGGGCAAACCATACATATTGAGATTCATTAGTGGTACGGCTTCCGCTGAAAAGAATGGGATCATCAATATTACATGCTGTAGAAGGTCCTACAAGCTCTGGTACAGGAGGCACTGGCTTGCAAAGGGCATCAATATAGGCATAACCAAAGTGACCGCTATCTCTGCAGTCTGCGGTGGCAAAATAAATGGTAAGCTGCTGGCCGACATCCTGAGAAGGAATAGGAAGACATAAAGTTTGCCATTCTTTCCATGAAAGAGGTTCACCATTAAAGCTTGTCGTTTGAAGGAATGGATCAGCTACGTTGCTGCCATTAATTTTGACAGGGCCAATGACCAGATTACCAGGTGCTGTACTGCTGGCAAGATCATTGGTTCTGCTGACCCAATAGCTGAAAAAGCCATTGATCACAGGATCGCTATGGGCTCCCTGTAAAACCAAAGCATACATAAATGATAGAGAGCTTCCTGCTGTGAAAGTATAAGACATGATCTCTGCTCCGTTCATAGCGGTAGAATTTCCTAATCTGAAAGCATTGTTCCCTTCTCCCACCATAGGTAAAGAAGCTCCTAATATCGGGTCATTGCCTATTCCCGTCACGGTATGCTGGGTAGGAGAAAGACTTGGGGTAAAGGTTGATAAATTTAATGTACCTGTTGTGTTGCTTCCAACATAGGTCTGCCAGTTGCTGAAATTACCCATTTCCGCATCACCATTGGGACATTGGGCATTAATGCATGTCATAGTCCATAACATGCAGGCTAAAAGTAAAATTAGTTTTTTCATAATTGTCTGCATTTTTATTGAACAATGATTTTTTGAGTAACAGGCGCCTGCCCCTGAGCATTAAACTGTACCAGATAGTTGCCGGCTGGAAGATTGATATTGTGCTGTATTGTATGTCTTCCGTTTTTGATCTGCTTATCCCTGAATACAGTATCTGCAGTACGGCCATTGATATCTATGATCTGAAGACTGGCCTGGCTCTCTTTTTCCACGTGATAAGTAATATTGATTACATTTTTGGCTGGGTTGGGAGCAACAAGCAGAGGAAATGTGACTAGAGATTTTCCTTTGTTTACAACTTTATATTCAGACTTTAAAAACCCTACAGTACGGTCAATATAATATACTGAAGCAATGGTATTTCCTGAAGCATCACGGAAAAGATAGTAGGCATTATCATAATAGTAATCAATGTCTGCATTCTTTAAGGTATATTGATCGATAATTTCATCAACCCGGACGTTCTCGTGCTTTTGTCCGTCAAAAACAACATTCTGGCTGTCATAATGATGAACCTGAGGATTGTGACCGGAAGGAACTTTTGCACCCTCATTTAGAAAAAGATCTGCAGAAAAATAGTCCTGCCCTATCAATACTTCTCTGATTTCTTTTGACCGAAGTTCAATAGGAATAGTGTTCGAAGATCTTCGCTGCATGTCACCGGAAAAGCTGTTCCTTTCTTTACCATACAAAGAGATAACCTTGTCAGCTGGATAAGGCTTTTCATTCACAGGCTCACTAGTTCTGGACTGTGCGCTGAATTGAGATGAGAATGCTGTAATAAGGGCTGAACATAGTAAAACCCTGTTCACTTTTTTAAAACATCGCTGTGGTATGCCTGAGCATAAATTTCCTGTTGCTGAATCCAATAAAACAAAATGTCTTTTAATGAATTCGTACTCTTTTGTTTTCATAGTACTATTTAATGGTTTGAGTTTTAAATGTATCAAACAATCAAATATCTGGGGAGAATGAATAATTAACTGGGAGAATTAAATTAGTAAATGTGTTGTTTTCTCCCTTAAGTGTGATTTTCTTAAATAGAGATTAAAATAATAGGGTACAAAAAATTGAGGTGCGGTTTTGCCACTCCTTTATACTTTTGAAATTGTTTATGATGGATTCAGACTATTTAACAGCCTGGTAAAAAATGCTGTAAGAGGAAACAAGATCAGCAAGAGAAAATCCCCGGTTCAAACCGCTGGTATTGGGCAAAACCCATACTTTTGCACCACAGAAATCTTCTGCCTGCAGTCCCCACAGAATTTCTTTCTTTTTAGAGAAAGCTTTGTAAGCAGCTTTACCCAGAAAAGCCACATATTGAGGTTGGTATTCTGTTATTTTTGCTTTAAATGTATCCAAAGCATTGTCAAACTCTTCTTTTGAAAGTTCGTCAGCACGGGATGTTGCTCTTGCAACAGCAGTTGTAAGTCCCAATCCGAAATCCAGAATAGAAATATCATTCACCGCTTCAATTTCATAAGGAGTAAAACCTGACTGGTGAAGAACCTTCCAGAAACGGTTACTTTTCCCTGAAAAATGATGTCCGTCATCTGATGATTTTAATCCGGGATTAATTCCACAAAAAATAACGTCGAGATGAACTTTAATGATATCTGTTAGCATAATTGAGATGAATAGGTCTATAGAAAACAAGAGATTTTGGCCTTCTCTTTTCACGACATAAAGATATCAATATTAGAGATATATTCAGACTTACATTTTATTATAGAATATTGAACGGTTCACAGTCTGTATCATACGTTCTATCTCTGTGTTTTGCGGTATCGCACAGTTTATTGTATTGAATGTGAATGGATAATCGTAATTTTACAGTAGTAATTTGATGAAGTCTTTTACTGTGAAGAATTCCTTTTTAATGACATTCTTTCAATAACAGATAACATCATTAAAAATAAATAGTATGAACTGGATTGCATTAATTATCGCAGGAATTTTTGAAATTGGATGGCCTTTGGGACTTAAATTATCTCAACAACCAGAAAATAATAAATGGAGCTGGATCATATTTTCAATCGTATGTATGTCCGTTAGTGGTGGATTTCTTTGGTACGCTCAGAAAAGTATCCCTATTGGAACTGCCTATGCAGTATGGACCGGAATTGGTGCCGTAGGAACTTTAATGGTGGGGATTCTGTTTTTTCAGGACTCTGCAAGTGTTTTAAGATTGCTTTCTGCATTATTGATTGTTGTAGGAATAGTTGGCCTCAAAATGTTTTAAAATAAAAATATTTTAGCTTTTCTTTTTCTCATTATTCTTAAGAGTTTTGTTTCTGTGTTCAATACCCCAATCCAGCATTACATCCAGCACTTTCCGGAATGCATAGCCTGATTCTGTTAGTTCATACTGTACAGTAACAGGAATTGTATCATGTACGGTTCTGGTAACAATTCCATTGGCTTCCAAATCTCTCAGTTCTTTTGAGAGCATTCGTGGAGTAATTTTTGGAATGTCTTTTTCAAGTTCTCCATAACGCTTTTTTCCAAAAAAAAGTGATGATATAATAGCCGCTTTCCATTTCCCATTGATAACATTTATAGTATCATTAACTGCTAAAATATACGTAGCTGAACATTCCTGCCAACTCTTAAGTTCTGAAATCTTCCCCATAACGTTTTGATTATTATGTTTCTATACTCTTGCATAGTGCTATACAAGAGTATAGTACTTCTTTTTATATAGTAAATGTACTATAAATTTGTATAAGAATTTTAAAAACAAATAAAAATGTCCAAAAAAGTATTACACATCATTTCCAGTACCAGAGGTACTGATTCTTATACCATTAAAATGGGAAATCTAATCGTTGATAAAATAACGGAAAGCGAGCCAGCGGTATCTGTTGACGTACTTGATCTGTCAAAGAAACTATTTCCTCATTTAAGTCAGGATCAGATTAACGGTTTTTTTACCCCGCCTGAGCATAGAACCCCGGAATTGGCAGAAGCCATCAGAATGTCAGACGAAGCAGTGGCACAAATCCAGGAGGCAGATTATATCGTTATAGGAGTTCCAATGTATAATTTCAGTATTACTTCCGGTTTGAAAGCTTATCTGGATCATATAGCAAGGGCAAAAGTTACTTTCCAGTATAGCGAATCAGGTTCTGAAGGCCTGTTAAAGGGGAAAAAAGCATTTATTGCCGGCGGGTCTGCAGGTCTTTTTACTGCAGGTCCCAATAAACCTTTTGATTTTGCTATCCCCTACCTTACTCATTTCTTATCATTTATTGGGATTACAGATGTAACGATTTTCCGTGTAGAAGGAACTGCTATTCCTGGAATGGAAGAGATGGCTTTGAATAATGCGATACAAAACATAGAAAAAGCTTTTACCAAAACGATGGCTTAAAAACAATATAATCAGTAAAATAAAGTCTGTTTCTAAAAACAGAAACAGACTTTATTTCTTTATAATCATTGAAGATCAATATGAAAATTAGTACAAGATAGATTATACAAACATTCCCTGCTTCTTTTAATTTTGAATTGAATGACTGACAATTACCATCCTTTGGAGGGTTGGCGAAAATTTTTAAAATTTTTGGTGGGGTGGTTTTTAACACTTCCCTCCTAAAGCTCCAACAACGGCTTATACGTTCTTCCCACAGGAAGATTTTTCCCGTTAATCTGGATTACATTGGCCGACTTGACTTCTATTTTGCCCTTTGAAATGATGTACGATTTATGAATACGGGCAAACATTTTGGGATCCAAAATTTCTTCTATTTTACTGATGGGCATTTTAAAGGTGAAAGTCTCAGTTTTTGTATGAATATGAATGTATTCTCTTAAGCTCTCGATGTAGAAAATTTCCTGCAAAATGATTTTAATCTGCTTTTTCCCGCTATTGATAAAGATATAATCACGTTCAGACACCTCCAGTAAGGCATCCTCCGCCTCCATTAAATATTTGAATTTCTCAACGGCAGTCAGAAAACGATCATACGGAATAGGTTTCATCAGATAATCCGCAATATCAAGTTCGTAGCCTTCTACGGCATACTGATGATAAGCCGTGGTAACAATTACGAAAGGCGGATTTTTTATTTTCCTTAGGAAATCAAAACCTTTTACAACGGGAAGATGGAGATCCAAAAACATCAGATCTACCTCATAAATACTTAAAAGGCTGCTGGCATATACGGCATCAGAACATTTTCCTACAAGATTCAGTTCCTGATCTCTGGAGATAAAACTTTCCAGAATTTCTGCGGCAATGGGTTCGTCTTCTACAATAATGCAGTTGTATTTTTTAGAGGCTGGGCGTGTCATGGAAATCTATGGTTAATGTTACACTATAGCGGTTGGTTTGATCTTCTACAGAAAGGATGTGTTGAGGATAAAGCAGTTCAAGCTGTCTCCGGATATTTTTCTGACCTATTTTTGTGGAATGCGTATGAAGGCTTTCTTCTTTGGAATTTTCTATGAAATAAGTGAGAATTCCGTTTTTCAACCGGATATTGATGGTAATAAATGCCTCTCCTAAACTTTCAGAAACTCCATGTTTGAAAGCATTTTCTACAAACTGTATCAAGATCAGCGGTGATATTTCCTGAGAAGGATGATCAATATCTTCAGTAAAGTTTATGGTAAGATGGCGGTGGCGGATTTTCTGGATCTGTATATAATCCTTAATGTTTTCAATATCCTTAGCTATGGAAATCCTTTTTTCAGCCGCTTCATAGATATTATAGCGCATTACCTTGGAAAGCTGAAGAATGACATCAGGAGTTTCATCTGCTTTTTTCAGAGCCATTCCGTAGATGTTATTAAGAGTATTGAACAGAAAGTGAGGATTGATCTGTGCTTTCAGCATAGTGAGTTCCTGATCCAGCTTTTCAGACTTTAATTGGGAGATCTGTTCTTTCAGCAGATTTTTCTGCCGGGTAATTTCAACCCCGAAAATCAGACCTACCATGAAAATCAGATCCATAAAAGAGTTGAATGCCACATAACCATTGATAAACCCCGACGGATACTTTCCATCCAGAGTTTCTGTAGCCTCACAGATATAAGGATAAATGATATAATGCGTTAAAAAACGGTGCCCAAAAACAGCAGTTATTACAATGAAAATATAGAGAAGGTATTTGAAAATCCCTTTAATATTGACCTTTTCAAAGACATACAGCAAAGCATAGGCAAGCGGTATTTTGATCAAAAGATAACCTAGCTCCAGGATCAGGGTATTTTGAAGTCTTATTGGCCATTTGAAATCCGGAAACTGATACCTGGACCAGTAAAAGTCAAGGTAAACTTCCAGGATATAATACAATACCCAAAAAAGCAAATGAATCTGCCATTTAGATCTGCTGTCTGGTTTCAAGTTGATCATGATGTAAGAGTACAAAGTACGAGTTGTTCAATCAAATATAAAAATATAAGTTGATCAAATTAAGGTAATGATCTACAAACTACCATTTTGAATCGTCATCAGGGAAAACTTACATAAAAACTAAAGATTTTTAGGAAGCTTATATATCTCTTATATGTCGAAAACGATTCTTTTTAATCAAATAAATTTCAGGATACATCAGGTTCAGAAAACTGAAGATCAGTAAGACATTGAACTCAATTCCATTAGTTCCGCCCCCCACTACAAACCAGCCGTTTTGCCAATGCACGAAATAGATTCCACAAACAAAAATGAGGATATTACAAATAGCCACTGGCTTTATATATCGGTCAAACCAAAGTAACGGCACAGAGAGAAGATGGGTCAGCTTTACAGCCCATGCAATATAAACTCCAAAGGGACTGAACCCTATAGTGTCCAGATAAAAATGCCCAAAATTGTTAACATCTCCACTGAAAATAGAAACTACACTATGCATCAGCAATATCACTGATAGCCCCAAGCGAAGGAAGAAACTTTTTTTCATCCTTCGAAGCTATAAAACAAAAGAAAGGATTGTTCTTTACTGTATATCAATTACTTTAAAGCGTATATAAAAAATAAAGAGCAGTAATTTATTTACCGCTCTTTCAATATCTGTAAGATTTTATATTCTTAATTCTGACTTAAAGTTTTCTTTAAAAATTCTTCCAGTTCTTTACCATGAAGGTTTTTAGCTAAAATCGTTCCCTGTCCGTCAATGATGACATTAAAAGGAAGTTCATCAATTTCGTAAAGCTTTGCTACAGGACTTTTCCAGAATTTTAAATCACTGATCTGTATCCATTTGATCTCAAATCTGTCAATTGCTTTCTGCCAGCTTTCTTTATTTTTATCTAAAGAAACACCCAGAATTTCAAACGTATTGTTTTTTACCTGTTCAGAATATGTATCATACAATGTTTTCAGCTCAGGCTGTTCCTCTACACAGGGAGCGCACCAGGTAGCCCAGAAATCTATCAGAACCACCTTCCCTTTTAATGTTGAAAGGGCAAATGAAGTTCCGTCTGCCTTGGTCATTGTAATTTCAGGAGCTTTCTTCCCTACTTCTATTGTACTTTGGGCAGCAATAGACCCTGAGAATAATATTAAAAATAATAGGGTAAAACCAGTCTTCATATTAATCATTTGTAGGATAATCTTTATCTAGCCAATCTGTTTTGATGTTTTTCGGAAGATTTAAAAGCTTCGCATTTTTAAAGCCCATTTCCATCAGTAATGCAAACGCAGGACGTATATTAGGACATTTTACAAAAGGACAGCATCCGCAGTAGATGACGATTTCCCTGTTCTTAGGAATATCTTTAAGATAATTTCTCAGTTTTTCCAGATTTTCAGGCTCACGCGTTGGTCCGATATCTACAGAACCTTTGATGATAGCTTCCGGACCTACTGAAATGATCACCAGATATTTTGTTGTATGCTTTACAATTCTGGAAGCTAATAATGCAGGATCCATCAGCTGGCTGTCCTTCCACGGATCCTGTTTTTGCTGTGCCTGACTGAACATGGAACAGACAAAGCAAGCAATGATAAACAAATACTTCATACTTCTATTTTTCACAAAGATAAAAATGTTTTATGGAGGGATCATAGGAAAATCAATATCTACGGGATATTTTGAAGAGATCAGATTTTTTTGGGAGTTACATGAATCACATTAGAGGCTCCAGGTTCTATAATGAACTGTGTTCCCCTTTCTCTTTCATGCTCTCTGCCCTGAATAGCTGATCCCGTAACAAGAGTTAATTTTCCCTGAAAGACAGGGTGTGGTGCTAATGGAATTTCTATTTCCTCCTCTTCCAGCTGGATAATAATTGATTCTGCATCAATAGGCTGGCGTGTTCCGTCTTTTGCAACGGCGAATGCTTGATATTTATGGTTTTCTTTCATTTGTTTAGTACTATGTAAACCATAAAAGTATTAATATTTTGTCAGCTATATTTTTTTAATTTTAAATATTTAATACATTTATAGTTAAGTATCATTCAATAAAAACACCTAGAAAATGGAAGAAACATTCCAGCCTGATGCTATTATCATAGGAAGCGGACTGGCAGGGCTTACTGCTGCCATGGAAATTACCAATGCAGGGAAAAAAGTCTTGCTTTTGGATCAGGAAACTGAACAGAATATCGGAGGACAGGCATTCTGGTCTTTTGGAGGCCTGTTCCTGATTAATTCTCCCCAGCAAAGGAGAATGGGAATTAAAGATTCTTATGAACTGGCACTTCAGGACTGGAAAGGTACGGCAGGTTTTGATCGTCCGGAAGACTACTGGCCTCGTCAATGGGCTGAAGCTTATCTGAAATTTGCTGCAGGTGAAAAGTATGAATACATTTCTAAATTAGGCATCAAGCTGATGTTTATGGTAGGTTGGGCAGAACGCGGTGACGGTTCTGCAACAGGACATGGGAATTCTGTGCCTCGATTTCATGTAAGCTGGGGAACCGGGACAGGAGTCGTAAAACCCTTCGTAGAAAAAGCTTACAAGGCTCAGGAAAAAGGCTTGCTGCAGATGAAATTCAGGCACAGAGTGACAGAATTACTGGTGGAAAATGGAAAAATGAAAGGTCTCAAAGGAGATATTTTGGAAAATGATACAAAGGAAAGAGGTGCTGAGACGAACAGAAATGTTCTCTCAACATTTGAATATACCGCTCCGAACATCATCATAGCTTCAGGAGGAATTGGTGCCAATCATGAGCTGGTAAGGAAAAACTGGCCGGAAAGACTTGGTAAAGCACCGGAAAATATGGTTTGTGGTGTTCCTGCTTATGTAGATGGCAAAATGATTGGTATTGCAGAAAACTCAGGAGCTCATATCATTAATCCGGACAGAATGTGGCATTATACTGAAGGGTTGCAAAACTGGAATCCCATCTGGCCCAACCACGGAATCCGGATATTACCCGGGCCTTCATCTTTATGGTTTGATGCTAAAGGTAAACGGCTTCCCGCTCCCTTTCTTCCCGGATTTGATACGTTGGGTACTTTACAATATATACAGGAAACAGGATTTTCTTATTCCTGGTTTATCCTCACTCAGAAAATTATTAAAAAGGAATTTGCCCTTTCAGGTTCAGAACAGAATCCGGATATTACCAATAAAGATTACGCTCTTTTTGTGAAACGTATTTTTGGTAAAAAGGCTCCCGGACCGGTAGAAGCTTTTAAAGAACATGGTAAAGACTTTATTGTATCAGATAATCTGGAAGATTTGGTTAACAGGATGAATGAACTGGCCGGAAATAACCTTTTGAAATATGATAAAATAAAATCTCAGATCGAAGCCAGGGACAGAGAATTAGACAATAAATTTTCAAAAGATACACAGGTTAATTATATCCGGAATACCCGGAATTATTTAGGAGATAAATTGGGGCGTGTAGCGGCTCCCCATAAGATTTTAGATCCTGAAAACGGACCTTTGATTGCTGTAAGACTCAATATTTTAACCCGTAAAACGTTAGGCGGTATAAAAACCAATCTGAATGGTCAGGTATTAAAAGATGATGACAGCATTATTGAAGGGTTGTATGCAGCCGGAGAAGCGGCAGGTTTTGGCGGTGGCGGAATGCACGGTTACAGAGCATTGGAAGGAACATTCTTGGGAGGCTGTATCTTTTCAGGAATGAAAGCCGGGAAATATATTGCGGAACTTAAAAATTAAATA
This sequence comes from Chryseobacterium sp. JV558, assembly GCF_033712365.1. Classification (NCBI taxonomy): domain Bacteria; kingdom Pseudomonadati; phylum Bacteroidota; class Flavobacteriia; order Flavobacteriales; family Weeksellaceae; genus Chryseobacterium; species Chryseobacterium sp. JV558. The sequence continues at coordinate 720,207 of NZ_WJHU01000001.1, forward strand.
CTAGTAAAGTATGAGCAGTTATTTTGATGATAAAGTCATTTGGATTACCGGAGCATCATCAGGTATTGGGGAAGCCTTGGTAACAAGCCTGGCAAAGAACAGCCATGCAAAAATCATCTTATCATCCAGAAAAGAAGAACAGCTGCATCTTGTGGCTGAAAAAGCAGGATTGAGTACGGATCGGTATGCAGTGATTCCCTTAGATCTGAAGAATTATAAAGAAATGTCTTCCATTGCAGCGAAAGCATCAGAACAGTTTGGGAAAATTGATATTCTGATCAATAATGCGGGGCTTTCTCAACGTTCTTTAGCTATGGAAACGGATATTGAAGTGGATAAACAACTGATAGATATTGATTATATCGGAACGGTAGCTCTTACTAAAGCGGTTGTACCTTATATGATCAGAAATAAAGGAGGGCAGATTGCGGTTGTATCCAGTCTTATGGGAATATTCGGGGCTCCTATGCGAAGTGGGTATGCCGGAGCAAAACACGCCTTACATGGTTTTTTTGATGCTTTATGGGCGGAATTATTCAGTCATAATATTAGGATTACGATCATTTGTCCAGGTTTTATACAGACCGATATTTCTATTAATGCTGTCACCGGAGATGGTTCGTCACAGGGTACAATGGATGATGCTACAAAAAATGGAATGCCGGTAGATATTTTTGCAAAAGAAATGCTCTATGCCATTGAAAAACAGAAGAAACAAAAAGCTATAGGAGGTAAAGAAGTAATGGCAGTGTATCTGAAGAGATTCTTTCCAAACTTATTGGCAAATATAATCCGTAAGGCAAAAGTGGTATGAATAAAAGCACCATTCAATACTGAATCGTGCTTTTATGTTAGAAGGTTTTCACCAACCCTATTCCTACCATTTTATTCTGATAAAATGGCATCACCATCGTAGATGACAAAGTATTTTTACTTTTATTTTTTCCCCGCAATAAATTGTCAATTTTTGGAAACAGCCAATACGCCAGTTCAGTAGAAAGAATTCCAAATCCAGCTCCCGCTACAACATCTCCCAGCCAGTGTTTATCATTCAGCATTCTGTAGACCCCAGTGAAAATAGCAAATGGATATCCTGAAAGGCTCAGCCAGAAATTACTGTCTTTATATTCCCTGAACATAAACTGTGCTGAAGAAAATGCTGTCGCCGCATGTCCTGAAGGAAAAGATAAGGTATTTGACCTGTCCGGTCTTTCCTCCTTTACAAGATACTTTAAAGGCATTGTAAAGGCTGCCGCAATCAGTTGTGAAGAAGCATAAATGATAGTACGGTCTCTCAGGTTATGTTTCCCTTTTATCCCTGCTGCATTCAATCCGTATACAATAACCGCAGGAGCGTACTGGGTGTAATTATCCAGTTTTATCTGGGTGGGCTGGTGTTCGTTGATTTCAACTTTTGTAGAGATATTAAGTTTCTTCAGATTATTCATCGACAGGCCTGCTACCCCGTAGGCAATGAATGCGGTAGGAATAATCAAGCTTTTATAATTCAGTCTGCTCTTTTGAATGTCTGTAGTGATCATACTGTCTTGTGTCGGTTTCTGAGCTTCAATAGTGTCATTTGTATTCTGAGCGTTTATTGTGCTTAAAGCTGAGCTCAAAACCAGGACATACATCAGTGTTTTTTGAAAGTACTTTTTCATCCTAAATCACATTTATAATTATTCAATTCTGTATTAAAATTTATAGCTGTACCCCAGCCGGATCACTTGGGTTTCATAATAATCATTGCTGGTATAAGCAAATCCGCTGCCTTGAACAGACTTTCTGATGACCATTGTGTTGAGTAAATCTGAAGCATTTAAAAACAGCTCTCCCTTTCCTTTCTGAATGGCTTTTTTCACTCCTGCATCCATAGAAAACCTTGATTTTATTCTTCCCTGCGGAATAATATCCGGTGCCAGATAAACGAACGTAAACTGCATATCCAAGCCTTTTGAAAAATGAAAAACGTTATTCATCTTGATATTCCCTGAGATGGCAGTCTGCTGGTCTGCTGAGAAAGTATTAGGTGAAGGATATAGGTTTTCTACAGAAAATGCATTGATCTGATTACGGTATAAATTCCCGTTGACATTCAAGGAATATACATCCGATATCTTTTGGTTCCATATCGTTTCAATTCCTGTATTATAGCTTTTTCCGGCATTCTGAAATAGGGCATAAATAAGAGTGCTGTTCGGGACAATACTTGAAATTCTTGTAATAGTTCCTGTGGCAAAGCGGTGGTATAATGCAGAATATAAATATCCGTTATCCCAATTGTGTTTATATCCCAATTCAATAGAATTCGTAAACTGAGGACGCAGTGCAGGATTTCCTACCTTAATGATTTCTGCATCATCGTACTTTGGAAAAATACGGATATCCACTTCATTAGGCCGGTCTACTCTTCTATTATAAAATACAGAAAACTTATTGTGGTCATCAAGCTTATAAGCAAGTCTGAAATTCGGGAATGGCTGGGTATAATTGTATCCGTCACTTTTATAAGTTGGGTGATTAGGGTTTATATCATACTGAATTTTTACATATTCCAGCCTCAATCCGAGTTCTGCTTCCCATTTTTCATTTTCAAAAACATAATTTCCGTATACCGCAGGAATAAATTCTTTATAATCGGCTTTTCCTCCCGCAGAAACATCCAGCACAGAGTTGGCACCAGGAATAAAATTCATATTGGTAGGGATGCTTCTGTTTCGCAGTTTAATTCCTGTTTCTATCCGGCCATATTTCAGAGGTTTTACATAGTCTACGTTGAAATCATAGACCTGTTCATCGGATAATAATTTGAAGGCATCAGTTCCTGTGGAAGAAGGAAGAGTATTATCATAGAAATACTTTTCATCCTCTCTGTGGAAAGTATAATTGAATCCTACATTCAAAACATGCCCGGCATCTTTGAATTTATGCTGATAAGAAGCAGTTCCCATCACGGTTGTTTTCAGTTCATCTTCCAAAAACTGCCATAAGCGCAGACGTTGCGACATATCACCATTGAAAAACGGCTGATCTCCCCTGTCGATGATCTTTTCACTTCCATACATTCCTGAAATGGTTAATGTATTTTGCGGATCAATGCTCCAGTCTATTCCTGCTTTGGTGGTAAAGAAATTTGTATTTCTGTTTCTTTTCAGCTGAGAATTAATAACGGTTCCATCATCATAAGTACGGGTTACAAATTCATTTTTATTAAGTGTTTCGGTATATAAATTATCGGCCTGCAAAAATATATTCACCTTGTTTTTTCTATAATTAACAGAAAGTGAAGGGTTTATTTTAGGCGTTAGTGTATACTGTGGTCTTATCGTGGGAAGATTTTCTTTTCTTATCCAAAGAGAACCTAAACCTGTTGTAAATCCTGCTTTTCCGTTCCATCCGTTCTGTTTGTTCTTTTTCATGATAATATTGATGATTCCTGCATTCCCATTCGCATCATATTTTGATGAAGGATTGTTGATGATTTCAATTTTATCAATAGCAGAAGCTGGAATATTATCCAATCCTGTCTGGCTTCCAAACCCGGTGAGGGCGGTCTGTTTACCGTCAATAAGTACCGTTACTTTATCATTTCCTCTCAGCTGTACTTTACCATCCTGTACAGTGATTCCGGGAAGGTTCTGCATGCTTTGTAATACAGATCCACCACTTTGGCTGATGTTGTCTGCTACAGAATACGTTTTTTTATCAAGTCGGCTGTCTATCTCATTCTTTTTAGATGCCGTAATGGTGATGGCTTCTATATTGGTTTCATTTTCCTGTTTTTGAACCAGTTCAATAGCAGGGATTTCCAGAAATTCTGAAAGACTTCCTATGAAAACAGGCTGTGTGGAAGTATTATATCCGGTGATGGAGGCTTCCAGAAGATAATGATCCGGTTTGATGCCTGTAATAGAAAATCTTCCTTCTTCATTGGTAATGGTTCCGGCTGTAAAAGTGCTGTCTTTTTCTTTTTTTAAAATAATATGGGCGTAAGGTATTGCTGTTTTATCTTTATTGATGATTCTTCCGGATGCCGTCACAGAAGCTGTCTGCGCAGAAACAAGAGAAGAAATTACCATACAGGTTGGAAAAAATAACAAGGCTGTTTTATTCATTCTGCTAGTCTTTATTTTCTTTAAAAAGTTTGTTATAAGGAGAAATATTAATTATTCGTTTTGAAGAGGTAATTCCCGGCTGTGTTTTCTTTGTGAAATGACAATCATCAAAACCATCAGAGCAAGAGATATCAGGGAAGCATTGAGAGTTCCAAGATCCAGACCTCCTTTAGCTAAAGGTTTTGTTAAAAGATCTCCGAATGTAGCACCAAAGGGTCTGGTAAAAACAAAAGCAATCCAGAACAGGACAACATGATTGATCTTCGTAAAATAGTGAAGCGCCACCACCACTATTATGATCAGCCCTGTAATCAAAGCTCCCGTCATATATCCGAGTCCTAAATTATCACTCAGAAAATCCCCAAAAGCTGTTCCCAGACTATTGGAAAATAAAATAGCCGTCCAGTAATAGAATTCTTTATTTCTTTCAAAAATCGGATAAACCTCGAGGTTTTTATATTTCCTGTACCAAAGAAACAGAGAGGTTAAAAGGCCGAAAAGCAAAATCAGACTTCCTATCAGATATCCTGTCTTTAAGGTCCGGTCGATAAAATCGGAGATTTCTGTTCCCAAAGTTGTTGTTCCGATAATCACAATCCAATAGACAGCTGGAATATATTTTTTTACCCGAAGCTGTACTGATAGTATGAGAATGAAAAATGCGAGGGTAACCAAAATTCCTACAACATACCCCAGATTAAGAGTCATAGAAATAAAATCTCCTAAGGTTTCCCCCAATGTAGTGGCTACAATTTTCATAAGCCAGAAAAGGAGTGTAACGGTTGCTACTTTGTTTGCTGTTCTCATTTTGCTTTGTTTTTTAATCATAAAAAATCAGACTTTCAATTTGGTAATGACATTGTTTTTGTAACAATAGAATTCATGAGTGGTCTTTTTCCCGAATGTATAAACCTTTTCTACATGCACTTTGTCATAAAATGCCATTAGCGAATGGTATTTTTCTTTAAGATTTCCGGACAAATCTTCAGGCTGTATGCTTTTTTCAAGTTCCAGCCCTTTTCCAGCTTTATATTCCAGTTGCATATGGGTGTTTCTCCAGGACATAGAATAAATTTTGGCTTGCGGAGTTGATGAATTATTAATTACAATCTGATCCTGCTGGATAATTTTTCCGGAAGTCCCTGTAAATAAAGTAATTCCTGATATAACCATTGCTGCATACCCTATTTTTTTAAACAGATTCTCACTGAGATGTGGAAGAATGTACTTCACGGTATAAGAAGAAACTACAGCTGCTACAGCAATCGCAATTCCCAGCCATAGTGCCATATTGGAATACAGTCCTAATGAAATATAAATGATAAGTTTAATGAAATGAAGAAAAACCTCATTGGCAGCTCGGGTAGCTACAATCTCCTCTTTTTTAAGACCGAATTTTAAGTAAAAACGATTGAAAAGAAGGCCTACGGCACCCGCTATTCCAGATATAAAGCCGGCAGAGAAACCGATAAGAGCCAATGCTGATTTCGGATATTCTTTACCTGTTTCTTCAATTTTATTTTTAGATGCAAAAAGTTGAGGAAGATTGGCAATCAGAAAAAAAGCAACAATCAGCTGAAGGTAATTCGGATTTACATATTTGATTAGAAAAGCTCCCAGTAATACAGCCGGAATTGAAAATGGTACAAACCACAAAAATATTTTCCAGTTGATATGTTTTTTGAATACAGCAATTCTTGAAGCGGAACTTGTAAAAGTACCTACTGTTAAAGAAAAAGGAACTAATGAAGTGGGAAGAAGCAGATTCAGAATTGGAATCAGAATAAGACTTGCACCACCTCCACAAATAGCGCTGATCCAGAATGCAAGGATCGTTGCTGCGAATAAAAGGACAATTTTTAAAATCATTTCTAAATAAAATTTATACCTCAGTATGTTTTCTATACAAAGGTGCAATCCGATTTAGAAGAAATTTTGAATTGCCGGAGCCGTGAAATTTTTTAACTATAATTTAACAGTGAAGATATGGCGATGGTTTTCAAACCGATAGCTGATCGCCCAATGATGGAACCTACAGATTTCCTGGATGATAGAAAGTCCTAATCCGCTGCCGCTGTTATCTGTAGATAGTTTTGAAAACCTTTTGAACAGAAAATCCATATTCAGCTTTTCAGTTCCCGAATTGGAAACTTCAAAAAATGAACCCGTCAATTGTATAGCGATAGAGCCTCCGGGAGAAGTATGGCGAATTGCATTGATGATGAGATTGTTGATCAATATTTCTGTAAGAATGCTGTTTCCATTCACCTTTACACTACCTGAGATCTCTTCCTGAACGGAAATGTTTTTTTGCTCAAAATGTTCTCCAAGCGTATCAATACTTTGTTGAAGTAAATGGTCAAACAAAACAATCTCTGAACCATCAAACTGGTTATTCTCAATTTTAGCAAGCAGCAAGAGGTTTTTATTGATGCGGGAGCTTCTTGTAAGAGCCTTGTTCATATCTTCAGCGATTCTGTACTGCTTTTCAGTAAGATTCTGATCCTGAAGCAAAAGATCAAGTTTATTCTTAATGATAGCCAACGGAGTCTGCAGCTCATGGGAAGCATTTTCTGTAAATTCTTTCTGGGTTTTATAAGTAGAAATATTGCGCTCTATCAGTTTGTAAAGAGACTGATTAAGCTCTTCAAATTCTACGGTGTCAGAAACTGGAAATTGTATGGTATTCTGACTGTTAAGATTGAAAGTTTTCAGTTGATCCAATGTATTCCTGAACGGTTTCCAGATAGATGAAGAAAGCTTTCTGTTCAGGTATAAAAGCCCTAAAACAATGATTACAAAGAAAAAAATGGTAATCATAGCGATCACTGCTATCGTCTCGTGTGATTCCTCAATATTGGTCTGTATTGTAAAAAGATAAGGTTTTTTTTGCAGATAAATGATCTTTTTCAGGCATCTGTAACGTTCATTTTTTTGTTCTGAAATAAAAGGTAAATGCTTTTCATAAGTATAAACCGTATCCCGTTTTATTTGTTGAGTTGAAATTTTCTCAATATTCGTTTCAGGTTGGATGTGATTCCATAGCGCAAGACTTTTGTCTAATTCTTCTTCTGACAACTTTAATTGGTTAAATTCATACGCTGTCTTCTCTACAATTATCTGATTATGTTCATCCAGTTCACTTTTCCAGATCGTATCCACCACAAAATAATACACAGGAATACTTATCATCAGCACAATAAGTACGTAGATGAGAAAGGGTTTTGTGGTTTTTGTTAGTAGAGGTTTCAAAATAATTATTAGGGGTTTAAGGTTTAAAGTTCGTAATTTAAAGTCATATTGGTATAATTAATAATTTTCAACTATCAACTATCAACTATCAACTATCAACTATAGCCATTCAACTCTCCCACTTATACCCCGTTCCATACACCGTTTTCAGATAATGTCCACATCCGGCATCATACAGTTTTTTCTTAAGGTTTTTTACGTGAGCGTATACAAAATCATGATTGTCAAGCATATCTGCGAGATCTCCGGAAAGATGTTCTGCCAGTGTACTTTTGGAGATAACTTTATTTTTATTACCGATAAAATAAATTAGGAGGTCAAATTCTTTTTTGGTTAATGAAATGGTTTCATCGTTTACAGCAACTGTTTTAGCCAGCAAATCAATCTGAAGTTCATTTTGTTTTACCACATTAGAACTGCTGAACTGCTTTCTTCGGATAATAGAATATACCCTTGCCATAAGCTCCGAGAGATGAAAAGGTTTGGTAAGATAATCATCTGCACCCAGTTTCAAACCTTCAATTTTATCGTCCAGCGCATTCTTGGCAGAAATGATAATAACTCCATCCTGCTTCTGTTGTTTTTTTATTTCTTCCAATATTTTCAGACCATTTCCGTCAGGAAGCATAATGTCCAGTAAAATACAGTCATAGTCAAATGTCTCTATTTTGTTCATCGCTTCACTGAATGTACTGGCAGCTTCACAGAGATAATTTTCTCCGGACAGATATTCGGAAATACTTTGGGTAAGTGCTGCTTCGTCTTCAACGATTAGGATTTTCATGCCATAAAACTATCATTAAATTTTGAAGAAATTTTGAATTTAAGCGAATAAACATAAAAGATACAAACTATTTATTTTCCTCCCGGAACTTGTGCCTTCTCATAAATCAGGCCTTCATTTTTTAATTCTGTCCAGAATTCGATAGGAATAATGGTATTGAGCGCTTCTATATTATCTTTTACCTGTTCAGGCTGGCTCGCTCCCGGAATAATAGAAGCAAACTCGTCCGAAGCCAATACAAAATGAAGTGCAGCATCAATAATACTTACGTTATATTTTTCTGCAATAGAAGTCATATGGGCTCTTTTCTCATGCATTCCTTTTGGAATAACATCTTTATAATTATAACGTTCCCTTCCCGCCAGATAACCTGAATTATATCCTGCTCCCGAAACAAGTTTTACACCCGATTTCCTCACAACGGGAAGCAGCCGGTCTACTGCATCTTCATGTTCCAAAATAGAATACTGCGTTGCAGAAAGACAGATATCCGGATCGGCAGAGTCAATACAATCTAAAATAGGTTCTATCTTATTTACGCCCATTCCCCATGCTTTGATAATTCCCTGTTCTCTAAGCTTTGAAAGAATCTTAAAAGCTCCTTCTCTTGCCTGTTTCAGGAAATAAGGATAACGGTCTCCTACCTGATCTTCAGACAGATCATGAATATAAACAATATCAATATGGCTCAGTCCTGTTCTTTCCAGGCTGTCTTCAATAGATCTTTGCACAGCATCAGCTGTATAATCATGATAAAATTCGTAGTGAAGAGGATTTTTCCACATGGTAGGAGGAACTTCAGATTCAGGAACCTCATGAAAAAGCCTTCCTACTTTAGTTGAAAAAATAAAATCGTTCCTGTCTTTATCCTTAAGAAAACTTCCAAATCTCCGCTCACTCTTGGTCAGTCCATACCACGGAGATGTATCATAATATCGGATTCCTTTATCCCAGGCCATTTGCAGTATCTTATGAGCCTGTTCATCTGTAATATTTTCAAAAGCCGTTCCTATAGCTACTCCACCTATTCCCAGTCGGTGCTTTTCAGTTAAAATTTCTGTTTTCATATGAATATATTTAAGGTGTTGGATTCTTAAACAGGCTGCAAACATCGTGCGAAACGTTAAAAAGAAATATAGACAGCAAATCCTGAAACTCTTGTTTCTCATTAAAACCAGGCAGGTTTTGTTGATTTAAACATTATGTTAAATATTTATTTTGAAACTCCTTTGGTCCTGTTATTGAATCACTTTCAGTATACCATTTCAATAACAACTTATTATGAAAAAGCATATTCTAATCGTAGGAGGAGGATTTGCGGGCATCAATCTTATCAAATCTCTCAAGAATGACAGAAGGTTCAAAATAACCCTGGTTGATAAGAACAATTATCATTTTTTCCCGCCACTCATCTATCAGGTTGCGACTTCCTTTATAGAAGCTTCCAATATCAGCTACCCTTTCAGAAAACTCTTTTCAAACGACAAACATGTGAAATTTCATATGGGAAGCCTGCTGAAAGTAAACCCTGAAAATAAAACAATAGAAACTGATACTGGAAACCTGAACTATGATTATCTGGTATTGGCATTAGGAACAGAATCTAATTTCTTTGGAATGGAAAATGTAAAGAAATGCGCTCTGCCCATGAAAAATATTGAAGAAGCACTCTATCTCAGAAATCATATCCTGCTAACCCTGGAAGAAGCAGCCAGGAATAAAGACATCAAAGAAGCCGAAAAACTTCAGAATATCGTTATTGCCGGAGGAGGTCCCACAGGAGTAGAACTGGCAGGGATGCTGGCTGAAATGGGACAATATATTGCTCAGAAAGAATATCCTGAAATAAAACTGGGGCTTTCTAATCTTTATCTGATTGATGCCTTGCCCACCTTACTTTCACCCATGAGTCAGCTGGCTCAGGAAACAGCCTATGAAAAACTGAAAGAATTAGGCGTTAAAATTCTGCTAAATGTTTCCGTAAAAGATTATACTGATCATAAAGTTATTCTAAGCGATGGAACATCTATTGAAACAGAAACCCTGATCTGGACTTCCGGAGTGATTGGAAAAGAAATCCCGGGTTTACCGGAAGAAAGCATTGGAAAAGGAAGAAGAGTTTTGGTGGATGCCTATAATAAGGTAGAAGGAACCACCAATATCTATGCATTGGGAGACCTTTCCTTGATGCTGGCTGAAGAAAAATTCCCGAAAGGTCATCCTCAGCTCGCTCAGGTTGCCATTCAGCAGGGTAAAAATCTCGCTGCCAATTTTAAACGAATAGAAGACGGAAAAGTTCTGGAGCAATTCCGGTACAATGATAAAGGCAGTATGGCTATTATTTCAAAATATAATGCTGTGGTAGACCTTCCAAAGCATTCTTTTAATGGATTTATAGCGTGGCTCACCTGGCTTTTCATTCATATTATTCCTTTGGTAGGATTCAAAAATAAAATTCAGATGGCAATGGACTGGTTCCGTCTGTTTATTACCAACAATCCGTCCATCAGGCTTATTCTCTTTCCAAAAAGAAATACAGGGAACGAATAATTAAGAAATACCAACACTTAAATCTCTATTATTATGAAAAATCAAAGAAGACCTCCTTTTTTTGGAGAAACAGTGGTCATTACCGGTGCTTCAAGTGGTATTGGGAAGGCAACAGCAGAAGCTTTTGCAGAACAGGGAGCAGATCTTGTTCTGGCGGCAAGAGGTGAAGAAGCTTTGAAAGAAACGGCAGAACTATGCAGAAAACTGGGGGCTACGGTGATTGCAGTTCCTACAGATACTTCTATAGCCGAAGACGTTGAAAATCTCGTTAAAGAAGCCCTTGAATTTAGTGGTAAAATTGATTACTGGGTGAATAATGCCGGAGTGCTGGCATTTGGTAAATTTGAGGAAATTCCTGTTGATATAAGCGATCAGATCGTGAAAACAAACCTGCTGGGATATATGCATTCAGCCCATGCGGTGCTTCCTGTTTTTAAGAAACAGAAAAAAGGAGTACTGCTTAACAATATTTCCATTGGCGGATGGATGCCTGCACCTTACGGAACAGCCTATACCGCCTCAAAATTTGGAGTTCGAGGTATGGTGGAAACATTACAGGGAGAAGTTTCAGACTTTCCTGATATTCATATCTGTGCCCTTTATCCCGGGTTTCAGAAATCTTCAGGAATAGAACATGCCGCTAATTACTCAGGAATAAAACTCAGTACGCCTCCTCCTTCATTTGACCCTCGTAAACTGGCAGCTTCTATTGTAGTGACTGCCAAAAACCCAAAAGAAGCTACCTACCCCGATTGGTCTGCAGTGGTATTTAAAAATCTATATGAAATGTTTCCGGGAGTCATCCGCTATATATCTTCAGCAGGAATGCGGATGGTCATGAAAAAAGCACATCAGGATAAAAACACCGGCGGAAATGTACAGGAACCTTCTAAAGGAGGTATGAGAATTGATGGGAAAACATTGTTCTCTATTCCTGCAAAATCTTTGATCTGGGCAGGTGCAGGACTCATTGGAGCAATAGCAGCAGGGCTATTATTGACGGGTAATTCTAAGAAAACAGGATAAATTTTGTCATAAATAAAGATGAGTAACAGACTTTAAGAAAAGTGTTTTTTAGTGTTTTTGTAAGATATTTCATAAATTTACGGAGCTGTATCTATTCACAACAGCATAAAAATGTTCCTAAAGTGAAAATTCACAACAAAAAAAAGTACCTGAGCTTCCTTAAATTTAAAAGAGATTTCCAAAAATACGGATTAGAAAAAGCACGCAGTTATGAGCTTATTCTGCATTGGCTGAACAACAGGCTGAGCCGAAATCAGTTTCTTGTTCTTTCCGGGATTCTGGTAGGCTGTACGGCTGGGCTTGCGGGAGTTATTCTGAAAACGCTGGTACACTACATCCACAATTTTATTACCAACAAAGTCCACTTTGAATATCAGATATTATTCTATATTGTCTTTCCTTTTTTAGGAATTGTTCTTACCACGATGATTGTTCTGACATTGTTCAAAGGACAGGACCGTAAAGGCATCGGGGCTATTCTCTATGAAATTGCACAGAATTCCAGTATTGTGGCTTCCGTTAAAATGTATTCCCAGGTGATACAGAGTGCAGTTACCGTTGGATTAGGAGGTTCAGCCGGATTGGAAAGTCCTATAGCTGTTACCGGAGCTGCTATTGGCTCAAACTATGCACAGACCTACAGGTTAAGCTACAAAGAGCGTACTTTATTGCTCGCCGCAGGTGCTACAGCAGGGATTGCTTCTGCATTCAATGCGCCTATTGCCGGAATTATGTTTGCCTTTGAAATTCTACTTACAGGAGTTGTTTTTACAGACTTTATTCCTTTGGTGGTGGCTGCTGTCTGTGGAAGTCTTTTATCGAGGATTTTGCTTCAGGAAGATGTTCTTTTCAGGTTTTATACAAGAGATCCGTTCAACTATAAAAATGTTCCTTATTATCTTATTTTAGGAATTGTAACAGGTTTGTATGCCCGTTATTTTGTTATTATTTCTCAAAAAGTAGAACATTTTATAAAAGGACTTCAGCTTTCCAGGATGCGTAAAGCAATGTTTGGTGGCGCTGTACTTTCATTACTATGCGTTCTTTTTCCACCCTTATTTGGCGAAGGATATGAAACCGTGAAAGCATTTACCAACGGAAATACCCATTCTATTATTGAAAACAGTTTTTTTAGGTATTTTGAGATCGGAGAATGGACTATTATTATATTTTTAATTCTGGTATTGCTTTTAAAAGCATTTGCCACTTCTTTTACCATATTCAGCGGTGGTAACGGAGGTAATTTTGCTCCTTCTTTATTTGCGGGAGGAACTTTAGGCTACTTATTTGCTTTGGTTTGCCAGCACATAGGTTTTACAGATGTTCCGGTAACGAATCTTGTTTTGGTAGGAATGGCCGGAGCAATGAGCGGCGTATTATATGCACCTCTTACTGCGATATTTCTGATTGCTGAATCAAGCTTCGGGTATGATTTGTTCATTCCTCTGATGATTGTTTCTGTGATGTCTTACCTTATAGCCAAATGGTTTTCCCCAATTTCTCCGGAACTGAAATCTTTAGCCGATGAAGGAAAGATATTCACCAATAAACATGATAAAAACCTTCTTTTTGCTTTGAGAACAGAAGATTTTATAGATCAGTATTCTCAAACTATTAACGAAAATGCTTCTGTCACTGAACTATTTGAAATGGTAAAGAATGGAGATAAAAATATTTTTGCCGTTGTAGATGATAACAGAAAGCTAAAGGGAATCCTTACTCTGGATGATATACGACCTTATCTTTTTAACAAAGAAATGGATGCTTCCCAGCTGGTTATTCAGATTATGAAAACGCCACCAGCTATACTTCATCGTGAAAACAAGCCACTGGAAATTCTTCAGACTTTTGATGACACAGGCGTATGGAATCTTCCGGTAGTCAGCGAGAATAATGATTTTATAGGCTTTATTTCAAAATCTTCAATTTTAATGAGCTACAGACAGCTGTTGAAAGAATATTCTGATTAATTGATAACTGAATAATCACAATCGAAGAACTAAAATTCTCCTCCATTGGAGGGGTGGCGAAAATTCGAAGAATTTTTGACGGGGTGGTTAGCGTTGTTAAATAATAAAAAATCCGTTCATTGCTGAACGGATTTAATTTTAGTCTATAATGAAAGTTGAAAATTAGTTGCTTGCGTTATTCAACAGATCAATATCTTCCTGATCCAGAATAAGTTTTGGTGCATTGAATACTGTTTCAAGCTGTGATGCACTTGTAGCACTTACAATGGGTGCCGTGATCAAAGGATTGGATAATAGCCATGCTAAAGAAACCGTTCCCTGAGTGGTATTATGTTTTGCACTTACTTGATCCAAAGCTTTTAACACTTCAAGCCCTTTATCATTTAAATATTTTCTTACGCCCTCACCTCTCGCACTTTTTACAAGATCTGCTTCATTACGGTATTTCCCCGTTAAGAAACCAGCTGCCAGAGACCAATAAGGAAATACGCTTACATCAAACTGTTCTGCCAGAGGCGCATAATTTCTCTCAAAGCCTTCTCTTTCCATCAGGTTATAATGAGGCTGCAATGCAACATATTTGGGAAGATTATTCTTTTCTGCAGCTTCAAATGATGCTTTTAAACGCTCTGGTGATAAATTAGAAGCTGCAATATAACGAACTTTTCCAGCTTTAATGATCTCATCATACGCTGAAAGCGTTTCCTCTACCGGAGTGATATTGTCATCAAAATGTGTATAATAGAGATCAATATGATCGGTCTGAAGCCTTTGCAGTGATTCATCTACTGATTGTAAGATATGTTTTCTGCTGATATCATAGCCATGTTCTTTAGTTTCAGAACCTACTTTGGTTGCCAAAACAATATCATTACGGTTAGAGCGACTTTTCATCCACTTTCCTATGATCTCTTCAGACTGTCCTCCTTTGCCGTTCACCCACCATGAATAAGTATCTGCAGTATCTACAAAATTGAATCCTGCTTCTGTAAAGCGGTCCAGTATATCAAAAGACTGTTTTTCATCCAGCGTCCATCCAAAAACATTTCCTCCGAAATTGATGGGTGCAATCGTTAAATCGGTGTTTTTGATCTTTCTTTTTTCCATAAAAATAATTTTACTAAGTGACCTCTAAGGTAAGGAATATTAAACCTGATGAATATTCAAAATAGCCATTCCCCTTATAGTTATTATTAATGGAAATACTGATGTCTACACAGTTTTTTTGATTAATGTTTTATAAACCTTTGCGCCTTTGCTATATTCCAACAATATGTAGCAAAAGAGCCAATTTGTTTTCACATTTTATGAAATGATTTTGGATAAGCGCAAAGACGCAAGATTTTTATTTGTAACATCGTTTATAAGGCGCAAGGATTTTATCGGAGATAAAATTGTATATCGTAAAAATTAGACACATACTTGCTTAAAATCTTTGAGTTTTTATCGGCTAAAAATTATGTATACTATTATAAATCTTAGCGCCTTTGCGTTTTGCCAACAAAAACAGCTGAAAAAACAAAAACAGCCTCCGCGTTGAAAGCTGTTTTTATTATCTATCAATTAAAAAATACGGTTATTTTTCAACCTGAGGAACCTCAATAGCAGTAAGCTGAAGTTTATATTCCTGTAATTGCAGGTTGATGGTTGATAATCCGTTGCTGAAGAATGATGATCCTTTAAAAAGGTCATGATAATATTCTATTCCTTCCAGTACATTTTTCTTGAAAGCATTCCATTTTTTTGTTTGGGAATGGGTAATCTGTACTGATGATTCTGTAATTTCCTTTCTCAGATAATCAACATACATTTTCAGTTCATTGATGAACATATTCGGGCGTTGTGTATGAGAAAGAATATTGGTATTTCCATAAATATGTTTTACCATTTCCGAAAGTGACACTTCTTTATCAAAAAAGGCAATATTGGGTCCGGGACATATCACAACACCTTGCTTTTCTCCTTTTATTTCAACATTCTGCTCCATATATGCTGCATTCACAAGTCCTACACATAAGCAGGCTTTATCAGTAATTTGAGACTTTCTTTGATCGAATTCCTTTTCTGTTAAGGTTTCCCGGTCAGCATACAATTCTTTCAGTTTGATATCCTGATACTTTTTAGAAGCGGTGCAGGTTCCTTCAGGAGAAAATTCCTTGCTTAGTGCCAGAAGCTTTTTGGGACACGAACTTCCATATTTGCCTTTAGCTTCTTTTTCATACTTCAATGTTTCATTTGAGGTCCCTTTTACGGTGTTGAAAGGAACTCCCAGAGGTGAAATATTACTCAGATACAAATCCTGTTCTTTTGCTTTTACAAGCAGATTTCGGGTTTCTGTGTCTACAGAAGTGGCTTCAGGCACCAGTAAAAATGGTGAACCCCATCCTACGCTGTCTACATTATAATTAGCCAATAGAAACTCATGTTCTTCAGAAGTTCCTACTCCACCCTGAACGGTAATTTTCATTTCTAAAGGTTCAGAAACCATTGATTTTCCTTTCTGTTCCAAAGCAGCTGTCATTAAGGTATGCGCTGACTGTATCAGATCATTTTTTTTCTGCTTAAATTCTTCCATAATGGGCCCAAGAAGCATTCCTTCTGTTGCAAAAGCATGCCCTCCGCAGTTCAATCCGGATTCTATTCTGTATTCTGAAACCCAAAGTCCTTTTTTAGCCAGAAAATTTCCCTGGATCATTGCAGAACGGAAGTCGCTTACTTTAAGAATAATTTTCTTTTTGATCTTTCCGTTTTCATCCGGAAAAAAGTCTTCAAACTCTTCCATATAGCTGTAGAGACGAGGATTCATCCCTGCAGAAAGAACCATTGATGATGACAGTTTGCTTTTGGCAAATCCTCGCAGTGAAGCATGGGCATCATTATACATTACCGGAAGCTGTTCATTGTTCTGATAATTGTCTTTATCCACTTTCGTCATGATATTGACGTCGATACTTCCCGGTTTTAGGTTGGATTCTATGAAGTTTTTAATATTGGTGCTCCAGTTATCTTTTTGATTAATAAGATTCTGAAGGCCGGTTTTAAGGTCCGAAGTATTCGGAAGTATGGCCATGAAGTCTTTTAATGCCTCAGTATTTTTGCTGATTTCCTGTTTGAAAGATTCAAATTTTTCATTCACGATATCATCCACCATATCCAGATAGGCAGTAACTCTTCTTGCCCTGTAATCGTCTGTTTTTGTTGAGATTCCAAAATAATTAAGATTAAACTTTTTGTTATAAAAGTTTTTCATCTTTTCCAGGATTTCATCATCAATGATAGAGATCACAGAAGAAATTCCATATTGTGCAACACGGATTGGGCTGTCTATGGTGTAAGCCAGTCCCATTACCGGAATATGGAAATTGTGCAAAGGTTTTTTTGTCATAAATTTTCGATAAAAGTTCTTTTCTTATTCATCTAAAAAATCCTTTAAAAACTATTCACTTCTTAAATATATTATTTTAAAATGAATTATGCATTAAATAATATTTTCTAAAATGAAAAACATGTCAAATGTCATTTTTTTCAATTGATTCAAATAAAAAAGATCAGCCGACTGACTGATCTTTTCGTATTGTAGTATGTTTTATTTTAACCACAAAAGGCGCAAAAGTTTTGAACATTTAAGTTTTTTAAGAGTCGGTTTTATGCTTAATAAGTACACTTAAGTTTTTTGAAAATCTTTGATTTTCGTCTTATGTGAACTTATTTGCATTAGTATTTTAAACTTACTTGGACTAAAGTGTTTTAAAATGAAAGCTTTTGTGACTTTTGTGGTTATGTAAATTGAATAAAAAACCTTAGCTTAAATTATTCTGCTTTGTTTTTAAGCATCATCAGAAGACTGTACGCTCCTTTCTGTACTATTTTCTTATCCTTTACAGCATCTGCTTTTACAATCTCCGTAAACTGATCATCAGAAATTCCGATTACTACAGGAATCATTTTGTAATTAGATTTTCCAAGATCTTCAAAAACATAATTTTTATTTTCAAAAGATACTACCGCTTCGTTGGGAAGCCCTTGTGTATAACGGCTGCTGATATTGACTTCCGCATTGATATACATTCCTTTTACAAACTCAGAATTTCCTGAAGATAACTTAGCAATGGCAGTTGCAGATCCCCCATTTTCAATACTTGGAACTACGCTTACAATTCTGGCGCTGGATTTCACATCTGGATTCTGATTGTTGTACACTAAAATTTCCTGCCCTACTTTCACATCATTCACATCATTTTCAAAGATTTTTAATTCCAAAAGCAATCCTGTGGGGTTGATCAGCTCAAATAAAGTATCTGCGGGATTGATGTATTGTCCATTGTTCACAAGAATCTTACTCACAAAACCGCTAAACGGTGCATAAATATTGATCTTACTTCTGATATTTCCGGTATGTAAACCTTTAGCATTGATTCCGATGATTCTCAGCTTTTCTTCAAGTCCTCTTAAAGTGGCATTAAGAGTAGAATAATCTGCCTGAGCGGTCTGCATCGTCTTATCACTGCTTGCTTTACTTGTATTAAGGTCTTTCTGGCGGTTAAAATTCAGTCTTGCGGCTTCAAGCTGTGCTTTTGTCACCAGATAATCCTGCTGAAGTTGTATAAATTGTGGATCTTCTACCACAGCAAGAACCTGTCCTTTGTTGAAATGACTTCCATTAATCACATTAATAGATTTGATGTGTCCGCCCATAATACTGGAAACCGAACTGATGTGGGAAGGTGCAATTTCGGCTTTTCCATTCAGTCGTACCAGCTTTTCCATATTCCTGTTCTGAATGGATGTAGTGGTAATTCCTACAGACTGAATCTGTTTTTCCGTAAGATGAACCGAATTTTCATTGTTTTTGGTGAATTTTGTGTTCTCGTAGACCGTTTTTTCTTCCTCTTTTTTTCCTGAACATGAAGATAAAGTAAAGAGTAAAGCAAGGCTGTATATTGATATATTCTTGAAATGCATGACGTTGTTATTTTGAAATTAAGAAATTAAGTTCGGCACTGATCTGATTCAGTTTTTCCAGCTGATCGATATAATCTGCCTTGGTTTTTACGGCCTGATTCACCAATATGACCCAATCCAGATAATCAATTTCTCCTACTTCCATCTGTTTCTGAGCCGTTTTTAAAATGGTTTCAGATTTTGGAAGCTGTTTTTGTTGATAATTTTCAATGATTCTCTGTTGGTTCATATAATTATTCAGTTGTTGTCTCAATCTGTTTTTAAGCTCAATTTCTTTTCTCTGATATTGATTTTCAGAGATGGCAATTTTTGCCTGTGCAGCCTTTGCCAAAGCTCTTTGTCCCTTTGTAAACAATGGAATTCCTACTCCCACCTGAACCGAATTGAAACGGTTGTTATTAATGTTTTTCATACTCTGGTTGGTATATCCAACAAGAAGATCCGGAAGAAGTTTGCTTTTCTCCAGCTGTACTTCGGCCTCTCCTACTTTGATCTGTTGCTGCAGATGCTGAAGTTCGGGATGTTGTTTTACCATTTCCTCAGAAATCTGAAGCCCAATATTCATTATCGGTTGATCAGCAACCGGTTGGTAAGAAGTTTCGGACTGAAGTAATAACTGAAGCTGGAGTTTTGCCATATTCAGATCATTTTCAAGGGTGTTCAGCTGCACTTTCACCTGTTCTTTCTGTATTTCAGCGGTTGATTCTTCCAGAATATTGGCTTCTCCTTTTTTTAATCTTAATCCGGCCTTATCAGCAAAATTATTGTACATCTGGCTGATATATTCCAATACTTTTTTCTTCTCCTGAAGTACCAATATTCTGTAGAAAACGTCTGTAACCTCTTTGGTAAGCTGTGTTTTGGTCAGATTCTGATTGATGATACTCGCAGACCATTCTGCATCCAGCATTTGTTTTCTTTTTGAATAGACTGTAGGGAAACTAAATCTCTGAGAGATTCCAAAAGAATTATCGGTTTCCTCTCCCTGAATCTGCCCAAATCCACCCGTAACTTCCGTCTGTGGAATATCCAGATAGCTGGCTTTCAGTTTTTCCTGATATTCAGATACTAATTTTGAGTTTTTAAGGGTTCCATTTTGCTGATAAGCCTTTTCCAATGCCTGGTCATAAGTAATATTTTCCTGAGCCTGAAAACTTCCGAAAGAGATCAGTAGTAAGAAAACAGACAGTTTTTTATAGTTGGATTTTTTAGAGAATTTCATTTTATCTTTATTAATATTTTCGAATAAAACATAGAGAATAGGAAGTACAAAAAGGGTGAGAAGTGTAGCGAGCATCAATCCACCAATAACAACGGTGGCCAAAGGTCGCTGTACTTCTGCTCCGGCACCGTTGCTGATCGCCATAGGAAGGAATCCTAATGAAGCAACAAAAGCAGTCATTAAAACCGGACGAAGTCTGATTTTTGTCCCTATCAGTACAATTCTATTCGTGTTGGATATTCCGTTCTTTTTCAATCTGTTAAATTCTGATATCAAAACAATTCCATTAAGTACGGCGACTCCGAATAAAGCGATGAATCCTACCCCCGCACTGATACTGAAAGGCATTCCTCTCAACGCCAGAAAATAAACACCTCCAATGGCTGACAATGGAATGGCAGTATAGATCAGTAAGCTGTGTTTTACAGAACCAAAAGCAAAGAACAGCAACAGGAAGATCATCACTAATGAAATAGGAACAGCTACTCCGAGTCTGGCTTTGGCTTCATTTAAATTTTCAAAAGCTCCTCCATAAGAAACGATATATCCAGGCGATAATTTCAAGTTTTTACCCGCCTTTTGCTGAAGCTCTTCCACTATACTCTGAACATCTCTTCCTCTTGCATTAAATCCTACGATAATTCTTCTTTTGGTATCTTCTCTCTGGATCTGGTTTGGGCTGTTTTTAAGCTTTACATTAGCCAGCTGTGATAATGGGATCTGCTCTCCTGAAGCGGTCGGTATCAAAAGATTCCGGATACTGGTGATGTCTTTTTTATGTTCATTATCCATTCGGACAACGATATCAAACTTCTTCTCTCCTTCGTATAAAGCACCTGCCGTCTGTCCTGCAAAAGCCATATTGACAGCCTTGTTGATATCAGCTACGGAAATATTATAACGGGATAGCTCTGAACGGTTATAATCAATCACAACCTGTGGAGCTCCTACAACGGGCTCAATGTAAAGGTCCTGAGCTCCTTTTACTGTATTGATGATACTTCCTATATTTTTTGCGTAAGTGGCAAGGCTGTCCAAATCTTCTCCATAAATTTTACATACAACATCCTGTCTGGCTCCGGTCATCAGCTCATTGAATCGCATTTGTACAGGAAACTGGAAACTGGTGGTCAATCCTGGGATAACGCTTAATGCCTTACTCATTTTATCAGATAGTTCTGGAAATGTTTTTGCAGAAGTCCATTCCTTTTTAGGTTTTAAAACAATGATCATATCTCCGGAATCCATGGGCATCGGTTCTGTAGGAATTTCTGCACTGCCAATCTTCATAACCACCTTTTCTATTTCTGGAAACTGGGTTAAAAGGATATTGGCTGCCTGAGTGGTTGCTTTTTTGGTTTCGTTAATATTGCTTCCCTGAAGGATTCTCATTTCAACCGCAAAATCACCTTCTTCCAAAGATGGAATGAATTCACCACCCATTCTGGAAAGGGTAAAAATAGCACCAGCAAAAAGTACTATTACTCCCAGAATAATAGTTTTTCTGTATTTAAGAGCTTTTATCAGGAATTTCTGGTGGCCTGCTTCCACTTTGCCCATTACGCGGTCTGAAATATTTTCTTTTTCTTTCTTCTTTCTGCTCAATACCAGAGCGCTCATCATAGGAATATAAGTAAGGGAAAGAATAAATGCACCAATCAGGGCAAATGCAACGGTCTGAGCCATTGGTTTAAACATTTTACCTTCAATTCCCTGAAGCGTAAAAATCGGAAGATATACAATTAAGATAATGATCTGCCCGAAAACCGCACTGTTCACCATTTTGGTAGCAGAACCGGAAACCTGGTCATCCATTTCTTTTTTGCTGAGCATATTGTCTTTTCCGAAATGCTTTTTGTGGGCCAGCTGATGCAGCACCGCTTCTACGATGATGACGGCACCGTCTACAATAAGCCCGAAATCAAGTGCTCCAAGACTCATCAGATTTCCTCCTACACCAAAAATATTCATCATGATGATAGCAAAAAGCATGGCTAAAGGAATTACGGAAGCTACCAATAATCCTGCTCTGAAGTTTCCTAAGAATACAACCAGAATGAAGACAACAATCAAAGCTCCTTCCATTAGGTTTGTTTTTACCGTACTGATGGTATTATTTACCATTTTAGCACGGTCAAGAAAAGGTTCAATAACAACACCTTCAGGTAATGATTCCTGAATTTTTTCCAGTCTTTGTTTAATATTTCCTATCACTACGTTGGCATTCTCCCCTTTCAGCATCAGTACAATAGCTCCGGATACTTCTCCGGTATCATTATAGGTCATGGCGCCATATCTTGTTGCATAACCTATCTTCACGGAAGCAACATCTTTAATGTGTACCGGAATACCTTCTTTGGTTTCTGCCACCTGAATACTTCCGATATCTTCCGTACTTCCCAGAAGTCCTTCACTGCGGATAAACAGAACGGTTTCTTTCTTCTCAATATAAGCACCTCCTGTATTTTGGTTATTCTTCTCCAATGCCCCAAAAACATCGTTGATATTGATGTTGAATGCCTGAAGTTTGTTAGGATTAATGGTAATTTCATATTGCTTCAGTTTTCCACCGAAGCTGCTGACATCAGCCACTCCTTTAGTTCCCAGAAGCTGTCTTCTGACTACCCAATCCTGAATAGTTCTGAGTTCAGTTTCATCATAAACATTTTCATATCCTTTTTTGGCTCTTACAACATATTGGAAAATTTCCCCCAATCCTGTAGAAATTGGTCCCAGTTCCGGTTTTCCGATTCCTTCCGGGATATTGTCCTGAACAAGTTGTAAACGTTCCTGAACCTGTTGGCGTGCCCAATAGACATCAGTCTTATCATCAAAAACTACCGTTACTAATGAAAGTCCGAAACGGGAAAAACTTCTAAGTTCTGTAATTCCGCTGATGTTGCTGGTTGCCTGTTCAATAGGAAATGTAACAAGACGTTCTATATCTGCCGCACCGTAAGAAGGCGCTGTGGTAATGATCTGGACCTGATTATTCGTAATGTCCGGCTGAGCATCTATGGGGAGTTTTGTGGTTTCATAGACCCCCAAAAGGATAAGCCCCACTGTAAACAGAGCAATGATGAGCTTATTCTTTACAGAAAACTCAATAATTTTATTTAACATGGAAAAAATTATTAATTGATAACCCGGAGTGTCTTATAAAAGTTGCTGAAGTCTTTATTTGTTCAGTTACAGAAGTAAAGAAGACATCATACCATTCAGTAAGAATATCTACTTGATACTCATCTGTTTTGTTGTAAACTTATCATTCTGAAAAATTTAAACAAAATGTAGTAAAGACATCATAAACAGCGTTATAATGCACGAAAGGTTAAATTGATATGTAATAATAAATGGACTGCTTTAAAGCTAAAGCAATGTCAGTATAAAATCAGTTAAGAAAGCCGTGGAGGCTGGAAAATCTGAGAAAGGTAATGATTGGAAAAATCTTTTTCCTTATAAATACTGTTTTTTGGGGAAACAGTAATTTCTTTAGGTTTTTTTATTTCGAATGTCAGTTCCGGAAGCTGGGCATGTACAGTCAATACAATGGGTGGATTGATAAACGGCAGTTTCTGATCAGTATCCCAGTCAGAATCCTGTTTGTGATTATCATAATGTTCCATGACAAATTCTGATAAGCTTCCGTGGTATTCCATAAAATGTTCCACAAACATAGGTACCTTCAGTACTTCCCCCGCATTGGTGGTAGCCAGCACATACATCATTGAGCATAATATGGAGAACCATTTTAACATGGCTGCAAATATAAGGCTTAAATTTTTCTTAAACAGGCTCCAGTATTAATTTTTTGATAATTTTAGCCAGTTTAAAAGTGGTTTAAATAAATACTAGCTATTCCTAAATAATGTTAGGTTTATCAAACAAAAAATCAAAGTCTTGACTTCAATCTGCTTAGAGTTTCCTGGGAGATATTAAGATAGGAAGCCACCATTTTATTAGAAAGTCTTCTTACTACAACAGGATTTTCATCCAGCAGCTGACGGTATTTTTCAAGGGCATCCTGAACCAGGAAAGACATCAGTCTCTTTGTATTATTCACATAAGCAGTTTCCAGATATATTCTGTAAAACTTTTCCCATTGTGGAATAATATCCAGGAGATGATAAAAATTTTTATGAGTGATATAATATACTTCTGAATCCTCCACGGCTTCAATGAATTCATCGGAGGGTTCAGAAGTAATAAAACTGGTAAGTGCTGTTGCAAACTGATTTTCAAAGGCAAAATAGCGGGTGGAATCCTGCCCTTCTTCATTGATGAAAAATATACGGAGACAGCCATTTACCACAAAAAATGTTCTTTGGCTGTATTGTCCGTTAGAAAGGAGCATCTCATTCTTTTTTAATTGAGCAAGCCTGAAATAAGAAAGAATGGTTTCCAATTCTTTATCCGTTACTGATATTCTATTTTTAATATATGAAGTTAAAATTTCCTGCATGTAAGCAAAAATAGCAATAAATGGCTTTGCTTACCTCTTTTATTCCACATTGTCTATGGGGTTTCTGCCTGTCCGGCTTTCCAGTATGAACAAATATACAAACCATGTGGATCCCACTGCAGAGTTGTTTTGAAATGGGTACGAAGTTCCTGTACGGTTGCATATTCTGCAGCGATATAGACATATTCTTTCAAAACTCCTGAGGGAAACTGAACAGATTTTACAACTTCTGCGAGCCGGCTTCCCTCTTCCGGATGAGGATTGTGAAGCCATTCAATTGAAATATTTGCTGCGGAACACAGAATAAGTTCATCATCCTTATCTGTAACTTCCAATATTATTTTTGCGGTCACATAAGGAGGAAACTGCTCTGCAATGGCACAAATAATGGGTAAGGCTGTTGCATCTCCTGCCAGCAGATAAAAATCGGCATCAGGAATCAGAGGCCTTGTACTTTCTTTCATTCCTATTTCCAAAGAATCACCGGATTTCGCTTGTGATGCCCAGGCAGAAGCAGGTCCGTTATCACCATGGGCAACAAAATCTATACTTAATTCCCTATTTTCCAGATCAATTTTTCTGTTGGTATATGTTCTGATTAAAGGAACGCCTCCCTCTTCAGCCGGAACAAAGATTTTATTATTAGAACCTGAACGTACATTGGCTAGCAGTTCAATCTGATGTTCATTGATTTCAAATACTACACGAATAAGATGTGGAGTAAGATATTGTTTATTTTTAACGATAAATGCAGAACGTATTTTTTTAGTTTTCTCTGCCTGAGTGATTATAGATTTTTCCATTTTTATTTTTTATTAAATAGTAAAATAAGCATAGACAGAACACAGCTGATTCCTCCGAACAGATAGACTGTCTGATAATCAAACCAGCCCGCAATCAGTCCTGCTATTGGCCCTGCCAGTCCTAATGAAAGGTCAACGAAAGCCACGTAGGCTCCTAATGCGGTTCCTCTCATTTGTGGTTTTACTTTTTGAATGGCAAGAACTCCCAAAGCCGGAAAGACCAATGAAAATCCCACCCCGGTCAATCCACATCCGATAATGGCTAATGTTTTGGAAGCAGATGTCCAGATCAGCAGCTGCCCTGCCACTTCGATGATCAGAGAGAGGAATGCAATCTTAAAACCTCCGTATTTATCAGGAAAAGAAGCAAAGAAAATTCGGGTAAGAACATAGCATATTCCGAAGACCATAAAAGCAAGTGAAGCATCTCCCCAATGCTTTTGTGAGAAAAATAAAGCAATAAAAGAAGCAATGCATCCAAAAGCCATTGATGAGAAAGCAAGACTCAGCCCCTGACCTGATACTGCACCAATTACTTTGTAGAAAGGCGTTCGTACGTGATCTTTATCTACAGGAATAGAAGGCAGTTTGGCGGTAGAAAGCCAGCTTACAAGAGGAAGCAGGGCCATAAGGATAAAGGCAGGCAGCATATTGTATTCTTTACTCAACCAGATGCTGACAGGAGCTCCCATCGAAATTCCTGCATACATGGCAATACCGTTCCAAGTCATTACTTTCCCGGAATTGGAGTGTCCTACCAGCCCTATTCCCCACGTTAATGCTCCGGTAACCAGAAAGCTTTCCCCAATACCATGGATGATTCTTGCCACCAGCAGAAAAACAAGTGCCAGTAGCGGATGAGCCTGAAACAGTACTGCCAGTATATACATAATCCCGGCAATAACAGCTAATACCACCCCGGACATTTTACTTTTCTTGGCACCTTTAGTATCTGTAATCTTCCCAGAATACGCGCGGGTCAAAAGTGTTGACAATGACTGGAGACCAATAACAAGCCCCACGATAACGCTGTCAAAACCTAATGTGTTCTGGACAAACCCGGGAAGTATTCCCAAAGCAATTCCTATCGTAAGGTAAACTCCGAATACCGAAATGATAATGGGAGCGGTCGCCTGATAAAAATTAATAGTCTGCCCTTTTTCTAATGTTGTACTCATAAATTTTGATTAAAATATTCGGGTGCAAATGTCCCTGTACAACAAATACTAAACTTTGATCTAGATCAAAAAAGGCAGAAAATAGTTATTCAAAATCTAAAAAACCATCGGTAAGCTGTTTCCATTGTATTTTGGCGGCTCCCATCATTCCTCCTGCAGCGGTAACAAGATTCCTGATGATATCAAGGAACTTCGCGTTCAGATTAGGTCTTTCATTTCGCCCGTATACTGCTGCTTTTAAATGAGCCGGACTTTTCGATATCATAAAGGTAGAGCTTGCTCCGGAACTGTAAAAATGAGCAATATGGCGGTTCTTTTTACTTTCAGGATTTCTGGATGGCCTGCAGGTCATTGTTATGCTTTCAGCAAAGCTGTTCTGGTAGAAGCAGATATCTGTAATCTCTACCCAATCATATCCTTTGGCCTCAGGTTCTCCCGGCCCCGGAATATCAATCCTGATGAAATCTCCTTTTTGTGGTTCACGATCTACCGGATTGCTACCGAAGTCATAAAGCTTAAATGCTGCAAATGCCTTCCCACAATAACTTTCCCACTTATTGACTGAGAACAATCTTTCTTTTAATGTTTCAAACTTCAACGACATCAAGTCCTGCTCAAATAACTTTCTGGTTTCCGTATCATGGAAACCTCCGAATTTTTGTTTAGGAACTCCTTTGAATTTTTTGGGACTCATGCAATATGTTTTTTGAAAAAATACTGCAAAAAACTTATAGATTTTATGAGTAGAGTCATGAAAAAGTTAAACATATGTTTGAGTATTGGTTTAAAGAGTCCTTTGTTTTGATCATAATTCACTTTTTGGGACTTCTCTGTTTGAACTAAAAAACAGTTCACAATTCATCAGGGCGCGAATTATATTTAACTGGATATGTTTTTGTATAAATAATTTCGGAATCCTAAGTAAAACTAAAATCATTTAGAGAATATTTTTTTTTACTTAAAATAAATAATTTTTAAAAAAAATAAGCTTATGATGTTTTGCATAATGTGATTTTTGTTTATATTTGTGAATCGAAATAATTTTTTTTCATCATTTGTGTTTTTTTAAGGTCTCCATTCGTGGAGACCTTTTTATTTTAAATTATGTCATAATAGAATATTGACTGCTGAAGTGGAAAAATTGACTAAATGTGAAATATCTCTTTTTTTTAACAAGCCAATTGCTTTTCTACAAAGGATTACTCAAAGTTTTAAGATCTCAATAAGTCTCTTTTTCTATATATTTCGACCGCCTCTGGAAATGCTTTAAACGGCTATTGAATCGTTTTAATAAAATCTGTAGGCCTGAACTGCATCACAGACAAAAAACTTCTGGTATAGGCCTGCACGCTCTTGTACCCTACTTCATAAGCTGTCTCTGAAATGGTAAGATGGCCAGCGCTCAGAAACTCCAGACTTTTAATGATACGAAGCATCTGTTGATATTTGCTTAAGGTGAGCCCGGTTTCTTTTTTGAAAATACGCTCCAATGTACGAAAAGATAAAAGAGCTGTATCGCTGAGATCTCCCATCTTTATTTCATCCCGGTAGTGATTATGCAGATGTTCAATGACTTTTGTAAGGCGCTGATCTTTTGGAAGAATAATGTGAAGTGTCAATGAATGTTCTACAAATCTTGGAAGTTCGTTGAAGAGTGCTTTCAGAAATAGATTTTCATTATCATCTGAAGTCATTTGCTTAGACCATTTTTCTGCATATTTTATCATTTCTTTTAAAACTGGAGGAACAGAAAACACGTTGATCTCATGATAAAAGGGATTCTTTATACTAATATCTGCAAACATGATCATCAGTTTGATCTTTTCGGAATGGGAATTTGTTTTGTGAACGGCATTCGGAGGAATCCATACGGCATGGTTTTGTGGGAGAAGGTAGATTTTCTCTTCAATGGTAATGTACTGAAAACCGTTTTCCACATATACCAGCTGGCCCTTCTGGTGGTTATGGAAAACATCATCATGAACCCAGTTTTCTTCAAACCATACAAAGTAAGGCTTCTTCAGATCATCTATTTTTATATTGTCGATAGCATCCATGTCGTTTTAGGTTAAAACTTTGGCAAAATTAAACAAAATTACTATATTAATTTTGTGCAAAAGTTTTTATTATGATGAAGAATGAAGTAAAAAGGAATGCTTCGTATGTTTTATTAATCATTAATGTTCTGGTGGTTATATTAATTTCCAGTAACCTCCGTTCACCCATTGTGGCTGTGGCTCCTGTGTTGGGCGAAGTAAGAGATGCATTGAAGCTGGATAATTTTCAGGTGAGTCTCCTTACCTCTATCCCACTGTTTATGTTTGCAGCCTGTTCTGTGCTGGTGAGTAAGTTTTCCAATAAGTTCGGCATCAGTAAACTTCTGATGTATTCCCTGATTATTTTAAGTTTTGGCTTATTTCTACGAATCAGCGGATCTCTTTGGCTGTTGTTTTTAGGTTCTATATTTATTGGATTAGGAATATGCATTGGAAACGTGGTCACTCCGGGATATGTTAAAAATAATTTCCCGAAGCAGATTGGGCTTATGACAGGAATTTTTGCTGTATCCATGAATCTTACAGCGGCTTTAGCCTCTGGTTTCAGTGTGAAAATCGGAGAACTGACCGGGTTTGGATGGAAAGGTTCTTTGGGAATCTGGCTGGTTATTGCAGCATTGGGTTTCCTTGTTTTAGCATTGGAATTTATCTTTAATAAAAGAAATTCGAATCAACCAAAAACAGCACTCAGTACTTCTGATTTTAATATGTTTAAATCTGCCCAGGCATGGAATATCAGCGTTTTTATGGGCCTGCAGTCTTTATTTTATTACTGTCTTGTGGCCTGGCTGCCTTCATTTCTTGCAGATTTTCATATGCAGGGAGAAAGCTCCGGATGGGTCTTCTTTGTGATTCAGATTACAATGATTCCGGTGACGTTCTGCTGCCCGATTATTGCCAGTAAAATGAAAGACCAAAGGGTAATGATACTTTTCATATGCGCTCTGATGTTTGGAAGTACGATGATGTTTGTGTTTCTGAAATCTCAGTGGATCTATGTGAATGCTGTTATCATCGGGATTTCTAACGGATTGTCTTTCAGTTTGTCTATCCTGTTTTTTTCTACGAGAACAAAAAGCAGTATCAATGCTGTTAAAATATCGGGAATGGCACAGTCTGTAGGATATCTGATTGCTGCATTTGGACCTCCATTATTTGGAAAACTTCATGACTTGGATATTTCCTGGAACAGCTCATTTTATTTGTTAAGTTTCGCGGTAATGCTGATGTTGTATTTTGGACTGAAGGCTGCAAGAAATAAATGTGTAGAGGATTAAAAGTGATTATTCATACAATAAAAAGGATAGAATTCTGATTCTATCCTTTTTATATTTTGAGTGTCTTTAATTTTTACAGTATCAAAGTAAAAGACCTGTATATAAGTTAAAAATGAAGCTCCACTTCTTCTCCATTATCAGGAACAAAACATCTTTTGTCTAATCCATTTTCATTGATCTTTTCCCGGATGAATTTCCGGTCTTCTTTACAATGGCTTACTGCTTCCAGGTGAGTAACCCAAACAGTGGATTCCGGAGCGTATTCACAGACTTTCATAATATCTTCACTAGTCATAATAATAGAATCTCCCACTGAAAAAGTGGCTGCTCCTCCTGCAACAATAATATGTTGTGGCTGATGCTTATCAATTTCCTGTGCAATTTCGTCATACCAGATGCTGTCACCTGTAATATAAACGGATTTATTTTCTGTTTTAAAAACAAAACCATTCACGAGTCCCATTTTTTCTCCAATTTCTCCGGTTCCATGCTGGCCTTTGGTCGTAGATATTTCAATATTTTTCCATTGAATCCTGTCATTAACAGCAATAATTTTTGTAAAACCCTGTTCTGTAATCTGTTCCGAAATAACATCTGAACAGATGATCGGAATATTTTTGTCAAGAAGTTCGATAGCTGCGGTGTCCCAATGATCGGGATGAAGATGGGTAACCACTACAGCATCTACTGTTTCCAGTTTTAGCTTTAATTCTTCCTTGCTAAAAGGCAGGTCTACCAGAGGATTCAGTAATTCGTTGTCTACCATTGGGAATTTTCCAAGAGACCCTTTTTCGCCAAGCATTGGATCTACGAGGATGGAAAATCCATCAATATTCAATAGCAATGTTGCATTGCGCCATAATTGTAATTTCATTTTGACTAAGTTTGTACAGCAAAGCTATTGCCGGATTGAAGTAAAACAATCGAAGGTTACCAAAAGGTTAACCATAAATATTCATTGACTTATGAATTTTGAAGAATTTAAAAACTGTGGATTGAGACGGAGTCTGAATATCCTTTCAGGGAAATGGAAACCGTTGATTCTGCACAATCTTTTTGAAGAAGATAAAGTACGTTTTGTGGAACTTTGGCGAAGCATGCCCCGGGTTTCCAAAAAAGTACTCGCAGAGCAATTGAAACAGCTTGAAGATGACCTTATTATTGAACGGATTGAAGTCTACAATTTTCCGCCCGAAGTATACTACAAGTTAACCGGAAAAGGAAAAAAACTTGGTCCTATTCTTTCTGAGTTACATTTATGGGGAAATGGACTTGGGTAAAGATATGTCTTGTAAAGCAAAAATCTGAGCATCTTTTTACTTTTATAAAATTTTATCATACATTTGAAAACACAACCTAAAAATTATAAACTTACAGGTTACATTATAACCTCAAAAATTTTTATTAAAAAAACCAAACAATGAAAAAACAATTATTATTTGTGTTTACTCTCGTGGCACAAGCTTCCTTTGCACAAATTATTTCTAAAGATCCTACGTTTGCTTCAAACGGAATTCATACTCTTCCAGCAGGAAGCTCATATTTAGGAACGGGAAGCACTTATGCAGGAGAATTAACTGCAGCAACAACTTCAGTATTTTATAAATCCTACAATAACAGCACCAACCAATTAATTATTTCTAAAGCGACAACTTACAGTGGCCCTTTAGATTTGACTTTTGGCACGAATGGTAAAATTGCCTTGAACTACAATGACGGTTCTCTTGTTGGATTTCTAAGACATACCGATGATAAATTAACTTTACTACTCAAGCGATATGACTCTACAAACAGTACATATTATTTGGATGTAGTTCAATTACTTTCCAATGGGCAATTAGACCCTTCATTTGGAAATGGAGGAATAAAGGCATTGGCCAATTTATCCGTTTCTTTTGAATTAACTAATCTTATACAGCAGGGAAATAAAATTCTTGTTTCAGGAATTAGTATGGATTCTTTTGGACAGACTGATTCGAAAACTCATACATTGAGATTAAATTCTGATGGTACATTAGACAATAGCTTTGGGAATAACGGAGAAATACTGACTTATCAACAAAATCCTTTTCAAAGCTCTTATCTTCCTCGTATCATTTTAGATAATCAGTTTAATCTTCTTTTTTTCGGAAATGGCACAATAAAAAAATACACCGTTGACGGACAGCCTATGACTGGTTTTGGTAGCAATGGAGAAGTTTTGTTTAGTGGAGAAGCCAGTATTGTAAAAGTAGATTCTGCTGATAAAATTGTATATGCAAAAAATGACTTATCGTGGCAGACACCACCTGTTTTAGGAAGACTTAATGCCGATGGTACACCAGATACTACATTCAATTATAATGGTATTGTTGGTCTTGAATTTCGGGATATCTATGAAAAAAACGGTTCTTATTATATTGCGGGCTATGCTGAACTCAATAACAGCGGATACACTTATTACTATATTTCTAAGCTTAATCAAAATGGAGCTATTGATCCTGTATTTGGAGAATATATAGAAAATGATCCTAATTTAATTTATCACAGCATTAATTCAATAAAGGTTTTTGATGATAATATCATGGTGAGCACCGATGGAGAAACATTTAATATTGTTAAATATCTTATAAATGGTACTGCCACATTAGCAACAAAAGGAATTATAAAAAATAATCCTGAAATTACTTTTGAAAGTCCTGTAGAACATCATTTAAAGTTTAAATCAAAAGAAAAAATTGATAAAATAGAGATCTATTCTGCTGGTGGAAAATTAATAAAAACCGTAATAGAAAATAAGTCTGATGTTTCTGAACTGTCTGAAGGGGTTTATTTTGCAAAAGCTATTTTTGAAAATGGAAGATTTTCTACAAAAAAACTAATTAAGAAGTAGAAAATATATATATTTAAAAAACTAATAACAATTCTATTAATGAAAAGAATCATCATTGTGATTTCCTTTGTATCAAGTGCATGGGCAGCTGCTCAAATCACACCTCCTCCTATTCAAAGATCTACACTAACATCTCGCGGGCTTACCATCAATTCAAGGAAAGGGACATTAATTGAGAAGAAAATTATTAATGTAGGTAAGTTTAAAAACCTAAATATTCAAAAAATTGTATCGAAAGATACTTCGGATAATTCATCAGAAACTTTTCTGGGGATGATGTATGAATATGAAACTTTTGATGAAATATCGAAAAGGACTCTTAGGATAGATAAGAATGAACTAGGAAAGCTCATTCAGGCTCTTCAGACTGTAGAACAGAAAGAAAATGAAAAATCAAATCAGGAAACCAAATATAAGTTTGTCACCATGAGCGCTATTGAATTCGGAAGTGTTTATCGGGAGAAACTTTCATCCTGGGTCAACTATATAAAAATTCCGTCAAGCCATTATAATCAGAATTTACTTGAATTCAGTAAAGAAGAATTGAAGGAATTGATTGGTATTTTAAAGAAAGCGGAGCAAGAGCTTTAAATGTTTGGTTTAAGACAAGCTGATTAAGCGCTTTAATATTGGGTACATTAAAAAAACCTTATAGATTTTAGAAATCTATAAGGTTTAAAAAATTAAAAAAAATTATTACCTGAAGGGATCTGTTTAATCTCTAAACTGATCCAGAACTTCCATAATATTCTGATATACAAAATCCAATTCTTCGGATGTAATACAATATGGCGGAACCAGATAGATTACATTTCCCAACGGCCTCATAATAATTCCTCTCTGCAAGAATTCATTGTATAACTTCTTCCCTATTTCATTGAAATAAGAAGTACCATTCCCGGTTTTAAAATCGAAAGCGAGGATAGTTCCGATCTGACGAACCTTTTCTACATGAGGATGAAAAGCAAGTGCTTTTGCAAACTCTGAATGTTGATGAGTGATGCGGTTGATATTCATTTGAGTTTCATTTGTCAATAGTATTTCCATACTGGCCAAAGCCGCTGTACAGGCTAAAGGATTGGCTGTAAACGAATGCCCATGAAATAATGTTTTATGACGGTCATCTGAAAGAAAAGCATTGTAAATTTCATCAGAACAGGTGGTGATTCCCATTGGCATGGTTCCTCCTGTTAACCCTTTTGAAAAACACATAATGTCCGGCTTTTCTGTAAGATAATCAGCGGCAAAAAGTTTACCCGTTCTTCCGAATCCTGTAAAAACTTCGTCCTGTACCATAATAACACCTTCTTCTCTGCAGAATTTCATCAGTTGGCTAAGATCTTCTGCTTTGTACATCAGCATTCCAGCTGCACCCTGAACCAATGGTTCATAGATAAAACACGCTGTTTCATCAGCCAGTTCTTTAATTTGTGACTGAAGGCTTTCCATGTTTTCAGCATTGGGTGTATCAATGAAAACGACTTCAAACAGCATGCTTTCAAAAGGTCTTGTCCAAAAGCTTTTTTCACTTACAGACATCGCCCCGAAAGTATCTCCGTGATATGCATTTTTAAAAGCCAGAATTTTCGTTTTCTTCTTTTCCTGATTGTATGCATATTGAATACACATTTTTAAAGCTACTTCAACTGCCGTGGAACCATTATCAGAATAAAAAACCTTCTTCTGGTTGGTTGGCAGAAGCTGTAATAAGTTTTCCGAAAGCTGTACAGCCGGTTCGTGAGTAAATCCTGCGAAAATAACCTGTTCCAGTGTATTTAACTGCTCAAAAACACGTTGTGCAATGTAAGGGTGAGAATGTCCATGCAAAGTAACCCACCATGAAGAAACGACATCCATGTATTTTTTTCCTTCGCTATCATAAAGATAAATTCCTTTTCCTTTTACAATAGGAATAGCATCGTCTGCCGTTTTCATCTGCGTATAGGGATGCCAGTTGACCTTTTTATCTCTTTGCTGGAGGCTGGTTTCTTTTGTTATTGTATTCATGTAATGATGTAAAATGGGGTAATGAGTAATAAGATAATTTGGTTTAATGTTGGATAATTAGGGCGCAAAGTTTTATCATGATTATGATGAATTAAGGCGCAAGAAAATCGAAGATTTTCAGCAAGTGTATGAAGATCGTTTTGGTGTTTCATATAGACCCGTATTCAATTTTATCGGAGATAAAATCTTTGCGTCTTAAAACATTACTTATTACATTTTTTTGCGTCTTTGCGTTTTCCAACCTATATCAGATTAATACAGGTTATAAAAATTCAAAAACCAATTTTGCAATAAACCCTATAATACCTGTAATCCAACTCATCACTCATTATTTATAATTAGCAGCATGTTTCTTTTTTCATCATAGGTTTCAGCCCTAAAGTCTGCAGCATCTGCATATCTTCGGAAACTCCCGGATTAGGCGTCACCAATAATGTTTCTCTTTCTCCTGTGAAAATGGAATTGGCACCTGCCATAAAGCACCATGCCTGCTCTGTTTCTGACATTTCTATACGTCCGGCACTTAGTCTTACCATAGATGAAGGCATTACAATTCTTGCAGTAGCGATCATTCTCACCATTTCCCAGGTATCTACTTTTTCATTATCTTCTAATGGAGTTCCTGCTACTCTTGCTAATGCATTGATGGGAACAGATTCCGGATGTTTTGGCATTGTTGCCAACGTCAGAATCATTGAAATTCTGTCTCTGTGCGTTTCACCAAGCCCGATAATTCCTCCGGAACATACGGTGATTCCTGCCTTTCTTACATTGTTGATGGTATTGATTCTATTGTCAAATGTTCTGGTAGAAATGATTTCTTCATAATACTGCTCAGAAGTGTCAAGATTGTGATTGTAAGCATATAATCCCGCTTCCTGCAGTCTTAAAGCCTGTTCTTCTGTAAGCATTCCTAAAGTACAGCAAACTTCCAGTCCAAGTTCATTTACTCCTTTTACCATATCAATCACCCTGTCAAAATCACGGTTATTACGAACTTCACGCCATGCTGCAGCCATACAGAATCTTGATGATCCGGAATCTTTTGCTTTCTGAGCGTGTGCAATTACTGTTTCTGTAGGTAATAAAGCCTGTACTTTGATATTGGTGTGGTAACGGGCAGCCTGTCCGCAGTAGGAGCAGTCTTCCGGACAGCCTCCCGTTTTGATGGATAGTAAAGTAGAAATCTGTACTTCGGAAGGATCATGCCATTCACGGTGCACAGTCGCAGCTTTATAGATAAGTTCCATTAGAGGTAAATGATAAATTTCTTCAATTTCCTCTTTGGTCCATGTGTTTCTCAATGTTGTTTTAGTATCCATTATCATATTTTTGTTATTGTTAATTGCTTTGCAGCATTTTGTAATGATTCCTTGTCGGTATGATCGATCTCTGGAATCCTTATAATTTTTGTTTCTTTTTCAATAAAATTGCAGATTACTCTTTCTGTATCAGCAGGAAAATCTCCGTTAAGGATCAGGTATTCCAGTTTTATTTTCCTTTGTTGTAAAGCCATGATCGAAAGCAAACTGTGATTGATGCAGCCTAGATAGTTTCTTACAACCAATGCTGTGGGAAGGTTTAATTTTTCTATCAGATCAATCATAAAAGTAGTATCCGAAATGGGGACCATCAGGCCGCCTGCACCTTCTACAATTAGTGGGTTTTCTGTTTCAGGTAATTGAAAATCATTCAGATCTATTGTTATATTTTCTTCTCTTGCAGACTGATGTGGTGATGCGGCCAGCTGTAAACGATGAGTTTCCGGATGACAGGTTGTATGATCTGTCCATGCTTCAATCTTATGACTGTCTGTATGATGCAGATCACCGGATTGTATGGGTTTCCAGTATTCTGCCTTAAAATATTGAACCAAAACGGCTGAACAAACTGTTTTTCCTATTTCGGTTCCTATTCCTGTTATAAATAATTTCATGGGTTTGGGTTCGGGATTCGTGTTGCGTGGTTTGAAAAATTATACTTTAAATAGATTCTTTAATAATCCCTGTCATTTTAATAATTTCTTCTTCTGTATTAAAGCTGTGGAGGCATATTCTAAGGCGTTCACTTCCTGGCTTTACCGTCGGACTGTATATGGCATAGGTTAAAAATCCTTCCTCAGATAAAGTATTCTGTAATGCTTTCAATTTTTGGTTATCCGGGATTAAAATGGCTTGAATCGGGCTTATTTCTGATGACGGGGACTGTAAATTTCTACTTCGGAAAATTTTGATATTATCCTGAAGCTTTTTTGCCAGTTCCTGATGCTGATCCAGAAATTCATACCCTGTTTTTATACTCACCCACTGGAAATCCTGCGCTGAAGTGGTATAAATAAAAGGACTTGCAAAATTCACCAGATAAGATTTCACCGTTTCATTGCAAAGTATTGCTGCTCCATGAGCTCCAAGGGCTTTTCCATAAGTTACAACGGTTGCTAAAACTTTCTTCTGCAATTCATATTTTTCAATCAATCCATATCCAAAAACTCCAAAAGCATGGGCTTCATCAACAATCAAAGAAGCTTTATACTGATCGGCAATCGCCGCAATTTCCTGAACGGGAGCAAAGTCGCCTTCCATCGAATAAAGACTTTCTATGGCGATATAACAATGTCCTCGCTGTCTTTTTAAAATATTCTCAAGATCTTCAAGATCATTATGTTTGAACTTCAGCTTTTTAGCATTTGACAGCTGGCTGGCATCATGCACAGACCGATGAATCTGTTCGTCCACAATAACGGTATCGTGACGACTAGGAAGCGTAGAAAACAAAGCCAGATTAGCATTATATCCAGACGGAAAAAGTAATGCTGATTCAAACTGATGTTTTTGAGCAATAAGACGTTCCACCGAATTGGCAACATCGCTGTTTCCACTGATCAGTCTGGAACCAGTACTTCCTGAAAGCAGTTGAGGATTCTCTGTAATCTTCTGTAACAATATATTTTGAAGCTCTTTACTTTTGGCAAGCCCCAGATAATCATTGGAATAAAAATCAATTCCATCAGATTGAAACCGCAAACACCTTAATGTTCCTTCCTCTTCCCTTTTATCAAGGGACTCCTGAAAACGACAGCTATTGTTAAGCATAGTGAAGCTGAGTAACGTCTTCAGTTATCGCATTGATCCATTCTTCGTGAAGTTCTTTTTCTATGGCCAGGATATGATCTGCATGGTGTTTCCAATCTGGAGCAAATTCATTAAGCTGATTGATCATTTCTTCCAAATGTCCTTCTTCTTCAAGGATAATAGATTTTACCATAATTTTAGAAGAAGCTTCGGTAAGAGCCTCCTGATATACAGGATAAAGCTCATCAGCACGAACTTCAATTGCATATGTTACGAAAAGATAAGCGGCATATCTCAGGTCTACTTTATTGAGTTTGAAAGCCTCCTGAAGATATCTGCAGGCTTTAATATCCAACGAATGAAGATACTGGCTTGTTGCGATAGGAGCCAGAAGCTCGGTGCTTTCATAAGTTTTGCATAATTCAGGATCTATTTTTCCAATCTGTTTTTTAAGGTAGTAAGCATGGCGATGCTCTTCAGCAGCGTGTTTCAACTGGATCTGAGAAACCAAAGTGGGATGTTCACATTTTGATATTTTTCTTGCCCCGGCATTTTCCATAAAAGAAAGGGTGTTCAGCCATTTGGCGTGGATACTTCCTTGCTGCACAATTTTTTTTAACAGATTCTGAAATTCCATAGATTTTTATTTTGATGTCAAAAGTAGTATATTGCCGGATGGTTACATGGTGCCAGTTTTTATATTATGGATAGTCCGGTTAAGATTCCTTATGAAAGTTTTATAAAGATTGATAGAAAATCAGAGACTTCTATTTATCTGCAGATCGCCAATCAGCTGATCAACGCTATTCAGCGAGGTTTTCTACCTTTCGGAACAAAGCTTCCGGGGACAAGAACCTTCAGTGAAATGCTGGAAATCCATAGAAATACAGCGGTTGCGGTGTACGATGAACTGTCGGCTCAGGGCTGGACAGAGAGTTTTCCGAATAAAGGAACATTTGTCATCGGAAAAGATCAGGAAAAACCTGTAAAAGTGAACGATTTTGAGCATAATAACCTTCAAAATTATCCAATAACGACTGGTTTTTCATTCAAAACATCCAATATATTAGATAATCCTTTTGAACATTCTGACTGTGAGTATGTCTTTAATGATGGGGTGCCGGATATCCGTTTAACACAAATCGGGCAGCATTCCCGGTTTTACAGTTCTATTCTGAAACGTAAATCCAACCAAAAAGCTTTAGGACATTATAATCATGACGGAAGTGAATTTTTTAAGGAACATTTATCTCAATACCTGAATCTTTCCCGAGGACTTCCTATTTCTAAGAATAACCTCTTGATCACCCGAAGTACGGAAATGAGTATCTATATTGTTTCCGAAATTCTTCTTTCTGCTGGTGACACTGTATTGGTGGGTGCTTTGAGCTATTTCTCTGTCAATATGATCTTTATGAAAGCCGGGGTTGATATTGCTTCTATTCCCATTGATGAGGAAGGAATTATAGTGGAAAGTGTAAGGGAAGCCTGCAAAAAACAGAAAATACGGATGCTTTATCTTACTCCGCATCACCACTATCCTACCACCGTTGCATTGAGCGCTCAGAGAAGATTTGAATTACTGGAATTGGCCAATGAGTACGGATTTATTATCCTGGAAGACGACTATGATTATGAATTTCATTATGATAAAAGTCCTATTCTTCCTTTAGCTAGTGCTGATACGAACGGAATGGTAATATATATTGGATCTTTCGGGAAATCTTTGGCTCCCGGATTCAGGACAGGGTTTATTGTGGCTCCGGAAAATCTGATGACAGAAATGCGTAAATATCTGGGAATTATTGACCGTCAGGGCGATATTCTGATGGAAAGAGCACTTGGAGAAATGATCGCCGAAGGAGAAATCAACCGTTATCTGAAGAAATCTTTAAAAGTATATCAGGAAAGGCGTGATCATTTTTCCGGACTGCTGGAAGAAAATCTGGGTGAGCTTATTACCTTTCAAAAACCCTCCGGAGGGTTGGCGGTTTGGATGGAATGGAATATTCCACTAAATCTGATGCAGCTTAGCCGAAATTGTGCGAAAGACAATCTTTTCATTCCTAAAACATTATTGTACCAGAATAAAGGGCTTACTGCAATGCGTTTGGGTTTTGGAGATCTTAATTTTGAAGAAATGAATAAAGGGATTGAAGTCTTTTCAAAAAACGTGAAGGGATTAGTTGGTTGATGAATAGTTTGCTTATTTTTTAGTTTTAGAACGCAAAGGTGCAAAAGAGATGAAGAGAACTTGTTTTAAGGCGCGAGGATTTTATCTCCGATAAAATTGATTGAGGATATTTAAAAATAGAAATTGTACAATCTTTTACATTAATTATTTTTAACCACAACAGGCACAAAAGTCTTGAACAGGTAAGTTTTAAGAGCCTGATTTACGTTAAACAAGTACACATGAGTTTATAGAAAATATTTGATTTTCATCTTATGCGAACTTTTCTGCGCACCTTTTTAAACTTATTTAAACGGTTAAAATAAAATCTTTTGTGACTTTTGTGGTTAAAAAAAAGCCCCTTTCCAGAGGCTTTTATTAATGATGAGAAGGAAAAACTACTTTGTTTTTCTTATGTTTTGGTTTCTTCTTTTTCTTATTTAAATAAATAATAAAACCGGTAATCGGGAGTGATGCTGCAATGATAGCAGCGAGAAAATAAATAATTCTGCTGGCCAATCCTAAGATACTTCCGGTGTGAAGATCATAATTTCTTTCTCTTAATGCGGTTCCATATCCGATATTTTTGTTTTTATAAGACTGAGATTTTAAAACGTCTCCTGAATATTGATCAAAATTAAATTGTTCGTTGCGATATTGTCTGCCGTCATAAGTCAGCTCTGCATAATAAGTCCCTTCTTCTGATCTCGGGAAATTGATAAGCGCTGATTTTTTACCAGGAAGACCTTTTTCCATAGTATTTCCAATCAGATTGAGGATATTTCCCTGGTTGGAAAATTCTTCGGAAGGAACAGTACTTTTGGCTTTCTTTTCTATAGGAGTATTTCCGTTTAATGTATTCTTTACCCATTTGTCTACATCTTCAAAGCTCCATATCAATGCGGAATAAGAGATTAAGAGTAAAGGAATTACGGCATAGAATCCCAATACATTATGAGCGTCATAGTTGATTCTCTTCCAATTGGCGGATGTTTTAATGAAAAACATTCCTTTCAGCATGGCTTTACTCATTTTGCGGGGATACCATATCACAAGCCCCGATAAAAGGATTACAGCTAATATCAATGTGGAATATCCTGTAATGGTTTTTCCTATTTTTTCACCCAGCAAAAGCCTTCTGTGAAGATCCAGCACAATTTCAAAAAAATCCTTTTTGGCATCTTCCACTTCCTGTACTTTTCCGGTGTAAGGATCTACATAAATCCTATAATAATAAAGATAAGTTCCCCAATAGGTCAATGCTTCGTCGTCCATTTTAAGAGTTCGGAAGATATAGGTTCGTGAGGGATCGGAAGAGATCACTACTCTTTTGATCTTCAATCCTTCTGGAAGTGCTTTTTCTGCTTTTTCCGTAAGTTGAGACAATTCAAGTTTTTTTCTTCCAATGTTTTCAACGTAATATCTGTTGGGGTGAATAATATGTTTTAATTCTTCTTCAAAAGCCAGGATACATCCAGTAGCGGCCATGATAACAACTATAAGCCCGGACGTTAGTCCGAGCCATAGATGTAACTGATATGCAATTTTTCTAAACTTTAACTTCATTCTTAAAATTTAAAGCTTACCTCAGCAACAAAATTACGAGGCATCTGAGCTACTACAACTCCCTGTCCTGCAAAATATTGTACATTACCCAGATTATTCATTTTAAATCCTAATCTGTATCTTTCTTTTTCAAGGGAAATGGAAGCATTCACTAAAGTATAGGCAGGGAATGCAAACTGTCCCGTAACGACTTTATTTCCGGTAATCTGCTTTCCTACACGGTTTACTCCAAAACCTACTCCCAGTCCCTGAAGACCTCTGATAGGAAGAATATAGCTGATCCATGAATTGAACACATTCGCAGGACCTGCAGATTCTGGACGACGTCCTTCTACAGCCGGATCTGCTTTTTCATATCGGCTGTGGTTATAGGCATATCCCGCCATAATATTTAATCCCTGAATAGGATTCATGATGGTTTCGATTTCAATACCTTTACTTCTCTGCGTCCCATCCTGGACCACAATATTATATTCCTTTCCATCACGGATAACCCCGCTTCCTCTCTGTATATTATCTACTAAAATATCATAGTAGCTCACCGTGAAATTAACTTTGTTTCTCCAAAGATTCCCTTTGATTCCTACTTCCCACTGGTTAGCCATCTGTGGTTTCATATCTCCGCTAATGTCAGGAAGCTGCTGTACAACAGGTGCTGTATAGCTGAACCCATTCATATAGTTACCATAAGCAGACAGCTGATCTTTAAGGATTTGATAGACAACACCTACCTTTGGAGACCATGCGGTCTGTTTGAATTCTCCTGCACGTTTGTTATCATTCAGATTAAGCTGTCCTTTACTTTCATAATGGTCCATACGCAAACTGATCAATGTAGTCAAACGGTCGGTAATATGGGTTACATTTGAAATATAAGCTCCATAAAGATTGGATGCTGTGGTATTTCTCACCAAAGGTGTTTTACCTGCTGAAATTGCTGCCTGAGTAACTGCCTGGATTTTCTGAAGGGCAAGATCTTTAGAAATGCTTCCATAACTTCCTGTCAGGTTTTGTCCGTCCACATTATCAAATACCACAATCGGAGAATGGTTATTGTTGATCGTCTGATTCAAATAATCTAATCCGATCAACACTTTATTTTTAACCTTTCCAATGTTGAATTCTCCATTAAAGTTCTGCTGAACACTTGTAGAAGAAGCTTCAGAATTCTGCCACTGTACATTACGCTCAAGTGTGGCATCATTTAAAGTTCCTCTGATAAACTGATATTGGTACAAGCCTTCTGTTTTTCTGAAGTTTCTTGAAAGTAAGGTTTGTGAAGTCCATTTATCTGCAATTTTGTAGACAGCTTCAGCTTTTACATTGATAGACGGAGCTTTTAAGGTCATATCATTATTGGAGTAAGATCTTTTCCAATCGAAGCCTAGTTCATCCGGATTGTGAGCGAAATACGCTCTTGTTCTTGGAAGGAAAATAATTGGAGTATTGGTTCCTTCATAATTGTAAATCTGAGCTCCTAAATTAAATTTAAGCCTTTCGTTAACCTGATAACTAATTGTAGGGGCTACAAAGAATGATTTTCTGAATTCAGAATCTCTGAAACCATTCTGATATTGGTAAGCAGCATTCAAACGGAATAACATATTTCTGGATTCTGTAATCGGGCCGTAAACATCAGCTGTTACACGGTTCAGGTTGTAGCTTCCCATCAAATAAGACGCTTCTCCTCCGAAATAGTCTTTCGGTTTTTTGGTTACAGAATTGATCAGACCTCCAAACGAAGTTACTGCACCTCCGTACAATGTTCCTGAAGGTCCTTTGATCACTTCCAGACGTTCAAGATCAGCAGGATCTATTTCTCCGTTGGTAGTTGCCGGAACACCGTCTACCATAGATACCTTGGTAGGAAAACCTCTAAGGCTGTAGTAGAAACTTCCGTCTCCGGAACCTCTTCCCGGACTTCCCTGCATTTTTACCATACCCGGAACGTTTTTCAATACTTCCGAAATATCGTAAGTAAGCTGTTCTTTCATGATCTGCTGGTTGATGCTTGTGTAAGCCTGTGGATTTTCAAGAACTTTCAAAGGCATTTTAGCCACTGAAGTACTGTCTCTATCCAAAAATTTATTTCTGCTCACTGCGTATACAGTAATTCCCTCAATCACATTATTGTGTAATGGAGCGTAAATCGCAGGAATTTCGTTGACATCTTTCTGAATGTGAATAGATTCCCTCATCAGTTCGATATCATTTAAAACCACCTGAAGCGTATATTCTCCAGGTGGTACATTTTCAAAGTAATATTCTCCTAAATTATTGGTTTTTGCCTGATAAGACGTGTTGACAAGTCTCAAAATAGCATTTTTTACTGGTGCCTGTTCAGTCAGCATGATCTTACCATGAATTCTGTCGCCCTGTTGTGCAGAAAGCGAGTTTGAAGATAAAGCAAGACCAAGAAGTAATATAAGGGTTTTAGATGTTTTCATGCTGTAAGTTTTGTAACAGGGGATAGTTTATTTTACCGTTTTGTGATAATGGGAATGATTCTATAAGTTCGGTGCGTACATATTGTGGGTTGATACGCAGTTTGTTTTTAATGATTTCGGTGATGTTCTGAGGATCAATATCCTGATTGTCATACAATACCACGATTTTTTTATCATTGGCATTCAGACATACGAAGGTATTGCCCTGCATTTCATTTTTAAGAATAAATTCTACCTCATCCAGATTCAGACGTATTCCGAAAAGCTTCATGATACGTTTTATTCTTCCTGTGATGTAATAAATTCCGTTTTCTCCTTTTCTGGCGGTATCTCCGGTATGCAGTACAGAAGGCTGTTCATACGTCGTCAAATCTTCTAGTTTATTGGCATAACCTCCGAAAATACTGGAATGTGAGAATAGAAGTTCATCGGTTTCAGAATCAATTCTGAAGCTTCCATTGTGTACGGGAGTTCCGATAGAAGTTTCTCCCTCCAGCAATCCTTCTGTTGTAAGATAAGCCATTCTTCCTCCTGCTTCGGTCTGGCCATATTGGGCAAAGAAATCTTTCTTAAATTCATGACAGTAAGAGAAAATAGTTTTTCTCAATTCAGCGTTAATTACTCCTCCGGTATGGGTAAAATATCTGAGACTTGGAGAATCTTTTCTGAAAAATCCTATTCTGTTCAGGTTTTCATAGAGAAAAGGAACTCCGCCCAAAGTACTGTAACTGTATTCT
Organism: Chryseobacterium sp. JV558; assembly: GCF_033712365.1. Taxonomy (NCBI): domain Bacteria; kingdom Pseudomonadati; phylum Bacteroidota; class Flavobacteriia; order Flavobacteriales; family Weeksellaceae; genus Chryseobacterium; species Chryseobacterium sp. JV558. Next base: position 764,738 of record NZ_WJHU01000001.1, read on the forward strand.
TCCATTTCATCCCAGAATGCTTTCTGCATAATGTCCTTATCTGTACAGACAATTCTTGCAGCACGCATACAGTTGGTGGTGAAAATAGAGAATCCGTATACAAAGTTGATAGGAACGTTTAAAGGAACCACATCGGATTCCTGAACGGGCATGTACTGAAGGATGCTCAAAGCATTTTGATAAAGACTTTCATCAGATAATTTAACCAGCTTCGGAACACCAGTAGTTCCTGAAGTACTCAAAAGGATTTTGATGTCAGGATGAATCGTAACTTCACTCTTATAATCATCCTTTGCAAAAATTCTGATATGGTCTGAGAATTCTTTCAGGCTGTATCCTTCAATTTTTTCTCTTTGCTGATCAAAGATGTATTTCGGACGGTACTCCGCCTCAATACGTTCTTTGAATTCCTCATGCAGTTTCTGTCCCAGTACTGCAATCGTGTGGGCTGTTCCGTAAAAATTGAGAAGTACCTCAATGCCGGGCAGCTGATTGTCATTGTACAAAAAGAGCAGGCCTTTTTCTACGGGGTTTAAGCCTAAAGACCGGTACAGTGTTCCCACCGGTATTGTTTTACCGGTGGAAGCATCTGTAAACTCCAAGTTCTTATTGGCAATTACATTTTCTAAAATTTTCATATGCTTAGTTTTCTACGAATACTTCGTATTTTTTCATTTTTTCGCGGATCTTTCCGACGGTTCCCATCTCAAGAATATCATTAAAATCAAATTTGATCTGATAAAACTGTTCAAGCGCTTCTACGATAAGAAGATGAGACATAGAATCCCATTCCGGGATTTCCTGATACGTTAGTTTTTCATCTACCAGTTCTTTTTTTATAGCGATGGCAGAGGCGATAATTTCATAAAATTCTTTTGTAGTGTTCATTTTAAATTTTTATAGTTTTCCATTTTCCATTTCTAAAAATCATTAGGAATAACACAGCTAAAACAATCTCCGAAGAAACGATAGCGGTAAATATCCCTCTCAGTTCCCACTGAAATCTTACTCCTAAGAGATAAGCCAGAGGAAGCTGAATCACATAAAACATCACCAGGTACAATAGTGTAACCTGCAGAATGTTTCCGGCAGCATTCAGAGCACGGCTGATCACCATCGTGAATCCTAACAGCAGGTAAGCCATAGAAACCACATGGATGTATTGAACCGCGTATCTAGCAACTTCAGGTTCGGTAGTGAAAAATTTCACCACATATTCAGCAGCAATCTGCCAGAATAAGGCTACAATTACCAGATAAGTCATGTTGATGGTTCCTGCTCTCCAGACTGTTTTTTCCGCACGCTCCGGTTCTCCGGCACCCAGATTCTGTCCTGTAAGCACTCCTGCTGCATTCCCTATTCCCCAGGCAGGCATCGTAGCTACCGAAGCAATACGCTGGGCAATAATATATCCTGCCAGAGCTGTTGTTCCGAAAGTAGAGATGATCTTCACCATAATCAGCCAGCTAGATGTTGGAATGATATACTGAACCAATCCTCCAAAGGCTATTTTCAGAATCTTCTGCAACAATGGGATATCAAGATGAAAAGGAACTCTGATGCTGATGCTGGTTTTTCCTGTGACTAATATGAAAGCCTGGTATAAAACTCCTAATGTTCTTGATAAAACCGTAGCATATGCCAATCCCATCAATCCGAAAGCAGGAATAAATCCTAATCCGAAAACAAGGATTACTGCAAAGATGATATTGGAGATATGGCAGATCCAAAGTGATTTCATAGCAATATCGGCATCACCAGCTCCTCTGAAAAGTCCATTTACCGAAAGTCTTAGAATCACAAGTCCTATGCTCAGGAAGACCAATTTTGAAAATGATATTCCATCAACTACTGCACTGGCGTTCACTCCCAGGAAATCGACAATTTCTGATGCGAAAATACATGAGATCCCACCAATAAATAAAGCAAAGAATAAAGCCAGCAGGATAATGTATTGAGCCGTTCTCCCCATTCCTTCTTTATCCTTTTCACCCGCTCTTCTTGCAATAAGTGTAGCTGCTGCAATACCAAGTCCTACTGCGATGGCATAAGCAAAATTGATGTAGTTGTCTGTGATCCCTACAAGTCCCAGAACTTTGTCTCCTAATCTGGCAATAATCAATAAATTGACGCTTACAAAGACAGACTCCATCACAAGCTCCATCACCATAGGAATGGCAAGGCTAAAGATGGAACGGTTGATGCTTCCGGAAGTCAGCTCGACTTTTTTTCCGGCGATAGCTCCATAGGCAAAAACCGCTCCTTCTTTTAGTATATGCAGGAATTTCCTCATACTGCTGCTACTGAATTTTTATTGGCAATCTGATACAGTGGATTAGGCAGTGCTCCGTCCTTTCTCGGGATGGCAAAAGCTTTATTTTCACTGTAACCATTATTTTTCAGACGCAGACTGTTGATATAAAATCTTTTGAATGTCGGCACGTACAGATCATACTTTTCGTAACGTTCCTGAAGGTGGGTATTTTCAGCTTTATAGTTTTCTACACAGTTGTGAACCAGTTCCCAGAATTTTTCTTCCTTAAAGTCTGAATAGGTGTGTAATGCATTTGACAGATATCTGAAGAAAGCATCAAAAACACCCAGCAAAATAAACAACGGGATATTTTCTTTGTTGGAAGACTGAATCAGACCATCTGCAAGGTGTGCAGGAAGCTTTTCTCTGGCTTCAGTGGTCAAAACAATATCATCTACAAAGTCTTTAATCACAATTCTTTGCGGAACTCCGTTTTTCAAAACAACCATAATATTTTCTCCGTGTGGAGTTACACATAATGAATGCGTGTAATAGATATGCAGCAAAGGCGTAAGATATGCATCGAGATAGCTTTCAATCCATTCTTTGATACTCACACCTGCTTTTTCTGCAAATGCCTGAACTAATGGAACTCCGTTTTCGTCTACATACAGTAAAGAGGCCATCGTTACCATTTGCTCATCTTCTTTCAGATAATTTTCAGCACTTTCTCTCCATAATGCTCCAAGGAATTCATTATATTGATAGGGAACGCTGGCAATAGCTCCGTATTGTGGGTGCAAATAAGTAATGGCTGCTTCTTCTCCTAAGAAAATAGTTTCTTTATTTTCAAGGTATGCATCACCTTTGATTAAGCCTTTTACCCAATCCGTAATGGCTGGAGCAATTTTCATCTGCTTAGGCGATAATCCTCTGATATTTCCTGTACTCAGAATAGAAACAGCCGTTTTCAAATATCTTTTCTTCGGATGATCTACATTGAATAAAGTACGGATACTCTGCTGCGGGCTATAGGTATCACTTCCCTCTCCCAATTGGATTAAAAGTCCGGAAGCAATATCTCCTGCAAAATGGATCTGAAGCTTGTGCTCCCATTGCCAAGGGTGCACAGGAATAAAGTGATAATCTTCAATATTTTTGCCTTTGCTGATCAGTTGCTGCTGAAAATCATTATACAGTATATCTCCTATTTCGGAACGATAAAACTGCTCTCTGTCAATATGTTCCAAAGATTGGAATGAAGATCTGCTTTTATGGGATGCCAGCCAGATTACTTTTAAATTCTCATCTGCTTCAGGGGCAAATGTTTTCAAATCTCTTGGAGAAAAACCTAATCGGCTTTTATTTACAATTACCCACGGATGTCCGGTCATATTGTGTTCTACCGTCTGATAATCTGCATCAGCAAGGTCTTTTGAAGACATTACTCCTTTTGATAAAATCAAAGAATCACAATACAGCGTATGCAGTAACTCTTCTGTATATCTTGCAATGGTATAAGGATCTAAATCAAAAACAGACTGCATTTCCAGGAAGAAAGCCGCTACATCTACTGAAGACAAATCTTCACCGTTTTCGGTTTTTGTAATACTGTTTTTATCAATATACCAGTAATCCATCATTCTTTCCTGTCCGCGGAAGCTGTAGGTAATATTTTCAAATCCTGTTTCAAGTTTGAAAACGGTATATCCGTCCTGATCTTCAAAAGTTACCACAGGTTTCAGAAGCTCTTCATGCATCAGTTCTGCGATGGTTTTGGCCATTAGATTTCTGTTAGCCTGATTCCAGTTGTCCTGGCTTATTGTATTTTTTAAGTTGGTGTTCATTTTTTGATTAAATTTTGGCAGTTGGTAAATCAGCATATTTTTCCACATCAAAGTCCTGGAAAGCAATTTTCTTTTCAATTTTATAATGTTCTCTTCCCAGAATATCATTGATGATGTAGGAATTACGGTAAGCCGCCATTCCCAGATCGGTAGAAATATAACTGTGGGTGTGTACTTCAGCGTGAAGCACATAGATTTCCCCTCCGTTATGGTCTATTGAATAATTCCTGTTGACATCAAACAATCCACTTGAATCTCTTTTGATTCTGGACTGAATATTCTTCAGGAATCCAGGTTCATGATATCGATATCCTGTTCCAAGAATCAGATAATCCGCTTCCTGATCATAAGGAACTTCCTGCTCAAGTTGGGTGAATTCCAGATTAATGAAATCAGGGTTGCTATTGTCTACTTTATTTAACTGGCTGTTAGGAATGATTGTAAGATTAGGATCTGCATTGTCTATATTCAGATCGTAGATAAAATCATAGATATCATTGATAAGATCGTAGTTGATTCCTTTAAACTGAGCTTGCTGTTTGCTTAAAATAGTTTTTCTTGCAGACTCACTTCTGTTGTAGAAATATTCTACGTAATCAGGTGAAGTAAGCTCCAGTGTCAATTTAGAATATTCCATAGGGAAAAATCTGTCCGGACGGGAATACCAGCCCAGTTGTGTTTCTTCATTTCTGTTTTGAAGAAGGTCATAAAATACCTCTGCTGAACTCTGGCCAGAACCGATAATCGCAATTTTTTTACCCTGAGATAAAAGTTCTTCTTTTCTGTACAGATAAGAACTGGTATGAATAACACGGGAATCATCTTTCGGAATGAAAGCAGGAATATAGGGTTGTGTCCCTGTTCCTAAAATCAGTCTTTCTGTTTTGAAAACTGTCGTTTCTTTTGTTTTTGTATGAACAGTAGTCACGTGATATAAACCTTCTTCATAAGTGATATCAACTACCTGCGTTGAAAAACGGCACTGTGGAAGCTGTTCTATAACCCATTGGCAGTAACGGTTGTACTCTTTTCTTGGGATAAAAAAGCTTTCACGAATAAAGAATTTGTATAGCCTTCCGGTTTCCTTCAGGTAATTCAAAAGACTTAAAGGATTCGTAGGATCAGCCATGGATACGCAGTCACATAAAAATGGAGTCTGCAGGGTTACATGGTCAATCATCAATCCCGGATGCCAGTCGAAACCATCTCTTTGGTCAAGAAAAAGAGTCTTCAGTTCCGGAATTGGGTTAGATAATGCGGCAAGTCCCAGATTAAAAGGGCCTATACCTATGCCTATTACATTGTATACGGCTTCGTTAGTCATTTTTTGTGATGTTTGTGGTGATTTGTACCCCTTTATTCTGTGGAAATTTTTCCCAGTACCATTCTCTGTAACAGAAGTTCAGATTGGCTTTTTTATGAGGCATTTCAATTACTTTATCTACTTTGAAGCCTACATGGGCTTTATTCATCATAGAAGCAAGAGAGTCTACAGATCCTTCTCCTACCATTTTTCCTACCTGTGGCTGTGCAAAAACATAATCAACCATAGATTGTGTAGATGGAGATACAAATTTTTTCTTAGGATCAGTAGGTGCTATGAACTGGTGCGTTCCGTAATCTGTAGGCAATACTTCGTAATAATCGCCTACAATATCTCTGCATGCCCAATAGATCTCAATATTACATGAAGGCTCATCATTGCCGACAACGATATAGCTATGAGCTTCATCACTTGGAAGCATCAGTCTGTAATAGGTTTCCAGTTCGTCAATAGGCCAGTTCATCTGCCAGATTTTTACGGCATGTTCGCGGTTGAACCATTCATGAAGCATTTCAAGGTCATTTTCAAGATCTATAGGACGCATACTCATGGTTACATCTTCTTTCTGGAAATACCTTTTAAAGAAAACTTCTGTTCCTTGAGGATGAATCAGCTGATCTGAGAAGAAATGTTTGTGAAGAAGATTCGGAACTTTAGCATAAGAAATTGATGAAGCATTCACCCCGCCGTCTACATCAGCAACTGCCGACTGAAGATTTGATTTTACTGCCCAATATCTTTGATTTAATGCATATTCTGTTAAAGATGATGGTTCAGATTTATGAAGGGTTTCAAATTCTCTGTACAAAATGTTAATCAGTCTTCGTTCTTTTACCAGACCTGTTTTACCTAGTGATGAGATCAATGCACTTAGGTTACTTACCAAAAGATGGTGAGAAATAATATCCAGAAGACGCTCATCTCTAATGAAAAGATCTTCAATTTCAGGATAATCTTTGATCAGATTCTGGTATTTTTCCTTGGAACTTTCTTTTATCAAATACCCTTGTCCGTCTCTCACATAGATAGATTGAGGAAGAAGTTGATTATCCAGTTGAATAAGAAGATTTTGCTGATGAACTTCCGGAGCCATGCCTAACTGATTATACAATCTGTTTAACGGAGAAAGCAATAGACTTACATATTTTTCAAACCAGATAATAGCAGCCTTTTCCGGTTCCATTCCTAGTTGATTCGCAACATTTTTAAAGAAATGTGTTGTGAAGTTGAAGCCATCCATAGATTCATCCTGACAAAGCCTAGCCAATAAAATAACTTTATCTTCAGCGGAAAAAGGATTTTCACGGATCAGTACGTTCAGACTCTCCATATTCTTCCCTTCGTAATGAACACTTAAAGAAGAAGGTTCCAACAACAATTTAAAATCAGGGAAATTGTTTTCAAACGAAGCCTTTTCATGCTGCCACCATACTGCGGAAGCATACCCCCGGTTAAGGTCTTTTAAGCTGTTTGTTCTCACAGAACCTGTCATCAAAACATGCAAAGAAAACTTTAGCATCCAGCTGAAATCAGGATTGTATACCGTTCTTATAGAAGATGTTGCATAGAAATCTTCCCCCAATGGCCCGATGTGAATGATTTTCCCGGACCCAAGCATTTCCGGATATTCTTCTGTTGACAAAAGATACTGTGCCTCCCATGGATGGCATGGAACAATGTAAAAATCATTGATGTTTTCAAAATCGTAACTTTCTGGTATGAATGCCCATTTTTCAAAAATTTCTTTTGCTGAAATCCCCGGAAGAGATTTTTCTGTGATACAGTCTTTATGAATCAGGAAGTAATCTAATTGGAATCCTTTCCCGAATTCAGGACCATATAAAAATTGTTCTTCCTCGGAAAATCCCATTCTTGATTTGGTGAAAGGATGCAGATTATGTCCTGCAGGAAGCATTTGTTCAGATTCCAGAAAAGAATAGGTTAAAAGCTGGTCGTCCTGAAGACATGCTTCAGTTGTCAATTCCAGATTTCTTAAACTGCTGTGAATTCTTTTAGCAAACCGTTCCAGCCCTATTTCACTTGATGTTTCTGAAAATTCCAGATAGATCAGTTCAATCAGTTTTTCATTATTCACTTCAAAAACAGTCTGATTGTGATGATCAACAGCCCACAAAGCAGATCCGTATTCATGAAAAGCACTTTCCGAACGATAAGAAACCGGAGCAAATAAAAACAGTCCGCTTTTCTTCATCTCAAATCTTATATGCAGCGGATAATCACTGTTCTGAAGAGCTTTTGCCGTAAGAAAATCATATTTTGGAACTCCCTGGTAAAATTTTCCATTTCCAAGTTCTCTCAACATTCCGTTAAGCAGGATCCTGAAGGTAATTTCACGGGCTTTTTCTCCTGTTTTATTTTTCTGTATTAAAGTCTTTTCCATGGTTTTTGATTGTAGTAAGAATTTGATGAACGTCTTCAGTTGTTGTGATTGGGTTCAGGAAAGTGAACTTCAGATAGAAATTTCCATCCACCTTTGTACTCGCTACAAGGATTTCTCCGCTGTAGAAAAGTTTCATCTTAATATATTGATTAAGAGCATTCAGATCATTAATATCTGATCTTAGATATCTGAAAACAAGAACACTTAAGTCCGAATCTGAAAGCAGTTCAAAATCTGCATCTTCAGTAATCATGGCTGCCACATCTTTGGTAAGATCTATAACGGTATCTGTATATTCTGCCAGCTGTTCTCTACCCATCATTCTCAGGGTAAACCATAGCTTTAAGGCATCAAACCTACGGGTACTCTGGGTAATCGATTTATTGATCTGGGCTGGAATTTCTTCTTCATCCATCTCTTTAGGGTTCAGATAATCAGCATGATGTTTAAGGATCAGCAGTTCTTTTTTATTTTTAACAATAAAAGCACTGCTGCTGATAGGCTGGAAGAATGATTTGTGATAATCAATTGTAACTGAATCTGCTCTTTCAATACCATTAATCAGATCACGGTATTTATCACTTAGCAGTAAAGCACAGCCATAAGCCGCATCTACGTGCATCCAGATATTATAATGTTCGGCGATATTGGCGATATCTTCCATTGGATCAACATTTCCAAAGTCAGTAGTTCCTGCTGTGGCTACAATTCCAATAGGAATATTTCCTAATTGTTCTTCTCTCTTGATGTATTTTTTCAAAAGAGAGATGTCCATACGGAATCTTTCATCGGTAGGAACTTTAACAATGCTTTTCTCACCCAGTCCCATAATGGAAGCATTTTTCAGATTGCTGAAGTGAGATTTATCTGAAACAAATATTCTGAAACGGCTTGCCTCTGCCGGCAGACCATCCATTTTAATATTGTGATTATATCTTTTCTGAGAAAAACAGTCACGCATCATAACCAATCCCATTAAGTTGCTCTGTGAGCCTCCTGCCGTGAAAACTCCATCGCTTTCCTCGGTATTATATCCGATCTGATCAGCGGTCCAGTCGATCAGTTTTCTTTCCATGAAAGTTCCTCCGGCACTCTGATCATAAGTATCCTGAGAAGAATTGATAGCACTTACAAGGATTTCTCCTGCCAATGCCGGAATTACAACCGGACAGTTAAGGTGTGCTACATATTGAGGAAGGTGAAAAGCCGTTGCATGTTTTACATAGATATCATCTACTTCAGCAAGAAGCTCATTATAATTGGACAGTTTATGATTAAGATCAATCTGCTGTACCATTCCTTTCATTTCTCTTGCTTCTATACCGCTGAAAGGTTTATTGTTTCTGTAAAGGAATTCCTGTACAAGGTCTAAAGTGCTGTTGACTGCATTACGGTAGTGATCGTAATTGTCAGGGTGAAAAATATTCCCAAAATTCCCCGAATTGTGAGGCAAGGTTGCATTTGAAAGTGCTTCCAGGGATATTATTTTGTTGTTCATATAAGTATTTGTAAGGTGATTTTTTAAATCAGTGAGTTGTTATTACTATTCAGATATACGTATTTATATGCCTGAATGTCAGGTTTTTAATTTTGTCATTTTTTTTAAGTTTTTGTTTGGTGGTTGTTTATTTATTACTAAATTTGAACCGGCTATTGTTATTTAGAATAATTAAAAACAAAGATAAAAATTATTAGTTAACACCAAATTTTTTTTAATGAATTCTACAGAAATTTTAGATAAAGACTGTTTAACAGCGGTAAAACTGCTTCCTACGGTCATAGAAGTCACTTCTCAGGAGAAAAAAATGATAAGAGATGCAGCGGAACATCTTCAGAAAAAATATGACAGTTATGAAAATCGTGATTTTATAAGACATGTGCATCAGCTGGCTTCTTATTTCTTACCTGAAAGAATTTTAAATATAGCGGCTGATTTTGCGAGTGATTTTTCAAAAAATCAGTATGGCGCATTGATCTTTACCGGATTAATGGATATAGATCAGGAGGATATTGGCTCTACTCCATCCAATTGGCAGTCGGCAGATTACTCAAAATTCAATTTATATGGTTTTGCATGTGCGCTTATTCATGGGGCACTTCCATCCAAGCCTGTACAATATTATTCGCAGCGTAAAGGTGGAGGATTAATTCATGCTATAATTCCTGATGAACGAATGAAAGAAACCCAAACGGGGTCAGGATCTTCCACAGATTTGTATGTACATACCGAAGATGCATTTCTGAAACATCAGGCAGACTTTTTAAGTTTTATGTATGTGAGAAATGAAGAACAGGTTCCTTCCACTCTTTATTCCATCCGTTCTCATAAATCTATTGGCGAAAATTACAGACCTCTTTTTCAGCGTATTTATAAAATTCCAAAAGATGCCAACCTGGAGACGGAAACCACTGAAGAAGAAGCATTAGATTCTGTTTTATATGGTAATTACAGTCTTCCGTTTATGAGATTTGATGCTGCTGAACAGCTGTTCAATTCCAGTATCAGGCAGTCGGATGAAGCGCAGAATTCTCTGCATGAGTTTTGGGAAGAGGCCAGACATTTGATCTATTCCGGGTTTACCCCTCAGGCAGGAGATGTTATTCTGGTTAATAATCATTTATGTGCTCATGGAAGATCGGCATTCCGTGCGGGAGTAAGAAATATTGACGGTATAGAAGAGCCGTGTGAGAGAAGAATCATGCTTCGTATGATGAGTAAAGTAAGCCTTATTGACATGAGAGCGCATACTCTTACAGAAGATCCGTTCTTTGTCATAGAGGAACATCTGGGGAAAAACTTTAAACATTTTTAATATGATGCTTAGTTAGCATTTTTGAACATCAATCAATCGTAAATCCTTTTTAAGCTGTGCTTAAAAAGGATTTTTATTTTACTTGTATTTTCTTATTTAAATTCAGGAGTCATTTTGACTTTCTTTCATAACCATATCAAGGTTTAAAATTTTGACATGGTTATATTGATACTAACCTAATTCAATAGGAACGGGCTTTAGCCCATTTTAATAATTAAATATAAATTTCAATGGCTTTAGCCGAAACTTAAAAAATATCTTTATTGTTTAAAAAACCTGTTAAATAAAGAGAGTTGTTCAGATAATGATCTGCTCCAGTATTCAGGAACATGTCCTCCCAAAGATTCTATATAGAGATGCTGGATTTTCATTTCTGTCAGTTTTTTATGAAAATTTCTGTTCATATTGATCATTTGGGTATCTTCTGTACCACAATCGAAAATATACTGCTGCCCTGCTCCGGACATCAATTTTATTTTGCTGTCTGTCAGGAAATTCGGGTTGATAAATTCCAGTGGTCCCAAGACGTTGTTCACCATGTATTTCTGATATCCTTCCCCGAACGAATTGAAATCCAGGGCACCACATGAGCTTCCCACGATACCGAATGTTTTGTTATACGTAACTCCGATATTGGTTGCGCCATAGCCGCCCATACTCCATCCCAAAATACCACGGGATTTCTTTTCAGCTTTCACCGGATAATTTTTATCAATAAATTCTACCAGTTCTTTCCCAATAAAAGTCTGATATTGTGAGTCTTTAACGATAGGACTGTCTACATACCATGAACTATAATTTCCATCAGGAAGTACATAGATTGTCTTGTATTCCTGAGCTTTCTGAACCAGATCAGGAATATCCTGCTTAATGATTCTATCCGGATTACCACTGAAACCATGAAGGATATAAACCGTTGGATAAGTCGTATTAGGTTGAAGATTAGGTGTAATGATGATCGTTTTTATTTTTTTATTCATTTTTGGACTGAATATTTCCTGATGAATAATTTTTTGTGCTGATACCTGTATAAAGGCAGTCAGTACAAATACAATGTTGATGAGCTTCTTCATGCTGAATAATGTTTAATTAATGATAATCAGAGGCTTTTAATTATAAAACATATAATGTACCAATGATCTTTTGATAGAGCAAAATTGCAGCAGAAAAAGAACAAAAGCTTCAACATATGTTGAAGCTTTTGTTAATGTATTTCATTCAGATTTTGGAATATCAGCTAAGTTCCTTCTTTATACGGCTAAGTTGCGTAGGCGTAATCCCGAGATAAGAAGCAATATGATGCTGTTTTAATCTATTGTAAAGAGATTTGTTTTCAAGCAATTGTAAATAACGTTTTTTTGCCGTTTCAAACTTTAGCGAGACTTCCAGAGGTTCTTTTTTTACCACCCAGTTTTTCTCCAGATAATACATATGGAAAAGTGCCAGATCATGATACTTTTTAAGCAGTTCGCGGTACGCTTTTGCAGGATATTGTATGACAGCGCAGTCTTCAAGCGCAATGATCGTAAAATCACTAGGCTCATTTTTAATAATGGCAGCTGTGGAAGCCACAAAACTGTTTTCTTCAAAGAAAATTTTATAAATATTATTTCCCTGTTCATCTACCGTATAATAGCCTATCATTCCGGATTTGATAAAATAATAATACCTTGCCATTGACCCGGATTCAAGCAATAAATCATTTTTGTGATAATGTTTTTCAGTACAGATATTGAGTAAAGCTTGTACCGTTTCATCAGATAACGGGTAATATTTGTTGATTTCTTGTATGAATTCTGAGTTGTTCATTTAAGGATATTTATTCTAAGACATAATCATTTGTGAAAACCTGTGCCGTTTGTGGGCAAAAAAATTAATCCAGAATTTTCTTCATCATCAAATCTGTCTGCTCCTCTTCCCCCAATCTGAAAATATGTTTGTCGAACTCAACAAATCCGTTTTTTCTGTAAAAATTCAGAGCTCTTACGTTTTCTTCCCAAACTCCAAGCCACAGGTATGATTTCTTGAGCTGTTGTGCTGTTTCCAAAGCCTGGTTATAAAGAAGCTGGCCTACTTTTTTTCCATGATGGCTTTTCTTTACATAGATTCTTTCAATTTCCAGGCTGGTTTCGTCCTGAAGTTCGGTCTGCGCTTTTCCGGAATTGACTTTAAGGTAACCTACAGGATTGTCTTCTTCCCAGGCAATATAGAAAAATGAGTCAGGATTATTCAGCTCTGATTTTATCTTTTCAGTATTAAAGCTTTCTTCCAGATATTTCTTCATTGCCTCTTCAGTATTGTCTTCTGCAAACGTTTCAGTGAAGGTTTGTATTCCTATATTTTGAAGTGTTTCCAGGTCTTTTTCTCCGGATATACTGATGATTATTGATGACATAGCAGGTATTTATTGTTCTAATGTATTAATAAGTTTTTTTATTTCGGGTATGGTTAATTCTGTTTTTGTTTCTGTAAGTATAATATTTTTTAAGCTTTTACTATGGGCGGCATTTAAAGCATCTCCACTTTTCATTTCCTGATCAGGAGTCACACCTACATGTTCCCAGTTTTTTTGTGTTATTAAAGGTGTTATTTTTCCTGCCGGAACAAGCAGTAAATATTGATCTTTGATAATAAAATGATCTACAGGATTGGCTGCACCGCCTGTTTTTTCACCTATTACTTCAGCAATTTTATACTGCTGTAAAAAGTAAGCCACAGCTTCTCCAGCTGAAAAAGTCTTTTTACTGGTAAGAATATAGATCTTTTTGTGAAGATATTTCTGTCCGGAAACTGTAGGCTGAGTACTGTTTACAACAGTCTTGTTATCATGTCTGAAATAGGTGGTATAAAGATCTTTTTTTTGATCAAAAAAGTAGCTTAAAAACAAAAGAACCATCCCGTTTTCTCCACCTCCGTTCTCCCGGAGATCAATAATCAGAGAATTCGTATTCGCAACAAAATTCATGGCAGCAGCTAATGTTTTTTCACTGGCTTCGGGAGAGGCAAAGCCTTTAAAATTGATGTAACCAATATTACCTGGAAGTCTTTCAACGGTCTCAAATCCAAAATTTTCAAGACTGTTATGATCATTATTCAATTTCTCTTTTTCTTTCTCACTCATCTGTTTCTCGGGGGTGTAGTTCTCGAGATATTTAACGAAAAAATGTCCGTCTTTAATAGTGGTTCTTAACTTTTGAGTGAGAAGTGCCGCAAAATCTTTATTATTAAGAGGATTATATGTTCCGTTTTTCAAATCACTACGGAATAATGAATCTACTTTTTTATAAGTCTCTTTATCAATATAATGACTCTTTACTTTTTCTGTAATATCAGCAAGTACCGTTGAAGTATCATTTCTCTGGGCATAAGAGAGCAAGGAGGCAAAAAAGAAAAGCCCAATACCTATTTTTTTCATTGAAATAAGGGTTTAATATTTCAACAAATGTATTTCAATGAGATCTGTGTAAATTGTAAAAATGGAAACTCAGATAAATAGCCAGATATTATTTTTCTCAGTATCTACATTCTCAAAGAATTTTCCAGGACTTATTCTGGTAAGTTCTTTAAAATTTTTAATAAGATGGGATTGGTCATAAAACAGATTTTCGTAAGAAAGTTCCGTGAGATTTCTGGACTTTTTATTTGATATTAAAACCTTTCGAAACCTCTGAATTTTTCTGAATTCTGAAGCGGGTTTAGCCAGATATCGTTGAGAAATTTTGTTTACATACTGCCTTGTGATTTTATTTTTTGCAGCAATTTCTTCAATGCTCAATTCAGTTTCAAAATCATCCAATATTGTATAAGCCAACTGTAAATCTCTTTTCTGGAATTTAGAAATACAGTAATTTTCCAGTATTTCAATTTGTATTCTCCTGTCAGACTCTTTTAAAATAGTTTTCATAATGTCTGTAAAGTCTGAAAGAAGAATTTCCTGTTCAAGATCCTTGATTTTATCAGCATTAAAAAAATGATAAATTCCTAATGGTTTAAAGTAAATTGTAAGTTCATTAATCGATTCCCGATAAAAAATTTCAGTAGGAACAGAACATCTGAATACAAAATCAACCTCGATATTTTCAGACGGAGATCTGGCAATTTCTACCCACCCTTTATCCTGCGTAACAGAGATATCCTCACATACTGAAACGATAAAGTAATTGTCTGGAAATGTAAGATATTTTACAGGTTTCTGATCATCATCTTTTTCTATAAAATAATATCCTTCAATATAATCTTTCAAAACCGAATGCACCGGTTGATAAAATGTAACTTTCATATGAGTGATAGGTTGAAATATAAATAGAAAACAAAATCCTGAAGCTTTGTTCAGGATGATAGTGTTTATGAAAACAGTATTTTTTTAAATGCTTCAGAGGCCAGGTGCACCTGTACGCTCCAATCGTCTGCAGCATCACTTCCTGCATCGTCAGAAATATATTTCAGACATAGAAACGGAATGTTTTCCTGCTGGGCAATCAATGCCAGTGGATAAGCTTCCATGTCTACAATATTGTAGTCTGTTTCAGAATGATTCATTTCAAAACTGTCGCCGCTACCACAGATTCCTTCTTGCAAAACATCCATTTTAAGGCCATATTCCAATACAGGTGGTACTCCGGAAAGCGGGGTTTCATAGAGTTTAAATCCAAGTCCTCTCACATCCATATCTCTCTGGATGAACTTTGTACAGCATACCACTTCTCCTTTGTGAAATCCTTTGCTTCCTGCAGAACCTAGGTTCACAATCAGTTTAGGTTTTCTTGTGTGAATTTCTTTAGTTAATTCTATCGCTGCATTTACCTTTCCGATGCCTGTAATTAATTTATTTTTATCATCAAATACAGTTCCTGCTTCAGAATCTAATGCAAAAACAAAAAGGGTATCGTCAATTGAATAGTGAGTTTCGTTGTTAATTTTTATCATTGAGAAATCAGATTTATACAGCTGTTGGTACTGTATGACAAAGATACAAGAGTTTCTTCTAATATATTAAATTAAAACCCCAAAACAATTGATTTGTTTTGGGGTTCTATTATCTTAAATACTACATCCGTCAGCATCACAGGAAGCTCCACTGCCACCGGAAAGATCCTTAAACGGACTTACAGTTTCTTTGTAAGTCTGCTGAAGTGCATTTTCAAACGTCTCTACAGGCTGAGCCCCGGAAAGAGCATATTTACCATTTAGCACAAAGAAAGGAACTCCGGAAACACCATTATTTCTTGCTTCAAGAATATCCTGGTTTACTTCATAATCCAGTTGATCCGTAGTAACGGCTTGTCTTGCTTCCTCTTTGTCAATCCCTAAGTTTTCAGCAAGAGTTACCAAAACTTCTGTATCTCCTACATTTTTACCGTCAATAAAATGAGCGATAAACAATGCCTCTTCCATTTCATTGGATTTATTGTTCTTTTTAGCTAAATGAAGCAATTTATGGGCACTGAAAGTATTGGTGATCAAAGTTTTTCCAAAATCAAAATCAATTCCTGCACCTTTTCCCATCTGAGTAACCTGACCCAGCATTTGTGTTGCCTGAGCTTCCCCGACTCCTTTCTTTTCTCTAAAATACTGAATGGTATCCTGAGTTTTATTGGGATCTAAAGTTGGGTCCAGCTGAAAACTCTTCCACTCCACTTCTACTTCCTCTTTGAAAGGCAGCTTGCTCAAAGCCTGTTCAAAATTATTTTTTCCGATATAGCAAAACGGACACATTACGTCCGACCAGATTTCTATTTTCATTGTATTTATTTTAAATCAAGAAACTGTTTAAACTTAAAAAATATTCTATATATATTAAAACCATTAAGAATTGATTTAAGAAATAAAGTATAGTTAAGATGAATCATTCTGATTTTTAAGCCTAAAGCGAAGCTTATCTTAATATTCTCAACAACTTAATCAATATTAATGTTTCAAAAATAAAAATTTAAACAAGTTTCAAATTAATAGTACAAAGTTACTACAATTTATTCAATGTAACAAAAATTGTTACAGTTTAATTCTGACAAGTGGAAAGTACCTGGCTGCGCTTCTCTACTATTACTTTTAAGATCATCATCAGAAATGCAAGAAGCCCGAAAACAAGACCTATCCACGGGATATACTCTACTCCTTTTGTAACGATCACCCATCCTCCGATTGTAGTTCCAACCGTTACTCCCAGGTTTCCGAATGAGGTAGCAAGACTGTTGGCAAATTCCAGTGAGTCCGGTGCTGAGGAAATCATATAAGTGGATGCATTTAAAAAGCTTGGGGAATACAAAAATCCCCAGATTCCAATGACTGCAATCGTTGCGAATAAATTTCCATCAGAAAAATATAAAAGTACAGGTACGAAAACAGTTCCTGAAAGAAAAATAGCTGTAGTACCAGCCACATTTTTATTAAGCATTTTTCCGGCTACTCCATTGGCTGCAACTCCTATAAATCCAAACAAGAGCAGCATATAGCTTATCATTGATGTATCCATTCCTTTGGCTTTATTCAAATAATCTGCAAAATAGCTGTAGGTAGAAAACCATGCCGTAATCATGAAAAAGTTAGTCAGAGTACTCAGAATAAATGGAGGCTGCTTCAGGATTCTGACCTGGTTTCCATAAGATTTCTTTTCTTTTACAGGCATTGAAGGAAGAACAAAATAAATGACAACTAAAGCAATCAAACTTACTGCAGTCTGTATCATAAATGAATATTCCCAGGACCAGAGCCCTGCAATCCATGTTGCAAAAGGAACTGTTGTGACCATAGCAATGGCTACTCCATTAAACACAATTCCCATCAGCTCATTCTTTTTTCGATCATCTGCCTGGGAGACTGCCACAGATAAGGCTGTTGCAATATACACAGGCTGCAAAAATGCCGGCAAAATCCTAACCAGCATCAACAGCCAGAAAGGAGGTGAAAAAGAAGACACAAATCCTGTAATCAGAAACATGAAAATGGCCGCAAGCATTATCTTTTTACGATCAAAACCTGAAGTAAATAAGGTCATAAAAGGTCCTGTAAGAGCAATAATTAATGCAAAAGCACTCAACAGATACCCTGCTTTATCTATGCTGATTTTATAATGTTCTGCAACTTGCGGGAGAATTCCTATGACTCCAAATTCTGTTGTAATAACGGCTATAAACCCCAGACATCCGATGTATGCATATTTTTTCATTATTCTTTTTCTATGGCAGAATTTAGATTTTGATGAGCAAAAGCAGCCATTTCACCTACTGCGGACTGTACCTCTTCCAGAATTTCTCCCATATGCATAAATCCGTGAACCATATCTTTATAAAGACTTGTTGTAAGTGTAACACCTGCATTTTTCATATTTTCAGAAAGCTGTTTTCCGTCATCAAGCAAGGGATCATGCTCTGCAAGAATCACTAAAGTGGGTGGAGTTTCTTTAAAATCTTTTATTAAGACAGGAATCGCCAAAGGATTATCTTTTTCATCTTTTGGAAGATACCCTTCCCATGCTTCAATACCGCCTTGCTTATTAAGAACAGGCCCGTTTTCGTAGGTTTCCCATGATTTTGAATTAAGCTGATTATCAGCCGCAGGATAGATTAATACCTGAAACTTCAGCTGTTTTCCTATTTGGGTAGACACAGCCGTAGCCAGTGCTCCGCCAGCGCTATCTCCTATAATTCCTATTTTATCTGGATCAATTCCTAAAGATTCTGCATTTGCTATGACCCATTTTATGCCGTTAAGAGAATCGTTTAAACCTGCCGGAAAAGGATATTCCGGTGCAAGACGATAATCTATAAAAATAACTACAGATCCTGTTTTATTAGCCAGTTTACGGACTACAGCATCATAGGTTTCATATCCTCCAGCGATAAACCATCCTCCATGAATATAAATAATAGCCGATGAATTCTGAACATTCTTTCCATTAGGACGATAAATCCGAATAGGAATCTGATGCTTTTCCCGTTGAATCTCCAATTCTTCAATCATTGCAACGGATTCTTTTTTACCGCTAAGCTGAAGGGACATTGTTTCAAGATATTTACGGGCTCCGTCTAAGGAACTCTGTGGATTGAAGGGTTGTATTTTTTCTAAGTGATTTAAAATCTGTATTATATTAGAGGTTAACTGCATTTTTATTTTGATTTAAGTTACTATTGTTTTGCAGGGAACGTAAGCGCTATGGTTCCTTACTGCTGCATATTTTCTGCTTTCTGTGTGTAAAATTAAATCTCAAACCTTACATTTGCACTGTATACAGCTAAATGTATGGTACTAACAAATTTGTAAGTAATGGGAAAGCTAAAAGAAAATTCAACGAATAATATCAACAGAAAGTACATACAAGGATGTGATCTGAGCTATGCTGTATGTAAAATTGGAGGCCGATGGAAACTGATTATTTTAAACAAACTAAAAGACGGAAAATTACGTTTCAGCGAACTTAGAAACTCTATTTCAGGAATAACAGAAAGAATGCTTACCCTACAGTTGAGAGAATTGGAAAAAGAAAGCTTAGTAAAAAGGACTGTTCATGCAGAAGTTCCTCCAAGAGTAGATTATGAACTTACAGATATTGCCCGGGAACTGATCCCTATATGGAAACAGCTTGACGAATGGGGAGGAAAACATAGGGAAATGATGCAGGCACAGGAAGAAATTGAAGGGTAAGAGATTCCCCAGATTTTGAAATTGAATAGATTTAAAAATAAAAGGAGCTGGATTTTATCTTTGATAAAATCCAGCTCCTTAAAAACATCAGAAATATAAAAATTTACAACTTTGCGTTTGCTTTATTTACTTTTTTGCAAAAAAGAACGTGTGCAATAAGTGCCAAAACACCAAATACAGTTCCTACAAAACATACTCCACTCCATTGAGCCTCCTGCCATGCAACGGAAGCCAGCCATGTTCCTAATGATCCCCCGATGAAATAAGATACCATATACACTGTATTCAGTCTGTTTACAGCATTTGATTTGATCAAGAAATAATTAGTCTGGTTCATAATATGGCTTGACTGTACTCCAAGATCTACAAGAATAACGCCTACAATAAGTCCCCAATAGGTTTCTCCGGCGAAATAAGTAAAGCCCCAGCTTCCTATAACGATCAGTAAAGAGTATAATATAATGCGGTTAATATCCAGGTATTTTTGAAGTTTCCCCACTTTTGCAGCTGCCAAAGCTCCTACAGCTCCTGCTAACCCAAAACTCCCTACTACAGATGATCCGGCATTAAAAGGAGGTTTCTCCATGTGAAAAACCAAAGTTGTAAACAGTGCACACATAGACCCGAATGCCATTGCTCCGCGGAAAGACGCCAGCTGAAGAACCGGTTGTGTTCTTGCTAGTTGCGCTACAGAACGCATCAGTTCTTTGTAAGTTCCTTTAAAGTTAGGAGACAATTCAGGAAGCATTTTATATACCGCCAACCAGACCAGAATCATGAGCCCTGCCGC
This sequence comes from Chryseobacterium sp. JV558, assembly GCF_033712365.1. Classification (NCBI taxonomy): domain Bacteria; kingdom Pseudomonadati; phylum Bacteroidota; class Flavobacteriia; order Flavobacteriales; family Weeksellaceae; genus Chryseobacterium; species Chryseobacterium sp. JV558. The sequence goes on from NZ_WJHU01000001.1 coordinate 784,807, forward strand.
AATACCAAACATGGCTCTCCAGCCCCAGACTTCACCTACTATTCCTCCTATAAAACGGGAAAGAAGAATTCCCAGCAACAATCCGGACATTACCAACCCTATATTAGCCGATTTTTCCTTATCTGAAGAAAGTTCTGCGGCAATAGGAACAAACAATTGCGGAATAACCGATGTAGCTCCAATCAATAGACTGGCAGCATACAACATCCACAGCTGGGTGGCAAAAGTCATCCATAAAAGAGATCCAAAAACGAGAAACAGATCTATTAGAATTAATTTCTTACGAAAAAATTTATCACCCAGAGGAACAATCAGCAATAATCCTAATGCATAACCGATCTGAGTAAGTACAGAAATCTTACTGGCTGCGCTCTCGGAAACCTGCAGTTCTTCTGAAATAAGTGCCAGTAAAGGCTGATTATAATAATTATTGGCGACGACCAGTCCGGAAATAACGGCCATAAGCCAGATAACAGTCCGGGAAATACCGTGGGAAGAACTCTCCTGCATTACGTATAAGTTTTTATTTGAATTGAAAAGTGATTGACAGGGATCATAAATGGTCCGTCAGATTTTTAAGAGTTCAAAGATAATCATTAAAAAAAGAAATTATTCGTCCCATATCTTTACATTTCTATGAATAGTATAGGATTCTGCGGTAAGTAGAATGATTTCAACACGCTGTCCGTATCATTGTTTTTATTGATGATATATATCGATGGAAAACCTTTTGAATGTTAGAAATATTAAAGAAATTTGCATCATGAAAATCATTCCGCTCAAAGAAGGTAATTTCTCAGCAAGCAAAACCAAAGACTTCACCCTTTTAACAGAAGAAAATTTTGATACAATTGGAGGAATCAAGATGTCTGTACAGCCTTTTCTTATCATCACTGATAATGATTATATCCTTTTGGATGCTGGAATTGGCTGGAAAAATGAGTCCAGGGAAACTGTTGTTTCGGAAATTCTGAAAAGAGAAAATATTCATCCTGATCAAATCACGAAGTTATTGCTATCCCATCTTCACAAAGATCATATTGAAGGCGCAGTAACTCTTACGGATAATGGCTTTGAAGCCACTTTTCCGAATGCTCAGATTTATATCCAGAAACGTGAACTTGATTTTGCGATGGAAAAGAAAGGCAACCCTTCTTTTGATTTTACTATTCTGGAACAGCTGATTCAACTGCCTAATATTACTTGGATGGATGATGATCAGGGACAGATTACAGATGAGATTTCCTATGAAGTAGTGGGCGGACATACTCCTTTTATGCAGGTTTTCTGGATCAGGGAAAATGGGGAAACAGCTTTCTATGGGGCTGATGATCTTCCACAGGCCTCTTATTTAAAATACCACGTGGCCTATAAAAGTGATTTCGATGGCAGAAAAGCAATGGAATTGAGACTTAAATGGGAAAAAGAGGCAAAGGAAAACTGTTGGAAAGTTCTTCTTTATCACGATCTGGAAAGAAATGTAATAGAAATTAAATAAAAAATGGTTTAAATTTCATTAAACCATTTATAAATATCAAATTCAGAAGGAATATTGAGTTTCTTTCTGATCCTGTTTTTCCTGTTTTGTATCGCCTTAGGTGTCACAAAAATACAAGTTGCAATTTCCTTCGTGGTCATATTGAGCTTAAGGTAAATACAAAAGATCAATTCAGAATTTTTAAGGGCAGGCTGTATAGCGGATAACTTTTTAAAAAAATCAGGATGAACCAGTCTGAATTTATTCAGCAGACGCGGGGAATTTGCCTTAGCTAAGGCCATAATTTCGTCTTGTACAAGAATTTTCTGCTTCAAATCCTCTAAGTTGGGTTCAGGTTTTCTATTTTTCATAATACTTTCTCATCTCTACTCATTTCAGATACCACATCTTTTGTGAATCTTTATAAAGTCTTTGTTTTCTCTGCTCAATCTGTGTTTTTGCTGATTTAATATCGGGAACAAAATAATTTTTATGTATTCAAAATTTCATTAGTTTTCATTAATATATTGCAATAATTCATAGCATATAGTTTGTATTTATTGAATGATTATGTTAAAAAAATCAGACCTATGAATTTTATTTCATTTTTATACTGGCAAAGAAAGAGAAAATGATTAAAATTTTATAAAAACCGTGTACCACATAGATACCACGTTATATTTTAAGCAAAAATATCTTAACTGCTTTTATCAGCCAGTTTCCCTTTATTTACACTTTAATTTTGAGTAGGATGTAAATGTAACGTCTTATTGCCTTTACTTTTTATGATCTCAGTCAATGTTTTTCAGCCTAAGCACGCATAAAAAAATGAATATATGTGGTATGTGAATGGTACCACATAGCAAGAAAAATCAATAAAATCGGTGTTTCTTTATTTTATAAATAAATCACAATCATGATTACTGAAAGTTTATTAATTTCTTTTGGGGCAGAAACAAGAACTTTTCATACAGGCGAAATGATCTTCCATGAAAAAGAGTTCCCAACCCATTATTACCAGATTGAAAAAGGGAAAATTAAACTCAATAATTATACAGAAGACGGGAAAGAATTTATTCAGAACATATTCTCAGATGGTCACAGCTTTGGAGAATCTCTATTGTTTGTTGACCGGCCTTATCCCATGAATGCTGTAGCGATAGAAGATTCCGTCATTTACAAAATGCCAAAGCAGAATTTTTTGGACCTGATCAAAAGTAATCCTGAAATTTCACTCAGTATTTACGAATGTCTTGCTGAAAGAATGTACTATAAATACATCATGTTTTATAATCTTTCTTTCCAGAGTCCAGTTGCTAAACTGAAACTGCTGATGGATTACCTGAAAAGTTATCATGAGGATAAAACGCCTTATTCTTTCCAGATTCCTCTTACCCGCCAGCAAATGGCTTCACTCACCGGATTATGTGTAGAAACGGTTATACGGACCATAAAGCAGATGGAAAAAGATCAAATTGTGAAAATAGAAAAACGAAAGATACATTATTAAAAAGTAAAAGCCGGATATGTCCGGCTTTTAAAATATTGTTGAAAGATCTGTTTCTCATTTCCCTCGAATTCCACAACCTTCTCTACTGATCAAGCTGTTTTTGAAATTCTTCCATATATTTAGCAAGGTGAAGACCATCAGCCAATCCGTGGTGTGCTTCAATAGAAACCGGAAGATATTTTCTGCCCTCTCGGATATTGAATCTTCCAAAAGCAATTTTAGGAACCGATTCTGTGGTATTAAAATCTGTAGGATGCAATATAGCACTGAAGGAATTCCATGGAATAGTCGTATGTCTTACGTGGTCTTTTCCCAGCCTTTCATTGCTTAATCTTAATCCTGAAGTCTGATGTACTCCTTTTATTTCTTCCTGCAGCGCTGCATTAAAGGTTTCAAAATCTTCTGAGAAAGGCGTAAATGAAAATCCGAAAGTACCGTCCGGTCTTCCGATCGTACTGCCGGCATGCACGGTATCAAACTGTATCACCTGCCCGTCAATGATTCTTAGTTTTAATTCATCAATGGTATTGATTGCTGCCATAGACTTGTGAAAATAATAGGCAAAAAATGAATATCCTTTTTCTTTAGCAGTATCATAGGCTTTTGTACAGTCTACCTCCGTTGTAAATCCAAAATAAGGGCTTGCCATGTTAGAAAAAAATTCAAAATGTTCTTTTCTGTTCCAGTTCTCTATATCTACAATCTTCATTACTTCTTATTTGCTGCAAATTTCGGGATTTTTTACCGGTTTTAGGGACTTACTATTCAAAAATGTTAGGAGAGTTAATACATTTTTTACCTAAAGTTTGACCAAAGCATAATTATTGTATGCATTACCTTTAAATCTTAGTATTATGGAGGTTCAAAATTATAAAGGAAATAATTGGTCCGCAAGAAAAGCAGGTTCAGTATATGTGATCAGTCTTGATAATCACTCTAATATTGTAGAAACTTTAACTGATTTTGTTCGGAATCAAAATATCCGGGCAGGAGAAGTTTCAGGGATAGGAGCTGTAAGTGAAGCGACACTTCGTTTTTTTAATCCTGCAACCAAAAAATATGTGGATAAGACCTTTAAAGAACAGATGGAAGTCACCAATATCTCCGGAAATGTCTCTGAAATAGAAGGAAAACTAACCCTTCATCTTCACATTACGCTGGGAAGAGAAGATTATACCGCTTTGGCGGGACATCTTTTGGAGGCGAAAATCCAGGGAGCAGCAGAATTTATTATATATCCGCTGGATACCAGAGTTGTAAAAATTAAAAATGAAAAAATAGGAATCAATCTTTATGATTTTGAAAAATAAAATTTCGGTTGCCATTGAAAGTGGTATTTTTGGTGAAATATTTATGTGATGTTTGAGGTTCTTCTTTCCCATATTGAGAATAAAGTTGATATTACCGACGACCAGAAAAGTCAGGTTCAGTCTTTCTTTACCCTTAAAAAACTTCGTAAAAAACAGTATCTGCTTCAGGAAGGAGATATTTGTAAATGTTTATCTTTTGTAAGCAAAGGGCTGCTGAAATCTTATTTCCCGGATGAAAAAGGAAATGAGCACATCAATATGTTTGCCTTTGAAGGCTGGTGGATCTCAGATTTCAATAGTTTTATCAATCAGGAAAAATCAGTCCTTAATATTGATGCTGTTGAAGAAACAGAAGTATTGATGATCACATTGGAAAATTATGAAAAAATGCTGTTGGAAATCCCTGTAATGGATCGTTATTTCAGAATTTTATATCAGAATAGTCTCGTTACCAAAGATTACAGGCTTATTGTTTCCAATGGATACACTGCAGAAGAAAAATATCTTCAACTGGCACAGAAGAATCCGGAAATGATAAAACGAGTACCCCACAATCTTATTGCCTCATATCTTGGCCTTGCTCCTGAGACCGTAAGCCGGATCCGTAAAAAAAATTCTCTGAATAACACTTGATCCAGATCAATCCAAATGCATGATCCAAATCAAGGATAAAAGCCTGTTACCAGCCATAATTTTGTACAAGAAATTTTACAATAATTATGGAAAATATTGCATTGGTAGTAGGTGCTACCGGAATTACAGGAAGTAACCTGGCAGAAGAATTAATCGCTCAAGGCTGGACAACATACGGATTGTCCAGAAATCCAAACACCAATATCCCAGGTCTCTACCCTATTAAAGCGGACCTGATGAATGAACAGAATCTTGATGAAGCCCTGGAAGGGATCTCTCCCACTCATATTTACTTTACCACCTGGATGCGTAATGATACCGAAGAGGAAAATATCCGTGTCAACAGTATGCTCGTGAGAAATCTGTTAACTGTTTTATCTTCTAAAAAATCAGTGAAGCATGTCGCTTTGGTTACAGGGCTTAAACATTACCTGGGACCATTTGAAGCTTATGCTAAAGAAGGCGTTTTACCTGAAACTCCTGTCAGAGAAGAACATCCAAGACTTCCGCTTCCTAACTTTTATTATGCCCAGGAAGATGAAGTGTACAAAGCTTCCGAAAGAGACGGTTTTACATGGAGTATTCACAGGCCTCACACCGTTGTTGGGTATGCAGTAGGAAACCTGATGAATATAGGGACAACACTAGCTGTATACGCCAGCATCTGTAAGGAAACGGGACGAAAATTCATTTGGCCGGGATCTGAAGCACAATGGAATGGTCTTTCAGATGTAACAGACGCAAGAGTCTTAGCTCAACAATTAGTTTGGGCTTCTACCACAGAATCAGCAAAGAATCAGGCATTCAATATTGCCAATGGAGATGTTTTCCGATGGAAATGGTTATGGAAAAGATTGGCAGATTGGTTTGCTATAGAAGCCGAAGGCTTCGATGGTACGATAAAACCTCTTGAAAAAGAACTGGAAAACGACCACGAAATCTGGGCTGCAATTGCAGAAAAATACAAGCTGAAAGAAAAAAATCTTGACCGCCTGTCATCAGCATGGCATACCGATCTGGATCTGGGAAGACCTCTGGAAGTAATGTGTGATATGTCAAAAAGCAGAAAACTAGGCTTCACAGCTTATGTAAGCACAGAAGATTCTTTTACAGATGTCTTTAAAAGGTTAAGAGCTGAAAATATGATTCCTTAATAGAAATTGTCGAAAATGCAAAGATGCAGAAAACGATAGCGATATCAAATTCTTACAACTCAGAGAGAATATGCAGGACCAAATTTTATCGAAGATAAAATCTTTGCGCCTTATAGCAACCTTTTTGATGTTATCTTGCGTCTTTGCGTTTTTCCAACAATGAAGTAACTCTTATAGTAAAAATTGTGTTTTTTTATTGATTTACATTAAACTTCTGTAGTCGTTACGCCAAATTTCTTTTTAAAAGAAGAATAAAAATGGGATAAATTCTCAAAACCCAGATCAAGATAAATATCTGAAGGCTTTTTATCCCTGTTTTTAATTAAATAATAGGCTTCCTTTAACCTTTTTTCTTTCAGCCATTGTTTCGGGGTCATTTGAAATGTCTTATTGAAGTCCCTTTTAAAACCTGATAAACTACGGCCTGTAAGTCTTGCAAAAGCATCTACTGAGACATTGAACATAAAATTTTTGTTCATAAACTCTGCAAGATCAATCTTATAGGGCTCAGAAAAATCAAAAAGGAGATTTTTAAGATCAGGATTACTCAACAAAAGGAGTTCTATGGCTTCTTTGACCTTTAACATAGCTAGTTTTGGCGGGATCTCCTGTGTTTTATTAATGTAAGGAATAAGAGATGTAAAATAGCTTTTAAAAAAATCATCGGGCTCAAAAAACAACCGCTGATTCCCTGAGAAATTATTATTTACAGTGATTTTGTTTTCATTGGCATATTGTCTCAGCGTTTCATCATCAAGTGTAATGGAGATAAACTGATACTTTTCATGTGCTGAAGGATATTTAATAGTCCTGATCAGTTGATTTTTTCTGACCAGAACTACTGTATTTTCTTTGATCACAGTCTTACCATGCTCATGAAAAGCATGTGTTTCTCCGGAGATCTGAAATCCCAGAAAATGGTCCGGAATAAACTCTTCATGACCTCTGTAAGACTCAAAAGCACATGAATAAACCAGTTTATCAAATATGATCTCAGAAGTGTTTTCCATGATACAAATATCTGAAATTTAAGCAATAGCATGAGCACCTGCTTCTGCAATTTGTTTATCCTGCTCGGGAGTTCCGCCTGAAGAGCCTATCGCCCCAATGATATCTCCATCTGCATTTTTAAGGATAATACCGCCTGCAATAGTCAGAAGCCCCTCATTTGAATTCAGCATTCCATAGCCGTGAATACCGGTTTCTGAGATAATTCCACCCATCAAATCACTGTTTACTCCAAACATGACGGCTGTTTTTGCTTTTTTAATGGCAAAATCAATCACTCCGTACACACTGTCCAGTCTTGCCAGTGCGACAAGATGTCCTCCGGTATCTACTACAGCAATGCTTACAGGAATATTCATAGATAATGCTTTTTCCTTCGCAGCGTACAGTGCTTTTTCTGCTGTTTTATAATTCAGTTTCATGATATTAGCTTTTTGCGGTCCAAGCATCTGCCTGAAGCTGTTTTACAAAATCTTCAGTTTCTTTTGGATGTACATTTCTGAAATGACTCTCATCATCTAAAGCAACATTCACAATCACCTCTGCCATAGACTGTGGATCCAGCTGATGCGCTAAAGATTCTGCAGCTCCCTCAAAAGCGGATTCCGGTGTGAAGTTAACTTTCGGATCATACCAATGGAAAATAGAATCTACTCCTCTGTCATTAAATCCTGTTCCAAATACACCCGGATTGCAGGTTGCAATTTTGATATTAAATGGAGCAAGTTCAGTTCTCAACCCTTCAGCGATAGATTCCAAAGCATGTTTTGATGCACAATAAGCGGCTACATAAGGAACCGTCCATAAACCTCCCATGGAAGAAGTGAAAACAATCTTACCATTTTTCTTTTCAACAAACTTTTTGATAAATCCCTGTGCAAGATTCAATGCACCAAATACATTCACATCAAACATAGAACGGATAATATCTACCGGCTGTTCAGCAATTGGGCCGCCTTCCATGATTCCGGCATTGCTGATTAAAACATCTATTTCATACTTTTTTAAGATATAATCAATATCTCTTTGGCTGGTTACATCCAGTTTATCCACCGTAAGGTCTATTCCCTGTTCATTAGCTTCACGGATTAAATCACTCATCTGAGGATAGACCTGTGCAGTAGCAATTACCTTATGTCCTTTTTTTGCAAGATCAAAAGCAGCAATCTTTCCGAATCCACTTGCTGCACCTGTAATTAAAATTGTTTTACTCATTGTATTCTTTTTTAATGATGATACAAATTTCTGAGATTTCGGAAAGTTCAATATTGCTGCAGCGTTCAATTTTATATTGCTGAAAAGTTCAGAGAATCCAGTAAAAATAGATCGTATTATTAAATAAATTCCCTTTTAAAATCATAAAAAAAGAGATTTATCGTTAGATTTACAGTTTTCAAACTAAAAACCAATGTATGCTCAAAATTAAGACACTCCTTTTAATTTTTTTATCCACTTCTTCTTTTAGCTTTGCTCAGACCTGTACTTGTGAAAGCAATTATCAGTGGGTAAAAAAAACGTTCGAGGAAAATGACGCAGGATTTCAATACTTAATTGATAAAAAAGGACTTCCGGCTTATCAGGCTCATAACAATGACTTTCTGACTAAGATCAAAAATGCAAAATCAGATACTGAATGCACACAGACTATTTATGAATGGCTTAAATTCTTCAGATCCGGTCATATTTCCATTAAAATGATCGAAAAAGAGAATCAGCAAACCCAGCCTCAGCCAGCAGTCGCAGCCATAAATAATAAAACAGAAACGGTAAAAGTAGATATTGAAAAGTTTAAAAAGGAAGTTTTATCTAAGAAAGATTCTGATATTGAAGGGATTTGGACAACAGATCCCTATACAATAGGAATTAAAAAATTTGGAGATGTTTATAAAGGTTTTATTATCCAGTCCGGAGCAGAAAACTGGAAACCTTATGATCTGAAACTGACTCTTAACGCTGATAAAACAAAAGGAACTTTCTACTTAAGAAACAAATCCGGCCAGGAAATAACCAATGTCAGGTTCATCGGGAAAAATTATCTTGAAATCAATGACTTTACCTTGAAAAGAGTTTCCCCGAAATTTGAAAGAGAAGAAGGTATTGAAACTTATTTTGAGGCAGCACAGGCAGAAATGCCTTTTCTAAAACAGATTAATAAAACTACCCTGCTTTTAAGAATCCCTTCCTTCAATGGAGCTTTAAAAAAGGATATAGACAGTGTCATTACAGCCAACCAATCTAAAATTGAAAGCACAGAAAACCTCATTATCGATATAAGAAATAATGGCGGTGGAAGTGACAACAGCTTTGCCAAAATTATCCCATATCTCTATACCAATCCTATCCGAAGTATCAGAACACAGTTCTATTCTACAAAACTGAATAATCAGAGAATGCTGGACCTGTATGAGAACTATCAAAAATATGGAATATCTGCGGAAGACAGAGAGTATCTAAAAAAGTCATATGATAAACTAAGCCAGCATCTTGGTAAGTTTGTAAGCCTTAAAGACGATGGAAATATGGTAGACATCAAAAAAATGGATAAAATTTCACCTTACCCAAAGAATGTTGGAATTATCATTAATGAAGGAAACGGCAGTACAGCAGAAGAATTTTTACTGGCAGCCAGACAAAGCAAAAAAGTAAAACTTTTTGGAACTACAACAGCTGGTGTTTTGGATATCTCTAATATGTATTTCGTGGCTTCTCCCTGTAACGAATTTAAACTTGGATATTCACTCTCTAAAAGCTTCCGTATTCCGGAGATGGCCATTGATGGAAAAGGGATTCAACCGGATTATTACATCGACAAAACAATTCCTGATTATCAATGGATTGATCATGTAAGCGATGTACTTAACGAAAAATAAAATAAGAGCTGTTTCTATTTGAAACAGCTTTTTTAATACTTTAATACCACGATTAATCTGTCAATGAATGAGCTTTAGCCAAAGCCTATTAATAAAATCATGCATTTAATAGAAATTTGGTTTGATCTTTCTGCTTTCAATCAATAAAAAATAAACTGGTTATTGTAAATTGGTTAAGTTTTTGAAGCTTATTCTATAAAACCAGTCACACCATTGAAATTAATCACATTTACAAAAAAAGGAATTTACTGTCCCCAGGGAAAATTTTATATTGATCCATGGAGACCTGTAGATATGGCGGTTATTACCCATGGCCACGCTGATCATGCCCGTTGGGGAATGAAAAAATACCTTTGTCACCATTTCACAAAACCTATTCTCCATCAAAGAATCGGAATGGATATCGAATGCCAGAGTGTAGAATACGGAGAAGTTATCAACATCAATGGAGTAAAACTCTCTCTACATCCTGCCGGACATATTATTGGCTCTGCACAGATCAAACTTGAATATAAAGGATATGTGACTGTCATTTCAGGGGATTACAAAGTTCAGGATGATGGATTGAGCACTCCTTTTGAGCTGGTAAAATGTAATGAATTTGTTACAGAAAGTACTTTTGGACTGCCTATTTATAATTGGCTTGAAGTTCCTGATTTAAATAAAAAACTTCAGAATTGGGTGCTGAAGAATAAGGAAAATAATAAAACATCAGTTTTTATCGGGTATTCTTTAGGAAAAGCCCAGCGCATTATGAAGGCGGTGGAAGATCTGGGAAAAATATACGTCCACTATTCCATCGGAAAGCTGAATGAAGCCTTTGAAACAGTAGGAATTGATCTTCCGGAGTATACCATTGCAGATTTCAGGGAGCGTCCGAAAGAGATGCAACATGAAATTATAATTGTTCCACCTGCTTTGCTCGACAGTAATATCATCAAAAAAATTCCTGATCCTGCTACTGCCATATGCTCCGGCTGGATGCAGGTTCGCGGTGCCAGAAGATGGCGCAGTGCAGATGCAGGCTTTGCCATGAGTGACCATGCAGACTGGAAAGGATTATTACAGACTGTAAAAGCCACAGAAGCAGAACTTGTACATGTTACGCACGGACAAACCGAAGTTTTTTCAAAATATTTGAATGAAATCGGTATCAAAGCAGATGTTGTGGAAACCTTATTTGGAGAAGACGAAGAAGAATCTGAAAAAGAAACCCCTGAAACCCCGGAATCATGAGACATTTTGCAGACCTTATCAACGCTTTGGAAACCACCAATAAGACCAATGCTAAAATTGATGCTATCATCGATTATCTGGAACGTGCTCCTGATGATGATAAAGTATGGTTTATCGCATTGTTTACCGGAAAAAGACCCAAAAGAAATGTGAATACCAATTACATGAAAGAATGGGCGCTTGAAATCACAAAGCTGCCTTATTGGCTGTTTCAGGAATCTTATTCTTCCGTAGGTGATCTTGGGGAAACATTATCATTGATTCTTCCGCCTCCGGAGGAAAATATAGAACGTACCTTATCAGAATGGATGAATGATATTGTTAGTTTAAAAGGCAAAACAGATACAGAAAAAAAAGAATTTGTATTGAACTCATGGAACGGCTTGGATTATACTGAACGATTGATTTTCAATAAATTAATTGGTGGAAGTTTCAGAATCGGGGTATCAGATAAAACCCTGATCAATGCTCTGACAAAGTTTTCCGGCCAGGAATCAAGTACACTGATGCACAGCTTAATGGGAAAATGGCTGCCGGATGAAGTCTCTTTTAAAGAGCTTATTGATGCTGAAAATGTGAATCCTGATAATTCAAAACCTTATCCTTTCTGTCTTGCCTATCCTTTGGAAAAAAAGCCTGAAGAACTGGGAAATCCTGATGAATGGCTGGTAGAATACAAGTGGGACGGAATACGCGGACAGATCATCCGGAGAAATGATGAAGTCTTCATCTGGTCAAGAGGTGAAGAACTTGTTACGGAACAATTTCCGGAAATCACCGAAGTCGTAAAAGCCATGAAAGGCAACTTTGTAATAGATGGAGAAATACTTGCGGTGAAAGATAATAAAGTTTTAAATTTCAATGAATTACAAAAAAGATTAAACAGGAAAACTTTAACTAAAAAAATGCTGTCAGAAATTCCGATAGAAGTCTTCGCTTATGATTTATTAGAGCTTGAAAATAATGATCTAAGGGAGAAACCTATCTCCGCAAGAAGAGCTTTGCTTGAAGAATTATTGTTAAATGAAAATCCTCAGAACATCAAAATTTCCAAAAGCCTTGACTTTGAAAATTGGGAAGAGCTGGACTCGCTTCGTGAAAATTCAAGAGAAGTAAACAGTGAAGGATTGATGCTAAAACAAAAAAATTCACCCTATCATTCCGGACGGAAAAAAGGCGATTGGTGGAAGTGGAAAATAAATCCGTTTACCATTGATGCAGTGCTTATTTATGCCCAGAAAGGGAGTGGTAGGCGAAGTGCTTACTATACGGATTATACTTTTGCAGTAAAAAACGGTGATGCTCTGGTTACTATAGCTAAAGCGTATTCTGGGCTCACAGATAAAGAAATCATGGAAGTGAGCCGATTTGTTACTAAAAATGCCATTGAGAAATTTGGGCCTGTGAGAACCGTAAAAGCAGAACTGGTGTTTGAAATTGCTTTTGAAGGAATCGGTTTCAGCAATCGTCATAAAAGTGGTGTTGCTCTCCGGTTTCCAAGGATCGTACGATGGCGGAAAGATAAAACCGTAGATGAAATTGATAATTTGGAAGAGATAAAAAAATTAATACAATAATAACGCAATGACGCAAGGTTCTTTAACTTATTAGTAATATTTCGTTCGCAAAGGCACTTCGTTCAGCTATAGTGAAATATTGACTTTGCCAAGTGAAACGCCTTCGCGATCGAAAAATTAAACAGTTTCCTATAAACTATTAGCGAACTTAGCGTTAAAATTTATATAAACACTTAGCATCTTTTGCGCTAAAACTAAATCAAAATAAAATTGGCAACTTTCGAACATACCGACGGATTTAAGATCATTCAACAATGGATGACCGATAAAGGCATTGCCCCTTTTAAATTCCAGTTAGAAACCTGGAAGAAATTTGGAACTGGCTACAGCGGAATGGTAGTCGCTCCTACTGGTTTCGGAAAAACTTTTTCGGTCTTTTTAGCCTTGATTTCAGACTTTTTAAATCATCCTGAACAATACAAGAAGGGCTTGAAAATGATTTGGATTACTCCATTGCGGTCTTTATCCAAAGATATTGCAAAAGCCATGCAGGAAGCCATTGATGAAATTGGGCTTGATTGGACTGTAGGCGTAAGAAACGGAGATACTGATCTGAAAGTAAAACAACAGCAGGTCAAGAAAATGCCTGAAATTCTTGTTGTAACCCCCGAAAGTCTCCATTTGCTTCTTGCTCAGAAGAATAATGACCGTTTTTTCACAGATATGAAATGTGTGGCTGTGGATGAATGGCATGAATTATTAGGTTCAAAACGCGGGGTCATGGTAGAGCTGGGAATCTCACAGCTTAAAAAATATGTTCCGAAGATAAAAATCTGGGGCATTACAGCAACCATTGGAAATCTGGATGAAGCCATGGATGTGCTTATTCCCTATGATTGTAAAAAGACAAAAATTACAGCCAGGGAACACAAAAAGATAGATATTCTCCCGGTTTTCCCGGACGAAATAGAAATATTACCCTGGGCAGGACATCTCGGAAACAAGCTTGCTGATAAAGTAGTCCCAATTATTCTGGAATCAAAATCTACTATTGTTTTTACAAATACCAGAAGCCAGAGTGAAATGTGGTATCAGCTTTTATTGGATGCTCACCCTGATTTTGCAGGCCAGATCGCCATTCATCACAGTTCTATTGATGCCCATTTGAGAATCTGGATTGAAGAAAATCTAAGTTCCGGCAAATTAAAAGCTGTAGTTTCCACATCATCGCTGGATCTTGGCATTGATTTTAAACCTGTAGATACAGTTATTCAGGTAGGATCTGCCAAAGGAGTTGCGCGGTTTCTGCAGAGGGCCGGACGTAGCGGGCACTCCCCTTTTGAAACCTCCAAGATCTATTGTGTTCCCACCCATTCTTTGGAACTGATTGAAGTTTCAGCTTTAAAAGAAGCCGTAAAACAAAAAGTAGTTGAGCCCAGAGAACCACAGGTCTTATGTTTTGATGTTTTGGTTCAGTTTCTGATGACATTGGCTGTTGGTGATGGCTTTTATCCTGATGAACTCTATGAAAGAATCAAAAAAGTATATGCCTTTCAGGAAATGCTCGATGAAGAATGGAAAGCTATTCTGGAATTTCTTACCATTGGCGGCAGTGTTTTAAAAAACTATGAAGAATTTCATAAGGTTGTCATTATGGAAGATGGACTTTATAAAGTGACTTCAAGAAAGATAGCCATGCTCCACAGAATGAATATGGGAGTGATCGTAAGTGATGCAATGCTGAAAGTGAAATTTATTTCCGGAGGGTACATCGGAATGATTGAAGAATATTTCATTTCAAAACTGAAAAAAGAGGAAAAATTTATTCTGGCCGGGCGCACGCTGGAGGTCGCAATGATCAAAGATATGACCGTGTATGTACGAGCTGCCAAAGGAAGAGCTCTTGTTCCGAGTTACCTTGGCGGAAGACTGCCTCTAAGTACCAATCTGGGACATTTTTTAAGAGAAAAGCTGTCCCATGCCTTAAATCCGAAGGCTTCAGAAAAGGAACTGAAGTTTTTACATCCATTGCTCGTCAATCAGGAGAAGAATTCCCATATTCCCAAAGTAGATGAATTTCTGGTTGAAATGATTAAGAACCGTGAAGGATATCATTTGTTTATGTATCCTTTTGAGGGCCGTCTGGTACACGAAGTAATGGCTGCTTTGATTGCTTACCGTATTTCAAAACTGGCTCCTATTTCCTTTTCAATGGCGATGAATGATTATGGATTTGAGCTGTTCAGTGATAAAGAAATTCCGTTGAATGAAGAAAATCTGCAGCAGATTTTAAGCAGAGATAACTTGATGAATGATGTGATTGCAAGTATCAATTCTGCCGAAATGGCAAGAAGGAAATTCAGGGATATTGCCGTGATTTCAGGAATGGTGATTCAAAACTATGCCGGGCAACAACGCTCCAATAAATCATTACAGAGTTCAGCCGGACTTATTTTTAAAGTGCTGGAAGACCATGATTCCAATCATTTTTTAATAAAACAGGCCTATACGGAAGTCTTTAATATGCAGCTTCAGGAGCAGCGGCTTGTAGAAGCTTTTAAAAGGATAGAAAAATCTGAAATTATTCTAAAACATTCCCGTTCCTTTACTCCACTAAGTTTCCCGATCAAAGTAGACAGTCTGAGACAAACCCTTTCCAGCGAAGGACTTGATGCAAGGATTAAAAGAATGCTGAAGCTCTCCAATATAAATGATATCTGATAAACCCTGCTTAGAAAAACCACAAAAGTCACAAAAACTTTGATTTTAAAATACTTTAGCCTACTTAAGTAAGTTGAAAATAATGCAGTAAAAAGTTCACATAAAATGAAAATCAAAGATTTTCTCAAAACTTAGTGCACTTTTTATGAATAAAGTCTAGCTCTAAAAAAACTTAAGTATTTAAAACCTTTTGTGACTTTTGTGGTTGAAATCTCAATATAAAAACCTATCGTTTTAATCTTATTCTTAGCCTAATATTCTAAGTTAATTTTCTTGATAAATTTAAATAATCACCGTAACTTAGAGTATACCTTCTAAGAAGGTGTAAATAAAATTTAAAATGGAAAAATTGTTCTTGGTCCGTCATGGACAGTCACTCTGGAATCTGGAAAACAGATTTACAGGTTGGAAGGATATTGATATAACCGAAGCCGGTATTGAAGAAGCAAAAAAAGCAGGTCTTGCCTTAAAAGGAGAAAGAATAGATATCGCGTTTACTTCAGCACT
Source organism: Chryseobacterium sp. JV558 (assembly GCF_033712365.1). Lineage (NCBI taxonomy): Bacteria > Pseudomonadati > Bacteroidota > Flavobacteriia > Flavobacteriales > Weeksellaceae > Chryseobacterium > Chryseobacterium sp. JV558. The sequence continues at coordinate 800,750 of NZ_WJHU01000001.1, forward strand.
CATCAGAGCACAGCATACCCTATCCATCATTCTGAATGAAATAGGAAATCCTGATATACCGATTGTTAAAGATAAAGCTCTAAACGAGCGTTCTTACGGAAATCTGGAAGGATTAAATAAAGCTGAAACTGCTTTGAAATATGGTGATGAACAGGTTCATACCTGGCGCAGATCCTATGATGTGGTTCCTCCCGGAGGGGAAAGCCTTAAAGACACATACAATAGGGTAATTCCCTATTTTGAAAGTCAGATAAGACCGTTATTAAAAAAAGGTGAAAATGTATTGATTGTCGCTCATGGAAACAGTCTCCGTGCACTGATCATGTACCTTGAGCATCTGTCTCCTGAAGAAATTTTAGAAAGAGAAATTGCTACAGGTTTTCCTCTGACTTATGTTTTTGATGAAAAGTTTCATGTAAGCCGGAAGGTAGGCTGATTCAATTAATATAACGTAACTTTAAACATTAAATATTCAATTATAAAGCGTGTTTATAGCAACCAAAAGCATTTCTGTACAAAATGAAACTTTCATTCTGACCAATCAGCGTGCTGCATTCTGGGAACGAGAAAAAGCCCTTATCCTTTCTGATCTTCACATCGGAAAAACGGCTCATTTCCGCAAAAATGGTATTGCAGTCGCTAATCATATTATGAAAAGTGATCTGGAAAGATTATCAGCTTTGATTGAATTTTTTAACCCTGAAAAATTTATTGTAGTTGGCGATTTACTGCATGCAGGAGATAATTCTGATGTGGATGAATTTTGTACATGGAAAAACCAATATCCCAATATACAGTTTTATCTTATTGAAGGTAATCATGACCGGATTTCAAAAGCTCTGGAGAAAAAGTTATGTTTTAATCATAAAGCGGAGTGGCTGGAAATAGATGATATTACTTTTATTCATGATTTTGATCTGTCCAGATCCGGATTTCAGGTTACCGGACACATTCATCCCGGAATTGTCCTGAATTCTGCTGTAAAAAATATCAGACTTCCCTGTTTTGCTCTCAGCAGCAACCAATTATTGCTTCCGGCTTTCAGTGAATTTACAGGATTGGATACCAAAAATCTGCCTAAGAAAAGTACTTTTTTTGTATTTACAGATGCGGATATTTATGAGATTTAAAACATATTAATCCTTGTCAAGGATAGGAAATTAATACAAAATAAAGGCAGATAAAAACCTGCCTTTATAACACCATCCACTTCATGTCATTAACCTGTTGATGACTCCTTCATTTACTTAAATCTAACATTTGATGTTTACTCTGTGCGTTGAACACATGGTATGAAATCAATATAAAAATCACTTAATTGTGCTTATTTTTTCTTGCTTAGACGGATACTGTATAAAGTAATGAATACTGTAACTACCAGAAATAAAGCTCCTATCCATGGTGTGCTTCCCAATCCTAAAGAGGATGTCACAATCATTCCTCCCACATAAGACCCGATCGCAATACCCATATTAAAAGCAGCAATATTAATCCCTGAAGCCACATCCTCAGTTCCCGGAAGTTCTTTTTCTGCAATTTGTACCACCAATAACTGAAGTCCTGGAACGGAAGCAAATGATAATGCACCTAAAAAGAAAAGTGTAATAATACTTAGCACCGGACTGCTTACGGTAAAATAAAACGCAAGCAACACCAATCCTTGAGCAGCAAACATCCATAGAAGTGCTTTCAAAGGATTTTTATTTGCAACTTTTCCTCCAATCAGATTTCCAAGTGCAATGGCAATTCCATAAATAAGAAGGATAAAAGTGACTGTAGACTCCTGAAATCCAGTGATTTTCTGTAAAATGGGTGACAGATAGGTAAAAACTACAAATGTACCTCCATATCCCATGGCTGTCATTAGAAAAGCGAAAATCAGACGCTTGTTTCCCAATACTTTAAACTGACTTTTTAAAGAAGCAGTCTTTCCGTTTTTCAGATTATTAGGAACCAATAATAAGCTGGCTGCTAACCCGATGATTCCAAGGATTGAAACGCCTATAAAAGTTGCTCTCCATCCGAAATGCTGACCAATAAAAGTTCCTAGTGGTACTCCAGTTACAATGGCAAGCGTAAGTCCGGCAAACATAATGGATATCGCTGTAGCTCTTTTTTCTTCAGGAACCAATGAGGCCGCAATGGTAGAGCCAATGGAAAAATAAACCCCATGGGCAAACCCCGTAAGGATTCTTGCCAGCACTAAAGTAATAAAACCGGGAGCAATAGATGCCAGGCCGTTTCCAATAACAAATAAAAGCATGATGGAAACCAAAAGCATTTTACGCGGAATTTTTCCTGTTAACGCCGTTAAGATCGGAGCTCCAATAGCTACTCCTATTGCATACAGGCTTACCAGCAATCCCGCTGAAGGAATCGTGATCGCAAGATCAGAAGCAACGGTTGGAAGAAGCCCAACAATCACAAACTCTGTAGTTCCTATCCCGAAGGCACTTATTGTAAGAGCCCATAATGCTGCAGGAAGACCTTTTTTCACAGTGTCTGATGCAGTGTTTATCTGTATTTCTTTTTGATAATTCATTGTCTTGTATTTTGTTGATATTGACAAGGCAAATTTCCGACGAATAATTGTATTATAAAAATTATTTAAATTGTATCAATATATCAGAATAATGATAGTTTATTTTTAAATTTAAAATTTGTTCCTTTGTATAATAATCATCATTTTTAATGAAAAAATCAGAAGCAACCCGTCTTACTATTCTCCAAAAAGCGTTTGAACTGATCTATGTGAAAGGTTTTCAGACCACAAGCATTGATGAAATTATCGCAACGACTCAGGTAACTAAGGGTGCTTTTTATTATCATTTTAAAACCAAAGACGAAATGGGACTTGCTATTATCAACGAACTGATGAAGCCCAACTTCAGACGTAATTTTATTGAATCTCTTCAGAGTAACACAAATCCATTGGACAATATTTATGAGATTATCTACAACCTCCTGATGGAAACAGACTTTTTAAAAGTTGAATACGGCTGCCCTACTTCTAATTTTATACAGCAAATGGCACCATGGCATACCGCCTTTACCCATGCTTTACATGAACTTTCAAAAGAGTGGGAAAATGCTTTCACAGAAAGTATTGAAAAAGGCAAAGAAGCTGGAATCATTAAGCAAGAAGTAAGTGCCAGAGAAGTAAGTGTTTTTGTAATTTCCGGATATTGGGGCATCAGAAATCTTGGAAAAGTTGAAAATTCAAAAGAGGTGTATCTTGTTTATTTAAAAGGACTTAAATCATATTTGAAAACCCTGCAATAATTTTTTTAACCAAAAACATACTAATTAGTATTTTTTTATTATACCTTTGCTCTGTTCTAAAAAATAAACAATGTATCAAACCCTTACTTTTTTACATTCTCAAACCCGCTGGCTGGTTTTAATAAGTTTAATTTATGCGATTTACCGTTCTTTTAAAGGATATTATTCAGGTAGAAAATTTACCGGAACAGACAATTCTGTAAGACATTGGACAGCTACCATAGCTCATGTTCAATTGATTATCGGGATGATATTTTATTTCAAAAGTCCAGTCATCCAATATTTCTGGAAAAATTTTAATGCAGCCAAAGAATCTTTTGAACACCTGTTTTTTGGGTTGATTCATATTTCATTGATGATTACTGCTGTTGTTGTCATCACAATTGGTTCCGCTTTAGCCAAAAGAAAACTTTCAGATAAAGACAAATTCAAAACTATGGGCCTCTGGTTTTCTCTTGCACTGATCATTATTTTCATTGCCATTCCATGGCCTTTTTCTCCTTTAGCAAACAGACCTTATTTCAGATAATTATGATAGATTTATTGAAAACAAAAATCGGCCGGCTAAGAATTCTGGCTATTCTGGAAGGCATTTCATTGCTCAGTTTAGTATGCATTGCCGTTCCTATGAAATACTGGATGGGAAATCCTTTATTTGTACGATTAATAGGCCCCGTTCATGGAACGTTATTCCTGCTCTTTCTGTTCAATACACTGAGCATTGGTGTTGAACAGAAATGGAAATTTAAAGAGATAACATGGAAGGTGATTCTTGCCTGTTTTATTCCTTTTGGAACATTTTATATTGACTGGAAAATTTTAAGCAAGCTATGAGAAACGTTTTGATAGTCTGCGGAATAGCTATTTTGATGTATGTTGTCTATAGAGTTTACCGTTTTCAGACCTTAGATAACGGATTACCTGAACTGATCAAAAAAGGAGCAGTAATTCTTGATGTAAGAACTGAAAAGGAATATGAAACGGGACATATAGAAGGTTCGGTTAATATTTCATTAGGAACAATCAGAGAACGGTATGTGGAATTGGATCCCGATAAAACATATATCACAGTATGTTCACACGGACTCCGAAGTGTAAAAGCAGAAAATATTCTTAAAGAAAGAGGTTTCAAACATATTTACAATGGCGGTGCCTGGAGTGATCTTCAAAAAACAATCAATCCATAAGATAATAAACCCTCCCCAGACAGTGTCGCGGGAGGGTTTTATATTTTTAAACAGTTTTATCATCAAGCCATACTACTTTTTGTTCAGATGAATGCTCCTGCCCTATGATATCTCTGTATAATTCAGGTCTTCTTGCTTTAATATACCGACTTCCTCCTGACTGGTTAAGCTTTTCAGAAGTAATAACTGCAGATTCAAAACTGTCTTCCCATGACCTGCATTCTGCTATAACATCTCCGAAAGGATCTATAATCATAGAACATCCGTTTTTCAACTGGTCATCATCCATCCCAACAGGATTTGAAAAAACAATATACGCTCCGTTATCATAAGCTCTTGATGGAAGCCATTTCATCAACCAGTCTCTGCCTTTCATGCCATTAAATTCTAAACGCAAAGATGTAGGATCTGATTCTCTGTTTTCCCAAAGCTGAGGATCTACAAAACCCGCTCCCGGTCTTGTGGAAGGGGTACACATTGTAACATGGGGCATAAAAATAATTTCTGCACCAAGAAGCCTTGTAGCTCTAACATTTTCAATAATATTATTGTCATAGCAGATGAGAATGCCGCACTTCCAGCCCATGATATCAAATACACAATACTCATTACCTGGTGTAAGATGAGGATTGATAAAAGGATGTAATTTTCTGTACTTAGCTTTCAGCCCCGTTTTATCAACACATACATAGGCTTTGAAAAGATTATCATGTTCATCTTTTTCAAATAATCCGGCCAATATGGTGATGTTATGCTGAGTTGCAATCTCCTGCAGTTTTTGAATGCTCTCTCCTTCCGGAATGCGTTCTGCAATATCAAGAAGCTGTTCTCTAGAAAGTTCCCGGGCAAAAGTATACCCTGTAATGGAACATTCATGAAAAGCAATGACATGAGATCCCTGAGAAGCAGCCTGGCTGGCCAGTTTTTCTATGACAGACAAATTGTAAGCCTTATCACCGCTTTTGTTTTCAAATTGTGCCGTTGAAATTTTAATATTCATTGATTTTTTAAGCAAAACTAGATGACTCTGCTTATAAAAAATTGTATAAAACCGACATGCTTATTTACAACTGAATGAAATTGACAGCCATTTTATTTTCTGTCTTCAAATACTGTTTGGGAGTAAGCCCGATATTGTTTTTAAATTCCCTGATCAAATGGGACTGGTCAGAATAACCTGCTTCATAAGAAAGTATCGTCATACTTTTATGATCAATACCTCTGTTTATAAGGCTTAAAAAGTAATGAAGACGGATAATATTTCCATATTTTTTAGGAGATATTCCCATATGAAATTCAAACTTTCTTTCCAGGTGACGTTCAGAATATCCTGTGAATTTTTCCAGGTCTTTGGATGCTACAACCCCTTTATTTTGAAGAATATATTGCTGTGTGGCCGCAATAATATGATGATCCGTATCTATTTTTTCAGATAAAAATTCAGTAAAAAAAACATTCAGATCATTGATAACAGTCAAAGGATCAGCTTTATTAAAAAGTTTTTCCTGAAATACTTCCAGTTGATCTTTTAAAACATCTTCCACAGAAACGATCTGATTTCTAACTTCTTTGGCGGATGTTTTTAAAAGAATATTTAAAAAATAGGGTTGAAATACAATGGCAATCAAGGAAAATTTCCCTTTTGAGGAGAAATCTTTATAGCTATTTAACGTTCCATAAAAAAAAGAAAGAGGCATCCGGTCTTCCAAAATACCTGAATACAGATTCATATCTCCGGATAGAATAAGTCCGGAACTGCCATCAGTAAACAGTCTTAAACTCCTTATATCCTTTTCAGAATTTTCCAAAAAGATATAATGCCTGATAAAAGGAGCCAAATATTTAGGAGGCGAAATCTGCATGCATCAAATGTACATAAACTTTTTGGCAGAAAAAGAAACTGTTTTACTATTCAAATCCTCTTACTTATCAGATAGATTACACGGAGGATTCTGAAAAGAAATCTACTCCAGATACCACACTTTATTGCCATTTGGTCAGGTATTTGAATGATTTAGCCTACATCAATCACTTAAAATATTATATTATGTCAACACAGAATCTCAGCCATCTTGAGGCGATCAAAAAAATCAAAGAACTCTCGGAAAGTGCAAGAATATGTATGTTCTGTACAGAATTGGAAACCGTTCCTGTCAACTCAAGGCCAATGACCCTGCAGGAAACGGATGACAGTGGAAATCTCTGGTTTATCAGCAGTGGAAACAGTAATAAGAATTTTGAAATCAAAGAAGACCGCAGGGTACAGTTGTTTTTTATGAATAACAGTGATTCTCAGTATCTTTCGGTGTACGGAGAAGCTTCTGTTTATCGGGATAAAGCTACCATAGAAGAAAAATGGTCTCCCTTAGCAAAAGCCTGGTTCGACGGAAAAGACGATCCCAATGTTACTATTATCCGTGTAGAACCTAAGGAAACTTATTATTGGGACACTAAAGCAGGAAAACTGGTCAGCCTGTTTAGCTTTGTTGCTTCTGCAATCACAGGGAATAAAACTAATAATTCTGACGGTGTAGAAGGAAATGCTACAATATAAAAGCTCTGAATGAATAATAAAAAACGGCTCAAGAAATTGAGCCGTTTATACAACAAGATTAATATTCTATTTTTTCACATCTTCCATAGATGCTCCAAAATTAATATGAAGAACGTTCCCATTGGGTGTTACTAAAGCAGGTACAGACTTTACGCCTGCCTTTTCAGCCTCTTCAATTTTGTTTCTGTCATTTCCCAAATGGATAATGTCAACATTTTCAAGACCTATCAGGTTGGTAATGTCATGTTCTGCGCTGATACATACAGGGCATCCTGCATGATAAAAAATGGATTTTTTCATAAGATGGTATTAATTAACAAGGGTTTTAATAATATTTTTCAATTCTTCAGTTTCTTTTTCCTGAAGTGGTTTTAAAGGGCTTCTCAAATTTCCGCCATCTTCGCCCAGAATCGTAAGACCTGATTTTACAGCTCTCGGTAATCCTTTATTGACAATAAATTTTAAAAGATCGAACTGTTGGTAGAAAATAGCTTTTGCTTTCTCAAGATTTCCTTCCTCAACGGCATTATAAAGGCTGATCGTTAGTTCAGGAATAAGATTCGGGGCTGCAGTACACCAGCCTCTTGCTCCGGCAGAAAAGGCAGCCAGCGCCAAAGGATTGGAACCGTTATAGAATGCAACTTCTTCTCCCAATTCTCTTCTTAAAAAGTGCATTCTCTGAATATCTCCCGTGCTTTCCTTAATCATGGTAACATTAGGAATCTCCAGGAGTCTTTTCAATAGGGCTGGCGACATGTCTACTCCACTCGTTGCCGGATTGTTGTAAGCCATAATCGGAATAGATATTTTACTTGCTACGGCATCATAATGCGTTACAATTTCATCGTCCGTAAGTTTCCAGTAACTCATCGGTATAATCATAACTGCATCAGCACCTGCTTTTTCTGCAAACTGAGCATGATGAATTGTTTTCTCTGTCGTAAGATTGGAAACTCCTACAAGGGTCGGAATTCGTCCTCTTACCTGCTGCAAAGTAGCTTCTGTCAGTTCTTCTTTTTCTTCATCAGATAAATAAGGCATTACCCCTGTACTGCCCAATGGAGCAATTCCATGGCTTCCGGAAGTAACCAGTCTTTCTACCAGATGCTTGAAAAGAGGAATATTTACTTTTTCATTTTCATCAAAAGGTGTTATGGGATAAGCAATAATCCCTTTAAATGGAACATTTTTCATGTTTTGCTGATTTAAAAATTTAAAATAATTCTAAACCATTAAGAGAACTTAAGATGTTAAGAATATTAAGTTGATCTTCGCATTGAAAAAAATCATATCCGCATCAATAGAGTTTAACAATGAAAGTATCTTAATGGTTTACCTATTGATTATTAAAGATCTCTGCCCTCTTCTTCTCTCAAAGCAACACCCAGATTCTGCAATTGGGGAGCATTTTCGCAGGCAATATATTTGGCAGGCTCAGTATTGCTTAGGTTTTGATGCTTATGCCATGCCCATGAAGGAATATATACAGCATCTCCTGCTTCCCAATGTACTCTTTCATCTTCTACTTCTGTCCAGCCTTTCCCTTCGATCACATATAATACGGTTTCGTAGGTATGGCGGTGTCTGTTGGTTTGCTGCCCTGGAGTGAGCCCGCCAATCGTCATACTGACATTCTTACTTGGTAGATCTACAAAGAAAACAGGATGCTTTCTTTCTGTTGAAAACTGATTGTGTTCTCCTGCATTTTCTACATTTTTATGAATCAAATGGCTTGGTTTTACATACTTTGGTCTTGCAAAAGTTTCGTGGAAATCTTTAGAACTGAATTGTTTCTTATCCATGATTTTAAAATTATTATGGTTTCGTGCTTTATTGCATGACAAAATTATTTTATATTTGGACTATTCAAATGATTCAGTTTTTACACAAATAGATAGTCCAGATGTTACGCCCTTGGAAATTAGAATTGGAAATTGATAAAAAGCTTGATAAAGCCGTTTATCTACAGATTGCAGATACCATTATCAGTGATATCCGCTCAGGAAGATTAAAAGCCGGAGATGCACTCCCCGGAAGCCGAAATCTTGCACAAACCCTAAAAATCAACAGAAATACCGTGGTAGAAGCTTATCAGGTACTGATCAATGAAGAATGGGTGATTTCAAAAGAAAGGAAAGGAATTTTTGTATCAGAAAAACTGCCTCTTTTGCATGACAGAAATGCAGAAGCCACTCATCATTCCCCGCATCAACAGAGCCAATCTACTGGAGTTTTAATCAATTTCGATGATGGTCATCCGGACAGCAAAATTGCTCCCGTAACGGAGCTGGCAAGGGCCTATAGACAGATTTTCAGCATCAAGGCAAAGTGGCAGATGATGGGCTATGGAGATGAACATGGTGATAAAGAATTTCGAAAAATGATTTCCCAAATGCTCAATCATCAGCGCGGAATGCATATTCATGAAGATGAGCTTTCTATAACAAGAGGCAGCCAGATGGGAATGTTTTTGACCGCTCAGACTCTTTTTACTTCCGGTGACGCTGTTATTGTAGAAGATCCGGGATATCAGCCTGCATGGCAAGCTTTTGAATATGCAGGAGCACAGCTTTTACCTGTTACTGTAGATAAAGAAGGAATCAGTATTGAAGCCATTGAAAAGCTTTTAACAAAGCATCAGAATATAAAAGCGATATACATTACGCCTCACAGACAATATCCTACTACCGTTACCCTGAGTTTATCCAGAAGATTAAGGTTAATAGAATTATCAAACCAATACAATATTACGATCATTGAAGATGATTACGATAATGAGTTTCATTTCGGTTACCGCCCTATCCTGCCGATTTCAAGCTTTCCGGAGCTTCAGAATTATGTTTATATCGGAACGTTGAGTAAGGTTGTTGCACCCGCATTAAGAATTGGTTATCTCGCCACTGCCAATCAGGAATTACTGAAAAAAATAGGAGATCTGAGAAAGATTATTGATGTACATGGAGATGTTATTATGGAACAGGCCGTTCTTCAGCTGATAAAAGAAGGAGCGGTAAAGAAACACATCAGAAAAGCAACCGTTCATTACAAGAATAAAAGAGATTTTGTTTTTGAGCTGCTGAAAAAGCATATGACTGGTATTGCAGATTTTACACTGCCTGAGGGCGGACTTGCTTTTTGGATTGTGCCTAAAGTAAAATTAGATTGGGATGCCGTAACCGCTCAGTTATTGGAAAAAAATATAAAAATCATTCACCCTAAACAGTACAGTCAGCATCATGTAAATGGATTCAGATTGAGCTATGGAGCACTTTCTGAGGAACAGCTGGAACAAAGTATTCCTGTTATTTCAGAGGTTTTTGCTAAGCTTTTTTAACAAATAAGAAAATCTGTGGCCCAATAGTAACCACAGATTTTATTTTTTTGAAATCTATTCTATTTCAAAAACCGCCTGAATTTCAACAGAAGAATTCACCGGAATTGAAGAGGCTCCAAAAGTCGCTCTGGCATGTTTTCCTTTGTCTCCGAAAACTTCAACGGCAAGATCAGAAGCAACATTCATCAAGTCTGCATGTTTTGTATAATCGTCTTTTGTATTGAAAATTCCTGTAAGCTGCACACATTGTTTTACTCTGCTCAAATCTCCTCCTACCGCTTCATTCAAAACAGAAATAACGTTCAGCATGGTCACTTTTGTAGCGTCTTTTACCTGTTGTTCATTCACTTCAACACCCAGTTTTCCCGGATTGAGAATTTTCCCGTCTTTCAAAGCAACCTGATTAATAAATACCAGATTTCCAGTACGAACAAACGGCTGATAGTTTCCTGCGGGTTTAGGAACCTGTGGAAGCATAATATTTTTTTGTTTCAGTATTTCATTGAAGTTCTGACGATTTTCAACAATTGGTGTACTTTTTTTCGGACGGGTATCTTTCAATGCCAAAGCTATTTTTGCAAAGTTTTTTCCCTGCAGCTCAGCAATATTTCGTTCTCCTTTGGTAGGTCTTTCAACGTCTTTTAAAGAAGCCATACTTGTCACTCCCAAAACGGTATTTCCTTGTGGAATAGCTTTGTTCAGTTCTTCTGTTCCACGAATTCCGTTAGGTACCAGTACCATTCCATGTACGGCAAGGCTGTTCCAGAATGCCTGAAGTGCAAGTTCTTTTCCTGCCCCGCTTCCCGCTGACATGAAAACAGCAGCCGGAACTCCTTCCAAAGCGTGATTGGTCCAAAGCTGAGCGGTTTTGGATAAAAATTCACTCATTCCTGTACTGATATTCCCGAAATAAACCGGTGAACCAAAAGCAATTCCATCATAATTTGTCAGTTCATCTACGGTAGCTACAGGCAGATTTTTCAGATTGGGATGTTGGGAAGCTTTGACTAATTTGATATAAGGAACTGCATTATTTTCGCTTTCAATGCCTTTGGCGATCTCTTTGGCCAGTTCGTAGGTTCCGCCATTATCAGAATGGATAAGAACCAGTATTTTAGCTTTATTTTGTGCCATGATATTGGTGATATTAGATAATAAAATTAAAATAAAAAAAAGACATAATTTTTTCATTCAGAATAAGATATAAGTTAATATTTTTTGTTGAGACTATTGTTTTTAAGGTCTGTTATCTTGATGATACAAAATTACTATTGTCGTTTTTATTAAATTTGCCAAAATATACATACAAAACGACAACATGAAATGTGGACTGATTGAAAAAACGGAAAGCCAGTTTGTAGATTCCATCGAGAAGGAAGCTTACGTATGGTGTGAAAAAGACTGGAAACATGACGATTATGAACATCAGCACAACCGTGCCCAGCTTACGTTTGTGGAAGAAGGGTACCAATATTTCCATATTGACAGGAAAATCTATCTTGTCCCACAGCATCATGTCATCTGGATTCCGTCAGAAAAAGCCCACAAAATAACTTCTGAAGCACAAACGGTGAATCTGATGGTGTTTCTGTTCAAGTCAGTTTTTGAAGATGAATTTTATCAGAATGTACAGGTATTTGCCGTTCCTCCTGTTCTAAAGGAAATGCTTTTGTATGCTTCAAAATGGAACCAATCGTTGGATGAAAATGAGGAGCAGGATATTTTCTTTAAAGCTATATTAAAGAGTCTTCCCAACTTCTGTAAAGAAAGCAGCGGACTGGAAATTCCTGTTCCTGCTGATGTAAGGTTGATTCCCGTATGCAATGATATCAACGCTCATTTTAAATATAATCTGGACATTGATTCGTTAGCTGAAAAAGCGCAAATGTCTGTGAGAAGCCTTCAGCGAATTTTTAAAAATGAAACCGGAATTACCCTCCAAAAATACCTGCAGCTGACAAGGATTTTAAAAAGTATAGAATTGATAGATACCAAACAGTATACCTTGAGTGAAGTTGCCTATAAAGTAGGCTATCAAAGCTTATCGGCCTTCACATCATCCTATTTTGCGATTATGCAGGTGAAGCCAAAGCTCAATAAAAATCAAGGGGTTTCATCATGAGGCATATCAACGGGTTTTGATTCCGGTGAGCCTTTTTCACGAAGCCAGACAGATAAAAGAACAAGAGAAGCTACAGCCATAAATTCACTCTGCCAGTTCTGAAAAGATTCAAACCAAAACCTTGATTCAGAAATATATTGCATTGCTTTATGTATTCACTCATCTTTAAAGCATTCTGTCAGTTTTCAATCAATTCTTTGTTTTCCGTTTTCCAACCCATAAAAAACTGTGCTATGAGAAAATGATCATCAGAGAAATCAAAACAATACTTAAGCTGTTGCGATAAAAGAAACTGGAGCGTGACATAACTTTGAGTTTAAAGTTTATAGTTTGCACTTTTCATGTGGAAATATTTCCTACAGGCTCTTTGTTGTTATTTTAGCCATTTACAATCAATCCTCCATTGGGATGAAGTACCTGCCCTGTCACCTGCGAGCCATCTGTAGCTGCCAGAAATAAAAAACTGAAGGCTATTTCTTCCGGTGTGGCATTTCTTTCCAGAGGAGGCTTATTGGGATTTTCTTCTTTTTCGTCAAATGTTTCTTCAGTAAGCGGAGTCGCAACGGGGCCTGGAGCAACGGCATTCACCCGGATTCCTTTTGGTTTTGCCTGTAATGCCAGTGAGCGGGTAAAGGAAACAATAGCTCCCTTTGTTGCTGAATAATCTAGCAGTTCAGGATGTCCCTGATAAGCAGAAACAGAGGTTGTATTAATCACAGAGCTTCCTTCTTTCAAATAAGGGAATACGACTTTTGTTAATAAAATCATTCCAACAATATTAGAATCGAAGGTCTCTCTGATGTTTTTCTCTTCAAGATCTTCAATCGTATCCGCGGGAAACTGAACTCCCGCATTATTGATGAGAATATCAATCTTCCCAAATGCTGAAATAACTTCTTTCACCGTCTTTTCACAGAATTCATAATCATTGATATCACCTTTGAAAATCCTGCATTTTCTATTCAGATTTTCAATTTCTGCTTTTGTTTTTCCGGCGTCATGATCACTGGAATGATAAATAATAGCAATATCAGCTCCTTCCAATGCAAAAAGAAGAGCTACTGCTTTACCGATTCCGCTGTCTGCTCCGGTAATCAAAACGGATTTATTTTCTAATTTCCCCATCTCTTGATGTTTTAATTTTTCTTTTGCAGGTTTCTTCTTATTTTAAGATTAAAAGCCTGTTGAGTTCACTTTTAAAACACCCTAAAATAAATTCCGTATAATACAGCTGGGCATTCAGGGCTTGTGTTTTGGGATGTAATTCCAGTTTTTTAGTCAGAATGATCTCCCCTTTATAGGAGAATGCGAAATAGGCAAAAATTTTATAGTCAGAACTCCGGTTCGGTGTACAGTAGCCTGTTGTAGCAATAGACCAGTCCGATTCGTAAAGTCTGGCAACGTTTAATGCCATGGTTTCTGCAATATTTTCTGAGACGCAGTCACATTCTTCAGCCTCCTGTCTGTTGACTTTTAAAAGTCTTACTTTCTCTGGTAAAGAATAAGTTGTCATGCCTCCCTTGTAGAACATTGAGGCATTGGGCATCTGTGAAAGAGCCAGCTGTAAACATCCTGAAGTGACACTTTCAGCAATTGAAATAGTCTCATCTGTAGTCATCAGGGACTGGCTTATATATTCTAAGAGATTTTGTTGAAAATTCATAATGTTAATATTTTGAATGTGGTTAAAATTAATTTGAGAAAATAAAATAGAGAGGTTAAAAAGCTGCTGAATGAATCAATACAGCAGCTTACTTACATATTTAAATTGGTGTGAAGGTGTTCTGATTAAGTGTTTCTTTCCATTTCAAGATCCCAGACTCTGTGTTTGGCAATAGCATTAATAAATTGATCTGCAGGCTTTCCATCTTCCCATGTAATAATACCCGGATCATCATGTTTCTTCGCTGATACATTGGAATTATGATAAAGAGCCTGTGTATCTGTTCCAAAATAAATGGCCTTGCAATGCTTATAAGCTTCGTTGATAAAATGCAGTACATGATGTTTATTTTCTGAAATCATCAGTTCTTTTACGGAATCTGCGCCAGAACAAATGAATAAAGCATCAAAGCAGACACTGGCAGTATTCGTCAGAGAATATTTCGGAGTCAGGTCTGTCCCGTCATTGGTTCTTACAGGAGCTAGACTTGGCGCAATCAATTCCACTTTGGCTCCTTCTGCTTCAAGTTTTGTTTTAAGATCGCTGACAGCTCCGCCATCAGCGCCATTGGCCAGGATAAATCCTATTTTTCTGGTTTTAATAGTGTTTTTAACGGTATGTCTCATGCTTAAGGCATCCGAAATCTTTGTATTAGGCTCCCTTTCTTCGCTTTGAAGCTCTACAATATTACCGTCTGCGGGCAGACTTTGGTTGGGAAATTCTAATTTTTTGACCTCTACCCCTAATTTTTCTGCAACTCTCCAGGCCAAAATCGTATCAATATATGCTAGCTGTCCTACCATTCTTTCTCTAATTTCAGGACGATTCACTTTAGACAATTCAAAGATCAATGCATTCTGGAGGTGCGTTTTCTCCGGTGTCGACTGACTATTGTAGAATAGTTTAGCCTGTGAATAATGGTCTACAAAGCTTTTACTTCTTTCTCTGATCTTTACCCCTGAAACTCTTTCCTCTTGTGAAGTAAACCCACCTTCAGACATCATCGCCTGAAAAGGACATCCACCGCCTATGGAATTGGGTTCGTAGCTCGTTTTTCCTTTGACGATCTGTTGTCTCATATGCCCGTCCCGTTGGTTATTATGAACGGTATTGAGTGATCTGTTAATCGGAATTTCATGGAAATTGGGTGATCCCAGCCTTGACAGCTGAGTATCAGTGTATGAAAATAATCTTCCCTGCAGCAGTGGATCATTCGTGAAATCTATTCCGGGAATAATGTGTCCGGGATGGAAAGCTACCTGTTCAGTTTCTGCAAAGAAATTATCAGGATTTCTATTAAGCGTTAATGTTCCTACAATTTCTACGGGAACTTCTTCTTCGGGAACCAGTTTGGTAGGATCAAGAAGATCAAAATCAAATTTGTGCTCATCTTCTTCAGGAATCAGCTGTACCCCAAAATCCCATTCAGGATAGTCGCCGTTTTCAATGGCTTCCCAAAGGTCTCTTTTGTGAAAATCAGAATCTACTCCGGAAATAATCTGAGCTTCGTTCCAGGCTACGGAATGCACTCCCAGTTTTGGTTTAAAATGGAATTTTACGAAATGTACTTTTCCTTCCTCATTGATGAATTTAAAAGAATGTACCCCGAAGCCTTCCATCATTCTCAGACTTCTCGGAATGGCTCTGTCGCTCATCACCCACATGATCATATGCATACTTTCCGGCATGAGTGAGATAAAATCCCAAAATGTATCGTGAGCGGAAGCAGCTTGCGGAATTTCATTATCCGGTTCAGGTTTTACCGCATGTACCAGATCCGGAAACTTCATAGCATCCTGAATAAAGAATACAGGTATATTGTTGGCTACAAGATCATAGTTCCCTTCATCAGTATAAAATTTCACAGCAAAACCTCTTGCATCTCTGGCCAGATCTGTACTTCCTTTACTTCCTGCAACAGTTGAAAATCGTACAAAAACAGGAGTTTCTTTTCCCGGTTCTGTTAAAAATTTAGCTTTGGTATAGGCTGCAAGGCTTTTGTTAAGTTTAAAAACGCCGTGTGCACCGGAACCTCTCGCATGTACTACTCTTTCGGGAATCCTTTCGTGATCGAAATGGGTAATCTTTTCTCTCAGAATAAAATCTTCCAGTAATGAAGGACCGCGCTCTCCGGCTTTTAAAGAATCCTGATTGTTATTGATCTTTAAGCCCTGATTGGTAGTCAGTTTTTCATTTTCATTGGAAGTACTGTGTACATCCAGCTGTTCTGCTTTTTTGTTGTGTTCGTTGGTTTTCATATTCATAATCTTTTTGTGGTTGGTGTAGGGGTTCAAAGCAGTGAGATAAAGAAATATTTTGCAGAATTAATCTGCTCTTTTCTCCAGAACTTCAAGAAGCCTGTTGATATATTCTTCTTCCTTCAGCACTTTATAGTAAGCCGTTTTAGCATACAAAGTAAAATCCGGAGATTCAAATCTTATTTCATCATCCATATCAGAAGTTTCCATCGTGTTTTTAGTATGGAATTCCCGGATATGAAGGATATATTCTTCCATGTAAGCATCTATTACTCTTTTCAGAACCTCGCATTGAGCATTATTTTTAATCTTTTCCAATGATTTGATCAGAAAAGCAGTCACTCCGTAAGAATTGATAATAAGCGGAAATAAAGATTCATTCTCCAGCGCATTATTTTTATCATTCAGCCCGGAATGTTGTAAAGTGTCGTTTTCAAATATCATGTTCAAAAAGGGTATTAGTTATGGGAAGCTTTTAAATATTGCTCAAAATAATGGAGGTCGTTTTTATCTTTGATGGACAGATAAAACATGATCTGTTCCGGCTCTTTTAATCCGATACTGTTGAAACAGTCGAAATGAGCGATTAACGCCTGTATATTTTCAATATCAATATCTTTCAGGATAATGAATAAAAGAAAGATATTATCCCTGATCTCTTTGGCATAGATTGCGGCTCCATCCTCGAAACACTTTCCTGTGTGGGTAATTTTTATAAAATCTTTGTGTCTCAGCGTTTTTATTATTTTCTGACCGTCCATATATATTTTGATTTCATGGTTAAAATAAGCCATATAGAGCAAGCTACGGGGCTTATTGTCTACTGTTAGTCTTCTTGTTCTGCATCAAAATTGATTGATGTTTCCGCAATATCTGTAAGATGCGAATCGGTATCTTCTTCTTCCTGAAGTGTTCTTTCAAGAAGATCAGCGGCTTTATCATGTCCCATGGTAGTGGCAAGCTGGGCAAGTCCGCCATAGGTTGCAATTTCGTAATGTTCTACTTTTTGTGCAGCAATAATCAATGCCACATCTCTTGTTGCAGAGCCCTCTTCTGTAGACTTGATGACTTCTTCCCCTTCTTCAATGATTCCTTTTATAGCCTTACATTCTTTTTTTTCGGGCTTTTCGTCAATAAGTTTGAAAACTTTCTCCAGACGTTTTACATGTTTTTGGGTTTGAAGATGATGATCTTCAAAGGCTCCCTTCAGTTCTTCGGTGGTAGCAGCTTCCTGCATTTTCTCCAATGCTTCAAGAATAGCATTTTCAGCATAATAAATATCTTTCAGGGCACTTACAAAGAATTTGTGAAGCGGAGCATTTTTCATTTCATCCTTGTTGACAGTCGTCTTGTCTGCAGTTCCTTTCTGGGTAATAGAAACTGCACTATTGGTTTCTAATATTTTATTGGGCATGGTGTAAAATGGTGTTTGTATTAAAAGGATTACCTCTTTATATAAGTCTAAAGAGGCAATCCAGGAAAAAGAATTATGAATTACGTCTGCCTGGAATACCCGGCCTCCTAACTATGGTTCCTGAGTTTCTAGTACATAACTAAATTATTAATATTTAGAGATGAGTATTACATTCCGTGACTAGTATTAGACGGCAACAATTGGGTGTCGGTAATGTTAAAATGATTATAAAAGCAAATGCTTTTTACGTGCCTTTTACTAAGGTCTTAAGTATTTTGAAACGTTTACATATCAAATATACGTCTTAATAACTCACTTTTTTATGACCTGAGTCATGTTAAAGCAGATTAATACAAAATTTTTCGGTCTTGTAAAGTGATATGCCCTTCTTTCTCCATCTTTTTTAAGGTTCTGATGACAGTTTCCACACGCAGACCCGTGAGATTGGCTATCTGCTGTCTTGTAAATGCAATGTGAAAGCAGTGATGGCAGTCATCATTATGGTAGCTTTTAAGGTAATCCAATAATCCTCTCAGCCTTTGCATAGGGTTTTGAGAGGCCAGGCTCTGCATCATTTTTAATTTGTAATAAATTTCCTGTGAAAAACAGGCATTCATTTCCAGAGAAAGATCAGGATGCTGGCTGATCATTTCAAAGAAGTTATTTTTGGGAAGTCTTATAATTCTGGAAGCTTCAAGGCATACGGCATTGATGGGATAATCCTGGCTGAGAAAAAGCATCGCCTCCCCAAAGCTCTGTTTTTTGCCTAAAATATTATGAATAAACTCTTTTCCGTCTTCATTATAATTATTAAGTTTTACTTTTCCCTCGCTGATCTGAAAATAATAAAGTGCATGATCTCCTTCCTTAAAAATCGTCTCACGGTTTTTATAATCCCTGCCTTCCGCACCAAAAGAGTACAGAAGGTTTTCATCAATATTCATGCAGCTTATTGTTTTCATAAATTCACTAGATTTTAATTGGAAAAATCACAAAATCATATACCTGAAATTGATTCTAATATAAGATTTTGCGATTTTCAATTCTTAGGATTTTATCCCTTTCCATATGTTTGATCGTCCTTATAGCGGTTTCCACACAAAGACCTGTAAGGCTTGCCATCTGCTGCCTCGTTAATGGGATCAAAAAAGAATAAGGACTTATATCCTTTTGAAAACTTTTAAGATAATCCATCAGTCCTTTCAGTCGTATAGAAGGGTTTTGGGATGAAAGATTCTGCATCATCACAAATTTATAATAAAGGCGTTCAGAAAGAAAGTTGCTCACCTCCATGTACAATTCCGGAGATTGGTTCAGTAAACTGAAAAAAACGGTTTTATGAAGCCTTAGAACAGTACATTCTGTAATGGCTTCAGCATTCATTGGATAAGGTTTTTCTATAAAAAGGATAGATTCTCCACAGCTTTCTCCGTCGGATAAAATATTTTGAATAAATTCTCTCCCTTCCTCATTATAATTATTGAGTTTTACCTCTCCTTTAATAATCTGGTAGTAATAATTGCATACATCCCCTTCGCAGAAAATAGTTTCTGAAGGGGTATAGTGTCTCGTTTCTGCTCCCGCTGAAATCAAAATCTTTTCGTCGATAACCATAATAGTTGTTTTTGGCGTTGTTTTCTTCTTCTTTTTTTCCTCTTCCTAGTCTTAGTAAAAATATCATTGGGAACTGATGAACGTATACATACAAAAATCGCACCCTTGTGATTAATTAAAAAGTTAAATAATGTTAAATTAATTATCAATTTTAAGTGCTTTCAATTTTATTTACTAAAAAATTATCAATAAAATCATCTTATCTTTACTGTTTCGTAAATTTAATATTTATCCAATGGTTTGATTATTAATGCTTAAACCTCCATCCCTTTTTATGGAATGGAGGTTTTGGTCCTTAGCAAAGAATATTATTTCCTTGTAGTTGTTATTTTATTTTAAATTATTTGGCGAACTTCTTAGTTCCTACAACGCATAAGATCACACCTACTGTCACCCCCAGCATTCCCATACTCACCTGCTCATTAAGAAGCCAGGCAGCCAAAGCTAATCCAAAGAAAGGCTGAAGCAGCTGCAGCTGTCCCACAGTGGCAATACCACCTTGCGCCAATCCTTTATACCAGAATATAAAACCAATAAACATACTGAAAAGAGAAATATACGCCATCCCGAACCATCCCTGAAAACTGACATTTTGAATATCATCAGGAAAATAAATAAAAAATAAAGGAATCATAACAGGAAGTGCCAGTACTAACGCCCAGGAAATCACCTGCCATCCTCCTAATGTTTTAGATAATTTAGCACCTTCAGCATAACCCATACCACATAAAATAACGGCTAGCAGCATCAGAATGTCGCCAATGGGCGAGGCAGATATCCCTTGGGAAACGGCATATCCAATTACTAAAAGACTTCCTACAATTGAGAAAAACCAAAATACAGGATGAGGTCTTTCACCGCCACGCATTACCCCGAACACAGCAGTTGCCAAAGGAAGCATTCCCAGAAATACGATAGAATGGGCGGAAGTAAGGTATTGCAGAGCCAATGCTGACAAAAGAGGAAAACCTACCACACAGCCAAGAGAAACCAAGAGTAAAGGAGTTAACTGTTCTTTAACGGGACGTTTTTCTTTACCCAGCCACAATACCACAAGAGCTAATATCCCAGCCACCATTGCACGAACTATCGTTACAAAGGTGGGACTCATTTCCATTACTGCTAATTTGGTAGCGGGCAAACCACCGCTAAATAATACAACACCTATAAAGCCGTTGATCCATCCACTTATATTTTCATCTTTTGATATCTGTTTTGTCATCATTGTATTGAAACTTTTAATTGATGGTTCAAAATTAGAAAGGATAATTAAATAAACACAGTATCAGTTTTGTATATTTGCATGAGCACAGTTTAATAATATGAATAAAGAATTTTTATATACAGAAATTGCAGACGGTATTGCAGGACAGATCAGGAATGGTATTTTAAAGGCGGGGGATAAGCTTCCTTCGGTAAGGATGCTATGCCATGAACATCAGGTAAGTATGAACACAGCCAAGCGTGTTTTTCTGGAACTGGAATCCCAGTCTTTGGTAGAATCCAAGCCGCAATCGGGTTATTTTGTGAGCCAGTTATTATCTGCAAAACTTCCTTTGCCGGAAGTGAGCCGCCCGTCATTGATTGCCAATAATGATGAACCGGATGAACTGATCAGTAAAATATATGAAAATATGGGTAAAAAGGACCTTACTTTTTTCTCTATTGGTGTTCCGTCCGGAGATCTCTTACCTCAGGCAAAACTGAAAAAAGAAATTGTAAATGCCATCAGAGAATTAAAAGAAGGTGGTACTGAATATGAAGAACTTCAGGGAAATCTGAAGTTGAGAAGAATGATTGCCATACGTTCTTTGCAATGGGGAGGAAACCTGAGTGAAAACGACCTGATTACGACCAATGGCGGAATGAACGCCTTGTCTTTCTGCTTAATGGCATTGGGGAAACCTGGTGATACAATTGCTATTGAAAGTCCCTGCTACCCGGGAATTCTACAGCTGGCCAACGGATTGGGTCTAAAAGTGCTGGAACTTCCTACCCATCCTACTACCGGAATAGAAATTGACGCTCTAAAAAAAGTAATCCCCAAAATAGATATCTGCCTGCTTATTCCCAACTTCAACTCACCTTTGGGAAGCTGTATGCCTGACGAAAATAAAAAGGAAATTGTTAAAATACTTTCGGAGAATAACATTCCTCTGATTGAAGATGATGTGTATGGAGATTTGTATTTCGGTTCTACCCGTCCGAAATGCTGCAAATCTTTTGATAAAGACGGGAATGTACTGTATTGTAGCTCTATTTCAAAAACTTTGGCTCCAGGATATCGTGTAGGCTGGATTGCTCCCGGAAAGTATAAAGACAAGATACTGAAGCTTAAGCTCCTGCATTCCACATCCTCTATTTCAATTGTCAATGAAGCTGTAGCCAATTTTCTGAAATCCGGAAAGTATGAAAAACATCTTCAGCAGCTCCGCAGAACGCTGCAAAACAATTATCAGAACTATGTTCAGACGATCGCGGAATCTTTCCCTGAAGGTACCAAAACCAGCCGTCCACAGGGAGGATTGTCTTTATGGGTAGAATTTGATAAGAAGATACGGACAACAGAACTATATGATCTGGCCATCAAGCAAAACATAAGTATTGCTCCCGGAAGAATGTTTACCTTTCAGGAGCAGTTTGAAAACTGTATGAGACTCTGCATAGGACTTCCTTGGTCAGAAGATACGCAGACAAAACTCAGACAGGTTGGGAATCTTGCGAAAAAGATCTGATAGTTATTTGTTATCTGGAACGAAATTTTTTCTCGCCAGTTCTTTTCTTACACGGCTCAGACTCTCAGGAGTAATTCCGAGGTAAGAAGCAATCATCCATTGCGGAACTCTAAGCAGTAAATCCGGATACATTTTAATGAATTTCATATATCTTTCTTCTGCAGTCTCACCAAGCAAGGAGTTGATTCTGTTTTGAAGACTTCTGATATGTTTCTGAAGCAGAAAATCACTTCTTTCAATACTGTTTGGAAACTGTTCCACCAATTTATTAAAGAAATCAGGATGAAGAAACAGAACTTCCGAATCTTCCACTGCTTCAATATAATAAATGGATTTTTCATTGAAATAAAGACTGCTTCGGTCAGAAATCAGCCAGCTTTCAGGAGCGAACTGTATAATGTGTTCCTTTCCATTTTTATCAATAGAATACATCTTTATCAGTCCTTTTTCTACAAAGAAAATATGCCGGCATATTTCGCCATACTGAAGAAGAAACTGGTTTTTAGGAATTTTCTTTACTTCATAGTGCAGACTACAGGTGTTCACATTTTGAAGAGGAACATTTAAAACTTTGGCTAAATAATCATTTATATTCTTCATGATACAATCTGGCTTAAAGAAATATCCTGGTGTGATGCATTGTTTACAGGTTTTCCGTTCTCTATGACAATCAACTGCGGGCTTTCATGTCTGATCTCAAAATCTGCAGCTATTTTACTGGAAATCGTTCTGTGAGCCAACAGATCAAGGTAGTATACATTGACCGGCTGATCTGAGTTTTCAACTTCTCTCTCAAAGTTCTTCAGCACAGTTTTGCTGATAAAACAGCTTGTTGAATGTTTAAATATGGCAATCTTATTCTGAAAAGAGTCTTCTATCGCTTTTGTAAGGTCTTCTTCAGACTCTATCTTTTTCCAGAATGTTTTTTGGTCAGGGGTTTCGTTTTTTCCACCGAATATTTTATCAAAAAAACTCATACATTAAATTGTTTTAGATGATGATTAAGATGTTTGTACTCCAAAAATGTCCAGTCTTTTTCAGTCATATTTCCGAATAGTCTGTGATGATCCGGCAGGTTGTTTTTTTCACAAGCTTCCCGGAATTCTTCCAGTGTTTTCAGCAGATTGGTTTTTGATTCATCAAAATCACACTCAAAATTAACGATTAGTTTTTGAAAAGTAGGCATGTTTCTGGGAATTCCATTATTGAAGACATACATTTCTGCTTTTGTGATGATTCCTATTGTCTTATACACAACATTGATACGGGGAAGTTCCACCTTTTTCAAAGCGACCTGAAGAACTAAATCACAATGCTTTAACATTTGACATACGTCCATTTCTCCCCACTTTCCAGAGGAATTTTCAGATAACATGGAAATTCTGTCTACAATTTCCTTATAGTATATGGGATTATTAAGATTCTTCCTTACCAACCTTTTTCTATCTTCAGATTTTCAATATGGGCAAAATGATGATTACAATGCCAAACGTATAAAGCAAGGCTGTCTCTTAAATTATAATCTCTATTATGCTCAGGATGGTGAAAAGTTCTTTCAAACTGTTTATTGGTAAGGCTTTTAAGGAGTACAACCCATCTTTGATGTGTTCCTTTCAGCATTCTCATGGCCGGCTTTACAGGCATATGGAAACTATCCTGAAGCTCTGCCCATTTAGCTTCATCGTAAGGCTTTATAGTAGGGTTATCTTCTGTAAGAGCAAGCTTAAAACGTATAAAACTATTCATATGACTGTCTGAAAGATGATTCACAAGTTGTCTTACAGTCCAGCCTCCTTCTCTATAGGGAGTATCCAATTGATCGTCTGTAAAATGTTCAATGAGATTTTTTAACCTGCCTGGAAAGTCTTTAATCACTTTGATGTAAGTATCCAATGTGGTATCGCAGATGTTTTCGGGAGCTTCAAACGGGCCTATTGGAAACTTTTTTTTCTCTAAATCACTCATTGCTCAAGGTTTTTTAATTTTTAAATATTGCCGATTTGTCCGGTCATTACCTTTTGGGACAATTTTCGAATATCATTGGTGTAAATTTATCAAAAATTCAAGAAACTAAGGTGAATAAAGCATTAATTGTAGAGATAACAATTTTTGTGGTACCAATTGTTCACAAAAAAGGCTTCACTGATCAACTGAAGCCTTTTTATAAATTATATTGAAGAATTAATACCCATGCAGATCAATACCTTCTGTTCTTTGCAAGGTTACTTTTTTTCCCATTTTCTTTTGAATCACTCTGAAATGCTGCAATTCATCATCCGTCAGAATACTGATTGCTGTTCCTTTCTCGTTTGCACGTCCCGTTCTACCGATACGGTGAATATAATCCAAAGGAGAACGCGGCAATTCGTAATTGATTACACATGGTAACGACTCGATGTGTATTCCACGTCCAATCAGGTCTGTTGCCACCAGGATCTGAGCTCCGTTTACCTTAAACTCTTCCAGGTTATTTCTTCGGGCCCCTTGTGATTTCTGGCTGTGAATAGCCACTGCTTTAATTTTATTCTTTTTAAGTTTTTCAACCAGATTATCTGCAGATCTTGTAGACGAAACAAAAATCAAAGCCTTTTCAACCTTTTTCTCTTTAATTAAATAACGTAAAAAAGGTCCTTTATCTTCCGGAGAAACATGATATGCCAGCTGTTCGATGTTATCAATTTCAACTTCTTCTTTCTTAATTTCAATAATCGTAGGATTGATAGAAAGGCGTTCTTTCATTTCAGAAACCTTATCATTTAAAGTCGCTGAAAACAAATTGGTTTGTTTGACAACAGGCATCATTGCGAAAAGTTTATTCATTTCTTCTCCAAAGCCCAGCTGAAACATTTTATCCGCTTCATCAATCACCAAATGCTGAATTCCTGAAATACTCAATGCATTATGATCAATTAAATCTAACAAACGTCCGGGAGTAGCAATAAGAACTTCTACCCCAAACATTCCTTTCATCTGCGGATTGATAGAAACACCACCATAAACAGCCATTGTACGAATTTCCCGCTTCAGATTTTCTGTAAAAGCTCTGAAAACTTCATCAATCTGAATGGCCAATTCACGTGTAGGAACCAATATTAAAACCTGAACATTACGGTCTTTTTTAACTTCCGAATTCTGTAGTTTTTCTAAAATCGGCATTACAAAACACGCCGTTTTTCCGGAACCTGTCTGTGCAATTCCCATCAGATCTTTCCCCTGCAAAATAACAGGAACCGCCTGCTCCTGTATTGGAAATGGCTTTAAATATCCCAGCTTTTTAACGGAACGAATAATATTGTGTGATAATCCTAACGATTCAAATGACATAAAAATACTTATTTACTGCAAAGATAAGCTATTGATATTTGGTTTATATCCCAAAATCCAATACTCTGTAAACAAAGTTTGATTATTTTGAGGCTTGAACCCTCATTTTATCAGTCTTACAAATTTATTTTGCCGATTTGTCCGATAATTTGGTTTTGGACAAATTTTTGAAGATTAGTTTTGTAAATTTATCAAAAATTCGAGAAATCAAAATATGAAAAAAGCGTTAATAATAGTCGATGTACAGAATGATTTTTGTGAAGGCGGAGCACTTGCAGTCCCTGGATCCAGCGAAATTATTCCGTATATCAATCTTCTGATGGAGGAAAATGCATACGATCAGGTGGTTCTTACACAGGACTGGCATCCTGCAGGCCACAAAAGCTTTGCAAGCAGCAATGGCAGACAGGTTGGAGAAAGTATTATTTTAAATGGTGTTCCACAGTTTATGTGGCCGGATCACTGTATTCAGGGAACTTTCGGAGCAGAATTCCATAAAGATCTGAACAGAGACAAAGTAACCCACATTATACAAAAAGGTAAAAATATTGAAATCGACAGCTATAGCGGCTTCCAGGATAATAATCATTTTATGAAAACCGGACTGGATGATTTCTTAAAATATCATGATATTCAATTGGTAGAAATCGTAGGATTGGCATTAGATTATTGTGTTAAATTCACTGCTCAGGATGCTGTAGCCAACGGATATGTAACTTGTCTTCACTTCAATGGAACACGTGCTGTAAATGTAAAACCAGACAACGCCAGAGATGCCATCTACGAGATGATTGAAAAAGGGGTAACAGTGCTTGGATAATAATGAATTATAAATGATGAGTTGAATTGTAATACTATTGAAATTCTGAAACTCATAGCCCTATATAAAAAAAGCGCAGAATTACTTTCTGCGCTTTTTATTTTTTACACTTAAATGTACTTTTAAAAAATGAAATAGGTTACAAACCTGAATCTAATATTAAAGCATTTTAAGGTTATTCACTTCCAGTTCTGTAAGGATTCTCCAGTGTCCTCTCTTGATATTCTTCTTCGTTAATCCTGCAAACATTACTCTGTCTAAAGATTCCACTTCGTACCCTAATCTTTGGAATATTCTTCTGATAACACGGTTCCATCCGATATGAATCTCAATTCCAATCTCATTTTTAGGTTTCCCTTCAATGTACGAAATCTGATCAACCACTGCTACTCCTTCATCAAGACGGATTCCTTCTGCGATAAGACGTAGATCTTCACCTGTAAGCTTCTTATCCAACGTTACATGATAAATCTTTTTAGCATCAAAAGATGGATGCGTTAATTTTTTAGTCATGTGCCCGTCATTGGTCAATAAAATAACCCCTGTTGTAGAACGGTCCAATCTTCCAACCGGGAAAACTCTGTAAGGAGAAGCATTCGCTACAAGATCCATTACTGTTTTTCTGGCTTTGTCATCTTTCGTTGTAGAAATATATCCTTTTGGTTTATTCAAAAGTACATAAACAGGTTTTTCCGGAGTAATATTTTGTCCGTCGAAAACTACTCTGTCTGTTTTCTGTACCTGATAGCCCATTTCATTGACTACTTTTCCGTTTACTTCTACCAATCCCTGGGTAATAAGCTCATCAGCTTCTCTCCTGCTGCAGATTCCTGAATTGGCAATATACTTATTAAGACGGATAGTGTCTTTATGAACATCTTTGTCAATTTTGTTTAACCTTCTTTTTTGTACAAAAGATTTTGCTCTGTCTTCTCTTTCCTCTCCATTAGAGGGTCTTCTGCCATATTTCAGACTACCTCTTTCATATTTATCTCTTGCATCAAAGCTATTTCCTCCTCTTTTTGGTTTTCCGAAAGATTTTCTCTCAAAACTCTCACTTTTATTCGTGATGTAAGGTTTTCTTTCAGATTTTGAACCCGTATCTTCGTTGGAACCTTCAGAGCTGTCTGTACTTCTCTTGAAAGGTTTCTTTTCAAATTTTGAGTTAGAACCTCTATGTTCTGGAGCTGGTTTGCCTCCGTCTTTAGAAAAAGGTTTCTTAAAAGGTTTTGATCCTGAAGAATTTCCAGATCTGGAAGCACGAGAATCATCAGAACTTTTCTTAGTTGAAATTCTTGGTCTCTTTGATCTGTCTGAATTATTATTATCTCTGCTCATTCTAAAAATTTTTGCAAAGATAGTAATTTAGTTACGAGTTAAAAATTAAGAATCATAACTTTGCAATATAGTTTACATTTTAACTTTACAAATATTAGAAGATGATAACAATATTAAACGATAATTTTTCTCAGCTTAACGAGTTTCTTCATGAAAAATCTTTCAGTAAAATTTTCATTCTGGTAGATGAAAACACTCATGAATACTGCCTTCCTATTCTTTTAGGAAATATGGAAACAGATTTGGGCTTTGAAATTTTAGAGATTGAAGCAGGAGAAGAAATGAAAAATATCCAGACTGCCAACCAACTTTGGGAAATTCTTACAGAGATGCAGGCAGACAGAAAAGCACTGGTTATCAACCTTGGCGGCGGTGTAATTACGGATATGGGAGGATTTGTGGCATCTACTTATAAAAGAGGAATACAGTTCATCAATATCCCTACTACCCTTTTATCAATGTGTGATGCTTCCATAGGAGGAAAAACAGGCATTGATCTGATGCACTATAAAAATATGGTGGGAACTTTTGCTTTCCCGGAACAGATCTTTATTTTCCCGAAATTCCTAGAAACATTACCATTTAAAGAATTAAGAAGCGGATTCGCTGAAATGCTGAAACATGGATTAATTGCTGATAAAAATCATTGGGACCAGCTGATTCAGGTTCGTAAACTGGAGGTAGAAACAGTAATTCCACATATTCAGACTTCTATGAATATCAAGCAGGATGTTGTAGACAAAGATTTCCACGAACAGAATATCAGAAAAACATTGAATTTCGGGCACACCATAGGCCACGCTGTAGAAAGTTTATGCTTACAGCAGGGAAATCCTATTCTTCACGGGGAAGCTGTTGCAATGGGAATGATTGCGGAGGCTCATCTGGCTTATCTGGAGAATCTTATTTCTGAAACAGATGCAAATATGGTCATCGAAAATGTTCAGAGATACTATCCTTACCTTGATATCAATGATTTTAAAGATGAAGATATCACGGCATTATTAATGAATGATAAAAAGAATACAGACAGTAAAATCAACTTTTCATTACTTTCCGGAATCGGTGCTTGTACTTATGATCACCAGTGCAGCCAGGAAAATATCCTTGAATCTCTATCTTTTTACAGAAAATTGAATAATGCTTAACGGTTTTTTGGAAAAACAAACCCGTTTAAAAGGTTATTTTTAACAAAATTGTCAATTTAGACACCTTCTAAACAAATGTTTATTTAAATTAATAATCAACTGTAATTCAATTACATATTTCAAAAATCACTTAAACACTAAGTGATTTTTTTATTGATTTTAATCATAAAAAATATTTTTGGCAAGCAATTTGAAAGATACTCTGCGTTCAACTGAAAAGCTGAACAAGTAGTAAAATTTAAAATTAAGAAAGAGTAAAATTAAAAAAATTAAAGTTATGAAAAAGTTAATTTTAGGATTAGCGTTAACTGCAGGAACATTCGCATTCGCTCAACAGACAGGAAACACATCTTCTAATCCAGTAACATTTGGGGTAAAAGGAGGAATGAACGTTTCTTCACTTTCAAAAGACAGTGGTCTTGATGATCAGAAATCTAAAATCGGGTTCAATGCAGGTGTATTTGCCAACATTCCGTTAGCAGCTTCATTCAGCGTTCAGCCGGAGGTTCAATATTCACAATATGGTAATAAATCAGATTATACTTTAGGAGGAACAAAGTTCTCAGCTTCTACTAAACTAGATTATATTACAGTACCGGTAATGTTCCAGTACAACCTGATTCCTAACCTTTATGTGGAAGCAGGACCAGAATTCGGTTTCATGGTAAGTGCTAAAAACAAATTCAAAAATGAATCAAACGGACAATCTAATACTACAGATAACTATAAAGACAACTTAAATACTTTTAACTTTGGTATTGGTCTTGGTGCTGGGTATTATTTCACTCCTAACTTAGGACTTACAGCAAGATATGTTGCAGGTTTAACTGATGTAGCGAAAAACAGACCTAGTGGATCTGATGCTACAAGAAACAACCTATTCCAGGTAGGTTTAGCTTATAAATTCAAATAAGCTTACACATTCACTAACAAATTTTATATTCAATAGAAAAGATCAGATTAATTTTTTAATCTGGTCTTTTTTTATGTTAAAAAAATAAAATTTTAAGACTTAATTTTTAAATAAAGAAAAATTCGCTCTTCACACCATACAGTAAACAACTGGATAACAGCTGATTTCAATTTTGGCACACCATTTGATTCTTAATAAAATGTTAAATAAAACTTAAAAACTATTAAAATATAAAACTTATGAAAAAGATTCTTTTAGGCCTTGCCTTAGTAGCAGGTACTTTCACTTTCGCTCAGAAAACTTCAACTTCTACTGCTTCATCTTCACCAGTTAGGTTTGGTGTAAAAGCTGGTCTTAATGTCTCTACTGTTTCTAACAGTGAGTTAAATTCAAAAGCTGGATTTTATGGAGGTGTTTTTGCAAACATTCCAGTAGCACAAGATTTCTCTGTACAGCCGGAAGTATTATACAGTGGTATGGGAGGTAAAGCTAAATCTAACAGCAGTGCAAAACTGAATATGGATTATATCGCAGTACCAGTAATGTTACAGTACAACCTGATTCCTAATCTATATGTAGAAGCTGGTCCTCAATTCGGTTTCCTTATCAGCGCTAAAGCAAAGAATAATAGTGCATCTGCAGACGTTAAAGACAATTTAAAAACTTTTGATTTTGGTATTGGTCTTGGAGCTGGATATTATTTCACACAAAATATCGGAGTGAATCTAAGATATACCGCAGGATTATCTGATGTCCCTAAGCATAACAATGGTGATGCTGCCAGAAACGGTGTATTCCAGGTAGGTTTAGCTTATAAATTCTAAGAAATAGGTTAGCTTTTAAAGCAAACTTTTTAATCAATACAGAGCCGGATTATATTTAATCCGGCTTTTTTATTTTGCAGATGTTCTTTGGCAAGAAATTTGAGTATTGAGTAGTGATTGTACTCCATTGCGGAAATTTCCAACTTACGGTTTCTGTTTTTACAATGAAATAGTATGGGTTCAGCTGATAAATCAGTTAAATTTCAATACTAAAATCTAACTATTACCATATAAAATTTTAACAGAAGCTGCATTGAGTTGGTCCATTCCATAAAGTGCAAAGCAAAAGATGAAGAGTATTTTGCTCCATAATTAGATACATTTTGATTTCAATAGAAAAAGTCAGGTTTATTAGTTTAAGCCTGACTTTTTCGCTTATTGCATGATTTTTATCACTTCTCTCCTTTGTGGCAGATATTTTGCCACAATGAAGAAAATTAAATTAAAACTTTAATCATGAAAAAACTCTTTACAGTACTGGCAATCGCTGGTGGTCTTTTCGCCAACGCACAGGAAAAAACTCAGTCAAAATCTTCTTCTCCCGTTACTTTTGGTGTTAAAGCAGGTTTGAATGGATCTACACTTACCAGAGGAGACGGTTATGAATATGATAACAATGAGAAAATGAAAGTAGGTTTTCATGCAGGAGTATTTGCAAATATTCCGGTTTCTGAGAAATTCAGCATCCAGCCGGAACTCCTTTTCAGCCAGTTGGGATCAAAATCAGATTATAACTACAGAACAAGTTCAGGAAATTACAGAAGAACACAGCACTATGATTATAGTACAACCTTAAATTACCTTTCTCTTCCTGTAATGGTTCAATATAACATTCTTCCCCAGCTTTATGTGGAAGCAGGTCCTGAATTTGGATACCTGTTGGGAGGAAAAACAAAAGGAGATTTAACTACCATTGAAACTTCTGGAAATTCAATAACGGTTGATCATACAGACCACGTTTCAAAGAGTATTTCAACACAACTTTTTAACCGTTTCAATGTGGGATTAGGTATTGGTGCCGGATATTATTTTACGAAAAGCTTTGGTGTGACAGCAAGATTTACCGCTGGTCTTACTGAGGTTTACAAATATAATGAGGAGGATAAAGTAAGAAATAATGCACTTCAAATAGGAGTAGCTTATAAGTTTAAATAGAGATATTTATTATTTTCAAAATCGATACCGGACCTTTTAGAGGTTCGGTATTTTTATTTCAGCCTTACCATCGTCCCGGATATCTTATTTCTATTATAAAAATAGTTTCTGCTTTTAAATTTTTTATCATTTCAATTATCAACAATAAAGCTTTTTGAGTCTTCAACTCTTTTCATAAAATAGTCCGTTTGGAATATATTTATTCATTAAAAAGGGATAAATGATTAAAAAAAATCTTTCTGAAAACCTCTTCAAAACCCTTATAAACAGGGATTTTTCAACTTTGGCAAGCAATTTGCAAAATAATTGACGTCTGATTGAGAAATCATCCGGCACACAAATAGTAAAATTAAAAAAATAAAATTATGAAGAAGTTATTTTTAGGATTAGCATTAACTGCTGGTACTTTAGCTTTCGCTCAAGAGACAGAAACAAAAACAGTAAATGCATCACCACTAAAAAAAGATGTTCAACCTATTAGATTCGGGATCAAAGCAGGGGGAAACTCAGCGTATTTCAGTCAGCAGAAGTTTGGGATCAATACTCAGCAATTAGGTTTCCACGCAGGTGCATTCGTTAATATTCCAATTTCAAAACAATTCAGCTTCCAGCCAGAGATATTATTCAACCAAATGGGGGCTAAAGATGTAATGTATTCTACAGAAACTGACAATGGAGTTACGAATGTGAAAACTAAAGTACAGAGCAGAGTACAAATGAACTACATTTCAGTTCCATTAATGGTTCAAATGAGACCTATTGACAAGTTTTATATTGAAGCAGGACCTGAATTCAGTTATTTCCTTAATGGGAAAAACAAAGCAGAATCTTCTGTAGCAAGTACTACAGGAGGTGTTACTACCACTACTGCAAGTTCAAACTCTCAGGATATTGATAAAGATATGATCAACAAATTCAATTTCGGATTGGGTCTTGGTTTAGGATATGATATCACTTCCAACATTGGTGTAAGTGCAAGATATGTAAACAGTTTGACCAAAATCGATAAGAGCAGACCTGCCGCTGAAAACAATAACAGAGTGTTCCAGTTAGGACTGAACTATAAATTTTAATCAAAAGAACCAATTTTTTAACCATAAGTGCATTAACCTGCACGCATGAAATAGCCGGAAGAATTTCTTCTGGCTATTTATATTAATGTACTTTACAATATTTAAAATTATTCAAATATCCTCGGATCATCACTGATAACGCCGTCTATTCCCATCTCTTTTAATTCTTTTAATCTTTCTTTTGTGTTCACGGTCCATGGGATCACTTTCATGCCTAATGAATGGCATTCCTGTACCAATTGGGGTGTAACAAGGGTATGATCAGGACTGTAAATAGTAGGAGTAAAACTCAGAAACTTCATATCTCCAGCCACACCATTCAGATGATCGGGATACATTTTGAATTTCTCAGTAGGAATATTTTTAAAATAAGCCTGCTGCTGCGCAAGTTTTTTATCATCCACTTTTTCTACCAGCAGAGCCGTCATGATACTAGGATATTCTTTATGAAGAATCTCCAATGTTCTTGGATCAAAAGATTGGATAATCACTCTGTCCTGAATCTTTTTCTCAACAATAATCTTCATCATCAGATCGACAAATTCTTTAGGTTCGGGATGAAATATATGATCGGAGAAAGGACGGGTTTTGGTTTCTATATTATAAAAAGGCAGTGGTCTTTTCAACTCACGGGCATAAGCTTCACATGCATCTACGACGTCTGAAAAGAGAGGTTTCTGCACCTTCATTTTCTTTTGATCAGGATAGTTATTAAGTTTTTTCAAGCCTACGTCAAATGTTTTAATTTTTGCATAAGGCATTTCATAAATTTTGTAATAAAAACCAGAGTCTTTTGGAATATACGTTCCATCCGGTTTGGTGACCAGCTCCGGCGAGAGGAAAGCATCATGGGAAAGGATCACCTTTTTGTCCTTTGTGATAGCCAGATCCATTTCCAGGGTTGTGATATTCATTTTTAAGGCATTCTTCATTGCCGGGATAGTATTTTCCGGATAAAGAGATTTTCCGCCGCGGTGAGCCTGTTTATCGAAAGACTGTGAAGAGTAAAGCTGGGCAAATACCAGAAAAATACCCGTGAAAAATGCGTTTTTCATATCCTGAAGTTTTAATCCAACAAAATTAAAACTCTCCTGTGTATTGTATAATACATGAATATTAAGCTTCTGCTACATTTATAAAACAAAAGAGCCAGGTGATAGACCCAGCTCTTTTATTATATAATTTCAGAAAAGAGATTAATTGAATAACTCTAATTCTTCTCCTTTTCCTACAGGATATTCTTCAGTAAAACATCCGAAGCAGTGATTGGCAGACCCTAAAATAGTTTTCAGGTTATCTATGCTTAAAAACTCTAAAGAATCTACTCCTAAATAATTTTTAAGTTCTTCTGTCGTCATATTGGCAGAAATCAGATCATCTTTAGACGGAGTATCAATTCCTAAATAACATGGTGCAATGATTGGTGGAGAAACACTTCTGAAGTGAATTTCCTTTACTCCTGCATCTTTCAGAATTTTAACAAGTCTTTTAGATGTTGTTCCCCGAACGATAGAATCATCAATGATCACTACTCTTTTATCCTTCATCTCAGAGATGATTGGGTTCAGCTTAAGGTTCACTACCCTTTCTCTCATCTCCTGTGTAGGAACAATGAAACTTCTTCCGATATATCTGTTTTTGATCAAAACAGGACGGAAAGGGATCCCTGAAGCTTTAGAGAAACCAATGGCAGCAGGAACTCCGGAATCCGGAACTCCAATAACCAGATCAGCCTCTACGGGAGCCTGTTCCCAGATTTTCTCCCCAGATTTTTCTCTGATCTCGTATACATTGATGTTTTCTAAAGTAGAGTCAGGTCTTGCAAAGTAAATATATTCAAAAGAACAGATTCTCTGCTTTCCTTTCGCCTCATCCATCATATAAGAATGAAGTTTTCCAGGTTCGTTTTCATTGGTATAAATGATCTCACCAGGAAGAATATCACGAACGTATTGAGCTCCTACAGCATCCAATGCCACAGATTCTGAAGCCACTACATAAGATCTTTCATCGATAGCTCCCAAAACCAATGGACGGATTCCGTTGAAGTCTCTGAATGCAAAGAATTTATTTCTTGTCATCCCTACTACGGAATAAGCTCCTTCAATCTTTTCCATTGTTGCCTTAATGGCTCCACGAAGGCCTAAATCAAGGTTTTTCTGGATCAGTCTCAGGATTACTTCAGAATCGGATGTAGCTCTGAAAACTACGCCTTCAGCCTCCAATTCTTCTTTTAATTCTTTCGCATTGGTAAGGTTACCGTTGTGTGCTATAGAAAGTATAATCTGGTCATATTCGTTTTTCGCGAAAAATGGCTGAAAATTATATTTCTTTTTATCTCCTGCAGTGGTATAACGGGTATGTCCAATTGCAGAATTTCCCATAAAAGTTTCAGGTTCCTGAATGTCTTTATAAACATCTAAAACCAGTCCTTCATCTTTCATGTTTGTAATCCTTCCATCTTTTAAAACGGAAATACCACAAGCTTCCTGGCCTCTGTGCTGTAATGCAAAAAGCCCGAACTGCGAAAGAGAGAAAGTATCCAGATCATTATCCGAATACAATCCGAAGATCCCACACTCTTCATTGGGAGCATCAAGTCTTTCCTCTTCCTGAGTTCTGAAAAGATTTCTTCCGTAAGTCTGGGTTTCAAACTGTTTTAAATATTCACTTTTATGAATGTCTAAACTTTTCATTTCTATTTTTTCTAATTGTAGATCTTAGAAGTCAGATTTCAGATCTCAGACTAAAAGCTAACTTCAAATTTTAATTTTGTTTTAACTAACAAAGTATTTTCAGTACCAGCATCTGATATCTGAAATCTGGTATCTGAAGTCTTATTTCTGTAAAAGATTTTTAAGACGGTTGTAGATTTCTACATAAGCCTCAGTAACTTCTCCTAAGTCTCTTCTGAATCTGTCTTTGTCAAGCTTCTTCATAGTATCTTTGTCCCAAAGTCTGCAAGTATCCGGAGAAATCTCATCAGCAAGGATAATTTCACCATCTGAAGTTTTACCTAGTTCGATTTTGAAATCTACAAGGATGATATTGATTTTATCAAACAGGTCGATAAGGATCTCATTGATATCCGAAGTCAATTCATACATCTCGTCAAGCTCTTCGTAAGTAGCAGCTCCTAAGAAAACAGCATGGTGATCATTGATAAGCGGATCTCCCAATTCGTCTTTTTTGTAGCAGATATCGAAGATGGTTACCGGAGATTTGATTCCTTCTTCTACTCCTAATCTTTGTGCCATACTTCCTGCAGAGTAGTTTCTTACTACCATTTCCAAAGGAATGATAGATACTTTTCTTACCAACTGCTCTCTTTCGTCCAATTGTTTGATGAAATGAGTTTTGATTCCTTTTTCATTTAAGTATTCAAAAATAAGGGTTGTGATTGCATTGTTCATTTCCCCTTTCAGATCAACCTGACCTTTCTTTTGAGCGTTAAATGCTGTAGCATCGTCTTTGAAACGTACTACTACTTCATCAGGATTATCGGTTGCAAATACTTGTTTTGCTTTCCCCTCGTACAACATTTCTTTCTTTTGACTCATAATTTTACTTTCTAAATTGTAGTTAGATTTATTGATTTATTTTATAATTATTCCTGTTAAGACAGCCAGCCCAAAACTCAGCAGTGTACCAATTAATACATATTCTGTAAGTTTTCTCTGTTTTGCCTGTGCAAGGTCGCTGAACCTGAAAATAGATTTGGCAGCTACCATGAAACCCACGCCTTCCCAGTGATTCACCATGATAAAAGTGAAAACCAGCAGACGTTCTAAAATTCCGATATATTTTCCGGCACTTGATAAAGATTCGGTTTGAATAGTGTTTGGGCCATCCGGAGCAGGCGTCCATGATGACAATAAGATTTTGATAAAAATAGATGCTGGTGTTGTCAGAAACAACGCAGCCATGATGAGCTTTAAAAATTCCTGATTCTGCAAAAAGCTGAAACTGAATTCCTGAAAATAAAAGGAAACTCCGGCAATCACCAGAATATGCAGTAACTGATCAATGAAAAACCATCTTTTTTTGGTTTTTGCATTTTGAAATGTAAGCTTGGCAGCATCAATAATGAAATGAGTGATCCCTATCAAAACAGCTACCCACCAAAGTTGCAAATCCCAAAGAAAAATAAGACTTAATGCAGTGTGAATCAGAATATGAAAGTATAAAAACTTACTTTTTAGTTTATAGTTCTCCTTATCTGCAACCCATGAATTTGGCTGAAGTATAAAATCTCCGAGTAGATGTGCCAATATGAGTTTGATAAAGATCATGCCTATAGTTCTGAGATTTTCTTTCTGAAATACTGGTTGGTTTCCACGATGAGCTCATAGTTGGCTCGCTTCAGCCTCTGGCTCACCGAAGACTGTGAAATAGCAAATCTCTTAGCAAGATCTTCCTGGGTAATATCCTGATTCATGATCATCTCATGAATGATCTCTGCCGTAGCCATAGTCCAGTTGTCAAAATCTTTGGAAGACCATTTCAACAGAATATTAAGATCTCTGTCTACAGAGTCACTGGATGTTTTGATGGCAACTGTATGTCCGTCATTTTTAAGATCATTAAGTAATCTTCCGGAATGTACATAAGCTGTACCATTGGATTCTGTGATTTTCTCAGAAGAGAAACTTTCTTCACCAATACCGATGGCCATTCTTACATCTAAATTTTCCAGACTTTTAATAAGAGATTTTATGGCTAGAAACCGCCAGAAAACGTCATCAATACTGCATTTGAACTGGAACTCATCTCCTCTGTAGATTTCCCATGTGCCAGGAGCGCTTCCCCATCTTTCGAGAAGATTTTTAAGTCTGGTAATCCAAACTTCAGTGTCCGCATGCTGTGAATTTATAATATCACCGGTAATGACCGCTATCATACTGCAAATATAAGCATAATTACTTATAAATAAAAAATATAAGCAGAAACACTTATAGATATTGATTATTAGTGAATCTGCTTATATCGATTATGTAGTAACCATAAGGTTTTTAAGCCTTTAACAAAAATGCAAAATTATGAAAATGCAAAGAATTGATAAAACTTTTGTTATTATGTTTACTTTAACTCCACATTTTTTACTTTATTTTTAGGTAAGAAGCTATTCCTGCTATCCGCTCATACTCCTCGCTCCTTCCTTTTCCTTTCATGCTGTGGGGTAACCGCTACTATCAGGGCTAAACTTGTCATTACGAGCAAAGTGAAGCAATCTCATCAATTCCCTTTACCTATTATTTAAAAATAAACTTCACCAGTTTTAGAAACCTGTGAGGTTTTGCTTGTCACAAAAAATAATATTATTTAAATCCTGAGATTATTTATTTTTTTATAAACTGATGTGTCTTATCATCAAGCTTTAAAAAATAAACTCCTGTCGGAATTCCCTGCACTGAAATACTTTTCTTATTTCTGAACGGCTCCTTCTCTGTGAAAATCACTTTTCCGGAAAGATCTATAATCTGAGCTGTTTTTACTTGTTCCGCTGCTCCGCTTACATAAAGATCATCATAAACAGGATTCGGGTAGATTTTAAATTCATTGGCTGCAGCTATCAGCTCTGAAGCAGACAATGTACCGCCAAGATCCTGACAATAATTGGACGGATAAGAATCCCATTGACTAATATTAAAAGTACTCGCTGGCTGATTTACCGTAGCTTTTCTATATAAAGATACATTCCCATTATTATTGGTAGTATATTTTACACCGATAGCATCTATGGTAACCGTTTTATTATAAGCGAGCTCTACATAGTTTTGTCCTGCAAAAATCATAGGATCAGAAGCTGTTACAAATTTTGCCTGATCATTAGTATAACATGATAAAGTCGCTTTTGGATTCAAAATAACAAAAGTTTCATTGTTCCCCACTTTACCTTCCAGCTCATAGGTATCTCCGTTATAAATAGCTCCTGATGAATTGTTTTTAAACTGAATATTGATTCTGTAATTATTTAAATTGACTTCGTGCCCGGTTTTATTAACGATTTCCAGAGCATTATTCTTAACGGAATCTGTATTGGTTCCAGAGATATACTTTGTAATCATAAGATCCTGAGCATAGGAATCCGAAGCAATTGTTGACGCTGTAACCGTATTACTGAACGGAGATTCCAGATAGGCTTTATCAAAAGCTTTCACTGTAAAAGTATAAGTTGTTGACGGGTTCAGGTGGTCTATGCTTATAGAAGTTCCCTTTGTAACAGCTGCAGGTGTTGCTGAACCATTCACATAAACTCTGTATCCTAAAACATCAGTATCAGAAGAAGCCATCCAGCTAAGATTCACAAAATAAGCATTTTGCTGTGTTGAAACCAGCGATCCGGGAGCTGCCGGAGCAACATTATCAGGAGTTTCAGACCAAATCAGATCAATCCATTCAGGATGATCAATAAATGGGTTCCTGTTTTTCTGTATCGTATAAATGGTATTATTTCTGTCGATTTCTCTTTGTGAAACAGGATCTGAGGCACTCCATTGCTTCAGCATAGCAACATATGGAAGGTCAATAGCTCTTTCTTCCGTTCCGTCAAGCGGACACTGATCGGTAGTTGGTGTTAAGTTGGCTGATGTAGTATAGGCTGTATTGAACGACCCTAGTTTTCCTTCATATCTTACCGCAAAATACAACAAAGTCCTTGCAATATCCCCTTTGAACTCATTAATAGGTTCATAAACTCTTCCGGTATAAGGATAATTGGGAATTGCAGCATTGGACATCCTCGAAGTATTGGTGAAAATATAATGATTGGTATTATTTCCTATTCCATAAGGATAATTATTCCTTCGCTGGTTGATATAGGCATCAACAGGAATAATGAAATTCAGATCAGAATACATAGGATAATCACTGATAGAAGAGCTTGTACTGAATGTACTTTGAGGCATCATATGCTCTCTGTTATAACCCAGCCCTTCTCCGGCTGCACCAGCTATTAACTGATCTGATTTGTATTCATAAGCATCCGGGCCCGCAGGTATTTCCGAATATATATCCAGCATATACTGAGTATTGGAAGCATCATGATCATAATATTTGTCAAGATCAGTCTGGTTATAGAGCACCTTCAGGTCATCATAATGCCAGTTGATCATTTTATCCGAAATAATATCGTGAATTTTTGATTTCAGAGCATACCCTGTCAGTCCTGCCGTTCCGTCATAATATCCGGCTGGTGCCTGCGCAGAAATATAGGATGAAATTAAAATGATAGGAAGTAAAATTTTTTTCATGCTTTAAAAATTGGGGAACTAAAATAGTGAAATAAAAAACGGAAAAGACTGAATATTTTATTAAGAAAACATTAATTCTAAAAATATAAAAAATTGAAAATTAAACGCATTACCGCTTAAATATTACGAATGTAATAATTTGTTTTAGCATTCCATCAATTTGGTTATCTTTGGGCACTAACTATTATTATATGAATACAGAGACTATTGACAACATCAAAATGATAGCGGAGACAGCTAGAGAATTTGCAGAAAAGAACATCAGACCGAACATTATGGAGTGGGATGAAAGTCAGACTTTTCCAAAAGACTTATTCCACCAGTTAGGTGAGATGGGTTTTATGGGAATTGTTGTTCCAGAACAATATGGAGGTTCCGGCTTAGGGTATCATGAGTATGTTACTATTCTGGATGAAATTTCTCAGGTTGACCCATCTATCGGTCTTTCTGTAGCAGCACACAACTCGCTTTGCACCAATCATATCTATGAATTTGGAAATGAAGAGCAGAGACACAAATGGCTTCCTCAGTTAGCTTCCGGAAAAGTAATCGGAGCTTGGGGGCTTACAGAGCACAATACAGGTTCAGATTCAGGAGGTATGTCTACTACTGCTGTAAAAGATGGTGACGAATGGATCATCAACGGAGCTAAAAACTTTATCACTCACGCTATTTCAGGAGATATTGCCGTAGTAATGACAAGAACAGGAGAAATAGGTGCTAAGAATAACTCTACAGCTTTTGTTTTAGAAAAAGGAATGCCTGGATTTACTTCAGGTAAGAAAGAAAATAAATTAGGAATGCGTGCTTCCGAAACAGCAGAATTAATCTTTGATAATGTACGTATACCAGATTCTCACCGTTTAGGAGAAGTAGGTGAAGGTTTCAAGCAGGCTATGAAAGTGTTGGATGGTGGTAGAATTTCTATTGCTGCACTAAGCTTAGGTACTGCAAGAGGAGCTTACAAGGCTGCTTTGAAATATGCAAAAGAAAGACATCAGTTCGGAAAGCCAATTTCAGATTTCCAGGCCATCAACTTCATGTTAGCAGATATGGCTACAGAAATTGATGCTGCTGAGCTTCTTATCCAGAGAGCTTCTACTTTGAAGAATGCAAAACAGAAAATGACAAAAGAAGGAGCTATGGCTAAATTGTATGCTTCTGAAGCTTGTGTAAGAATTTCTAATAATGCAGTTCAGATTTTCGGAGGATACGGTTATACAAAAGACTTCCCTGCTGAAAAATTCTATAGAGACTCAAAACTTTGTACAATTGGTGAAGGTACTTCTGAGATCCAGAGACTGGTAATTGGAAGAGATATTACAAAATAAATCTTTAAATCCCAATACAAATGATTAAACAGGCACTTTTAGGTGAATTTCTGCACGAAGCTGAAAACACCAGAAAAATTTTGCAGGCAATCCCTGACAGCGCACTAGACTGGAAACCGTCCGAAAAGAACTGGACTACCGGTCAGTTGGCCTCTCACATTGCTGAAGTATACAATTGGTACGAATCCACTTTCAATGAGGATACGTTTGATATGGGTGCGTACAAGTATGACAAGGGAGACATTTCCAAAGCGGAAAATATCCTAGCAAAATTTGAAGAAAATGTTGCCAATGCACAGAAAGTTCTGGAAAACTCGGATGAAAGCACTTATTTTAATGAGTGGAAAATGGAAATGAACGGAAATGTACTTTTCCCGCCATCTCCCAGAATCCAGGTGGTAAGAGGCTTTCTTTATAATCATCTGTACCATCACAGAGGTGAACTGGTTGTTTACTTAAGATCAACTGGGAACAAAGTCCCTGGACTTTACGGCCCTACTGCTGATGATAAAATGTAATTAAGGATTATATAAATATACTAAGCTGTTTCATTTTGAAACAGCTTTTTTTTGTACAGAAACGTAGAGCATATAGTACTATTTACCAAAACTCAATTCATCAATATTACTCACATATAATTAAATAATTAATGAATTTTATTGTCTCATTTTAGTAAATTAATAAAGAAAATAACTTATTCCGTTTTTTTTCAAAATTAAAATTCATTTCATCACTTTCACTTTTCTTTTATTAATAAGCTTTTTCAATTATATTCAATGTATCGCATAGTATTTTAATTCCATGTTCTAAATTTCTCTTAAAAAATTTTGTTTTTGATAATATATTTTTCATTAGCTTTGATATTCCACAATCAAATTTAATATTTAATATGAAAAAACAATTAACGCTGATTGGAATGCTCCTTATCTCGGGTGTTTCTTTCGCACAGACTGACCGTCTTTGGTCTGAAGGTTCCAGAAAAGCTTCATCAGAGGTTTTTGAAAACAAAACCGGTATCAGCAATCCTAAGGTTTACAACCTAAACATCGACGGATTGAAAAATGCTTTAGCAAAAGCTCCCAAAAGACTGGCTGTAGGCGAAAAATCAGAACTCATCATCTCTTTTCCAAATTCTGAAGGCAGAATGGAAAATTTTAAAGTGAGGGAAAATTCCAACTTTGCCCCTGAACTGGCAGCAAAATATCCGGATATCAAATCCTATGTAGGACAAGGTCTGGATGATCCTAATTCCACAGTCTACTTCAGTGTTTCTCCACTAGGGCTGTCTTCCATGGAAATTTATGGTGATAAATCGACTGTTTTCATTGAGCCTTACACCAAAGATCTTTCTTCTTATGTAGTATACAGAAAATCTGACAAAAAAGACGATCTTAACAAGTTTGAATGTACTGTAGTAGACGCTGCCCAAAAAGGAGTTTCCAACTCTGCTCTTGCGGCAAGACCTAATGCTGATGATGCCAAACTAAGAACCTTCAGACTGGCTCTATCTTGTACCGGAGAATACACCACGTATTTCGGGGGTACAAAAGCTCAGGCTTTAGCTGCAATGAACACTACGATGACCCGTGTAAACGGTGTTTTTGAAAAAGATTTCGCAGCAAGAATGGTCCTGATCGCTAACAATGACACTGTAATCTATACCAATGCCTCTACAGACCCTTATTCAGCAGCTTCCGGAATGAGCAGCTGGAATTCTCAGTTACAAAGTACCTTAACTTCTGTAATTGGTGAAGCCAACTATGATATCGGGCACTTGTTCGGAGCATCAGGAGGCGGAGGAAATGCAGGCTGTATCGGCTGTATCTGTACAAACGGATCAAAAGGAAGCGGATATACTTCCCCGGCAGATGCTATTCCTTCAGGAGATAATTTTGACATCGACTATGTAGCCCACGAAATGGGGCACCAGTTTGGAGGAAACCATACATTCTCTATGAACAATGAAGGAACAGGCGCTAATATGGAACCAGGATCAGGATCAACCATCATGGGGTACGCGGGAATTACCAGCCAGGATATCCAGCCCCATTCTGATGCATTTTTCCATGCGATCAGCATTCAGCAGATCACCAATAATATTAAAGCTAAAACTTGTTCTGTCAATACCAATACAGGAAATTCAATTCCAACAGCCAGCGCAGGTTTAGACTATACAATTCCAAAGGGAACTCCATTCGTACTGACAGGTACAGGAACGGATGCTGACGGAGATTCTCTAACTTACATCTGGGAACAAATGGACAATGCTTCTTCTTCTCAAACAGGAGCAAGTTCAGCAGCCAGTGCAACAAAAGCTTCAGGGCCTAACTTCAGATCATGGGTTCCAACAACCTCGCCTGCAAGATATTTCCCAAGAATGGCTTCTGTATTAACAGGTGCAACAACTACAGCAGGTTCTGAAATCACAGTAGAAGCTCTTTCTTCAGTGGCAAGAACATTAAATTTCAGATTTACGGTTCGTGATAATAAAGCAGGAGGTTCAGGAAACAATTCTGATGATGCTCTTATCACAGTTAATGCAACTGCAGGTCCGTTTGCTATAACTTCCCAGAATTCAGCAACAACCTACGCAGGAGGTAGTTCTCAAACAATCACATGGAGCGTTGCAGGAACTACAGCAAATGGTGTGAATGCAGCGAATGTGGATATTCTTTGGTCAACAGACAATGGAAATACATGGACTACTCTATTGGCTGGAACTCCAAATGACGGTTCACAGGCAGTAACTATTCCTAATTCTACTACAACTACAGGAAGAATTATGGTAAAAGGATCTAATCACATTTTCTTTGATGTAAACAATGCCAACATCTCTGTAAATGCAGGTTCCGGAACTCCTGACACCGTTGCTCCTACAGCACCTACCCTTGCTGCTTCAGGAACCACAGCTACAACAACTAACCTTTCATGGTCAGGGGCTACTGATAATGTAGGCGTTACCGGATATGACGTATATCAGGGAGCTTCATTAATAGGCTCTACAGCTTCTGCTACTTATACTGTAACAGGACTTACTCCATCAACAACGTATTCTTTCTCTGTTAAAGCAAAAGATGCGGCAGGAAACGCTTCAGTTTCCAGCAATACCGTAAGTGTTACTACTCTTGCAGGAGGAAGCGTTTCATATTGCTCTTCTTCAGCATCTAACACCGCTGATGAAAGAATCGGAAATGTAAAATTCGGATCTATTAATAATACATCTACAGGAACAGCAGGTTATGAAAACTTTACTTCAGTTTCTACCAATGTAACCAAAGGAAGTGCTTATACAATCTCTGTGACTCCGGTTTGGACATCAACAAAATATAGCGAAGCATACGCTGTTTATATTGATTACAACGGTGATGGAGACTTTACA
The DNA here is from genome assembly GCF_033712365.1 of Chryseobacterium sp. JV558. Classification (NCBI taxonomy): domain Bacteria; kingdom Pseudomonadati; phylum Bacteroidota; class Flavobacteriia; order Flavobacteriales; family Weeksellaceae; genus Chryseobacterium; species Chryseobacterium sp. JV558. The sequence goes on from NZ_WJHU01000001.1 coordinate 845,471, forward strand.
GACAGTGGAGAATTAGCTTGGACAAAAGCTGGATCTACAACAACTCCTGTTACCGGATCTATCACAATTCCTGCTACAGCAACTGTTGGGTCAACAAGAATGAGAGTGATGATGAAATACAGCTCAATTCCTACTTCATCTTGTGAAGCTTTCACTTATGGGCAGGTTGAGGATTACACTCTTAATATTGTTTCTTCAGGAAAAGGAGATCTTCAGAATACAAAAGATCTGATCACAGATATTAAGCTTTATCCAAACCCTGTTAGAGATATCCTTTATGTTTCCAATACAACTTCAGAAGACTATAAAATCTTCGATATGGGTGGAAAACTAATTGACTCAGGAAAACTTCAGAGAGGCTCTGTGAACGTAAGCAACCTTATCAAAGGTGCTTATATGATTCAAATTGGAGAATCATCTAAAAGATTTATTAAAAATTAATAACTTTTAAAATTAAACGATGTGAAAAAACTGCCCTTTACGGGGCAGTTTTATTTTTGTAAAATGTAAAATATCACTTCAAAAACATTTATGAATGTAATTAATTTCATAAAAATATTTTATTTAAAATAAAATAACTAGTATTTAAGTTTTTTGATTTAAATTTATCGCACAATAATATTCTTTTATTGTACCGTTTACCCAGTTTGTATTTAAGGGAGCTCCGAAGTCGTTTTTTAACGTCTGATGACGTTGCTTCTCTCGACCCTATTTCGGCAGAATTGATTTTTCAACCATTCAATGCCAGAAAAGCTGTTATTATTGCAAATTCTGATCAGTACCTTTTATTGACAGGAAAGTATTAATAATATTCATATCAGTATTTCCACTTAAGATTTCTGTAAAGAAAATGATGTTTCTAAAAGGCAGCCCCCTCTAATACCTCCTGATTTTAAAATAATTTAAAATTTTTTATATGAAACATTTATTTAAGTACATCTTTTTTTTAACGATTACTTCGTTCTCAATTGCCTGTAATTCGGATAGAGATGATGAAGTAGTTGACTCCAACCCGGACGTCACCACCGTATTCTACAAAAGCGCTGATGAACTGGCGGTAACTTATGACCCCAACAATACGGTAAGCTCAACCGTTAGAAACCAAGCCTATGATCTTTACAAACGAGGTAAATGGAGTGAGCTGGAATCACTTTTTAAAGCTAATAATTTAAATGGCGGATGGCCGCCTGCTAACGGAGGTTACAATATCGTTGATGATGTTGCTTTACAGGCCGGGCAGAAATTTGACAGATACAGCGGAGCTGTAGGCAGTTACAACGGAACAGGTGTTCCTACATTGGGAGGAAGCTTTACAAGCCCTATCATCAACGGATATACCTATACGTTTACCCAAAGAGCATTAAACCAGGCTGAAGAAAAGTATGATTTCTATTATGAGATTGATGTATTGAACAATTCAATGCAGTTTAAAACTCAGACAGCAGACATTATTCCTTGGTTTAGCCAGGCTGGAAAAGGAAAACAAACTATGTGGAAAATTCCAATTGATATCAACACAGGTTATCAGAAAACATGGAATAAATTAGCAGAAGAAGGTTACATAAAAGTGACTATTAAGAAAAGTCCAAGCGGAAAATACCCTAACTTAGTAGGCACGGTTATTCAGCCATAAAATCATTCAGATGTATTCAATATCAAAAAAAATAAGCATTACTAAAAAAGCTTCCGTTACAAAAAGTACTTTCATGAACGATGAAGCACTTCCGGCAGCCATTACTACTTTTACCTGCTGTAATTGTGGTCATGAAAATACAGTTGAGATAAAGCCCTACGAATCGGGATTTTCCATCTTCCAGTTGTACAATGAAGACAAAGTAGTATCAAAAAACGAATTATTAAAGCATGAAATTGTCAATGGAACTTCCCAAAGAATGCTTCATTTCGGAGAACTGACAGTCAATGATCAGCCCACTTTATACTTTGGTACCGATTGTTCCTCATGCTATTCAAAATACATAGGTGTATTTAGCTATGGTGAAAAACAGCCGGGATTGACGATATTGAGTATTTCAGGCATCTGGAAATATGAAGAATTAAAATAATTGAATATAATCAACTGATTTCAAAACAAAAACCACAATTTTTAAAGTTGTGGTTTTTTGCTTTTATAGATTCAGTTTTTCCCACAGATAATATATATTTTCACAGATGTTTATATTTAAATACGATTGTAAATTCAACTTTATTTTGAAAATTAAAAGTTATAATCTTCCCTTCCTCTTTATTCATACATTTTCCCATGGACATTTCCCATTTTAAAAATCCTTTTCTATCTTTGTGGGAAATAAAAAAATTCATGGATAAAATTGATAGTCTGAACCAAGTAGCAGAATTCCATACTACTTTCAAAGCCCCTATTTTAGATACCCCGCAAATTCCTTCTCCGGAAAGATGTAACCTTAGAGTAGAGCTTTTACAGGAAGAATTGAACGAACTGAAGCAGGCGATTGCAGACAATGATATTGTAGAAATTGCAGATGCATTATGTGATCTTCAGTATGTTTTGAGTGGTGCAGTGCTTGAATTCGGACTTGGCAGCAAATTTGTAGAGCTATTCAACGAAGTTCAGCGTTCCAATATGTCGAAAGCGTGTGATAATGAAGAACAGGCAAAAGAAACCGTTGAATTCTACAAAGAGAAGGAAGTAGAATCTTTTTATGAAAAGTCCGGAGAAAAATTTAACGTTTACAGACAGGCAGATCATAAAGTATTAAAAAACAAATACTACTCTCCTGCTGATTTAAAATCAATTATCGAGAAATAATTATGAAAAAATTTATTACCAATATTGTTGCCTTTTCAAGCTTATTTTTAGCTGCACAACAGCTTAGCGCTCAAAAAGTAGTGGTAAACCGTGAGGTTGAAACTCAGAAAGATGGCAAAATGCTTTTAGGAAACCAACTGAAAGAGCAGTTTTTAAAAGCTCCTTATGCAGATTGGTATGTAAAAGAGCATGATGAATATGCCCTTGACCAAAAAGCAGTCAGTGAATTGAAAAAAGAGAAAATCGGTACGTATGACATTATTGTTTTCATAGGAACATGGTGTGAAGACAGCCACAGAGATTTTCCAAGACTGATGAAAATATTGGAAGCCGTAAACTATCCGGAAAATAAATTAAACATTATTGCCGTAAACCGTAAGAAAGAATCTCCTACCGGAGATGAAAGTCTTTATAATCTTCAGAAAGTCCCTACCATTATCCTTAGAAGATATGGAAAAGAGATTGGAAGAATTGTAGAAATGCCTACTACAGGCTATATTGAAAGAGATTTAGCTGAAATCCTTAAAAAGAATGATTCGTCTGTCATCAAAGAAATTTTTAAATAGATTTTGAGAAATTATAGAACAATCCTGTCCTTTGCAGCCGGTGCTGGCGCTATGGTACTTCTGTTTTTTGGTCTGAAGTCCTGTCTGAACCTTGGAACTAAAACTGAACAGTCGGATTATTATATCCTGACCAATCAGATTTCCAAGATGAATAAGATGGTGGTGATGGAACAGAATACTTCCAGCATGCAGAAAACCAAAATGGGCTATGAAGTATTCGGGAAAGAAGTTTCCAGCAACAGCATTATTACGTATACAAAGACGAATGCACAGGTTTCTTATGACCTTAATAAAATGAAGATTGAAGTAGATTCTATCAACAAAAAGCTGGTTATTACAGAACTTCCTGATGCTGAGATCAGAATTACTCCGAGTGTTGAGATTCAATCTTTGGATGACTCTTTTATCAACCGTATTTCGGAAAAAGATATTAAGAATGTTACCGCAAAAGCTAAAGAAACGGCAGAAAAATCAATTGATCAGAATCAGTTGAGAAATGAAGGGCGTAAACAGCTGATGGAAAACCTTAATAATGTTTTTGTGTTGGCAAAAGCTCTAAATTATACTATTGAGGATAAAACCGGAAAAATTGGTATTTTAGGACTTTAGGATAAAATATTTCCGTTTGGCAAACACTTTGAATGATAATATCAATATTCTTGAAATTAAAAATTCAAAGTCATGGATACAAGAGGAAACACCAAAAAGAAAGAATCTGCCAATACCGCAGAAACTAAAAAGCAAAATCAGGATTTCCAGAATATTCCTGCTGCTTCAGAAAAGACCAATCCACCTGATATTGACAAGAAAGATATTCAGAAATCTTCAAAGGCCAAATCAGGAAAAATGGATAATACAAAATAACAAAAGAGCTTTTAAAGCTTCTTTACCGTTGAAAAATGAAAAGTTCCGTCTCATACGAGGCGGAACTTTTCTTCTAACTATCTAAATGAACTTTTTGTTTTCTATACAATAGTTGATTTTCCGATCTTTATATTTTCAAAATTATAATATGATTTTTCGGAATATCTGATATGGTCGGCAATAAAACTTCCCACTTCACTTGTTGAGTAATATTGTTTGGTATTAAGATCAACAGTAACATACTTATTCTCAATAGCATGTTCTACCGACTGTCTCAATTTGCTTGCTGCAGCCTGTAAGTTAAGATGATCCAGCATCATTGCCACACTTAAAATAGAAGCAATAGGATTCGCAATTCCTTTTCCTTTAGCCTGAGGATAAGATCCATGAATAGGCTCAAATAGAGCATTTTCCTCACCTATTGAAGCAGACGGAAGCAGTCCGATAGAGCCTCCAATCACGCTCGCTTCATCTGAAATAATATCACCAAACATATTTTCAGTCAAAATAACATCAAAATGTTTAGGATTAAGGATCAGCTGCATGGCGGCATTGTCTACAAACATATAATCAAGCTGTACATCCGGATATTCCGGAGCAATTTCCTGGCATGTTTTTCTCCACAATCTTGAAGTATCCAAAACATTGGCTTTATCAATAAGGGTAAGCTTTTTATTTCTTTTCTGAGCTTCCTGAAACGCCATATGAGCAATCGGAATAATATCTTCACGGCTGTATTTACAGACATCATAAGCATAATTACCTTCCGTATCTGTAAATTTTTCACCAAAATAAATTCCGCTTACCAGTTCTCTGAAAATCTGGATGTCAGCTCCTTCAATAATTTCTCTTTTGAGCGGACTTTTATCAATTAAAGAGGCATAGGTTTTCAAAGGACGGATATTAGCAAACAACCCCAGCTCTTTGCGGAGTTTCAAAAGTCCTTGTTCCGGTCTTACTTTTGCTTCAGGATTATTATCAAAAACCGGATCACCAATGGCTCCGAAAAGTACAGCATCAGATTCTTTACAGATTTTTAACGTCTCTTCTGGTAAAGGGTTTCCTGTCTTGAAAATAGCTTCTGCCCCGATTAACCCATAGTCAAAATGGAATTTACATTGAAAAGCCTCAGCAATAACATCTAATATTTTAATGCTTTCACTGATGATTTCCGGGCCAATCCCATCTCCGGGAAGAACCGCGATTTTAAAATAATTGTTGCTCATTTGTTTTTTGTGTCTTTAGTTCAAAATTTGTGATCGTCTGTTTTCTGCTGATTAAAAAATCAATATCGTCATAGCCGTTCAACAGACATATTTTTTTATAAGAATCAATCTCAAAAGTCTCCGTTGTATCTTTAAAGCTTACTGATTGTAGTTCCACATCAATCGCAATTTCATTGTCAGGATTTTCATTGATTCCTTCTAAAATTTCTTTTAAAAATTCTTCAGAAACTTTTACAGGAAGAAGTCCGTTATTCAAAGCATTTCCTTTGAAAATATCAGCAAAATAACTGGAAATAATCACTTTGAATCCATAATCTGTCAATGACCAGGCTGCATGTTCACGGCTACTTCCACAACCGAAGTTATTTCCTGCAACAAGAATCTCACCACTGAATTTAGGATTGTTTAAAACAAAATCTGGATTGGGTTCTCCTGTATGAATATTGAATCTCCAGTCTCTGAACAGGTTTTCTCCGAAACCTTTTCTGTCTATACTTTTAAGGAATCTTGCCGGAATAATCTGGTCTGTATCTATATTTTCTGCCGGCAATGGAACTGCGCGGGATTTTAAAACAACTAATTTTTGCATGTATTCTACATTGTTAGACTTGAACCACAAAAGTCACAAAAGTTTTTTTCGTCTCAGTTTACTTAAGGATGGATAAAAGAATCCATATAAGAAGTTCGCAAAAGAATGAAAATCAAAAATTTTCATAAAGCTTAAGTGCTCTTTTATGTAAGCAAATGATAACTTCTTCTTACAAACGACACAACCTTTTGTGCCTTTTGTGGTTAAAATAAATTTAAAATTACTTTTAGTTTAAACTTTCAAGGGCTGAAATTTTACCTTCTATCGCTGCTTTTGCTGCAGTAAGAGGGCTGGCAAGAATCGTTCTTGAACCTTGTCCTTGTCTGCCTTCAAAGTTTCTGTTGGAAGTGGAAACACAATATTCACCTTCAGGAATTTTATCATCATTCATCGCCAGACATGCTGAGCATCCCGGCTGACGGATCTGAAATCCTGCATCATTGAATATTTTATCCAAACCTTCCTCATAAATCTGTTTAACAACCTGTTGAGATCCGGGAACAATCAGAGCTTGTACCGCTTCCGATTTGCTTTTCCCTTTAATATAATGGGCTGCAGAACGGAAATCCTCTATTCTTGCATTGGTACAGCTACCTATGAAAACATAATTAACCTTAATGCTGTTAACCGCCTGCCCGGCTTCCAGTCCCATATATTGTAAAGCTTTCTCCTCCGATTCATTCTGTGGGGTTGGGATAACTTCACGGATGGAAATGCCCATTCCCGGGTTGGTACCATAAGTAATCATCGGATAAATATCTGACGCATCAAAACTTAGTTCTTTATCAAAAATAGCTCCTTCATCCGTTTTCAGGGTTTTCCAGTACTCTACTTTTTCCTCCCATTCATCTCCTTCCGGGGCAAATTTTCTTCCCTGAACATATTCAAAAGTTGTTTCATCAGGAGCAATCATTCCCCCTCTGGCACCCATTTCAATGCTCATATTACAGATTGTCATTCTTCCTTCCATCGACATTTCTTCAAATACATTGCCCGCATATTCACAGAAATATCCTGTTCCGCCATCGGTTCCTATTTTTGAAATAATATAAAGAATCACATCTTTGGGCTGAACATTTTCATTCAGTGTACCATTGACCTTAATTCTCATTGATTTTGGCTTGTTAAGCAACAGACATTGGCTGGCAAATACCTGCGCAACCTGGCTTGTCCCAATCCCAAAAGCAATAGTTCCAAATGCACCATGGGTAGATGTGTGGCTGTCACCACAGACAATACTCATTCCCGGCTGGGTAATTCCTAATTCCGGAGCGATGATATGAACGATACCCTGGTATTGATGTCCTAATCCGAAGAGTTCAATATTGCTTTTCTTACAGTTTTCCGTAAGCTGCTCTACCTGATTTCTTGAAAGTTCATCCCTGATAGGCTGTTCCTGCTGCAACGTAGGCACATTGTGATCCGCAGTGGCCACAATCTGTTCCGGTCTGAATACTTCCAGATTTCTGGATTCAAGTTCTGCAAAAGCCTGAGGACTGGTTACCTCATGGATAAGATGTTTGTCTATATAAATAATCTGAGGCCCGTCAGGAATGGTTTCTACCACATGAGCGTCCCATACTTTATCAAAAAGTGTCTTTTTACTGTTGTTCATTTTTACTTTATCTTGATTTACAATCAAACCTATCCTATTTTTCTGCTGAAAGAATCCATCATCAGGCTCAGATCATCATTACATATTTCTTTTTTAAGGTCAGCGATTTTCAAAAATTCCTGGTATAAATAATCAAGCTCATTCTTGGTAACCTCATATCCAATATGCTTGAATCGATACGCCAATGCTGAACGGCCGCTTCTTGCTGTAAGAATAATTGAAGAGGCATTCACTCCTACTTCTGCAGGATCAATGATTTCATAAGTTTCTCTGTTTTTGATCACGCCATCCTGATGAATTCCTGAACTGTGAGCAAAAGCGTTAGCTCCTACAATAGCCTTATTAGGTTGCACAGACATTCCCATCAGATCAGATACCATTGTGCTCATTTCATTCAGCATTCTGGAGTTCACATCTGTATGCAGATTCAAATCTCTGTGCTGTTTCAGGATCATCACGACTTCTTCCAAGGCTGTATTACCCGCTCTTTCTCCCAATCCATTGATCGTACATTCAATCTGGCGGGCTCCATTAATAGCTCCGGAAATAGAATTAGCAGTAGCCAGTCCCAAATCATTATGACAATGGCATGACAGTACTGCTTTTTCAATACCTTTTACATTTTCCCGCAGATATTTTATTTTCTGACCATATTCTTCCGGCAAACAATAGCCTGTTGTATCAGGAATATTCAAAACCGTCGCTCCGGCTTTGATAACAGCTTCACAAACCTGCGCCAGATATTCATTGTCTGTTCTTCCAGCATCTTCAGCGTAAAATTCTACGTCTTCCACATAAGTTTTAGCGTATCTTACAGCTTCGACTGCTCTTTCAACAATATCTTCTCTTGTTGAGTTGAATTTATATTTAATGTGAGAATCTGAAGTTCCGATTCCGGTGTGTATTCTTGGTCTCTTTGCAAACTTCAGTGCCTCTGCCGCTACATCAATATCTTTCTTATTCGCTCTTGTCAGTCCGCATACTTTAGCTTTTTTCACCAGTTTTGAAATTTCTGAAACAGATTCAAAATCTCCCGGACTGGAAATTGGAAATCCCGCTTCAATGATATCAATCCCTAGCTCATCCAGTCTTTCTGCAATAATCAGTTTTTGTTCCGTGTTCAGTTTACATCCCGGAACCTGCTCCCCATCTCTTAGTGTTGTATCAAAAATTTCAATTTTTTCGGAATCCATAAGTGAAGTTTTTTACTTAATTTTGATTCAAAACTACGGGTTGCAATATTTTTTCATTTTCACTTTTTCTGAAAACTACAATATTCAACCGTTGAAAAAACAATCGTATTCATTTATTAATCAGTATTTTAATTTATAAAAATTTACAATGGCAGAATTGCAGAAAGATTTTTTGTTTGTATTGGTAAAGTCATTGACCACCTCTGAAAAACGTCAGTTTAAGTTATATGTGAACCGTCTCGGAATTAATGTAGATGCCAAATTTCTGCTGCTCTTTTCCGAAATGGATAAGATGAAAGAATATGATGAAAGTGTGATTATTGAGAAAAAAATTTCTACCAAACAACAGCTTTCCAACCTTAAAGCTCATCTTTATAAACAGATCCTCGTGAGTCTTCGTATGAACCCAAGTCACCAGAACTATAGAATTCAGCTTCGTGAGCAGCTGGATTTTGCCAATATTCTGTATCAGAAAGGATTGTACAAACAGGCTTTAAAGATATTAGACAAAACCAAGCAGTCTGCACTGGAACTGGATGAAAAAAGTATTGCTTCTGAAATCATCGATCTTGAAAAAGTAATTGAGTCACAATTCATTACCCGGAGTATTGAAGGCCGTGCCGAAGAGCTTATCAAGCAATCCCAGGAAATCAGCAAACAGAACCGCTATACCACAAAACTGTCTAACCTTTCTCTGAAATTATACAGTGAAATGCTTACCCACGGCTATGTAAAAAATGATACAGGCCGGCAGGAAGTGATGGATGTTTTTAATACCCAGATTAAAAATATAAACCCTGAGAAGCTAAATTTCACGGAAAAACTGTGGTATTACAAAGCCCATGTATGGAAAAACCAGCTGTTGCAGGACTACAAATACACCTTGAAATATGCCTATCAATGGGTAGACCTGTTTCATAAAAAACCTGAAATGATCTACAGCCACCCGGTTTGGTACATCAAAGGGAATACTTATCTGTTGAAGATCCTGTTTTTGTATGGAAATATTGATATTCTGGAGGAGCATTTCGCCAATTTTAATAAAATGGTACATGCTGAGAATTTTATTCAGAATGAAAATCTTCAGTCTCTTATTTTTCTTACCCATTACAATACACTAATGAATATTCACTTTGTAAAAGGAGAATTTTTCACAGGAACAAAGCTTATTCCTGAAGTGGAATTAAAAATGGAAAAACTCAGAGAAAGAATAGATGAACACCACTTTATGATTCTCTACCTGAAAATGGCAGCCATGTTCTTCGGCAGTAAAATGTTTGACAAATCTATTGAGTATTCTATGAGAGTCATAGAATCCAAAGGAAATGTACAGGAAGATCTTCTGTTCCATACCAGGATTCTGATCTTAATGGCGAAATATGAATCAGGAAATGATGAAGATTATGATGAGTTTATTGCCTCGACATTGAAGTTCGCAAAAAAAATGAAAAAGCCGGAAGACTTCCATTTTGAAAGCATTCAGTTTTTTAAGAATCTTAATAATCAGGTGTTGAATCAAAGACAGAAAGCCTTTGAAAGTTTTGATAAAAAGCTGGAAGAATTTTCTAATAACGAATATTACAGACGTTCATTATTTTATATTGACATCCATGGATGGATCAAGTCTAAAGTTCAGAATGTAGATGTAATTGAAATCATCAAACAGAAAGTAAAGTATAAAAGAAAACATTAAATAAAAATATATAAATACATATTATTAAACAACTTAACAAACTTCACTTAATCTGAAATTTAACATTAAAAATAGCTAGTTTACTTAAAAAAATAACCTCCCGCAGATTGAACTGATTTCGCTGATGACATAAAAATCTGCTTGACCTGCTCTATCTGCGAGAGAATAAAATCATCTTAAATATTCTAAACGCAATATTTATTTGTACATATTTTCTATAAAATTCAATGCATTTTTATGACTGATCTTTTCTGCCAGTTCAGATGAAAACCGCTCTTCAATTTCTTTATTGATTGCCGGGTATACAGAAGCATTGGAATGTTCAGGAAAGAAAAAAGGATGACGGGATGTGTCCGGATGATCTTTCCAGTAAAAATAATCTGCCCCATAGGCTATGCTGTCTTCACCACCAAGATCTAGTGCGTATTGGATATGCTCGTAAAGTCTTTCCGGATTGTCAATATCAACATAATCTTTGATAAAATTCAGGCCAATCAATCCTTTTCTGTTAATCACTTCCTTCGCCAGTTCATCAGGAAGATTCCTGTTGTTTTTGTAAACGGTTCTATAATTGGAATGGCTTGCCAGAATAGGAATTGAGTAATTTCTTTGATCAATATAAGTAAAAATATCATAAGCCAGCTGATCACTTGTGTGGGCCAAATCGATAGCGATTTTCCGGTCAGAAATATAATCAATCAGCACTTTTCCATCGTCTTTCAAGCCAGCCGTAGCATTATTTCCACCTCCGAAGCGGTTTTCCAGATGATGGGTAATTCCTATATAAAAGACTTTTTCAGTATTTTCAATAATTGTCTCCAGGTTTTTGAATCCTGATTCCAGACTTTGGTTTTCATCACAGAAAGCAGATGCGTTTTCAATAGAAGCAATGACTCCAACCTTGTTTTTATTTGGAACTTCATTGTTATCATTGTTAAAAAGGAAAAAATTCTCGCTTTTAATAAGCTTTGAAAACAATTTGCTTTGTTCCAGTCCGTGAACCGTACTATTGGCTCCTGTTCCTGCATACATCGCCATGATCTGAAGTTTTACATTTCCGTCCTGTAAATAAGGCAGTGAACAGCCGAGTTCTTTATCATCAAGCGCGGAATCTGATCTTAAAAGGTAATAGAGAAGATCACAATGTAAATCGATGTTTATCCTACTCATAGGGATTGTAGTTTTTGAAGTTTAATATTTATTGGATTTTAATTGAATAAGGTCATTGTATTTCAGAGATTTATAAAAAAGAAGAGTAAAATTTCTGTTCTTTCTATTTTAAACCTTTATTTATTGTATCAATATCCTGTATTCATCGGATTAAGATATTACTTTTAATCTTCTAAAACTTATATTTTTATTCTTTTACTAAGATTTAAAATTTCTATTACTTTTTTCTGAGCCTACTTAATAAAGAAGACCGGTAAAGTGGTGAATTCCAGTCATGCTAAAGGAATAAAAGTGTCAGAATTATTTTCTGAGAACACCCCAATATAAAGTTTATGGCTTCTAAACGGTAAAAATCTTTCTATTTTCGATATTAATTCTCATTCTAAATACAGACGGATGTAGTATTTTATCTAAAAAATGCGTATTTTTGCCTCTTAAAATTTCTTAGTAAACAATGATAAAAATTACACTTCCAGACAATAGTGTCAAAGAATTCGAGGGAGCAGTGACTCCTCTAGATGTGGCAAAATCTATAAGCGAGGGATTGGCTAGAAACACCATTTCCGCAATTGTTAATGACAAACAAGTAGAAATAACCACACCTATAACCACGGATTCTACGGTACAACTATTGACCTGGAATGATGATCTTGGAAAGAAGGCTTTCTGGCACTCTTCTGCCCACCTTTTGGCGCAGGCTATCCTTGATTTTTATCCTAATGCTAAGCTGACCATTGGTCCTGCTATTGAAAGCGGGTTCTACTATGATGTAGATTTCGGGGATGAAAGCTTATCTGAAAAAGATTTTGAAAAGATTGAGAAAAAGATCTTAGAAAACGCGAAGAAAGGTTCTACATTCTCTCTTTATCCGGTTTCTAAAGAAGATGCCTTAAAGACTTATGCAGATAATCCTTACAAAGTAGAATTGATCTCTAATCTTAATGATGGAGAAATCACTTTTGTAACGCATGATAATTTCACAGACTTATGTCGTGGTGGTCACATTCCGAATACAGGAATTGTAAAAGCGGTTAAAATTTTAAATGCAGCAGGAGCTTACTGGAGAGGAAGCGAAAAGAACCCTCAATTGACAAGAGTATATGGTATTTCTTTCCCTAAGCAGAAAGATCTTACTGAATATCTTGAAAGATTGGAAGAAGCTAAAAGAAGAGACCACAGAAAATTAGGTAAAGAACTTGGAATTTTTGCATTCTCTGAAAAAGTAGGTGCCGGGTTACCGCTTTGGTTGCCAAAAGGAACTGCTTTAAGAAGAAAATTGGAGAATTTCCTTTCAGAAGCTCAGAAAAAAGGAGGATATGAGTTTGTAATGTCTCCACACATTGGAGCAAAAGAACTATATGTAACTTCAGGACACTGGGATAAATATGGAGCAGACAGCTTCCAGCCAATCAAAACTCCGAATGAAGGAGAAGAATTCTTATTGAAGCCAATGAACTGTCCTCACCACTGTGAAATTTACAAGACTTCACAATGGAGCTACAGAGATTTGCCTAAGAGATATGCAGAATTCGGTACAGTATACAGATATGAGCAAAGTGGAGAACTTCACGGCTTAACAAGAGTTCGTGGATTTACTCAGGATGATGCCCACCTTTTCTGTACTCCGGATCAGCTTTCTGAAGAATTTGAAAAAGTAATTGATTTGACTCTTTATGTTTTCAAATCATTAGGTTTTGAAGATTTTGTAACTCAGGTATCTTTAAGAGATCCTGAAAACAGAGAAAAATATATCGGTTCTGATGAAAATTGGGAGAAAGCAGAAAGCGCTATTATCAATGCAGCTCAGAAGAAAGGGTTAAAAACAGTTGTAGAATATGGAGAAGCAGCATTCTATGGTCCTAAACTAGACTTCATGGTGAAAGATGCTTTAGGAAGAAAATGGCAGCTTGGAACAATCCAGGTAGATTATAACCTTCCGGAAAGATTTGATCTTCATTATATCGGAAATGATAATGAAAAACACAGACCGGTAATGATCCACAGAGCACCATTTGGTTCTATGGAACGTTTCATCGCTATTTTGCTGGAAAACACAGCAGGTGATTTCCCATTATGGCTGAGCCCGGAACAGTTTATTATTCTACCAATCAGTGAAAAATACGTAGATTATTCAAAAAAAGTTTCACAATTTTTAGAAAATCACGATATTAGCGGTCAGATTGATGACAGAAACGAGAAAACGGGTAAAAAGATCCGTGATGCTGAATTGAATAAGATTCCTTTCATGCTTGTAGTAGGAGAAAATGAAGAAAAAGAAGAAACGATTTCTGTAAGAAGACGTGGAGAAGGAGATCTTGGAGTGATGAAACTGGAGGATTTCGTTGCTTACTTTAAAAAAGAAGCAGCCATATAATTTAAGATTAAAAGATTGAAGGATTCAAGGTTTATATAATAACGGAATCTTTCAATTTTTAAATATTTGAATCAATTAAATTAAGTAATTAACCAATAAAATTATAATACAATAGCACAAAGATTTAACAACAGGGGCCCACAAAGACGTCCTGTACAGGAGGACTTACACTTGATCAACGATAAAATTCGTGTGAGAGAGCTTCGTTTGGTGGGCGATAACGTAGAGCCAGGAATTTATCCAATTGACAAAGCAAGACAAATTGCTGCGGATCAGGAATTGGATTTAGTAGTAATTTCTGATAAGGCCGAACCTTTTATTGCAAGAATATTAGAATACAAGAAATTCTTATATGAGCAAAAGAAAAAACAGAAGGAACTGAAAGCTAAGCAAGTAAAAGTGGTTGTAAAAGAGATCCGTTTCGGACCTCAGACAGATGACCATGATTATGAATTCAAAAAGAAGCATGCTGAAAAATTCCTTGAAGAAGGTTCTAAGCTAAAAACCTACGTATTTTTTAAAGGACGTTCGATTATCTTTAAGGATCAGGGAGAAATTTTGCTTTTAAAACTTGCTCAGGAATTAGAGCATGTAGGTAAAGTAGACCAGCTTCCTAAACTTGAAGGAAAAAGGATGATTATGATGATGAGTCCTAAAAAACCAGCAAAATAATTAAGTCATTATTTTACATATAAAACCTCAAAGTAATTTGAGGTTTTTTATTTTAATATTTTCATGGAAAAAAGCTGAGTCAGGCTATTAACGCCTCACTTTCTAAAAGAGATTTGCTACCCTTCAAAATCACCACAGTCGTGTTCTTTGAAAAGAGGCAATGCCTTTTTAGTTGTAAAGTATCTGGATATTCTTTTGTTACTTAATTCCAGTTTTTGACCTTCTACCACTACTTCATAGACAGGCGCTTTATCTATTTGCGTTACAATATAAGTTCTTTCCGGTGTTTTTAGAATCGTTTTGTTTCCTTCATTAGAGAATGAGAAATCACGGATCTCAAAGGTATCCTTATCATCACAGACGTTTGTCCATAATATTGTATTCTTTGTGATGGATAAGCTTGTTAAATCGCATGAATAGCAGTTACCAGAGAATTCTATACCATATTTCTCGTACACATTTGTACTTTTGCTATTCAATAGATCAATAGGAACCAGCTCTGAAAGCTCACCCGGTATCTCAGATTTTGATTTATCATTTTTTTCCGGACCAAAGGTAGAAACCGGAGTTGTTTGCACATCAGTAGAAGCCACTTTATCCACTTTTTTCTCTGTCGAAGGTGAACAGGAAGCCAGCAAGGTGATTACCACAGAAAGGCTGATTATTACGTTTTTCATTTTTATAAAATAATTTTACAATACTTTAATTTTCGTTTGGTAAAATTGTCCAAATTCTGCCATTCAATATATCCCTGATTTCAGCCATTTATTCCCTATATCAGGCAGTTTTGTTGGTATCTGTATTGAATACCAATACATTTGCTTAAAAATATAAAAAATGAAAGTTTTACATCAATTCTTTATATCATCTATGGTTGTTTTTGTGGGATGCAATCAACAGAATAAAACAACAGAAACAAACAAAGTAGAAACTGAAGTTAAGCAAAAAACAATAACACTCGCTGATTTCAAAAAAATAAAAGGGGTAGATAATGTGCATGATGTACCCTTTGAGTTATTTACCAAGCTTGATTCTATACAATTTTTTGCGACTCCGAGTAAAGAGGCTGCTCATTTGAAAATAGCTTACAATAAATTCGATAATTATTACGGATTTGAAGAGTTTGATGACTTCTACTCTATTCATTACAGCATTAATAATAACATTTCGAACAGCATTGAAGCATTTGTCCTAAAATCAGAATTCACTCCGGCATTTGAACTTACTTTAAAAGGTGCGGATCTTTATGAGATCAGAAGCAGCACATTTAAAGAATCTAGTGATTTTAAGAATAAATCTTTTAAAAAATTTGGCACCATTGCTGAGATCTCAGAGCAGGAATTTCAAGCAAACTCAAAAAATAAAATAGGTGAAGCATTGGTAAAAAATCCGAATATAAAATTGCAGGACGGTAACTGGATATACACCGAAAATGACAGAAAAGAAGTCATTACACAACATGAAAATATCTCTACAGAAACCGGACCGCTTGGTAATGAATATGTAGGACGGTCACCTTACTTAAACCTTGAGGTTTTCAAAGAAAGCTCTGATGAAGTCGTAGATTCTTTCTATTCTTTTTACAGTATAAAGAATGCAGTGATGTTTGAACTGGGTACAGAAGGCTATCCACAAATTCTTCCTACTAAAGGCTGGGTTACTTCTGTCTCATCTAATAATGATGTGGGGAGTAATTTTGTTATTGCTAAATATTTTCCACAAACGAAAAAACAGGACAATCTTTTGTATGTGAATTTTACGAGCTTCAAAATAGCTGATAATAAAAAGGCATTCTGGACGGATAACGATACATTTTATGCCGAAGTCTATCCGCTTAATTCAGCTTCAGCTAATGGTAAAAAGCAAAAAACAGCTTACATAAAGATTCAATTGAAAGCTGATTTGTTTTAGACTATTTATTGTAGCTGATATAAAAACCCCTGAAACCAGCCAGTGCATATGGCTTTAAAGTCTAATATCTTTGCTGTAATAATTTAAAGAGATACAATGAAAAAATTAAGCTTGACAATTCTTTTTTGTTTACTAAGTTTTATAACTTTTGCACAATCGCTGAAAGTGGTTATTAAACAGGATGGAAAGGTAATTGAGCCTGTAAATGATGTTTATGACCTGAAAAAATCGACTTTCCAATTTGAAATTATGTCTTCAAATCTGGAAGGGTTCTTAGTGGGAGCCACTACAAATAAAGATATTTATGCGGGTGCTCTGGGCGTTTTGAACACCGAGGTTGCGTGGTTTCAGAATACGGGTATGGCGGAGGAATTGTACAATAAAGACAAAGAAATGTTTCTGATGGATTCAGCGCCTTCGTATTGGTATTATACTGATGCGAAAGATCACAGATTTGATAAAAATCCTAAAGGTAATGCCAAACAATGGACGGCTACCCGTACTATTACCAGGTTTTATGATATCATGGTAGATCAGCCTATTGCTTTAAAGGATTTTAACGGCAGAGTTTTCATATTAATGTACGAGCCTGTATATAATGATGAATATGATTTAGTAGGAAAGAAAAACCTGTTCCAGGCTGCTTTAAGGTTCAAAGATTAATACATACACACCCAATTATTTGATTATATAAAAAAAGGTCTGCTTTTACGATGTAAGCAGGCCTTTTTGTTGGATGAATATTTTATTCGATAATCAAACCGTATTCTATTGCCAGTTTAATGGCGGAACTAAGATTAGAGGTCTGAAATTTCTCAATAAGGTTTTTTCTGTGACTTTCTACGGTGTGCGGACTGATAAAGAGCTTTTCTGCCATTTGATTGGTTGTAAGCCCCTTTGCTGCTTCGGCTAAAATTTCCTTTTCTCTTCGGGTCAGTTTCGGAACCTGATGCAATCCATTTACGGTTTTTTTATCAAGAACAGACTTGGTTTGCGAGCATAAAAATGGGTTACCAGCATATACAGTGGTGATTCCTTCAATAATTTCAGAAACGGAAGCATTCTTCTGAATGTATCCCAAAGCGCCTTCAGCCAGAGTACTGTTAATGACAGGCAGTTCATTGTGAACACTAAGTATAATAATCTGCAGATTCCCATACTTTTTCTTTAAAGGTTTTATCAGTTCGATGCTGTTGATATCTACTAGATTGATGTCCAGCAGCAAAATATCGACCGCTTGTTTTGCCAGGCCTGCATTCATTTCAGAAACGTTTCTGAAACAGTCTACAACATCTATCGTATCACTGTTTCCTAGAATATTTTTCAACCCCTCTAAGAGAAGCGGATGATCGTCTGTTATGGCTACTTTTATCATGTTTAATGAATAGGGATTTGAAGTTCTATACTGGTGCCAATATTCAATTCGGAGGTGATATTCATCGTTCCTTTTAAAAACTGGACTCTTAATTCTATGTTGTGGAAACCTGCTGTTTTTCTTACGTCTAAACCTGTAGGGTCAAAACCTTTTCCGTTGTCTTCTACCGTTAGATTCAATAGATTGTCTTCTTCGCTTATCTGAACAATAATTTCTGAAGTATCAGCATGTTTTATGGCATTGTTAACCAGCTCCTGAATGATCCTGTAGATAATCAGTTGCTTTTCCTTTGATATTGAATTACTGTAATTAATAAATTCGGTATGGATCTCTAGTGCGTTATTGGATATACGGGAAGCAAACTCCTGAATGGCTACTTCCAATCCATATTTCGTTAATAAATCAGGCATTAAATTATGCGCTACCCTTCTTAACTCTTCTACCGCATCATCAATCTGGTCAATCGATTTTGAAATTCCTTCTTCTATATTTTCAGATTGATGTGGGTTTAAATAAGACAGTTGATGTTTCGTTCCTGAAAGCAGTCCTCCCAATCCGTCATGAAGATCACGGGCAAGACGGCCACGCTCCTGCTCCTGCCCTTCAAGCAATGCGGTAAGCGTAGATATTTTTGATTTTTGTTTCTCTTGTTCCATGGCTAAAGCATGCAGCTCGTCTCTTCGTTTAATAGACTTTGCACGCTGTTTATAAGCATAAAGCAATAAGAGGATCAGAACAATAAAAAAGGTAATAAAAAAAATGTAGTAGGTATTGATCTTTTCTTTGAATGCCAACAGCTTTTTAAAGTTGTTAATATCATTATTCTTCTGCTGGGTTTCCAGTTTTGCCAAACGAAGCTGCTGTTCTTTTTTCTCCGATTCAAGTTCTGAAAATTTCAAGCGTTCACGCTGATTTTCTTCTACCAGTTTTAAGTTATTGTAAACCTGTTCGCGTTGTGCACGAAGTATATTTATCAACCTGATTTCCTGCGCTTTTTTATCACTTTCCAGCTGGAGTTTTATGTATTTCTGCTCCTGACGTTCTTTATCAAACTGAGATTCCAGCCTTTTGGTAATATCCAGTTTTTCCTGGTCATAAACACTTTTGTATTTATCTACGTAACTTTTATAATACGTCAGTGCTTCTTTGTAATTTCCCTGCTCTTCGCTGATTCTGGATAGAGATTCAAGGATAGACAATTCTATCATATGATTTCTTACCGGACTTTTCCCAATTTCCATAGAAGCTTTCAGAAAATAAGACTTAGCTAAATCATAATTTTTATCCTGTAATGCCAATTCTGCTAAAATCCCAAATGAAGAAGCAATGTGAATAGCATCGCCGACTTCAAGACTCACCTTATTAGCGAGCTGGGCATATTGCATTGCCTTATTACTGTCAAACCCTGTATATAAATTCGCTAAATTGATGGCAGCATATGAAAGGCTATTTCCGCTAAGCATAACATCTTTGTTTTTATTGAAAGTAGCAATAGCCTGTAAATAATACTGTTCTGTTTTAGTTCGAAACATTGTATTGGATGGATCCTGTGTATATTTTTGTTCATATACGTACCCCATCCGCATGTAAGCATCAAAGATAAGATTGGGATCATTTTGTTTGGAAGCTAACAATAGAAATTGCTTGCTGTATTTTTCTTCCAGCTGATATTCATTCAGGTCAGAATAAATGGCAGATAATTCTTTGGCTGCATTACCCAATCTTCCATATAGTGTGGAAGTGGTTGGTGAGTTTTCATAATATTTGATCGCTTTCAGGTAAGCGGCAACCGCATCGGTTGTTTTATTATTACGGGTCAGAATCCAGCCTTTTGCATATTCTACATAGCCTTTTGCTTCATTGCTATTTGTTTTTAAACTATATGCCTTTGCTATGTCAAGACTTTTTGAAGACTCGGCTGTTTTGTTATCCAGTCGATAATTCATAGCTAGTACAGCATACAAAATAGTGGCATATTTCCCATCCGCCTGTTTTGCAGCAATGGAAATATTGGTTTCTAAAATCTGGTAAGATTTAGGTTTAAGGTTATGAAAAAATAAGGCAGTCGCGTATTTGGGAGCCAGATTGAGTTGTTCTACCGTATTGTTTGCTGCATGGCTGTATTCTTTTTCTAATTTGCTTAAAACATTCTGTGCCTGAACAAAAAACGGACAAATAAGTAAAATAAATATAAATAATAACCTGTACATCAAACCCTTATCTTTATTAAATTGCATTCCATTAAGGAGCGTAAATATAGGTAAATCCCTGCTAATCTATTTCGAAACCGTGCTTTTCGGCGAAAGATCTCCATTTCTGAAATTTCTTTTCATTTTTAAAGGCCGGATCTTCACTATAGTAATATATTAAGCGTTGAGTTGCATATTCATAAGCACTGTAAGCATTGGCTTGTTCAAAATACTTAATGGCTTTTTTCAGATCTGTTTTTACCTCCATGCCGAGTTCGTACATAATACCGTAATAAATCCCTGAATATGACTGATCATAGTCTTTCTTTAAGTATACCAAAAGATTTTTATAATCTCTTAACTGGTAATAGATTTCTGAGATTTTATCGTAATTATAGTAGTATTTTTTCTCGGCTTTCTGATAAAAATCCAAGGCTTTAGTGTAATCCTGCAGCACATGTTCTCCAAAATAATACAGATCACCCAGGTTGACAAGTGCCAAACCGTCACCAAGTTCAGCGCTTTTTCCATACGCCTGAATTGCTTTTTTGATATTAAAAGAATACCCTATTCCGTTGTGGTACAAAGCCCCGATATTGTTCCAGGCTACAGGATGGTTTCGTTTTGCCGCTTTTTCATAGTAGATGATTCCTTTTTGTGGATCAAACAATGATTCTATTTCAGGATCGGTAAATAGTATTCCTATTTCTACCAGACTATCTATGTCACCCTTTTGAGCAGATAACTCAAACAAGCGAAGTGCTTCGTGGTAATTTTGATTTTCTTTTGCATCAAAAGCCATTTTTGTAATGGTTCCGGCGTCCATGAATTGTTCGGCGTTTTTGCCTGCCTGACTTTTCCAACGGTTATAAAAGGAAGTAAAGTATTCTAAATCTTTTCCCCGGAATGAATACCGATCCAAATAAATCGCACCATATTCAGAAGCCTCTACCCGATGAA
Organism: Chryseobacterium sp. JV558; assembly: GCF_033712365.1. Taxonomy (NCBI): domain Bacteria; kingdom Pseudomonadati; phylum Bacteroidota; class Flavobacteriia; order Flavobacteriales; family Weeksellaceae; genus Chryseobacterium; species Chryseobacterium sp. JV558. The sequence goes on from NZ_WJHU01000001.1 coordinate 866,653, forward strand.
TGTTTTTATCTTCATTCATTCTAAACATATTTTCATCCTGATATAGAAATAACAAACCTTCTTCTGTTCTATAATTCAAAGGATTGGAAATATAATCGTACCATTGAGCTGACAGGCCATTCTCAAAATCGAACAGCTGATACCTTTCATTTTTTTGAACCGATAAAAATCCATTTTCCAAATAATGAATCTGCTTAATTTCTGATTGGGGAGCAATTAACCAACTTCCATTGTCTGCATCAAAAAGTCCTGATCCTGTTTGGGTTTCCAGGATAAAGACATTGTTTCTATATCCGGCATTTGATTGTGCCTTTACTTTAATAACAGATTCATTTTCTAACAGAAACTTATGCTTTAAAGTGTGATAAATTTTCCAGTTCTTATCTTTACGAACAGCAAGAGTTTCAAAATTATCGATTAAAATCAGTTGATCCGCCTCGTCTATGATAATACGGCCTGTTTCATCTATTAATTTTCCTTTTTTATCAAATTTGTTTGGTTTAATCCAGAAACAGGTACTTGTTTTTATGATACTTCCTTCTAAAAAATCACCCAGACAGTTTCCTTCTTTGGTATAATATCTGCGCTTGCCGGTTCCTTTTTGCTTGGTGAAAAACAGCTCGGGAAAATAATCGTATTCATAAGGGCTTTCGCTTTCAATAGGAATAACCAGTGTGTTTTCATCATTGTAAACACCAAATTGCCCGTCTTTTTCTACGCCTAAGAATCCATAGGCTACTCTTTCAATGGCATCATAATCGGGAGAAACCATCCAGGTATTTGAATAAATTTTTAAAATTCCCGATTTTCCATTCACTTTTACTTCGCCTAAAGGTTCCTGCGCAAAATCGAATACATCAAAAGCTTCTTCATACACTGGAGAAACCCATTCTTTTCCGTCACTTTGCAGATAACCGAACAAACTATCTTTTTGAATCACAGATATACTGTAATTATAGTCTGCTTCAAAAATATCATCATAAATAGCTGGGGCCAAAATACCCCCTTTTGCATCCTTCAGACCAAATTTCCCATCCTCTTCAAATATTGAGGATGCTGCCTTTTTATAGGCAAGTTCCTCAAAATATCCCAATCCGTAATTAATCCAGTCTGTTTGTAAAATTTCGAGAAATGAGGAATATCCGGTGTGCGAGAACAAAGAATCTAACAGCGAAAGATTCTGAGCTTCCACAGCCTTTTTATAGAGTTTGCTTTTCTGCTGAATTTCTACCAGCCATTCCTTTGCCTGTACTTTATGTTTTTCTTCGTTCATGTTGAAAACATCCGTTGCATTCAATACAAAAGAGTCGTAAGGCAGAGCTTCCAGAAACTCAAACATTTTATTAACAGGTTCGTAGTACGTTTTCTTATAATGCAGTTGATAGGTATCTGCCAGCAGATTGAAAAAGTAACGCAACTGAACAATTCCCTGGTTTTTATCTGAGAAAAACTCGACGCCTTCTACTTTAATATCTTCTGCCAGTAAGGGATACAGTAATAATGGAATTTCGTAGTTCCACTCGCCCAGATAGGTATCAAATGTCTGATTCGATTTCTGATCGTAATTGTATAAATAAATCCGGTGTGCCATTCGCTACATTTTACCTGTCGGAAAGCATTAAAAACACTCCCAATTACAGTGATTTTATTGAAATTAAATACTCGTGTTTTGTGAAGCTGTATTAAGTATATTCAAAACAGATAACTGCTTTTTTCAGCTCTTTGTCATGAAACAAATACAATTGATCTGCTGCTGTTTTTTGAAAATCATATCCTTCCAGACACGCAATATAATCCATCAAAGTATTATCATTTTTGAAAGGTTTTTCCAAAAGGTTACATCCTGAGTAGTTACATAATTCAAAAGGAAGTTGACTGGTATTGATTTCATCAAAGATTCCCTCTGTTTTTGATTGAATTCTTTCATGCAAATATTCATTGGGATCATCATTTTCCAGATCCTGCACTGTCAGTTTACGCAACCGTTCTAATCTTCTTATATCACCTACCTCTAATCCAGGCCGATTAAAATCCCTGTCATATAGTTTTACATTTTTCTTGAAGTATCCTTTTAATAATGAATACATGGCACTATTCATATTATATTCAATTTCATCATCTGAATACTGATGACCATAATTTTCCGGATCAATTTCTTTGGAAAAGGTAAAATAATTCCAGTCTGCATCGAATTTATATTTACCATCAATGATATCAAAGCCAATCATATCCGCTTTTGTAAACCGGGTGTAATATTGGGAAGTAGAAGATCCAATTTGCCCGTCAAAAAGTTCTTTCACTGATACAATGTGCAGCCACGTATCATCCTGAGGATCTATCAATTTTAGATTTATTGAACAAACCGGCAGAAAATATTTTTTATGATTTTCGATATCATCATAAAATACATCTTCATATTCCGGGAAAATTTTTATTAAATCTGCCATTTCTATTTTCTTATGAGTTGTAACTGCTTTCCTTTTTCCACAATATCAAAAGTCATTTCTTTTGCTGGCCTGAAAACTTGTGTGGGAGCCTCGCAGGTTCCTGATTTACGAATACTGTCAACTTCCATTTCTATTTGATTGGCCTGTACAAAATAATATCTGCCATATATTTTTGTAAAACAGTCATTTCCACATTGCCAGCTGTCAAAACTTTCAAATCTTTCTTCATCCACAAAGTTGACTGCATGAAAATTGAGAATTAATGCAGAATCCACCCTCTTTGACAGCTCATAGGTTGTATCACCATCCGGAGCAATAAGTCCGCCACTATCAATAATCCAATGGGTATTTTTCAATTCATTCGGAAAATTCGTTTTTTTTCTCCCTGGATTCTTGCAGCTGGTGAATAGTATCAAAATGATGCTCAGCAATATTACTTTTACAGCTTCTTCTTCACTCAATTTTATTTGGCTAGTGTTTTTACCCATACTTTTTTAGTGTTTGTTCGAAATAAGAATTTATCTTTTAATTGGGTGTGAAAAAGAAAGCTATAAAAGTTATAAAAAATATTTATATAAGTAAATGCGAAAATGGCTTTAAAATCACGAGGTTTTTCACCAAATTATTTTAATATTTTCCCGGATTAAAGGTAACAAAAGGGGTTGCATGAAAATATCCCTGATAATAGGGGTTTTTCGTTTTTCTATTTTTTAGAATCTATTCCATCACATCTTTAGGGCATATAAATTTCAGCCTGTTCAAATAATATCATATAACAATAGAATGCGGTTAAAACGACTCCAATAAGTCCGGAAATAAGAAATCCGAAAATATAATAACGCCCTGTTTTATTTTTCTTTCGTATAGAATTTATAATAAAAATGATGAGCGTGCATAAAAATCCTGTTCCGAAAAATAGAATCAAAACAGCAAGAAATAACATTCTTTCCAGGTGTAAATCTGCAGATGAAAGCATAGTATAATTAGTTTAGAATGAGTCTCACTTAATAAGACTATTAAATTATTGTTCTTTGTATTCTTTTCCGGAGTAAATATCAATATAGTAATAGGTGTTTTCTCCGGAACTACGTTTAATACTTACCAGACCGTCAGAATTAATGGAATTATACGTTTTTGATCCAATATCCCTTTTATTCTCATTGTCATAAAGTGTATATAAGCCATCTTTTTCTTTTTGAAGTGCATAGATCTGTTTATCCGTATCCAAAACCGAAATATCATTGTATTCAGGCTTGATTTCCCAGATATTTTTGCTTCTGTTCCACAGACCTTTTGCCCTCAGTTGTTTTTCATCTTCAATGGGAATAAGGTATAAATCATTCATGCTGTGATAAGAATTTATTTTTCCGAATTTCCAGTTTTTATCAATGAACTGATCGGGTAAAATCATTTTTCTGTCCGGCCATACAAGGTTTCCTACCTGATCCAGCACTTTAAAATTATAGGTACCAATAGAATCTGTGACGTTTCCTTTGGTATCAATATAAAGCCAATCGTATGCCCAGATATTATGATCATAATTAAAAACACCCAGCAGAAAATAAGGCGAATTGGTAATAGAATACACTAAAGATGTTTTCTTTATGAAATCAATCTGCGAAGCGGTTGCTTTTGTAATTTCTTTCGGAAAGACCTTTTCATACTGTGGAAAAGGATAAATATCCTGGGTTTTGCTGTCTGCTAAAAGCTTGGGAACTTCCGGATCATACCGTTCTTTATTAACCTGTTTCAGCATTATCATTTCCTTCCCAAACTGAATTGAAAGTGTTTCTGTACCTTTTAATTCTTTGTGAAGTGCCTTTTTTTGATCCAATCCATATATCAAAAAACTTGCATTGGAACCTTTGATAAAGCGTTTATCTTCCAATAATTCAGTAATCCCATTTTCAATTTTATTTAAATGGCCTTTTTTGATTTCGTAAATGTTTCCATTCCAAAAGAGGTGTTTTTCATCTACAGAAACAAAATTCAGATAATAATTTTCTTCCAGGTAAGGAATGTCTTCATTGAGTAAGATTTGTTGGGTTTCTACAACGCCAATCTCAATTTTATGGTAAGTCTGTTCTTTTTTAATACCACTTCCCATGATATTCCAATCCCATTTCCAGACAGGCATTTTCTTTTCGTATTCAATCTCTTTTTTATAAAATGTAAGTCCACCGACAACATTTAAACCTATTGCGCTGGCTGAAAAATCTAAAACGATCTTTCCACTTTCATCAATGACAGCATATTCATTTTTTTCATTTTCAACAACCGCAAAACCTCTAGGAGTAAATAGGGATGCGTTTCTGAATTTTTGTTTGCTGACAGGTTGTAAACTTATCTTATTTACATAAATAAAATCATTCTGCTTCGTTAAAAACGGAACACTACTGATACTTTTTGTTTTTGATGAAACCAACGGGAAATTATCTTTTTTTTCCTGGGTACATGCCGTAACTGAAGTCAGCATAAAAAGGATACTGCATACTATTGTTTTCATACATCGAAATTTTATTCATCGTATTCGTCAATATTAGAGAGAAATAAAAAACACTGCAATCCCGATTATCAGCTATATTTTAGGTAAAAAATCCATTAACAGAGATCTTTTATCCTTTTTAAGGTCATAATATATAAGAATAACTGATAGTAAGAGATTATAGAAAAGACCGCCCTATTCGTCCAGATTAAAAATTACTTTCACATCTCACTTTTTTTCCGTAATTTTGCACACTATTATTCCTAATGTCTTTAGGAGTAACCAAAACAGATATTGATAACAAAAACAATAAAAAAGCAGAACAATGCCAAAATTAAAAACGAAATCAGGTGCTAAGAAACGTTTTGCTCTTACCGGATCTGGTAAGATCAAAAGAAAAAACGCTTACAAAAGTCACATCTTAACTAAGAAAGAAACTAAGCAGAAGAGAAATCTTACTACTACTTCTTACGTAGCTAAAGTGGACGAGAAAAGTGTTCAACGTCAATTAGCAATTAAGTAGTTTTTATAAATCTATATTCGGTTTATAAGAATTCAAAACAAATTCAACATTTTAACCCTGAAACGGTGCAAATAAGAGTAACATCAGTTGCCGCCCTTTTCAAAAAAACAATTTAAATTATGCCAAGATCAGTAAATGCCGTAGCTTCAAGAGCTCGCAGAAAGAAAATTTTTAAGCAAGCTAAAGGTTTTTTCGGTAGAAGAAAGAACGTTTGGACTGTAGCTAAAAACGCGGTAGAAAAAGCAATGCAATATGCTTACCGTGGTAGAAAAGAGAAAAAGAGAAACTTCAGAGCACTTTGGATCACTCGTATCAACGCGGGAACTAGAGAGCACGGAATGTCTTACTCTCAATTTATGGGAGCTCTTAAAAAGAACAACATCGAACTTAACAGAAAAGTTTTAGCTGATTTAGCAATGAATCACCCTGAAGCTTTCAAAGCTGTTGTAGATCAAGTAAAATAATGTAGAATAGATTTTGTTATCAATATAAGTCCCGGGTTTTCCCGGGATTTTTTTGTTTTATATTTTTTAATCTCGTGTGTTTTCAATTCAAAATTCAGTTTCAGCTCCTACTAATTTTAGTTTCATTTGATATATCCTTAGTGACATCTGCGGGGATAGATAATTAAATACTAAATATTTAACATAAAACAATGAAAATAATAGAAAAATATAAACAAATACAATCTATTAAATGAACACCAACCTAGTATAATAATAAAGTGCATAAAAAGACATATTGTTATTAAAAAACAAACATTTTGATTAAAACAGACTTAATTATTAACAATAAATAATGATTTATTGCTATATTTACAATCTATAAAAAGAAAGTATCAAAATGAAAAAAGCTGCAGTTTTTTTGCTGACTTCCATTGCACTCCAAAATATAGATGCACAGAGTTTTATTCAGGCTTATAAAAACCGGGCTGATATGGTCACGCAAGCCAATATCAGTACCAATCTTCAGGAATTTGCCGGGTTTGGAATAAAAAAAACAGGTACAACAGCTAATAATAATGCACTGGACTGGCTTAAAAACAAATATCTGTCTTATGGATATACTGCCAGTGACTTTTCTGAAGATGCTTTCACCTACGGAGGCAATTCGTCAAAAAACCTGATCATCACCAAAACCGGAACTTTGTATCCCAACAAATATGTTATTATCTGTGGGCATTACGATACCATTGTAGGGCCTGGGGTGAGTGATAATGGCAGCGGAACGTCAATCATTCTTGAAGCAGCGAGAATTCTGAAAGATATTCCTACAGAATATTCTATCAAGTTTATTCATTTCTCCGGAGAAGAACAAGGCTTGGTAGGAAGTAACCATTATGTAAACAATGTAGCTTACCAGGGAGGTACAAAGGTTCTGGATATAAAACTTATTTTAAATATTGACCAGGTAGGTGGACTTATAGGAAATAATAACAACACCATTACCTGTGAAAGGGATACAGGCGGAATGTCTGCAAATAATACAGCCTCCAATACTATGACCCAGGAACTGATGACCTGTACCAGTCTCTACTCTCCTCTTCAGACCAATCTGTCTTATGCTTACAGCTCAGATTATATGCCTTTTGAAGCTAAAGGATATACGATTACAGGATTCTATGAATACCTGAGAAGTGAAAACGAGCATACAGTAAGTGATACTTTTGCCAATCTTGATCCTGTATATGTTTTCAATGTAGGAAAAGCGGCTGTAGGAGCGCTGCAGCATTTTGCCGTTGCCACGACATCGAATAATCTTTTGAGTACCCATGAGAACGCAGCACAGAAGTCAGCAGAAGAAATAAGAATTTATCCTAATCCTGCTAAAGATCTTATTACAGTGGAATTTCAACAAAAAGTAACACAATTCAAAGTTGAGATTAATGACATGGTAGGAAATATGGTTTTAAATGTTGAAAACGAAGAAAAAATAAACACATCTGGTCTTAAAAACGGAGTTTATATGGTTACCATCAAGACCGATAAGGGAAATACCACAAAGAAAATAATCATTAATAAATAATGTCAGGGTTGAATACTGATAAGGGTCAACTGTTATCAGTATTTCATGCATTACCATCATAAAATGAAGAAAATCACTACTTTTTTACTGGCTTCCATTGCCATGCAAAGTCTTGGAGCTCAAAGTTTCATTCAGGCTTATCAGGACAGAGCGAATATGGTAACTCAGACCAATATTACCACTTACCTTCAGGAGTTTGCTAATTTAGGGGTAAAAAAAACAGGGACAGCAGCAAACAATAATGCTTTTGAGTGGCTTAAAACCAAATATCTTTCCTATGGATATACTGTCAGTCAGATGGCAGAAGATCCTTTTACTTCAGGAAGTTATAATTCTAAAAACCTGGTCATTACAAAGACTGGAACAGTGTATCCAAATAAATATGTCATCATCTGCGGGCATTTCGACAGCATTACCGGTTTGGGAATCAATGATAACGGAAGTGGAACTTCTATTATTCTAGAAGCAGCCAGAATCCTGAAAGATGTACCAACGGAATATTCTATAAAATTCATACATTTTTCCGGGGAAGAACAGGGACTTCTGGGAAGCACTCATTATGCCAATACGGTAGCCTATCAGGGAAGCATCCGTGTTTTGGATATCAAACTTGTCTTTAACCTGGATCAGGTGGGCGGTGTAATGGGAAATAATAACAATACGGTTTACTGTGATCAGGATCTTGGAGGACTTACCTCTAATAATGCGGCCTCTGCAACGGTGACCCAGGAACTGAGAAATTGCACAGCGCTTTATTCTCCTCTTCTGACAGCTGTAGATCCTGCTGAAGACACAGATTACATTCCTTTTGAGCAGAAAGGCGAAGTGATTACAGGATTTTTTGAAAGAATCAGAAGTACATATCCACATACGGTAAATGACACTTTCGCCAATACGGATCCCGTTTACATTTATAATATAGGAAAAGCATCCGTGGGGGCACTTCAGCATTTTGCTGTTGCTACAGGAACACTGGGAACCCATGAAGCTGTCACAAAAAATACATTAGAAACTGTAAAAATCTATCCAAATCCAGTAAAGGATGTTATCAATATTGACCTTCCTGATTCGGGAATTAAGAATTTCACTTTTGAAATTACTGATTTCCAGGGAAGATCTATTTTCAAAAGAACCAATGAAACAAAAATCAATGCTTCGGGATTGGAAAATGGTGCTTATCTTGGAATTATAAAAGTCGGAGATCAGACTGTAGTAAGAAAAGTGATGATTGAAAGATAGTTCGCATTACATATCATTAAATTATAAAACCTTTGAAGCTGTTCAAAGGTTTTACTTTTCAGAGATTACACAGATTAAAGCATTTGTAACACACTTACATCTTTCAATGCGAAATCTATTGATAACATAGTAAAATTTTCATTTTATTTTAAAACATTAAACACTTCGTTGTGATTTATTTACTACATTCGTGTTACCAAAATAATATCATATATGAAAAAATTTACAACAGTTTTATGCACTGCATTAATGATGCAGAGTATAGGGGCTCAAAGTTTTATCCAGGCTTATAAAGACAGAGCGGATATGGTTACCCAGGCAAATATCACAGCCAATCTTCAGGATTTCGGCAATCTGGGAGTTAAAACTACGGGCTCACAGGCTAATGTCAATACGATGAACTGGATAAAAAACAAATATCTTGCTTATGGATATACTGCAAGCCAGATTGAAGAAAGTCCTTTTACTTTCGGGAGCACCAGTTCTAAAAATTTAATTATCACCAAAACAGGAACACTTTACCCCAACAAATATGTTATTATTTGCGGGCATTTTGACACTATTTATGGCCCTGGAGTGAATGATAACGGAAGCGGAACGTCTATTATTCTTGAAGCCGCAAGGATTCTGAAAAATGTTCCGACTGAGTATTCTATAAAGTTCATTCACTTCTCTGGGGAAGAACAGGGATTGAAAGGAAGCAGTCACTATGTAAATAATGTCGTGTATCAAGGAGGTGTTCGCAAATTAGATATAAAGCTGGTCTTTAATCTTGATCAGGTAGGCGGTGTTAAGGGGAACAACAATAATACGGTGTACTGTGACGAAGATCAGGGAGGTCTTTCCAGCAATAATGCAGCTTCCGCAGCAGTAACTCAACAGCTGAGAAATTGTACGGCACTCTACTCTCCTCTTCAAACTGCTGTAGATCCGGCTGAAGATACCGATTATATTCCTTTTGAGCAGAAAGGTGAAGTGATTACGGGCTTTTTTGAAAGAATCAGAAGCAGTTATCCTCACAGCTCTAAGGACACTTTTACCAATATGGACCCTGTCTATGTATATAAGATTGGAAAGGCTACTGTAGGTGCCTTACAGCACTTTGCAACCGCTTCTACCACTATAAGCAAACCAGCATCTAAAAACGCTTTAGAAACAGCAAAAATCTATCCTAACCCTGCCAGCAACGTTCTCAACATTGAATTGCCGGATGCTAAAGAAAGCAATTTCAGTTTTGAACTCAGCAATGCTATGGGAAGATCAATGCTGAAAGTAAACAATGAAAGAAAAGTTGATGTGTCAACCCTTCAAAACGGAGTGTATATTGGAGTTTTAAAAGTAGGAGATCAAACTCTTGTTAAAAATATCATGATTGAAAGATAAAACATATCTTTATATTCAGAATAAAGAAAACAGCAGGGGGGCTCTCCTGCTGTTTTTGCATTTCCCAGGTACCTCATTTTACTTTAAACAGTCATTTTGTAATGCTAATTCTTTAATTTTGGAAATTATATCTTTATCATTAATATATCCATCTTTGATATCTGTCAATAATTCTTCCAGTGTTACTTTATAAAGATCTGCTTCATTATTGGATAAAAAATCTATTATCTCATCAAAGGCATTATCATAATCTTTTAATTTACAATAAGATAAATATTTCATTTGAGAAGCCATTTCATTTTTAGGATCTTTCTGCAATAATTTATCAGCAATTTCAATTGCCCAATCATATTCTTCTAAATTAAACCAACAATTTGACATGAATAACAACCTGTAGTTTTCAGACTTTGAGGATAAGCCATTTAATGTCTCTAAAATAGTAAGTGATAGAATGTATTGTTCACTATCCATCAAATCTTTAGATTTTTGTAGAGGAGTCATGAGTTAAAAGATTAGCCTATTTTTTAAATTAAAAACCATTTATTTTCAAAGACCTCATTTATTCCTGTCCTGAAGAATCTTCTCTATCTCTTCCAATGAAAAACCTTTTGCTTTCAATAAAATTAAGAAGTGATACAGAAGATCTGCAGCTTCATTTTTAAAAAGTTCTTCGTTATTGTCTTTTGCTTCTATTACAAGTTCTACAGCTTCCTCTCCTACTTTTTGAGCCATTTTATTGATTCCTCTCTGATAGAGTGAGTAAGTATAAGAATCTTCAGCTTTAGCATCTATTCTCTGAGATATTTTCTCTTCCAGCTCATATAGGAATCCTTTAGCATTTTTTTCTCCGAAACAGCTGAAACTTCCTGTGTGGCAAACCACATTCTTAGGAACAACTTTAATTAATATGGTATCCTGATCACAATCGATATCAATACTTTTTACGGTCAAAAAATTACCTGATTCTTCTCCTTTTGTCCAGAGTCTGTTTTTGGAACGGCTGAAAAAAGTAACAATCCCTTCCGTTTTTGTTTTTTCAAAAGCTTCTTCATTCATGTAGCCCAGCATCAGCACCTGCAATGTTCTGTTGTCCTGAATTACTACAGGCACAAGTCCGTTATCTTTATTAAAATCTATTTTCATCGCACTTCAATTTTTTGAGTTTTTAATTGTTGTTTCAAATCCTGAATTCCTATTTCATTAAAATGGAAAATACTGGCTGCCAAAGCTCCTGTAGCTTTCGTTTCATTGAATACTTGAATAAAGTCATTTACAGTACCGGCGCCGCCTGAAGCAATCACCGGAATACTGATCGCTTCTGAAACAAGCTTTGTGATTCTGAGATCAAAACCGTTTTTAGTTCCATCACCATCCATAGAAGTTAACAGAATTTCTCCTGCTCCCAAGCGTGCTGCTTCCTGTGCCCATTCCACAGTAGTAAGCTCTTTTGCTTCTCTTCCTCCTTTGATATGAACGAGATCAATATCTCCAACCTGTCTTGTATCAATTGCAACTACGACACACTGGCTTCCGAACTCTTTAGCCAAATCAGAAATAAGCGTAGGATTTCTCACGGCTGAAGAATTGATACTGATCTTATCAGCACCCGCTTCCAAAAGCGTCCTAACATCTTCTACAGATGAAATGCCTCCTCCTACCGTAAAGGGAATACTAAGTTCTTTCGCAATATCTTTCACCAGTTCTACAAATGTTTTTCTATCCTCAATGGTAGCGGTAATATCCAGAAAAACAAGTTCATCAGCACCTTCCTGCTCATATTTTTTAGCGAGTTCTACCGGATCTCCTGCATTTTTAAGGTCTTCAAAATTGACGCCTTTCACTGTAGATCCATCTTTTATATCCAGACATGGAATAATTCTTTTCTTAAGCATTTTCAATAAAGTTTTGAAGTTGTTGCAGGCTTATTTTACCCTCATAAATCGCTTTCCCGATAATTGTCCCGGCACAACCAATATCTTTCATTTTATACACATCAGCAATGCCTGAAATACCTCCACTTGCTACGAGCTGTACTGATGTTTTATATAAAATCTCAATATAAAGCCCTGTAGATGGTCCTTCCAGCATACCGTCTTTTGAAATATCGGTACATATCGTGGTCTGCATACCTTTTTCCTGATATTGAAGAATAAAATCAACAATGTCATGATTACTTTCTTCCAGCCAGCCAGAGGTTTTAATCTTCCGGTTTTCACAGTCTGCCCCTAAAATGATTTTCTCAGAACCGTATTTTTGCAACATTCCGAAACAGAATTCAGGATCCTGAACAGCAATACTGCCTAAAGTGATCTGCTTTGCTCCGGAATTAAAGGCCGTTTCAATATCCTTCTGAGTTTTTAATCCTCCTCCAAAATCAATATGTAGTGAAGTTGAACCAGCGATATTTTCCAACACCTTTTGATTGACAATATGTTTCGATTTTGCCCCGTCAAGATCCACTAAATGAAGATATTGAATCCCAAAGCTTTCAAACTCTTTCGCCACTTCTACAGGGTCTTCGTTGTATATTTTTTTTGTGCTGTAATCTCCTTTTGATAAACGGACACATTTCCCGTCGATAATATCAATAGCCGGAATTATTTTCATGGTTATAAATTTATAAAGTTGCTAACTATCTGATTTCCCACCATTCCTGATTTTTCAGGGTGAAACTGCACAGCATAGAAATTATCTTTCTGCAAAGAAGCACTGAATGGCAGGATATAATCACAAACAGACGTTGTAAAGTCTGATAGTTCACAATAATAGCTGTGAACGAAATAAACATCACTATTCACATTCATTCCTGAAAACAATGGAGAAGTCTGCCCTGACAGCGTATTCCAGCCCATATGTGGAACAATATCTATTGATGGAAATTTTCTGACATTGATATCAAAAATCCCCATTCCTTCAGTATTTCCTTCTTCATTCCCTTTACACATCAGCTGCATTCCTAAACATATTCCTAAAACAGGCTGTGTAAGGCTAGGAATCAGAATATCAAGCTCCTTTTCCTTCAATAATTTCATGGTTGATGAAGCTTCTCCAACACCGGGAAAAATCACTTTATCAGCTTTTAAAATCTGTTCAGGGTCATCGGTAATCACAGAATCAACATTCAGTCTGTTGAGGGCATTCTGAACAGAATTGACATTTCCTCCGTTATATTTTATTATGGCAATCATATTTATAAACTTCCTTTTGTAGAAGGTAAACTGTAATTAGTATCTGACTGATTTACGGCCATTTTAATTGCTTTTGCGAATGCTTTAAAAATAGATTCAATCTTGTGATGTTCATTATATCCTTCTGCTTTGATATTCAGATTGGATTTCGAGGCATCTGTAAATGACTTGAAGAAGTGAAAGAACATCTCCGTAGGTACATCCCCTATTTTTTCTCTTTTAAATTCAGCATCCCAAACCAGCCAGGGTCTTCCTCCAAAATCAATAGCCACCTGAGAAAGGCAGTCATCCATAGGAAGTAGGAATCCGTATCTCTCAATCCCTTTTTTCTTTCCTAAAGCTTTTACAATAGCTTCTCCCAGCACAATTCCCGTATCTTCTATCGTGTGGTGCTCATCTACGGCAAGATCTCCATTTACTTTGATTGTAAGATCCATATTCCCGTGTCTGGCAATCTGGTCAAGCATGTGATCAAAAAAGTGAAGCCCGGTTGAAATTGCTGACTTTCCATTTCCATCAATATTAACTTCAATTTCTATGTCTGTCTCATTGGTTTTTCGAGATACTTTCGCCTTTCTCATTCCTGATTTTAAGAACTGATAGATCTCAGCCCATCTTGTTGCAGACAGCTCAGATTCACCATTAAAGTCTTTATTAAGATAAATAGATTTAGTTCCCATGTTTTTAGCAAGTTGTACATCTGTACTTCGATCACCAATTACATAGGAATTTTCAAGATCATAGTTGCCATAAATATATTTGCTCAACATCCCAATCCCTGGTTTTCTGGTAGGAAGATTCTCATGCTCAAAACTTTTATCTACTAAAATATCACTAAAAATGATGCCTTCATTTTCGAACGCCTGTACCATTTTTTCCTGTGGTTTTATAAAATCTTCTTCGGGAAAACTTTCCGTTCCCAATCCATCCTGATTGGTTACCATCACCAGTTCATAATCCAGTTCATTGGCGATCTTTGATAGGTTCTGGAAAACTCCCGGATAAAACTCAAGTTTCTCCAGAGAATCTACCTGAAAATCCGTGGGAGGTTCAATGATAAGTGTTCCGTCACGGTCTATAAAGAGTACTTTTTTCATTTTCAGATACTTTTTAAAAGATTAATTAATTTTTCATTCTCTTCACGGTTTCCCACATTGATTCTGATACATCCGGAAATTGCAGGATCTCTTCTGCTGGTTAAAATCTCTTCTTCAAGCATTTTTCCATATACATTGTCCACGTTTTCCAATCTGATCAGAAAGAAATTAGCATCTGTGGAAAAAACTTTTGAAATGCATTTTATTTCTTTAAACTGCTCCTGCAGCCATGTTCTTTCTTCCAGAATATTTCTTACATTGTCCTGAAGCCTGTTTTCATCATCCAACGTCTTCAAAATCAGTTCCTGGCTTAATACATTTACGTTATATGGTGCTTTCACTGTATTGATCAGCCTGATAATTTCTTCGGATGCATAAGCCATTCCTACCCTTGCACCAGCAATTCCCCATGCTTTAGAAAAGGTTTGAAGTACAATTAAGTTGGAATACTGATCTAAAAGCTCAATACTTGATTTTTTCCCAGAGAATTCGATATAAGCTTCATCCACCACCACAATTCCATTGAAATTCTGAAGGTAAAATTCAATATCATCAACACTGTTTCCTGTAGGATTATTAGGAGAGCATAAAAAGAAAATTTTAAGTGATGGATCTTCTGCTGCTTTTAAAAAATTATCTTTTATGATCTCAAAGTTTTCATCAAGGTCGACTTTCAAAACTTTATTCTCATTGATGGTTGCATAGAAAGCATACATCGCAAAGGACGGATTCATCATCAGAATGGCATCTTTTTTAGGCTCACAGAAGATTTTAATGATAAGGTCTATCAGCTCGTCACTTCCGTTTCCTATGGCAATCTGTGAAGGTGAAACATTTTTAAGACCCGAAAGCCTGTTTTTAAGCTTTTTCTGGGTAGAATCAGGGTAACGGTTGCATTCCCCAAAAGGGCTTTCATTAGCATCCAGCATAACAGGTGCATTAAATTCATTATGATCCCTGAAACTGATATAGGGCTGTAATTGTAATATATTTTCCCGTACTAGAGTTTTGATACTTGTATTTTTCATTGTATTACTTTTCATTTTAAAATTATTTTAAACCATTAAGATGAATTAAATTGTTAAGAATAGTGAAGAAAATATCACGTGATATTTAATAAGCTGTGAGCTGAATTCCAATCTATTGGAATCTTAACTTTTCTTAAAAGCTTCTTTTTCTTAATGGTTCAAATTATTTTTTTGGATGAACGCAAGGGCGCAAAGTCCTTTAATTCTTTAAATTTTTTAAGGCGCAAGAAAATCTAAGATTTTCAACAAGGAAATGAATTTTAATTTCTTGTTTTAATTATATATTATTCAATTTTATCTTCGATAAAATCCTTGCGTCTTAAAACATGCTCCAATTATATCCTTCTTGCGTCTTTGCGTTTTCCAACAATTATTATTTTAATCTTATGGATACTGCATTTTTGTGGGCAAACAGACCTTCTGCTTCTGCCATGAGCTCTATTGTTTTTCCTAAATTCTGAAGCCCTTCTTTTGAAAGTTGCTGGAAGGTGATTTTCTTTACAAAACTATCCAGTGAGACTCCGCTGTAATTCTTTGCATAGGCATTGGTAGGAAGCGTGTGATTGGTTCCGCTGGCATAGTCTCCGGCACTTTCACAGGAGTAATTTCCAAGGAAAACAGAACCTGCATTCTGAATCTCGGGAATATATTTTTCAAAATCATCAATGGCCAGAATAAGATGTTCAGGAGCATAAAGATTACTGAATTCAAGAGCTTCTTCCAAAGTGTTCACCAAAATAAAAGAGCTGTTTTCCAAAGCCTGACCTGCAAATTCATTTCTAGGCAACTCTTTGATCTGTTGTTCAACAGCACTGATTGTTTCATTAAAAACTTTAAGATCAGTCGTCATAAAAACAACCTGACTGTCACTACCATGTTCTGCCTGAGAAAGAAGATCTGCAGCACAGAATTCAGGAATGGCCTGTTCATCTGCTATGACAAGAACTTCACTCGGTCCGGCAGGCATATCAATGGCAACTCCAAAACGTTGGGCATATTCTTTAGCAGCAACCACAAACTGATTTCCGGGACCGAAAATTTTATAAACTGCAGGAATACTTTCTGTTCCTAAAGTCATAGCTGCTACAGCTTGTGCTCCTCCTGTTTTAAATATTTTTGAAACTCCGCAAAGCTTTGCAGCATATAGAATTGCAGGATTAATATTTCCGTTTTTATCCGGTGGTGTACACAGAAGAATTTCTTTACAACCTGCCAGGTTAGCAGGAACAGCAAGCATCAGCACCGTAGAAAATAATGGCGCAGTTCCTCCGGGAATATAGATTCCCACTCTTTCTACAGCACGATTCTCGCGCCAGCAAACAACTCCCTGTGTAGTTTCAATTTTTTGAACTTCCTGTTTTTGAGAAGCGTGAAACGTTGAAATATTCTCTTTTGCCTGTTGAATTGCCTGTTTCAATTCATCTTTTATCTGCATTTCTGCCTCCTGAATTTCAGCATCGGAAACTTTTATACTTTGGGTTTCTGCTTTATCAAACTTTCTGTTGAACTCTATTAAAGCTTTGTCTCCATTTTTTTCAACTTCTGCGAATATTTCTGTAATCAGACCTGAAATCTCTTTCTGCTCCAAAACAGGACGCTTTACCAGGTCTTTCCAGTTGTCTTTTGTGGGAAATCTATATATATTCATTGTATCATTTTTAATTTTAGCAAGCTATTAAATTGTTGATTTTTAATTGTTTTTTACGCAAAGGCGCAAAGTTTGTTTAATCCTAAGTGTATTTTAAGGCGCAAGAAAATCTAAGATTTTCAACAAGTATGTGAGTATGGCTTTGCGCCTTACAACAGTCTTAATTTTTATTCTTTTACGTCTTTGCGTTGACCAACATTTTAAATAACCATTTTATCAATGGGAATAATTAAAATATCCTGCGCTCCGTTGTCTTTCAATTCATCAATCACTTCCCAGAAACGCTCTTCATCAATAACAGAATGAATACTGCTCCAGCCTTCTTCTGCCAGAGGAATAACGGTAGGACTTTTCAAAACCGGAAGAACTTCCGATACTTTCTGAATTTTTTCATTGGGAACATTCATCAGAATATATTTTGAATTTTTTGCTTTCAAAACAGCTTTGATCCTGAATACAAATTTTTCCAGAATCACTTCTTTTTCAGCTGACAATTGAGGTGTTTGAGCCAAAACAGCTTCTGATTTAAGCAAAGTAACCGTTTCGCGCAATCCGTTTTTAAATAAGGTACTTCCGGAGCTTACAATATCACATATTCCATCTGCCAAACCAATATTAGGCGCTATTTCTACGGAACCCGAAATGACGTGAATATCTGAAGTAATTCCTTTTTTTTCTAAAAAGTTTTTGAGGGTATTAGGATAGGAAGTGGCAATTTTTTTACCTTGGAAATAAGAGATTTCATCAGTTTCCACCTCTTTGGGAACAGCCAATGAAACACGGCATTTTGAAAACCCAAGTTTCTGGATCGTTCTGATATTTTTCCCTTTTTCAATCAGGAGATTTTCACCCAGAATAGCAACATCTACCACTCCATCTTCCAGGTATTGTGGGATGTCTGAATTCCGAAGGTACATGATTTCCATCGGAAAGTTATCAACTGAAACTTTGAGCTGGTCTTTCCCGTTGTTGACGAAGATTCCGCAGTCTTTGAGAAGCTGTAGAGATTCTTCGTAAAGCCGGCCGCTTTTTTGGATTGCAATTTTTAATTTACTCATTTTGCCTTTTTTGAGGTCCGAGCAAATAAAAACTGATCTGTTGAAATTTCTGAAGAGAATTCAGGAAACAAAAAAACCGTCTATTTACTCAGACGGTTTTTAATTATTTTTGATTTCAGCATATACTTATATCAATCAATTCCGCCTAACAGAGATGATGATAATAATGATGTAATGCTAAAAAAGCTGGTTTCATTGTATGAATTATGATGCAAATGTAAGATTTATTTTTAAAATGCAAAGTTTTTTCAGATCAATTTTTGATAAAAATTCATCAGCTGTTTTGCAATGGGTTCGTCATTAAACTTCTGAACAAACTCAAAACCCTTTTCCTCACGGCGTTTTCTCTCAGATTCATTTTCCCAGAGAAATTGTATTTTAGCGCGGATATCAAGATCGTTATCCGGATTGATATATACTGAGTCTTTCCCTCCTGCTTCAGGCAGACAGCTTGTATTGCTTGTAATCACAACGGTTTTAGAAAAAAGGGCTTCTATCACAGGAATTCCGAAGCCTTCGAAGAAACTCGGATAGATAAAAATATCTGCCAGTTTATAGATTGCCGCCAGTTCATCTATAGAAACTCCCTCCAGAAATAGAACCTGCTTTTCCATCTTATTTTTTTTAAGAAAGTTTTCTATTTTCCGGTAATATTTGGTTTTTCTTCCCACTACAACCAGTGGAATTTCCGTACTCTTGATTGCTTTTACAACATTCAAAAGGTTTTTACGCTCTTCAATAGTTCCTACATTGAGAATAAATCTTTCAGGAAGCTTATATTTTTCTTTTGCAGCCTGCATCACTTCTGGAGACTGCTGTTCTTTATAAGCGTGGTGGCATCCCTGATAAATGACTTCAATCTTAGATTCAGGAACTTTTAAATACTGGATAATATCTCTTTTGGTCTGTTCTGAAATCGCGATAATCTTATCAGCCATATCAGCTGCTTTTTTAAATTTCCAAAAGTGAATTCTTCTGTCAAAAAAAGAGTAATACTGCGGATATCTTACAAAGATCAGATCATGAATGGTAACCACTTTTTTAATAGATTTTGGATCCCATTTTAAAGGAAGTTCACCGGATAAACCATGGAAAATGTCTGCACCCTGTTTCTGGGCATCTTTACCCATTTTCAGCTGGCGTGAAAAGTTTCCTTTTGAAGTTTCAATAAACTGAACATTCGGTCGCTCCAGAATCTCTTTTCCCCGTTCCGACTTGTTTTTGTTGAGTAACAGATATTCATTATCCGGCTCATACTCAGAAAGTATTCTTACCAGATCTCTTGAGTAATTTCCCAGTCCAGATGTATTGTGGAAAAAACGTTTTGCATCAAAAGCAATCTTCATCGTTGTATCTGTTTTTGAAATTCCTGAAATGTTCCGAATGTATGGCCTTTCAGTTTTAGCCAGCCTACAAACGAATCAAATCTTTCCACCATTTCTTTTCCGGAGTTTTTTATCGTAAATCCAGGAAGTTTAAATGCTTCATCTTTGATCTCTGCAAATTCCCATGGATGGAAATAAACATTAAGATACTTATCCTTTTTCAAGGTATCTGAAGCCAGTTTCCTGTACAAAAACAAAGGAAAATTGTGGAAGCTTAACCAAAATAAAGGAATTCTGAAGTTAGGTGAAACAGAAGCCGGAATCTGAGTTACATTTCCTTCTTTAAAGTAAGTTCTGGATACTTTTAAATTATTATATCTTCCCGGTAAAAATGTAGGATTGATGGATGAATTGTATGAATACCCTGCCCTCTCAACTTCTTTTTCATCTACGGGCATCATTCTCGGCATTCTTAATCCGGTTACTCTGGTAGAAAATAATTCTTCCAGTTTTTCTCTTGATTCTTTGAGGTGCTTGTCTTCAAATTCTGAATGAAACCAAGTGTGAGAAGCCAGTTCATGACCTTCGCTCAATAGTCTTTCAATAAGATATTTGCTGTTTTCTGCAAAAACTACGGTAGAAAAGAAAGTAGCTTTTGCGTTATGTTTTTTAAGGATATCGAGTATTCTCTCTAATCCTGTTTGTGAAATTGAAATCTGCTTTTCAAAGGGAATTTCACCCTTATATTCTAATGGCATATCAAATTCTTCAATATCAAAACTCAATAAAACCATTCTAAAAATTTTTGTTTTTAATAATATAATTAGGTCTGTCTTTCACCTGTTTAAATATTTTCCCTAAATAAATCCCCATGATTCCGAGGATGATTAGCTGAAGTCCTCCGAAGAAAACAATGGTCATAATCAATGATGCCCAACCAGAGATCTCTGTTTTTGCAATGAAGGAATGAACCACATAAGCACCATATCCGATTACCGAAAGTGCTGAGAATAAAAAGCCCAGATAAGCCGCCAAATACAATGGTTTCACACTGAACGCTGTGATTCCCGTAAAGGCAAAGGTGAACATTTTTTTAAGATTGTAGCTGCTTTTTCCTGAAAGTCTTTCTGCAGCGGTAAAATCAATTCCAATCTGTTTAAAGCCCATCCAGCTCGTCAGTCCTCTGAGAAATAAGTCATCTTCATTAAAGTTTCTCATGACATCAACTGCCCTTGCATCCAGTAATCTGAAATCTGAGCCGCCTCCTTTCGTCAAATTAACGTCTGAAAGACTGGATAAAAGCTTGTAAAATAAATCTGATGTTTTTCTTTTAAAAAAGGATATTTCCTTAGGATAAGTCCTGAAAGTAAAAACTACATCATAGCCTTCTTCCCATTTCTGAATCATTTCCGGAATAAGCTCCGGAGGATGCTGAAGGTCTCCATCCATCGAAATGACTGCATTTCCCTGAGCATTGTCCATTCCTGCTTTCACAGCGGGCTGATGACCAAAATTTCTCGAAAACTCAATGAATTTCACTTGGTCATATTGGCTGGAAAGTTCTTCTAATTTTTGCTGGGTATTGTCTCTGCTTCCGTCATTTACAAATATGATTTCAAAGTCGTAATTGTGTAAGCCATCAAAAACTTCTTTAATTTTCTGATGGATCATCGCGACATTTCCTTCTTCGTTATAGGCTGGAATTACAATTGAAATTTTCTTCATATTTATTAATTCAGGCTGTAATTTTTTTCAAAATCTTTAGTCAGAAGTTCATAAGTTACTCTCAACCAGATTACAATACAAGGTACAGCTTTTAATGAATATTTGATGATATAGTTTTCTTTTACAAATTTTGGGAATAGATCCGAAGTTGAAAAACAAGTGAAAATAATGACAAAAACCAACAGTCCAATAATCAACGGTGTTCTTTCTTTCTGAAGGAAAAACCATATCAGTACTCCTACAACTGCAATAATATAAGTTGGAGATTCTGAACTGGAACTGAACAATACTAAAAACAGTAAGGTTGAAGCCAGAATCATCAATTGGAAAGCATAGTGTTTGTATTGTTTAATTCTGATATAAGGTAAAGCAAAAAGCGGTAATCCACCTGCTAAAAACACAAGGTTGGAAATGGATGCATCTCCTAAAACTCTTCTTACAAAGCCCATCAACGAAATGTCCTGCATATTTCCTAATACCTGATTTTCACTGTTCTTTTCTACAATAGACTGAAACCAGTCCGAATAACATTGAATAACAAACTGCGGGCTTGAATATGCCATCGGAAGCACGAAAAATAAAACTGCAATGGCAACTCCTGAAAGAATAAATTTGGTTTTGTTTTTAATAAAGAAAAACTGTGTCAATCCTACAATTCCGTAGATTTTCACAAATATTCCTATTAAAATTGCGGTTACAGACTTTACTTCTTTTCTTTCGTAAATATAGACTGCGGATAACAGCAAAAGGCCTGTCAATGCTACATTAAACTGCAAACTTAAAGCTGCTGTAATATATTCCTGAAGGCAAAGCAGTCCGAAAATTGCTTTTTTACTGTCTGAAAACGGCAGTTTATAAATACCGTAGATAAAGATAAAAGTATTGGCAACATTCCAAAGTGAGATTCCCAGCCAATCCGGCATCATGGCAAACGGAGCAATTAATGCACTGAAAAATACGCCATAATGGTTTAAATCAAAATAAAGATCTGGATAATGGATAAATAAGTTTTTCTGATGAATGGTATTAAAGAATACATTTTTAAAAATCAGATAATTATTAATCGCATAATCTCCTCTCAGGTATTTGGAAATTGCTGTAACAACCGATATAATAAGATAAACCCCAAATATATATTTAGGGTTTAATAGTATTTTAAGAAATTTTTCTTTCAAGATTGTGGTATTAGCTTACAATATTAATCTTATACTGCTACATTATTATCTCTCAATGCATCATTCAGAGATGTTTTCTTGTCTGTAGATTCTTTTCTCTGACCAATGATCAATGCACATGGAACCTGATATTCTCCAGCTGGATATTGCTTTGTATAGCTTCCAGGGATTACTACTGAACGTGCAGGAACTCTTCCTTTGATTTCAATAGGAGCATCTCCTGTAACATCAATAATTTTTGTAGAAGCTGTCAATACTACGTTTGCACCCAATACTGCTTCTTTTTCTACATGAACTCCTTCTACAACAATACATCTTGAACCGATAAAACAGTCATCTTCAATGATTACCGGAGCAGCCTGTAACGGCTCCAATACTCCACCGATACCAACACCACCACTCAGGTGAACATTTTTACCGATCTGTGCACAGCTTCCTACAGTCGCCCATGTATCTACCATTGTTCCGGAATCTACATAAGCACCAATATTTACATAAGAAGGCATCAAAATCACTCCAGGAGCAATATAAGCACCTTCTCTAGCAATCGCATGTGGTACAACTCTCACCCCTTTTTCAGCATAATTTCTCTTTAAAGGCATTTTGTCATGAAATTCAAACGGACCTACTTCAATAGTTTCCATTTTCTGGATCGGGAAATACATTACCACTGCTTTTTTCACCCATTCATTTACCTGCCATCCGTTTTCAGTAGGCTCTGCTGTACGAAGTTCACCTTTATCAACCAAAGAAATAACCTCTCTAATCGCCTTTTGGCTGTCTTCATTCTGCAATAAATCTCTGTTGTCCCAGATATTTTCAATAGTTTGTTGTAACGACATGTTTCTTATTTAAATTAGTTTGAAAAATTATACCGGCCAAAGATACAAAAAAGTTCAGCAAAACGGTTTTTAACATTATGCTTTTAATAAAGGCTCAGCATACGCTTAACCCTATTTTTATAGGCCAGGTAGATTTGTCCGTGCTCTTTCATCAAATACTCTTCTTCAAGCCGTATCTGAATCTGCATCAAAATACTTCCCATCAAAAAGAAAGTCAAGGCAATTACAGTTGGAATAACAAGAAAAAAACCAATAAGACTTATTGTCATTCCCAGAAAGATAGGGTTTCTGGAAAATCTGAATAATCCTTGGGTTATCAATTCTGTTTTTGTTGTATTATCAATCCCGATCCGCCAGGAGTTTTTCATCTGAATCTGAGCTGTGATGACCCAAATCAAAGCCTCAATCATTAAAATAAATCCAACACACTGAAAAACAGCTTGATTAAGAAATGAAATTTTAAAAACGGATAAAATATGTGGAAAAATTGAAAAAAGCATTACATAGATAAACAATGTAAAGAGTATCAGTTTAAAATAAAATCCTACAAGCCCATATGCAGAATCGTCTCTGGGGAGCACATTAGGGTTTTTACCAATCTGTTTTGCGACTCTGTAACTGATCCCGATAAAGGAAATGGCAAAGAAAAGAATGAAGTATAAAGGAATAAAGAATCTGGTGAAATCTGTCATACGGAATAGTTTTGGACAAATTTCCGGAGTTTCAGAATGCAATGCTATTGCAATGACAGGAACTTCATTGGGTTTGCAGAAATTCCCCTCCTTTGGAGGGGTGGCGAAAATTCAAAGAATTTTTGACGGGGTGGTTAAAGAATATAATTATATAAATTTTGGCTAAAGCCAGTTGATTGTTTCATTTTTTACTGAACGGGCTAAAGCCCGTTCCTATTGAATTACAAATAATAATCTCCAATTATAAACTCCATTGTTCTGGCAATATGTTTTTCCTGAGTAATCCCCTGCGAATATGGGATATTATGGCCGGTATTGTATTTTGTCAGATATGCCTGATTAATTTCTTCAGTAAGTTCGTTGATGTCATCAGGAATGACAGCTTGTATAGAATAAATAGCTTCGCCACATTGAATTTCTCCTGCTGAATTTTCTAAAAAGGCAATATACCAGCTTCTTTCAGCAAGTCCCCAGGATCTGGCAAATACTCTGTTCCGGACAACAACCATCCATATTTCGAGAAACTCAGGTCTTTGCTGTCCCGCTTTTATTCCAATGATGTTATTGGTTTTGATATAATGCAATGCATTGTCTTTATTCATTCTGTAAGTTTTTGGTAAAACTAGAATAAGAAAACAGGAATAAAAACTTTTTTATGTACAGGGTAAGAAATAGAATGCAGATGAATCTTTTTCTGATGTTGATAAGATTTTTAAAGCATCATTTTACTGAGAGCGGAATGGAGACAGTCTTTATAGCTTTTGGCTACCGCAATTTTTAATTCACCACATATGAGGTGATTGTCTTCAAAAGATTCTATATTGGTAAGATTGACGATGTATGAATTGTGAACCCGCATAAATTCGTCCGGAAGACTTTCAATGAGGTCTTTAAGTGTTTTGTAATAAATATATCTTTTATGATCTATGGTATGAACTTCTACATAATTCCCGAGTCCTTTGATAACATTAATATCTTTAAAGAAAAGCTTGATCAGCTTTTTATCTGTTTTAATGAAGGCAAATGTCCGGTTTTCTATCATGTTGAAAGATATTTACAGAACTCTTTGGGCATGCAGGTATGCCTTATTCCAGTATTTTTCGTTCAGGGATGAAATCATCACTCCTTTTGAGGTAGAGGCATGGATGAACTTCACTTCTCCGTCAGGGCCAATATCATGTACAATTCCTACATGAGAGACTCTGCTTCCTCCTGCTGTTGCAAAAAATAAAAGATCACCAGGTTTTACTTCTTTGATATCAATATTTTTTCCGGCTTCAGCCTGATCAGAAGATCTTCTTGGAAGGTTGAAATCATTTTCCTCAAACACTTTTACGGTAAATCCGGAACAGTCAAATCCTGATGATGTATTTCCTCCGAATTTATAAGGAGTTCCGATGTATTTTTCAGCATCTTTCAGAACATCATTGATTGATCTGGATACACTTCCGTCAAATTTTGAATCCAGTTTTCTGAGATTTTCAGACTTGGCAACAGTTTTCGTATTTGACTTTTTACTGCCGGAAGCACTTTTCGATGATCCGCAGGAAACTACAAAAGCAGATGCAATCAGTAAAACAGACCACTGCTTTATTCTCATTTTTTGTTCAAATAATCCCAATCCCATATTCATCTGATTTATACTTGATTAAGTAATTCTTCAACAAATATACATTTTATATTTTAATTATAATATAACTATACTACAACTATATAATAAATATATGTTAAAATTTTGTTTTCAGGTATTTATTGGTATATTTGATTTCTATTTAGAAGATATGGCAACCTATGAAAGTCTCATCAAGATTACAGGCGCTGTAGGCGACCTGGTATTTTATAATCTGAACGGTAAGAATGTGGTTCGGAAGAAAAGCGGGTTCAATAAAGCTGCTTTTAAAAAGAGTCCGTCGTATGAGAAAGTACGGCAGAACAGTTCGGAATTCGGGCACTGCTCCAAAATCGGAAAGATTATCAGAAATACGCTGGAGCTATACATCAAAGAATCAGGTGATCCCCTCCTCTACCAGAAATTCGCAAAGGTTATGACAATGATCAAAGATCTGGATAGGGTTTCCGAAAAGGGAAAACGAACGGTTGAAAATGGGTTAAAGACTGAAGAAGGAAGAAAGTTTTTGAGAGAATTTCAGATGGGTACGATCCCTAATGTTTTGGATTGTATCAGAATTCAGGATCAGCTCCTCTATAAAAATGATGAATGTATCGTTGATAAAGCTGTAATCATCACTATAAAGTTAGATTCGGAAAATTACAGCACAGAATATGCTGAAGAAGTAATCAGCTGGAAGCAGCAACAGGAAGGTACTTTTAAAAAGTATTTTTCAGAAAATGATCTTCTCCTTTATTTTATGGTTCTGAAGAATGATCACGATGAGATTACCCATATGGGATTTGTTTAAATAAAAAAAGTCTGCAGAATCTGCAGACTTTCTTGTTTTATTTCTTCTCTCCTTTCCAGCTTCCTGACTGTGCTGGTATTGGAAGTGCGTTGGACCAGTTTCCGTTTCCTTTTTTTTCCGTTGTTAACGTTCCCTTGAAATCTCCTTGTGAAGGAAGTCCCACTCTTGCGTTAAGATCTCCCGATTCACTTAAATTTCCGGTAATGCTGTAATTTTCATTATTAACATCGGAATGCATTGTTCCTACTACTTTACCACCCTCATCTACCACGAAGTTCCAAACTCCTTTATCATTTCCTTCATAAGAACCTGACCATGTTCCTACATAATCATAGATGGTATCATCATTAGAGCTGCAGCCGATAAATAAAAACGCCGTTAATAAAAGTAAAAAAAGTTTCTTCATAGTTTCAGTAGTTTTATAACCTAAAATCCTGTTATTCCCGATGTACTTCCTTTTAAAAATTCCGTCACAGAGAATAGTGCTTAATATTTATTATTTTTTTGTTCCGTGCAAATCTACTAATTTTTTCATTCAAATTATCTGAATTTTAATTAGCACCCAATATGTTTATTAAAAAACAACATATTTTGGCTAAAATACAAATATTTTTCAAACAAATACATAGTGTATAAACTTTGAGTTATTTTTAAAAAAGATACTTAAAATTTGATATTACTCTATTTAATATCCGTTTACAATTAGTTTATATGAGATTTCAGGCGATTTCTACAAACGTTTTAAAGTTATTTCCTATATTAGTGAAAAATTTAACCTTTTCAAAAAATAACATGAAAACAAAAACATTCTTTTTGGCAGCAATTGCTATTGGTGGGAGTTTAACAGCACAGGTTGGGATTAATACATCTACTCCTTCTCATACGTTGGATGTGAATGGTCTGGTAAGAGTAAGAGGACTGTCAAATGCTGAAAAAAAAATTGTTGCGGCGGATGCACAAGGAGTTTTAACCCTTATATCTCCTGAAGAAATTTTTGCTCCGAAAGCTTTATTGAACACTTCTACTTCTTCCAGTGAACAAAGGCTGACCATCTATGAAGGAAAATGCTTTCAACCTACTGATAATGCTTCTTCGTGTACGGTATCTGTAAACCACTATACTTCTTGCGCTGGTTTTACTAATCCTGTCGATACACAAATCATTGTAGGACAAGGCATTAATACAGGTAACGGACAGTTTTTAGGAACCTGGGCAGCCCGTTATGTTGATAATAAAGGATTCAGCGGAACAACTCCTATTGCCAATCAGACAGCTCCAGATTATCCAAGAATCTCCTATCCCGCTACTAATACTGTAAACTATTTAGGAAACGGTAATTTCGGTGGGCAATGCAATACTGATCTTGTAACAACGATCAACCAGACCACCGGAGACATAAAAGTAGAGTCTGTGAAACGAAACATGTTTGCACATCTTGTGTATCTTATCAACATTGCCCGTTCCAGATCTTTATAATACCAATATTTGATTTCAAAAGAGACAGCCACAATTGAATTGTGGCTGTTTTTTTAGTAAGATTTCGTAAATAATCAATCTTTTCTTGAAAGGAAAAGAAATACATTACTTAAAAAATCGTACTATTATCATATGAAACAGATACCGACTGAAGAAACTTTTTCCTCCCCGAAATGGTTAAAAATAATTTGTTATTTTTTCGGACTACTCTTAATCTTGGCTGGATTTGGTCTTCTCATACAGAAAGACCTTCCACAAGAGATTATTTTCTTGGTGCCATTACTTTTGCTGATTGCTATAAGTATGTTGATGTATACCCGGCTAAGACTAATCATTTCAAATACGGATATCCGTTTTACAGGAGGTCTGAGACAACATCAATTTCTCTGGACTGATATTACAAGAATAGATATGAGAAAGGGTGGTAAATATCAGACCCCCATCTGCACTTTATTCTATGCCAAAAAATCACTGCCACTCCATAGAAGCTTTTATTTAAAAGGACAGTTTGATAGAATTTTATCCCTGTTGGAAATGAAGGCTGCACCAGAACTATTCTCTGAGCAATATCAAGCAATCCGTCATCAGATCAATTAATCAGTAAGATTATTTCAATAAAAAAAGCCCCCATCGGGAGCCTAAAACTATTGGATGAATGAAAAACTTATCCCAAATGTATGAAATATTCATTCCGCCTTTTATGCGTACAATCATAATCAAAGATTTTCCTTGTACTTATTATTTGATATCAAGTAGATGAAAGCGAATAACAGGGTTAATTGATAATCTCTCCTTTGCTGTCATCTAATTTTTCACGAAACCTTTGAAGATCTTCAGGATTAGGTTTTGTCCATCCTTTAGCCTCTCCAATAATTTTTAAAGCCATTTCGGAGCGATAAGAACGGGTGGGATTCCCTGGGAATTTCTTATCTGTTACATTGGGATCATTTTCATAGATGCCCGTGGGCTCTACAATATATACACGCTCTACTCTATCTCCTTTTGCTAAGGCTGCAGCAAGTCCAGCTCCGTTAATCAAAGCTGTGAAGTAAATATGGTTCATTTTTAATTCTGACTTATAATTGGAGATTCCGCCTGCGGTCAATAGATCTCCAATTTGCAGATCGGCTTTTGTTCCATGGTAAAAAGGGCCTTTATCAGAAGGATGATTTTTTAATAACAACGATCGTTCAGCGTTCTTTTTTGACATTTCAGTATCTCCCAAATCCTCATAGCATTTGGAAATATTCAAATAAAGAGAAGGTAACGCACTTTTAACCGTATCATCATTAACTTTCAAAGCAAAGTCTAAGGCAATTTCGAGCCATTTTAATCGATCAGCAGCTGTTTTTTGATGTCGTGAAATATAATGGGCTGCAAGAAACTTCTCATGGCCATCCGTAGCTTCTTCCCAGGCTTGTAAAAATAATCTTTCTGCCTCTTCTGGCATCTTATTATCTTCCATGCTCATCCCTTGCAGACATAACTTAACTAAATTATTAAAAGGTGAAAATTCCATACTTTGTTTTTTACTTATTTCTGAATACACTCTATCCTAATTGAGCAAATTTATACAAAATACAACAATGCTGGTGGCCAATGGGCTGAAATTATTTTAATGTTCTCTTGATAATAATATTACTATGATAAGCTTATTTATCCGAATTTCCAGCTATTGATAATCATTTGAGAAACGGAGCTTTTCAACGATTGTTTATGCCCGTTTATCGAAAACCGAGGCCGTTTTACTGTATTATGCAGGACCTTTACATCAGAAAAAGAGCAATAATGCTCAACTATAAATACCATTATTATGAAAACAAAAATCGGAATTACAGAAAAAAACACAGAGGCAGTCGCAGAACAATTGGCAAAATTATTAGCTGATGAGACGCTGCTTTACATCAAAACAAGAAATGCACACTGGAATGTAACGGGAGACAACTTCCACGCCAACCACATTTTCTTTGAAGAACAGTACAAACAACTGGATGAACTGATTGACAGCGTTGCAGAACGTATGCGAAAAATAGGACATTATGCTCCGGCAACCATGAAAATCTATTTGGAACTGACTCATTTAACTGAGGATAGTGATAGAACCAATGACGGACCGGGCTTTATGAAAGATCTTTTGAGCGACCACGAAAGCATCATCGAGTTTCTCCGTGGAAACATCACTCCTTTTGCTGAAAAATACAAAGATTATGGAAGCAGTGATTTCATAACAGGGCTGATGGAAACCCATGAAGAGATGGCCTGGATGATCCGTTCATATTTTAGATAAAAAATATATTTAATTTTAAAAAAAACAGTTATGAAAACCGCATTGAAACAACTTATAGTCATTCTGTTTATCATTACAGGAGCCTTAGGGAATTTTATGTATGGACAAAAAACACCTGTCAAAAACATTGTTTTGGTTCATGGAGCTTTTGTAGATGGCTCCGGCTGGGAAGGAGTATATAAAGAACTTGTCAAAAAGGGATATCATGTTTCTGTTACCCAACAGACTTTATTATCTTTTGAAGATGATGTGAAGCAGGTAAACAGAATCATTGATCAGCAGGATGGTCCCTGTATCTTGGTAGGTCACAGCTATGGCGGCGCCATTATAACTACCGCAGGAAACAATCCAAAAGTTGCCGGACTGGTATATCTTGCTGCCCATGCTCCTGATGAAGGTGAATCAGAGGCAGACAACGGAAAAAAATATCCATCAGAATATAAATCTCTAATTAAAGGAAATGACGGATTTGATTATATAAACCCTTCCAACTTTCCGACAGACTTTGCAGGAGGTGTGGCAAAAGAAAAAGCTGATTTTATGGCCATATCACAAACGCCTACACAAGATTCTGTTTTTCACGCTATTATTCATAATCCGGCCTGGAAATCAAAACCAGTATGGTATATGGTTGCTAAAGCAGATAAAATTATAAATCCAGATTTGGAACGTCTCTATGCAAAACGAGCCAATAGCAAAAAAACAATAGAAATTGCAGGTGCAAGCCACTGTGTCTTCATGACCCATCCTAAAGAAGCTGCTGAACTGATTATGGATGCTGCTAAAGAAAGTAAATAAAATTTGATACACATACGATCTTATTAGTTTACAAATTCAAGCATAACGAATGAATCTCCGAAAATAATTAAGTAGTATATTTGTGTAAACAGAAAGAATTATACCTATGAAAGCTTTAATCGTGGACGATAATGACATTGCAAGAACCACTTTAGCACATCTGGCAAAACAGATTCCGAATCTCACGGTTATTGATGAATTTTCCAATGCAATTAACGCTTACAATTACCTGCAGTCCAATCCGGTTGATTTAATTTTTCTGGATATAGAAATGCCTGAAATGACAGGAATTGAACTCACGAAAACACTTTCAGGTAAAGATACTATTATCATTTTCACGACTTCCAAAAAAGAGTATGCACTTGAAGCTTTTGAACTCAATATTGCGGATTATCTTTTAAAACCTATTATGCCGGCAAGATTCCTGCAGGCGGTAAGCAAGGCACAAACTATTCTCGAAAGCAGAAAAGAAAATGTGGAAGTAACCAGGGATGAGTTTCTTTTCGTAAGAGATTCCAATGTTACCAGACGCTTAAAGCTGGATGATATTTTTTACGCAGAAGCTATGGGCGATTATGTGAAGTTTTATACAAAAGAAAAAATGTTTGCCATTCACGGTAAAATGAAAACCGCCGAAGAACGTCTCCCTAAAGAGCATTTTATAAGAGTTCACCGCTCTTATATTGTTTCTGTAAGTAAGATTGATACCCTTCAGGATGGCGGGATTATGATCAACGGTAAATTCATTCCCGTAGCGGATGCCTATCGTAAAGCACTCAATACAAGAATGAACGTTTTTTAACAGCCAGAGATCGTTAAACCCCTTACCCCATCTTTTGATCCTAATCCTCAATAGGCTTAGGGCTATCTCCTTCTTTTACCAATACTTCCACCTTAAATCAGATCGTTATTTATGAAAAAAACATCTTCAGTAATGAATAGTAAACGATTCAGTTATTTCATTATTCTGGCATTTATTGCGGGTTCGCTTCTATTGATCATTGTTCAGATCAATTCAGCAAGAAATACCAAAGCTCTTATTCAAAATAACAATACCCTTCTGAATGAATTGCGCTCAAGCAACCATTTACGGGAGATTGACCGTGATATTTTGGGGGTAGAAAGCAGAATCAGGGCTTCAATTGCTACAAATGACACCTCACACCTGGAAGGTATTGATCAAAAAATCAATCAGATTGAAAATTTTCTGGACTCTCTCTCCAGAGACAATGTAAGTGCCTCAGAAGAAAAGCTCATCCACAGGTTAAGTGTTCTTGCCATGGAAAAAAAGACCACCAAAGACAAATTAATGCAGCGTTACAGGTCTTTGGGAAATATGGATGACAATACCTCAATCGCCAATCCACGCGCAAGAAATATTTCTAATGAAATCACCAGGATTACCGCCAAGATCTATGAGAGCCGAAAGCTGAATATGGTTGAACTCAGCCAGAAAAGTGGAAAAATGGGACAAAAAGCAAGGTTCTATGATATTTCATTGCTGGTTTTGCTCATATTAAGCGGATCCATTGTAGGGTATCACATTCTTCGTCAGTTCAACCGCCAGAGATTATTAATCAGTGAACTAGATGTTGCCGAAAAAAAAGCGTTAATAGCTGCACAAACCAAAGAAAATTTTCTGGCCAATATGAGCCATGAAATCAGAACTCCTTTAAGTGGAATTCTAGGATTCACCAATCTGCTTCAAAAACGTCCGCTGGATGAAACTTCAGCAGAGTTTGTCTCTTCCATACAGCGTTCTGGAGAAAATCTAATGACCATCATCAATGATATTCTTGATTTATCCAAAATAGAAGCAGGAATGATGCGCATCACACCAGGAATTTTCAGTATCAATGGACTGGTCAATTCTGTTGAGACATTTTTCACAGAACGGGCAAAAGAAAAAGGGCTTACTATTTCCAGTACAATTGACTCCTCCATTCCTGATACGTTGGTGGGAGATGCAACAAGATTAACCCAGATTCTGGTCAACCTGATCGGAAATGCTATAAAATTTACCCAGCAGGGAAATATTACCATTGAAATTTATAATAAACAGCAGACTGAAAAAGAAGCTGTAGTCGGATTCAGGATTTCAGATACCGGAATCGGAATTGACAAAGAAAAGCTCAGCGAAATTTTCGAAAGATTCAATCAGGGAGAAGATTCTACTACCAGAAATTACGGAGGAACCGGATTAGGATTATCTATCGTGAAAAGTTTAATTGTATTGCAGAATGGAAACATTGAAGTGACCAGCGAACAAGGCAAAGGCACAACATTTCATTTTTACATACCTTACGGGATTGCTGAAGAACAGCTCACAATAGTTCCTGCAACGGATCCAAATTATTTTAAAGATACATCCAATACTCCTTTGAAAGTTCTGGTTGTTGATGATAATACGATCAACCAGAGTCTGATGAAACATCTGCTTTCCCAGTGGAATATAGATTTTCATGTGGTATCAAACGGTCTTGAAGCAGTCGGTTATCTCACCAGTAATGAATGTGATCTCATATTAATGGATATACAGATGCCGCAAATGGACGGATATGCTGCAACACAAAAAATAAGAGAGGAACTGAAACTGAATATTCCAATCATCGCAATGACTGCCCACGCTCTGCCAGGTGAAAGAGAAAAATGTCTGAGCCGTGGGATGAATGAATATATTCCGAAGCCTGTAAAGGAAGAAGAACTGTTTACATTGATTTCAAAATTAGGATTTAAAGACAATAACAGGTCCGAAAAGAAAACCGAAGTTACACCATCTGATTATCATTACATTAATCTAACTTATATGCACGCTGTAAGCGGTGGCGACAAAAGTTTTGAAAAGCTGGTCACCCAACAGTTTATTGAGAATATTCCCAATCATTTACAACAGCTGGCAACAGCATATAAAAATCACGATTTTGCAGCCACGAAACTATGGGCTCATGATCTCAAATCAAGTATTTCAATAATGGGACTACACCCCTTACTAAAAGAAAAACTGGATATTCTGGAAATGGCTTCGGAAGAAAACCCTGAATTGCAAAAAATATTGAAAGAGGTACAGGAAGTTCTGTTACAGGCTGTTTCCGAAGCTGAATCATTTTCAAAATCACTTTAAAAAACTAAAAAAAATGAACTTATTTTCACCGATACACATCCGCAGTCTTACGCTAAAAAACAGGATTGCATTATCTCCTATGCAGCAATACAGTGCAAAAAACGGAATTCCAGGCAACTGGCACCTCGTTCATCTGGGAAGTCGGGCCGTAGGCGGAGCCGGACTGATCCTTACAGAATGTACTGCTGTTTCAGAAGAAGGCCTGGCCACATTATCCGATGTAGGAATCTGGAATGAAGAACAGCAAAATGCATGGGCAAACATTGTGAATTTCGTTCACGAGCAGGATGCAAAAATAGGTATTCAGCTGTGGCATGCAGGAGGAAAAGGAAGCCTGAAGCATCCCAATGAAAGAATGAAACCTCTCACCCCGGAAGAAGGAGGCTGGACTGTAAAATCATCTTCTACAAGAGAATTTAACGGCGTTTTTGCTGAAGAGCTTACGATAGATGAAATCAGGGAGCTTACCGCTAAATTCGTAAAAGCAGCCCTTCGTTCTGTTGAAGCAGGTTTTGATACCATTGAACTTCATGCTGCCCACGGTTATTTATTTCACCAGTTTTATTCCGCAGTGATCAATAAAAGACAGGATCAATATGGCGGAAGTTTTGAAAACAGAATCCGGTTTTTGATAGAAACCGTTCAGGAAATCAGGAAAGTGATTCCGATTGAAATGCCTTTATTCGTAAGAATTTCCTCAGTTGACTATATAGAATCAGATGAAGCATGGACCCTGGAAGACAGTATCAGACTTTCAAAAATACTTAAGGAAAGTGGTGTAGACTTTATTACTGCGTCCGGCGGCGGGTTTACCAATGTAAGCAAGGACAAAGTATTTCCCGGATATCAGGTTCCTTTTGCAAAATCAATTAAAGAACAGACGGGAATTATGACCGGAGCTGTTGGAATGATTACAGAAACTGAACAGGCTAATGATATTATCGCCAGCGGAAATGCAGATTTGGTTATTATTGCCAGAGAGCATTTGAGAGATCCATATTTTGCAATTCATTCTGCTAAAACATTGGGTATTGAAACAGAGATCCCATGGCAGTATAAAAGAGCGTATTAAATCAAACAGAAAAAATATCAGTTATGGAAAATCAGGGCGCTTCCGTTGTTATTACTCATCATATTCAGGATGGAAAACAACAGGAATACGAAAAATGGCTGAACGAAATTGTTCCGGTTACCAAGCATTCAGAAGGATTTATTGATCTGCAGATTGTACGTCCTATTCCTGATCTGACTTTTGTATATACTGTTATTATCCGTTTTGATACCATTAAAAATCTTAAAAACTGGATGGAGTCAGATGACCGGAAAAAACTTATTGAGCGAGCCAATCCGTTATTCACAAAAAATGACAATTACCAGATAAAATCCGGGCTGGACTTCCTTTTTAATTCAGAAAATGAAGGCAATAAAGTTCCTGTCCGCTGGAAACAGTTTCTGGTTACCTGGTCTGCCATTTATCCGTTATCAATTCTTATTCCTGTTGTCGTCCTACCCTTTTTAAGAACAATTTTAATTCCTGCTAATCATTATTCTGACGGATTTATCAATTCAGGGATCATCGTTTTTCTGATGGTATTCGCAGTAATGCCCAATTACACCCGGCTAATCAAAAAATGGCTGTATAAATAAAATGGTACCATACAATTCACTTATAATAAAAATCACTGGAAAATTCCGGTGATTTTTTTATTGAATAAAATTCGTATCCTCCTCCCGGCAGCCCTATTCATCGATTATCATATTATTTTTTATTCTCAACGACTCATTTTGCCTTTTCACCGAATGACACCTAAAAAAGAAGCGGTTTCGAGGTAGCTTTACAATAGTAAAAACAAAGAAAATTAATCCCTAAAAAACAAGAATATGAACTCAACATCATTAAGTTTCAGATACGAATTAGAAAAAAAAGAACCGCGTACCAATGATGGCGGTACAACAAGAGGAGCTTCTGTAAAAGAATTTCCAGCTTCTATAGGTATTGCCGGAGTCTCCATGAGACTACAGCCCGGAAGCATGAGAGAACTTCACTGGCATGCCAATGCTGCAGAATGGGCTTATGTGATTTCAGGAACGGTACGTACAACGATCATTCATCCGGACGGTCACAGTTATACAGATAATTTTGAGCCTGGTGATGTCTGGTATTTTCCAAAAGGTTACGGCCATTCTATTCAGGCTACAGGAACGGAAGAATGTCATTTTATCCTGATTTTTGATAATGGTAATTTTTCGGAAGACCATACGTTCAGCGTTACAGACTTTGTTTCAAGCATGCCTCCGGAAATTGTTGCACAAAATCTTGGTCTGAGTCTTGAAGAAGTAGCAGCACTTCCTCAGAAAGAGGTGTACTTCGCGGCAGGAGTTGTTCCGGACGAATTATCTGCTAATGCAGCAGCCCGTCCAGAAGAGTCAGATATTGAACTGACAAGTCTTCACCGCTACCCTTTGCATTCCCAACAGCCAAGAATTATTCCCGGTGGAGGTTTGCAGAGACTGGTTACTCATAAAGAATTTCCTATCAGTACAACAATGGCCGGATCTATACTGGAACTTCAGCCCGGAGCATTAAGAGAAATGCACTGGCATCCCAATGCAGACGAGTGGCAGTATTTCATTTCAGGACAGGCAGAAATGTCGGTGTTTTTGGCAGAAGGTATTTCTGTTACAGAGCAATTCAATGCCGGGGATGTGGGTTATGTGCCTATGGGAGCCGGACATTACATCAAAAATACGGGTGATACGGTCTGCAAAGTATTGATTGGATTTAATAACGGTACCTATGAATCTATTGATGTAAGCGAATGGCTTGCAGGAAACCCGAAAGATGTAGTCACAACTAATTTTGGACTGAAAGAAGGAGAAATAGAAAAGTTTCCGCAAAAGAAAGTATTCATCAAACCTGGAAAATAAACACCTTGCTTTTGGAAACACAATCTCTTACATCTGACGGCTC
The DNA here is from genome assembly GCF_033712365.1 of Chryseobacterium sp. JV558. Lineage (NCBI taxonomy): Bacteria > Pseudomonadati > Bacteroidota > Flavobacteriia > Flavobacteriales > Weeksellaceae > Chryseobacterium > Chryseobacterium sp. JV558. The sequence continues at coordinate 903,606 of NZ_WJHU01000001.1, forward strand.
TGTCAGAATACAGGAGAAACTTGCAATATTTCTGGCTTTTATCGCAGGATATACCGATGCTACAGGACTGATTCAATGGAAAACTTATGTTTCTTTTATGAGTGGAAATACCACGCAGATGGGGGCGGCTTTTTTCAGTGAAAAATCCGGCATAATCATTACTTCTGTTACAGTCATCTTATTTTTTCTGATCGGAATCTATACTGGTACCTGTTTATCATTATGGAAGAAATGCAGAATTAAAAATATTACCTTCTACATCGTTTCAGGAATAATGATCTTTTACAGTATAGCTGATTATTATGAACCTATTGCCAATGTGATATCTATCGCAGTGATCGGTTTTTCGATGGGACTTATGAATACGATTGTAACATCAGTCGGAAGCCAAAAGATCAACACTGATTTTGTTACAGGAACTTTAAACAGCCTCGCAAGAGCAACAGCTATGTTTGTAATGAATGATCATAAAGACCAGCGCAGTGAATATAAAGCGAATATCTTTCATTTATTATTCTTATGGCTGGGTTTTCTCTCCGGTGCTTCAGCTGCTCCTTTCCTACTCTCTTTTTTAGGAAACTGGACACTGATTTTTCCGGCAGCTTTACTGCTGATTTGCGCATTAACAATACCTATTTCAACTATTAAAAACTAACCCAATGTTACAAAAAAATACAGTTGCTCCTGATTTTACATTATTTGCAACTCCAGATCAGAAAATCACCTTATCTGAATTCAGGGGCAGAAATGTCATTCTTGCCTTTTATCCCGCAGACTGGAGCCCGGTTTGTAGTGACCAGATGGCATTGTATAACGAAATGCTGAAATATTTCAAAAAGTATGATGCTGAGATTTTTGGAATTTCTGTAGACAGTAAATGGTGTCACCTGGCATTTTCACAATCCAGAAGCCTTCATTTTCCTTTGCTGGCAGATTTTGAAGCGAAGGGAGACACTGCAAAGAAATATGGGGTTTACAACGATGAGGGAGGGGAATGCAACAGAGCACTTTTTGTCATTAATAAAGATGGCATTATCCAATGGAGTTATCAGTCTCCTACGGCTATCAACCCAGGCGCGGACGGAATTTTAGAAGCATTAGAAACCCTTAACACAAAATAATTATGTCATTAAAACCAGCAGTCAGTAATGCTGACCATACCCAAGGCAGTTTAGATGCCGATTTAGTCATTGTAGAATACGGGGATTACCAGTGTCCTTATTGTGGAGCCGCTTATCCGGTACTTAAAGAATTAATGAAAGAATTCGGAGATCAGATCAGATTTGTTTTCAGAAATTTTCCTCTGTCAGAAATGCATCAGTATGCAAGACCGGCAGCGTTGGTAGCAGAAGCGGCCGGGTTACAGGGAAAATTCTGGGAAATGCATGATGCTATTTATGAAAATCAGGAATTTCTGAATGAAGATCTGCTACTAAAGCTTGCAGAAAAACTGAAATTAAACATTCCCGAATTCCAGGAAGATATTCAAAAACAGGCATTAGCAGAAAAAGTAGATACCGATTTTGAAAGCGGTATTATGAGCGGGGTAAACGGAACTCCTTCATTTTTCATTAATGGAAATAAATTCAATGGAAGCGCCGAAGATCTTTTTCAGCTGGTACGTGAAAATACCATTAACTAAACAAAATCATTTTTAAAATAAAATAAAATCAATTCATAACATTAAAAACATAACAACAATGAGCACATTAACATTAAAAGACGGAACAGAAATTTTTTACAAAGATCAGGGAGAAGGACCCGTACTGATGTTTCACCACGGATGGCCTTTATCATCTGATGACTGGGATGCACAGGTGATCTTTTTCTTACAGAAAGGCTACAGAGTAATTGCCCACGACAGAAGAGGACACGGCCGCTCCAGCCAGAACATTTATAATCATACCATTGAACAATATGCTTCTGATGCAGCCGAACTGGTAGAATTTCTTGATTTGAAAGATGTGGTTCACATTGGGCACTCAACAGGTGGTGGTGAAGTAATCCGTTATGTGAATAAATATTCTAACGGAAGAGCTAAAAAAGCAGTTCTGATCAGTGCTATTCCACCGGTAATGGTAAAAAGTGAAAGCAATCCTGATGGTGTTCCGATTGAAGTTTTCGACAATATCAGAGACCAGACCCTCAACAACAGAAACCAGTTTTATATTGATTTAACATTTCCTTTCTACGGGTACAACAGAGAGGGTGCCAACATCAAAGAAGGTATTCAGAGAAACTGGTGGAGACAAGGAATGATGGGCGGTATTGTAGCACATTATGACGGTATTAAAGCTTTTTCTGAAACAGATTTAACCGAAGATTTAAAAGCTGTTGATATTCCTGTTTTAGTTCTTCACGGAGAAGATGACCAGATTGTCCCGATTGAAAACGCCGCCATAAAATCAGCGAAGTTATTAAAGAATGGAAAACTGATTACCTATCCCGGTTTCCCTCACGGAATGCCGACTACAGAGCACGAAACAATTAACAAAGATATCCTGGAGTTTATCAGATCTTAATCTGATCTACCCTTACTTCTATACCAAGATGAGCCTTATAAGGCTCATCTTTTTATTATTTCAAAAGGTTTGATATTTCCTATATAAGAATTAAAATATCAGTTTTGCAGATAATCTTTAATCGCTTTCAATACACCAAAGCTGTCATTCGTAGAAGCCTCAAAATTAGCTACCAGCTTTACATTTGGGTGGGCATTTTTCATAGCATAGGAATATTTGGCATTCTTCAGCATTTCTATATCATTCATATAGTCTCCGAAAGCCATCGTATTTTCAGGAGAAATCCCCAGAGACTTCTGAAGTATTTTCAGGGCATTCCCTTTATTAATATCTTTATTCATGACATCCAGCCAATGTGCTCCGGAAATGACTATTTCCAGACCCAGATCTTCAAATTTTTTAAGGGCAGGATAAAGATGCTTTTCAGAACCATCCGGATGATAAACTGCAATTTTAAAGGCTGTATCATCAATTTTTTCCGTCAGATCATCTTTCTTCATATTTTTGGTATAATACTTAGAGAAAAAATCCACGAACTGCTGATCATCGGTTTCATAATAAGCATATTTCTTAGCTGATAATACAGCTTTGGCTCCTGGTATTTCACGAACAGTCTTTATGATCTCAACAATATGTTTATATTCCAGGGTATCAGCAAAAAGTTCCTGATCTTTATAGACCACATAGCCGCCGTTTTCAGCAATAAAACCGATCTCGTTCTCTATATCTCCGAAATAATGGGTAATCCCGGGCATCTGCCTTCCGCTTGCCGGTACAAATAAAATATTTCTTTTTTTCAGTTCCTTGTAAACATCCGAAAATTCAGGGCTCATTTCATGACTGGAATTGAGGAAAGTCCCGTCCATGTCGGTAACAATTAATTTAATATGCTCCATAATTTTAGTGGGAAAAGCTACATTCTGAATGAATCAGAATTACAATTGGTTTATTCTTTTTCAAAGATATTGATTTTATTATTTTTTATTGTATTGGATAGCTGGCAGACTTTCTAATATTTATTTTTATATTGTCTTTTAATATCCTTACATCATCCTTTTGCAACATCCTATCAGGGTAATAATATTAAGCATCTAAATTTTGAATGCATACAAAATTTAATTCTGTTCCATTTCAAATTTTTATCAAATAAAAAACTACAAAATAGTTGCATATATTATTTAAATACTTACTTTTGTACCCGCTTCACAATAAAAGAAGACAAGGGGGATTGGCGCAGTTGGCTAGCGCGTTTGACTGGCAGTCAAAAGGTCACGGGTTCGAATCCCGTATTCTCCACTTTGTGTAACTGATGAAATCCTCAAAATGCACTAAAAACTCATAAATCCCGCAAAATTAAAATTTGCAGGATTTTTTTTTATACAATGAAATCGCAGATTTTTCAGCAGAATAATTCCTGGGTATTGGTAAGCATCTATAGTTCAAGCGTTTTCGAACATGAAAATCACTATAAGAATCACGTTCACCCTTAGCTACTCGCTTTTTTATTTATAGGAAAAATTAATCACGGTTAACACTTTTGGCCTGCCGGACAGCCTGGTTATCTTTCAGATTAAGTTTATAGACCAATGTTAACCGATAGCGGGCTGCATTGGGAATACTGGTTTGGTTGATCTCGTAATCTGAGCCTTTAGTCACGCTACTGGATTTTCTAAGCTCAAACAGGTTACTTACATCAAATGTCACCGTTACTTTATCCTTCAAAAAAGTCTTGCTGCAGCCAAAATCAATACTATGTAGAGCATTGTTACGGGTTTGCGCAGTGGCATTGGCTCCTCTCAGATTATAAACGGCCTGGAAAGCAAGTTTATTCTTCAGTTTCAGCTGGGCACTTAACCGTGCGGTAAGCGTATTACCTGAATAATCAAAGCTTTGAGTATGATAAGTTCCTTGCTTGGCATAATGAAATAGATTAAGCTCTGTATTTACCTGCAGCCATTTAACAGGGTTATACAATAGTGATAATTCAAAGCCCTGTCGTATTTCTTTATCAATGTTAACGGGCATACTGATAAACAATCCATTGGCATTCCTGTAAGTATAATCTTCTATTACTCCCCTATTTTGCTGGTAATAGAATGCAGGATTAAAAGTGAGGGTTTTCCAGTTTCTAAGAAAAGCGACTTCAAATACATCAGCATAAGATGGGTTGAGGTCAGGGTTGCCAACATAACGAGTGCTCAGATCTGTTAATTCATTAAAAGGATAAATCATGTATAGAGAAGGTCTGTTGATCCGTTTACTGTAACTGCCCTGCAAGGTTGTCCCTTCATTAAAACGATAGCTGATATTGAATGTTGGAAAAAGACGGTTGTAATTTTTATCATTGGTATAGCTCCCTTTGAGGTCTTTGATCCCGATATGGGTCAGCTCACCGCGTAAGCCTGCCTGATAGCTCAATTTTTCTGTCTTTCCGGAAAATTGTACATAAGCACTTCCAATCAATTCTTTATACAGCAGATGATTGTCAATCTGATCAATGATTTCCCATTCTGTATTATTTTGTTGTTCGGCAATAAAATCACTGGTTACACTGCGATTCTCTGCTTTCAGTCCAAATTCCAGTACAGAAGTGCTGTCCAGAGGTTGTACCATATCTGTTTTAATCATAAAATCTTTACTTCCACCCGTTGAATTTGTTCTGATTACAGGCAAAGTAGCAGCAGCCGGTAAAAGCTTACTGGTTACCAGATTCCAATCTTTACTGCTGTTCCAGAAATCATATTGCAGGTCAACGGTAAATTTCTTTCCAACCCGTTCAAAAGTACGGGTATAATTAGCTTCCAGCTGATTGAAGCTTCGTTTTTCCCATGATTCACCTTTGCGGATAAGACTGCTGTCGATCATGTCATTCTTTCCTGAATACAGGTAATTTAAGCTGGTCTTGTCATGATCATTGGTTGCGTTTCTTAAAAATGCAACAGTAAGCGTATTATGGTCGTTGATCTGATAATCTGCCCCAAGATAAAGTAATCTGGCATCATCATGTCTGTCTTCATCCTGTCGCTGGTTCAGGTAAACCGGTGTATCCAGAAGCCCGGTAGACTGCTGCATCGTATACAAGCCTACATAATCTGACAATCTCAATCCATAAGTTCCAAACAAATTAAGCTTATTTGATTTATAATTAATACTGGGACTCAGGCGGGTTTCATTGGGGATACCACCAACTACCCGAAGCTGGCCGCTAAATCCTGACTTCTTATTCTTTTTCAGGATGATATTAATTATTCCAGCCGAGCCTCCAGCATCAAATCTTGATGAAGGATTCGTGATCACTTCCACCCGTTCCACCTGATCTGCAGGCACCTGCTCAAGGGCATTTCCCTGGGTTAATCCGGTACGTCGTCCGTCTATCAATACCAATACATTCGTGTTTCCCCGAAGGCTGACTGCGCCTATAGGACTTACACTCACCGAGGGAACCATATTCAGCAGATCTGTGACAGCTCCCGATTGTGAGAGAACATCTTTCCCCACTTCGAAAACTTTTTTATCCAGTTTCAGGCTGACAGATGCTCGTTGAGAAGTCATTGATACTTCTTCCAACAATTTTGCATCAGGCTCTAAAAGGATTGTCCCGACCTTTACCGAAGTACCAGAGCTGACCTCTACAGGCTGATTAATGGTTTTAAACCCCATAAGACTGTAACTGATATGGTAATTTCCTGCGGGGATATTTTCCATACGGAACATTCCTTTACTATCTGTGATAACAACGGCAAGTTGTTTTTCCTGATTTTCTTTAAGTATTACAGTTACATACGGTATAGGCAGAGCCGGTTTTTCATGCACCGTACCTGTTATTTCTGATCCCTGTGCAAAGCAGTATTGAGCAGTAATCAGTACAACAAAGATTAGTATTATCTGTTTCATAATGTAAATGTAAAGCGAGGAGCCAGGCACTTTACTTAAAAACATGTGAACGGCTCTATCAGCTTTTAAACAGTCATCAGATTTTGGGTATTCCGTTGTATATTTACATTATGCAGCATCTGTTATTTTTATTAACGTTTCTTGGTTTCCTGGTTCCGGCTGTTATCAGCAATGAAAATCCCATACCTGTCTACAAAATCGGTGACAATACGGCATGGGCAGCAAAAAACTTCAATGATAAAGACTGGTCAGAATCCCGGGGAAATACTTCGGACAAGATATTCTGGTCGCGAACGCATTTAGAGCTTCGTAAAGTAGAAAAAGATGTCCTTCCTCTTGGTCTCCAGATACAATCCTTTGGTGCTTTTGAAGTCTATTGGGATGGAATATTAATCGGTAAAAACGGACAGGTTCCTCAAAATGGAAGACCTGAAGTACCCGGTACCGAGGGCAGCTATTACAGAATTCCGGATCATTTAGTTTCGCCTGGTCTTCATACGGTTGCCTTGCGAAGTTCACAATCTTCGCTTCCCCATGTACAACGGAGCATTAGTTTTAGTATAGAAAACTATCCTACATTATTGACCAATCCATTGATTACCATGTCTTATATGAACTTAATGGCCGGAGCCTTCCTCACTGCAGCGATCTATTATTTTTTCCTTTATGTGAACAGCAAACGTAAACAATGGGATATCCTGATTTTCGGAACCATTTGCCTGCTTTTTTTTGCTTTACTAATAATGGAATACCTGAAGTTCCATGTGGTTATCCCTTATTCCAGATTTTTTATCCGGCTGGAAATCATCGGCTGGCTGACTTTTGCCAATGCACTACTCGTTCCCTTGTATTTTATCATCCAATTCAACTTTAAAAAAGGAGGCTGGCTCATAGCAGCTTTATTGGTAACTCTGCTGTTATTGTATGGGTTTAATTATGGGCATTATGACCTGACGGCCCGGCTCTACAGTCTTGCTATGCTTGTCACTGCTTTTATTGTGGTACTGAACAGTATTATCCAAAAAGAGAAGGGAAGTTTTATCGTACTGACCGGGCTTTTACTCAGTGCTTTGGTCAACAGATATATGGTATATGATTTCGGACTGTTCGTGAGTTTTACCGTGATCGTCTTATGTATGCTTTATCTTCATTCCATCCGTACCAGTGTTATTGAGGCTGAACATCAAAATTCTTTACTACTTTCTTCAAGACTGCAGCTGGAACTGATCAAAAAAAATATCCAACCCCATTTTTTAAGAAATACTCTTACTTCCATGATGGATTGGGTGGAAGAATCTCCCAAAGAAGGGTCACGCTTCATCCAGGCATTAGCGGCAGAATTTGATATTATGAACGAAATCTCTGAGCAGACCCTGATCCCTGTATCCAAAGAACTGGAACTCTGCAGACAGCATCTTTCTGTGATGGGATTCCGAAAGGAAATTAATTATATCTGGGAACAAACCGGGATTGACGAAACACAGTTTATACCGCCTGCCATTATTCATACTTTACTGGAGAATGGTATTACTCATAGTGAACCGATGTCCGGAAATACTGTTAAATTCATCCTCCGTTATTCGGTTTCGAAAGAGGCTCATCAGTATGTTTTTGAAACTATCGCAAAAAATCGGCGGGTACTGACAGACCGGACGGGTGGTAACGGTTTTAAATATATCAGAGCGCGTCTAACGGAAAGCTATCAACAAAACTGGACCTTCAATTCGGGAGTTACAGAAAGCGGCTGGGCATCTACCATTCAAATTTTACGACCATGAATATACTCATCATAGAGGACGAATCCCGGATTGCCAGACGTTTAGAACGAATGACCACTGAGTTTTTCGGGAATGAGCCTACCCGAATTACGATCTGTGATTCTCTACAAAAAGGCCTTGATGAAATTGCCAGTCAAACTCCGGATCTACTCCTTTTGGATCTTAATCTTAATGGTGATAACGGTTTTGAGGTATTGGAGCAGATGGTTGCAGCTTCTTTTCATACAATTATTGTTTCCGCCAATATCGACAAAGCGATCCACGCATTTGCCTATGGTGTGCTTGATTTCGTTCCCAAACCTTTTGATCAGGACAGACTTTTTCAGGCTTTGAACCGGTTTATCAGTCCGGCAATAAAACACGATGAAACTATTAAATACCTAGCAGTAAAAAGGGCCGGACAGATTCGGCTGGTGAATATTGCGGAGGTCATCTACGTCAAAGGGGCCGGAATTTATACTGAACTGCATCTTAAAAACGGGCAGCAAGAATTACATGATAAATCACTTGAGCTTTTGCAGCAACTCCTTCCCGACCGGTTTGAACGTATTCATAAATCTTACCTTGTTAATCTTCAACAGGCTGAAAAGATATTGATTAATCCTGGTTCCCGGTATGAATTGCTGCTCCTGACAGGGGAAATCTTACCGATAGGACGTTCAAAATACAAGGAACTTAAAAAAAAGATAATCTGATGCATGATATAAGCTGAATCATCACCTTCAGAGTTCGTCTTTGTAAAGAAAAACTATCTACCAAAAATCCCGTTTCTGTATTTTCATCATTAAAGTGCTACCCAGGATGAGATCGATACATTAAATAAATAGAAGAAAAACAGGGTAGCACAATTTTAAATAATAAGCCTTAGCTTACTCATCTTCTAATGGTAAACGTGATACTTTTATATAATCATTTTTAGATTTACTAAATACAACGATAATTAATAAGCTAAAGAAAAAGATAAAAAATAGCAGTGTTATACTTTGATATAATTCTTTGTTTTCAATATTGAACAAAAAATTTTTAAAATTTTGTGGTATCATTTTTATGTTGTTAATTGTTACTAACAGTTTTTATTTCTGTTGTTTTTATATCTGTACCTAACCTTTGAAGGTATGAAATAAGTGCTACAATTTCTTTCTTCTCCAATTCTCCTTTAGGTTTTTTAGAATATGCTTCTTTTAAGTCATTCGCTTCAGAAAAAATATCTTTTACAATTTCAGATGCCTGATGATCTGCCCAAATTTCAGCAGAATCAATTTCAGCTTTACTATATGGAACATCATACATTTTCTTCATAAAAACAATCTTATCTACCATTTGAGACCTATCAAGATCATTCGTAATAAGCCATGGATATCTCGGCATTATTGAACCTGCAGAGGTAGATCTGGGATTATACATATGTTTATAATGCCATGAACTTGGATTCTTGCCGCCTTCTCGATGTAAATCCGGGCCGGTTCTCTTTGAGCCCCACAAGAAAGGTCTGTCATAAACAAATTCTCCAGCTTTAGAATACTCCCCATTTTTCCCATTAAATCTTACTATTTCGTCTCTAAAAGGTCTTATCATTTGGGAATGACAAGCATTACATCCTTCACGAATATAAATATCACGCCCCTCTAACTCAAGTGGTGAATAGGGTTTTACTGCTGAAATAGGCGGAACACTTTGTTTTAGAGATAATGTTGGAATAATTTCAACGGCACCTCCTATAGATATTACAATAAAGGATAAAACACTTAATAAATAAGGCATCCTTTCGATCCATAAATGTACACCCTCACCGTCTTTTCGCCGATTGCTTATAACTGCCAGTGCAGGGGCTTCAGCATGTACAACTTTTTGAAATGATCCTTTTCTAACGGTTGCAATAACATTTATAACCATAAGAATAGCTCCAGAAATATAAAAAGTTCCTCCAATAAATCTCATTTTATAATATGGAATAATAGCCGTCACTGTATCCAGCCAGTTTTTCCACATTAATGTTCCATCAGGATTGAATTGTTTCCACATCAAGCCTTGGGTAAACCCAGAAATATACATGGGAACTGCGTAAAAGATTATCCCTAATGTTCCTAACCAAAAATGCCAGTTAGCCAGTTTAGCAGACCATATTTTTGTTTTCCACATAATAGGAACTAAGTAATAAATCATCCCAAAAGCCATAAATCCGTTCCATCCCAGTGCGCCTAAATGAACATGGCCGATGACCCAGTCTGTAAAATGTCCAATTTTATTAATATTCTTGGTGGCTAATAAAGGGCCTTCAAAAGTTACCATTCCATAGCAGGTTACTGCAACAACAAAGAACTTCAATATCGGATTTTCTCTTACCTTATCCCAGGCCCCTCTTAGAGTCAAGAGTCCGTTTAACATTCCGCCCCAAGACGGTGCAATAAGCATAATGGAAAAACCGGTTCCCACTGCTTGAGCCCATGCAGGTAAAGCTGTATACTGCAGGTGATGCGGACCCGCCCATAAATAGACAAATATCAATGACCAAAAATGGATAATTGAAAGCTTATAGGAAAAAACAGGTCTTTCAGCAGCTTTAGGAAGAAAATAATACATTAACCCCAAAATAGGAGTTGTTAAAACAAATGCAACAGCATTATGACCATACCACCATTGTACCAAAGCATCTTTCACACCGGAATACATAGAATAAGACTTCCACCCTGTAAAAGATAAAGGAATCTCCAGATTATTCAAAATATGGAGCATTGCCAACCCAATCCAGGTTCCTATATAAAACCATATTGCCACATAAAGATGCCTAACCCTTCTCCTGGCAATTGTCATAAACATATTAACGCCAAAAATAACCCATGAAAAAGTAATTAAAATATCAATTGGCCATTCATGTTCTGCATATTCTTTAGAAGTATTTATACCCATAAAAAAGGTGATAAATGTAGCTACAATCATTATTTGCCACGTCCAGAAGTGAATCCAGGATAATGTTGCACTTGCCATTGGTGTCTTTAAAAGCCGCGGTAAAGAATAATAAACTCCGGTATAAATACTATTGCAGACAAATGCAAAAATAACCGTATTAGTATGCAGCATTCTGATTCTTCCAAAACCAAAAGCTCCGTGTGTATCAATTAAAGACTGAATTCCTCCTGTCTTTAAACTTTGAATTGTTGTATCATCTGTTCCAAATAAGAACTCAGGAAGTTCAGGATAAAAAAGCATTAATGCTGCTGTTAAACCAAACGTAAATCCTATTATCCCAAATATTATCGTAGCATATAAAAAAGCCCGGACAATATTGTTATCATAACTAAACTTTTGTGACTCCATATCAACTATCTATTTTATTTTCCACTTTTCAACCTTATCATACCGCTTTAGTGCGCTATTTCTTAGCCTTAAAATAATTTTCAAATTTATAAAGTCCACTGAGTCTATCTATGGTAATAATTATGGAAAATATTGCTTTAATGAAAGATTTAATGAAGTCATTATTCTAATTATATAGGGTAAAGATTTAGACTTTAGAAAAGATGATTGTTAACCAACACATCGTAAAACGCTCGTTGTTATGAGTGATTTGTACAGTATTTTGTACAATTAGTCCTATTATTTCATTTAAAGATTGGCTTACATTTGATAAAATAATTAATCCTAACCATTGTTATAAAAAGTTCATAATAATTCTACGGTCTAAAAGAATAAACAATAACCTTGAACATTTTACTTTTAAACCATTGATGAAATAAAAACATAGAAAATTAGATGGAAAAGCCATATCCAACATTTGATATTTGCCATTTGATAACTCATAAATTATCAAACGATCTTTTCAATGCAGACAGATTTGAAGGATATTTAGCAAAGAATCCCCCCATAAAAAACATTCACAAACACAATTTTTATCATCTGGTCTATTTTACATCTGGTACAGGAAATCATACTATTGATTTTACAAACTATCCTATTGAAGCAGGCAGTATTTATTTTATGTCTCCCGGACAGGTTCATCATTGGGATTTTGAAACTGATGTTCAGGGATATGTTATTAATTTTTCCGGGATTTTTTTTGATCAATTATTTTTAAGCTCTTCCATTCTTGATCAGTTTGCATTTTTCAATGTATTTTCTCGTTGTCAAATGTTAAAGATTAACGAAACTAACCGATCAAAGGTTATTGATATTTTTGAAAACATTCTTGGAGAATTGGCTAACGATGATCAATATATACCATTGATGATCGCTTCAAAAATGCTGCAACTTTTTATCATTGTGAGTAGAGAATTACAAATGGAGATCCCTGTTCTAGGTACAACCCATCATAATTCTATAATATTAAAGCAGTTCTTTTCTCTTATTGAGGACAATTTTAAGGATCTTAGGCTTCCAAAAGATTACGCTGCATTACTCTACATAACTTCAAATCATTTAAATTTTTTATGTAAAGAACACCTCAATATATCATCTGGGGAAATAATAAGAAACAGAATATTACTTGAAGCTAAAAGAATGCTTGTGAATTACAATGTATCAGTCGCCAATATAGCACTGGAATTAAACTTTTTTGATACTTCTTATTTTATAAAATTTTTCAAAAAATATACGCGGCTTACTCCTGAAGCATTTAGAAAACAACATTATACAGCGTAGTTTTTAATTCTTAAAAAACAGCTTTAAAATGATGAGTACAGGGCTTTCCCTTTTAAGTATAAATCGTCCGAAATGCAAAGCCAATAAAGAAAAAGTATAGTGGATGCAGCAAGCTGAAAGTCAAAAAAATCTGCAAAGAAGATAATCTTCACCCTTCTTACAAAAGAGCAATCTATAATACTGTATATTTTTCGTAAAATGGAGCAACCCTTGTTCTTACAATAATTAAAGTAACTAAATCATTATCTATTAAACATGATATAATCATGGTCCTGTACCATTTTTTAATTGTAAAGGTAATCCAGTTACCCTTTTCGATCCATTGGTACATTTTTTTCTTAAAATACCGCATAATATGATCCTTCCTCTTCCCTTGTAATGAAAATAAGTCTTTCATAATCTTTGATAATCTTTAATAATTTTTAGTCTAACAAGTTTTTATGTTATCCTTATTTCATGGATTAGTTTTATTATTCCAAAAATAGTGAAATACGAGTCACAATATTATGATTAAAATCATAATATTCATGTTAAAATATATTAAATCCTTTCTGGCAGGGAATTTCCAATTGAAGACAATAGTGAAGGATTCAAAAAAAAAGAGTAAAAAATGTGGTACTTTTTTTTACAAAATTTGATGAATATGGTTTGTTTTTTGTTTTGCGTTTGATAATTTTTTTAAAATAATTCATTATTAACTTATAAAATTTAAAGACATGATAATAAGTGAAGATTTATTATTAGCCTACGGTGCAAATTATGAAAACTTTGAAGCTCATCAAACGATTTTTCATGAAGGAAATTTGCCAAAGTTTTATTATCAGATTATTAATGGTATTGTTGAACTAAACAATTATCACGAAGACGGCAAAGAATTTATTCAAAACATTTTGTATGACGGGGAAAGTTTTGGAGAATCTTTTCTCTTTGATGAAAAGGCCTACCCTACCAATGCTACAGCTAAAACTTCCTGTACTGTCCTCAAACTATCCAAAACGGATTTCTTCAGTTTACTGAATCAAAATCCTGAAGTGTCTTCCAAAATGTTCAAATGTCTGGCTGAGCGGTTATACTACAAGTATGTCATGTTATTTAATGTTTCCTCACCTGATCCCTTAAATAAGCTCAAAACGGTAATGGATTATCTTAAGGGTGATAATGACCATAACAAATATTCATTCCAGATTCCCCTTACCAGACAGCAACTAGCTAATTTAACAGGGCTGCGTGTGGAAACAGTGATCAGAACAATAAAAAAAATGCATAATGCACATTTAATAAAAGTTCAGAACAGGAAGATATTTTATTAAAAATCAGGAATTCAGTAGCATCACATCAAAAAATTGAGAGACTCCCTGAACAAAGGAGCCTCCCAGCATATATTAAGACATTTGTGTATTGTATATATAAATCATGAATCAACAGCATTATTGTTCTACGATCGTCAGTGAATTGTATGCTCCGCTTCCTGATATATCGAATTGGCTTATTGTACCGTCAAATGCCACTGTAATCCAGGTGAAAGGTCTCAACCGATCTCCTTTATTCAAATAAACACTTACAGTACATGCGGAACCTACAGGTACAACATTGGGACTGGCTCCTGTATCAGAAGCATATCCATTATTTGTTTTTACCCTTTGAGTAATTGTACCTCCCGGATTTCTGACCTCCCATATGGCTTCTGTCTGGTTATTTCCTCCGGTATTTACCTGGCTTGGCTGCAGCGCAAAAGTAAAGGTTGCAAAGTATACTCCGGTTCGGGGAGCAATAAACTCTCCTGTTGCAGGATCAAAATTATTTGTCGGCACTCCTGAATCTGAGTCAAGTTTTTCTACCCAATTGGTTAAATAAGACGATCTACGCTGTACAATACCGGATTTAGTACCTATTTCTGAAGGGGTTGCACTTTCAAACACATAGGTATCCTGAGTCATCTTATTCGCCATTACTACAATACGGGGCTTACCTTTAGGAAAAAAACTTACCCAGTTGTTACCATCAGAAAATTCTAAATAGCCTTTTACTCCGATGGCTGGACTTGCAACATACCGCAAAGCCCCTGCCCCTGCCTGGCTGGCTGTTTTATCCGTATTGCCTATCGCTATGGAACCATTATTTCCACTGCGTAAATCTACAGCAACCTTAGGACTGGGAACCAGTACTCCCAACCTGCCCGTATTGTCTATAACCACTTTACCTGCATCAGTATTGATTTCCACAGGATTTGTCGGGTTACCTACTCCGAATCCTATTTGTGCATTAACATGAAGAGTTCCCAAAAGCAGAAGAATGAAAACGAAGGGTGTGTTTTTTGTTTTATATAGCTGTATCATCATTGTATTTTTATAGCTCACTAATACTTAAATTATTTAATTTTCCATCATTCAGGGTATTTCTTGCAGTCCCTAAATTATGTTTAACACTGAATTTAATCGTGTTCCCAGTCTTCAGGTTGAAAATGGCATTACAGTTTCCGCTTATAAAATTGCTTACTGCCCCTGCCTGAAATGCAGGATAAGAGTTTACTGTTTTAAATACGGGTATGTTTTCAGAATTTTGGTTACTTTCTATTGCCGTTTCTATAAAGGTATTTTTAGGAATATTACCATTAGCTAACGTAATATTAAATGACACCAGATAAAATCCGTCACGGGGAGCAGTAAACGTCCCGTTAGAAGGATCAAAATCACCATTCGGAACCGCTGTGCCCAAATCAACAGTCTCATTCCATCCTGATATTGAAGTAGTTGTATTGTTTCCGATGCTTTGCGCTGAGGTTTTATTAGCATTAACAAGTGCTTTGGTTGGAGCTTTAAGAGGAAGCGCAATCCATTGTTCCCCATCAGAGTATTCTAAAAATCCACCTGTATTGTAGCGTATAGCACCGGCACCCGCTTCTGTTGCGACTTGTGTGCCTGTTCCTAATCCCATAATTCCTTTATTATCTGCAGAACGAAGATCAAGCTTGGTAACCGGATTCAGCAGACCAATTCCCAGGTTGCCTGTTGTACTTACCACAATATCATTAGCTATTTTCAAAGCATCTGGTGTATCACCATTGTCTTTGGCGGCATCTATATGTAAAGTCTGTGCAGGGTTATGGGTAAAAATACCTACCTGCGCAAAAATGTTACCCGAGGAAAAACATAAAATATAGGCAAGCAGTGTGTATGGTATATTCTTATTCTTTTTCATCATATTCATTTTTTTAATGTTCGATAATTGTTAAATTATTAAACCCGTCATCCGGATTAGTGGGATCTGTAGAATTGCTTGTGACCCTGAGTGTAACGGCACCGCTCGAAATGAGATTATGCCAAAGCCTCGTCACTACTTTTGTACCGGCACTCAACGTAAGGGTAACTGTACTTGATCCCCCGGCTTGGGTAGACCGGGTTGCATTAGCATCATCGGAAGTACCTGTCATAGATTGCCCGAAGGTTTTATACACACTTGCCAGCACAGTGTTTGTTGTTGTATTATAAAATTGTGATTCAACTCTGGAACCGTCATTTATAACCACTCCATTAAAATTAAAGGTTAATAGAAAAGTATATGTACCATCACGGGGAGCTGTAAAAATGCCTAAAGCAGCATCAAAACTATTGCTCATATCACGTACTACATTCCAGTTGCCAATATTGGTCGCTGATCCCTGTGTTATGGACTGGCTTGTAATTTTGCGTGCCACTACCACTGACTTCTGGGGAGCAACATAAGCCTTGCTCCATACTGAACCATCTGACACTTCAATCTTGGCTCCTGCGGGTGCATTGATGACATCATAGCGTACGGCTCCTGCTCCGGCCGAAGCAGCACTCATTGTAGTGGTATTTAATCCCAGAGCATTTTCCAAGCCTGCAGATCTCATATCAAGCTTTACTTTAGGTTCAAGAACTCCCAATCCTAAAAAACCGGTAGCCTTGTTGATGATAACATCGTTTGCAGCCTGAGCTGCAGTTGGTATTCCGGTAGCAGCATTATCCCTGGCACCATCTACATGTAAAATGCCTTGAGGATTTGAGGTTCCTATTCCTGTTTGGGCATATACCGGAGAAAAGAAGCCCTGTACTCCGCCCAGTAGTACTATTATCATTTTTTTATTCATCTGTTTTATATTTTTTAAGTGAACTATTGGAGTATCATCATAGCAGATCTGTCAAAAGGGTAAGAAATATTAGATTGGAAAAAGAGTTTTCCATTTAGTAACAGTATTCCTGCTTAGTTTAAAATGTCCGGCAAGTTGGGAATTGTTCAGCCGGTTCTTTTTCTGATATTCTAATATTTGATAAATCGCTGATTCATTATAAGAGCGGTGTGTCTGGTTAAAAACACTATTCTCTTTGGAAGAATTTCTGAAAAGAAGCTCATTGAGGTCTATAATATCAAGTATTGATAAATTGGATTTATCTAATAAATGGCTGCATACTTCCTTTTTTTCAGGGAATTTTATGTGGATTATATCGGTAAAAATTTTTTTATAATCAGGCGTGTTTTTCATTTAATTAATCTTTCTTTTTTGATTGTGCATATTTGTTCACCCATTTGTACAAAGTAGATCTCGGAATTCTGTACTCTTTTACGATTTGCATTTGTGTTTTATTTCCATTTCCAATTTGTTCCAAAATAAAGTCTACCATCTCTTTTGTATAGATGTTTTTCCGGTATTGAGGAAGAGCGGTTTTTTTTTCAGGATCATTTGAAATGGTTTGAGGAGCATAAAGGATCAGATACTGAGAATAAAGTCTGAAAAAATCATATTCCAGCAGCGTACTTAGTTTCAGGATGATTTCAGAATCCAAAGACTTTTCAGAGAACATTGAGGTTAATTCTTCTTCTGTACATTTTAGAAATTTACATATCCGGAGTACATTGATATTCCGTTCTTCAATACGCAGTTTTATCAGAGATCCTATATGAATGTTTTTAAGATCCAGCATCATTGGCGTAAAGCTTTTACAGTTATTTTTTTCATCATTCAGGTTTTTTTGTTTAGAGTTTTGTGTTTATATCAAAGGCTGTTTTTATTCTCCAGGCATTAGATTTAACTAGTGTAATTTTTCAAATCCTTGTCGCAGCGTAAAGCATTCTTCAATCGCAAATGTAGATGATTGGGATATAGTAAATGAGAGTATATAGTAAGAAATTCGGTTTATATTACTGAAAACTGATGCCCTAAAATCTTCATATTACAGCATATTTGGTTGTCTTTGACTTTTGTGTTTGAGAATATTTTGAACAGTAAATACATTCTTTTTTATCTGTAATTCTGCTACTCACTTTTCCTCTATTATGAATAATTTTAATGTCAAAAATCTATTGAATGAAAAATATCACATTCCCAGAACAGGCAAAATACAAGGTTAAAATCACATAATTGGATAAAAAGGGAATACAATGTATGAAAACACTTATTAATACGGATTAAATTAATAATCAAATATTTATCTACAAAAACAGCATTATAATTTCCGAAATAATTACATTTAAATGACAGATAAATACTTAAAATAGCGCTAAAATTGCAAACAGAAAAAACAACTTAATTAGGATGAAAAACAACATTATTCTTTTGTTCACTTGTATCATTTTCGGTTTTTATCACGCACAAATAAATGACCAAACTATTACAAAGCAAAGTATAGAAAAGAAATTAGCATCAGCTAAAAATACATCTCTTGATCCCAAAAAAAAGATTCAGCTTTATTTACAAATATTCAAGGATGCTAAAGACATTAATGACAGAGAATCTATCCTTACAAGTGGGAAGAACCTGATGATGCTCTATCATAATATTGGTGAAAATGAAAAATCTATTGAATACTCGTATGAAGTAGAAAAGGCAGCCAAAGAAGCTGATGATAACGAATCTATTGCCATGGCATATATTGAGAGAGGGACTGCCCTTTCGGCACTTGGTCTTTTTGATGAAAATTATAAAGAACTTCATAAGGCAGAATATTATGTCAATAAACTTACTGATGAGAACAAAAAACACTTTAACAGAGCTCATATTTACCAGGGGTTAACAGCTGGTTATTATATTCCCAAAAAAGCCCATCAGGATACTATTTTACTGTATTTCAAAAAAAGCCTGCAGGAAACAGAAAAAATAAGTGATGTTGGGAACATCCGGCAAACAGACGAAAAATATGACATGATCTCTTATCTTTATATGAATATCGGGATGCATTATGCCATGATTTCAAAGCCCAAACGGCTGGATATTGCTGAAGAATATCTTCAGAAATCATTAAACATCCTGAATCAAAGGAAATTTACCCACATGAAAGTTGATAAAATTCCCATCTTAAATTATTTGGGACACTTCTATTCGGAACAGGGTAAAAATACAGAAGCTATTGAGTATGCGCAGGAAGTTTTACAATTAGAAAAGAAAACACATTCTCCTGCCAGCAGAGTGGCTGCGTATGCTACTTTGACTAATTCTTTTGAAAGTCTTAAAAATAAAGATTCTACCATCAAATATATGGCTCTTTATTCAAACCTTAGCGATAGTTTAGCTCATTCTAATAAGCTGTCTGCCGATAAAACTATCAAAAAAATCAGCCTGCAACAAGATAAAGTTCATCAGGATAATATCTTACAGTTCGCTGCTGTTTTTTTCATCATTGCCGTGATTCTTATTGCAGGAGGATGGTGGTATTGGAAACGAAATCAAAATAAACTTCATCAACGATATGAAATAATTATTGAAAACCTCAAAAAAGAAGTTCAAATTTCTGAAAATCAACCTACTGAAATAAAAACAGAGAATAAAGGAACCGAAAATAATCTGATTATCTCGGAAGAAACTACAGCCTTATTACTAAGTAAGCTTTCAAAATTTGAAAAATCTGAAAAGTTTCTGAAAAAGGATATGACATTAACTTCTTTATCCAATTCACTTACTACCAACCCAAGGTATCTTTCAGAGATTATCAAACAATATAAAAACAAAAGCTTCAATAATTATATCAATGGGCTTCGGATTCAATTCATTACAAACAAGCTTTATGACACTCCTATTTTCAGAGAATATAAAATAAGCTATCTGGCCGAGGCTTGCGGTTTCTCTTCAAGAGAAGTTTTTGCAGTAATATTTAAAAAAGAAACAGGTGTAAGCCCTTCATATTTTATCAACCAATTGAAAAAAGAAAAAGCAGCAGAATGATTCTATCCATCAACAACTGTCTGAAAAATAGAGTATCTTCGTTAGAGACAGAAATTTTTATCAATCATGAAGTTAGAATTATATCAAATAGATGCATTTACTGAGAAAATTTTCCATGGAAATCCAGCCTGTGTCGTTCCCCTAAAAAACTGGTTACCTGATGAGGTCCTTTTAAAAATATCCCGCGAAAATGCCGTAGCTGAAACAGCTTTCTTTATTGATAACGGCAGTACAATTCATCTAAGATGGTTTACGCCTGAAATAGAAATGGACTTATGCGGACACGCTACCCTTGCCACAGCGCACTGCCTGATTTCAATCTTAAACTATCAGAGCAATAGAATTGTTTTTGAAACTAAGAGCGGTGAATTAACAGTTGAGGTTAAAGAGGACATTTATTATATGAATTTTCCTTCCAGAATGCCTGAAGCTGCAACTCTTCCGGAAAGCCTGTCCCGATCGCTCAATATTCAGCCTAAAGAAGTTTTCAAATCAAGAGATTATATTCTGGTATATGATTCTGAGGATGACATCAAAAATATCAACATTGAAAGATCCGTTTTTGACCTTATCAATCTGGATCCTGGCGGTCTTATTGTAACGGCAGCAGGTACTGACAGTGATTTTGTTTCAAGATATTTTACTCCCCAGTCATCTATTCTCGAAGATCCTGTAACCGGCTCTGCACACTGCTCGCTTATACCGTTCTGGTCTTCAAGATTAGGAAAAGATACACTTTTTGCCCGTCAGCTTTCTGAGAGAGGCGGACAGCTCTATTGTGAAAACAAAAATGAAAGAGTGATTGTAGCAGGTAAAGCCAAAACATATTCTATGGGACATCTGTGGATAGAGTAAATAATGCGGATATTATAAAAAATCCTGTGACAAAAGCTTTGGGAAAAAGCAGATCAGATCATCCCAATAAAAATTTTTTATTAAATATGAACGAAATTAATCTAGTTTAATTTCAGTGAACGATAACTGTCCTACATTTGCTAAAGAATTAAGACAACAAAAAATTATTAAATAAAACAATCATTCACATTAAAAATTTAAAACTATGAGCACATTTACATTAAAAGACGGAACTGAGATTTTTTACAAAGACCAAGGACAAGGACCGGTATTAATGTTTCACCACGGATGGCCATTATCATCTGACGATTGGGATGCACAGGTTATCTTTTTCTTACAGAGAGGTTTCAGAGTAGTTTCCCATGACAGAAGAGGCCACGGCCGTTCTAGCCAGAACATTTACAACCACACTATTGAACAATATGCATCTGATGCAGCGGAACTTGTAGAATTTCTTGATTTAAAAGATGTTGTTCATATAGGACACTCTACAGGAGGTGGTGAAGTAATCCGCTATGTGAATAAATATTCTAACGGAAGAGCTAAAAAAGCTGTATTAATCAGCGCTGTTCCGCCGGTAATGGTAAAAAGTGAAAGCAATCCTGACGGGGTTCCAATGGAAGTTTTTGATGGTATCAGAGAGCAGACTTTGAACAACAGAAACCAGTTTTATTTTGATTTGACTTTCCCTTTCTATGGGTATAACAGAGAAGGAGCCAACATCAAAGACGGAATCCAGAGAAACTGGTGGAGACAGGGAATGATGGGTGGAATTGTAGCTCATTATGATGGAATCAAAGCATTTTCTGAAACCGATTTTACAGAAGATTTGAAAGCCGTTGATATTCCAGTTTTAGTTTTACATGGAGAAGATGATCAGATTGTTCCTATCGAAAATTCTGCTATAAAATCAGCAAAATTATTAAAGAACGGTAAACTGATTACTTACCCAGGTTTTCCTCACGGAATGCCGACTACAGAACATGAAACTATTAATAAAGATCTTTTGGAATTCATCCAGTCTTAATAACAGAATATACCTATTATAAAGAAAGGTGGACTATTGCAGTCCACCTTTTGTTTTGGCCATATTTTAAAAATTAAATTGCTTAATAATAAAGCTTTTTACGTTTCAGATAATTGATAAGCTCTTTCGGTCGGTCGGTCTGAATAATGTTGACTTCTTTATTAATGTACCAATCATATACCTCTGGATTATCCAGAACCTGATCATCATTATTTCCGGCATTATGATGCGGCCACAATGAATTGACCCATATTTTGACCTTTTTTTCTCTTAAAGATTTAAAATCAATCAGATTTTTCTCGGTTGTTCCTACTGTAAATTCAAAACCGTAGATTTTATAGTTTTTGATATAATCTGATATTTTTGTAAGATCATCACTTTTGCCTAACTGGATAATCGGCATATAATGAATATCATTTTTTATATCACCGTATTTCTGATTAAACTCCTTGTAAGATTCATGACCTTTAAACAAAATCTGATCAAGCATATTTCTTTTTTTCACCAAAGGATACACCTGCTTGATGTAATCAAAACCTTTATCCAGATTCAGAAGAATTTTTCCGTCTGAGATTTCCAGAATTTCCTGTAACGTGGGAACTTTCATTTGCGTTTCCACTCCAAGTCCGTCTCTCAGATGCAGTTTTTTAATTTCGTCCAGTGTAAAATCAGACGGTTTTCCTTTTCCTGTTGTCGTTCTGTCGATCGTATTGTCGTGCATCAGGATCAAAACACTGTCTTTGGTCATGGCCAGATCTATTTCAGCCATATCCACTCCTTTTTCAATGGCCTTTTTTACTGCCCATACTGAGTTTTCCGGCGCTTCTCTCCAATCACCTCGGTGGGCAACCACCATTACTTTATTATCAGGAAAATCAGAAAGTGAAATTTTCTTTTGTTGCGCAATGAACAGTGAAGAAAAACTCAGAAGAAATATTTGTAATAATTTATTGTTTAGCATAATTTCAAATGTTTAATTAATATCCTGGATTTTGTTTAATAGCTGGATCTGTATTGATCTGTCCCTGCGGAACAGGCATCAGAAGATGATAGGATTTAATCTGTGCAGTACTGTAACCCGGGTTATTAGCAAAATGAGCAGTCATCACCGGGATTGCTTTTCCGGTTCTCAAAAGATCAAACCAACGGTGGCCCTCTCCTACAAATTCAAGCCTTCTTTCGCGGTCAATTTCATTCAACAGAAGATCTTTTGTTGAAAGGTTTACGGCAGCAATTCCTGCTCTGGTTTTAATTTTATTCAGATATAGATTCGCATTGGAAATGTCATTCTGTTCCGCAAAACACTCTGCCATCATCAGGAAAACATCAGCTAATCTCAGCACCACAAAATTGCTTCCTCCATCGGCAATAGTATTAGATGTTTTTACCAATTTCTTACTGAAAGGAATTCCGTTTGAAGTGAGCCCAATGTATGCAGAACGCCTTGTATCTCCGGCTGAATAGAGATTGTAGACTTCTTTGGTCGGAAGATTGTGACCTTTAGCTCCCGAAACCGATCCGGAAGGACTGAACATCTGAAATGCCGTACTTCCCTCCGAATTTCCGTTCAATCCCGAAGTAAACTGTACATCGAAAATAATTTCAGCATTATTTTCATTGGTGACATCAAAAATTTTATTGACATCAGGCAAAAGCTGGTAACCTAAAGATTCAATCTGATTTAAATAAGTCAATGATTCACCAAATTTCTTCTGTGTTAAAAGTACTTTTCCCATAATTCCCAACGCAGCTCCTTTAGTCACTCTCCCTTTTTGTGAGGTTGTTGTCGGCAAAAGATCAATAGCTTCTTTCAAATCCTTTTCTATAGCGGAATACACCTCAGCAGCAGGAGTTCTTGGCTGCCCGAAATAATCGTTAACATTCGTGGTTTCTTTTAAAACCAATGGAACATCACCATAAATTCTTACGAGATTAAAATACATCAGTGCACGAAGAAATTTCATTTCGCCTATCCTTGTATTCTTCAGAGCATCTGTCATATCAGGAATTTTTCCAATCCTTGTCAGAATAATATTTGCCTGCTGAATACCGATATAATGGTCCTTCCAAGCACTTGCGATAAGACTGTTATTAGGCTGAATTGTGAAAAAATCCATTTCACCATACGTAAAAGAATCATTGGCAGGAACCTCATCATAGGTATTGTCTGAAGGTAATTCTCCCAAAGCAGGCATTGCCAGCTGATATTGTCCCGTATACTGTAGAGCACTGTAAACCGAAATGATACCCTGCTCAATTTCAGAGGAATTGGTATAAAATTGTGAGGATACTTTCTGCGCCTCAGGATTAACGTTCAAAAGATCAGACGAGCACGAGCACATCACCGAAAGGCTGAATATTGTAATGAATATTTTTTTCATGATTTTAAAATTTAAGATTAAAGCCCATAGAATAAATTTTAGCGACCGGATAATAAGCCTGATCAAATCCTTGCGTAAGAACATTGTCTGAAGTAGCATCGATGTTCATTCCCTTGTATTTTGACAGGGTGAAAAGATTGTTTCCTACCAGATAGATCTGTGCGTTTTCTATCCCGATATTTTCAAGCATAGATTTAGGGAAATTAAAAGCCAGACGAAGCGATCTCAATCTCACATAATCTGCATTTTTAAAGTATAGATTAGAAGTTCTGGCTTCTTTCCTGTTGTTAGAGAAATTCATATTTGGCATCCCAAAAAAGCCATCAGGATTGGTTACTGCATTATAGCGGTTGTCAAAATAATACTGAGAAGCCATTCCGAAGCCTTCTCCTGATTCTAAAGTGGTCACCGCATCCGCATTATAGATTTTCTTCCCAATTTCGCTGTATAATGAGAAGCTCAACTCAAAAAGTCCGTATCTGAAATTATTATTAAAACCGAGAATGTATTTCGGAACACCGCTTCCAAAGCTTCTTTTATCGTTGACATCTATTTTTCCGTCACCATTCAGATCTTCCATAATATAATCTCCAACCATGGTTCCAGTAATGTGTGGTGAATTGTTGATCTCTTCCTGAGTTTTATAGATTCCAAGGATATTATAGCCGTACATTTCACCAATTGAACCCCCTACTTTGGTTACAGAGAAGTTATTTTCTCCCGTGATAATCTGGCTCTGGCCGTTTGCCAATGCCAACACTTCATTTTTATTGGTTGAAAAATTAAAACTTCCG
Organism: Chryseobacterium sp. JV558; assembly: GCF_033712365.1. Lineage (NCBI taxonomy): Bacteria > Pseudomonadati > Bacteroidota > Flavobacteriia > Flavobacteriales > Weeksellaceae > Chryseobacterium > Chryseobacterium sp. JV558. The sequence goes on from NZ_WJHU01000001.1 coordinate 928,669, forward strand.
GAATACGTAAAATCTTTAGCGATGGTAAACGTTTTTGAGGCAATCTGTAATTCAAAACCGGAATTCTTGATCTTACCGATATTTTGAAGTGAGGTACTGAAACCGGATTGCTGCGGAACAGGAACATCCAATAACAAACCATCTCTGTTCAGGATATAATAATCTGCAGAAATATTCAGGATATTCTTAAACAAAGAAAAATCGATCCCGAAATTGTTTGATCTGGACTTTTCCCAGGAAATATTCGGGTTCGGGGCTGTTGCCGTTGTGTATCCCGGTACTAACATTCCTCCAAAATTATAATTATCAGGATTCATCAATGAAAGTGCCCCGAAATTAGGAATCTGATTATTACCGTTACTTCCAAGACTGTATCTAAGTTTCAAATCCGTCACGAAATTATTTTCAGGAAAGAAATTTTCATTACTGACGGTCCAGCCTGCAGAAAATGCATAGAAATTCCCCCACTTAGAGTTTTTCCCAAAACGGGAAGAACCGTCTCTACGATAGGAAGCCATCAGGTTATACTTATTGTCAAACGTGTAGTTGACTCTGGTAAAATAAGACATCAGCCTCCATTTGTATTGTGTTAATGTATTTTTAAATGATGTTCCGCCTGCAATATTCTGGATACTGTTATCAGGAAATGCGGTGGCTTCAGTTAAAAGCTGTGTATTATCTTCCTGCTGGAAAGACTGTCCGGCAATGGCATCCACCCGGTGAGCACCCCATTTTTGATCAAATGAAAGTAAGTTTTCTATTAAATAATTTTTGCGGATATATTCTGTTCTGTTGGCAAAAGTAACATCCGGAGCTGGTGCTCTGTACGCTCCTACCGTAGAAGGATCGAAGCAATTGTATTCGTAATTTGAATAATCTCCGCCTACGGACAATCTGTATTTCAGGCCCTTTAACAATTCAAGCTCAGTAAAAATATTCCCGAATGTTTTAAATAATGTATATTTTCTGTTGGTCATTTCCTGAACAGCCACGGGATTTTCTACCAAAGCTCCGTCCGTTGCTGTATTTCCCAGGATCTGTTGAGAAATGGCAAGACTTCCGTCATCATTGTAAGGTTTAAAAAATGGATACATTGCCGTAGCCATCTGCAAGGGATTATAGCTTCTTGAATTTTCTGAAGCATTGATGGTACCCGTAGCGTAAGACGGCGTCATTGTTACGCCCACTTTCCATTTATCCGTAAGCTCTGTCGAAAGATTGATACTGGTGGAAAATTTTTCGTAATCGGTCCCGATAACCAAGCCTTTTTGTTTAAAATAACTCATAGTAAAAGCATATTTGCTCTTATCGCTTCCTCCGGTAATATTCAGTGAAGTCTGGCTGATGGGTGCTGGTTTCATAACTGTATTCAACCAGTCGGTATCCGTTAATCCCGGCTCCTTTGCAAGGTAAGGTGCTAAATAATCCGGAATTAATTCTCTTAAAGAAGCTCCCTTGCTTATTCTTGTCGCATTATTATCGGAAATGCTTCTGTTACTGCCTTTAGAAAGATAATTGTTATCTCTGGCTTCTTTCAGAAAAGTGGCCATGTCATACGCGTTGACTAGTTTTACATTATCACTTCTCATCTGCATTCCGTAGTAGGAATCGAAAGAAACGGCCATCCTGCCTTTTTTACCTTGCTTTGTTTCAATGATAATTACACCGTTTGCTCCTCTGGAACCATAGATTGCAGCTGAAGCGGCATCTTTTAAGATATCAATTTTGGCAATGGAATTAGGATCAATGGCATTCAGATTAGAACCTTCAGTTAATGGCAGCCCGTCTACAACGATCAAAGGATTGGAACCTGCCGTCAACGTTCCAATACCTCGTACCCGTATTGAAGGCGAACTTCCCGGGCTTGCATTGGCCTGAGTAATCTGAACTCCGGTCGCTTTTCCTGCAATAATATCGCCAAAATTACTGGAAGCCACTCCTTTCATCTGCTTCTCGTCAATAGAAGAAATAGAACCTGAATTGTTTTTCTTACTCTGCTTCCCATAGCCCACCAAAACAACCTCATCAATGTTTTTTTCTCTTGATTTTACCGTGTCTTTAATCGGATTTATATACTCTGCAGATTGTTGAGCATTGGTTCTCTGAATTTTTGCCATCGCTCTTGCATTGAGACGAACCGTCACTGTTTTTTGATCTACGTTAAAATCCAGACCGACATTTTTTTTCAGATAGTCTAAAGAGGCTGATAAAGACTGAAAGTTAACTTGAGATTCATCCACCTGAATATCTTTCAGGTCTGAAACCGAATAAAAGAATTTTACGCCATGCTCTTTTGAAAGTTTTTCAAAGATTTTAATCAAAGGCGTTTTCCGCTGAATAACGGACTGTTGAAAACATTTGTTAGCCTCTGCGTAGGTAAACTGTGGCGCACACAAAAGACCCAACAACATCATGCTAATTGTTGTTTTTTTCATAGCTTTGCTGAAATTAGTTGTTATTTGACTGATTTATATTCAATGCATCGGTAACCCCAATTACTGGTGCATTATTTTTCTAAAATGATATGATTTGCTGATTGTTTTCCTGCAGTCAGATTAAATGGAAACCCTATTGTTTTAATAACTTTATCCAGATCTCCGGTGATGTCTCCGTCAATAATATTCTCTTTGTAATGCTGAGGATAGGTTATGGAAACATTGTAGGTCATCTCCAATTGAGAAATGGCCTGCCCGAATTTCATTTCATTAAAATCAAATGTTCTTACCACATCCTGATCGTAAAAATGTTTCTCGGCTCCATCTTTGTCAGCAAGCCAGGTTTCTTTAGGCAAAAGGTATGTTGTATTCCCTTTGTAATCAATTTTTACTTTTCCTTCTTTCAGATAGACTTTCTTATCTGTGGATCTCTGATCAAGCAAAAATTTGGTTCCCAATACTTTTACTTTAAATCCATTGGCATCAATGATAAACGGCAGCGCTTTATTTTTAGCAACACTGAAAAATGCTTTCCCTTTAAAAGAAACATTTCTGTTTTTTTTTCCGAAATCATCCGTCAGTTTCAATTCACTTTCAGGTTCCAGTGTAATGATACTTCCGTCAGATAGTATAAATTCTTTTTGAATCTTTTCTGTCCTGAAAACCATTTGCTGATGATCCTGAGATTTTATTTCATCTCCAGTAGAAAACAAAGTAATCAGTGTAAATAAAGGCAAAAGAACAGCCGCAGCCCATAAAACCCGTTTTGTATTTTTTCTGAACCTGATTTTATTTTCAAGTCCATTCCAGATTCGCTGATCTGCCGAATCCTTCATTTTCCGATTTTCGTCTTTGACCGATTTCCATTGATTGTCGAAATCCATATGCTCCTATTTGATCTTTACTAGAGAATACGCAGGAAGTGTAAAATCGTCAACCTCTATTTTTTTGATTTAACGATTTGTTCATATTGGTTGATGTTGGGTTAAAGTTGAAATTGATTTTTATTTAAATTAATTGATGTAATTAGATACAACTTTACCTTAATCCTGCTCTCTTATTATTATGACTCTGTCATTCAGAATGTAACGCAGTGAAATGAAGAATCCAGGCTTTACATGATGACAATGAGGTAAGTTGTATATAGCTGCCTTAATTAAAACTAATAAACAATTAGATATACAGATTTGAAGTGAAGTTTGTTATCAATATAAACGGAAAAGGTTAAAAGAAAAAATTCAAGTTGGTCCTTAGAAATTTCAAAACCTTGTTGACATGTTTTTCAACAGCTGTTTTGGAAATATGATTTTCCTGAGCAATGGTAAAAAGGCTGAGATTCTGGATTTTATTTTTTATGAAAAAATCACGGCTTCTTTCAGGAACCTGTTCCAGAAGGTTTTCTATCTTTTTGAGTTGATCTTCCTGCTGCAGCTGCTTTTCGATTTCGGAGGTTTCTTCATCCTGATTTTCCGTAGAATTTTCCAGCGGAACAAAGATCATTTTCCTTTTACGGTAAAAGTTGGAGATTTCCTGTTTGGCAGATTTAAAAATGAGTGCTTCAATTTCTGAAGGTGAATTGGTTTTGGATAAATATTTCCAGACATGCATAAAAATATCCTGAACAATTTCTTCAATATCTTCTTCTTCCGAAAGGTATTTTGCCACAAAAAAATACACCCTGTGCTTGTAACCGGAATATATTTCTTTAAAATGATCCATCCTTTAAAATATCTTTGAACCTACAACTCAATGATGCAAAAGTATCTAAAAGCAATGTCAATCATATTAAATTCATATTAAGTTTAAATTCATAATCATAATACAGTTTGACTTTTGACAGACTTCGATTTACCTCAAAAAGAAAAATCTAAATCATCAGCGGAAGGTCTGAAATTGGAGTGCATCGTTGCTGTAAAATAATCACAAAACACCTGATATATTGCAGAATCAGTAGCTGTTGCCCGGATTCCAAGCTGAGTGTAAACAGTAAGTATTTGGTGGGACAATTGCTCGGTTAGTTCTGTTCCGTAAGTATGAATCTCATTTTGATGATCCGCTGAAATCGCTTTGCTATCAGCAAGAATATTTTCAATATTTCTGGCCATACCTAACACCTTTTCCAAATGTTTTTCAACAGACTCAACAAAGTTTTTGAAATTGATCTGAGGACGAATAAGCTCTGCTTCTTCAATAAAATGAGAAGCCATTCCAAGATAATTCACCAAAAGTGTCAAATCTGCAAAAACCCGAAACGGAATGCTGTCCAGTACATCATCAGTGAAAAAATGGTCGTACACAAAGCTGCACTCTTCGCTGACGATAACATTTTCAATGGTAAAGGAATAAGTTCCGCTGGCTTTCATTCCCATTGATTTCCAGTTGGGGATGATTTCAGCCTGTTCTTTGGGAACAATGAAGGATTGAATCCTCTCATTACCTTCATGATCTACCATCGGCTTACCATTTTCTGTAATTCTGGCATTGAGTGTAAAATGAGTCAGATGGGGAGCTCCTGTGGCAAAATTCCATAATCCATTGATGATATAGGTGTTATCATTTTGCTTTTCTGCAGTCCCGCCCACCATTCCGCTTCCTCCAAAACAGGTTTTAGAATCAGTGAACAGCAATTGAGCCACATCGGGTTTTATATTTCTTGAAAAATAATTGGCTCCGGCACAAAGTGTCAGCATCCAGCCAAAGCTTCCATCAGTTTCAGCCCAGCCAAATAATGCTTTAAGTCCCTCTTCAAAACGATATCCCAATCCTCCGTATTTCCTGGGAACCCAGATCTTAAGCCATCCCTCTTCATGAATATGCTGTATCACCTTATCAGAAATTACAGAAGCTCCCTGAAGTTCTTTTCTGATGTCTTTAGTATTGAGCATTGGCTTTGGTTTTAATAAGTTTCTGCCATTCCATATAACCGGAGATTGCCACTAAAAATAAAAATGACGTCAAAACAGCGTAGAGATATAATTCCTTATGAATCATTAAAGGGATGGAAATAATATTACTGATATTGAGGATCACCCAGTTTTCAATTTTCCGTCTTGCCATCAGCCACATTCCTGCCCATGCAAAAGCACTTACCAGAGAATCCCAGACCGGAACATCCGAATCTGTAAAATGAGTGAGAAAGAACCAGAACAGACTAAAAGTTCCCAGTACAATTCCTCCGGTAATCCATTTTTCTAAGGTTGAGGTAACAGAGATTTCCATTTCGGATTTTTGCTTCCCGAATTTCCAATACAGCCATCCGTAGATGCTCATGATCAAATAATAAAGATTTAATGTAAATTCAGCATACAGTTTTGAGGTAAGCATCACATACAAAGTAAGCAGAATACCGGCAATTCCGAAAAGATAGTTATTGACATTGTTTTTACGGGCCAGTAAAACCTGAATGACTGAAAATAAGACTCCGAACCATTCCGGTAAGGTAATTTGTTTTAAAATGTCCTGCATCATATTAATTGTTAGAAATCAAATGATGAGATGATAAGTAAGCAATCCCTACGCCGGCATTATCTGGATCAGGTGTGGAAGTACATTCCTGGGTATCATCTCAGCCACTGTTCTGTAGCACCCCATTGTTGGGGCAAAGGTGCAGCTTTTTTGCTTAAAAAGAAAATACATCAGGCTTTTATTTCAAATAAAATTCATTCGTGGAGAGAACCACAAGATATTTTTTAACTGCTCAAATTACGAAGAATCTGGCTTAGAAATAAATACTCTATAATTGACGAACCAGCCGAAACGTAAGATTGATACGCTCCTTCATGGAAGTTACAGATTTAGCAATCCGGTGCTCCCAGTTCTCCTGCAAGTCTCCTTTCATGATCAATAATGAACCATGAGGAAGAGGAAGGCTGTATTTACTTTGATGGTGATCTTTTTTCCGGAAATCAAAGTTTCTGGTTTGTCCTAAACTTATTGATGCAATCACCGGGCGGTTTCCATATCTGCTTTCCTTATCCCGATGCCAGGCAACAGAGTCATTGTGATCTCTGTAAAGATTAAGCAATACAGAATTGAACTGATAGCCAAATGTTTCTTTTATTCTTTCTTTTAAAGAAAACAGTTCAGGTGTCCAGAGATGAGTCTCCACTTTACCATTTCCTAATGGATAATCCGTTTTCGGATCTCCATACCATGCCGTTAAGCGCGGTGTCAGCACCATTTTATCATACATTTTCTGGGTTCTTTGTTTCCAGGGAGCTGTTTCAAGCAAATGAGTCTTAAGTTTGTCAGCTTCTTCCTGGCTCAGGAAATGTTCTCGATACTCCAGAAGATCTTTGGGAAATTCATACAATTCTTCTGAGTCGAACAGGCTGAGCTGGGTCATATTTTTTAATTTTTAAATAATAGAATTATATTCCTAAGCATAGCAACCGTTACTAACACGGAGCACTCTTGAAGCTTTTATTGACTCTTTGAATATTATACGATAGAAGGAAATTACAATTGATACAAATAATATCTACAAATATATTAAAAACGATACAAAAATAACCAAAACTATTACCACTTCTTTCTTGAATCTCTGGGATCTCAACATAAAAAAGGAGATCAAATTGATATCTGATCTCCTTTCTATAATTGAATATTGTTTTATATTGCTTTGCTGTTAAGATTAGTATCAGCAATTTTTGTTAACAGATCATCACATTTTTTTTCTTCTTCTAGTGTGCTCAAAAGATTTTTAAGACAATCCTTCTCTTTCAATACTTTTGCAAAGGCTGCAAGTGTACCATAGGAAGCAATTTCATAATGTTCCACTTTTTGTGCTGCTGCAATGATTCCTGCATCTCTTACCGCTCCTGGCTCTGTTTCTTCTATAATGCTTTTCCCCTCATCCAGCAGTCCCTGCATCGCATCACATTTCTTTGCCTGAGCTTTCTTACCGAGTGCTTTAAAACATTTTTCCAGCCTGTCAACATGATCTTCCGTTTCCTTAATATGTTTGTTTATTGCTGTTTTAAGTTTTTCACTGGTCGCGTTTTTCATCATTCTTGGCAATGCTTTCAAAAGTGCTTTTTCAGCCCAGTAAAGATCTTTCAGTGCCTCTTCAAAAAGGTCTTCCAACCCTTTTGCCGCACCTTTTTTAGCCGGAGTCTTTGCAGATGCTTTCCGTGTTGCTGCTTTTTTTACGGTTGCTTTTTTTGTTGCTGTTCTAGTTTCCATAATATACTATTTTAGTATTTGATTGGTGATAATTCTACAACTATAAGACCATTTTTGCCTGAAATACTGAGATGTGGTATCTAAAAAATTTAAGGAATATAAGTTATTTTAAGACTGATATTTCTTTACACAAACGGTTATAGATATCAAAATAATTGATCTGTCACTATGTGCAGAAATTTTCAGGCTCCCACCATATCGACAATTATTTATATCGTTGCTGCTGCTCGGTAGAATCTAATGAAGGTCTTGGTTCATTGGAAAACTTCCCTAATTTTTCATAATACTTATGAAGTTGGTCAAGTTCTTCTTCCGTTAAATCTTCAATATCCACCAGCCTGTTACTGGCTTTTTCATAGGATGCTATAAGTTCATTCAGCTTTATCTGGATCGCTTTAGAGTCTTTATTCTGAGTTTTTTGAATCAGAAATACCATTAGGAAAGTTATAATAGTAGTACTTGTATTGATAACCAGCTGCCAGGTTTCTGAATAGTCGAAAACAGGTCCGCAAACCGCCCAGATAACAACAAGTAAACTTGCACCGATAAAAGCTCCTGGACTTCCGGTAATATAGACAACGCGATCTGAAAACTTTTCAAAAAAATTCTTTTTCATACTATAAATACGGTTTTAAAATAAAATGATAATACAAGGTATCAAAACAACAGTATAAAGTTTATGACTCTAGTCAATTACCAAACGTTCTATCACTAAATGGATGAATAATTAGAATATTTTAAAGAAACAGCGGTCGTTATAATAAAAAATATAAGGAACTGCATAATTATTTTATGCAGTTAAACACATTTCCTGTTTTTGATAATTCACTTTTATAACAAATTGTAAATTAAATATCTGAATTAATTAATACACTTAAAAAAATGAGTAATAACAGATCATCCGGATGCTTTCTGAAATCACGTAATGAAGATTTAATACTTTATTAAAAAATAAATATCCATCTTTGCAGCCTTAAATTCAAAAACGCTAGTTTATTTCATGAGCATTACTTTTAAAAAGCGACTAATTATAGCGCTTGTATTACCTACGGCCGCCATATATTATGGACAGAATACGAAGGATTCTTTAGACAAATCAAAATCTATTGATGAGGTTATGTTGGTAGGTAGAAACCTTTCCCAAACAGCCAAAGAGAGAAAAACACCTGTTGCAGTTTCCAACATCAAAGCAGCAGAGATTCAGGAGAAACTGGGAAACAGAGAATTCCCTGAAATTATGAAGTCTACTCCATCCGTTTACGTGACCAAAGTAGGTGGAGGATTCGGAGACAGCAGAATCAACATGAGAGGTTTTGACGGTGCTAACATTGCAGTTATTATCAACGGACAACCCGTGAATGATATGCAGGGAGGTACTGTGTACTGGTCTAACTGGACAGGATTAGCTGACATTGCCAGCAATATTCAGATTCAGAGAGGATTGGGAGCTTCTAAATTTGTTGTTCCCTCTGTAGGAGGAACCATCAACATTGTAACCAAAGCTACAGATTCTGAGCAGAAAGCAATGGTAAAAGGAGAAGTTGGTAATGACAACTACTCCAGAATATCTGCAATGTACTCTTCAGGGTTAAAAAACAAATGGGGAACAACTGTATTGCTTTCCCGTTGGCAAGGTGACGGTTATATCAACGGAACACAGGGAGAAGGTTATTCCTGGTTTTTCTCTACAGGATTTAAGCCTAATGAAAAACATGCTTTCAATTTTATCGCAACGGGAGCACCACAGGTACATGACACAAGAAGATCTTCTGCAACGGGAGCGAATGTAGCTACTTTGCAGCAACTTGACACTTATGGAAGAAGATACAACCCACAAACAGGAATGCTGAATGGTTCTCAATTCAATTTAGCACCTAACTTCTACCACAAGCCTATTGCTTCATTAAACTGGGACTGGAATATCAATGATAATCTGAAATTATCTACCGTTCTTTATGGTTCATGGGGACGTGGAGGCGGTGGTACCGGACTTAACGGTTCTATCAAAAACGCGGCAGGACAAACTATGAATTTCATGAATTCTGGTGCAGGCGGAGACGGTACGATCAACTGGGATATGATTTATCGTTATAACAGAGGCGGTATGGTAACAGATTATAATGGAAACAGCTTCCAAAAATCAACCTTTACAGCACCTGCAGGCTCTCCTACTGATTACAACGGAAAATACGTAGCTACTCTGAACGGAACCAATGGTATCGTTAGAAAGCAAAGCATCAATGCTCATGATTGGTATGGAGTCATTGCAGACCTTAATTACAAAAAGAATAACTGGACCTTTAACGGAGGTATTGATCTTAAAACATATAAAGGAGCTCTGTATGACATTGTAACTGATATGTTAGGATCAGATGCATTATATGTCCCTAATACAGCCAATGCACCAAAGGGATATTTTATCAATCAAACTGTAAAACCTGAACCTCTTACTAAACTTAAAGATGCTCAAAAAGTATCTATCCACAATGAAGGTTTGGTAAAATGGGCTGGTATCTATGGTATGGTTGAATACAGCTCTGAAAAGCTAAGTGCATCCGTTCAGGGATCCGTTTCTGAGCAATATTATAAGAGAGTAGATTATATGCTGTATACACCAGGAAACCAGGAAACAAAATGGTACCACAAAACGGGATATATCGTAAAAGGAGGAGCCAACTATAATATAGATGATCATCATAATGTATTTTTCAATACAGGAGTGATCTCAAGACAGCCGTTATTCAACGCTTTATTCCCATCCAACCAGAATATTTATAACGATGCCAAGAATGAAAGAATCTTCTCTGTAGAATTAGGATACGGTTTCAAATCGCGTTATATAGATGTAAACATTAATGCTTACAGAACGCAGTGGGATGACAGATTTATTTCAAGAACATTCAATGCTACAGCAGCGGATGTTGCAAAATTCCCTCAGTTAAGCCTTGGAAATGCTTATTTCTATAATGCACTGAACGTTGGTCAGGTACACCAAGGACTTGAACTGGAGACAAAAGCAAGACCTTTTGCTAATCTTAAACTTAGAGGAATGGTTTCTTTCGGTAACTGGAAATACAAAGGAAACGCTAACTTCAACATTCTGGATGTTCAAACCAACCAGGAAATATCCGGAGCTACAGGAGTGATCAATATCAAAGATCTGAAGGTGGGAGATGCTGCACAAACAACAGCAAGCATTGGAGCGGATTATAATATTACCAAAGCTTTCAGTATTGATGCGAACTGGGAATATTATGACAGACTGTATGCACAGTTCAACCCGATTAACTTCCTTACTGAAGCAGCAAGAGAAAAAGGAATTGTAAAATTGCCAAGTTACCATTTATTTGATGTAGGTGCTTCTTACAAATTCACATTGGATGCGAAAAAATCTTTAACATTGAGAGCGAATGTATACAACTTATTCAACAAATATTATATTTCTGAATTAAGCTCCAATATTTTCGCAGGTGATAAAATTGCTAATGGTCCGGATGCAGGGAAAACCTATCAGGATGCAGGCAGAGTGTATCAGGGTGTTGCAGATGGCAATACAGGATTCCTTGGTTTTGGAAGAACCTGGTCTGTTGCAGCCACTTTGAGATTCTAAGACAATATTTATTTCAATAATGAATCAATTGAATCGGCTGACCCAAAAATGGGTCAGCCGATTTTTTTATCTTACTCCGAAATCTCGAATAAAAGAATACGCTGTCTTTTACCGATTAAAAGTTTTTAGGTTTTTTATTCTGAGCAGCGTGTGTCGCTATTTCATTTATACGGTTTTTCCTGGTTTCGGGTCTTTTGGCAAGTATCACCCACTGCAGCAACATTTTTTTTATGGATTTGCTCAAACTTAGAAAATACACTTCCGAACCTTCATGAATTTTAAATGCCTCCATCAGATCTTCAGGAATTGCAAGGTCTTCCACACTATCTAAAATATTCCAGGAACCATTTTCTTTAGCAATTCTGATGGTTTCAAATCCGGCTTTTGTCATCAGCTCATTTTCAATCAGTCTTTCAACTTTCTCTTTATTGATTTTTGACCATGTACTATTAGGTTTTCTCCTGCTGAATAACTGCATAAAAGAACCTTCATCAATGGTTTTTCTTGTGCTGTCAATCCAGCCAAAACAAAGAGCTTCATCTACTAGCTCAGTCCAATACACCATGGGTAAATTAGATTTTCGTGTATTGCAGACAAGCCATATAGATTGTAATTTCTGATGGTTCTCTTGTAACCATGCCCGCCATTCTGCTTTTGTATTTATATATACAGTTGGTCTTTCCGGAGTTGTTCCCATACTATCTGCTTTTACACGTTTTGATAGTTTAAAATTAAGAAAGATGATTGACAATAAGTTGTCAGTATTACATGTGCAATATGATACCCTATTATTTGAACTATCAATTCTAAAAAGGCAATAAAATTACTTGGAGTTCTTCACCTGCAGCGCCCTCTGATAAAAAGACTGGCTTGCAATTTTCTCCTCGGCCTCATCAATAGCTGCCAGCAGATTATTATTGTTATCAGTAATTTCCCCCAGAATCTGTGACATCAACTCCCAGACCGGTTTCATTTTACCAATGAGCTCCTTTCCCTTTGGAGTTAATTTAAACATCCTTTTTCGTTCATCCTGTTTATCTTTTTCCCATTGTATCAACTCCAGTTTTTCGAGTTCTTTGAGCAGGGTTATGGTGGATGGATGGGTATACCCTATCTCATTGGCAATTTCAACAACGCTTGCGATCTCTTTTTTATAAATGGTAAAGATCACCGGAAACCATTTAAGCTCAAAATCGATTCCAAATGCTTTATAGATCAGGGCTCCGTCTTTTCTCAGTTGTTCACTCAAACGATGCAATCGGGTTGATATGGCAAGAATTCCTGCTTCGTTGATCACATTCATATTCAGTCAATATTTAAATGGTAAAAAATATCATCAGCACTCATTAAAGGGAATTTCTCAGGAAGATTTCCTTTTTCAATCTTCATAAACCGATTTCTTTCGTAGAAACGCTGTGCTGCTTTCAGGACCGTTATGGTTCCCAAATACAGATCATCAATTGCTGTATCACGGCAGAAAGAAATTAACACTTCCAATAATTCCTGAGCAATATTCAGTTCTTTCCCTCTGAATTCTTTTTTAACAAACATCTTTCTGATCGCTCCTGCCCTTTCATCAAACTTAACCAGTGCAATGGAACCTACCAGTTCACCATCTACAAAAGCACCCCAAAAGTTACCTCCTGCTTCCGTATAAAAACTTTCAATCTGCAAAAGATCAGGCTGATCTTTAATGGTGATCGGAATATTAAACTCCTTCTGCTGAATATTCAAAATCAAGTCAATCGCCTGTTCCGAATAAGAATTTCCTATGGGCTGTATCTTTAATTTCATAGTGTTTGAATTTTAAAGTATAAAACTACGTAGTTAAATACGTATATCCAAACTAAATTTATTCTTTAAAGAATTTTAACATAGAACAAATAAAAAAACGTATGCCATTACTGACATACGTTTTATCGTTTATACTGTTAGAATACGGTTACTTCCAGCCTCCGCCTAAAGCCTGATAAAGCTCTACCGCTGCCTTCATTTTACTGTATCTCGCATTAGAAATATTAAGTTCTGCGTTCAATGAATTCACACTTGCATTCAATACTTCAAGGTAGTTTGCCATACCGTAGTTCACCAATTCCTGGGAATAGTCAACCGATTTTTTATAGGCATTCAGTTCTTTTTGTTTCAAGTCAATGAATGAATCCTGCACAGAGAAAACTCTGATGGCATCTGAAACTTCTTTTCCGGCAGTAAGAACCGTCTTTCTGAAGTTGAGATAAGCCGTTTCCTGATTGGCAAGACTTACATCATAGTTGGTCTTGATCTGTCTTTTGTTCAAAATTGGCTGAGCCAGTCCTGCTACTACATTCGCAAATAATGAATTGACACTGAATAAGTGGTCAATATCCACAGACTGAAGACCTCCGCTTCCAGTCAATTTTAAAGTAGGATAAAACTGAGCTTTAGCAGAATTCGTTAGTTCGAATGCATTCATTAAGCTGTATTCTGCTCTCATAACATCCGGACGGTTAGCCAAAAGCTGAGTAGGATAACCCAATTTTAAATCAATCGGAAGGTTTTGCCCTTCTAATGTAGATCTTTCAATAGAATGAGAAGATTCTCCCATTAAAAGACTCATGGTATTTTCAAGAAGCTGGATCTGTGTATCAATATCAATCAATAATGATTTAGCATTGAAAACAAGTGCCTCACTCTGCTGTACAGCAACTTCAGTAACTGTTCCTGAAATTTTTAAAGCCTTTGTAGCTTCTAAGTTTTTCTCTCTTACCGCAATGGTTTCTGTAATAATTCTCTTCTGTGCATCAAAAGTTAACAATTGATAGTAAGCCGAAGCGATGGAAGATACAAGACTGCTTTTAACAGCTTTGTGAGCAGCAACAGTTCCTAAATAAGTAGCGACTTGCGCTTTCTCCTGAGCTCTTAATTTCCCCCAGATATCTGCTTCCCAGCCTATACTTGCTGTGATATCAAACTGGTTTACATAACGTCTTTCTCCAATGATCTGCCCAAACTGGGTATTGATAGACTGCGTCTGGAAGGTATAGTTGGGTCCTATAGAAAGTGTTGGCTGATAAGCTGCTTTACTTTGTTTCAGGTAAGCTTCCGCAGAATTGATGCTCTGCAGTGCGATTCTGATATCTAAGTTGTTTTCCAATGCTTTAGAAATATGCCCCTGCAGTATTGGATCTGTAAATATCTCTTTCCATGAAATATCTGCGATATTGGTACTGTCTGAAGGAAGCATATCTGTACGAAAAAGCTTTTCGTCCACAACGCTCTTCGGTCTTTCATACTCTTTTCTTGCCATACAGGATGAGATGGCTCCGAGTATGAAAACTGAAAAAGTGATTCCTTTTATGATGTTTAATAAACTCTTCATTATAAAAAATTAGAAATTAGATGTTAGAGGCCAGAAGTTAGATATGGTTTTAGACTGATTTCTAAATATCTAACTTCTAACTTCTCTAATTAATTTTATTCTGCTAAATTGATATCTTCTTTTTTGATAGGTTTAATTTTTTCCTGCAGTGTTTCAAAAATCACATACAGAACCGGAATTACGAATAATCCCAAAATAGTTCCTATCAATAGTCCGATTGCTGCACCTGTAGCGATAGATCTGTTCCCTACTGCTCCAATTCCACTTGCCAGAACTAGCGGTAATAAACCGAAGATAAAGGCGAATGATGTCATTAGAATAGGTCTCACCCTCGCTTTCGCTGCATTGATGGCTGACATGACAATAGTTTCACCATGATGCCTTCTCTGAACAGCAAATTCAACGATAAGGATTGCATTTTTCGCCAGTAGTCCTACAAGCATGATCAGGGCAATCTGGAAGTAAATGTTATTTTCCAAGCCCATAATCTTCTGTCCGAAATAAGCTCCCATTACCCCAAGAGGAAGAGAAATAATAACGATCAGCGGAAGGATATAACTTTCATACTGTGCAGAAAGAATAAAGTAAACGAAGATCAAACTTAACCCGAAAATCAGAAGTGTCTGAGATCCTGAATTTAATTCTTCTCTGGTTAATCCGGTAAATTCTACTGCGTAGTTTTGATTCAATGTTTCATTAGCTACCTGCTGTACAGCTGCGATTGCATCCCCGGAACTGTATCCGTCAGAGTTGGCTCCTGTCACTTTTACTGAAGTAAACAGGTTATAACGGCTAACAGATTGTGGTCCATATGCTTTTGTCAATGTTACAAACTGTGAAATCGGAGACATGATGCCTGATCCTGTTCTTACATAAAGCTGATTCAGGTTTTCGATGTTTTTTCTGTTTTCAGGAAGAGCCTGAACCATCACTCTAAACTGTTTTCCATACTTGGTAAAGTCGGCAGTATAAATACCTCCGATATATCCCTGCATTGTTGCCAAGATGTCATTGACAGAAACTCCAAGCTGCTTGCTCAGCGGAACATTAATTTCCATCTGATACTGAGGATATTTAGTATTGAATGAAGTCTGTGCAAACTGAATTTCCGGTCTCTGCATCAGCTTACCGATGAATTCATTGGTTTTGGCATCCAGATCTGCATATTCTCCACCTGACTTATCCAGCAATACCATTTCAAAACCTGCACTGTTACCAAAACCTGGTACACTTGGCGGCTGAAAGAATACTACTTTGGCATCAGGAACAGATCCTACAATTCCAAATAATTTTTTGGTGATATCTTCAGAAGTCTGCCCGTCTTTTTTTCTTTCTTCAAATGGTTTTAGCTTAACAAAGGCAAGACCGTTGTTACTTCCGTTTCCAGATAAAAATCCTCTACCTGTGGAAATTGTTACGTTCTGTACTCCCGGAACTTTCAATGCTTTAGCCTGAAGCGTTTTCAAAGCGTTGTAAGTTCTTTCCATAGAAGCTCCTGGAGGAAGCTGAACATCTGTAAAGATAATTCCTCTGTCTTCTGTAGGTACAAACCCTTTCTTCATACTGCTGCTTGCCCAGAATAAGATACCTCCGGTAACAGCAAAAATAATAAGGGTTACCCATTTGTGTCTTAACAGGAATACAAATCCTCTTCCGTAACGTTCAGTAGTTGTTTTAAAAGCAATATTAAACTTATAGAAAAACTTCTGTAACAGATTTAAATTTTTATACTCTTTATGGTGCTCTGCATGAGGTTTTAAGAATAATGAACATAAAACCGGGCTCAGCGTTAATGCATTAATAGCAGAAATGATAATCGCTATAATCAGCGTAATACCAAACTGTTGGTAGAATACCCCTGTAGGACCTGTAATGAAGGTTACCGGGATAAATACTGCTGCCATTACCAACGTAATAGAAATAATAGCCCCTGTAATTTCATCCATCGCTTCTACCGTTGCTTTTTTAGCATCTGAAATACCATGCTCCATCTTGGCATGAACAGCCTCGACGACGACAATGGCATCATCCACTACAATACCAATCGCAAGTACCAATGCAAAAAGGGTTAGCAAGTTTAATGAATATCCGAAGAGATTCAGGAAGAAGAAAGCCCCTACAATAGATACCGGAACCGCAATGGCCGGGATCAGCGTAGATCTGAAGTCCTGAAGGAAAATATATACTACAATAAATACCAGGATGAAGGCCTCAATCAGGGTATGTACTACCTTTTCAATAGAAGCTTCCAGGAATTCGTTGGTATCAAAGTTGAAAGTATACTTCACACCCTTCGGAAAAGTTCCTTCTGCAGATTTCAGATATTCTTTGATATTTTTAATAATCTCCTGTGCATTAGATCCCGGAGTCTGGAAGATCCCCATACTGATGGAAGGATTGTTTCCGTTCTCCCCGATTCCTGTATAAGACTGTCCTGCCAGTTCTACTTTAGCAACGTCTTTCAGCATCAGGTTTTGTCCATTTGCAAGAGATTTGATGATAATATTATCGTACTGTTCTTTATCGTTGAATTTACCTACATATTTGATGATATATTCAAAAGAACTTCCGCTGTTTTGTCCGATAGAACCTGCTGCAGCTTCTCTACTCTGCTCGTTGATGGCATTGGTAACATCGGTAGGAGTTACGCTGTAGGCAGCCATTTTTGCAGGATCCAGCCAGATTCTCATTGAGTAGTTTTTACCTCCGAAAACGTTGGCATCCCCTACACCATTTACCCTTTTCAGGTTTGGAATAATGTTAATATTCAAAAAGTTCTGAAGGTATACGTCATCAAGATCTTTATTTTCAGAATAGAAAGACATATACATCAGGGCACTGGTCTGCTGCTTCTGGGTTACAACCCCTGAACGCGTTACTTCAGACGGCAGAAGAGGTGTTGCTCTGGCCACACGGTTCTGTACGTTTACCGCAGCAATATCCGGATCTATTCCTTGTTTGAAGAAAACCTGGATCTGCGCAGAACCATCATTCCCTGCACTGGAAGTAATATAATCCATTCCTTCCACCCCATTGATCTGTTCTTCCAAAGGCACTACTACACTTTTCATCACCGTCTCCGCATTGGCTCCCGTATAGTTGGCGGAAACACTCACTGTGGGCGGTGCAATATCCGGATACTGTGTAACCGGTAACGAGATCAGTCCTAGCACACCGAGAATCACAATCAAAATTGAGATTACGGTAGATAAAACCGGTCTGTTAATAAAGTTTTTTATCATTAGAATTTCGGTTTTATTGATTGAACAAGACTATCCATTTTGATGGGCTTCGGTTTCACTGCTGTTCCCGGTTTTAAACCTCCGATACCAGCTGCAACAACTTTTTCACCCTTATTAACTCCAGATTTGATAAGCGCTAAATTGTCAATTCTGTCAATAACATTTACAACAACGTTTCTGGCAGTATCTCCTTTTTCTATTTTGTATACGTAAACAATACCTTGTTGTTCGTAAGTAGCACTTTCAGGAACTACAAGAACATTATCATATTGATGAGGGAATCTGATGGTTCCACTGTTACCATTACTTAATAATTTCTGAGCATTCGAGAAAGCAACTCTGAACTGGATGGTTCCTGTTGTAGGATCAATCTGACCGGTAATGGCTTCAATTTTCCCTTTTTCAGGATAAAGACTTCCATTCGCCAGCTGAAGCTCAACCATTGGTAAGTTTTTGATTTTCTCAGGCATAGAAGCTCCCGGAGATTTTTCAAGGAAATCAAAATACTCTTTTTCATTCATTGCAAAGTAAGCATAAATCTCAGACGTATCAGAAATCGTTGTCAGAGGAGTCTGATCAGATGGTCCTACCAAACTTCCGACTTTTAACGGCAGTCTTCCGATCACCCCTGAAATAGGAGCACGAATGATGGAATATTCGATATTGGCTTCTACTCCTTTATAATTGGCTTGGGCCTGTCTTTTGGATGCATTGGCCTGTTGTAACTGAGCTTGAGCCTGTGCCAGCTGAGCCTGTGCGGTCTGTAACTGTACGTTGCTGATGATGTTTTTCTGAACCAGAGGCTTTAGTTTGTTAACTTCAACCTGAGCAGCATTTACAGAAGCCTGAGCAGCGGCAATACTGGATTCAGCAGCACCGATTCCTGCTTTGGAAGCAGCTGCAGTTTCGTTCAGGATATTGGTTTCCAAACGGAACAAAGGCTGTCCTTTTGTAACATATTGTCCTTCATCTACCAATACCTGGGTAATATATCCCTGTATTTTTGCACGTACATCATTGTTTACTCTACCCTGGATGGTAGCCGGAAACGTCTGATAACCCACTATATTTTTTGACTCCACGGAAACAACAGGATATGGCTTGGCACCATCCTGTTTCGGAGCTTCTTTTTTGCAGGCAGTCAGTGAAAGCGCTGCAATGGAAAGTATAACTAGCTTATTATTCATTTTATAGTTTATTAAGAGATTCCTGAATATTTTCTATGTTTTTGTTTAAGAGTGCTTTGTAAACTTCTATTCTTTCATTGTATCCATCGTCTTTACTTTTTTTAAAATTGTTTAAATCATCTAATAGTTTCATTTCGTCCTTCATTTTCTGGACAATTTTTTCGAATCGTATTTTTTTGTATTCATCATTGATGAAAAAATACCGCTTCCGCTCATCCATTTTGTTATGATCAACAATAAGCTGAGCATTTAACAATAATGAAATACTGGTAGAAACGGAGCTTTTGCTCGCGGAGAGCACTTCAACAAATTCGTCAAAAGTAATTCCTACTTTCTCATAGTCAAAAAGAAGGTAGGAATAGATTTTTGATGCTAAAGGGGGTAAGCTGAACACGGTGCCATAAAATCTTACGGCATCCTGAAAAATTTTCTCATCAATTTCTATACTCTGGTGCATATATAAAAATTTGAACAAAAGTAAAAATTAGTTCAGAACCAAACGAACAAACCTGATAGAGTTTATAAATACAGGGCGGTTTAAAAATTCAATGAAAGATGATTTAACTTTTTGCTTAAATTATAATCTTCTCAAAAGCCTTTCTCATGCCATCTCTTAAAAGAACCTCTCCACAATAAGAATAGCCTCTGCCTTCAAGGATTTTCAACATGGCAATATTGTCATGATTGGTGTCTACTTTAATACTCTGAATGTCATGGGATTTGGTAAACTCTTCGATATGATCAAAAAATTTCTTTACCATTCCCTGTCCTGCAAATTTTTCATCCACAGCTACTCTATGAACCACCACGAATTCTCCATCACTCAGCCACGCTCCTTCAATGGTACTGTAAGCTGGTTCATCATTCAGAATCAGGGCTCCATAAACTGCAATTTCGCCGTCTACTGTCAAAACATGTCCGAAACCTTTAGCAATATCGCTTTCTACTGTCCCAAGATTAGGATATCCGTTCTGCCATTGGGTGCTTCCATCCTGTCTTCTTCTTTCAATAGATTGCTGGATAATTTCCCAAATTCTGTTTCTGTCTTCAATTTTCGATTGTCTTAGTTTGATCTCTGGGTTCATGTTGTAAAATTTGATTAAAAATTAAAAGATTGAATGATTAAAGAATTAAATTAATCTTTTAATGGTTTGTAATTAATTAAAAAACCGAAAATTAATGAGAATTAATTTTCGGTTTGAAGTAGTAAAATTTAAAATTATGAAATTGTTTATTGATTTTCACTTTGTTGAAGGTAAGCATCAATAATTTCAAATGCTTTTTTTTCTTCTTCCAGATCTACCATTACCTTCAGCGAAGTTGCTGTTGGGGTTGTGGTAAACGTAAGATAGTTATTTTCAACGGTATTTGTAATTTGCGCGTCATCCAATTTAGACTTAACCAACTGAATTTCTGAAGGGTTATCACTTTCATAAACTGATACTCTCGTACTTCTTTCCATATTCTAATTGTTTGAGTATCTAAATATACGATATATTTTTTAAAATTACAAATCCCGGGTTTTAAATTTTATTAATATTGCTTTCAATTTTGTCTAAAGCAAGTTGAATTTCTTCCTTTGTCACATTCAAATGAGGTCTGAAACGAAGAGACTGATCTCCACATGAAAGAATGATTAATCCATCGTTGAAAAGCTCATTCATCAAGTGATTTCTTTGTTCTGCAGATGGCAGGTCAATAGCGCACATCAAACCTCTACCTCTTGCATTTGAAATTTTTTCAGGATATTTTTCAGCAATAGCTTTCAAACTTTCCAATAAGAAGTCTCCAACTACTCTTGCATTCTCAACAAGGTTCTCTTTTTCAATCACTTCCATTACCAGTTGGAAACGAAGCATATCAATAAAATTTCCTCCAAATGTAGAATTGATTCTTGAACTTTCTCTGAAAACATTGTTCGGAACTTCATCAAATTTTTCTTTATTGGCTAAAACACCACAAACCTGTGCTTTTTTACCGAAAGAAATGATGTCCGGTTTTGCTGTAAAGTGTTGGAATGCCCACATTTTTCCTGTAATAGCGATCCCTGTCTGAACTTCATCAAAAATAAGTAAGATTTCGTTATCATCACAGATTCTTCTTAATCCTAATAAGAATTCGTCTCTGAAATGGTTGTCACCTCCTTCTGCCTGAATAGGTTCTATGATGATACAAGCCACTTTATCAGGGTGCATCAAGATAGCCTCTTCAATCTGAAGTAAAGCAAGGTTTTCATTTTTGATTGTTTCTTCAAGGTTTTCTTCAGTAATCGGGAATTTTAATTTCGGGTTTAAAATTCTCGGCCAGTTAAACATTGGGAAATATTGGTATTTTCTTGGGTCAGAAGTATTGGTTAAGCTTAGAGTATAACCGCTTCTTCCATGGAAAGCCTGTTTGAAGTGAATGCAGATTCCTGCTTCTGTTTCTAATCCTTTTGCAAAGTTTTTGCGGGTCTTCCAGTCGAAGCATGCTTTCATCGCATTCTCAACGCCCAGAGATCCGCCTTCGATAAAGAAAGCATATTGTAATTCTTCAGGAATAACCACTCTTTCGAATACTTCAAGAAAATGAGCATATTCTTCCGAGTAAACGTCAGCCAAAGTAGGTTTGTTCACAGCCATTTTTCCCAGCCATTCTGATCTTTCTAAAAGATAAGGATGATTGTATCCGATAGATGCTGATGCAAACATAGAAAACATATCCAGGTACTCTCTATCTGTAAGTTTATCATAAAGCCATGATCCGTGTGATTTTTCAATATCCATCACAAAATCGAAACCGTCTGCCAACACATGTCTTCCTACTATTTCTTTTACTTTATTTGCTTTTATATCTAATATCTGTTCCATAATAAATTGTTGTGTGATTTAATAAATGAATGATTAAATGATCCACAAAGAATGAATCATTTAATCATTCAGGTTATTAAGTTTTATGTTTTTTGGGTGCTTTAAGTAAAGCTTTTATAAATCAAATTTAATTCCTTGTGCTAAAGGAAGTTGTGCGGTGTAATTGATAGTATTTGTTTGTCTTCTCATATAGTATTTCCAAGCGTCTGATCCAGACTCTCTTCCTCCTCCTGTTTCTTTTTCACCTCCGAAAGCTCCACCAATTTCTGCACCGGAAGTTCCGATATTTACATTGGCAATACCACAGTCTGAACCTGCATGAGAAAGGAATAATTCTGCTTCTCTTAAGTTCTGAGTCATGATCGCAGAAGACAATCCTTGTGGAACATCATTCTGAATAGCGATAGCTTCTTCCAGTGTTTTGTATTTGATCAGATACAAGATCGGTGCAAATGTTTCATGCTGCACAATCTCGTATGAGTTTTTCACTTCTGCAACGCAAGGCTTCACATAGCATCCTGATTCGTAGTCTTTTCCAGTTAAAACTCCGCCTTCAACAGCGAATTTCCCACCTTCTTTTTTACATTTCTTGATAGCTTCTTCGTATTGATTTACTGCATCAGTATCAATCAGTGGACCTACATGGTTATTTTCATCCAATGGATTTCCGATTTTCAGCTGCCCGTAAGCTTTTGTCAATCTTGATTTCACTTCATTGTATACACTTTCGTGGATAATCAGTCTTCTTGTTGAAGTACATCTCTGACCTGCAGTTCCTACAGCTCCGAAAACAGCTCCAATGATAGACATATCAATATCAGCTTCTTTTGTAATGATAATAGCGTTGTTTCCACCTAATTCAAGGATAGACTTCCCGAATCTCTCTGCAACCTTAGAAGAAACCATTCTTCCTACTCTTGTAGATCCTGTGAAAGAAACAAGGGCTACTCTTTTATCATCTACCAATTTCTGCCCGATTTCGTGATCTGATACCAATACACTTGAAAGTCCTTCAGGAAGATTGTTTTCCTTTATTACTTCCATCATGATATTCTGACATGCAATGGCACAAAGTGGTGTTTTTTCAGATGGCTTCCAGATCGTAACGTTACCACAGATCCAAGCCAATGCTGTATTCCAAGACCAAACAGCTACCGGAAAGTTGAATGCAGTGATGATTCCTACAACCCCTAGCGGATGGTATTGCTCATACATTCTGTGTCCAGGTCTTTCAGAGTGCATGGTGTATCCCTGAAGCTGTCTTGAAAGTCCTACAGCAAAGTCGCAGATGTCAATCATCTCCTGAACTTCTCCAAGTCCTTCCTGTAATGATTTACCCATTTCGTAAGAAACAAGTTTACCAAGATCATCTTTATATTCTCTTAATTTTAAGCCCAGCTGTCTTACGATCTCTCCTCTTTTTGGAGCCGGGATCAGCCTGAATTCCTGAAACGCTTTCTGAGCAGTTTCAATTACTTTGTCATAATCACTTTCTCCGGAAGTTTTTACTTTAGCGATCAGCTTTCCGTCTACAGGAGAAATGCTTTCAATCACCTTTCCTGAAGCGAAATATTTCCCGCCTGTTGAGGTACCTTTGTTCTCTTCTTTAATACCTAAGTTTTTCAGCGTTTTTTCGATTCCGAAATCCTTTACTTTTTTTGACATAAAATCTTACTTTTCGTTCTCTCTAAAGATAAAAATATTATGTGAACCTCAAAACTTTAATTTTTAATGTGTTTTTTATTTGGACTAATTATAAACATGTTTATCTTTGCAGGGTAATCATTTTGATAATCACCAATGGAAAATTCACAAGAAAATAACTCAAAGCTTAAGAAGTGGTTCAAGCGTGTGGGATGGGCAGGACTTGCTTTCTTTACCATTAAAGGCTTGATTTGGCTCGTCATATTCTACGTTGGAGCAGACAGTCTTCAAAGTTGTATAAAATAAAAAAGCAGAGAAATTTTCTCTGCTTTCTTTTTGGTATAAGGTTAATTGAATTGTTATTTATTTATTGAAAAGCTAAAAAAAGAATCCTTTTTTATATTTTCTGCAATTTCAAAAAGAGAAGAAATACTATCTTTTGGCAGATCTGCTCCCTAAAAAGAGCATTTATACTCCTCAATTCTTCCTTTTTAAAACTAGTCCTTCTTCTTCCTCCCTGCGTTGATCAGGCTTTGATGCAACAGGTATTCTATCTGTCCGTTTACACTTCTGAAGTCATCATTGGCCCACTTTTCAAGGAGTTTATAAGTAGACTCATCTATCCTTATCACAAAAGATTTTTTGCTTTTGTTTTCTGAAGAGTTCTGAGCTTTTTCTGATTTCATTTTCTAAATTCTCTAACATTATTTCTGACTATCCCAGCGTAGATAAGATCTGCACTAGAATCTATTTGTTATTTTTTCACTTCTTAATTATAAAGTGTTCCCGCATTTAATATTGGTGTCGCAGCTTTCTCTCCGCAAAGAACTACCATTAAATTGCTTACCATTGCCGCTTTTCTTTCATCATCAAGCTCAACGATGTTTTCTTCTGAAAGCTTTTTCAATGCAAGATCCACCATCCCTACAGCTCCTTCCACAATCTTGGTTCTTGCCGCTACAATAGCCGTTGCCTGCTGTCTTTGAAGCATTGCTCCTGCAATTTCCGAAGCATAAGCAAGGTGCGAGATTCTCGCTTCCTGAATGATAATTCCTGCTTTTGAAAGACGGTCTGTAAGCTCCTGCTCCAAAATAGAATTGATCTTATCTCCTCCTTCTCTCAGGGTAATGGGAGCATGATCATCTTCTAAGTTATCATAAGGAAAACTCATCGCCAAATGACGTACCGCTGCCTCACTCTGCATTTTTACAAAGTCTGAATATCGTTCTACATCAAAAGCTGCTTTATAAGTATCTCCCACTTTCCATACCATAACAACTGCAATTTCAATAGGATTTCCCATTTTATCATTTACTTTCAAAGTCTGTCCTTGTAAATTCTCAGAACGTAAAGACATTTTCTGTGAAGAATATAAAGGATTGATGAAGAATAATCCGTTCTCTTTTACACTTCCTACATATTTTCCAAAAAAGTTCAGTACTCTTGAGTGGTTAGGCTGAATGATCATTAATCCTTTCAGAAAAAAGCATGAAGTAAGGAAACAAAGCATCGACAGTACTACGAAAGTAATGCTCTGATCTACTCCACTCACGAAGAAATAAACAGCGGCTACAAACAAAATGAGACAAATCACTAATGTCAGATAGCCGGACATAGGTTTTAAGATTTTTTCCATAATTGAATTTTAATTTGATATTATTTTGATATCATAAAGATGGTGATAAATTTTGAATTATGAGTTATGAATTATGAATTTTTTACGGGCTTCGTGATTCGAGGTGTTTAACTAAGCGCAAAGTTCGCGAGGTCAATTTGTTTTATATTGCGTTTTATTTTTTGTTCGCAAAGGCACTTCGTTTTGCTGAGTGAAACGCCTTTGCGAACGATCAATCAACACAATAAAAAATCATTGCGTACTTAGCGTTAAAACAGCTTACCCCAATGCCAAAAACAATAGAAATAAAAAATCCCGGAAAGTAAATTCCGGGATTTTAATTGATATGTTAAACGTTTTATTTCTTCGTTAAGGTTTTAAACTTGAAATAAGAAACAGCTGATAAAAGAATCATTGTTCCTATTCCGATGTATACCCAAGCCGGTACTGGCACCGGATCTCCCGCTGCATAGGAGTGAAGTCCGCTTAAGTAGTAGTTTACCCCAAAATAAGTCATTACCATTGAGCAGAACGCAAACATTGTTGCTACGTGGAATGCCCATCTGCTTCTCAATCCAGGTACTAATCTCATGTGCAGTACAAATGCATATACCATGATGGAAATGAAAGCCCATGTTTCTTTCGGGTCCCAGCTCCAGTATCTTCCCCATGATTCGTTTGCCCAGATTCCTCCTAAGAAGTTTCCTACTGTTAATGCAAACAATCCGATGGTTAATGACATTTCAGAAACGATTACCAATTCCTTCAATGTAGTATCGTGGTGAATTTTATACGTTTCTTTATTGGAGATAATATAAAATACCAATGAGATTACAGCAATAATCATCGACAGGGCGAAGAATCCGTAACTGGATGTAATAATCGCTACGTGAACAATTAACCAATAAGACTTCAGTACCGGAACAAGCGGCGTGATCTGCGGATCAAGAGCTGAACCTCCGTGTGCAAATCCCATCATGATAACAGCTACCATAAACCCGGCTGCAGGAATTAACGCATTTGAGTTTCTATATAATAATAAACCTGCTGTAATACCGACCCAAGAGATAAAGATAATTGCTTCATATCCGTTACTCCATGGTGCGTGTCCTGAGATATACCATCTTGCTACAAGTCCTAAGAAATGACATAGATATCCTACTAGACCAATCGCAATAATTACTTTAATGATTTTATTTAAAATCTTATTAGATTTAAACAACTCAACAAATCCTAAGATTAAAAGAAGCCCTCCAACAAGAGTATAGAAAATCAATAATTTGAAGTTAATATCTGCTTTATTCATGAAAACCTCAAGATCAACTTTAGATTTCGCAGGAACAACTGCTTTACCCCATTTCTGCTGGTATTCTGAAAGCTTCGCCAATTCTGTATCTGCTTTGCTCCAGTTCCCTGTCTTCTGTGCAGTAAGTGCTTCTGCAAAGTAAGGTCCCATCACTTGCTGAGATTCCATATCCGGTTCGAATTTCTGATCTAACCATGAATGCCATGTATGATTGGCGTCATTTTTCACAGGAACAATTCTCATAAACTGACCACTAAAGAACTCATTGAAGATTTGTACTCTTTCGTTTACAGCAATGATTTCTTTATCATAATTGGTCTGCTCAGCCGGTTTTTTACGGAAAGCTGTGTTATAATCGTGTTCCAGAATATAAGTTAAGTTTCCGTTAGCATCTGCCGGGAAAAGGTTCATCAATGAAGTGTAACCCTCTTCGTTGGCCTTTGTTTTATTTTTCAGTTCATCACCACCTTTAGGCCCCACTTTGATCATTGGAACCATTGTCCAGCTTGGTGTATCTGTATTGATAGAAAGGAACCACTGGTTGGCAGTAAGAGACTTTCCGTCTGTTCCTTTGAATTCGTCTTTTTTGTATAGTTTTCTTAAAACATCCAATGCTTCTGTATTGATAGGAACAATTCTTCCTTCAAAACTTTGTACCAAAAGATATCCGAATTTATCAGCATGTTCTTTACTGATTTTATTTCTTGCAATAATTTCATCAGCAGAAATAGATCTCATTTTCCCCATTGGAGTTGCCAATGAATTCTGCTTTGGAGCAGCACCATCAAGCGGTTGAGCAGACGGAGCCGGAGCATGGGTATGATTATCACCTTCTACATGAATATGTTCTCTGCTTCCGTCAGTAGTTCCATGAGTTTCAATTTTCTGTGCATTTAATCCTAAGCTTAAAAACACTAAAAGAATTGTTGCTGCTTTTGTCTTCTTTTTGTTTGCATCAATCAGCATTTTATTCAGTTTCCAGAAGTAAGTTCCCTTCCAAAAGAAGATCACAAACATTCCTAAGAATAAAAGAGTGTATCCTATATAAGAAATTAAAGTTCCCCAGTAATCATGGTTTACAGAAAGAACAGTTCCCATTCTGTCCGGATCAAAACTTGACTGGAAGAAACGGTATCCACCATGGTTTAGAACGTGGTTCATATAAATTTTATAAGGCGTTTCTTTTCCTCCGTCAATGATCTTTACATGACTTTCATAAGCACTTGGAGATGAACTTCCCGGATAAGTTTCCATAACGAAGTCATCCAGTTTTAATGCGAAAGGAGTATTGTATACTTTAGGTCCGAATCCAACCATGATGTTTAATCCGTCCATAGTAACCTGTTTGTAGGCGTTAGGATTTCCTTTTTCAACAGAAAGGTCTACCAACTGCTTTGTTTTTGGACCCTGCAGCTCTATCTGAAGCATATCCGGAACATTAGCATCTTTCTTTCTGTCACCTTCAATAGCCATCAGCCTTCCTTTCTTAAGACCTTCAGGAACTACAAGTTTCAGTTCGTTGATTGTATATAAACTTCTTAATGCCAAAGGCTGGAACTCATTTTTCACAGTACTTCCTGTTGCCTGAGTAGCCATGGTCATAAAGCTCGCATCTACAGGTGTTTTGATGAATAATTGTCCTCCTTCATTTTTGAATTCAACCGCACCTTCAATAGCTCTGTTGAATGTCACCAAAGTTCCGTTGATCGATTTTGTGTCACCCGGTTTGATGTAAATATTTTGTCTTCCGGTGCTTCCGGTAGATACCAAATGAAGATATTCCGCTCCGTTTGGCTCAGCAATAAGACTGTCTTTTTTTCTTTGAATGTATTCCTTAGCAAACACTTTCACTTCTTTTCCGTGGAAGTCATAGGTTGCTTTAAGATCTTTGTTCAATGGAGACATCAAATAAGGAACATCCTGATAGTTAAGAACATCACCTTTTTCTTCGATCTGGATTTTAAAGAAATTTTTATCCGTTACGATCTCGTTGGAAGTTTCGCCTTCTCTGATGTGCATAGTCCCTTCGAAACTGATGTATCTAGTGATGGCACCACCGATAAAAATAAAAATAAAGGCAAGGTGAAAAACAAGAACCGGCCATTTCTCTCTTTTCCATAGTCTGTATCTTCCGATATTTCCTATGAAGTTAAGAATGAGCAGGACCATGATCAGTTCGAACCATTTGGCCTCATAAATTAATGCTTTTGCTGTAGGAGTTCCGTAGTCGTTTTCTAAGAACGTTGCATAAGCCATTGCAAATGCGTACACCAGCAGCAATACAGCCATTGTCCTGGTTGAGATAAGAATATCTTGGAGCTTCTTCATGATTTAATTGTACTTGACATGCAAAAATAAGCATGATAAACCATAAAGAGCTTAAAAAAAGCTGTTTTTTGTCACTTTGGCCTCTGTTTTGCTTATTTTGAAAGATTCTTAATAAGCCTAGAAACATTGAGGAAAATTCAATTCCTAAAACCGAAAAAATAAAGATTCATAATACCTATATCCGTAATTGAAGGCTTCTATTTTTAATTTCAATCATACTTCCCGAAGCCACCTTGAAAATAGTAATATTCTGAATTATTTCGAAAACCAATTTTCAACTATTCTTAACTATTTTCTTCCTGATTTTACTTAAAAACTCATGCGTTATTCCCAAATAGGAAGCAACCTGCTGCTGAGTCAGTCTCTGTTCCAATCCCGGATACTTTTCAAGAAATTCAAGATAACGTTTATCTGCCGTTTTACCCGTTAATGAAAGAATCCTTCTCTGTAATGCTACTGAAGATTTCTGGTTCATGATCCTGAAAAGTTTTTCTATCTGAGGCATGATCTCGTACAGATGTTCTTTGTCTTTTTTGGAAATCATCAGTACTTCACTGTCTTCAAGGGCTTCAATATTCAGAATGCTCGGAACACTATTGATAAGACTGTCTATATCCGTAATCCACCATCCTTCTACAGCGAAATATAAAGTCTGCTCAAATCCGTTTTCATTCATATAATAGATTTTAAAACATCCACTCAGAACAAATCCTTCAAAAATACAATAATCACCTTCTTTGAGAACGACTTCTTTCTTTTTAAATTTTCTGTATTCAAAAGGCTTTACAAACCGGCTGAAATCTTCTTTGGAAAGATTCACATAATTACAGATGTTTTTATACAGCAGATCAGACATTCTATTATTTAAGCAAAATAAAGGTATCAAATTATTGACACCTTTACAAAAATTAAGTTATGTTAAGTTATTTTTGTTTCTAAACAATGGAACTTCAATTTTTTGTTGGGCAAACACAAGGACGCAAAGTTTTTATTATACATTTTGTTTATTTTAAGACGCAAGAAAATCGAAGATTTTCAGCAAAGTGAACCTATTAAATTTTATCGGAGATAAAATCTTCGCGTCTTATAGCATAATTTTAAATATCATTTTGCGCCCTTGCGTATCCAAAGAAGCCTACTTGCTTAAAAATTCATTTGTATTCATTACGTGGGCATAAAGATTTCCAAGAGCAGAAATTCCCGCTAAAAAAGATCTTTGAACCTCTGCAGCCTTTACCACTTCCCCATTCAGTTCCCGGTTTCTGGTTGCCGTGGCATCTCCAATTATCGTATTATTAAATCCAAAGTCGAAAGCAGCTCTCGTAGTTGCCTCTACACAAACATCCGTCATCATTCCTGTAATGACCAGATTTTTGATTTTCTTTGATTGAAGATAACTCAAAAGATCAGTTTCCCTGAAGCTGTTTGGAAAATGCTTGACAACTACTTTTTCATCTTCTTTTGGTGAAACCAGATGATTGATTTTAGCACCTTCTGTATCCGGGAGAAAAAAAGCGGCGCCCTCATTGTCAGAAATATGTTGAATATGAATAACAGGAAGATTATTTTTCCTGAAATATTCTAAAACCTTTTTGCTATTTTCTCCAGCCTGCTCAGCTTTTTCCAATGTCATTTTTCCTCCCGGGAAATAATCATTTTGTACATCGATAATTAATAATGCAGTGTTTTCCATTTTTTGTTTTTGTGCGTTCATTGTAATCAGTGAAATAAAGATCAGACCTAAGGTCAGAATAGTTTTGAATCTGTTTTCCATATGTGAAATTTTCTGAGACAAAATTATAGCTGTTTAAAATCCTGACCTTTGAACTAGTTCAAAAAACGCATCTGATCTTTAATAATATCAATCATAATTTTTAATAGTATTATTTTTTTCATTTCTATATATTTAAATCAGAAATTTTATTATCTTTTTTTAAAGAAATACAAATATGATTAGTTAATATAATTTAACAGCATCAGATTTGCATAAACAAAAAAAATAGCCCTATTTTTATTTTATAATTGCGAACAATATTTTTTAATCAAATTTTAAATAATCGTTGTAAAAATCGGGATTTCCAAAATATTTTTTGGAGAAAAAAGATTCTTTTAGTGTTGAAAAAACATTAAATTTGCGACATTGATATTATGGATAAAAAGACACAAAAAAAACAGACTGAATCGCCTGAAACAGGCAAAATCTTATCTAAGCCGCGTATTTTTTCCGGGCTTACTTTTATACTTTTATCGGCTGTTCTTGCATTCTCATTCATTTCTTATTTAATGAACTGGAAAGCAGATCAAAGCCAAGCGGGAACGATGCTGGACAAGAGTATAAAATCTTCCAATATCTTTGGCAAGGCTGGTGATTGGCTGGGGAATATTTTCATTTTCGAAAGTATTGGTATTGCATCATTCATCATTGCATTTTTATTTCTTGTAGTGGGTACACTGATCCTTAAGAAGAAAATCTTCAAACCATGGAAAACCTTCGGGCACTCTTTGTTTTTTATCTGCTGGCTTCCGATTTTTATGGGAGCACTTACTAAAGGGCAAGGTGTTTTGGGAGGAGTATATGGATTTCAGATCATGGATTACCTTAATTCCATTATCGGAACGGTAGGTCTATGGACTGTATTGGCAGCAAGTATCCTTTTATATTTTATTCTTGAATTTAATCTTCGTCCAAGTTCTATCAAAGCAAAACTGGATAAGATCAATGAAAATACTATTGGAAAAGTAAAATCTATGATTCCTGATTCGGATGATGATTTCGAAGCAGATGAGGAATTGAAAGAAGAAGCTGAAGAAATTGAAGAGGCAGCCCCATCCCGCGTGACGGTAAGTGATATTACCAACGGCACTTCCAATAATTCAATCAATACAATGAAAGAACCAGAACCTGTAAGCATTCCGAAAGGATTTCCAGAAGTTCCGGTTTCCACCGATATAGAAACCATTACCACTCCTAATCACACTTCTTTTGAAGCAGAACCAAGAGAGGTTGCTCAACCGGTAAGTTTAAACCTTTCTACAAAACCTATTGTACCGGTTTCTAGTCCTGAAGAAGCATTTGATATCAGACCATCTGCTCCATCTTCTGGTGTAACCACTTCACCTGCACAGGAAAACATTAAATTCAATATAGAAGTAGCTCCTGTAATTGACATTCTGGATGATACGGATAAAAAATCTCAGGAACTGATAGAAAAACATGGTTTGTATGATCACAAACTGGATTTGGCTAAATTCCAAATGCCGCCTGTAGAATTACTGAAAGATTATGGCAGTGAAGAAATTGCGATCAATAAGGAAGAATTAGAAGAAAACAAAAATAAGATTGTTGGACTTCTGAAGAACTTCAATGTAGGAATCGCAGAGATCAAGGCAACAATTGGTCCTACTGTAACCTTGTACGAAATTGTACCAGAAGCAGGAATTAGGGTAGCTGCAATTAAAAAACTACAGGATGATATTGCACTAAACCTTTCCGCTTTAGGAATCAGGATTATTGCTCCAATGCCTGGAAAAGGAACAATAGGTATTGAAGTGCCAAGAAAAAACCCTACCATGGTTTCTATGCGTTCTGTAATTGCTTCTCAGAAATTCCAGAATACGGATATGGATCTTCCGGTAGTTTTCGGAAAAACGATTTCTAATGAAGTTTTCATGGCTGACCTTTCAAAAATGCCTCACTTGTTGATGGCTGGAGCAACAGGTCAGGGTAAATCTGTAGGGATTAATGCAATCCTTACTTCCCTTCTTTACAAAAAACACCCAAGTGAACTGAAGTTTGTAATGGTGGATCCTAAAAAAGTAGAGCTTTCATTATATTCAAAAATTGAAAGACACTATTTAGCAAAACTGCCGGATGCAGAAGAAGCGATCATTACAGACACCAATAAAGTAATCAATACGCTGAATTCTCTTTGTGTTGAGATGGACACGCGATATGATCTTCTTAAGAACGCTTTCTGTAAAAACTTAAAAGAATACAATAAGAAATTTGCAGAAAGAAAATTAAATCCAGAAAATGGCCACCGTTTCTTACCTTATATTGTATTGGTAGTGGATGAGTTTGCAGATTTGATCATGACCGCAGGAAAAGAAGTTGAGTTACCGATTGCCAGACTGGCACAGCTTGCAAGAGCCGTAGGTATTCACCTTATTGTAGCCACACAGAGACCATCTGTAAACGTAATTACAGGTATGATCAAAGCCAACTTCCCTGCAAGAGCAGCCTTCAGAGTAATCTCCAGTGTAGACTCCAGAACCATTCTTGATTCTCCGGGAGCAGATCAGCTGATCGGTAAAGGAGATATGCTTTATTTCAACGGAAATGAGATTTTAAGACTTCAGTGTGCTTTCGTAGATACTCCTGAAGTAGAAAGACTTGCAGAATTTATTGGAGAACAAAAAGGATATGCTTCAGCATTCTTGCTTCCTGAATATGTTTCTGAAGACTCTACAAGTACAGTAGGTACTTTTGACCCGAACGAAAAAGATGCCCTTTTCGAAGATGCCGCAAGAATTATTGTCTCTACTCAGCAGGGATCTACATCTATGCTTCAAAGACAATTGAAACTGGGTTATAACAGAGCGGGAAGAATTATGGATCAGCTTGAAGCCAGTGGTATTGTTGGAGGTTTTAACGGTGCTAAAGCAAGAGAGGTGCTGATCAGCGATCTTCATTCTTTGGAACAGTTTTTGGAAGATCTGCGTAGTTAAGGGAAAAATCGAATGGTTTAACCTTTCAAAATTTAAAATGTCTAAAGATTATTAAATAAAAAAATGAAAAATATTATTTCAAAAGTTATATTAGGAAGTTTTGTTGTAGGTGCAGTAGGTATGGCCAATGCTCAGAAGATTGATGCTAAGGCTAAAAAGATATTGGATGATATTACAGCCAACTACAATTCTAAAAAGAATTCTTACTTCAAATTTTCTTTTGGAAGCGGCCTTAACGGGCAGGTTACGAAAACAGAGCCAGGTATTTATTATGCTGCCGGAGAAAAATACAAACTGAAGATCATGGATACAGAACAGATCTTCGACGGAAACAAAATTTACAACATCAATGCAGATGATATGGAAGTAACCATCGCTAAACCTAACGGAAGCGGTACCATGTTCTCCCCTATCAACTACCTGACCAATTACAGAAACGATTATAATGTAACGTACAACGGTAAGAAAATGGTAAATGGTGTGAATGCTGATTTTATTAAACTGACTCCTGTAAAGGCAAACGGAATACAGTTCGTATATCTTTTTGTAGATTCTGCTAAAAAGCAAATGGTAAAACTGGAACAGCACGGAAACAACAAAGATGTAGCCGTAATTGCGATAAAAGAATACAAAGAAAATCAGCAACTGGATCCTAATATGTTTGTTTTTGACAAGAATAAGTTTAAAAACTACGTAATTACAGAACTTTAAAAAGCTGAAAGTGAATTGCCAAATAAGCAAATTTGCTTTTTAAGTTAAAAAAATAACAAAATATAAAAAGCCACAAGTAAACTTTGTGGCTTTTTGATTAATTTTGGCGCATGTTAAAAATACTAGACCGATATATCATAAAAACCTTCTTTGGACCGTTTTTCTTTATATTCAGCGTATTGTTTTTCATTTTTATTGTAAACATTATCTGGGTTCAGTTAGGACAGTTTATGGGAAAAGGATTAAGCTACTGGCAGATCCTCAAACTTCTTTTTTATCTTGGGGTAAACGTCATCAGTATGGTTCTCCCCCTTACCATTCTCCTTGCGAGCATCATGTCGTTCGGGGAATTTGGGGAACGGTATGAGCTTGCAGCCATGAAAGCGGCAGGAATTCCTTTGACCAGGGTAATGACTCCCCTGCTTGGAATTTCAACGATTCTTGCCATCATGCTGTATTTTTTCTCAAGCAATATCATTCCCGATTTTCAAAAGAAAGCTAAAAACATGCTTTTCAATATTGCACAGACCAAGCCTGCTCTTAACTTTACACCTGGCCAGTTCATAGATCAGATACCTGGTTATATGGTGAAATTTGATAAGATACACGGAGAAAGCGGAGAAAACATTGAAGGCGTTTTTGTGCATAAAAAAGCCAACGCTTATGAAAACCAGCAGTCGATTGTAGCAGAAAAAGGAAAGTTTGTTCCAGCTGCCAATAAGAATTTCCTGAAACTTGTACTGTATAACGGATATGTATTTGAAGATGCTTTCGCCGGAAAAGGAGATAATGTGAGACAGAAACAGCCCGATCAGGCCATTAAATTTGACACATTGGTTTCTCACTTCGACATCAGTGAAATCATTAATAAAGCAATCGAAAAAGAGCAGATCACGGATGATTACCGTTTTGAGAATTTTAATCAGCTGAACAAAACCATTGCTAAAAATAAAAAGGACAATAAGCAGTTCTTTGACAATATTGGTTCGGAGGTTCTTAACCAGACCAATTCTGTTATTACTTATATGGATAAGGGTAACAAGCATAAAGTAGCTCCAAAAACACAGATAAAACTGGATACGGTAAAAGGAGACAAAAAACTGGAAATCATTTACAACTCTTACAACAGACTGGATAATCTGAAATCCACCCTGGAGTCTAAAAAGAATGAGTATAGCTCCAATGTAAAGTACTTCAGTAAAGTTGTGATTTACCAGCAAAGAATGGTTGCCTATTCAGTGACCTGTATCATCTTCTTCCTGATTGGAGCCAGTTTAGGTTCTATCATCAGAAAAGGAGGAATGGGACTTCCTGTAATCATCGCTATTGTGATTTTCATTATCTTTTATGTAATGAATGTCGGGGTAGAAAACATGTCGTGGAGCGGAAAAATGAATCCTTATCTTGCGGCCTGGCTTCCTAACCTGATCCTTCTTCCTTTTGGAGTATGGATGACGTATAAAGCCCTTACAGACTCACAATTATTTGATGCTGAAAAATACAAAGCATTATTCAAACCCATTACCAGGAGGTTTGCAAAAAGTAAAGAACATCAGAGATATCAATAATTCTGATATACAGCATAAAAGTAGAAAGCTCCGATTTTTTTCGGAGCTTTTTTGTTGAGTTATTTTGAATATAAAAAATTATATTTGCTAAAATTTAAAAACAATACCATGAAGAAATTACTACTTATTGGCCTATTCGGGCTTGTTTCCCTGAACGCATATGCTCAGGAGCAAGATGAAAACGGAACCTACAACGGTGAAAAATACGGATACATTATTGATAAAAGCGGAAAAAAGACTGAAGGCGTTGTCTATCTGCACGGAGGATATTCCAGTCCTTGGCAAAATCAGTTAAAAGTAAAATTTGCTGCGATTGCGGATATTGATAAGGTAAAGAATAAGATCAAATTCAAAACCTACGACACAGGCGATATTAAAGAATATATGGTGTATGAAGGTGATACTCCAAGGATTTTTAAATCAGTAAAATATTCGAATATGAGAGAAGCTTTAAACAGTTCTGAAAGCTCAACAGGGTTGTCAGCGGGCTTTAAAGCGATCAATAATCTTTCAAGAACAGATCAGTTTGCAGAAGTAGTAGCAGAAGGTAAAGTAACCGTTTATAAACTCTATGGTTATCCTACAGCCCTTTCTCCCAACAGCACACAGGCAATTACACAGGCAGAAACAGACCGCTTAAAAGAAAATCCCAATTACATCTTTTCTAAAAAAGGCGGAAAAGTGGAAGAACTCACTCCTGCAAAGGCAAAAGTCATCCTTGCAGACTGTCCGTATGTAAAAGCAAAAATTGCAAAAGGAGAATATGGTTCTCTTAAAAATGAAGAAAAGAAAAGATCCGGTTTCGGAAAATTTATCAGAGATGAAATCAGTAATGCTACAGTAGATAAACTTTCAATTATCAACGAAGTGATCTATGATTACAATGAGAATTGTAAATAAAAAATAGGCTTCCTAGGGAAGCCTATTTTCTTTATTTTCAAACACTGAAATTATACTTTTCATAATTTCAGTTTCTTTTTACTCAATATAAGTTTAAAACTGGTAAACGAAGGCGTTAATATTCATTCCTGCCCCTACAGAAGCAAATAATACCACATCATCTTTCTGGATTCTATGATGCTCCAGTTCATCCTTTAAAATCATCGTCAGTAAAGTAGGAATGGTTGCTACACTGCTGTTTCCCAGTTTATGAATGACCATAGGCATTATATTTTCAGGAACCGGTAAATCATATAGCTGATAAAACCTGCTAACGATAGCCTCATCCATTTTCTCATTAGCCTGATGAATAATAATTTTATTTAATTGGCTGATTGAATATCCACTGCTGTCCAGACATCTTTTCATGGCATCAGGAACATTCACCAGGGCAAATTCATAAATTTTTCGCCCATCCATTTTGATGTATTTTGTATCCGGACATTTCTCATTGTTGTAAGATTTTCCAAAATACAGATAATCCTTCTCCTCAAAGGTATAAGAAGCTGATAAATGAGCCTTTATTCCTGAGTCATCATCATTGTTAACTTCCAGCACAGCTGCTCCCGCACCATCAGCATAGATCATACTGTCTCTGTCATGAATATCCGATACACGGGAAAGAGTTTCACCGCCAATCACCAAACATCGTTTAGCCATACCGGCTTTAATAAATGCATTAGCCTGTATCACTCCTTCAATCCAGCCGGGACATCCAAAAAGAACATCATAGGCCACGCAGAAATTATTTCTGATTCCCAATAAATGTTTTACCCTTGACGCAA
Source organism: Chryseobacterium sp. JV558 (assembly GCF_033712365.1). NCBI lineage: Bacteria > Pseudomonadati > Bacteroidota > Flavobacteriia > Flavobacteriales > Weeksellaceae > Chryseobacterium > Chryseobacterium sp. JV558. Next base: position 966,158 of record NZ_WJHU01000001.1, read on the forward strand.
GACTTGGCACCGCATCAGACTGAGCTGTTCCAAAACGAACATCTCCAAAATTGTGGGCAAAAATAATATAGTCTAATGTTTCAGGATCTATTCCTGCATTTTCAATGGCAGCCTTGGCTGCGATAAATCCAAGATCTGAAGTAACCTCTGTACTATGGGCATATCTTCTTTCTTCAATGCCTGTAATTTTTTTTAACTTGTCTGTAATAGATGTATTATTTTCTTTTAATAATATCCCCTTTTCATTAAGAAAAATATGTTTATCAAAAAATAGATTGGTTATCGTTTCAGATGGTATGTAGTTGCCTACACCAATAATCTTCGTCATCACTTTAAAATGTTTAACTTCCTGTTTTTAAATTAAGACTGCAGGAATAATTCTATAAATATAATGAATTAACGCAAATACTCATCAATATATTATAGAATGAAGCCTATTTACGATAAAATTCTAAACAAAAATACCAAATACACCGTTCAAAAGCAATAGGACATGCTTATATAAAAGAAAAAAAGAGGTTACCCATCGGAAACCCCTTTATTATTTTCAAAAACTGAAAATTATACTTTCATAATTTCAGCTTCTTTTGTCTTAAGATGCTCATCACAAAGCTTTACATATTTATCCGTAAAACCTTGAATTTCTTCTTCCACTCCTTTTACAACATCTTCAGAAACTCCTTCCAATTTTTTAAGTTCTTTCAAACCGTCCTGTCTTGCGTTTCTTACCGTTACTTTAGTGTTCTCAGCTTCTACTTTAGCCTGTTTTGCAAGCTCTTTTCTTCTTTCTTCTGTCAAAGGCGGAACATTCAGAATAATATTCTCTCCGTTATTAGAAGGAGCAAAACCTAAGTTTGAATTGATGATCGCTTTCTCAATCGCATTGATTGCAGTTCTGTCCCAAGGTTGAATAGAGATTGTCATTGCATCCGGAACAGAAACATTCGCAACCTGGTTGATAGGAGTTGGTGCTCCGTAATATTCTACCATTACATCCTGAACCATTGCCGTAGAAGCACGTCCTGCTCTAATTCTTTGAAATGCATGATCCAAGTGCTTTACAGCTGCATCCATGTCTTGTTTTACAGATTCTAATATAAGATCTAATTCTTCCATTATTATATTAAAGTTTGATAAATTACACATCTATTAATCAATCTGAATATCAATTAGTTAAAATTCGCAAATCCTGTAAACATCAGTGTTCTTTCACTGTTTTAAACTATTTTTTTCTATTCAGTGCTGCAAAAATAATAATTGTTTTTGAATAATAGGTATTTCACAGATGGATTTTGCGTACTTGTCTTTGCTTTGAAAAAAAGAAGGTTGCTTTTCATGATCTTAAGTGCAGAATTTCAGGTACAAATACCTATTATATATTTTGGTAATTTCTACTTACTGACATCCCATTTTATATAACTTATTTTACTCTATCATTTTTAATACAGTTTTGAATTTCATGTAAAATAATTCATAATCACTTTATATTAATTTTAAACCAATCACATTATGACAAATCCATCTTTAGATGCCTATCAACAAGTATTTGGTATGGCAGGTCTTGCAAACCGCGCAGGAGGCTACAACGGCCTAGGTATCCAATTACAATTACAGCTTCAGTATGACTTATCTTTTTATTTTAACAATGTTCCTCCTGTTAAAATAATGGGTCAGAAAGCACCTTCAACAGCTGATCCTTCAGTTCTTCCGGTATTAGGAAACTGGGATCTTGTCTGGGGACCTGCCCTGGTCGAAGAAGAGAATAATAATGTTCCTACAGGAGTTGCAGATAACGCATTATACGTAGTTAAATGTGATGCTGTTGCATTTCCGGGAGGCCCTACATTGCCTGCTTATGTTGTGGCTGTAGCAGCAACTAATCCATCATCACTTTACGATTGGGAAACAGAAGATTTCGCAGTTTCAGAAGTGGTAAACTGGACAACTTATAACCCTTCCGATCCCACTACATCACCATATAATGGCACAGATCCTTACATTTCAAAAGGCACTGCTACCGGTGTAGGTATCCTTCTGGGACTTAAAAGCCCTGATTTTGCGGCCTCACCTAACACGACACTGCAACAGTTTCTTGCAGGTTTAAATCCGGAACCGGGCACAGCCATTATATTTTGCGGACACAGCCTTGCAGGAGCATTATCACCTACCCTTGCCCTTTATCTGAAAGAAAACAAAAATCTGAATGCTTTCGGGGTAACCCTTGTATACCCTACTGCCGGACCAACTCCGGGTGAAGCGGTATTTGCAAACTTATTTAATAGTAAATTTCCACCATTACCGCCAGGATGGGAGGAACAAAAGGGTACTTACCAAAGCTGGAATACCATGCACTGGAATGATCTGGATGTAGTGCCTCATGCGTGGACAATATCAGAACTGGAGAAAATTGCAACTATATATGGTCAGGCCACTAGCAATATGACTCCTTATATATTACAAACTTTACAAAAAATGGCTATTGATGACTCTTCAAAATCAGGAGCCAGTTATACAAGAATACAAAACCAATCGCTTCCAGGCCAACTCCAAACCACTATCAAAACGCCTCCTGCAACTTTACAAGATTATATGCTTCAGCTAGCCGTACAACATGTTGCCATGTATAATGGCATTCCTGCAGCAGGACCTAATCCTCAGGTAAATGGCCTTATTTTACCACAGCCATTACCCAAACCGGATGTTGTAAATCTGGTACCAGGAGTAACTGCTGTCACTGAATCTGAGATGATTATAAAAATAATAAATCAGATCATTGAATGGATTTTGTCCCATTACACTTTGGTTGAAAAGGAAAATGCCACGCAAAATATTGAAGCAGATAAATAGGTATTCAAACTGCTATAAAAACAAAACACCTGTCACGATTATCGTGGCAGGTGTTTTTATATTTTTCTACTAAAATTGATTACAAATCAACCAAAGTACCTACAGTTTCTCCGTCTACAATTTTTGACAGGTTACCATCTTTATTCATATCGAATACAATGATTGGCAACTTATTTTCATGGCTCAAAGTAAAAGCAGTCATATCCATTACTTTAAGGTTTTTTTCAAATACTTCATCGAACGATAATGAATTGTATTTTACAGCATCAGCATTCTTCTCTGGATCACTGTCATAGATTCCGTCTACTCTTGTTCCTTTTAAGATCACATCAGCTCCAATTTCGATTGCTCTAAGCGTAGCAGCCGTATCTGTAGTAAAATAAGGGTTTCCTGTTCCTGCTCCGAAGATCACTACTCTTCCTTTTTCAAGGTGTCTTACTGCTCTTCTTTTGATGAAAGGCTCAGCTACTTTATCCATCTCGATAGCAGACTGAAGTCTTGTCTTGATTCCTGCATCTTCCAGCGCTCCTTGTAAAGCCATACCGTTGATTACAGTTGCCAGCATTCCCATATAGTCTCCCTGTACTCTGTCCATCCCTTTTGCGGCTCCTGCAACACCACGGAAAATATTTCCTCCTCCAATGACGATCGCAACTTCACAGCCTTTTTCGACTACTTTCTTGATCTCAACAGCATATTCCTGCAGTCTTTCGGTATCAATACCATATTGTCTGTTTCCCATTAAGGCCTCACCGCTCAGTTTCAGAAGGATTCTTTTATATTTCATCTTTTATTTTTAATAACTTTTTACTAGTAGGGATTTCCCCAGATTTTGATTTTGCAAATATAATCATTAAAAATTTTGATAAAAGAAAAATATTAAATAGAAATAATGTAAGAAATATTTTGAAAAGTACGAAAAAGGATTATTTTTGCATTAATTATAAATTGAGTTGAAGAAAATTATCATTTTTTCATTATTTCTATCAGGAATTGTTTCTTATGCGCAAACAGGAACAAATGTTTATCCGTTCTTAAATGTACCTGTATCTGCAAGACAGGCTGCTTTGGGTGGAGATGCAATTTCGATAAGAGATTATGATGTTTCCTTTGCTATTGCAAACCCTGCTCTATTAAATAGAGATTCTGACAAACAGCTTTCTGTAAACGCAACAGCTTATCTTGCCGATTCGAAATACGGAACTATTGCTTATGCCAAAGACTTTGATAATGGCCATATGGCTACCATCAATGCAAGGTATATGAGCTATGGAAGTATTCCGAGAACGGATGAAAGCGGGTTTGAAAACGGAGAATTCAAAGCTTCAGATGTAGCCATTGGTGCAGGTTATGCCTACCAGTTTGAAGAAGACTGGACAATTGGTGGAGGGCTTAATTTTGTCACCTCAAAAATTGACAACTATACTTCTTCCGCCATTTCAGGAACAGCGGGAGTTACCTATCATAATAAAAAAAACAAAGAAGTACTTTCTCTGGTCATGAGAAATTTTGGTTTCCAGCTGAAATCATTCAATGGAACAAGAGAAAATCTTCCTTTCAGAATTGATCTGGGATATACCAAAATAATCAAGAACTTCCCTCTTGCGATTACTATTACCGCACACGATCTTCAGAAATTTGACATTTCTTCAGAATATAACCTGGACGGCCAGAAAGTGAATGCAGGCAGAAAAATTGCAGACCACTTTTCATTGGGAGCTGAATTGTTTCCGGAGAAGAATTTCAACATCCGGTTGGGTTATAATGTAAAAAGAGGAAATGAACTGGCAGTTTCAGAACAAAGAAACTTCTCAGGACTTTCTGCAGGATTTGGAGTGAAAGTTTCCAGATTCCGCATAGATTATGCTCATGTAAGATACCACAACTCTTCGAACGTCAATCAGATAGGAATTTCCATGGACCTTTCCAGCCACAGAGGAGAGTAGTCTTTCCGGCTGAAATTTTCTTAATTATTCTGAAATTTTCTTACTTCCTCTTGATTTTTAAGAAAAAATCTTGAAATTTGCAGTATGAAAAAACCTGTAATTGCTATCGATGGGTACTCGTCTACCGGAAAAAGTTCTATCTCTAAAATCATTGCTGATAAACTGGGACTTATTCATATGGACACAGGAGCTCTGTACCGAGGAGTTACCTGGTATGCATTGCAGCACTGTCTGAACGAAAATGAAGAGATTGATCTGAACACACTATTCTCTTCTTTAAATCAAATCAGACTTGAGTTTAAAAACAACGACGGAACACTTATTCTTTTCCTTAATGACACGGATATCTCTAAAGAAATCCGCACTAATATCGTATCTGACAATGTAAGCCTTGTTGCCAAACAGAAAGAAGTAAGAGACTTTTTGCTGCAGTCACAACGCATTTTGGCAGAAAAAGGAGGTGTCATTATGGACGGACGTGACATTGGGACAGTAGTTCTGCCAAATGCAGACTATAAATTTTTTCTTACTGCCAGTATTGACGAAAGAACCAACAGAAGGTTTCTGGAACTGCAAGGCCTGGGGATAGAAGCAGATAAAGAGCAGGTAAAGCAGAACCTTATAGAACGGGATAAGATTGACAGCGAGCGGGAAATAGCCCCATTAAAGCAGGCTGAAGACGCTATCGTTATTGATAACTCAGCATTGACCAAAGAAGAAACTATAGAACTTATTTTATCTCACATCGAAAAGATTTAACAATTTTTAATAGGCTTAAAGCCTCCTTTGGTATACAAATTGTAAGTTTTATTACTGTAAAAACTAATCTATTATTAATTATTAAAAAACTTAAAATGTCTAGAAAAGGAAATAATACAGCAGGTATATTGGCAGGACTTCTTGCAGGTGCTGCGGCAGGTGTAATCTTAGGAATGCTTTACGCACCGGAAGAAGGTAAAGAAACCAGAAAAAAAATAAAGGATAAGGCAAATGATCTTAAAGATCAGGCTAAAAATAAATACGGAGAGGTTTCTGAAAAAGTAAAAGACCAATATGGCAATATTTCTTCTACTTTCAAAGAAACAGCTAACAGCGTAGCACATACTGTGAAAGACGGATATGACAAATACAAAGATCAGATAGTTTCTAAAACTGCAGATGTAGTAAAGGATGTAGAAGCGGAACTGAACGATCTAAAATAATAAGTAATTTATCTTTTTCAGGTAAATTACAGAAAGGAACTTTTGTGCAAAAGTTCCTTTTTTTGTAACTTTAAAAAAAAACAATGATAGAAACTATTAAAGAATACGCCTCCAAGAGAATAGATCTTCTGAAAATTGAAGCGACTGAGAAGTCGTCTCTTTCTGCCGGGCTCATTACTTACTTTGTAGTACTGCTTGTTGCTTTTGCTTTTTTTATTATCCTTTTCAATTTTGGAATCGCTTTCCTTATCGGAAAAGCACTGGATAATTACTCTTACGGATTCTTAATTGTTGCTGCATTCTATGCAGTGGTAATGGCATTTGTCGTTGCCTTCAAAACTAAGATTGTCAATACTGTTGCAGATCAGGTTATTAAATTTTTAAATCATTAAACTATGGGCAGAAATTACGAGAGCATAGAAGAATTAAGAAGAAAGAAAAAACTGCTTCAGGGTGAAATAAATGATCTTGAAAATCTTCTTACCTTCAAGAATACGAAAGAAAGTCTTAGTGCATTTACCAATGGGCTAAGCGATCAGTATCTTCAGGAAAAGATAGATGAAGACGGTGATGAAAAAGTAGTTCTGAGAAAGGACGTCATTGCCAAACAGCTTACCTCAGAAGTAAAAGATTTACTGATTAATAAAAATACTGCTGTAGGGCTTGCAAGTTCCGCTTTTAAAGGAGGAAACATTACGGACAGCCTTGTTAAACTGGGAGTTACTGCTATTGTAGGAAATTATGCAAAAAAGAATATGAAAAGCTCCAACTGGAAGAAAAAACTGATTGGTGCGGCATTGATCTACCTCGCTCCTATAGCGCTGAAGTATGTCAGAAAAAAAATGGAAGTATACCAGAAAAATAAAAGTGTTTCCAGTATGGAACAATTGATTTAAGGAATTAGGGCTTAGAAAAAATGTAAAACTATTTTCTAAGCCCTAATTTCTATATTCTATTTCGAAAATAACTGTCCTAAAATAATCCCGGCAGCCATTGATACATTCAGGCTTTCTGTAGATTGGGATTTTCCAAATCTCGGAATGCTGATACTTTTTTGTAAAAGTTTTTCGGTTTCCGGCCTCATTCCGTTTCCTTCGTTTCCTAAGATCAGGTTGATCTTTTCCGGTTTCTCAAACGTGTAGAGGTTCTCCCCTTCCATATCTGTTCCGATATTTACATTTTCTGTTGCCGAAAGATATTCCACAAGATCTGTATAAACAACATTAACTCTGGTAAAAGAGCCCATAGTCGCCTGAATCACTTTTGGATTGTAAACATCTACTGTATCTTCACTACAGACAATCTGCTCTATTCCGAACCAGTCTGCCAGACGTATAATTGTTCCTAAATTTCCGGGATCCTGTATTCCATCCAAAACCAGCTGTATATTCTTCTCCGTCATTTTTTCTTCCTCAGCGAGATAACATACCGCTACGGAATCTTTTGGCGTTTTAAGAAAACTAATTTTTTTTAATTCATTATCAGAGATATGGGTAACAGGAACATCATTCCGGTCCAGTTTTTGTGGATCGGTTGATAATATTTCTTTAACTTTAAAGTTAGAATTAAAAAGTTCACAAATGATTTTATTACCTTCAACCAAAAACAAATTGTATTTTTGTCTGAACTTCTTTTTATCTAAAGATTGTAAAACTTTTATTGTATGAGCTGTAAGCATTATAAGAATTCTCCTCAAAAATATTATAAAATTATCTCATTTGCAACATTTGTTGGTCTCCTTTATGCTTGTAGTACAACAAAAAAAGTTCCTGAAGGCGAATATCTGCTTACTAAGAACAGTTTAGGGTTCGAGGATAAGAAAGAATTTTTCGATGAAGAACTGAAAGATTATATTCAGCAAAAGCCCAATAAAAAGCAATTTCTTTTCATGCCATTAAGTCTCCTACTGTACAATATGGCTGATACGAAATACGATACGATACTTAATGAATACATGACCTATCCCGGTGAGATGAGAAATCAGAAACTGAGAGACTCTTTATTCCTTAAATACAATATGAAAAGCAGTGTTGGAAAAAGCCTGCTGTTTGATCGTTTATTGCACAACTGGGGAACACCACCGGTAATTCTTGACCAGACGAGAAGTGAAAAAAGCGCTGAATCTATAAAAAAAAGACTTACCTACAGAGGATACTGGGATGCGGATGTAACGTTTAAACATACCTTAGATTCCGCTTCTAAAAAAGCAGCCGTTAATTATTCCATCAAACATAACGATCCTACCCGGATCAAGGATTATTTTTATAATATTCCGGATCAGGGGATCAAAGGATTCTACAATTATAATCTGAACAGAAGTCTTGTGAGATCCGGACAGATTCTTGATCAAACCGTTCTTGAAAGAGAGGTAACCCGAATTACTGATCTGATGAGGGAATTTGGATTCTATAGATTCAATGCCTCCAATGATGAAGTTTATTTTGTAGCGGATTCTCTTAAAAACAGAAAGCAGGTTCCTTTGACACTGGAAATCCATAAAGACTCGCTGGATACTCCCTATAAGATTTCTACTTTCGGAAATATAGATGTGGCGATTGTAGATGAACCGGGCGATTATCCTAAAAATACAAAAAAAGACAGTTTAAGAAGAATACGATTCCATACGATGAATGATAAATATAAACTTTCATCCATATGGAGAGCTATTATTCCGGACAGTAAAAAGGTTTTCGACCAGACCAAACTGGATGTAACCAAGAGGAACCTTTTGGCAATGAACAATTTTAGTATCGTTAAAGCAAGAGACTCCCTGAGACAAGGAGGAATGGCTTCTCCTAACGACAGTATTGTTGATGTTTTATATGTATTGAAACCACTTCCAAAGTATGAGTTTAAACTGGGAACAGATATTAATTATTCTCAGATTCTAAATCTTGGGATCTCTCCTTCTGTAGATCTTACTACCCGAAATGTTTTTAGAGGTGCAGAAAACCTTTCCACGAGCCTTTCAGGGACATTTGGTTCTATCAGAAGTACTAAGGATATTGATAAGAGAGTTGCTGCCTACGAAATATCAGCTCAGGCATCCTTGAATTTCCCAAGGCTTTTGCTTCCTTTTAATTATTATAAATTCATTCCTAAACGATATACTCCTACTTCTTCTATTCTGTTGGGAGCATCCATACAGAACAATATCGGCTTGGGAAGGTTGATTTTCAATACCGGGCTGAACTATCAAGCCAGTGTAAATGATCAGGTGTATCATAAGCTTACTTTATTCAATACCCAGGTCAGTCTGACAAAAAATAAAGATGCTTATTATGATTACTTTGTGAATGACGGAAGGGTAAAAGATGAAGTTTTCGGGAATTATTTTATGTTTAACCCGGAAACTCAGCAAACCGGACAAGATTATAAAGATGGAAAACTTAGTGTAGATGAGGTTTCCAAAAAGATTATTGAAAATGATGCTTACCGTGGAAGTCTTAATCAGCAGGGAACAGATCTTTTGACAGCATTCAGAGGAACATTGGTGAATAAAGACAGACAGACGCAGGATGTACTTATTTCTTCCATGATCTATAACTTTGTATACAGTGAAATCGGGAAAAAAGAATATCCAAACGCATTTTATTTTAATGGAAAAGTGGAGCTTGCAGGTAATATTTTAAGCTTATTCAACAAAAAAGATAATAGCGGAGGGGTTGTTACCGGTCCTCAAAAAACCATTTTCGGATTACCCTATGCACAGTTTGTAAAATTTGATATTGACGCCAGAAAATATTTCAAATTCAATGGAAATCAGACATTGGTACTTCGCCAGTTTATCGGGGTGGGAATACCCTATGGAAATTCTCAGGACATGCCGATCATCAAGTCTTATTTCAATGGAGGTTCCAACGATATCAGAGCCTGGGTAGCATTTGGAGGATTAGGTCCTGCGGATTCTCAGGTTGATGAAAGAGTGCGTACTTATATGACAGACAATTTAAAGCTTACCACCAATATTGAATACCGAATTCCATTCAATAAAACTTATGAGGGAGCTTTGTTTACCGATATAGGAAATACATGGAGTCTTCGTAACTATAATGATGGATACGGAGATGAGTTTAAATTCAATAAGTTCCTGAAGCAGGTAGGTATCGGAAGTGGATTCGGATTAAGGGTTAATATCGCCTATGTAACGGCCAGAATTGACCTTGCATACAAGATCTATGACCCGAATAAACCTGATGGAGACCGATGGAGATTCAAATATTTCCAGCCTTTTAAGCCTACCGTTAATATCGCGTTCGGATATCCGTTCTAATCCGGAGAAACGCCTAAAATAAAATACACTACAGCAATCACACGGGCGAGGATTTCCCTCGTCTGATTTCTGTAGAAGCTTTCAGATTTTGTGACATCCTGAGCATCAAATCCCAAAGCGTTCATATCATTATTTCTCGCAAAGAACAAAGCTCTCAGGTTGTGATATCCCTGAGATACAATAATGACATTTTTCTTTTTATACACATCCTTACAGCGGAGAATACTTTTATAGGTATTGAAACCTTTAGGATCTTCCACAATAATATCTTCCGGAACACCTTCCAGATAAACCAGATAATTTTTCATTGCTCTCGGTTCATTATAGCCTTTACTCTTCTCCCCGCTCACTATGATTTTTTTGATCTTCCCATGATGATAAAGAAGAGCCGCAGCATCCATTCTTTTCGTAAAATAGGGATTGGATTTTCCGGATCTCATTTTCGGAGATGTTCCCAGAACAAGAGCAATTTCTCTGGGTGGAATTTTTGAGATTTTGGTATAGGTTCTCCCATTGGTAAGCCCGAAAACCCACACATTACAGAAGCATATCATTAGAATTCCCAACTCCAATGATATAAAACCCAGGTTAAATATGTTCCTAATAACTCTCAACTAAGATCAAAGTTAAGCTTTATTTTTTTACTTTTCACAATAGACATGCAAGCTAATATATGTCCCTGCTCTTCCTCTTTTTCGGTAAGATACTCATTTTCCAACAGTTCCACCTCTCCTTCTTCCAAAGAACACTCACAACTTCCACAAATTCCGGACTTACAAGAATAAGGAACCGGAAATTTCTGAATCAGAAGCTGTTGCAGGATTCTATCCTTGTTATCAGAAAGTTGAGTAGTATATTTTTTTCCGAGCATGGTAAATTCAACCTCTATATTTTCAATCAGAGGAAATTCTTTTTCTACTGGATAAATATCATCATTAAATTCCTCAAAAAGTTCAAAATGGATATTCTTTTTCGGAATCCCGTGGTGATAGCAAGCATTGGCTAGTGTCTTGATCATTTCTCCTTTTCCACAGATCAGCACTTCATCCACAGCATCCCAGATCGTAGATTCTTCGTCTGTATCATCCAGATGAAGAATCTGATTGATGATAAGATTTAGTTTCTTGGCATCCAATCTGCCATAAAAAAACTGATCCCCTGTATTCTCCTGCGAAAAGAAGTAAAAAATCTGAAGTCTGTCACCACATGTTCTGGCAAGATTATCCAACTGCTCCCGATACACCAGATCGTCAGAACTTTTATTTCCAAAAAATAAAAATAAGCGTGTTCTGGGTTCGTTGTGAAGAATATTTTTAAAATGACTCAAAATCGGGGTAATTCCAATACCCGCAGCAAAAGCTACAATCGTCCTGAACTCACTGGGTTTGGAAACCAGGGTAAATCTGCCTCCTGGATCACTCACCCACAGTTCATCACCTATAGTATAATTTTGAAATAACTGTGAAGCTGCACCTTCAGGAGCGTTGATCTTTATTCCCAGGCATATTTTTCCCTCATAAGGTGCCGAAGTCATTGAATAATCATTAATAACCTCTTTACCATGTGCTTGAAATCTTACACTAACGAACTGCCCTGCTTCAAATCTGAAATTTTCTTTTAAATTCTCAGGAATATCAAACTCCAGAGAAAAAGTATTTTTGGTCAGCTCTTCCTTTTTCGCTATTTTTAACGGATGAAACTGTATCAGTTTCCCTTTATAGATTTGTTGTTCCATAACTTCAATTCAAAAATAGATAAAAAATAATTTATGAAGAAGATAATTTTATCCACGTTACTTCTTACTGCATTGTACAGCTGTAAAAAAGAAGGTCAGAAAACTGAAAACAACACAGCTACAGACTCTCTTTCTGTATCTCAAAATACAGAACCTGAAGGAATTACAATTCTCCCAAAAGAACTTTCTCCTGAAAATGTCAGCCAGCATTTAGCAAAAAATAATGATACTTTATATGTCACCAACTTTTTTGCAACCTGGTGCGGCCCATGTATGAGAGAAATTCCGAGTTTTAAAAGTAAAATGGAAGAATTAAAGGGTAAACCTGTAAAATTCACTTTTATCAATCTTGATGATAAGGCAGAATGGGCTGGTGCAGTTAAAAATTTTGCAACACAAAACAAACTGGGTGGAAATATTATATTACTTGATGGACAAAAATTAGATCAAAATTTCTTCTCTTCCAATTTTAAACAATGGGACGGAGGTTCCATTCCTTTCACTTTTATGAGAAAAGGAGATAAAACCGATGAATATCTGGGAATGATGACGGAAGATGTATTAAATTCAAAAATCGATTCTTTTTTAAAATAAAAATAGACTGAGCTCTTTCTGAATCATGTCAAAAAGATTTAAAATCCTGTGTTTGCTATTCGTGATTGCCATTATTATTAGTGCTGTCATCAATCTGAACACGGGATTTTTAAGTTTAAATTTCCAGGATTTCTTCCTGGATTCTGCTCATAATCAAATCGCTGAAATCCGTATCAACCGAGTTCTCGTCATGATGCTGGCCGGAATTTCAATTCCTACTTCAGGTTTTCTGATGCAGGAATATTTTCAAAATCCACTGGCAGGGCCTGATATATTGGGAATTACTTCGGTAGCCAGCCTGTCTGTCGCCTTTTATATTTTCTTTTCCCATAATATTTTACTGCCTGAGTTTTTGCAGAACAGTTTTCTCAGCTTATCAGCTATTGGGGGAAGTTTACTCCTGATGCTGATATTATTATCAATGTCTAATAGATTTCAAGACAAATCTTATCTTATTATTTTTGGATTTCTTGTTTCTGCCTTTGCCGGGGCAATTGTATCACTGCTTCAGTTTTATGCAGAGAATCAAAGTTTGAAAAACTATATATTATGGTCTTTCGGAGCCAATAATATGGTGACCAGAAACCAGATTTATGTGTTACTTGTCTTGGTTTTAATTGGAATATTCATCTGTTTCCGGGCTATAAAACCTCTCATTGGAAACTCTCTCGGGAATTCCTATGCACAAAGTTTAGGAGTAAACCTGAAACAGCTGAAGCTTTTAATAATAATCGCTTCCTCTCTCCTTTCAGCTTCTATTACTGCATTTCTAGGACCTATTCTCTTTGTCGGAATCATTGTTCCTCATTTTTGCAGACTCGTTTACAACCCTTCAAAACTTTGGCAGCAGTGGATTCTTAATATGTTTCTGGGAATGCTGATCATGTTGCTTTTCTCAGTGATTGCAGAAAAAACACAAATACCTCTGAATGTGATAAGCTCTGTATTTGGAATTCCTGTGATTCTGATGATGCTTCTGAAGCAGAATAAGGTATAATAATAGTATATCAATCAATTCAAATTTAATGTAAATCAAGAAAATTACTCATGTATTTAAGAATAATTTTATAACTTTCTTCAGTGAATAAAAAGGAAAAACATTCATAATGTGTCATTCCGAAGGAATCTAAATCAACTTTGCAGAGATGCTTTCAGCATGACTCACTCAACCCGACTTATCGAACTATAAACGAAACAATGAATATCTTCTTTTAATATGCACCTACAGATCAAACAGGCAAATATCGGCTATAATACAACCTTAATCTCCAATGCTAATGCGGACTTGAAGCTTGGTGATGTATGCCTGCTGATTGGTAATAATGGTGTGGGAAAAACAACGCTGATCAAATCTATTCTGCATCAGCTTCCTTTACTGGATGGAGAGATTTCTATTAATGGGAAAAATGTAAAAAATCTTTCTGTAAAAGAAATTGCGGAGAATATTGCTATTGTTTTTTCAAAGTCGGTGATTCCGCAGCATTATACGGTTGAAGATCTTATTTCTCTTGGAAAATACATCTACTACCCTTTTTATTTTGAGCTTAAAAAAGAAGACCGTGAGGAAGTTGCCCATATCATTGAAGAACTGGATTTAAATCAGTACAGGTATACCCTTCTGAAAAATCTATCCGACGGAAACCTTCAAAAAGCATTTATCGGGCGGGCAATAACCCAGAATTCTCAGATCATTATTCTGGATGAGCCAACTACCCATCTGGACGAAAAAAACAAAATCATTATTCTTAAAACCTTGAGAAAACTGGCTAAAGAACAGAACAAACTTATCCTGTTTTCTTCCCATGACTGGAGGCTGGCTAAAGAATTTGCAGACAAGATATGGTATGTAAAGGAAAATCATCTGTATTCAGGAATTGTTGAGGATATTCTTCTCCAACATGATGAACTCACCAATGCATCGTTATTTCAAATCAATGAGACTTTTATTCCGCCTTTCATCTCGGCACCGCAGTTTCATAAAGAAATGCTGTATTCTCTGCTTCAAAAAAACTTTCCAAAAGACCTTTCTACGCTCAATTTTCACTTTCAGAATGGTTTTTGGGTTATTACTAAAGATTCAGCCAAGTATCAATGTGAATCTTTTGAAGAAATCGTTGATTTGATCCAAAACATTCATTAATACTAGATTTTCTTTGATTAATTCATATACTATGCATGCATAGTATTATGCAAGTCATACAATTTAACATATTTATTTTCAGGTTATTAACAAAATTTAACGTTAATAAATACTATGCATGCATAATATTTACTACATTTGGGTAAAACCATTGGCGCAAAAATGATGGATAATAATAAGGAAAAAATAGAAAACGTAGATTTAATTTTAAAGCAGACCTGGTTGGCTGTTTCTAAAATGTACACAGAACTAGCCCAGGAACATGATTCCACAGCGGTACAGGCGCTTACTCTTCTTAAAATTGATCCCAAAGAAGGAACCCGAAGTACCAATCTTGGTCCAAAGATGGCTATTGAACCCACTTCATTAACGAGAATCATCAAACTTCTGGAAGATAACGGATATATCTATAAGGAAAAGACAACCACTGATAAAAGAGAGGTTATCATTAAGCTTACAGATAAAGGATTAAACTCCAGAAATATGTCAAAGGAAGTCGTTGTCAACTTCAATAAGAAGGTGATGGAAAAAATAGCCCCCGAAAAGCTGGATGCTTTCAAAGACGTGATGACCGAAATAATGAAAATAGCAAACGAATTATTAAACAACAGAAAATAAATTATGATGGGACCTTTGGGTGTCATATAATCTTATAAAAATAAAAATTTACATATGAAAAGAAGAATCAAACATGTAACGGTTCTTGGTTCAGGAATTATGGGAAGCGGTATCGCTGCTCACTTCGCCAACATCGGTGTTGAAGTATCACTCTTGGATATTGTTCCTTTTGAACTTACTGAAGCTGAACAGAAAAAAGGTTTGACCAAAGATGACAAAGTAGTAAGAAACAGAATTGCTTCCGAAAACTTTGAAAAACTTAAAAAAGCAAGTCCTGCACTTCTTTATTCACCAAAGTTTGCAGACAGAATTAAAATCGGAAACTTCGATGATGATTTGCCGAAAATAAAAAATACGGACTGGATCATTGAAGTAGTAGTAGAAAGACTTGACATCAAGAAGTCCGTTTATGAAAAGATTGAACAGTTCAGAAAACCGGGAACATTGATTTCTTCTAATACTTCTGGTATTCCCATTCACTTCCTGACAGAAGGAAGAAGCGAAGATTTCAAAAAGTACTTCGCAGGAACACACTTCTTCAATCCGGTAAGATACCTTCCTCTTTTAGAGATTATTCCTACCAACGATACAGCTCCTGAGATCATTGATTTCTATATGAATTACGGAGCGAAATTCTTAGGTAAAACGACTGTTTTAGCCAAAGATACCCCTGCTTTCATCGCCAACAGAATCGGAGTATTCTCTATGATGGATCTTCTTCATAATGTACAGAAATTGGGCCTTACCGTTTCTGATGTTGATAAATTAACAGGTCCGGTGATCGGCCGTCCAAAATCTGCCACGTTCAGAACAGCTGACGTTGTAGGTCTTGACACCTTGGTTATGGTTGCCAACGGAGTTCGCCAGAGCGGTGCTGAAACCAATGACTTTAATGATGTTTTCGCTCTTCCAGCTTATATCCAGAAAATGATGGATAATAAATGGTTAGGTTCAAAAACTGAACAAGGTTTCTATAAAAAAGTAAAAAACGCAGAAGGAAAATCTGAAATTCACGGATTAAACCTTGATACTTTAGAGTATGAACTTCAAGGAAAATCATCATTTCCTACTTTAGAATTAACAAAAGCGATTGATAAACCAATTGACAGATTCAAAGTTCTGATCGGAGGTAAAGATAAAGCTGGAGAATTATACAGAAAATCTTTAGGGGCATTATTCGCTTATGTTTCGCACAAAGTACCTGAAATTTCTGACGAAGTTTATAAAATTGACGATGCCATGAGAGCCGGTTTCGGATGGGAAAATGGTCCATTTGAAATCTGGGATGCTGTAGGCGTTGCAAAAGGTATTGAACTGGCAAAAGATGCAGGATACGAAGTTTCTGACTGGGTGAAAAACGTAGAAACCTTCTATAAAGTAAATGATGAAGGACAAAGTATTTATGTTGATAAAAATTCAGGAGAATACAATAAAATCCCGGGTCAGGATGCATTCATCATCTTAGACAATATCAGAAAAAACAAAACACTTTGGAGCAATTCCGGTGCTTCTATTGAAGATTTAGGAGACGGAATCATCAACTTTGAGATCCGCTCAAAAATGAACTCTCTTGGAGGCGAAGTTCTTGATGGATTAAACAGAGCGATTGACTTAGCAGAAAAAGAATATGACGGATTGGTTGTAGGAAACCAGGGAACAAATTTCTCTGTAGGTGCTAATCTTGCGATGATTCTCATGATGGCTATTGAGCAGGATTGGGATGATTTGAATATGGCAATTGCTTACTTCCAGAAATCTATGATGAGGGTACGCTACTCCTCTATTCCTGTTGTAGTTGCTCCTCACGGAATGACTCTAGGTGGAGGATGCGAAATGACGATGCATGCAGACCGAGTGGTTGCAGCAGCAGAAACTTATATCGGACTAGTAGAAACCGGAGTGGGTGTCATTCCTGGTGGTGGTGGAACTAAAGAATTGACTTTAAGAACTTCCAGAGAATTCCACAGCGATGATGTGAAAAATAACAGACTTCGTGATGCTTTCATGAATATCGCAATGGGTAAAGTAGCCACTTCAGCATATGAAGCTTATGACATGGGTATCCTTGAAAAAGGAAAAGACATTGTTTCCGTAAGCAAAAACAGACAAATTGCTGAAGCTAAAAAAGTAGCGAAATTATTAGCAGAACAAGGATATACTCAACCTATCGAGCAGAAAGTAAAAGTTCTTGGTAAAGATGCATTAGGAATGTTCTACGTAGGAACTGACCAGATGCTAACCGGAAACTTCATCTCTGCACACGACAAGAAAATTGCAGACAAGTTAGCTAATGTAATGGTAGGTGGAAACCTGTCTGAACCAACAGTTGTTACAGAACAATATTTATTGAACCTTGAAAGAGAAACCTTCCTTCAGCTTTGTGGTGAAAGAAAAACTCTGGAAAGAATTCAGTATATGTTGCAAAATGGAAAACCTTTGAGAAACTAACAGGCAGCTCCGTAGGAGCAAACTGTTAATAGCATGAATAATTTAAAAATTGGAGAGCCTCGTAGAGGCGGCCTGTTAATTTATGGCAAATACCTACACTCAGATTTATATTCAAATTGTTTTCGCTGTAAAAGGAAGACAAAATCTGATTTCAAAAGAAAACAGAGAAGAATTACATCGGTTTATTACAGGTATTGTTTCCAATAGAAACCAAAAATTATTCGCAGTTTTTGCAATGCCAGACCATGTCCATATTCTTGTAAGTCTGAATCCGACACTATCAGTTTCAGATTTAGTAAGAGATATTAAAGCTGGTTCTTCAAAATTCATCAATGAAAAAGGATGGATAAATGGAAAATTCAATTGGCAAGAAGGGTACGGAGCTTTTTCTTATTCTAAAAGCAGTGTTGACTCTGTTGTAAAATATATTTTGAATCAGGAGGAACATCATAAAAAGAAAACTTTTAGAGAAGAATATCTGGATTTTATGTCAAAATTTGAGATAGAATATGATCCAAAATATTTATTTGAATGGGTTATTGATTAACAGGTCGCTCCTACGGAGCTCCACAAAGAAAGCATAAACAAATACTATGAACAGTTTACCTCTACGAGGTTAAAAATTCTTAAAACAATTTAATTAAACAAAAAAAATGAAAACAGCATATATAGTAAAAGGTTTCAGAACTGCCGTTGGAAAAGCTCCAAAAGGAAGTTTAAGATTTACAAGACCTGATGTCATGGCCGCTACCGTTATTGAAAAATTAATGGCTGAGCTACCACAATTAGATAAAAACAGAATTGATGACCTTATCGTAGGAAATGCAATGCCTGAGGCAGAGCAAGGATTAAACGTTGCCCGTTTGATCTCCTTAATGGGTTTAAATACAGATAAAGTTCCAGGAGTAACCGTAAACAGATACTGTGCTTCAGGGAGTGAGGCGATTGCGATTGCTTCTGCAAAAATTCAAGCTGGAATGGCAGACTGCATCATCGCGGGTGGTACAGAATCGATGTCATATATTCCGATGGGAGGTTACAAACCTGTTCCAGAAACGGATATCGCAAAAACTAACCCTGATTACTATTGGGGAATGGGTTACACGGCGGAAGAAGTTGCTAAGCAATATAATATTACAAGAGAAGAACAGGATCAGTTCGCTTTCGAATCTCATATGAAGGCTTTAAAAGCAAATCAGGAAGGAAAGTTTGCCAACCAGATTGTTTCGATTCCTGTAGAATATAACTTTCTGGATGAAAATCAGAAAATGCAGACTAAAAAGTTTGATTTTTCAGTAGATGAAGGCCCAAGAGCTGATACTTCTCTAGCTGGTTTAGCAAAATTAAGACCTGTATTCGCCAACGGAGGAAGTGTAACAGCCGGAAACTCTTCTCAAATGAGTGATGGAGCAGCTTTCGTAATGGTAATGAGTGAAGAAATGGTCAAAGAATTAGGATTGGAGCCCGAAGCAAGATTAGTTGCTTATGCTGCAGCCGGATTAGAGCCAAGAATCATGGGAATGGGACCTATCTATGCTATTCCAAAAGCTTTAAAACAAGCAGGTTTAGAATTAAAAGATATCGAGTTGATCGAACTTAATGAAGCTTTTGCTTCTCAATCTGTTGCTATCAAAAAAGAATTAGGGTTAAATCCTGATATCTTAAACGTAAACGGAGGAGCCATCGCCCTTGGACACCCACTGGGATGTACAGGAACGAAGCTAACCGTTCAACTTCTTGACGAAATGAGAAGACGAGGCAACAAGTACGGAATGGTTTCTATGTGTGTGGGAACCGGACAGGGAGCGGCTTCTATTTTTGAACTACTTTAATTAATTATAGATTTTAAATTATAAATTTTAGATGTAATGAGTTTCAAAGAAGACAATTTGATCCAAATAAAAACTTTTGATTTTGCCTTAAGAATAATTAAATTTTATACTGAATGTAAATCTCAAAGCGAGTTTATTTTATCAAAACAAATTCTTCGTTCTGGAACTTCCATTGGAGCAAATGTAGAAGAAGCTATAGCTGCTCAATCTAAAAAAGATTTTATCTCAAAGCTTTCTATTGCAAATAAAGAAGCTAGAGAAACAAAATATTGGCTGAAGCTTTATGATTCTTCAAATCTTGTTCAAATAGAGATCAATTCATATTTAAGAGACATTGAAATGATCATCAATATTTTGACTAAAATCATCAAAACATCATCTGAAAATTTATAATAACAAAATCTAATTTAAAATTTATAATCTAAAATTTAAAATAATAACAAATGAGCAATATACTTAAAGGCGGAGAATTCCTGATCAAACAAATTCCTGCAAACGAAATTTTCAGTCTTGAAGAACTGAGTGAAGAACAGAAAATGCTTCGTGATTCTGCGAAAGAATTTATAGACAGAGAAGTGATTCCACATCATGACCGTTTTGAGAAAAAAGACTATGAATTGACCGAAAAAACAATGCGTCAGTTAGGTGAAATGGGACTTTTGGGAATTACTGTTCCCGAAGAATATGGTGGTCTTGGAATGGGATTTGTGAGCACCATGTTGGCTTGCGATTATGTTTCAGGAGGAAATGGTTCATTAGCAACAGCTTATGGAGCACATACCGGAATCGGGACTCTTCCAACTCTTCTTTACGGAAGTGAAGAATTAAAAAAGAAATATCTTCCGGATTTAGCTACAGGAACAAAGTTTGGAGCATATTGCCTGACTGAACCGGATGCCGGATCTGATGCCAATTCAGGAAAGACAAGAGCAAAATTGTCTGATGATGGAAAACATTACATCATCAACGGACAAAAAATGTGGATTTCCAATGCTGGTTTTGCTGATACTTTCACTTTATTTGCTAAAATAGATGATGATAAAAATATTACAGGTTTTGTTATCAACCGTTCAGAATTAGAAGATCCAAACAGCTTAACTTTTGGTGAAGAAGAACATAAATTAGGAATTCGCTCCTCTTCAACTCGTCAGGTTTTCTTTAATGATATGAAAGTTCCTGTCGAAAATATGTTGGGTGAAAGAAACAATGGTTTCAAGATCGCTTTAAATGCATTAAATGTTGGTAGAATTAAATTAGCTGCTGCCAATCTTGACGGACAAAGAAGAATTTTAAACCATTCTATTCAGTATGCAAACGAAAGAAAACAGTTTGGAGTTTCCATTTCAACTTTTGGGGCCATCAGAAAGAAAATTGCTGAAATGTCAACCGGAGTTTTCGTAAGTGAAGCTGGTTCTTACCGTTTAGCAAAAAATGTAGAAGATAAAATTGCAGAATTGGTTGCCGGAGGAATGGATCACCAACAAGCTGAATTGAAAGGTGTTGAAGAGTTTGCAGTGGAAGCTTCTATCTTAAAAGTTTTTGTGTCTGATCTTACTCAAAATACAGCTGATGAAGGAATTCAGATTTATGGTGGAATGGGATTCTCAGAAGATACTCCAATGGAATCTGCATGGAGAGATGCAAGAATTGGAAGAATCTATGAAGGTACCAACGAAATCAACAGACTTTTGGCTGTAGGAATGCTTATCAAGAGAGCAATGAAGGGTGAATTGGACCTTTTATCTCCTGCAATGGCAATCAGCAAAGAATTGATGGGTATTCCTTCATTTGAAGTTCCTGATTATTCAGAATTTATGAGTGAGGAAAAAGCAATTATCGCAAATCTTAAGAAAGTATTCTTAATGGTTTCCGGAGCTGCTCTTCAGAAATATATGATGGATATTGAGAAACAACAGCATTTGCTATTGAATGCATCTGAAATCCTGAACCAGATCTACATGGCAGAATCTGCAGTTTTAAGAACTGAAAAACATTTCTCTGCTGATTCTGTGGAAGCTGCGATGGCTCAATTAAATCTTTACAAAGCTATCGACAAAATCATTTCTGCAGCAAAAGAAGGAATTGTTTCTTTCGCGGAAGGCGACGAACAGAGAATGATGCTTTCCGGATTAAGAAGATTCACAAAATATACTAATCAGCCGAATGTAGTGGCTTTAACTGAAAAAGTTGCAGCTCACTATATCGAGAAAGGAGCTTATTAGTCTTTAACAACATAAATTTGATTCAAAACGCCACATTTTGGGGCGTTTTTTTTTATATTTAAATGATAAAACTAAACATGAAATTAAAATTATATTTTATCATTACTATTTTACTACCCGTTATTGCTTTGTCACAGCGCAGACAGAATGATACTTTAGCCTGCAATGGTATTCTTGAAGATCATGTTTTAAACAAAATATTGAGTGCCTATCATTCCAAACCAGAGAAACCCAAAAAGGTATTTGTAGATCGCAGGATAGTCGTTTGTGGTACTGAAGTGATGCAGGAATTTGAAAAAAGCAGATGTAATGATGCCCGCATGATTTTGAAAAAATATCCTTTTCTGATCGATGAAATAAAGAACCTGGCCAATGATTATCCTGGTTATTTAAAGATGGATTTATTTTGGATGGACAGGAAAAGAGATGAAAGTGATGAAAGCTTGCAAATATATAGAGATACAGAGTTTAAAAAATGGAAATCGAAAGGAAATCATTCTTATTTCTCCATGGCCATTATTTCCGATAAAAAGGATGATCACCATGAAAATATACTGCTTACAATCTTATTTCCTAAAAAGATCATTACAAAAAGATATCAGTTATCATTAAAAGATGAATGGACATTTAAAAAACTTTAAATATCAATAATTTTTGCTAATTTTATTATAACTAAAAACCATAAAACGCAAAACATAGCATGAAGACATTATTTCCCCTACTCCTTTTATCTGCTTCTCTGATGGCACAAAAAAAGGACAACTTACTTCCTATTCCCAAAACAGATACCGTAAAAATTGTCAGCAAAGGGGAATTCCCCGGATACTTTGCGTTGAAATCGAATCAACCCCGGACAGCATTTTATAAGATGTTGATTAAGAAACCTAATGATACTATGATGTATCTGGCTTTGAAAGAACCTGCAAAGGATTATTCGCAATACAAAATTTTAAACGCTATCATACCTGACAAACTCCAGGTAAGTCCAAAAAAACTCATACCCTCTAAATAAAACAACACCAATTCAAAAAACAATAAACATGGGAAAATTTATTATCTCTAAAAGAACAAACGGAGACTTTCAGTTTAACCTCAAAGCCGGAAACGGACAGGTTATCTTAACCAGCCAGGGATACAGCACAAAGCCTTCCTGCGAAAACGGAATCGGATCTGTAAAGGCCAATGCGCAGGAAGATTCAAAATTTGAAAGAAATACAGCCAATGACGGCAGATGTTATTTCAATCTTAAGGCAGGAAATGGCCAGATCATAGGAACCAGCCAAATGTATGAATCTGATAACGGCATGGAAAACGGAATAGAATCTGTAAAAAACAATGCTCCACACGCTCACGTAGAGGATGAAGCCAGCCTTTAAAATGAATTGAAATAATCTTGATAAAAATGTCTTATTTTTTTAAGGCATTTTTTATTTTTGTACTCTATTTTTCATTAGAAATGACAAAAGAAGAATTACTGAATAGAGCAATTAAAATTGCAGACAAAGCCCATAAAGGACAAACCGATAAATACCATGCTCCATACATAGCTCATGTAATGCGTGTGATGAATTATGGTAAAACACTGGACGAAAAAATTGTTGGTGTACTACATGATGTAGTAGAAGACCATCCGGAAGAATTCAGTCTGGATTATTTAAGGTCTGAAGGGTTTCCTGAATATATTATTTTCGCCATCAGCTGCCTTACCAAGTTTGATCCGGAAGAAGAATACGATGATTTTATTAAAAGAACAGAAAGATCTCTTCTCTCTGTTGCTGTAAAACTAAATGACCTTCGTGACAATATGGATCTTAGAAGAGTCAACAGAGAACTTACGCCTAAAGATATTAAAAGATTCAACAAATATCTGAAAGCGTATCGCTATCTGATAGAGAAATATTAATAAAAAACACATGACTAATAACCTCCCTAAAATTTCATCAGCTTATCAATCCAAGCTGGTCTCTGCTATTGTATCTATTTCAGTTTTTTTCCTGATTTATCTGATACTTATACTCGCTTCACTCCTAATGATCTTCTTATTAGGATACGGAGCAATAAAGCTGTTAAGTATTTCTCTCAATTACTTTACAGTTTTTGGTGCAGCAGGATTGCTAAGTGTTGGAGTTTTTGTGTTTATATTTCTCGTTAAATTTATTTTCAAAAAGACACATTACAGTACCCGTCATCTGATAGAAGTCAACAGATCCCATCAGCCTGAGCTGTTTGCAATTATTGATGAAATTGTAGCTGAAACCAAAGTAAATACGCCGCAGAAAGTTTTTCTTTCACCCGATGTGAATGCCAGTGTAAGCTATAATTCTATTTTCTGGAGTATGTTTTTGCCGGTAAAGAAAAACCTGACGATAGGGGTTGGACTTATCAATTCAACCAGTGTGGGAGAATTAAGATCCATTTTAGCTCATGAGTTTGGACATTTCTCTCAGAAAAGCATGAAGGTAGGAGGCTATGTGAATCAGGCTGAAAAAATAATCTTTGAAACTGTTTACAATAATAAAGAGTATGAAAATTTCATATTGGAATTTTCGGGAGGCAATGCTGTTTTTAAAATTTTTGGTCTGATATCCGTCAGTTTCATCAATGCATTTCAATCTGTTCTTAAAAGTATATCAAATTTTCTTTTCAAAAACCATGCTTCTCTCCAAAGAGAAATGGAATATCATGCAGATGCTATTTCAACCTTTATTACCAATCCTGAAGAGCAGGCTTCATCGCTGTTAAGGCTGGAATTAAGTGATGCTGCTTTTAATTATTCTTTTAATTTTTATATTGAAAACCAGCAAAAATACCTTCCAAAGGATCTTTATAAGAACCAGATTTCTTTAATGAAAATCTTATGCGAAAGAAATAATCATCCTTATGTAAACGGACTTCCTAAAATAGATCCCGAAGATCTTACCCGGTATAATAAATCCAGAATAGAAATTGAAGACCAATGGACTTCACATCCGGATATTCTAAAAAGGATTGAAAGGATTAAAACAAACGAAACCAGGAATACAGCTGCAGACCACAGATATGCGAAAGAAATCATCAGTGGTTTTGATACTATCTGCGAAATCATGACGTCAAAATTCCTCACTTTACGCAGTGTAAAAAATGTAGGTGAAGTGATAGATGATGAAAGCTTTATACAGCTCTATCTGGACAATAGTACCTATAAAACTTTCAGTTCAGATTTTAACGGATATTACGAAAGGCATAATCCTATTGTAGAAAATATTGAATCTGTAATTTCAGGCTCCTCACCTCATCATACTTCTGAACTTTTCAGTGACAAGAAAGTATCTTTAGTCTACGAAAAATCCGGAATAGAGAGTGATATACAGACTCTGCAATACCTGGCTTCCTATCCGAAAGAAATAAAAACCTTCAGATTTGACGGCAGTCTGTACAAAGCAAAAGATGCCGGAAAACTTATTCCTGATCTTGAAAATGAACTGAAAAAAGTGCAGGAAGAACTTTTGGAAAATGACAAAGCGATCTTTCAACACTATTATCATATTTCTGATGAGGACCTTAAAAAAGACCTGCTCGTCAAGTATAAAAAACTGGCCGTCATAGACAGAGAATTTGATGATTTCCAGAAAAGTCTAAATGAATTTACAGTATATCTGCAGTTTATGGCAGTCACTTTACCTTTTGAAGAAATCCGTAAACATAGAGCCAAGCTGTTAAAAGCAGAAGAACCTTTTAAACAAAAGACCAGAGTACTTCTTGAAAACTCAGCTTATAAGGAAGCCTTAAGTGATGAAGACAAAAACCTTTTTCAGGAATTTGTAGATTCCGAATACATTTACTTCAACAAAGACAAATATCTTGAACATGAGGTAAGTGCTGTATCCCTGCTGATTGAAAAATACCGGGCATTACTCAACGATCATTATCTTAATTCTAAGCTGGATTTATTAAATTTTCAGTCAGGTTTAAATAAGAATTAATCCGCCCCCGGGAAATCATAGGTTTTTGTGTGATGATTTGTTCCATCAATGTTGATGTTTAACGCAAGGTAAACAAAATGTAAATTTTTATTCCCTTTTGCTTCAAATTCACGCTGCCAAAGATATCCGCTTACGATCCCAAAGTAATCATCAATCTGATAGCCGAAACCACCATAGACTCTGTTTCTGGCAAAACTAGGCTTCATCGGGCTTACAAAGAAGATTTCGTCATATGCATTAGCGAAGACAGTTCCTTTCTTAATGGTTTTGGAATTTAAAGGCACACTTACATTCAGACGGTATCTGTAACGCATTCTCTGGGAAGTAAGATCTGTTTTAGGCTCATAGAACCAGCTTTTTTCAACACGAAAACGGTTTTCAAACTTCACGATGCCTTTTTTAATATCAATGACATCCTGAAGCCATACTCTAAACTCCTCTCTGCTTAAGCTGTGCTCTTTATAGTTAACATATCTTCCCAATCCCACAAAAGGCTTGTGATTCTGGGTAAGATTGTATCCTAAGCCCCCTTTTATCTCATAATAATCAGGGTAAGTGTACTCTTCATTACCACGCATCTGCCCTTCTGCATAAAGGAAAAATTTCGGATGAAACTTATAGGTCAGAGTCACTGCATTGAAGCTGGAAATATGTTCCTGTGCTTTAAAAAAAGAAATTCCAAGTAGTAAACCTAAGCCTATAAGACGTTTCATAAAAAATTTTTGCAAATGTATATTTTTTAACAATTTATTAATATTAACTTTCATTAATATTAAATTAACACCTACTTAATATTAATTGTGTAAGAAAACCCAATGTGGAACCACCTTTGTGGCATTGCTACCCCAAATGCTTCCGTGTAGTTTGTATTCGTAATATTGTTAATCAAAACATAGACTGAGTAGTCTTTTTTAGTAAAACTCAGCTTCTCATCAAGAAGATTGTAAGTTCCCAGATTTACTCTTTCATTGTAACGGTAAACAAGCTCGTTGGTAAAGTTTTTCAGGAATTTCACCTCTAATTTGGAAACCAGCTGATGCTTCAGATTATCCAGAATATATCTTGAAACCAAGCCAGTTTTTTCTTCATATTTACTGTCGATATAAGTATATCCAACCGTATATTTCAGCCAGTCTAAAGGCCTATGGCTCCACTCTGCTTCAATCCCTTTGGTTTTGATATCTCCTACATTTTCTGCAAACCAGACTTTGTCTTTAAGGTCATTTTTAACCCAGTCAATAGAATTGCTGGAGTTCCTTAAAAACCCGCTTATTTTAGCTAAAATTTTGTTATTCTGATATTGATATCCTACCTCGGATGAAAGCGCATTTTCAGGCCTTAAATCTGGATTTCCCTGTTCCGTTTTACTTATATAAAAAAGTTCGGTAAAGGTTGGTATACGGTGTACTTTTGCAATATTTCCGTAGATTTTACTATTGGGATTAAAGTTATAACCGACATCCAAACCAGGATAAAAGAAATTTCCTTCTTTAGAGTAGTTGGCCCATGAAATTCCCGGGCTGATGTTCAGTTTTTTATCCAGTAATGAAAAATGATGCTCAAAGAAAACCTGAGATACAAAACGGTTTCTGTTACCCAGATTACTGCTCACCAAAAATTCTTTTCTCAATTCTACCCCAATTCCGGTTGTTCCCAATCCCCATTGGTAGCTGGAATTTACTTCGCCGCCTACATTATTTCCAATGTGCATGTTTCTGTAAAAATCAGGATCCCATCTGTTATAAAGATACATATCCTGTCCTCTTCTCCAATATGCATTTGAATTCAGTTTCAGTTTCCCAAACGTCTGCTGATGAGCTACACTTACAATAGATGCCTGTGTCTCTTCATACTGTTTTGTTGCAGCACTGGAAGCATAAAAACCATTGGCTCCGAATTTCTTTTCCGAAAAACCTGCCTGAACCTTTACGTCCCCGTTTTTAATGTTCAGTTTTCCCTGATAAAAGACATTTCTGATCTCATAATCAGTATTGAACATATACCCTTCTGAAGAGGAAGAGTTGGCTTGAAGGGAATTGGTGAATTTTTCATTTCCTATCTGCGCATTGAATCCAAGCCCGTAAGTACTGTAGTCTCCTCCATCTGCACTGATTTTCACTTTCTTTCCGGGAACCGTTTTAGTAATGATATTGATCACACCTGCATAAGCATTCTGCCCAAAACGTCTGGCAGCTGGCCCTTTTATGATTTCTATTCTTTCTACGTCATCCAGATCAACGGGAATATTCATATTGTTATGTCCGGTCTGGGAGTCATTCATCCTGATTCCGTTCAGAAGCAGAAGAACCTGCTCAAAAGAACTTCCCCGGAAACCGATATCACTCTGCACCCCATTAGCACCTCTCCTTCTGATATCCATTCCTGGTACCTGCTGAAGAATCTCGTCTATACTTTTAGCTGGAGAATTTACAATATCTTCTCTGCTGATAATGCTGATATTCTGGTTGGCACTTTTATAAGGTGTAGAGATAAATTTCCCCTGAAATTCAATGCTTTCAATATCTGTTGTCTTCTCCTGTGCATTTATCCAAAGTAAAGATCCCAGAAAAAAAGCACTTCCTATCTTTTTGATCATAATCGTTTCCGTAGTTTTTCTTTTATAACAGATTCCAAAAGTAAGGGAGTTCACCAAGACAGGCAAATGATAGTTGTCATAAAAAAAGATGCAGCGTAATGCTGCATCTGTGTGTGAGGGAGTAATTCTATCTTTTCTTCATTAAATGTGTAACCAGATCTCTGAATAATTTTCTCATATCTATATTACATATTTACAGGTACAATTTTAAATAATTTTAAAATACAAAACAATAGTTTCATGAAAAAATTTAACATAATTTCTAAAACTATATAAAGTACAGTAAAATAAACAATAAATGAAGAATAAATCACAAAACCCACTTGATTTTATCATTTTCCGATGATTATTTTCCAATTTTAATTGTGTGATTTACCATTTATAATAATAATTTTTAACAATAATATATGCATAAAATTTTCACTAAAAATTCGTAATTTTGTGGGTCTTAATTTTATAATGAAATTATTCTTTTTCAACTGTATTTTTTTAATGCATTCTTTTAAAAAATGAGGCTAAAAAGATCAGACAGATTCAAGAATAGAGGAAAAATTCAATTGATGACAGCCTTGGAATATTCTGTGGCAAAACACCATTATACTGGCAGCCTTAATGCTGTACAGTCACTTTTATGAATAAACAAAATATGGCTAATACAACAGAAATAGACATAAAAAAACAGATTTTCGTTAAGAATGCACATCTTAACAATCTGAAACATATAGATGTTCTGATCCCGAAGAATAAACTGATTGTGATTACAGGAGTTTCAGGAAGCGGTAAGTCATCTTTAGCCTTTGATACCATTTATGCTGAAGGGCAGAGAAGGTATGTTGAAAGTTTAAGTTCTTATGCACGTCAGTTTTTGGGGAAATTAGAAAAGCCAAAAGTAGATGATATCAAAGGACTTGCGCCGTCTATTGCGATCCAGCAGAAAGTAATTTCTTCCAATCCGCGTTCTACGGTAGGAACCTCTACGGAGATCTACGATTATATGAAACTTCTTTTTGCCAGAATCGGGAAAACATTTTCTCCTGTTTCGGGAGAAGAAGTGAAAAAAGACTCGGTTTCTGATGTGGTAGATTTTATCAAAGCATCCAAAAAAGATACTTCTTTCTTATTGACAGCTCCTTTAGAATATGATGCTGACAATTTTAAAGAAACCCTGAATATTTTAAAACTGGCAGGTTTCACAAGACTTGAAATCAACGGAAACTTAGCAGGAATCGAGGATCTGGAAAGCTTTGGATTTGTTCCTGAAAAAGGAATGACGATCAATCTTGTCATTGACCGTTTCTCCTATGAAGAAGATGAAAGCTTTTTGCAAAGGCTTGCGGACTCTATCCAGATGGCGTTTTATGAAGGACGCGGCTATTGCTCGTTAAAAAATACAGATACTGAAAAAGTAAAAGAATTCTCCAATAAGTTTGAACTGGACGGAATGGAATTTCTTGAACCGAATGTTCATTTTTTCAGCTTCAATAATCCATACGGTGCATGCCCTGCATGTGAAGGATATGGAAAAGTAATCGGAATAGACGAAGATCTTGTAGTTCCCAATAAAACATTATCCATCTACGAAGATGCCGTTGTCAGCTGGAGAGGTGAAACCATGAGTGAATGGAAAAAAGACTTCATCAAAAAAGCAGGTGACTTCCCTATTCATAAACCTTATCACCAATTAACAAAAGAACAGAAAAATTTCCTTTGGAAAGGTGATGGAAAAAGCAGTTTCCCATCCATCAATAATTTCTTCAAAATGCTTGAAGAAAACTTATATAAAATCCAGTACAGGGTAATGCTTTCACGCTACAGAGGAAAAACCCTCTGTCCTACGTGTGAAGGATTGAGACTGCGTGAAGAAACAAGTTGGGTAAAAGTAGACGGACATAATATCCAGTCGATGATAGAACTTCCTTTGGATGAACTGGCTCCGGTAATCAATGGATTAAAGCTTTCAGATCATGACAAAGAGGTTGCTAAAAGACTGATCTATGAAATCACCACCCGCCTGGAATTTTTATTAAAGGTAGGGTTAGGTTATTTAACACTAAACAGAACTTCCAATACCCTTTCAGGAGGAGAAAGTCAGAGAATCAACTTAGCAACAAGCTTAGGGAGTTCTTTGGTAGGATCTATTTATATCCTGGATGAACCTTCTATCGGCCTTCACTCTAAAGACACGGAAAACCTGATTGAAGTATTGAAAAATCTTCGTGACCTTGGAAACACCGTAATTGTGGTAGAACACGATGAAGACGTAATGAGAGCTGCGGATTATATTATTGATATTGGTCCGGAAGCAGGTTATCTTGGTGGTGAGCTGGTATTTGCTGGAGATTATAAAGATCTGAAAAAAGCCAATACCCTTACTTCGGAATATCTTACCGGAAGACTGGAAATTGAAGTTCCGAAGAAACGAAGAAAAGGAAAAGAATGGATTCATATTAAAGGAGCCCGTCAGAACAACCTTAAAAATATAGATGTAGATGTTCCTCTGGAAAGTCTGGTTGTTATTTCCGGGGTTTCAGGAAGTGGAAAATCTACTTTGATGAAAGAAATCCTTACGAATGACATTCAGATCCAGCTTGGAATGGGTGGTAAAAAAGGAGACTATGATTCTGTAGAATTCCCGAAAAAACTGATCAAAAACATTGAACTTATTGATCAGAATCCGATTGGAAAATCATCCCGTTCAAACCCTGTAACCTATCTGAAAGCTTATGATGACATCCGTGATCTTTTTGCCAAGCAGAAAATAGCGAAAATGATGGGTTATAAGCCTAAACACTTCTCTTTCAACGTAGATGGAGGAAGATGTGATGAATGTAAAGGAGAAGGAGTGATCAGCGTTTCTATGCAGTTCATGGCAGACATCGAGCTTGAATGTGAGGTTTGTAAAGGAACACGATTCAAAAACGAAATCCTTGAAGTAAAATTTGATGAGAAAAACATCTCGGATATCCTTCACATGACGGTAAATGAAGCACTGGACTTCTTTAAAGATAATAATGAAGAAAAGATCGTAACAAAACTGAGACCTCTTCAGGAAGTTGGGTTAGGATATCTGCAGCTGGGACAAAGCTCTTCTACCCTTTCCGGTGGTGAGGCACAGCGTGTAAAACTGGCTTCATTCCTCGTAAAAGGGGTAACGACAGATAAAACCTTATTTATCTTTGATGAGCCTTCCACAGGATTGCACTTCCATGATATTCAGAAGCTGTTGAAATCATTGCAGGCATTGATTGACCTTGGGCATTCCGTGATTGTTATTGAACATCAGCCTGATATCATCAAATGTGCCGATTATATTATTGATATTGGTCCGGAAGCAGGAAAACACGGTGGTGAAGTTGTATTTGCAGGAACTCCTGAAGATCTGACAAAAAATAAAAAGTCTTACACCGCAAAATACATCAAGGAAAAACTTGAACAATAAAATGAAAAGCGACTGTTTTAGAAACAGTCGCTTTTTTTATGCTGATTTAAATAATAACGGGCTGCATTTTAACACCTGTTTTAAAATAGATTCTTTACCTTTATATATCATTTCAAAATTATTTTTATGCCTTGGAATCCGGAATTATACGATCAATACAAAGATGTACGCTACAAACCCTTCTACGATTTATCAGCATTAATCAAACCTGAAAACGATATAAAAGCCATTGACTTAGGTTGTGGTACCGGAGAACAAACCTCCATTTTAGCCGAAAAACTGACAGGTTCTACATTTTTAGGAATTGATTCTTCAGCAGAAATGCTTGAAAAATCAAAAAAATTTGAAAAAGACAGTTTACACTTTAAGCTTCAGAGCATTGAAGAAACAGTACAGTCTGATCAAAAGTGGGATCTTGTTTTCAGTAATGCGGCTTTACAATGGGCAGATGATCACGAAAATTTATTTCCTAAAATCATTGGATTGCTATCACCTGCAGGACAGCTCGCTATTCAGATGCCTGTTCAGAAAGAAAATGTTCTCAATCAAATTCTTACGGAAATGGCAGACGAAGAACCTTATGTATCACAGTTAAATCATTTCAACCGTGATTCGCCGGTGCTTTCCATGGATGATTATGCTCAGATTCTCTTTGATAACGGAATTCAGGATATAGAAATTTTCCAGAAGGTTTATCCTATTATTGCAGATGATCATGAGGCTTTATATGAATTTATTTCAGGAACAGCCTTATTGCCTTATCTGGAACGTCTGGAAGGAAGTCAAAAAGAAGATTTCATTACTGAATTTAAATCACGTATCACACAAAGGTTTACAAAATATCCTGCTATTTATGCCTTTAAGCGGATATTGATGTATGGCCGTAAAAAATAAAAGAAATTAAAACAGAAATAGCTGTCTTTGAAATGTCATTCTGAACGAAATGAAATGTAGTGAAGAATCTCATATATTGGTTATCAATGAGATTCTTCCTTCGTCAGAAATCGAAGATTTGACGTAGTCAATGACAAAGCTCAAACTATTTGAATTCTGAGACAACTGCTTCTGTTTATCAATTAAAATATTACTCTTTCAGATTATACAAAAACGGACTCTTTCTGATGTACTCAAAATTGTTAATCTGAGAAACCAGAAACTCAGCCAGATCTTTGGCACTGATGCTTTCCCCTTTACAATCTGTAAGACTAGTTTCCGCTGCAAAACTTTCTTCTGTAAGATGAATGAGTGGCAATCTTACAAAAGTCCAGTCCAGATTACTTTCTATAAGAAGTTCATACTCTTTTTGTTTATCAGCCGTTGTTTCAGGATAGTTCTGATACATCCAGTCTGTAGCCATTTTTACCCTTTCATTTTTTTGATCCAATAAGGCATTCACACTCAAACCTGTGGTTGCGATATAACGACTGATCCCATGATGATTCATCGCCCTGATGATATTTTTCGCTGCATCACTGAATATAGATCTCTCTCCTTTTGGCTGCCCCAGAGTGCTCATTACAATATCAGTCCCTTCAATTAATGAACGGACAGCTGCTTCATCTCTTACATCTCCTTTTACCACTTCAATTAAGGAATTTTGAATGGTAAAATTTTCAGGATGTCTTACTAAAAGTTTAAGAGAATATCCCTTTTCCAATAGGTTTTGCACCAAATATTGACCGGATTTTCCCGTTCCGCCGATAACGGCAATTTTATAGGTATTCATAATGATTTTTCTTTATATTAAATATCAATAATCAGCAGCAAATTAACCGCTAATGACTGTTGATACTACAAATGACGTATTGCCTTTGCTTTTTAGATATGATATGATATAATAAAAGTATTGGGTTCAGAAATTGAACCTAAGATTTTCAGGTTTCCTAATGATTCCTGAATCAGTAATATGTATTACGAGATTTTAATGAATTAAAGTTACATTTTTTTCATCATTAAAAAATCAAAAATTTTATGATTTTGACAACACTTATTAAAAGAGAAAGTTTATAACTTTGATAACATTCTTATTATCAACACCTTTCAAGATAATCACTTTACACCAATATAATATATTAATATGGAACCATTTACTGTTAACATCCCCGAATCGGTGATAGCCGACCTGAAAAACCGTATCCAAAACACCCGATGGCCTGAAGAACCCGAAGGCTCTGGCTGGAGCTACGGCACCAACGAAACTTATCTGAAAGAGCTTACCAACTATTGGATAAATGATTACAACTGGAAAATGCATGAACAGCAATTAAATCAACATCCCCAGTACACAACCCACATAGACGGAATTCTGATTCATTTTCAATACATCAGAGGAAAAGGTTCCAACCCAAAACCTTTGATTCTTACCCATGGCTGGCCGGACAGTTATTACCGTTTTCATAAAATTATTCCTTTGCTTACCGAAGGCGAACAGAGTTTTGATCTGATTATCCCTTCTATTCCCGGATTTGGCTTTTCTGATAAAAAGGCGGTCAGCAGTGAAAGAGTCGCCGATCTTTGGAAAAAACTGATGACTGAAGTGCTTGGATATGAAAAATTCTGTGCTGCCGGAGGTGATATAGGGATGGCAGTTGTAAAAGCATTAATTTCAAAATATCCTGATGTCATGGAAGCGGTTCATCTTACAGACGTTGGATATCCAACCGGACAGGAAGATCCGGCAACAATGAGTGAAGATGAAAAACAATTTGCACAGTTTGTACAGCACTGGTGGTATAGTGAAGGAGCTTACGCAATGGTACAGTCTACCAAACCCCAATCTCTTGCTTATGGACTGAACGACTCTCCTGTCGGGCTTGCAGGCTGGATCATAAGCTTCATAAACGCAGGAGCGCCATCAGAATTAGTCGAAACTGCGTTTGGAGGAAGAGATGAGATGCTTACCAATATTATGATTTACTGGGTAACTCAAACAATAGGATCTTCTGCGAGAATGTACAAAGAAGATGCTGCGGCTTTATGGAGCGGAACTCACGTTCATCAAAAGAGTAATGTTCCGGCCGGAGTACTCGTATTTCCCCGTGAAGCTCAGTTCCCGAAAGAATGGGCAGAACGTTTCGTGAATGTAACCAGCTTTAAAAAGATGAATGAAGGAGGGCATTTTGCCGCATTGGAATTACCTCATATATTTGCAGATGAACTAAGATCATTCTTTTATTCTGTCAAATAAAACCATCCATGAAATACTTCTTTACTGCCCTTTTTATTATTCCTCTTTTTATAACCAGCTGTGCTGTACAAAATAAAAATACTGAAAGTCATGATTATGAAGTAAAACTGGATACTTTAACCTTTTTTGATCAAAGCAGAAACCGTAAAATTCCTGTTGCCTTTTATCATCCAAAAACTGATAAAAAGATTCCCAACCAGCAGATTGTTATCTTCAATCATGGGTATGGTCTCAATAAAGGCGGCGATTATTTTGTATATTCTTATTTAACAGAAAAACTGGCTTCAAAAGGCTATTTTACGGTAAGCATTCAACATGAGCTTACTACGGACAGCTTGTTGCCGACAGATGGCAATTTACAGATGGTAAGAAGACCTTTCTGGCAAAATGGTTCGGATAATATTCTGTTTGTACTTAATGAACTTAAAAAGACAAAACCGGAACTGGATTATAAACATCTGACATTAATAGGACACTCCAATGGCGGTGATATGGCAGCGTTATTTGGTAATCAACATCCTAATCTGGTATATAAACTGATCACAATGGACAACCGGAGAATGTTTCTGCCAAGAACTTCTGTTCCTAAGATTTATACTTTACGTTCTAACGATTATCCGGCTGATGAAGGTGTACTTCCTAATGAAGCAGTACAAAAAAAGTATTCTATAACAGTACAAACAACCTCTATCAATCATGGTCATATGGACAATAAAGGCAGTGATGAAGAGAAAAAAATCTTAAATGATTTTGTTTTACAATACCTTTCTGAACAGTAATTGTAAGAAATCATGTGTAAAGTCTAAAATTTGTTAATCCTTCTAAACCATTACTAAAATTTGTTAACAGAACATAAATTTGCTGACAAGTTCTTTATTTTAGCCAAAATTAATAACTATGAAAAAATTGACCTACACCATGATAGCAGCCTTTCTGTTCTGCTCAGTGGAAGCTCAAATACAAAATCCAAGTTTTGAAAACATGACAGATGGAGTACCCAATCACTGGAATATTAAAAAAGCAGATTCATACGAAGGAAAGCTAGATTATTCACAGTATTTTGGAGGAAAAGCCTCGATGCAGCTTATTGGAAAGTCTGATGATACCAAAAACTTTCAATCTTTTTCCCAAAAAGTTCCTCTTGACATTCAGCAATTAGAGAAAATAGAAATAAGTGCATATGTAAAATCTGAAAACACCAATGGAATAATCAATCTATGGACTCAGGTAAAAGATGAAAATGGCCAGATGATTGACTTTGGAAATTCAGATTCACAGCAAAAGTCTATTGCTGTGAATAAAGACTGGACAAAGTATTCTTTAATTTTCACTGTTGATAAAAATGTAAAAAGCCTGCTTCTTGGAGGGGTGTTTACAGGGAACGGAACAGTGTGGTTTGATCATTTTGAACTCAATAAAATTGCATTTTCAAAAGAAGAGCCTTCAAAAGTTTCTGCAAAATACATTCAGGAGTTTAAAGATATTGTAAAAAAGAATTCTATTTTTTCAGATAAATTAGACTGGAAGAATATTGATACAAATCTGAATTATCTTTCAAAAGGAATGAAAACCATTGATGATACAGATGCCGCTTTAAATTATATCATCAAAAACCTGAGAGAGGCTGGTGATAATCATTCTTTTATTGATAGCAAAGAACGTACAGCAAAACAAAAAATTGCCAATACTAATGATGCAAAACCAGATTCCAGACTGATTGATCAGAACATCGGGTATGTTTCAGTTCCGGGTTTTGCGTCTTTAAATACAGAAGTTGGGGATGTATTTGCCCTGCAAATCCATGATATGATTAAAAAACTGGATTCTGAAAATACAATTAAAGGCTGGATTGTAGATCTGAGAACCAATACCGGAGGAAATATGCATCCTATGATCAGTGGACTTGGCAGTCTGATTGGTGAAGGAACACTGGGATATTTTGTTTACAATAGTAAAAAGACCCCATGGATCTATAAAAACAGAAAATTTGGACCGCATAAAATTAAGGATTCTTATGAGCTTAAAAGCGGCCAGTCAAAAATAGCAGTACTGATCGGCCCGAATACTGCTAGCTCAGGAGAAGCCACCACCATCGCCTTTATTGGGAAGGGTAATGTAAAATTATTTGGAAAGCCATCTGCAGGATATACTTCAGCTAACATTCCATATCAGTTAAGTGATGGAAAAAGCCTTGCCCTGGCTGTTTCTTATGAAATGGACCGCAACGGAAAAGTCTATAATGGAAAGATAGATCCGGACATTCCTGTAGAACCTAAAGAAGGACAGGATACGGATATTGAAACGGCAAAAGGCTGGATTTTAAACTAACGCACAAGTTATCCACAATTTTTTGTGGATAACTTGTGAATTTTAACATTAAATTCATATTTCGTATTAAAATTATGACTACATTTACTATGTAATAATAATCGAAGTGGAAACTTTATTTGCTTTTCTTACTACTATTGAAATTGCAATTAAATTTGAAATAAAAATTTAAGCACAGCATTGTCGGCTGTGCTTTTTATTGTTGTCTAATTAAAAAAATGAGATGTATTTATCTACTGAATCTGCCCCTAAAGGGCAGATTCTTTTACCCATATACCCTTTTCCAATAGAGCTTTTTTAATTTTTCTTCCTCAAATGGCACAAAATGGCACAAACATATTTGTCCTAGTCTCTATTCTTACAGTACTCGTTGATCATTAAATAATTTGTATTTTTATAATTCAATCCGGCCTCATAGTTCAATGGATAGAATAAAAGTTTCCTAAACTTTAGATTCAGGTTCGATCCCTGATGGGGCTACCAAACAAGGATAGGCTCTACTCTCTTCCCTATTTATATTCGTTTCTTAATATAATTCTTTATCGGAAAATTTAAAATCCTGTATTTTAGGCAGAGGTCTTATTAAAACTCTTTTTTTTCTTACTTTCAATGCTTTGTCTGAACCTGATATTTCATCAGTTTCGGTTCTGATCCCGGTAATCAGATCAAATTTAGTTTCTGTAAATATTGTTTTTTCATCAATATAGCCTTTAGTTACGTTATTAGTGAGCTTATCAACATAAATTAATTCAAAATTACCATTGTTATATTTGAAGTCGTATGTAATATTCCCGCCTTTAATTTCACTCCACATTTTTAAGACCCCTTTTTCAATAAAAAAATCAGGAATTTGATATCCATTAAATTTCCCTTGGTTTCCAACCGGATATTGGGGTTCAATGATTTGGGTTGAAGACACGGCCAGTGCTAATTTCCCATTTGGTTGAGACAGAAAAATCTGTAATCTTAACGGTCTTGTTTCGTTCACTGTATCCATTTCCACAATTATTCTATCCATCTTACCATCGCTATTTAAGTCTCCATGTTCTTCTCTGACCTGGTACGTATAATGCTCTTTACTATTACTATTTTGAGCCAATAAGTTCAATGGGACCGAAAGTAAAATAAATATAAAATATATGTAAATGCTTTTCATTATTTTAGTCTTTTTTATGATTATCACAGAAGTTAGAATATATTGCAGTAATTATTTATTCTTAATGGCATGACCAACAATATTTGACATTTTATTAATGAAATAAGTCTGTAACGACTGCTTCCAACTGTTTCTGTAACGATTCTGTTTCAGTCGTTTTGACCTTCCGGTTGATTCTTATATCATTTCTAAGTTTGAGATAATCATCCAATTCATTTTTTGTTGTGACAGGTTTGATCTGATGGAAATTTGAACTTATCCAATAATCTCCTTTACATTTGTCATCATATAATTCTAAAAAGATAAAATCGTCCTTTTTATCTCCATTGATATCTTTAATGACGAATGCAGATATACTGAGATTACATCCTTTTACAGTCAAAACAGACTGAAACTGTGAAATCATTTGATTGGTCTGAGGGCTGATAAAGAAATAGGTCAATGACGATGTTTCTTTATTATTTTTCTCTACCGCGCAAATTGCCAATACAACCTCTTCCTGATCTACTTTTGTAATGTAAGCTTTTTTTAGAGTGATAGGAATCAACTCATCATTTATTTTTTTTGGTATTATTTTCTCTGCATATCCGAAAGGATCATTTCTCCAGTCCGATACTTTACTTTGGATATCCATTTTACTTTTCTGTGCGTTGAAACCTATAAATATCAACAGGAATATGAAAAATAACAGCCTTTTAATTTCTTTCATCTTTAACATAAATTGAATGATTACTGAATTTTTTAAAGATAAAACTATTTGCATTAAAAAGATTTCTTCCAAAATTTATATCCTGCTGAATAAATACCCAGTTCTTCCATCTTCTTAATATAAGACATTTCAAACATCATCAATCTGATTTCTGTTACTTCTACCGATTTCGATATTTTATTTCCCTGTGAGTCGAAAGAGATCTCCTCTTCTTGATGATCATCTTTAAAAAGATAATAGTAAAAAGATTCATCTTTCCAGTATGAAGCATTTGGATCATCGTCGTCAACAGCAATTTTCTTGCATTTTTTACTGATGTAGTCTTTGATTTTACTATAATCAGCAGATGTTTTTGAGGTCTTTTCTACTTTAAGATACATTAGTTTACCTTTCCGGTCTTCTACCATATCCATTTTTGGGAAAGTTACTGTATTCAAAACAGCTATCTTGTCCTTTTCCGGATCGTAGGCGACCGTTTTGTATCCATAGCCAAATATTTCAGTTGGTTTCTTATTTCTCACCATCCAGTCATTGGTTGATTCTAAAGAAAGCTCTGTAGGGAATCTCCCATCGGTTTTAAAATAACCTAAAGTATCTTTTACAAAAAAAGCATTATCTAAAAGATTAAGAGCTTCTTTTTTATCCATACTTTTAGGATCTTTCGAGATGATCTCGTTGGTCTTTTTGATCTTATTGCTGTAAAATTCTGAGACATCAAAATCATTGGATATTTTTGCCAAATCAACAATTTTATTATCCTGTGAATGGCAAAAAGACAGAAGCAATAATACGAAAAGCATGTAAATTTTATTTTGCATAGATCATTTGTTTTTTTCTGGATTTTTAATGCTTATCATTTCATTAATGATATTGTAGCTGGTAAAGTGGTCATTAGGTAATAAAATTTTCTTTTATCTGATAAGGGAGTAAATGACTCTTTGGTATTCAAAAGTGTAAAGAAACATTAATCTTCCTCTGTTCCTGCAGATCTCTGAATTCGTTTCATAATCAATGTCCTTAACCGATCCTCATGCTGATCTCCCCATTGCCCCAATGCTGCTATTACAGGAATTAAACTTTCACCAAATTCTGTCAGGCTATATTCTACTTTTGGAGGTACAACAGGATAGATTTTCTTTGTAACCAATTCGTGGTCTTCCAACTCTTTTAACTGGATATTTAAAACCCGCCGGGATGCATCCGGAATCTTGCGCTGCAATTCGCTCGGCCTTTTATATCCTTGATCAATAAACCAAAGCAAACGTATCTTCCATTTGCCATACAGCACTTCACCAATTAGATCAAGCCCGCAATTTAAGTTCGGAATTATTTTTCTCTCATACATAATGTAAAAGTAAGCGTATGTTCCGATTGGTACAATAGGGGAATAATTTATCCCTATATGAATCGTAATTCCGTACTTGTTCGAACTGTTTTTATACCTCAATTTTGTCCTATAAATAATTTTTAAAATGGAACAATTTAATTACAACAATGAGTTATCTGGTAAAATCGCATTGGTGACAGGAGGTACAAAAGGCACCGGAAAAGCAATTGCAGAAAGGTTGCTACAAGCTGGTGCAACGGTTATTATTACCGCAAGAAATGCACCTGAACAAGAAAATAGCAGTCTGCATTTCATTTCAGCAGATTTGAGTACAGCAGAAGGTACTCAAAAAGTGGTCAGCGAAGTGCTTACGAACTATGGAAGGCTGGATATTCTGGTAAACAATCTTGGTGGATCATCTACGCCTGCAGGAGGATTTGCTGCGCTTAGTGATGAAGATTGGGAATCAACACTGCAAGCTAATCTTTTGACTCCGGTTCGGCTGGACAGAGGATTTTTACCCCAGATGATTGATCGAAAAAGTGGTGTTATCATTCACATCGCTTCAATACAGGGTAAATTACCTCTTTATGATTCTACTTTACCTTACGCAGCTGCAAAAGCGGGATTGAGAAACTACAGTAAAAGTTTATCAAACGAAGTTACCCCTAAAGGTGTTCGGGTGCTGACGGTTTCACCCGGCTGGATCAATACAACAGCATCGGAAGCCTGGCTGGGTGAAATTGCAAGAAACTCGAACAGTACTGTAGAAGAAGCACAACAAAGTGTGATGGATGCATTGGGAGGAATCCCTTTCGGAAGACCTGCTGAACCTGCCGAAGTAGCTGAATTTGTTGGCTTTCTTGTTTCACCAAGGGCCAGCTATTTAACAGGAACTGAATATGTAATCGATGGCGGAACAGTACCAACAATTTAATAATCGTTAAAAATAAAAAATATGAATTTACCAAAAGTAATCACCGAGTTAGTAAAAACACAGAACAATTTTGATAGTGCTGCTTATGCGCAATGTTTTACAGAAACAGCCGTAGTCTTTGATGAAGGAAAAACACACAACGGAAAAGCAGAAATTGAACAATGGATTGACAAATCCAATAAAGAATATAAAGCCACTATGGAACCGATAGATTATGATGAAAAAGAAAATATTCTGTCGGCAAAAATTTCAGGATCATTTCCGGGCAGTCCGATTATTTTAAAATTTAATTTCGATATTGTTGACGGAAAAATTCAGCAATTAAAGGTTACAGAATAAGATAAGCAAAGAAAATCTGTTTCAAAACCAAATAAGGCAGTTTATCTGAAAACAATCCCAAACAGAGGAGTTGAGAAAAATTATTAAAAAGCCCGTTTCACGAGTTGTGAAACGGGCTTTTTATTCCAAACTGAAATTATGATAAACGGTATCAGCCTTTCATATTCAGTCTTTCTTCCTGCAAATCCAATAATCTCAGATGTTTTCTAATGATATTTTCATCCAGCAGCAGTTCTTCACGATTTTTGTTAATAAGCCAGCTTCTTTGAGTGTCGAGAATGTCAATATAAATACGTCTGTATTCATCATAGTTTAGAATAATTTCAGAACTACTCAACAGATTTTCATATTTCTGTAACTGATCTTTCAACGCCGGAAAACTATCTATTTTATCAGCATAGTCGCTACTGATTTTATCAATCGCTACTTTTGCCAGACTGTTCTGAATGTCGTAATCTATCTCTTTCGTACTTCTTACGAAATCCCGGTCTAACGGAGGAAATTTGTTAAGCAAAAAAGGAAGGGTAAGCCCTTGTAAAAGCAGTGTTACCAGAATCACAATGAATGTAATGAACAGGATCATATTTCTTTGTGGGAACGGAGATCCATCCTCTAAAGTCAAGGGTATGGAAAGTGCCGCTGCCAAAGAAACCACCCCTCTCATTCCGGTCCACCCAATAATTAATGGAGTCTGCCACCCAGGTGACTGAGGATCGGCAACGGTGATAAAATTTCTCATAATTAAGGTCGTCACCAGCGCTCCGTATCCTGCTAAAATTCTGACGATAATCAGCACTGCCGTGACTGCAATTCCGTAACCGATAGCTGTATAAATATCTGTGTCGCCTAAACCTGAAACAATTTCCGGCAAATCTAAACCAATAAGCATAAACACTATTCCATTTAAAAGAAAACAAAAACTTTCCCAAACGGTTACCGTGCGTATTCTTGATGCACTGCTTAAGAAATCATGACTGCGATAGGAAAGAAATAGTCCGCCTGTTACTACTGCCAGAACTCCGGAAGCATGAACCTGTTCTGCTATCAGATACATGGAGAACGGTGCAATAAAGGTCAGCAGAATATCTATATTTGAATCAGTCGGCAACATTTTGTGCAATTTCAGAAAGACGTATGCAATTGTCAGTCCGATTCCCAAGCCTCCGAAACACATCCATACAAAACTTCCGGCCGCTTCATGCCAAACAAACTGTCCGGTTGCAGCAGCAATCATCGCAAACCTGAAAATAATCAGAGAAGAGGCATCATTCAGCAAACTTTCACCCTCCAATATAGAGGCCAGCCTTTTGGGAACTTTTACAAACTTTAAGATTGCTCCGGCACTCACGGCATCCGGTGGCGAAACGATACCTCCCAGCAAAAAGCCAAGGGCCAGAGAAAACCCGGGAATAAAATAGTTGGCGAAAACGGCAACTGAAAGCGCAGTAAAGAAAACCACTACGAAAGCAAAGCTGAAAATAATCCTCCGCCATCGCCAGAGCTCTTTCCATGAAGTTGACCAAGCCGCTTCATACAATAAAGGAGGTAAAAAAATGATAAATAGTAATTCGGGTTCTACTTTAATGGCTGGAACACCTGGAATAAAACTTATCAGAAGTCCTGCTAACACAAGTAGAACAGGATATGCAACTT
The DNA here is from genome assembly GCF_033712365.1 of Chryseobacterium sp. JV558. NCBI lineage: Bacteria > Pseudomonadati > Bacteroidota > Flavobacteriia > Flavobacteriales > Weeksellaceae > Chryseobacterium > Chryseobacterium sp. JV558. Next base: position 1,009,648 of record NZ_WJHU01000001.1, read on the forward strand.
TAATTTTATTGGCCAGCATGATGAGCATGGTAATTAAGAAAACCAAGAAAAGATAAAATTCAAAGTCTTTAAGCATATGGAAATTTTAGATACTTAAATATATATTAAATTCTTAAAAACTTTACTCTTTTACGGAATTTCATTTACAGCAAATTCTTATTTCCCATTCATCTCATCCATCAGAATATTAACGAACTAAAATGCAAAAAAATGGGCCAAATTTAAAAAAGATAGATTTATCCCAATAAATGCTGAGAGGTGCAGTTTTCAAATTCTAAAAAAAAGATACCATGAAGGACTATAAAAATGTGCTTATGAATTTTATCCCGACTATTTAAATAATTTATATCTTTATAAGCGAGATCGTCTTATTTATAAATCTCCACAACAAAATTATAACCTGCAAAGCCATCAACAAAACATCATGAAAAACAAGTCAATAAGCGAATACACAAATGAAGAACTCATCAGTAATGAAAAGAAAATTAAGATTATTACTATCATGCTGGGTATTGCAATCCTCTTATTATTCATGAGCAATATAGTCTTAACATTCAAACGTGGATTTAGTGCAATGAGTGTAATTCCTATCGCTCTGGTTCCAATCCTAATTCTGAATATCAATAATTGGAATCAGTTAAAAAAAGAGAAGGCAAATAGAAATTTATAAAGATAAAAGTGAGATTCTTTGCTGTATAAAAAAAATACTACATTATAATCTGTTGGTTTTATTTAAAGAATAAAAGTGAAGAGTAATGTAATCAGCTCCTCACTTTTATATTTTATTTTAATTTAAAATTGGGAGCAATCTTAACACCTATCCAGGTCCATGTCTGCAAATTTTTAGGATCAGGAACATTTTTAACAAACTTCATGCTTTCGCCTGCGAACATAAATGAATGTCCAAGATTTGCAGTAATCACTTTTCCGAATGTATGGGTAAAAACCATATCTAATTCGCTTCCTAAATAAGATGAATATTTTTCTCCTACATTATTAAAACCTAATTTCCCGTTTGAAGTAAATACATGGAAATTGGTTTGCAACTGAGAATTGGAAGTGATTTTAACATTTGATTTTAAATAGTAATCATTCAATCCAAAGCTGTTGAAATGACTGTTTCCCAAATAGAAATAATCCATAAAACCATTATACAAATGATTGGTACCGTACAAAGGGCTGAAAGACCTGTTCTTGCTGGCTTCAGTATCATAATTTCCTCCTGAAAGCCATTCCGTTCCGGCAATGACATTGAACTTTGGATGAATTATAAAATCCGAATTGACAGAAAACTGGTATGCAGATTTACTTTGGGCCTGAGTGTTTTTTCCGGTTTGATAATATGCAGAACCGAAAAAGCCGATGTTTTCGAAATATTTTCTGGCATTTACTCCCAACGTTAGCATATCATAATGGGTACCGGAAGGATTCTGAAGCACATTATTCATCGCAATAGCAGAAAATTGAAATTGATCTTTTCCCGTGTATTGGTAATGGATGATTTGAAGTGATTTTGTGATTTCGCCACTTTCAGCAATGCTGTAGATTTCTTTTTCAGGGAGATCATTGGTGTCATTATCGTCATTATTATACGTTACAACAGTTTCAATCTTTGAATTCGGATTAATTTTGTAAGCCGCTTTCAAAGCATCGAAACTTCTTCCCTGCATCGCCCAATCAAGCGCCCCCACTAAACGTTCGTTATCATAAGAAAGAATCTGTCTACCAATTTTCATTGCGAACTTGTCTGAAAACTGATATTTTGCCCAGGCCTCATTCAGGGTGAAATTTTGATTTTTCCCGGCGGTAGTTGTTGTTTCGCCCCATGTTCTTACATCTTGTGCACTGATATAAACTTCCAGTTTTTTGTAATAATAATCGATTCCGAAACGGGCACGTGAGAGAACCGTAGTTTCAGCTGATTTCCCTCTGGGAATTAAGGTTTTTACGCCATTATCCAGTTCTCCTCTAGTTCTCAAATCAAAATTCAATTTTAAACTATCCATTTGTGCATTCGCATGGCTGAAAGCTAAAACTAAAACTCCAGCCGCTATTATTTTTTTAAACATCTTTAAACAATTTATATTGCGCTTTTTTAATTATCTATAGGTCTAGCAAGGTCTTTCACAGCCTTTTCTTGTATAGAAATACCAATTCACAAAAGTGGCCATCACACAACCTGCGATAAGAAACCAGAAAAATAAACGGGCATCACCGGAAATAGCCCGGGACTGACTGATCAGTACGTTGAAAACAAATGGACCAAAAGCAGCTACAGCAGCTGTCCATCCTATCACACCAGCTGCTTTTCTGGGAGAATTTGAGAAAATCACAGGATATTGCTTGAAGGTTGCAGCATTTCCGATTCCTGTAAAAAAGAAAACACAAAGAATAATTATTAAAAATCCTTTGAAATCATCTTTGCTCGTTGGAGTTAGATATCCACCAAAAATCAAAGCCAGGAAAAGAAGGATTAAGCATAATCCTGTAAGCTGTGTAAGAAATGCACCTCCTATTTTATCAGCTACCTTACCAAAAATAATTCTGGTGGCAGAACCAATAAGAGGACCATAAAATGCATATTGCAAAGGATCCAGATCTTTATCTAAAGGGACATACAGGTTTTTAATCATTAATGGAAAAGAGGCAGATAGCCCTGCAAAGATTCCAAAAGTCATAATGTACGTCATGGTACAATACAGGGTATGCTTATCCTTGAAAATATCCAATTGTTCTCTGAAAGTAGCCATCACCGGAATACTTTTTAAAGAACACCAAGCCCAGATACCTGTTATAAATAAAGGGACAACATAAATAAATGCAATGTTCTCAAGATAAATTTTCTTCCCTGTAGCGACAATTGTTTCACCTCCTCCAAGAAACGAGAATATTGTCAAACTCATAATGAGAGGAGAAAGCAACTGTACAAGGCTTACTCCGAAATTTCCAATCCCGGCCTGAATTCCCAATGCTGTTCCCGCCTCTTTTTTAGGAAAGAATAACGAAGTTGAAGGCATATAAGATGAAAAATCTCCTCCTCCAATTCCCATTAAAAAACCAATAATCATGAAATACTGGAAAGAAGTATTTGGATCCATTACTGCAAACCCAAGCATGAGCAGAGGTATGATTTTAATAAAAGTAGTTATGGAAATTACTTTTTTGGTGCCATAAATAGGAATGAGAAAGGTATTTATAATCCTTAATATACCACCTGCAAGGCCAGGCATTGCGACAAGCCAGAAAAGCTGATCATCTGAAAATTGATAACCGATCTGTGGAAGTTTAATGACAATAACACTGTATAAAAACCATGTAGCAAAAGAAAAAAGTAATGCCGTAGTAGTAATTGTGAGTGTCTTCCAGGCAATTTTTTTTCCTGTAGAGTTCCAGAACCCTTCGTTTGAAGGATCGTAGTTGGATAACCATTCTGAGTTATTCATCTGTAGTGATATTAAATTAGAAATTTTTGTATTATGATCAATGCTCAATTTTATCTTTGATATGAGGAGCCTCGCGATACGTCATATGTTTGATAACATGATTCATCCAGAAAAGAGAGATTGCTGAAATGATGAATACAAAGATCCACGAGCTGGTCCATAATCCCGAAAAATCAAGGAGATACCCAAAAAGAATAGGTCCGATAAAGCCTCCCAGTCCTCCTATAAGTCCTACCATTCCGCCAACAACGCCTATTTCATTTGGGAAATATTCAGGGATGTATTTATAAACTGCCGCTTTACCAATCCCCCACATAATTCCAAGGAGAATAACGAGAACCGAAAATACCCAGATATGAGCTTCAAATTTGATAAGTGTATTACCTTGGGCCAGCAGTTGTTTTTTGTTTACCTGCTGGTTTTGCTTCACTAAAACTTCCTGCCATGAAAAGGATTCGGGAAGTATGGAAGTATGTTCAGGAATTTCAGGTTTGGATTTTATATTCAGAACTTCTTCTCCTAATACAATTTTATTGGTTGAAACCTCAGTAATTACTCCTCTTTTCTTTGCAGTAATCCCCTTACCTGGTGTCAAGATATCCATCTTAGGAAGCATCAGAAAACCGCTCAGAATAAGAGAAGAATAAAGAACCCAATTCATTACTTTCCTTGCTCCGAATTTATCTGACAAATACCCTCCAAAAGCTCTTATGACTCCGCTTGGTAAACTAAAAGCTGAGCTTAAAAGTCCTCCAAGAATCAATGACGTTTTATAAACATTGACATAATAAGGAAGCAGCCATTGAGAAAATGCTACAAACAATCCGAAAACAAGAAAATAATAGAGTCCGAATCTCCATACTCTAAGCTTGGAAAGCGGAGCCAGAAGCTCAGACATTGTTTTATCCTGTACTTCAGCCTTTTTATTTTTAACAAAGAATATAAAGATCAGTCCGATCAGGATGAGTATAATTCCGTAGATGACAGGAAGCATTCTCCAGCCGTTTTCCGGATCAGTTGCAGACAGATAATTCAGTAAAGCGGGGGCAAAAAATGTAGTTAAGGCAGCACCAGCATTTCCCATTCCGAAAATCCCCAGTGCTCTTCCCTGCCATTCCTTCGGATACCATACAGAGGTAAAGGCTATTCCTACGGCAAATCCGGTTCCTATCATTCCGAATAAAGCGCTTAATAAAAAATAAATCCAGTACGAATTCGCAAAATAAAGTAAGAATAAAGGAATACTGCATAGTAACAGTAAGGTTGAAAATACAGGTTTTCCCCCATACTTATCCGTTAGAATTCCTAAAGGCAGCCTCATGATAGAACCGGTAAGAATGGGTATTCCCAGAAGCCAGCCTGTTTCTACTACCGACCAGTTAAAAATACCATTATCAACCAGATACGTCACCAATACCCCATTCATTGTCCAGCAGGCAAAGCAGACTATGAATGCCAGGGTATTCAGAAAAAGTACTTTGTGTGCAGAGGCTAAAGAATTTTCTATCATCAATCTATATTTTGAATTTCAAAATTACTTTTTAAATCAGATAAAAACATCCTATTTAAAATTATTTTTCTTATTTCTGTCAAAAATCATAATCATGATCTTTAACAATAATATTTCACAATTGTTAGAAAAAAGGGGTTATGAAATGTAAATCTGAGAGAATCACATCGGAAAAAACTTATAATGAGTAGAATACCTTAAACCTCACTTTATTTTATAGTTACCTTATTTCAGGCAGGATTTTGTATTTTTGTACTTTAGATATTCTTCTTAGCTTTAATAATTATATATAAAGAATGCTGATATTTTCATATACATGTCAATACGCCATCAAAGCCTGTATCGTGCTGGCGTCCGAGAGAAAAAAAATAGGAATCATTGATATCTCTGAACAGATTGGTACGCCTACTCATTTCACCTCGAAAATTCTTCAGCAGCTTACCAAGAAACAACTGATTTCTTCAGGAAGAGGAAAAGGAGGCGGATTTTACCTTAATGATGAGCAGTTTGAAAAACTAACCATTCAGGATATATACGAAAGCCTTGAAAGAAAAGGAGTTCTAAATTCATGTCTTTTAGGCCTTAAAATCTGCAGCAGCGAAAACCCCTGCCCTATTCATGATATGGCTGTAATAGTGAAAGAAAAAGTTAAAATAATTTTCGATTATAAAATTAAAGATTTAAAAGATCTCGGAAGTGTAATGAAAATGATGGAGTATCCCGGTTGAATCCACTGGTTTAAAAAATTATCTGATAACCAGTTTTTTATGGGTATAATCTTCAAACTCATTTTCGTTATGACTGATCACAAAAAAAGTTACTCCCTCATTGATAGAGGTTTTCACGATCTCCTCTTTCATTACCTTTCTCATTGAAGGATCAACAGCTGAAAAAGGTTCGTCTAAGAGCGCAATTCTGGCATTCTGAACCAATGTCCTTGCCAACGCCACTCTTTGCTGCTGGCCACCGGAAAGCCTGGAAGGAACTGCATTTTTCAGATTTTCCAGATTAAATATTTCTAAAAGGTGATTAATGATCTCTTCATCCTTTTTTTTCTGGGCAAATTCAATATTCTTTTTCACAGTCATATTGGGAAACAAAGCATAATGCTGAAACATCAATGCAATATCACGCTTTTGAGGTGACAGAAAGGTTTTGCTTTTTGTATCCGTTAAAACCGTATTATTTACTGTAATGAGTCCGGAATCCGGAGCAATTAATCCTGATATAATTTTAAAAAAAGTAGTTTTTCCAATTCCCGAATCTCCGGAAACATGGATAATACTCCCCTCTTCAAACTGCTCATTAATCTCAAGAAATTGATTTCCCGAGGAGGTAAAAATCTGGTGTTTTATATTGATCTCAATCATCGGAATGTTGTCATATTAACTTTACGGTTGATACTATAAATCAGCACTAAAGTAAGAAATGAAAGAATAAAAAGTATAAATGCATATCGGTTTGCCGCCTCAAAATTGAGAGCCTGAACCTGGTCATATATTGCAACGGATGCAATTCTGGTTTCTTTAGGAATGTTTCCGCCTACCATAATGACAATACCAAATTCTCCGATACAGTGTGCAAACGTAAGAGCAATTCCGGTAATAACGGAAGTTTTTATGTTGGGAAGAAGAACTTTAATCAGCGTAACTATTTTGGATTTACCCATCGTATAGGAAGCCTGCCTCAACTCATCGGGCAATGAAGAGAAACCGTTCTGAAGGGGTTGAATCATAAAAGGTAAATTGGCGATAATACTAGCAATAACAATTCCGTTAAATGAAAAAGCAAGCCGAACATCAAAATACTGCTCTAAAAATTGTCCAAAGGCGTTATCAGGACTGAAGGCCACCAAAAGGTAATACCCCATCACCGTTGGCGGCAAAACCATAGGCATACAAATGAGCGCTTCTACGATAAATTTCAGTTTAAATCGTGAATAGGTAATCCAGTAAGCCACTGGGATTCCAATGATGAACAGAATAGCAGTGGTCACCAGTGCCAATTTTCCGGTGAGAAGTAAGGTATAAACAAAATCCTGATCCAGCATTAGAATTTAATTACGGGTTTATAGCCATATTTTTTCCAGATTTTTATTGCTTTTTCACTTTTAATAAAATCGAAAAAAAGCTGTGCTTCCGTTGTATTTTTCCCTTTCAGAATAATACCGCTTTGTGGAATTGGAGATGACTCCTGTTCTGAAAGCTCATAAAATTTCCCTTTTCCTGTCATTTCTTTACCTATTACATTGGAAAGTGCTACAAAGGCAATGTCAGCATTACCTGAAGAAGCAAATTGTGCTGCCTGATTAATATTTTCCGCCCAGACAATTTTATGTTCAATCACCGTATATAAACCGGATTTTTTCAAAGCTTCAACAGCATTTTTTCCGTAAGGAGCCAGTTTCGGGTTGGCAATGGCTATTTTTTTAACTTTTGGGTTTAATACAAGCTTCAAACCTTCCGAAACGTCTAAATTCGAGCTCCACAGAGCAATCCTTCCATAGGTGTAGACTGAAGAATTCCCGAAAGCTTTATGGGTATCTTTAATCTTTTCAGGAAATGAAGAATCTGCTGAAAGAAACAGATCGAAAGGTGCTCCGTTTATTATTTGCTGAACCAGCAATCCTGAAGACGCGTAACTAATTTCAACTTTTCTATCAGGATTTTCTTTTACATAAACTTCCTTGAATTCTTCTAAAACATCTCTGAGATTGGCTGCCGCTGCCACAGAAATTACAGAACTTTGACCGTTTTGTGCATGCTCTGAAGGATTTTTTGTACAGCTAAGAATGAGAAGTGAAATTAAAAAAACACTCTGTAAAAATTTTAATGGGATCAATTTATTCATAGTACGAATCGCATAAAAGGAAAGATTTATAATACAATATCATCGACTGCTCAAAAAACATGATAAACAGAAGAATTACTTCAGTTTTTCCAATGTTTTGCATTTTTCTTTATCACCGTTTTTTATCACCGAAATATCAATGTATTTAACAGTTCCGCCACTTGATGATTCAAATTGTTTTGCCTTTTTATCAGCATATTCAAGGGTATAGCCAATTCCCATAACGACTTTATGTCCGTTACATTCTCCCATGGCTAAAAACAGATATTCTCCTAACGCAGATTGGATATTGGTACTCATTTTTAACTCTTTAGATTATTTTATTGTATTGATTTTGTTCCGTTTTTAATGCTGGGCTCCGGCCACTATTTTATAGATATGAAGAATTCCCGGAAATAGGGCGTCCATTGATTCCTCAGCTCCTTTTGTAGAGCCTGGAAGGGCAATGACAAGGGTATCACCAATCATACCCGCCAGACTTCTGGAAAGCATTGAATAAGGGGTTCGCAGCTGTCCGTAGCTTCTTATAGCTTCTGCAACACCGGGAATTTCCCGCTCCAGAAGAGGACGAACAGCTTCAGGTGTTACATCCCGTTTTGACAGTCCGGTTCCTCCCGTGATCATGATAAGTCTGATTCCCTGCTCCACATCTGATTTTATTTTGTCTTGAATTTCCTTGATTTCATCAGGAATAATAACATAATCATTAATATCTACATGATGTTTTTCCAGAGCTGCAATAATCGCTTTTCCAGCTTTATCTTCTTTTTTCCCGGCAAAAATGCTATCTGAACAAACAATTACGGATGCATCAATACCTTCTCCAGAATCTTTATTATCTGATTTTCCTCCTTTTTTCTCCAGCAGTTTAATATTTTTAATTTCAATATTCTTATCAATCGGCTTCAGCATATCATACATTGTGAGTGCAACTACAGAAGCAGAGTGCATGGCCTCCACTTCTACCCCGGTCTTGTAAATGGTATGAATTTCTGAGGTGACATGAATATCGAGATTCCTGATTTCAAACTGAATTGAGGTATATTCTATCGGAAGCGGATGGCAGTCCGGAATAACATCGCTTGTTTTTTTTGCAGCAAATAAACCTGCAGTCTTTGACATTTCAAATACATTTCCTTTCGGAACTTTTTGATTTACAATGGCATCGATAGTATCCTGTGAACTTACGCTCACTACTGCCTCGGCAATAGCTTTTCTAAGTGTGCTGTATTTGTGGGTGATATTGACCATATTTCTGTAATTAATTTTGTTGTTAAAACCTTATTGTATGCTTATCTGTTTTCTTTCCAGGTATGGGATTGATCTTCTAAAATCTCTTTTCCCCACAAAGGAATTTCTTTCTTAATTCTATTTACCATTTCGTCACAGGCATTGATGGCTTCTTTTCTATGCTCAGCAGAAGTAAAGACAAATAAACAGATCTCTCCAACCTTGATATTTCCTAATGAATGGTAGATATGTGCACATATCAGCTTATATTTTGAGATGATTTCTTCCCGGATATCATGGGCTTTTTCCAATGCCATTTCCTGATAAGCAGTAAATTCCATGGATTGAATTTTCTTATCATTAATCACGTCTTCACGAATCTGTCCCAGAAAAATGCTATGTCCACCAATATTGGTTTTAACGGTATGCTTGGCGATACTTTCAGCAACAAATGATGGACTGATAGGGCCTTCAATAAATATATTTTTTATTTTTTTCATGATAATATTGATTTTGCTCCGGCTGGAAAATGTCTGATTTCTTTTTCCGGAAAATATGTTTGGGTAAGTTCTAATGCTTTTCTGCTTCTCTTTCCTGAGGCACAGATAAAGCATAGATTTTCGTAGTTTTCTAATGTTTTCAAATTTTGTCCGAGGGAAGCTAACGGAATTTCCAAAGCCTGGAATGAGTTTAATCTCGGCAGCTCATCTGCTTCCCGGACATCAATCAGAATGCTGTTTTTCTGATTCAGGAATGCCTGTAAATCTTCAGTTGACCGAATTTCATTTTCTTTCCTGATATTACAGAATTCTTCGTAATTGAAATTTTTAAATTGTTCAACTGTTTCGGGTCCTGATTTTTCTTTGCATGGATTAAAATTAACAATCATTGATTGGTAATTTCTGGTATTGAAAGACAATAGTTTATGAATCAGCACATCTTCCGAGCCAATTAACAGCTTGATTACTTCATTGGCCTGAAAAGTACCTATCACAGCCGAATGCGCTGGTAAAACTCCTGCTTCGTTACAATCAGGAACTTCATTCTGATTGGGTGGTACCGGAAAAAGATCACGATAATTGGTTACCTTATTGTCCTTTTCCATATTGAAAACAGAAATCTGGCCTTCATGTCTGAAAATAGATGCATAGACCAATGGTTTTTTCAACAGAGCACAGGCATCATTCAGTAAATACCGGGTTGTAAAATTATCCGTACAGTCTACAATGACATCGAAATTATGAATAATGGAAAATACATTATCATATGTGAGCATTTCCTGAAATGCTGCAATCTCAGTATCTGCATTCATCTTATTCAAATGTTCAACTGCGGCAATTACTTTTGGTGTTCCCACATCCTGTTCATCATACAGAAACTGCCTGTGAAGATTATCTATCTCTACCATATCAAAATCAACGATTCCTATTGCTCCTATTCCGGAAGAAACCAGAATCTGAAGAACGGGACATCCCAAACCTCCTGCACCGACAACCAAAACTGAAGATTCAGCGAGTTTTTCCTGTGCATTGATCCCGAAGTCCGGGAGTATCATTTGTCTGTTGTATCTTTTTAAATCCATTCTTAAAGAAGTTTTTATTTTCAATATAAGGTTAGCCAACTGTTTACTCAAAGATTTTCATTTCTACTGATTATCAGATTATTATAATCAACCTCCTGAATAAGGCGGCAGCAAAGCGATTTCTGCATCACCGGAAATGGATTGTTCGTCCTCAGCCTTTACCCCGTTCACGACAATTAAAAATGTAAGTTCTTTTAAAGCCGGAAATTTTTCATACAACAGGTTTTTTAAATCAGAAACATTATTGATGTTTTCCGTGTCTAAATCATATTGACTGTTCTTGAAGATGTCTGTAAGTTTTCCAAATATTTTAAGTGTCATTATTTCATTTTTAAAAGTGATAGTTTAATGCAGTTATGAATGATCTTCCTTCTTTCGGGTAGCCATAAGACAGATAGTAATTTCTATCTAACAGGTTTCTTACACCGAAGTCAAAGTTTACCCCTTTTACAATATTTACAGAGAGTTTGGCATTCACCAAAGTAAATTCAGGTGCCTGATCTCCTGTACTGGTTATATATCTTTTTCCATAAAATTCTACATTGACATTAAGGACAGAGCGAAGCGACGGAGCTTCTAATTTTGTGTAAGCCATCATTTTATGGTTAGGAACATCGGTGAATTTCTCGTTACTTCCATCCGTCATATCTTTCATATCAATATAACTGTAATTGGCTCCCAACGTGATATTCTTAACCGGGATATAATTCAGGGCCAGTTCATATCCCTGAAATATTGCCTTACCGATATTTACATTCTGGATAATGGGATTTCCATTGTCCTGGGATCCCACTGTTCTTGCAAAAATGGCATCCCGTATTGTATTGATAAATCCTGAAACCTCATAGTTGAACTTATTCCCCAATTTTGCTGAATAAGTAAGGTCGTAAGCCCATGTATATTCTGATTTTAAATCCGGATTGGGAACCTGATTTCCAAAACGGCTGGAATATCTTTCTTTCTGAGAAGCAAATCTTGATCTTTTGGATGCAGATGCTGTAATGGTGTGATTTTTAAAAGGTTGTACAATAATTCCTCCTTTGTAATCAAATGCATGATCAGATCCTTTCGGGAAGTCATATAAAACATTCTTTTCTCCTGTCTCATAATGAGTTCCATATTCCTGAGCTTTGATGTTGTTTCTTGAATTAAAAGATGCCCCAACAACTGCTTTTAAAAAGGAATTGATAGTCACAACATCTTCTAAACCGACATAAAAAGTGTTGTCTTTATAGTTTTGTTCTGGTTCTCCGGCTTTGAACTTTTGCCCAGAAGTGGTGTCAGCTAAAATTTCTTCGTTGTATTCTGTATGTGAATCATATTTGTTATTCACTGAAAGCGTAATGACATTATTTTTAACCGCTTCGGTAGTCAGATTGAGGATCGCACCTAATGAATAGTCATCATACACGCTCGAAAAAGAGGAATTCTTGTTGAGCAAAGTATAGGTATTATCGTCATACTGTTTCATTTTATTGTAATAGGTATCGTAATATCCAGTAAAATTCAGGAACGTTTTGGGAGCAACTAAAGTCTTTGTTTTAATGTATATACTTTTCTTATCATATACCGGGTAATCGCGCCAATTGCTGTTTCCTTTATTATAAGCATTGGGTGAGATATTCTTTTCAGCATTTTGTGAAAGAATACTCAATGAGTATTCATCTGTTTTGTTAGGTGTATACCCAAATTTAGCGCTTAATCTGGCATCAACAGATCCGGAATTTTCTCTTTCTAATGACGGCTGTAGTTCTGTACGGTCAAACTTTCTGGAAATTAAATAATTATCAATTTTCAATATAGAAGCTGAACCCATCAGGTAATATTTATTTTGTCTTGTTCCGATGTTGAGCGACGTAAAATAAGAGTTAATACCGGTTCCATCAGCAAAACCTACGCCTGACTGCCCGTCAATATCCAAGGCCTTTACAGGTTTTCTGGATATAATGTTCACAGCACCACCCATCGTATTGGGACCATATTGAACAGAAACTAATCCTTTTTCCACGGAAATACTGTTGATATCAAAAGTGGTGAAACGACTCAAATCAAAATTACCGTCATAAGGGGTATAAATAGGAATTCCGTCATAAAAAACCGGTGTTCTGAGGGAATTAAATCCTCGTACCAGAATACTTCCTTCATTCCTTGCTCCCATCTGCGTGATGCCTACACCCGGTAGTAGATTGACTGCATCTACCACATTCATTTTGTTGAAATCCTGCATCAGCTTTGCATCAATTCTGGTAATGGGTCCTTCATTCTTTTCTTTTCCATGGATATTGACCTCCTGAATTTCATACAGCTTCTGTAAGGTATCAGTCTTTATCTGCTCCTGTGCAAACACATTCAGTGACAACAAAATTGCACCTGCAATCACATAGTTCTTTTTCATGATCTTAATTGTTTGATTAAAATTTCAGCATTCTTAAAACATTCCGGTGTATTGATATTCAAAAACTGATTTTCAAAATCACCACTCAACTTTATATAATTGGCATTTTGCTGCTGAAGAAAATGCATCATTTTTAGATTTTCTTTTTCTATTGATTTTGTGAAGGCATCCAGAAAGCGATAAGGATAAATACCTACAACCGGATAGATTTTTCCGTTGTACTGCGCTATGTTGATTCTGTTTTCCTCTTTTCTTTGAAGTATATTCTTTATTAATTCTGATGAAAAGAAAGGCATGTCACAGCTGCAGACAAAAATATCGTCTTTACAGTATTCTAAGGCCGAACGAATTCCGCCCATCGGACCTTTATGAGCAATAACATCTTTAATAATTTCTTTAGAATCAGGATAATTTGAATGATTACCAGAAATATAAACCTCATCAAAAACCTGCGACAGATTATCTATTACATACTCTATTACAGTTTTTTGCCCCAGCTTCATCAGGGCTTTGTTCTGACCCATTCTAGAGCTTTCACCTCCTGCTAAAACAACTGCTTTCATAGTATTTAAATAGTTTCTTTTGAGAATTTCAAAAAAAATTCTTCTGCTGTTTTGAATTTTTCAACGATGAGTTTTCCGTAATCAGTGAGCTGACTTTGCCCTCCGGATTTTCCTCCTACTTCTTTTATAACAATTTCACAGGAAGCATTAGAATTAATATCACGCACAATTCCCCAAGCTTTCCGATAGGGTATTTTCAGTACTTTTGCTGCTTCTGCAATACTTCCCAACTGATGAATATGTTCTAAAAGTCTTGCTCTTCCGATACCAATCTTCAGACCGGATCCGGTTTCTATCCATATCCTGCCTTTGATTTTCAGATTTTCCATATTTTCACTTTTTCACCAATATTTATTTCGGTGGCCGCTTCAGAAAACTCTACCAGACAATTGGCCTGAGCTGCCGAATTCATTTTATAGGATTCCTGACCGCTGAGAATACGAACATTTCCTTTGGAATAGAATGCCTTCAGAAACTGAGTCTGCTCATTGCTTTTTTTTCTTATATAAGATTCTGAAATAGCAAAATCCACTTCTTCTTCAAAGTTCTGACGACCGAAACATCCAAGCAGGAATGGCTTTACATATTGATGGTAACAGGAAAAAACAGAAGCCGGATTTCCGGGTAATGCAAAAATAAATTTCCCATTTTGCTTTCCGAAGAACAGTGGTTTTCCCGGTTTTTGCCGGATTTTGTAGAATAATTCTTTAACGTCCAGTTTTTCCAGAGCAGGTTTCACATAGTCATAATCCCCCACCGAAATTCCCCCTGTTATGAGTACAATATCATTATGATGTAAAGCTTCTTTGATCGCATGAAACGTTGCATCTTCTGTATCTTCAGCATGCTTTATATACGAAAACAGCTGATTGATTTCTGTTAAAGCCGCCTGCAGAGTATACCTGTTAGAATTGTAAATTTCACCTTCTGCCAAAGGATTTCCCAGTTCAACCAATTCATTTCCAGTGAAAACAAGTCCTATTTTCAGACGCTCATACACCGTAACTTTTTCAATTCCAAATCCTGCCAGAAATCCGATCAATGCGTGATTGATATAGGTGTTTTTTTCAACAATCACAGTTCCTGACTGTGTCTGTGAAGCTTTCAGGCGAATATTTTCACCCTTTTGAATTTCATTAGTAAAATGAATAAGATGTTCATTCTGCTTTACCTTTTCCTGCATCACCACGGTATCAACACCGTCCGGAATTTTAGCGCCTGTAAAAATGCGAACAGCTTCTCCCCTGCCTAAAACAAAGTCATTTTTTGAAATTCCTGCAGGAATGATTTGGGTAACCTTCAATTCTGTATAATCTGCCAGGTCTTCAAAACGGAAACCATATCCATCCATTGCCGAGTTATCGAAAAAAGGAACATCTAAAGTTGCCCGTATTTCTTCCGCAGCATAAAACCCCTGTGCTTCTAAAAGTGAAAGCTCCGTTTTCTCTGTTGTGAAAATTTGATTCTGAATGATTTTTCTGGCTTCGGAAACGGATATAAAATGGTTCATCTTTTTTCGTTTTGAAATTTTTCAATTTGATTATTTTACTCTGGTCACTTCAATGCTTTTCAGCCATTTTACGTGACGCGGGCCTGTTTTGGTATCAGAAAGGCTTACCACAATCATTTCCCCTTTTTTCTTGAGTGGTTCTCCGTTTTGTTCAAACACCACATATACTTTCTCCCCTGCAGGATTGTTGAATAATTCTGCCCAGGAAAATGTAGCCTTATAATCATCTGAAGCGCGGGCAACAATGTAAAAATTACGGTCTTTGTGATCCTTTTGGGCAATTTTTGCTTTATCTAAAATATCTGTAAGAAGAACAGCTTTTGTAGATTCTATACTGTCTTTGGTTAAACCGCTCTGACAGACAATTTTGAAGTCATTGAGTTCTTTTACATTCATTTTTTTCAAAGAATCTACGGTTAAGGTAAGCGGATTGACTACATCTCCTTTTACCTGTACTTCCCGACTTACATATTTCAAATCATCTTTATCATCGTGCTTATGGTTTTCTTTTTCAGAAGCGGCTTGTGAAGTTTCTGCATGTTTTTCAGCCTGAGCCGTTTCCGATTTTGTACATTGCGTCATTGTAAATGTTATCATGACAACAGCAATGAATTTAATTAATTCTCTCATTGTTAATAAATTATTGAGTTTAGTACAGTTCGTTATGTCTTTTTTATCCTATCGGTTGATAAAAAATTTTATCCTCCTATTTTGATCATACTCCGGTTAATCATTGATTGGTTTCTGACACTTTCCATTTCAGAAAATTGTCCGCCTTTTTCTTTGTGTTTTTTGATTATACCGAGTTGTATGAGTTCTGTTATTTCTTCTTTATTTCTGAAAGCTTTAAGCAAATCAAACTCATCGGCACCGAAAAGGCAGTTTTTCATTTTTCCATCAGATGTTATTCTGATCCGGTTACATCCTGCACAAAAAGAGTTGCTCATGGTAGAAATCAAACCAAAAACACCTTTACTTTCTTCGTTGACTCTATATTTTCTGGATGTATCATTTTTATGATCTTCTATTTTTTCATACGTGAAATGCTGAGAAATCAGGCTGAGCATCTCCGCAATGGGAATAACTTTTTCCTTTTCCCAGGAATTTCCGCTGAAGGGCATAAATTCTATAAACCTCAGCTCAATCGGGTAATGATGTGATAAGGCAATGAATTCAGGAATTTCATCTTCATTGAACCCCCTCATGATAACCACATTCAGCTTAACATTAAATCCTCTTTTGATACTTTCTTTGATATTCTCCCAGACTTTTTGAAATAAATCTCTTTTGGTAATATATTTGAACTTATCCCGATCTAAAGAATCAATACTGATATTGAGGTTTTTAACCCCACATTCCTGAAATAATTCAAAATATTTGTGAAGCAAAACACCATTGGTCGTTATTCCGATGCTTGTCCCTAATGTTGAAATCTGGCGGATAATTGTTTCAAAATCATTTCTTACCAACGGTTCTCCGCCCGTAATCCGGATTTTACTGATATTAAACTCATCAACAAAAATTTTTGCAATTTCAAAGATCTCCTGACTTGTCATCAACTCGATGGATGGTGTACTTTTAAAAGGCTCATCCGGCATACAGTACAGACATCTGAAATTACAGCTGTCGGTAACCGAAAGTCTGAGATAATCATGTTTTCTGCCAAAAGCATCAAGCAGATCAGTAGGCGTGGTCATTCTCATCTTCCTGTTTTTTATTTTGACCTGTCGGGATATCGGGTACGTATCTTAAAAAGAAAACTGTACATAGAAATATGATGACTGAAGCAATGGCTGAATAAGTTGAAAAGTCCAGATGCTCTTTGTCTAAAGCTTTATTGATGGTTCCAAACAGAAGCCACATCTGCAGACTTACCAGTAAAATATAAACACTGATAATGGCTACAAGCATTTCATTGACTCTGAAGGTTACTTTTTTTATGGGTTTCTTTCGTACTGACATCTTTATTTATTTTTGGGGGTGAATCTATCCGTGAGATTCTGCGGTTTGTTTTACGAAATCTGTTACGAATATTTTATCTTCTTTGATGACAACTGTAAGTTGCGGAAGTGGTCTGGGTGGTGGTCCTTGTATAACAGAACCATCCTCCGGATTGAAAAAGCCGTGGTGGCAAGGACATTCTATGACTTTTTCATTATGATTGTATAAAACAGAACAGGAAAGGTGGGTGCATTTCTGCTCGAAGACTTTCCATTTATCTTCTGCCAAACGAATCAGCATATAAGGCGTTCTATGGTCTTCATTGATGTAGAAAGTCCGCATTCCCCCTACATTGAGATCTGTAGTTAATCCAACAAAATATTGCCCTATTTCCTTTTCTTCTTTAAAAAAATTGAATGCAGGAACTGCAACATTGGCCAAAGCTAAAGTCCCTGAGAAAAAGGTAATCAATTTGATGAATTCTTTTCGGGAAACATAGGCTGCTTCACGTTTTTTAATCGGAAAATCGGCTTTCCAGGCGGGTATTTTTTTATTATCTTCTGACATTGTAATTAGTTTTAAAAGACTTTTAATTCTTCACTGCCTTTCGGCATCATTATATTTACTTTTGTATTCACGATTTCTTTTCCGAAAATAAAGCGGTTTACCGGTGTACTGTTCGGTCTTTTTTTAGCTACGTTTTCTCTGGTATCAAAGGTTAATGCTCCACTCGGGCAAACTGTGGCGCACATCGGCTTCAGCCCCGTACTGGTTCTGTCATAGCACATGTTGCATTTCATCATCAGCATTGCGCTCTGATCCGGAATTTGCGGAACTCCGAACGGACAGCCGATAACACAGTTGGCACAGCCGATACATTTGGAAGTGTCTGCCGTGTGAACAATTCCGTATTCATCTTTTGTGATGGCATCTGCCGGACAAACATTGGCACATATAGGATCTTCACAGTGCATACATACCTGAACGGTAGTCTGAATTGTTTCTGCTCTGTCCACATAATGAATATGAATCATTGAGGTTTCTCCATTGGTTTCACACTCTGCACAGGCCATCTCACACGAGTGACAGCCTATACATCGCTGCATGTCAACGAAAAACTCCATATCATTAAATCTTTCAAATTGCTCTGCCATAATTTTTTTTACTTAATATTGAATATCTCTGCTTTGATTGGCAAATTCTTTTGAATGCTCTCCTTTTTTTCTTCCTGTTTTTTCTATTTTGCAGGCACAGACCTTAAACTCGGGAATTTTTGAAACAGGATCCAAAGCATCAATGGTTAATTGATTGGCTGAGTTTACTCCACCCCAATGGTAAGGAATAAATACCGTGTCCTGTCTGATTGTTTCCACCACATTTGCTGGGAACAAAGCACTTCCTCTTCGGGTAGAAACTTTGATCAGATCATTTTCTTCAATACCATATTCAGCGGCAAGATTTGGGTGAATTTCCAATAAAGGTTCCGGATACAGGTCTACCAATTTTCCAATTCTTCTCGTTTGTGAACCACTTAAATATTGGCTTACCACTCTTCCTGTAGTTAGAACAATCGGATATTCTTCATCCGGCTCTTCGGTTGGCTTTCTGTAAGGAGTAGGATTGAAATGTGCTTTTTTATCATTGGTATTAAATTTTCTGTCTTCCCAAAGCCTTGGTGTTCCCGGATGATCTTCAGTGGGACAAGGCCAGAAAATACCTAAATTCTTTTCTACTCTTTCATAGGTAATGCCGTAATAGTCTGCTGCACTGCCTTTTGAAGCGACTCTTAATTCATTAAAAGTTTCCTCACTATTTTTATAATTGAATTTATCGCCTTCGCCTAATCTTCTTGCCAGTTCCATCAGAATTTCACTATCTCTCTTGGCTTTCCCCGGTGGGTCTACTACAGCCCGGATTCTTATTACACGGCCTTCAGCAGAGGTAGTTGTTCCTTCTTCTTCTTCCTGCAATGAACCTGCAAGAATGATGTTGGCATGACGCAGGGTTTCGGATAAAAAGAAATCAATTCCGGCATAAAATTCCAGTTTTTCTAATGCTGCACGAACATTGTTATTATTGGGTAATGAAACCAGCGGGTTAAAACAAATTGATAAAAGCCCTTTGATCTCACCGCGGTTGATGGCTTCGATAATCTCGTAAGCACTCAATCCTTTTCGCGGCATATCTTCTTCTTTGATTCCCCATACATCGGCAACAAATTTTCTGTGTTCCGGGTTTTCAATATCTCTGTTTCCGGGAAGCTGATCGCATTTGTGACCATGTTCTCTTCCACCCTGGCCATTTCCCTGTCCGGTAATTGTTCCGTAACCGCAATAAGGTTTACCGATTCTGCCTGTTGCCAGCACCAAATTGATACAGCTTGAAACATTCTGAACTCCTTTGGAATGATGTTCTATCCCTCGGGCATGCATCAGGAAGCTGGTTTTTGCTTTCCCCCACATTTCTGCAGCTTTAAAAATCAATTCTTTTGGAATGCCTGTAACGGCTTCACCCCATTCTAATGTACATTCTTTTACTGCCTCGGCTGTTTCTTCAAATCCTGAAGTATAATTGTTAATAAAATCATTATCCAGCCAGTTATTATCAATCAGAACTTTAAGCATCGTATTCGTTAATGCAGAATCGGTTCCCGGTCTAAGGGGCAAATGAATATCTGCAGTTCTTGCAATGGGTATCTGACGTGGGTCAATCACAATTAATTTCGCACCATTATCGCGGGCTTCCCAAATCTTGTGTGTAAGAACCGGAAAACATTCACTTACATTGGCTCCAGTAATGATAATGACTTCTGCATGTGCTAAATCTGCCCAGCTGTTAGAAGAGCGGTCCATCCCGAATGCTTTTTTGTTTCCTGCACCTGCACTTACCATACAAAGACGACCGTTGTAATCAAGATTAGCAGTTTTTAAGGCAACACGGGCGAATTTTCCCACCATATAACTTTTTTCGTTGGTCAGTGAAACACCGGAAAGCATTGCAAAAGCGTTTTTCCCATATTGATCCTGTATTCTTCTGATTTCTTTAATGACTGCATCGTATGCCTCATCCCATTCTATAGGTACAAACCCTTTTCCTTCTATTCTTTTATAAGGTGAAAGTAAACGGTCCGGATGGTTGTCCTGCATATATCGCTGAACTCCTTTGGGACATAGTCTTCCTTCATTAAAGGGAAAGTCGTTCCAAGGCTCAAAGCCTACCACCTTTTTGTCTTTTACTTTTAGCTGAATTCCACACTGCAGACCACAAAAGCAGCAATGTGTTTTTATTAAGGCATCAGGATTTTGAGGATTAGATCTTACTGTTCCTTTATTCGGATAGTGTTGATGTGGTCCGAATACACTGATGATTTCGTCGGCTGTTACGGGTAATTTTGCCATTGTATTTTATTTTAACCAAAATAAGTTCCTGATTCCTGTCTTGCTTTAAGGTGTGCTTTTGCAAGCATTGCTCTTTTTCCTTCCGGGCTATAGTCTAAATAGCTTTTACCGTCTTCACGCTCAAGATCAAATCCCATTTCTTTTGTAATTTCTTTTAAGTCTTCGATGTGCATTTTTGTAGTGTACTCGTCTCCGGTGTGTGGACAAACCTGCATTCCTCTGCGTTTTCCCTCAATTTTATAAATATTGGCTCCTACTTGTGCAGGTCTTTGGAAAATGTGAAAGAACTTCCCAAAAGGAATCCACATCAGAAACAGCGCTACGGTAATGGCATGGGTAATTGCCATAAACTGGCTCATCTTCCCTTCCAGAAAGGAATAGTCAAACCAAATTCCCAACCCTGTAACAGAAACAGCTACAAGTAAGATCAATGGCAGCCAGTCTCTTTCAAACCATTGGGTGGCTATTTGTCCTTCATCCACAAATCTTCTGTGCATCATAATCAGACATCCGATAATGACCATAATGGCGGTCCAGACCAGGATATGAAATAATATGAGAGCCATTATTGTATTGAGTGGGAAAGTCATTACTGTAAAACCCATCATATGGGTTTCGTACATATCAGTAGTTCCTTCCTTTAAGGTAAAATGCATCCACCCGAATGTTAATCCAAATGTTACTGCAAAAGAGATAAGACAGCCTGTGGCTAAAAGAAAATGCCCAAACCATCTCGCCTTACCTCTTGGAAGAATAAACCGTTGAAATAAAATATTACGAACCGATAAACGGATCACTTCTTTGATGTATACGGGATAATCTTTACTGAAAATAAATTCCCATGTACGTTTCCAATATTTCTGTGTTGCCGGACGCTGTTTCCATACCGAATGGTGATAGACCACTCCAAAAGTCATACTGATTGTTCCGAAGAAATAAATAATTAACGCTGCATCAAAGTTTTGAAGATTAACGGAGCCTATTACTGTCATAGCGATGACCACTAAGGTTGCAATAATGGCATTAATGAATGCTTTCCTGTTGATATTTGTAAAAATGCTGAACATCTTTTATGTTTTAATAGTCACTCATCAATAATCAGAGATAGACTATATTATTCTTCAGCAAAGATACAGCAACAAAATTTTAAATAAGACTATTTTGTCTTATTTAAAATTATTCAAAATAAATCCTCTGAATTATAAAGTATAAAATATTAATAATCAGAACATTAAATTAATTATGATTTACATCATATTATAACTCACGCCATTTATTAAAAATATTCGAAATGTCATAAACTCATTATATACAGCCTAAATTAAGTACATTCAATAAGGGGCGATTGCTGAACTTGCCTATTTATTGAGGAAAAAGATCTTTGTCAATAATACTGGTATGGTCTGTATCAATCTGGCTGATAAGATTAAAGGGAAATTTTACATATAATCATATTTTATAAGAATAATACTTATATAAATTTTGGAATCAAACCGGATTATCTCCCGAATCAAAATATTCATATATACTTTCTATTCGCAATAAATCTTCTTTAAAAAAATTCGAGAAATCATCCGTTGGGCTACCTATTCAGATTTATATATTTAAGACTTTCTCAACAAAAAACCTCCCTTGAATTGGGAGGTAAAAGTGCAAAATGAATTATAAGTTATAATGATGTGGTGTTAAATAAAGTCTCTCTTAAAAACTCTTTTTATCACGAACAATGCATATGCCATAAGCTTCACTGTTTAATGAAATCGTTCTTTTTGTGGTACATTTTCTTTTAACACAAAAATCCCCGGGAAACCGAGGACATTAAAAAAACTTTGACTTGTACTTTTAGTTTATACAAACGCTGTAAATATACAGAGAGACTGTAGTTATAACTCTACGGGAAACCGTAAGGATTGATTTTGAATTGTTTGTATATTGGTTACTTAACAAAAAAATGAATAATCATGACAATTGAATTTACAACTGACCAATGGACCCAGCAATCTCCAGATGTTTTTATAGCTATGTTAACAATTGACGAAGCTCTAGACAAACCATTAATGCAAGTTTTTAAATATGGAGACCCAGAGACAAAATTAATAATAGGTTTAATTATACCGAAAATACTAAGTTACATTGTACCCAACAATATGATTATGATACAATACCATGAACCTTTTTCTGGATATGTTGTAGCAATATAAAAAACAACCCCCACTGTTAGGTGGGGGTTGTTTTTTATTTCTGTTGATTCTTTATATTTAGATTATTTTCTAATTCGATGATATAATTTTCCCATTTATCATTACTTAATATCCTATTTCCTTTAATTAGAAAATCCCCTTCTATACCACCTTTCACATTAAATGATATTTCCAAAGTAGAACCTCCTCCATCTTTAAAATTATATAATGAAGCGGAAATTATTGGTGAGTCTGTTATGCTTTTATCATTCACATGCCTATCTTCCATTAGATCATCCAATGTTTTTTGTGTAATAGTCAAATTATGCAGTACCTTATCGCCTGAAATATGATCATTTGAATAAATGTAATTAGCAGGATCGACATAAAAGTTTAAAACTTTGCTTCCTTCATAATTAATCTCTATAAATCCTTCAGTAATAGGCACCATCTTCTCAGCTATATACTGAAACATTCCTAGTTTTTTTAAATTAATATTGATTTTTTTGATTTTTTTGATATAATCCCATCCCATTTTATTTATGATATTATCCATTATAATGTCTCTACCATAAACTATATTAATGCCATCATATGAATAAACATCTGCTATTATTGTGGACTTTTCATCAAATTCATCAGGTATTGCATAAAGTACTTTGCTGTAGAATGAAAATTCATGAACAACTTTTTTCACTGGTATTTTCAAAAGCGTCTCCCACTTTTTATTTAAAGCCGAATGAACCGTTAAGCAATCAATACCATAACTTTTTGCTTTAACAAGAGCTGATTCAGTAAATCCATTTGAACATATTAAGATACCTTTATTTGCCTTAGTATCAGCAATAACTGTTTGGAATTGATCAACAACTGAAATGTTGGCTTTTATTTTATAATCTTTCGCTTGCACAATTATAAGATGATCTGTGCCTGCAAACTTATATTTAATGGAAACATCAATTTGTCTTGTTATTTTCGCCCTATCATCATAAATTTGATCATCATGTGTAACTTCAGCATTAGGTTCTAGACTGCGATACATATTCGCTATTAAAAGCTCGTATTCTTTTCCTGCTTTCATCTGGATATAATATGGTTACTATTTTTAGTATATCATCAAACAACAAATCAATTCCATAGATCCTATTTCCGTCAATTACTAACTGTAAAGAATCTTCCAAAACATTAATACTAATCGTTTGAAGATAAAAACTAGTAAAAGAAAATGATTTTTTTCCTCTAGATTTAAAACCAAAAGATCGCAACACATTAATTTGGTCCTGTGATAATGTCATAACGTAAATATAGTAATTTATTAATACCCTTTATTTAAAAGTGTAGAATTCTACAGGTTTACTTTGTAAAGAACAGATCTGCTTCTGCCTTTCTTCTTCGGATAAGTCCATTTAATGTTTTTCCTCCAGCAGTAATGTATTTCGTGGTAAACCAATTTCTGATTGCCTGCTCTTCTGCTTTTTTATTAATCAAAGAAAACAAAGTCTCAGATCCTCCGGTATTATAAGCATGAGAAACCAGCGCATCAAACTGATTCTGATTAAGTTCTATTTTCACTTTTGAGTTCACGATCTTTTCATAAGTTGGCAGGACTGCAGCGAATAGCTCTACTCCTTGTTCTTTTGTAATTGCCGGATCTTTTATGGTTACTTTCATTCCTCCAGGATAATAAGTGTTACCATACCCAATTGTTGGAATTCCTGCAGCATCCAGATAAGGCTTAGCGCTGAAGCCTTCAAATGATACAATCAGACTGATTCCTTTTTGTGATGTTTTCATGTATTTAGCTTTATGTATTGCTCAGCAAAATTAAAATTGTAAATCCCAAAACAGTGAGGAAAAACACCTATTTTTATCGAGTGTTATTATTGTTTTCCTTTTAAGTGCTGACTTTCTTATTCTGTGCTAAAGACTCTGTATTTTACGTTTGTTGCTTATCTTCGGCTTGTTAACAAGCGTTTGTTGAATGTACTCAATCTCTGAATGTATTGAGGCTGTAACTTATAAACTTAATATAAAAAAAACCTCCCGAATCATCGGAAGGTTATACTGTAATTTGTCAGAAATATAAAATTTCAATGGGCCAAATATAATAAGTGTTTATATCACAAAATATGATCTGGATCATACTGCTATGGAAAATATTTCATGGGCCCTACGGAAGATAAAATCATTAGGTTCGAAATCATAGCTTGAAAAATATCTGTTACTTTTTCTTCATCATCCCATTTTTATCAAATTAAATTGTACTTTTGTTTTTCTATTATGCAAAAATTTCTCAGAGTCTTTTTTGTTTTCTCTTTACTTCTGATATTTGTTTCTAATGTCAGCGGTGTAAGCACATGTCTTGATCATGCTAAGCACGCAAAGAGTAAAGTGATCTATAAAAAAGGTTCCAAAGAAGAGAAAATTCCTACCTTTTCACAGGACGACGAATGTCAGTGTGTGCTTCATATGCATATGAGTAATGTTCTCCTTCCTGAACCTTTGGACATGGATTTTGCCATCAATAGTACAAATGACAGCGAAATGCCTCAACCGAAAGCCATTTCGTACCGTTGTCTTCTCGACTTCTTCAGCTCCCGAGCTCCCCCATCCTCATTTTTCGCGGCAGCTTAATCTATAATACTGCCCCTATTTTTTGTATACAGATTTCTTAGTCTGTACTGTGATTCCGTGGATACCTGTGTTTTCACACAAGTAAAGATATCCTTTTATTAATGGGCGTTTTCACTGCCCGTACATTCCTATTCATGATTACCAGTAATTTTAATTATTCGGGAATAATTCATTGTATTTCCCCAAATTCTGTGAAACTTTTAAGTTTAAGTTTCCTCACCGCCTCCTCATTTCTGTATGCTCAGTCCCGTTCTGAAGATTCCTTATCTACAGTGGTACAAACAGTTGAGATCATCGGAAGAAAGTCTAAAGATTATACATCCGACTACTCTTTTGCTGCTACCAAGGTTGCTATGAAAAATAAAGATCTTCCTTTAACTCTTAATACGGTTACCAAGGAGCTGATCACCGACCGCCAGGCCTTTCAGCTTGGAGATGTTATGAAAAATGTGAACGGAGTCTCTCCTTCCAGCTATTACAACCAATACAACATCCGTGGAATCAGTCAAAATGAAGAAGGACAGATTATCAATGGAATGCGGACAAGGCAGTATTATTTTCTACAGCCTATGACTTCCAATATCGAACGTGTGGAAATTTTCAAAGGTCCGGCAAGCATTACCATGTCCAGTGTAGATCCCGGAGGAACAATTAATATGGTTACTAAAAAACCATTGTCAACTTCCCGTCACGAGATCAGTTCATCAGGAGGAAGTTTCGATACTTACCGTGTTACGACAGATCTTACAGGTCCTTTAAATAAAAGTAAAACCTTGCTGTATCGCTTTAACGGCGCTTACCAAAATGCTCATTCGTTCAGGGATCACGTCAAAAACAGTGGGATCCTGATCTCTCCTTCCATCACCTTTGTTCCCAATGAAAAAACATCGGTGAATGTAGAAATGATTTTCAATGATCTTTATGGAAACCTGGACAGAGGACAACCCATTTTCGGTGCTGTTGCAGGAAAAACAGATTTGTACAGTACGCCAAGATCTTTGAATCTGGGAGCTCCTGATGATTTTTTTAAAACCAGGGAATTGATTTTAATGGGAAGTGTTGCCCATCATTTTAACCAATCCATCAGTTTTAATGCCTCCTATATGAAACAATACTGGAGAGAAAACCTGCAGGAACACCGGACCACCAATTCTTTTGCTCCTGATATGGATAACAAACCGGTTTCTAGTCTTGCAATGATGCAGTTTGTACAAAGGAAACAAAACTGGGCAACAGACAATATCAATGCTTATTTTAATTTTAAATTCAAAACCGGAGCTGTTCAGCATCAGGCTTTAATAGGCTATGACAGCCAGATCTGGGAAAAGCGTAAAGGCGGACAGCAAAATGCCGCAAGAGGTTTTCTTTTAAAGAATGGTTCTGTAGCTCCTTCTTACAAACCAGCCAATGCTGCTGATTATCAGACTTTCAATTACAACGGAATACTCATTCCTAAGCCCAATGTCACTCCATTTGATCTGAATCCGGTTGCAGAAAACTATCAGGGTAATGATTTTAATACTTTGAATGTCATAACACCTCTGCCTTCTGCTCTTACCACTACACACGCTGCTTATATCCAGCATTTTTTCACCTGGAAAAAGTTCAAAATTCTATCAGGAATACGTCAGGAATGGTTTCAGGATATTACCAATTTCAAAGAATCCAATGAGTCTTCATTCCGGAATAATAAACTTCTGTACAGATTCGGGATCACCTATAGTCTTACGGATAATATTAATCTTTACGGAACTTACCTTACGGGATTCCAGCCACAATCCAATACAGTGACGTTAATGCCCAATACCTCCAGCCTTACAGGATCTGCTGCCAGATTTAAACCTTTGACATCCGAACTTAAAGAACTGGGAATGAAAGCACAGCTTTTCGGAAAAATTTCATTGAATCTTGCCGTATATGAGATCAATCAGAGAAATATTTTAATCAATGCCAACAATCCTTCGGAACCTGATGAACTTGTACAAAGAGGGGCCGACCGGAGTCGTGGATTTGAAGCTGAGATTTCGGGACATATTCTTCCTCAATGGCATATTTACGGAGGTTACAGCTATATTGATGCTAAAATACTGGATGATACGAATCCTGATCTTGTGGGGAAAAGGAAAGAAAATACTTCTAAAAATTCTTTCAATATCTGGACGCGTTACAACTTTTCAACGATAGAGCTTATAAAAGACTTTGGAATTGGAGCGGGAATGCTTTCTCAGAGTTCAAAAGTACCATGGTTTACAAGAAGTTTTGAGCTTCCGGCATATACTACCATAGATGCTGCATTGTATTATACTCCAGCAAAATCTGTTCAGCTGGCTTTTAATCTGAATAATATTACCAATAAGGTCTACTGGATCGGCGCTCAGAATTACTTAAGACTATTTCCGGGCACACCACGAAACTATTTACTAACTGCTACTTATAAATTTTAAATTATGACTATTTCAAACTTGCAACTGATTGTGAGAAAGACCTGGCAGGACCTGTTCAAAGGGAAACAAAACCTGTTCATCACCATCACTGTACTCCTCTTCTGTATGCTGAGTATCGGTATTGGGTTTACAAAATACACCGATTCTTTTTCAAAAATAAAGGAATACCGGGAGGAAGTTCGGGAACACTGGGAACACAGACCTGATAAGCATCCGCACCGTATGGCTCATTACGGCTATCTGGTTTTCAGAATCGGGCATCCGCTGAATATTTTTGACAACGGATTAGATGACTATCTTGGAAATGTGATATTCCTGGAAGCGCATAAACAGAATACAGCCAATCTTTCGGAAGCAGGAAGTTCAGGGACTTTGGTAAGATTCGGAGCTTTCAGCAGTGCTTTTATTCTGCAGAGTATTGTTCCTCTGATTATTCTTTTTTTAGGGTTTGGATTAATAGTACAGGAACGTGAGAACGCCACATTGAAAATCATCAGTGTACAAGGGGCTTCGGGAAGAGATATCATTTGGGGAAAAGTTCTTGGGCTCTGGCTGTTTTCTTTATGTTTCCTGATCCCGGTAATTCCTGTTGTTTTCGTGGCTGCATTGATGTCACAAACTACAGATTCAGCTGATATCCTGATACGTTTATCATTACTGATGCCCGCTTATATGATCTATTATTTTTTCATCAGCGCCTTAACGGTTATCGTTTCTGCGAACAGTAAAAGTACCTCTTCAGCACTGATTGGTCTTATCGGATTCTGGCTTCTGTTCATTATTGTTTTGCCAAAAGGAGTTCAGTTTGCAGCACAGAATTTATATCCGGCTCCTTCCCGTATTGCTTTTGAGACCAATCTGGAAAAGGATATTTTAAAATCGGGAGACAGCCACAACCCCGACGATCCTCATTTTAAGAAAATTAAAGACTCTTTACTTGCGCATTATAAAGTAAAAACGACCAATGAACTTCCCTTCAACTACGGCGGGTTTGTCATGAAGGAAGGGGAAAAGATAAGCTCCCGGATCTATATCAGACATCAGAAAGAATTGCAAACCATTTACCACAAACAACAAAATCTCACAGATATTTCGGGATTAATCAATCCTGCCATTGCTGTTAAAAACTTTTCCATGATTGCAACAGGTACTGATTTCTTCTCTTATACCCAGTTTCAAAAGCAGGCCGAAGAATATCGCTATCATATGGCTCAGCATTTAAATGATCTGCAGATAAAGCATATCAGCAATATAAAACCGGAAAAAGGAGGACCGCCTGCTGTGATTGATAAGGATAACTGGAAGAAATTCCCGGACTTTAATTATCAGTATACTAATGTTTTGGACAGCTTGAAAGAGCAGCCAATACCTGCTGTTGCTTTACTCCTTTGGCTAGCAATAGGTATCGCTGCCATTGAAATAAGTGGAAGAAAATTAAAATTAATCTAGATGAATCGTTATTTATACATACAATTTTACCGTAACAAAGCGTATATCATTGCGTTGTTATTCTTATTCATGGCCGGGATGATGGCTATTTATACCGGGAAGAAATTTCTGGACCGGAATGAAGATATTATTTCTAAAAGCGGAACATTCCAGAAAGAAAGCATAGAAAGGAACACGAAGTTTCATAAAGATGATCTGGGATTGGTCCTTTATTATATTAAGTTTAATCTGGTGAATGAAACTCCCAGACTGGCTGCCCTGAATATCGGAATGCGAGACTTAAATCCTTCGATACAGGGAGTAACCATCCGGAATCTTGAAGAACAGCGTTATAATTCTGATTTTTATAATCCAGCCAATGCTGCGGTAGGAAACTTTGATTTCAGTTTTGTGATTGTTTTCCTTTTCCCACTGGTGATTGTCGCTTTTTGTTATAATCTGATTTCTGAGGAAGAAGAAAGAGGAACCTGGAAGCTGCTTTCCGTTCAAAGTGGCAATTTACAAAAGCTTTTGGATCATAAAATGCTTATACGACTGGGTGCTGTAACAGCAGTGTATCTGGCATTAATGATTGTTGCTTCAGTTTGGATAAACATACCTTTAGACCTTTATTATATTGCGTTTATCATCAGTGGATGGCTTTATATTCTGTTTTGGTTTGCGTTGTGCAGATGGGTTATTTCTTTCCGGAAATCATCAGCTCAGAATGCATTGATTCTTCTCATTGTATGGGTCAGCATCAATTTTATCATTCCGATGAGTGGTAATATCCTGATCCAGAAGATCTATCCTGTACATGAATCCCTTAAAGCGGTTATGGAGCAGAGAGAAGGCTATCATAACAAATGGGATGAAGCCAAACGCCCGACTATGGAAAAGTTTTACAAAGTATATCCTCAATACAGTAATTTTACGGTGGAAGAAAATGATACTTTTACCTGGACCTGGTACTACGCTATGCAGCATATGGGAGATCTCGAGTCTGCGAAATCTGCAGAACTGTACACCGAAAAAATGCAGAAACGAAATCAGGCAGCAACTTATTTAGGCTATCTTCTTCCGAATCTCCATACGCAGCTCACAGAGAGTCATCTGGCAAAAACTGATATGAGTAATCAGCTGCAGTATGCTTCTTCACTCAAAAAATTCCATGAGAAAAAACGGTTGTTCTTCTACCCCCTTATTTTCTCAGGAAAAAATGCAGAATCTATCAACTGGGTACAGCAAACCATAGAGGTATTCAGCTTGTCTGAACATTTGAAGTGGTTTAAGCTATTGCTGCCCTACCTCATCTTTATTGCTTTATTCATCATTCTTTCACAAAACAAATACAGAAAACTATGTTAAAAACAATCAACTTACATAAAAAATACAACGATTTTACAGCGCTTCATTCTCTTAATCTTGAGGTAAAGAAAGGGGAAATTTTCGCTCTTTTAGGACAAAACGGAGCGGGTAAAAGTACAACCATCAATATTCTTCTGGGGCTTATTAAAGCCACTTCCGGAGATGCTTTCATTAATGACATTTCTGTAAAAGACGAGCCTCAAAAAATAAAAAAGCATCTGGCTTATATTCCTGAAACGGTCCTTTTATACCCTCATCTTACTGGAATAGAAAACCTGGATTTTTTCTCTAAGATCGCAGGATTTGATTATCAAAAAGATGAGTTATCGGCCTTATTAAAACGCACAGGATTACAGGAAACCGCTCACCAGAAAGCATTAGGTGGCTATTCTAAAGGTATGCGTCAGAAAGTAGGAATTGCTATTGCGTTGGCAAAAGATGCAAAAGTCCTGCTTTTAGATGAACCCACCAGTGGATTGGATCCGATAGCTACAGCAGAATTTACAGAGATTGTACGCCAACTCGGTAGGGAAGGCAGAACGGTTCTAATGGCTACCCATGATATTTTCAATGCGGTAAGTGTAGCCACTAATATCGGTATTATGAAGCAGGGAGAACTGGTGCAGAATTTACCTTCCAAAGCCTTTACTGCACAAGAAGTACAGGAGTTGTATCTGAAAACAATCTGATGTTTCGTTTACTTCAATAAGTAACTTTTCATATTTAATTTGGTTGATGCCCGATGACTTTTATGGTCATTGGGCATTTTTTTATCCCTATTATTTATGCCAATCCTTTTTTATATTCTGCTAAAGCTCTTTCACGGGCAAAGGGGTGTTCTATTATCGGAGCGGGATATGCTGGTGTATTCCATTCCGGAAGCCATCTTTTTATATAAAGCATATCTTTATCAAATTTCTCAACCTGAGCCGTTGGATTGAAAACCCTGAAATAAGGAGCCGCATCACAGCCGCTTCCTGCTGCCCATTGCCAGTTCCCATTGTTGGCAGAAAGGTCATAATCATTCAGTTTTAAGGCAAAATAAGTTTCTCCCCAACGCCAGTCGATCAGTAAATGCTTACATAAGAAGCTCGCCACAATCATTCTTACACGGTTATGCATATAGCCCGTCTGATTAAGCTGTCTCATTCCCGCATCTACAATAGGATATCCTGTAGTTCCTTCACACCAGTGTTTAAATTCTTCTTCATTATTCCGCCAATTGATATTATCATACTGCTTTTTAAAGGATTGATGAACTACCTGAGGAAAATGATACAGAATCTGCATAAAAAACTCACGCCAGATCAATTCTGAAAGCCATGTTGCATTATGCTTCAATGCAAAAGCCACACATTGTCTGATGCTGATAGTTCCAAACCGTAAGGCAGTTCCGAGTTGTGTGGTATGCTGTAAGGCCGGATAATCGCGGTATTTATCGTAATCATCTATAATGGAAGCATCCAGAGTCGGTTTTGTAAAATCAAAATCTGTTTTTCTGAAACCGATCTCTTGTAAGGTAAGGATAGCAGAATACTCTTGCGGGAAGAAATTTTTAAAGTTTAATTCTACCGATTTATAATGTTCTGGAGTTAATGCTTCACGCCACTTCTTGGCAAAAGGAGTGTAAACGGTATAAGGCAGCCCATCTTTTTTTACAATCTGATCTTTGTCAAAAATCACCTGATCTTTAAAAGCTTTAAAAGGAATACTCTTTTCCGTAAAAAAATAATAAACCTCCTTGTCTCTTTCAATCGCCTGAGGCTCATAATCCCGGTTGCAGAAAACACCCTGAATATCATATTCTTCTGATAATTTCCTGAATATCTCTATGGGTTTTCCATAATAAGTATTGACTTTTGAATGGTATTTTTTCAATGAAATATTGATATCCGTCAGGGCCTGGTGAATATAATCTACCCTTCTGTCTTCCTTATCTTCCAGTTTCCCAAGAATATCGCTGTCAAATATAAAAACAGGTAATACCGGAGTGTCAGATTGCAGAGCGTGGTGCAGACCCATATTATCTTCCAGTCTCAAATCACGTCTGAACCAGAATAGGGTGACTTTATTTTTCATATTCAAAGGTACTTTGTTTATCTAATTTAATCTAACATTCTTTAAAGATAAACAGAATTCAATAGGTCCTATTTCCCGGTGTTCAGAAACTTATTAAGTCTTACCGCAAATTCCCACTGCTTGCAGCCTGCCATAAAATAAACAAGTCCTATTTTCTGATCTTTATAAATCTGAAACAGAGAATTATAGCAGTTGCCATTGCTTCCTCCATGATAATATTTGGTTCCGTATGGTGTTTTTTCTACGAATACGCCCAGTCCCATCGCAATTTTCAAATTCGGATCCATATTCGGTTCATGAATTTCTATCTGAGGAACAGCCATCTCCTGAAAAATACTTTTTGAGTCTGCACTTTCTTTCATGAGCCGAATGACAAATTTTGCATATTCTCTGGGCTCCGTATATAAACTTGAGGATACCCGGGCTTCCCGATAAGG
Source organism: Chryseobacterium sp. JV558 (assembly GCF_033712365.1). Classification (NCBI taxonomy): domain Bacteria; kingdom Pseudomonadati; phylum Bacteroidota; class Flavobacteriia; order Flavobacteriales; family Weeksellaceae; genus Chryseobacterium; species Chryseobacterium sp. JV558. The sequence goes on from NZ_WJHU01000001.1 coordinate 1,042,640, forward strand.
CTGATTTCTGGCTCTTTCTCCGGTGTCTGTAATGCCATCCGTTATATGTTTCGCTACATAATCATTATAAGTGAGAGAAGAGTTTTTAACAGACATGGGTTTAAAAATATACTGCTGAAAGAGGTCCTCCATTTTCCTCCCTGTGAGATGTTCTATCACACGGGCAAGATACTCGTATCCTTCTCCTGAATAATCAAATTTTGTCCCGGGAGTGAAGTTAATGGTCAGCTTATTATCTCCCCTCCAGTTGGGAAATCCTGTGGTATGATCCAAAACCATTCTTGCCGTTATTAAGGTATAGCGTTTATCATAAGCAATATCATTATTAGGCAGATAGGTATACAGCGGAGTATCCAGATTAAGGGTTTTTTCTTTAGCAAGCTGAAGAACAATATAGGCAAACATCGGTTTTGTCATGGATGCTGCCTCAAAAACAGTATGTTCATCAACAGGTTGAAGCTGAGTGTTTTTAGTACCTGCAGCTTTAAAATAGACTATTTTATTATCCTTTATAAGAGCCATTGATAATGCCCGGATCTGAAGAGAATCCATCTGAACAGCAATAAATCGATCAATTTCTTTTGGAGATAGACTGGCTCCTTTCAATTCTTTTATCTGGGCCGTCATATTCTGGCTTATGAAAAAGCCTGTCAATAATAAATATACTTTTACATTTTTCATAGGTCTGTATTAAAGTTCTGTTATTCATAAGCTAGACAAATATAACAGTCATAAGGTTACATGTTTGAATATTTTCACAATAATTATAATAATTTTCCGACCTTTGGTCGGATTTTAAATGAGTAGAAAAGTATAATAATGGAAGAATTTGAAGTACCCGTTCTCTATAAAGGGAAAGAGCTGTTTTTCAACGGAAAACTGGCTACATTCTCTTATGGATATAAGCTTTATGTAGATGTGGATGGAACTGAAGTGGTTATTGAGCGTGATGATCATGGTGACTTAAGAGCTCTTTTACCAGATGCGGCTTCGGAAAAAACTATAGATAAAGGGCTTATTGAAACCATTATTGAGGTTTTTAAAGAACTTCAGGTTTTATAATTTTTATTAATTAAGAACAGATAAATCTCTATTTAAAGTTTTTTCTGTATTCACCAGGCGTCACTCCCCTATATTTTTTAAACAGTTTGGAAAGATGGCTTTCATCACTAAACTGGAGCTCGTAAGCGATTTCACTTAAGCGTACACTGCTGTATTTTAAATAGGTTTCAACCAGCTTCAGTCTATAATCCAGCAGATAATCCTGATAGGAAACGCCTGTCTGCTGTTTAAAATATTCTCCGAAATAATTCCCTGAAATCCCGAAATGTTCAGCAATAACCTGAATTCCAGTTTTCTCACGATCTTTTATATGCTGTTGAATATAAGAGATAATCTTCATGATTGAAAAAGCTTTTTGATTTTCCTGAAGGTCTGAAGTTTCACTCTGAATGATATTTCTGGCAATCAGATTGAGAAGGATCGACATGCAATTGCGGATGATAAGATAATCCTCAGCTTTGTTTTTGAACTCATTTGCGATCTGTAGAATTAGGGTTTCCGCAAATTGCTCATCATTTTTATTCCTGAAGACACAGCCAGCCCTCGCATGATAATTATGGCTGATGTACTGGAGTTTATACAAATTCTCACAGCTTTCAATACGGTCTGCCTCCAGCCTTATTTTATCAATAAAATCAACCGGACACTGAATACTGATAAGCTGAGCTGTTTCACTCTCAAAGCGGTACTCTTCCTGTTGAGGAATAATGAAAAGCTTACCCTGAGAAAAATTAATACTGCGATCATCATAGGTAAGCGTACCTTTTCCTTTGACAATATAAACGAATGAAAGAAAAGCTTTTGTTTTAAACATCATCTCTTCTTCTTTCAGTTGCATTTCTCTTACCTCAATCTCTTCAAGTGGCAATCCTTTCATAATACACTGTATTTTCCTCCAAAAGTACAATTTTAACAGAACACAAAGCGGGTATTTTTGCATAAAAAATTATGAACACATATCCGAAACGATGGCAGGCACTCAATTTTCTGATTGCAGGTGCTTTTCTCTCACCGCTGGATTATTTTATTGTCAATATGGCTTTGCCTGCTATCAAAAAAGCATTCATTGCCAGCGATCATCAGCTTCAGATGGTCATAGCCATTTATGGACTTACGTATGCAGCACTTGTTGTTTGTGGAGGAAGGTTAGGTGATATTTACGGCCGTAAAAAAGTATTTATATCAGGATTATATACTTTCCTGTTCTCATCTCTGGCCTGTGCCTTCTCTCCTGATATTACATGGCTTATTATTTTCAGACTGTTTCAAGGTGTTGGTGCATCATTGCTTGCCCCTCAGGTGTTGGCTTCTATAAAAGATCTTTTCAGCAGTCAGGAGCAGCCTAAAGCTGTAAGTCTTTTCAGTTCGGTATTTGGGCTTGCTTCAGTGGCTGGACAATTGCTTGGCGGAGTTCTTCTAAGTATGCATTGGGGGAATTTTTCCTGGGAAATGGTTTTTCTTGTGAATGTACCTATTACTGTGATTTGTATTCTGGGAATCCATTTTACCATGAGTGACGGCGATAAGAAAGAACAGACAGGCATTGACTTTATGGGAGTTTTATTATTAATTCTGGCTTTACTTATGCTCATCTGTCCTCTTATTTTCGGACAAAAATTTGAATGGGCCTGGTGGATTTTCGGAATTCTTTTTTCCGGAATCTTACTATTAATCGTGTTTCTAAAATATGAGAAAAAACAGCTTCAAAAAAACCGTCCGATACTTATAGATCCGGCATTGTTGCTGCATAAACCTTTTGCATTAAGCCTTCTTATTATTTTCTTTTACAATTTCACCGCTGGTTTATTCATTTGTTATCCTTATTATCTTCAGCAGTTTCTTCATCAAAACTCAATGCAGACAGGATTGGCCATAATTCCTTATGGGCTTGCCTTTTTTCTGGCACCATTGATCACTTCACGGACAAAACTGGCCACTTCCAAAATGATTTATATAGGATTGGGATTATTGTTGACCGGATTTGTACTCAGTGCAGCGGCTTTCTATTTTCAGCAAAAACCATCTTTTATCACTCATACTACCCTTTTTATTGCCGGATTTGGGCACGGTACTATTATGCCCGTTATGATGCGCACAGCTATTTCTCTGGTTTCTAAAGATAAAGCAGGTCAGGCTTCCGGTCTGGTAAGCATAGGTATTCAGATCGGAAGTGTGACCGGCGGAGCTGTTATTGGGACTTTATTTTTTAATCTGATCCTGATTCTGGGATTCAAAGAAGCATTTGTGATAGCTGTAGGAATGATTGGTATTTTTCAACTTATTGGAATAATAGCAGGAAGTAAATTGAGGAAATTCATTGATTAAAAGACATTTAAATAACAAAAAAATTATACATTTAAATATGAGCAATACAGAAAAAATTATTTGGGAAATAGAAGAGTTTCACAGGAATATTGAAAAATGGTTTCAGGGCAAAATAGACAAACGGGAAAGTCTTTACACCGAATTATTATCCGGATTCTCTCCGGACTTCAGAATGATAAATGGAAACGGAGATACTGTTACACTATCCATGCTTGGAGATTGGCTTCCCACGGTATTTGGAAAGTTTCCGGAAAGAAATATTCAGGTTGAAAATATACAAGTACATTATTCTGATCATCATGGTCTTGCTACTTATATCGAGACTCAGATCACAGGAGAAACTACAAACAAAAGACAATCGTCAGCTGTTTTTCTGTTAAATGAAGAAAAAGCGTTGTGGTTTCATCTTATTGAAAACTGGATATAAATATATAACAGCCCTGATCATCTGAGAATGTCCAGGGCTGTTTAATTGTAAGCGTAAATTTCTTTTGCTTATTCAGACCACGGCGAATGTAAGATACAATCACAGAAGTTTTTCCTTTGAAAATTCGGGATCATGAAGGCGCAGACATCAGCTTTAATATTTCCAAAAGTGGTTTCTGTTTTATGTTCAAAACCACCAAAGAAAGTAGGAATAATCTTCTTTTTAAAATCATTTCTCGGAAAAGCCCTGATAATTTCCTCACGATGTTCTGTACTCAAGTTTTCATATCCTTCTCCCATCACATCCAATCCTACTCCTGAATACATTAAGGCCACTTCATTCTCTTTATGTTCTGCAATTCCAATAGTAGTGTGAAGCGCAATGGTATCCCAAACCAGCTGAAGTTTATCCTGAGCAATCCCATGTCCTTTCAAAAAGTCTCTTGCCGCATTGGCTCCGTCTACCTCAAATCTCAGGTCAGAACTGCTGTAATGAGAAACAAGTCCCAGATCATGAAATACCGATGCCACATATAGCAGCTCTGTATCATGAGCCTTGTTTTCCCGCTTGGCATTCAATGATGAGAATAAAAAAACACGCAGGGAATGATTGTAGATAAATTCTGTTCCGTGTTCCAATAGAAGTTCTGTGGCTTCTGTTGCAATTTTACTGTCCGGAATGATGATTCCGGCAACTTCTTTCATACGATTTACTGACATAGCTTTATGTAATTTTATCCAAAGGTATCCTGATTACAGGTGCCTGAGAATATCAATAAATGCCAATAACATGTCAAAATTTCCGTCTGTGTTATACTACGATATGAATGAAATTACTCCGATAATTTGCCGGAGATATTTCCGTATTTTTTTTGAAAAAGTGACTGAACTGCTCCGAGGTTCCGAAATTAAGCTGATAAGCAATCTCTTTTACGGTATAAGAGCTAAACTGAAGAAGTCTTTTCGCTTCCGCAACAATCTGTCCGTTAATGATCTCTTTTGCGCTTTTATTGCTGCATCGTTTACAAAGTTCGCTCAATCTTCTGGGTGTCATATTCAACATTTCCGAATAATCATTCACGGCATGGAGACTTCGGTACTGACCACTCAACAGCTCCATAAATTTGCGGTAAATGATATAATCCTGACTGTCAAAAGTTTCTTCCTTTACGATTTTTATGTTAGCTAATTTGATCATAATGATCTTTAAATAGGCTGCCAATACATCCATCTGATTGGGATAAGGCTCTGCATTGTATTCTGTCAGTAAAATTTTAAACAAACTTAAAAATTCGTCTGTTTCAGTCTGATCCGGTAACAGCTGTTGATTCGCAGCAGCATTATTAAACAGAACCGCTTTACAATTACTGGCACTGGAAGGCACTCTTTCCCAAAAACAGTCTCCAAAAGAAATATGATAGCCACAGACATCAGAATGATTTTCAGACTTACAGATCTGGCCTTTAGAGAGTAAAAAGATTTTCTGGCCTGCAATATCAAAAGTATGTTCATCTACGCTCAGTACCCCTCTGCCGTTCTCAATCATTAAAATATGATGATAATTGAGTCGTACAAAGTTTCTGGAATAAGGAATTTCATCTTCCAGCCGCTTTACGGAAAAAGAATGATCAATAACAGCTTCGGTTAAAATTCCTGAGACCTGTTTCATGGAAGGAAATTTTTAATAAAGATAGAAAGATTTTGAAATGCAAGATTAATAAGGAATAATGAACCGGAAAATGTCAAAAAAGACCTAACGGATGTCAAAATTCACTGAAAAGTTATGATTTTCTGAAAACCTTCATCTGTCCGGCCATAATCGCCAGTAAAATTCCAAAACAGGCAAAAAGTCCGTATGAATAGCGAAGATCAAAACTTTCAGCAATATATCCGATTAGCGGCGGTCCCATCAGAAATCCTAAAAATGAAATACTGGATACAAACGATAGTGCAATACTTGGCGCTACCGTACTCACCTTTCCCACTGTGCTGTAAACTGACGGCACACTCAGGGAACTTCCAAGACCAATGATCATAAAAGCAATGATACAAATCCATAATTCCGGGAAGAAAACACTTAGAAAAAGTCCTCCGCTCATCAGAATACCGCAGCATTGCAAAACGATCTTTTTCCCATACCTTTCTATGATTCTGTTCCCAATAAACCTACCTAAAGTCATCATTAAAATAAAACTTGTATATCCCAGTATTACAAGATTTTCAGGTGCTTTAACAATCGTTTGAAAATAAACCCCACTCCAGTCGAACATGGCTCCTTCAATCGCCATACTCAGAAATCCTATGATTCCCAAACCAAACAGTGTAGGATTCACAGATTTAAAAATTGACCGGGTTTGCGGCTCTGCTTTATGAATAATATTGGTCAGATTTCTTTTACTATAGAACCAAAGTATTCCTACCAGAATAAAAATAGTAACAAAATGATAGAAAGTTCCCACATGAAGATTAATCATCAATAAACCCACAACAGCTCCCGTAAGCCCTGCAAAACACCAGGCTCCGTGATAAGAAGAGAGAAGAGATCTCTTGGTAATAGATTCTATTTCAATCGCCTGCGTATTGATCGCTATATTGCACATATTTCCGGAAACGCCAAAGAAGAACAGAACAATTGCCAATGTCCAGTAAGAAGGTGATAAGCCAATTAACAGCAGGAAAAAAGGATACAGCATAAAGCATCTTTTAATAATCCCGCTGCTTCCGTAGATACTGATCAGTTTTCCCGCCAAAACCATAGTGGAAAGCTGTCCTATCGGCATCAGAAGTAACAATGTTCCCAACTCTGCTTCATTGATAGAAAGGGCGTTTTTAATGATTGGAATCCGGCTGGCCCAGGAAGAAAAAACAAGTCCGTGGGCAAAGAAAAGTAAGAAACAGGCTGTCGGCATTTTTGCATTAAAAGATTCTCTCTCGTTCATTATAACAGGGTAATAAAAATTCCTTTTGCAAAGATAGACACGCCCCCCATTAAAATCTAGTCCGTTTTTGTCATTTTTATGTTCCATTTTAACCTATAACAAAAAACACCCGGTAATTGAACCGGGTGATATATCTAATTGAATGATTGTCTGTAACTCAGAGGCGTTTTATCTGTTTTCTTTTTAAACAGCTTATTGAATGACTGTGGATGTTCAAATCCCAGAGCATAAGCTACTTCAGATACAGAAAAACCTGTAGTGGTAAGATATTCTTTCGCCTTTTCAATCAGTTTTTCATGAATATGCTGCTGGGCATTCAGCCCGGTCAGGTTACGAAGCATATCACTCAGATAATGCGGTGAAAGATTGAGTGTGGAAGCCAAAAATTCTACCGTAGGAAGCCCTTTATTCAAGGTTTCCTGCTGATTAAAATAATTTTCCAGCACAACATCCATCTTCGTCAACAGATCGCTGTTTACAGCTTTTCTAGTGATAAACTGCCTTTTATAAAAACGGTTGCTGTAATTCAGTAGAACATCCATATAAGAAATGATAACATCCTGGCTTACTTCATCAATCGTGGTATTCAATTCATTTTCAATAGTATCCAACAGCCCTGTTATCGTTGTTTTTTCCTGATCAGACAAGTGCAGCGCCTCATTGGTATCGTAAGAAAAGAAACCGAAGTTTTTGATATTCTTTGCTAAAGGGTAATTTCTGATAAAATCCGGGTGTACCATTAATGTATAGCCATAATATTCTGCATTTTCATCGGTGGAAAGAACCTGCCCGGGTGCGGTGAACATCATTCCTCCTTCATTGAAATCATAATATCCCTGACCATAGCCCATCTTCCCGGTGGTAGAATATTTATACGAAATTTTATAAAAATCCAGGATAAAACTTCTTTTCAGCGTATCCTTTTTAATGCTCATTTTCGTATTATCCACAAGGCTTACCAACGGATGAAGCGGCTTTGGGAGCTGCAATATGTCGTGCAGTTCTGATATGGATGATATTTTCAGAGGAATGTTATCTTTCTTTTCCATGATATAAAATTATAAATTATTTGATTGAAAAGACAGTATAAATATGATTTACTTTATACCATCTTTCAAAAAGCAGATTAAATAAATTGTTTACCAAACTGCTCTCTGAATGCTTCATCACCTAATTCAAGGCGCTGTGCATAGATCGCTTTAGCATCTTCTCCAGCTACATATCTCAGCTGTTTTTTGCCATCTGTAGCAGCCTCGTACACCACTGCTGCAATCTGCTCAGGAATAGAAGCAGCTTCCATCATTCCTTCCATTTTAGAAAACAGAGAATTCGTCATGTCTTCATACGCCGGACTGGATGCTGAGTCCAGAGAGCGGCTTACAAAATCTGTTTTAATTCCTCCGGGAGAAACAGTTTTAACATCTATTCCAAAAGTATTAAGCTCAAAAGCTAAACTTTCGCTCCATCCTTCAAGCGCCCATTTGGTAGCATGATAAGTAGAGCCTAACGGGAACGCAACCAGTCCACCTATAGACGTTGTAGAAATGAACATTCCTTTTTTCTGTTCTCTGAAGTAAGGAATAAATGCCTGGGTAACGCGTAGAACGCCTAGTAAGTTCGTGTCAAGCTGTTTTACGATCTGATCATCAGAAAGGGCTTCCAAAGGGCCTATTAAGCCATATCCAGCGTTATTGTATACCACATCAACATCTCCAAGCTCCAAAGCCTGTTTTACGGTAGATCGTATCTGTTCCGGATTGGTAACATCCAATGGAAGTATGGTTACATTCTCCAAATTGGCAAGATCAGTTGCAGCTTCAGGATTTCTCATCGTAGCGATTACTCTCCATCCGTTGTTTTGAAATAATTGGGCAGTTGCTTTTCCTAATCCTGTAGAAGCACCTGTTATAAAAATTGTTTTCATTTTTCTTTGTTTAAAATTATAGGACAAAGGTCAGCATTAGAACAAACCTGTGAGTTGCCAAAATGGGGTAAGCTGTAGCCAAAATGGATTCTCAAATACATTTGTTTTTTGTAAGTTTGCCTTCATCAATTTTTATGGCAGAATATATTCTTGACAACGTTAATATCAGTACACTTTCCGTATATGACCTGCTGAAACATACCTCAGACAGTGCATTCATCGGAATCAAAGATTTCCGTGAAATCTACCCTGCTGCTATTGAAAACAATACAGGAATATTTACAAAGCAATCTTCATTACAGGATTTCCCAATGGTCAGCATCAGCAAGGTCGGCAGTTCACTACTCTGCTCTTGTACTTGTGATAGCCAGAAAGACCTGCTTTGTTCTCATCAGGCAGAAATCATCCATTGCATCATTGAGGATAAAAATTACCGCCTGTTTTTTGATGATACTCTCCGTAAAAAAGCTTTTCTCCCTAAAGCAAAAGCCTATGGTCTTGAAAATGAACCGGATCTGGATCAATATTTCCAGCTGGAATACAGAGATGGGAAAATTGAAATCCACCCTAAGATCAAGGAAATGCTTCCTGTAGAGGATGTGATGTTTCAGAGAGATCTTCTTCCACAGCTTCCGTCCAAACTGGAGGAACTGGCTGTATTGGAAACAGGTAAGAAGCAAATATTGGTTATCGGTAAGCACCGCTATTATAACCATATGACCTTCTCCCTGATGGAAGCGGAAATAACGCAGACAGGTAAGCTTAAAAATCCGGTGACTCCTGTGGATGCCATGCAGCTGATTTGGAAAGCCGAGAAACCGGCAGACATAAAATTTTATACAGCCATCATCTCTTTCCAGAATAATTATAATGAAGATTACAATCCTTCAGAGCTGGAAGCTTTAAAACTTATTGTACAGAATCCTTTGGGACTGGATGTCTATTATCACGACCGGGAAATTGCAGAAACGGTGTCTGCAAAATCACTTTCTCAAGTTGAATTAAATACTTTAGATGCCGAAGTTCAATTATCTGTATTTAAGAAAGATCCGTTTTACGAAATAACGGGAGAACTGTTATTTAATGATATCTCTGTTCCTTTCAAAAATATTGTTCTCAGAAATGAATATTTTGTATATAACCGAAACATTTTCAGTTTTGTAGAGCATCCTGACATGCTCAGAATCATCAGGTTTTTTAAGGCTAATAATGAAATTTTACTGATTCATTCTTCAAAATATGAGGCGTTTATGAAAGAAATCCTCTCTACTATAGAAGAACGTATCCATATAAATTATAACTACATACAAGTTGCAACGAAAGTACAGCTTGAAGATAAAAATTATCACACGGAAAGAGTCATTTATCTCCGTCAGCAGGAAAATTATATAGAAATCACACCGGTAATGAAATACGGAGATGTTGAAGTTCCCGTCTATTCACGGAAGCAGCTTTTTGATACAGATCAAAATGGTAATCCGTTTAAAATAGAGAGAAATGAATCGGCAGAAGCCCGCTTTACATCTTTGATCATGCAGCAGCATCCTGATTTTGAAGAGCAGATGGACGGCTATCAGTATTTTTATCTTCACAGGGATAAGTTTCTGGATAACAACTGGTTTCTTGAAGCATTTGACACCTGGAGAAATGAAGGAATAATCATACTGGGTTTTAACGAATTAAAAAACAATAAATTAAATTCCCACCGCGCTAAAATCAATATTCAGATCACCAGTGGGCTGGATTGGTTTAATGCTAAATTAAAAGTAGGTTTTGGCCCTAAAGAAGCCTCTTTAAAACAACTTCACCGCTCGATTCGCAATAAAAGTAAATTCGTTCAGCTGGATGATGGCAGTATGGGAATTCTTCCTGAAGAATGGATGGAAAAGATAGCCGCTTATTTTCATGCAGGAGAAATTGACGAAGAACTTTTAAAGATTCCGAAAATCAATTTCACGGAAGTTACCTCATTATTTGAAAAAGAAGTACTGAGCCAAGAGATTCAGGAAGAACTCACCACTTATTCCACCAAGTTCTCAAAAGTAAAAAATATTCCCCAAGTCAATATTCCGGCAGCGCTGAATGCTGAACTTAGGGATTATCAGCATGACGGACTGAACTGGCTTAATTTTCTTGATGGATTCAACTTCGGAGGGTGTCTTGCCGATGATATGGGACTTGGAAAAACCATTCAGATCATTGCTTTTATTTTGTCACAGAGAGAAAAACGGGGACACACCACGAATCTTATTGTGGTTCCTACTTCCCTGCTTTTCAACTGGCAGGAAGAGCTCAGCAGATTTGCACCTTCCATAAAAGTTTTGCTTCACTACGGCGCAGACAGACCCAAAACAACTGCTCATATGCAAGACTATGAAGTCGTTCTTACCACTTATGGAATGATGCTTTCAGATGTCCGTTTTCTGAAAAATTTTAATTTCAATTACGTGTTTCTGGATGAATCACAGACTATTAAAAATCCAAATTCGGAAAGATATAAAGCCGCGCGACTGCTTCAATCGAGAAACAGAATTGTATTGACTGGTACACCTGTTGAAAACAGTACTTTTGACCTTTACAGCCAGCTTTCTTTCGCTTGTCCGGGACTTTTGGGAAGCAAGCAGTATTTTAAAGATATTTATGCCATTCCTATTGATAAATTTGAATACAGTAAACGGGCGTTAGAACTTCAGCAAAAGATAAAGCCCTTTATTCTCAGAAGAACCAAGAAACAGGTTGCAAAAGAGCTGCCTGAGAAAACAGAAACCGTCATCTACTGTGAAATGAATACGGAACAGCGCAAGATTTATGATGCTTATGAAAAGGAACTTCGTGAGTTTATTGCAGCCAATGACGACGATGATCTGAACAAAAACAGCATGCACGTCCTGACTGGGCTTACAAGACTGAGACAGATCTGTAACTCTCCTGTTCTGATGAAAGAGGGATACTCCGGTGCAAATGCCGTTAAAATCGAGATTTTGATGGAACAGATTCTTGGGAAATCAAAAGACCATAAAATTCTGGTCTTCTCACAGTTTGTCGGAATGCTAGATTTGATAAAGACAGAGCTGGAACGTCACAAAATTCAGTTTGAATATCTTACAGGACAGACTAAAGACAGAGGAGAAAAGGTAACTAATTTCCAGAAAAACAATGATATCCGTGTATTCCTGATCAGCTTAAAGGCTGGTGGCGTTGGTTTCAACCTTACCCAAGCAGATTATATTTATCTGGTAGACCCATGGTGGAATCCTGCTGCTGAAAACCAAGCTATTGACCGAAGCTACCGTATCGGACAAACCAAAAATGTAATTGCCGTCCGAATGATTTGTTCTAATACTGTGGAAGAAAAAATTCTTACGCTACAAAAAAAGAAAAAGCAGCTGGCCGAAAATCTGCTTACCACTGACGGAACAAAATTTCAGGGACTTTCCAAACAGGATCTATTGGATCTATTGGAATCAGGTTCGTAAAGTACTTAATGTTTTCCATCTATTACATTTACGGCAGAACCAACCTGTTAGTTTTGAAAGTCTGCAGCATATTACATTTGATGTCTGATTCCAAATTGTATGATTTGATTAATTACCGGAAGCAGCTCTTTTCCTGTATCTGTTAATGTATATTCTACTTTTGGGGGAATTTCAGCGAAAGACTTTTTATGAACGATACCTTTTTCACAAAGAAATTTTAATTGGCTGATCAGCATTTTTTCGCTGATGCCCACAATACAACGTTTCAGCTCACCATAACGGATTGTTCTTTCATTAATCTGAAAAATTATCAGCATTGTCCATTTTCCGCCTATAATTTCCAACGTCTTTCTTAACGGACAGTTTTCATCAGAGATATTTAAATTCATTTTTATAGTATTGATAATCAATATTTACAAACCAAAACACTGTACTATACCTAAAGGTAAGTACTTGTACAATTGAAAGCAAAGTTAGACATTTGTAAATATTTATCAACCAAAAAAAGTAATATGTCAAAAAACATTGAAATCGTTCAGTCATATTTTAATGCTGTCGCAAGAGGAGATTTTGAAACAGTAGATCGTCTGTTTGCAGATGATATTGTATGGCACCAACCCGGAACAGGTGTACAGTCGGGAATTTATAATGGTAAAGCTGAGGTGTTTGCCCATCTTGGAAATTTTGCACAATGGAGCAATGGTACTTTTGCAATAGACACTATTGAGTATTTAACAGACAATCGTGATCTTGTTTCTGCTTCTATTCATTTCAAAGCTGAGAAGAATGATCAGTCAATAGCTATGAAAGGGATGGATCTGTTAAGGATGGAAAACGGACAGATTAAAGAAGTGTGGTTATTTTCAGAGCATATTGAAGATGAAGATGCTTTTTGGAATTATGCTTCAAATAAGTAGTTATCAGATATAGCAAAATCGCATAAGCTTTTCAACCATAAAAGTCACAAATTTTGGTTCTAAAAACTTTTGTGTCTTTTATGGTAAAAATACCCAGCCTTCAAGTATAAAGAGGAATCATTTCAGTAAGCCTTGCTTTTTAGTGATCAATGATCTGCATAAAAAAACCGACAGGTAAAGGACCTGTCGATTAAAAACAAAAATTGATATGGATATGATTTAGATATGATGTGTCTATTTTTTGATAATCTTTTCTGTGACTATTTTTTGATTTTTTGTCAGGATTTTAATAAGATACGTTCCCGGAACAAAACTGTCCATAGAAACTGTTACCGAGTTTCCTTCCAGCATCTTCTGCCCTGACATATTGTAAATTTCATATTTCTCCAGCCCTTCTTTCATCCTGATTGTTACCGAATCTGCTGTCGGGTTGGGATATATTTTAACATTAGTTGAAGCATCTTTAGAAACTTCCATCGTTGAAAGGCTTTCCGGCTGAATATCAATCGTATAATCTTCTGCCTGTCCGATAAACCACCCTGAAGGGCAAGGAAGGTTTTCCAGAGTTCCCATCCATGAATTGGATTCATAGGCTTTCACCAATCTGAAACGGGTTTCTCCAAGCTGTGCTCCTGCCGGAATTGCAATACTGCCAGATGTAATTCCTGATTCTGTAGTAGTCACCGGATTGGAATTGTCCAGATACCCCAGATTAAACTTTTCATCCCCATCAAACTGATTATTATGGTTAAAATCAATATAAGCATAGGCTGATACGGTATTCTGTCCGTGTGTACCTCCTGTTACTGTTATAGGATAGGTATTTCCACGGTTAACCGCAAAGACAGTCGCTGTAAAATTTTCAAGAACGTCTGAATTACCATCAATAGCACTGTTTCTTACGGTTCCGGCAAATTCTACCTTGCTTATTTCGCTTACTGTAAGACTGGTTACATTTTCAGCACCACAGTAAGGAGCCGGGAAATTCACTGTATTTCCAATGATATTGACAGTATAATCTTCAGTCTGCCCTGCTCTTAGACCAGAATCACAGGCTGAAGTGATAGAGTTGGGAGCTGAAGAATCAGAATAAGCCTGAACATTTGTATTTTTGAGAACGCGCATTCTTGTACTTCCATTGGCTGCAGTAGCAGGAACCACAATTATATTATTGATCGTAAATGCATTGGCTGGATTGGCTGCTTCAAATCTTCCGATATAAAAACTTTCTCCGGCATCATCAAAATTACCATTCTGATTAAAATCTATAAAAACAACTACATCACTCGGAAAAGTACTGGAAGGACCAGTTACAGATATATTATAATTACTTCCATGTTGCAAATCTGTAGACATTGATGTAAAATTCTCATAAATTTGTGCATTTCCGGACTGAACCGGTGATGAATTATTAATGCTTCCGAAAGTAACATTACTGATCATATTGCTGTCAGCTCCATACTGAAATGCAGGCATGCAATATTGCAATTGTGCATTCACCAGTGAGCAAAGTACAATACCAGAAAGAGTAGTTATTTTTTTCATTTCTTGTTTTAATTTCTTGGGACAAATTTATATTTATTTAGAATGAATAAAAATAAGAACGTGATGATATTTATCAGTTTAGCAAAAATAGGTCTTTTAACACCGAACCGGATTTGTAAAATAATTCATTTTACTATTGGGTAATCAATCTATTATAAATAAAAAAGACCCTTCTCAAATTTTGATTTTAAGAAAGATCTTTTTGTTGTAAAGAATGAAATCTAAAGAATTCTCCTTATTTTCAGCTTATATTTTCGATAAGAACAGCTGATGCTCCACCTCCACCATTGCAGATGGCAGCGATCCCAAGTCTACCCTTTTCCTGGCGAAGCACATTGACTAAAGTCGTTATAATTCTAGCTCCTGAAGCTCCAATCGGATGTCCCAGAGCAACGGCTCCCCCATAAACATTTACTTTATTCAGGTCATAACCCAATATCTGCTGATTGGATAAAATCACTGAAGAATACGCTTCATTAATCTCGAAATAATCAATATCGGATAAAGTAAGACCTGTTTGTTTCAGTAACTTTTGAATGGCAACAGATGGAGAAGTGGTAAACCATTCCGGGGACTGAGCCGCATCTGCATATGCTATGATTCTGGCTAAAGGTTTCAAACTATGTTCCTGAACAGCCTCTGAAGATCCTAACAGTATTGCTGCAGCTCCGTCATTCAGATTACTGGAGTTGGCGGCTGTTAATGTACCATCTGCTTCAAAAGCAGGTTTCAAAAGAGAAATCTTCTCCAGAATAAGTTTGTCAATATCTTCATCCTTATCCACTATTGCAACCCCTTTCTTTCCTTCAATTGATATCTGGATCAACTCATCGCTGAACTTGCCATTTTTTGCCGCTTCCTGAGCCCGATGATAGGAAAATAACGCATATTCATCAAGCTGCTGTCGTGTTAATCCATATTTTTTCACCCCTAATTCAGCAGCACTTCCCATATGGAAGTCATTATACACATCCCACAGCCCATCTTTGATCACGCCATCAGTAAGATGAGTGTCTCCTAGTTTTGTTCCCTGACGAAGCTTGACATAATGAGGAACATTGCTCATACTTTCCATACCACCAGTCATGACAACATGTTCAAGACCAAGCTGGATCTGCTGAGCACCAATCATTGCCGACTTCATTCCGGAAGCACAGACTTTGTTTATCGTTGTTGCATCTTTATCTACCGGAATTCCGCCAAAAATAGCGGCCTGTCTTGCAGGAGACTGTCCAAGTCCGGCACTGAGTACATTTCCCATATATACACTGTCTATATGTTCCGGAGCCAATCCGATACTTTCATAAGCGTTTTTAATTGCTACAGCTCCCAGTTGAGGAGCAGTAAATCCGGATAAGCTTCCCATAAAACCACCCACAGGGGTTCGCTTTGCAGCTAATATAAATACTTCTTTCATAGGATATTATTTTTAGTACCGATCGGTATATGTATGATTAAAAAAATTTTCTTTTATTTTTTAAGGAATAATACAAAGATAATTAAAATATACCGATTGGTATATTAAATATTTTAAAAAAACTTACTTAGTACAGTAAGATTTTAATTTTTATGTTCTACTCAGCTGATCAAGTTTTTTCAGCAGCGTAGGCATTCTGTAAATACCATGCATTTGCTCTACTTTTAGCTGAACTTCATCTACATCCATTCCTTTGGTCGTTACAAAAAGTGGTGTTTTACTTTCTCCCCGAAATACACTTCTCCTTTGGGAATCCGGAGTTGTAAAACCATTTTTTGCGATCCCAACAATAGGAAACTGTTTTTCCAATGCTTCATAAAGGTGTCCGCCCAACCCAATTTTCCCATCATTATCAAGCGTAACATATCCGTCAACAATGATAATATCTTCTGGTTTCAGTGCTATTTTTGTCAGTAAACTTAAAATGCAGGGTAATTCTCTTTTGTAAAACGCTCCGCTTTCATATTCTGAACTCACAGCGGTCTGTTCTATAAAAACTTCCACTTCTTGTTCAGATGTCCAGTCTTTAAATGCAATACACACGGTATTGGCATAATCCTCATAATAATAGGTATCAAATGCGTAAATCATAGCTTTATTCCCTTAAAAAAATTCACCGAAATGCCACAAAATCCCTGACGGATCGTGTACAAAACACTCTTTTCCCCATTCCATAGTCCTTACAGGAGTAAGTCTTACATTTTCATAAGTGTCTGTAAGCTTTAAAGAAAGAAGCTCTTCCCAGAATTCTTCTGTATTGGCCACTTCCATAAAGATCATCGTATTGTCAACCCAATCTTTTGTATAATAATCCTGCAGATAAAAGCCAATTTCCTCCCGTATAAACAAAGATAGTTTGGGCTCGATAACAACTTCTTCAAATCCCAGATCCCGGTAAAAGTTTCTGCTGATCTCAAAATTCTGTGCTCCGATAAAGGGTCTGATGGATTTCAGTTTCGGTGTCATATTTTTTTATTTTTCCAGTCTTCATAGGTCATTTCAAACCTGATCTCTCCTTTTCCATGAATTCCTGTTTCCTTCCAGCCAGATTTTCTATAAAAGTTTTCAGCCTTGGTTTCGGGTGAAGTACCAAGCCAGACATCTTCTTTCTTTTGTTCAAAATACCAGTCGAGCATAATGTCATGAAGCTTTCTTCCGATTCCCTGATTTTCAAAACCAGGATGTACAAACAATGCCCAGATATTGTTTTCTTTCAGGTCTGCAATAGAAAAGCCTACAATCTGACCTTCTGCTTCGCCTACCCATCCTTTTCCTCTATGAAACAAGAATTCTTCACAGTCCTTATCTGTAACCAAACCTGGATCTGATAACGTGTTTTCTTTCACAGAATTTCTTACGACCTGAATTTGTGGGATGTCTTCCGGTCTTGCTTCCCTAATGATTATACTCATGGTAATTTGTTGATAAACGCAATTTTTATCTTAACCCTTGTCAAGATTTAAAACCTTGACAAGGATTATAATTACTGATTATTTTTTGTCAACGACAATTCTTTCTTCTCTGTTGGCAATATCCCAGGCTGTAGTAAAAACAAGCTGAGTTCTTTTTTCTAATAATTGATAATCAATCTTTTCCGGATCATCCGTAGGTTTATGATAGTCTTCATGAATACCATCAAAGAAAAATGCTACAGGAATATTATGCTTAGCAAAATTATAGTGATCTGAACGGTAATACAGTTGCTCAGGATCATTCAAATCATCGTATTTGTAATTAAGTTCCAGATTATTGGTTCTCTTATTTGCGGCTTCGTTGATTACTTTAAGCTGAGAACTTAACATTTCAGAACCAATCACGTAAACATATTGTTTTCCTCTGTTGGCAGGATCATCGCGCCCTATCATATCAATATTAAGGTCAACAACGGTATTGGCTAATGGAAAAACAGGATTTTCGGAATAATATTCTGAACCAAACAATCCGTGTTCTTCTCCTGTAACATGCAGAAACAGGATTGATCTTTTAGGTCCTTTACCTGCTTTTTTTGCCTGTTGGAATGCTTTTGCAATTTCCATTACAGCTACAGTTCCACTCCCGTCATCATCAGCTCCGTTGTACACCACTCCATTTTTTGTTCCTACGTGATCATAGTGTGCAGAAACCACCACAATCTCCTCTGGTTTTTCACTTCCTTCTATAAAAGCTAAAATATTTTCAGAATCAGGAAGATTACCTCCACCTCTTTTTTTCATAAACTCAGATGGCACTTTCTGATAGTATGAACCTAATGCTTTAGGTCCTGAAATTCCAAGATTTTTATAGTAATTAATCATATACTCTCCCGCTTTTTTCTGCCCTTTGCTGCCTGTATCACGGCCTTCCATATCATCTGCTGCAATGACATAGAGGTTTTTCTTCAAATCTTCAGCATTAATTTCCTTGTATGCATTATTAAATGCCTTGTTGTGTTTTGTAGAAACAGGATGTGAAGCATTTCCATCAGCTATTTTTGCCGTCCCACAGCTGGTTACTACTGCCATAGCAAATAACGGAATAAGTATTTTTTTCATAAAGAATAAATTTCTTAAAAATAACAAATTTTATTGAATTCCAATATGAGAAATCAATTATCACCAGATCATATGTTATCCATTGTAAAATTAACAATACGTTAATTTAAAACCAAATCCGATATCGAATTTTTATTATATTTGATTAAATTACAAAATAAGTGGACAAGATTTACGGGTTTACTCATTATTCCTTTTTTACAGAAATGTCCGAACTGGCAATCAGGCACGGAAGTTTTGATCTATCTCTCGGACTTCCCGATTTTGATATCGATGAACGCCTTAAAATATTTCTAAAAGAGGCTGCTGAAAAAGAGACTTATCAATATGAGCCTCTTGCCGGTAATCCCCTTCTGATCGAAAGTATCATCCGTTTCAATGCAAAACGAACTAACAGAATTCCCGTAACAGCTAAGGAAATCACCATTATCCCTTGTGCAACCTTTGCTTTATATACTTCCCTCAAATCAATTTTAAATCAATATGATGAAGTGATTATTATTCAACCATCTTATTACACATATGGACCTGCTGTTGTCATGAATGGCGGAATCCCTGTTTATTATGATCTTGATGGTGATTTTATGATCAACTGGGATTTGTTTAAAAACTGTATTACTGAAAAGACCAAAGCCATCATTGTAAATTCTCCTCAGAATCCGACCGGAAAAGTATGGAAAAAGGAAGACTGGAATCAATTGTATGAACTGATTAAGGACCGTAATATTTATTTGATTTCCGAAGAGATATATGACACCTATTGCTATGACGAAGCTGAACATTACAGTTCTTTTATTCATCCTGGGCTTAGGGAAAAGACGTTCTGTATTTTTTCTTTTGGAAAAATGTTCCATACTTCCGGATGGAAAGTAAGTTATATGCTTGCTTCTGAAACTTTAACGGCAAGATTTCAGTGTCATCAACAGTATATTTCTTATAGTGCCAATGCGCCTGCACAATATGCTATTGCAAAGTATCTGGATGTATTTGACCCAGCCATCAATAAAGAAATAATGCAGAATAAAAGGGATATTTTTAATCAGCTGATTCAGGAAACTCCCCTGCAAGTAGAACAACAGGCAGAAGGAAGCGTTTTCCAGGTTGTTAATTTCAGGAATATTTCGTCAACAATGACGGATGTAGAATTTTCAAAATGGCTTACGATTGAGAAAAAAGTGTCTTGTCTTCCACTTTCGGCTTTTTATAATTCAAGACAGAACTCAGATTATGTAAGGTTTAGCTTTGCTAAAAAAGATGAACTGATTATCCAGGCTTTGGAGCATTTGAAAAGGAATCTTTAATCTTTCAGGTATTGTTTTTCCCCGCAGATTATACAGATTTTCACAGATGACTATGGATATCTAATTATTTATCATGCAATCCCAAAACATAATAACAAAAGCACCGCCTAGGCAGTGCTTTTGTTGTATTGTAATGATTTTAAAGAGCCAGAACTCTTACATCAATTCTTCTGTTTTTTGCTTTACACTCATCAGTATCATTGGCTTCACATACAGGATGCTGTGATCCGTAGCCTTCAGCTTCTACTCTGTCTGCAGAAATACCCAGTTCCAGTAATTTCAGTTTTGCAGTCTGCGCTCTTAGATTAGATAATTTAAGATTACTATCCTCATTACCACTGTTATCTGTATATCCGCCTAATTTTATTTTCAGGTCGGGATATGCATTTAAAATTTCAGCTAAAGTACTCAACTGGAATTCATATCCTGCTTTCAAATCGCTTGAACCTGTTCCAAAATAAAGGTTTTCAATGGTGTACCATTTATTAGGATCTAAAACCGATTTGTCCTTTTGTTTCACCACATTATAAAGCTGATAAAGCTGGCTTCCATCTCCAATGGCAATCGTTTTTCCTCCATCCAGCTTTATTTTCTGAATATTTCCTGTTTCATACACAAAATCACCGCTTTCATTAAGGTGCCCCCGAACTTCACCAGGAGAAACCGGAACTGCTGTAAGATCCGCATGACCAGCTGCTGTAGCAGATATTCCTGTAAGGCTTTCAATTTTTGCTTTTCTGTTGGCTTCGATTTTATCTTTATGCAATACTGCTAAAGTAGGCGCAATAACTAAAGAAACGATAGACATTAATTTGATCAGAATATTCATGGATGGTCCGGAAGTATCTTTAAATGGGTCTCCAACTGTATCTCCCGTCACAGATGCTTTATGTGGCTCTGAACCTTTATAATAGGTCTGCCCATTGATATCCACTCCTTTTTCAAATGATTTTTTAGCATTATCCCAGGCTCCTCCTGCATTATTCTGGAACATTCCCATCAAAACACCACATACTGTAGCACCAGCCAAAAATCCTCCCAATACTTCAGGGCCGAAAATAAATCCGATTAATAAAGGCGAGATGATTGCTATAGCACCGGGCAGCATCATTTTTCTGATGGATGCGTCTGTGGAAATGGCAACACATTTTTCATATTCAGGTTGTGCTTTTCCTTCTAAAATTCCCGGAATTTCGCGAAACTGTCTTCTTACTTCTTCCACCATGGCCATAGCAGCCTGTCCAACTGCAGTGATTGCCAATGATGAAAAGATAAACGGAATCATTCCTCCAATAAATAATCCGGCCAGCACATCTGCTCTGTAAATATCGATTCCGTCAATTCCTGCAATTCCTACAAAAGCTGCAAATAATGCCAGTGCTGTTAAAGCGGCTGAAGCAATTGCAAATCCCTTTCCGGTAGCTGCAGTTGTATTTCCTACAGCATCCAGGATATCTGTTCTTTCACGTACTTCTTTGGGAAGTTCACTCATTTCGGCAATACCACCGGCATTATCAGCAATAGGCCCAAAGGCATCAATAGCCAGCTGCATCGCTGTAGTAGCCATCATTCCTGCCGCTGCAATAGCCACTCCGTAAAGTCCGGCGCACAGATAAGAACCATAGATTCCACCTGCCAGCACAATAATCGGGAGTAAAGTAGATTCCATACCAACGGAAAGTCCTCCGATAATATTAGTTGCATGCCCGGTAGAAGACTGTCTCACAATACTGGAAACCGGTCTTTTGCCCATTGCGGTATAATATTCTGTTATGATACTCATTAAAGTACCTACAACCAATCCTACCATTATAGCTCCAAACACCCCCATTTTAGTAAACTCATGACCTCTCAGAACCATTTTTTCAGGAAGGATATAAGTTACCAGGAAGTAAGATGAAATAGCTGTAATAACAATACTTCCCCAGTTTCCAAGGTTTAAAGCATTCTGAACACTGGAAGTGGATGAGCCTTCGTTATCATTAATCTTCACAAATAAAGTTCCGATCATTGAAAATATAATTCCTGTTCCTGCGATCAACATCGGTAAAAGAATTGGCGCAAAACCTCCGAAAGCATCATCGGAAACAGTTTCTCTGCCTAATACCATAGTTGCCAAAACTGTTGCAACATAAGATCCGAAAAGATCGGCTCCCATTCCTGCTACATCTCCTACATTATCTCCTACATTATCTGCAATTGTTGCAGGATTTCGAGGGTCATCTTCCGGGATACCGGCTTCTACTTTTCCTACCAGGTCAGCGCCTACGTCTGCCGCTTTTGTATAAATACCACCTCCTACTCTTGCAAAAAGTGCTATGGATTCTGCCCCTAGAGAAAATCCGGTAAGAATTTCAATGGTTTTTTCCATTTCATGAGAGTCTACGGTAGCATCGGGGGCAAAAATCTGCTTAACGATCAGAAATAAAGCTCCTAATCCTAAAACAGCAAGTCCGGCAACGCCCATTCCCATCACAGTACCTCCTGTAAAAGATACTTTAAGGGCTTTTGCCAATGAAGTTTTTGCTGCTTCTGCCGTCCTGACATTGGCCTTGGTAGCGATTTTCATCCCAATAAACCCTGCTAATGCTGAGAATACAGCTCCTACCGCAAAGGCAATTCCGATACTCCAATGTGAGTTGGCGTTGCTTGATCCCATTACGGCAAGTAAAATGGCGACTACCACCACAAAGTACATTAAGATTTTGTATTCAGCCTTTAGAAAAGCCATTGCACCATCTGCAATATGACCGCTGATTATTTTCATTTTTTCATTTCCGGCATTCTGTTTATTTACCCAGTTGCTCTGAAGAAATGTATAAAGCAAAGCGACGACACCAAAAATTGGCACTAACATAAATAGATCCATAGTTTAATATTTTTTTGGTAATAGAAAATTAAATATAATAAATAATTACCATCAAAGCATTAAAAACTTTAACAGTATGATGCTTATCATCAAAAAAATAAAAATGCAACGATGGAATACCGATAATTAAAATTTATGAAATAATAGTACTGAACAAGGCTTTCAGAAACATTATGCGAGTGAAGAATCTTTGAATAATTTGGATCATTAAGGTGTTTTTCAGAGTAGAGATTTCTTCACATTCCGTTCGCAATAACTTTTAACCAACAAAAAAGGATAAGCAGAAAACTGCCTATCCTTTTTTATTTTATGAATAAAGAGAATCTTATCCTCCGAATTTATCTGCGTAGTCTGTTTGAGAAGCTTTAATCACTTTTCTTGCATGCTCAGCACCGTAAACTTCCTGGATTCTGCATTTTGCAGGCTCATCCGGTAGGTTTTTATACGTAAGGAAGTAGTGCATTAATCTTTTTACCTCTGCTTCTGGTAATTCAGCAATATCTCTGAAGTGTCCGAAAGCGTGGTCATTGATCATTACTGCAACAATTTTATCATCAGCTTCACCTCCATCGATCATTTTGAAACCCCCGATTGGAATAGCTTCCATCAATAAACCTCCAGCATGAATATTGTGAGAACTTAAAACACAAATATCAAGAGGGTCATGATCTCCCATTGTAACATCAGTAGCTCCTGCTTCTACAGCAAGTCTCATCACTTCTTTATCACAGTATGTTCTTGGAACAAAACCATATAAAGCAGGGATAATGTTAGAGAATTTCTGTGGTCTGTCTACCTTTAAGTATCCAGTTTCTTTATCTACTTCATATTTAATAGTATCTGAAGGAACAATTTCCACAAATACGTTTACAACATTTGGCGCATCTTCTCCTGCAGAAATTCCGTGCCATGGATGTGCTTTAAAATTTGGAATCATTATTTATCTGTTATTTTTTAAGTTATTATTAAAATTTCTTTTCTTAAATCCTCTATTGTTTCAACAATATAATCATTGCTTTCCATGTAGTTCATGATGAAAATCGTTTTGAATTCATCCAGCTGAACCTCTCCTTTCAATCCGTCATAGGTCTTGTGAAGCAGTTCTATAATCGCATTTTTAGAGTCTACAATATTCTTCCATGAGTTTTTTGTAATGTATAACTGCTGTGAAGAGTTATATTCAAATTCTTCATTGATTGTTTTTTCAGTAAGGAAAATAAACTCATGAACGGCTAGTTCTCTATCAAACCTCTGGATAAGGTTTGACGGCTTCATTCTATCAAGAAACAGGGTCATCCTTTCGTAAGAATGCGCCTTATTCTCTGAATTCGACTTCACGGTGAGTAGTTTGATTTCCTGGTTTTTAAGGGTAATGTACGAGTGTACAAATTGTCTCAGCAAAACCAGAAAAGGAATTGCAATAATCAATGCAAATGCATACGGTAGATATCCTGAAAGACTCGTCATAATTTTAGACTGCAAAATTACTAATTATTTTCCGTCTTCTAAAGAGTTTTTAAAGATATCCACTTTAGAAATCTGTATATAGATCAACGCGAGTATAATTATAAGATAAAAGCCCACCATCATCCTGTTTGCCAGAGACGGAAAAACCAAAAATCTAAGCAAGACCGTTCCATAAATAATAGCAAAAAACAAGGCCTGAGCCTGATTATTTTTATTACGGAATGAAAAATGATTAGCCAGAATAATGATTATAAAAATCAACAGAACCGGAAAATAGGAGGAGTTGAACTCCAGCATCATTTTGCTTTTAATAAAGTGAATATAATCAGAAAAGATAAACGCATCAGGCTGTGACACAGGATAGATCTGAACTTTAGTAAACTGATTCATAAAGAGTGTAGACCACGAAACCTGATTAAAAGTCTGTATCAAAAAGAAGGAAAGAAACAGATATCCGTATGATATGAATAATGGACCTGTTTTCACCTGAAGTTTATTCCTATAAAGGTAAATAAGAGTATACAGGAAAGAATAAAAAATAAAATACTCAGGTCTTGTAAGAACACACAACATAGCAAAAATTCCCGCAAGAAATAAATTTCTTCTTACTAAAAATACATAGAAGCTCAAAAGAAGCAACAGACATGATAAAGAATCTGCTGAGATGTGTCTGGCTGACTCCGGAAAAGGTTTGAATAAGGAAATTAAAATCGTGATGATAAAAGCAAGAGGATAATTTTTCAGAATTTTTATCAAAAAGCTGAAAATCAGAATAAGAATCAAGGCGTAAGAAATAACTGAAATTAAAGAGTTAGAAGCAGACGCACTAAAACCTAGTTTAAAGAATGACCAATTGATGAAATTATAAAAAGGTTTCACCACAAAAAGCTGCAATTCTTCTTCATAGGCTTTAGGGTTTTGTGATAATATTTTGTAATATGTACTTTCGCCCTTTGCTATTTCTTTCGCCATTGGGTCTACAGGCCCTAATCCTGCAAAATCAGGATTCTTTTCCCGCAATTCATCATATACTTTCTGATGAATTTCTTCAATTTTCATATCGGGATATTCTGTTTTATACATCAATCCCATATAAGCCTCCATATCAGTATTGTAATAATGGTTGGTATATAGGTAGTACGACATGAGGCATACATAAATTGAAAATATAAAAACAAAAATATTTTCCCTTTTTTTCATACGTTGATATTATAAGTACACAAATGTAAAAAAACTATCATTTAAACTTATATTCTTATAAAAAGCTTTTATGATAAAGGGTTACAATTCAAACAATGCCGGCCTTTGGGTCACTTCGTGATAGCAAACACTATTTTCGTCAAAGAAATGATAGACAAGGCTTTTTCTCGTTCTGTTTTTATCTGTATGAGGTTCGCCGCCGTGAAGAATATTGGCATGCCAGATCAATAAATCTCCTTTTTTAGCTTTAAAAACTTCTTTTTTCAATCTCAACTCTTTTACTTTATCTTCAAGGAAGGTTTCATAAGCTCTGTAGCTTTTCTTACCGATTTTCAGCGCTGTACCTTCATTATCATAATCAGAATTCAGGAAATAAGGAAGTTTATGGCTTTTAGGAATATAATGTAAAGCCCCGTTACTTTCATCCACATCTTCCAATGCAATCCAGACTCCCAACAATCCTCCCAAAGGATAGGTGGTCATATGAATACTGTCTGAATGTGTTTTTTGCTGGCTTCCGTTGATGAAGTTGATACTTTGGAAAAGTTTAGATTTCCCATCCATTAAAATGGATAAAAAGTCTAACAGTTCTTTGTCACTTCCGATATTTCTAATGATTTCCGAATGATGAATGGCAAACATCAGTTTTCCTCCATAAATAAACTTCAGTGTTCCGTCTTCCATTAGCTTATCAATTTCTGTATTGATTTGATCAGCCGTTTCCGGAGTCAGGAAATTCCTTAGAATCAGGTAACCATTGTCATCATACCGGAGCGTACTTTCTTTATTTTCTTCCGACAGCTTCTTAAAAAAAGGAGTTTCTGTTAGTTTTGCATAATCTACTCCTCTGTTGCTGGTGGGAAGATGAGCAAAATCTTTACTTGAAATACTTGAAAAATAGTTCTTATTGATACCGTATTTTTTATACAGCGGAATGTTATGTTTTAACTTATTCTTTTTAAATAAGTTATAAAGCATATATGATAGTTTGTACTGACGAATCTGTTGTAACATAACTGTTTTACTAAGGATTTTATAAAGTTACGGAATATTACTTAATTAGAACCAATCTAAACAATGCTTTTCATCATAAAAAGGGCTTCCCTCTCATGATAAGATATCCTAATTTTTTAAAAAGGTTCTTTTTTGAATTTTCAATAATTCCGTAAGGTCTTAATTCTGGACGAAAACCTCTGAAAAACTCTTCAATATTGGGTAATTCTCCCCCTTCAAAGTCAAAGATATGATTTTCAATATTTTCTTTAATGGTATGATCAATCAATACGGATGCCCCGGATAATTTGACATAATCTTTATCATTAAAATTACCTAAAAGCGCCACCATATTGCAGTCTGAATACATCGCAATCACATTGACAATTTTATGCTGATAATAAAAAGCCGTAAATTTCAGGTAACCTAACTTGTAGAAACTTTCGAAAATCCTCATGAATTCACACAGATCATTGTCTTTGCTCAGTCCAATTGTATTAGCTTCAATAAAGGTCTTTGCTTGGTCATAGGAAATGGCTTGGATTTCTGTTTCTTTTAAAACTTTTTCATCTAACCGAAGTTTTCTTTTTCTTTTGGGAGAATAATTGGCAGATACTTTCTCATAAGTATCAGGGTACAATAAAAAGTTCTTTTTGATTCTGATCTTGGTACGAAGCTGGTTTACATCATTAAACGGATATGCCCTGATCATGTAATTTTTTTCCAGATATTCTAAAAAAGCCTCATTAAGGTCTACATCATCTTTAGTGGAAAAAACACCGAGCTGCTGGCAAAGCTTCGGATTGTGAACAATTTTCATCCCATATTTTCTTACAAAAGGTACGGGCATTACGGCTTCATAATCTTTATAAACCAGAATTTCCCATGGCATGGTAGAAGTTGTATCTAAAAAATCTTTTGCAGCAGAATATTTTCTTTGTTCGGAATTTTCTAAACATTGAGTATATTTTACAAAATCAATTTCATGGTATTTTAATCTTCTAATCATAGTAATCCTGCATCTGAGAAACTAAAATAGGTATCCTGCGTGACAATAATATGGTCCAAAAGCTGGATACTTAATGTATTTCCTGCCTCTTTTATTTTTTGTGTAATGCTGATATCTTCCCTGCTTGGCTTTAAGCTGCCGGAGGGGTGATTGTGGGCAATGATAATGCCTGTTGAAAAATGCTCCAACGCTGTTTTATAGAGAATTCTGACATCTACAATAGACTGGCTGATTCCTCCTTGGGTAAGCTGCGAAACATGAATCACTTTGTTGCTGTTGTTAAGGAAAATAGCCCAGAACTCTTCCGTTCTTAAATCAGAAAGCTGATTTTTGAGAATCACATAAGCATCATTACTGTTCCCAATGATTGCTTTTTCCGGAATTTCCTGCCCTATTCTCCTTCTTCCAATTTCTAAGGCTGAGATAATAGAAATAGCTTTTGTCTCTCCAATTCCTTTAAACTTTATCAGATCTTTAACGGAAAGTAGACTTAGCTGATGCCAGTTATTATTGACGGAAATTAATATTTTTCTTGCAAGCTCTACTGCATTCTCCTCTTTATTTCCACTTCCCATAATAATAGCCAGGAGTTCAGAATCAGAAAGTGAGCTTTTGCCTTTCTGCAAAAACTTTTCTCTGGGTCTGTCATCTTCTGCAAGAAATTTTATAGTCATGGAAAAGAGATTATAAATTAATAAAATGCATATAAGATCACCGGCTTTGTCGACTGATCAATATATTTTGCTGTTTCTTTAAAAGCATTTGCTGAAAGCATCGGGCACCCTAAGCTTAAACATGCCGGAGTCTGGGATTCCACATCCGGAATACAGCCATAGGAATGAAGAACAATTGCCCTCTGCATTGCATTGCTGTTAGTAGAATCAAGGCCTTTTAAGCGGTAAGCTTTTCCAAATTTCCCTACATAGCTTTCTCCAATGGCATATTTCCCCAGAGATGACTGATAGGAGCCTTCAACATTACTGAATTGTAAAGCATCTGATTTTGGAATGACAGAACCTGAACCATGAGATACAACAGCCTGCTGTATAATTGTATTATTTTTCAGATTATAAATGAAATAACGGTATTTGCCGGAAGGAAGTTTAAAGTTGATAAAAACAGCCAGTTCCTGGTTATATTCTTTTCCTTTGATATAATTTTTAATCTCTGAAATCTTTGCCTGGGGCACAATCAGTGAATTCAATTGCTGGGATTCAGCTTTTGAACAGGAAATTAAAATTATAAAAAGAAAAATAAAGTGTTTCATCATCCGGTGCTGTATACTTTTATTCTATAATC
Organism: Chryseobacterium sp. JV558; assembly: GCF_033712365.1. Taxonomy (NCBI): domain Bacteria; kingdom Pseudomonadati; phylum Bacteroidota; class Flavobacteriia; order Flavobacteriales; family Weeksellaceae; genus Chryseobacterium; species Chryseobacterium sp. JV558. The sequence goes on from NZ_WJHU01000001.1 coordinate 1,071,400, forward strand.
ATTCCGTCTTTCATGACCAATTTACGGTCTGTAATTTCTGCTAGATTCGGGTTATGGGTTACAATGACAAAGGTCTGATTATATTTATCTCTCAGATCAAAAAATAATCTGTGAAGATCATCCGCGTTCTTGGAATCAAGGTTTCCTGTAGGCTCATCCGCAAAAATGATTTTAGGTGAATTGATTAAAGCTCTCGCTACTGCTACCCTTTGCGCTTCTCCACCTGAAAGCTGATTGGGTTTATGCTGTAGCCTTTGTTCTATTTTTAAATCTTCAAATAAAGCATAAGCCTTTTCAAGCGCCTCTTTTTCATTAGCTCCGGCAATCTTTGTCGGAAGTAATACATTTTCCAGTGCTGTAAACTCCGGAAGAAGCTGATGAAACTGAAATACAAAACCGATATTCTGATTTCTGAATTTTGACAGCTGCTTATCATTCATATTAATAAATGACTCTCCTGCTATTTCAATTTCAGTATCATATTTGTTTGATTGGCTCGGATTATCCAGCGTTCCTAAAATCTGCAGCAACGTAGATTTACCTGCTCCTGATTCTCCTACAATAGAAACCACCTCGCCCATTTTGATGTGAATATCAACTCCTTTCAGTACTTCTAAATTTCCATAAGATTTATGGATATTTCTTGCTTTAATCATGATTCAAAAATAGTAATTTGATTTTGAAATTCCATCAAAAAATACAGTGATAATTTTTAATTCTCAAATTGACATCATCATAAAAATCTTCAAATAATTCCGAAGGCATATTATATTTAATTGATTTTCTAAAATTTATTCTTGTTGATTATGAGAATCAGATATTGGTAGTATAAAATTCAATCTCCTAGTTTTTACATTTATTTTACACCTATAAAGTTTGTGAAATATTATGGCGTTATCCAGCTATTGACAAAAACAAAAAAACCTCCCAATTTGGGAGGTTTCAATATTCTTAATTCAGAAAATTACAGTAACAATGTTAATGGACTTTCTAAATAGGTTCTTAATGTCTGTAGGAATTGAGCACCAGTAGCACCGTCTACCACTCTGTGGTCACATGCCAATGAAAGTTTCATGGTGTTTCCAACTACGATCTGACCATCTTTAACGATAGGTTTCTCGATAATGGCTCCTACTGAAAGGATAGCAGAGTTTGGCTGGTTAATGATACTTGTAAATGTTTCGATTCCGAACATTCCTAAGTTGGAAATAGAGAATGTAGATCCTTCCATTTCGTTAGCTTTAAGACCTTTGCTCTTAGCTCTTGATGCCATATCTTTTACGGATGCAGAAATCTGAGTATACGTCATCTGATCTGTATTTTTCAATACAGGAACTACCAATCCGTCAGGAATAGCTACTGCTACACCAATATTAATATTTCCTCTGTGGATGATCTTATCTCCTGCCCAGCTTGAATTCACCTGAGGGTGTTTTCTTAAAGCAATTGCAGTAGCTTTAATGATCATATCATTGAAAGAGATCTTAGTATCAGGTAAAGAATTGATTTCTTTTCTCGCTTCAATTGCTTTATCCATGTTAATCTCAACCATCAGATAATAGTGAGGTGCAGAGAATTTACTTTCAGCAAGACGTTTTGCAATAATATTTCTTACCTGTGAGTTTGGAGTCTCTGTATCTTCACCCTGAACGAAATTTACTGCAACCGGAGCAGCAACACTTACTGTTGGAGCCGAAGCAGCTGGTTTCGCAGCTGGCTGATAGTTTTCAATATCTTTTTTAACGATTCTTCCGTTTTCACCAGATCCCTGAACACTGTGGATATCAACTCCTTTATCCTGAGCCATTTTCTTAGCCAGTGGAGAGATTGCTACTCTGTCAGAAGATGAAGAATCTACAGCAGGAGCCGCTTTTTCTTCTGTTTTAATTTCTGCTTTTTGTTCAGCTGGTTTTTCTGTTGATGAAGCAGCTGCTTTTGGAGCTCCTACAGCTGAAACATCTGTTCCTGCAGGGCCAATGATTGCTAATACTGAATCTACCGGAGCAGCACCACCTTCTTCTACCCCTTGCTTCAATAATACTCCATTGAATTCAGATTCGAAATCCTGTACCGCTTTATCTGTTTCGATCTCAGCAAGAAGATCTCCTTCTTTTACTGTATCGCCTACATTTTTGTGCCATTTAGCGACTTTACCTTCTGTCATAGTATCAGAAAGTCTTGGCATTGTAATAACTTCTACTCCAGCCGGAACTTCTGTTGCAGCAGGTGCAGCAGTTTCTGCTTTAGGTTGTTCTTCTGATTTTTTTTCTTCAGTTCCTGCAGCGGGAGCAGGAGCTCCACCTGTCAATCCTGAAATATCTTCTCCTTCATTCCCGATAATAGCCAAAACAGAGTCTACAGCAGCAGCACCTCCTTCTTCTACGCCAACGTATAAAAGGGTCCCTTCTATTTCAGATTCGAAATCCTGTACCGCTTTGTCAGTTTCAATTTCGGCTAAAATATCTCCTTCTTTTACTTTATCTCCTACTTTTTTATGCCATTTTGCCACTTTACCTTCCGTCATAGTGTCGGATAGGCGGGGCATCGTAATTACTTCTGCCATAATTTTCTAATATGATAATTTGTTAATGTGATGATGAGAGAATTAAAAAATCTAATTCATTTTCAAATTCTCAAATTATCTAATTATTAATTTTCTAATTTGTCTAGGAATGGATAGTTTTCCTGAGCATATACATACTCATAGATCTTTTCTACTTCTGGATATGGAGAATTTTCCATAAATTCGATACACTCGTCAACAAAGTCTCTTGACTTATTGTCTGTAACTTCCAAGTCTGCTTCCGTAGCCCATCCGTTTTCTAAAATTCTGTGTTTTACAAGCTCGATTGGGTCATCGTTTTTATGAATAGCCACTTCTTCTTTAGATCTGTATGGCTCAGCATCAGACATAGAGTGTCCTCTGTAACGGTATGTTCTTGCTTCAATGAATGTAGGTCCGTCTCCTCTTCTTGCTCTTTCAATAGCCTCATAAGCAGCTTCAGCTACTTTTTCAGGATCCATTGCATCTACAGCAAGACAAGGCATTTCGTATCCTAATCCTAATTTATAGATATCTTCGTGGTTGGCAGTTCTTTTTACAGAAGTTCCCATTGCATATTGGTTGTTTTCTACCACAAATACTACAGGAAGTTTCCAGTTCATTGCCATGTTGAATGTCTCATGTAAAGAACCTTGTCTTGCAGCTCCGTCTCCGAAGAAACAAATGTTCACTGCTTTTCTGTCAAAATATTTATCTGCAAAAGCAATACCTGCTCCCAAAGGAATTTGTCCTCCAACGATACCGTGTCCTCCATAAAAACGGTGTTCTTTGCTGAAAATGTGCATAGATCCACCCATACCTCCGGATGTTCCTGTAGCTTTACCGCAAAGTTCAGCCATGATTCTTTTAGGATCTACTCCCATCGCCATTGGATGGATGTGGCATCTGTAAGCAGTAATCATACTATCCTTTGTCAAATCCATTGCGTGCGTGAATCCTGCAGGGATAGCTTCCTGACCGTTATACAAATGTAAAAATCCTCTGATCTTTTGTTTTAGGTAAAGAGAACGGCATTTGTCTTCAAACCTTCTCCACATTGTCATATCTTCATACCACTTCAGGTATACCTCTTTAGAAAATTCTTTCATGTGTTAGCTCTTGCTTTTTTATGATGAAATAGTTGAGCAAAATTATGAAAAAAACTTTGTTTTTATTCTATACATAGATAACTTTTCGCTTTTTCTGTAAAATCTATTTGCAGGCCGAATGGATTATTCTTAATTTTCGACCCGGGGAAAGACTTATAAAGCCACGTTTTATCCGTTCATTTCTTACCACGATATATAAAAAAACATCCTATTCATAAGGTTTTTCTGAAACAATCCATTAGTTGAGGATATCAGAATTCATTACTTTTTGTTCTCTTATTTCTTTCCTCTTTAATTATTGTTAATATATCTTTTGGTTATTTCAACAGCTTTTTTTCCGGGGAAAAATCTGTAAGCTTCAAGGTTCTGTCTTCAATTTCATTAACGAAATTGCCATATTGCTTTGCTGTCCTGGCTTTAATTTCCTTCCATTCTTTATCTGCCATAAATCCTTCCCATGCAGTTTTCATAGCAGCTTCATCCTTCCACTCAAGCAGGTAAACAAATTCTACTTTGTCCCTGAACTCTGATTCCCATATCGATACAATAGTAAAACCATATTTCTTCATTATTCTGAGTGCATGGTCTCGAAAACGATCCAGAAAAACCTGTTTATTCTCTTTGGGAACTTCATAAATCCTTAACTGATGTACAGGAACTGGCAGCCCAGAAGTATTCCCCTGAGAAAGCTTTTGTCCGAAAGTAAAATAACTTGCGATTATTAATAGGAATGTGAATAGATGTTTCATTATAAAATAAGATTAAAACTGATGAATTAAAGGTATACATTTTCGGCAAAATTTAATATTAATTTAAAATGACTGAGAAAGATCTCATTTCACCAAAAGCAACTGATACTGAATTGTTTTTACATGAAACGCTCTCTTTCACACCTCTGTTTTCCGTTTGTTTTTTGAGGTTATAATGGTATATTTGGTTTTTAAACTTGATTATGGAAGAAAAGCAGTCTTCATTATTACACAAAATTTCAAAAGTCATCTCTGATTTTTTCAATCCTCTGGTCTCTCTGATCCTATTTTTTATCTATATGAGCATCCGGGAATATACCCTTAAAGATTCTATGATGTACTTCATTCCTATATTAGCAATGATTATTATTCCGGTTGTCATTTGGCTGGTATGGAATGTGAAAACAGGAAGATATACCAATATGGACGTATCCAACCGGGTTCAAAGAAAAACGCTGTATATATTTATTGCAGCCTGTGTGATTGCCTATCTTCTTTTCAATTACATCAGAAACGGATCTGTTGATCTTGTCATGCTGTTTATTTTAATTCTTCTTTTTGCTTTACAGATCAGCAATCTTTTCATCAAAAGTTCAATGCATACTGCATTCAATATATTTGTAGCTGCTTTATTCTTTAGCCTTGACTGGAAAATGGGTCTGCTATGGCTGGGAATTGCCGCTTTAGTAGGAATTACCCGTGTTATTTTAAAAAGACATACGGTAAAAGAAGTATTTATGGGGGCTGGAATAGCTTTTATGGTATCTTTTATCTATCTTTATTGCAATATTCAATTTCAACATTAGAATACTCTATGAAAATAAATCATCTTACTGCCGCAGAAGAAAACTTTATGAAGCTGTTTTGGAAAATGGAATCTTTCTATCTGAAGGACGTTATGGAGCAGCATCCGGAACCGAAACCACACCAGAATACGGTTTCCACTTATTTGAAAATATTGGTTGAGAAAGGCTATCTATCCACTGTAAAAGAAGGAAGAATCTTCAAATATACTGTACTTGTTCCTTTGGATGGATATAAAAAATTCCTTTTGAAAGAACTTTCACATAACTTTTTTAATAATTCTGGGAAGGAGATTCTGGAACTTTTATTAAGTGAAAAATTAATTTCACAGGAAGATATGAAAGGTCATTTTGATCTTAAAATCGAAATAAAACCAGCAAAAATTGAAGAACCTAAGTTTGAATTTGCTGAAGAAATCTTAAGTCCTAAAAAAGAAAAGAAAACCAAAGGAAAAGAGAAGGAGAAGGAGAAAGACAAGGACAAAAAGAAAAAGAAGAAAAAAGATTAATCTTACCCTCAAAAACACCAAATCATGAAAACAAAATTCCAGGAAACTTTAAGCCGGGCCGGCGAAGTCATTTTCCGTTATCCGATTGTTTTAGCAGTAGCTTTATTAGCTGCAATTGGCGCTATCTGCATTGCTGAAACAGAGCTTAATGAAGTTACAGCATATATTAAGTTTACCATTTGTGCCTGTCTCGGGATTTCACTGATGTTTGCCCTGAAAATGGTATCACAGAGAATCGGGAAAGAATTACTCTTACACCTCTGTGGAGTTGCTTTCCTTATTGGATTCTATTGTATTCTGCCCGATAAAAAGAATAATTTCACAGAGATCTATGTTTATATCATTGCAGTTACAGCACTTCTCTCCCACTTACTGGTTTCTTTTATTCCGTTTCTTGAGAAAGACAAGGAACTCAGGTTCTGGCAGTACAACAAAAATCTTTTTGTCAATTTTTTCCTGACTGTTGTATTTACTGGGGTCTTAACTGGTGGCGTTGAATTGGCTATTTTAGCCGTTGATAAACTTTTTGATTTTCATTTTCATCACAGAATTTATACCGATACATTTTTTGTTCTGGCTATTTTCGGAAGTAGTTTTATTTTCCTTTTATTCAGTGATAAAGGTTTAAATAATCTTGAAAAAGATGGAACATATCCTGTTGTTTTAAAGTTCTTCACTCAATTTATCTTAATCCCGCTGCTTCTTATTTATGTAGCAATTCTTTATTTTTACTCTTTTAAAATCCTGATCAACTGGCAGCTTCCAAGAGGCTGGGTTTCGTACCTTGTTTTAGCCTACAGTATTGTTGGGATTCTGGCGTTATTACTGGTACATCCATTAAAAGAGGAAAATGCAAAATCATGGGTTAAAATTTTTTCAAAGGCATTCTATTACACCATTGTTCCTTTAATCATCCTTCTTTTCACAGCTATTTTTACAAGAATTCTGGAGTATGGCTACACAGAACCAAGATACTTTGTTTTTCTACTCGCGCTTTGGCTGTTAAGTATTGTTATCTATTTTATTTTCAGCAGAAAGGCTACGATAAAGTTTATTCCGGTCAGTTTATTTTTGTTTGGAGCTTTTGCCTTAATCTTTCCTTATTTCAATGCTTTCAGTGTTGCCAAGAGAAGTCAGAAGGCAGAACTGATGAAGATTTTAAATCAAAATCAGTTAATCAGTGCCGGTAAAATTAATTTCAATAAAAAAGTTACCGATACAGTCCGTAATGAAATTGCTGATAAATTTGAATTTCTTGCAGAAAGAAAACAAGGTGATTTTTTATCAAATTTCCTGAACCCAAAAGATCAGGCTGAATTATCAGACAATATTGAAAAAGGTTCATTTTACAGTGTCAATTATACGATTCAAGATAAATTTTCAAATGTAAATATCACCGTAAAGAACAGACCTTACGACCTGAATAGAATAGTTCTTGTACCTGAAAAACAAAGCATAGGAATCCAAAATTATCAATATTTACTTTCATTCCATCGTTACAGCAATGATCCACAGAAACTGAATGAAGACCAGTTTCAACTTACAGATCAGCTGACTGACAAATTCTCATTGATATTAAAATTAAATTCTAAGGAAGAAGTAGATTTCGGACCGCAAATCATTCAATTATTTGAAGAAAATAAAAACAAAAAAGGAACTGTAAAAGTTCCTGAAATAACAATGGAATCCGATTTGGGCAAATACCATGTTAAACTTATTTTCAGTGAGATTACAAAAGAAAAATATTCCGACAATGCAGTCGCCAGCATCTATTATGAGAATGTTTATATTCTGATAAGATTAAAACAATAAATTACAAAAAAAGACTGCCCAAAGGACAGTCTTTTTTATTGTATATATGCATTTTTATCTCTGAGTTCCTGAGCTCCAAATTGGAGAATAATCTCCATAGATCACAAGATTCCCATCATTTTGTACCGTAAGTTTTACAGCTCCTTTTCTGTCAGTATTTGAACTCCATACCGCTCTATTATAAGAATCATATACAACCAGGTTTCCATCCCCTTGAAATTCAGCTCTGCCACCTTTGTTATCTGTTGCAGTAGCCCAGATCGGATTACCGTTTCTGTTAGCCAAAACCAGGTTACCATCATCCTGGAAAACTAAATAATAATTACGGTCAGAAGAATAAAGCTTCACATCTTTACGGAATTTATGGCCGGTTCTTACATAATCATTGCCACGCCCATTATTGTTATTATCCTTTGAACCTCCCTGAGAAGCCCATAAAGGGTTAGACCCATTGTAAATAACAAGATTACCATCATCCTGAACGGATAACTTATCTGCTCCTTTACCATAAGTGTTTGAACTAAAAGCAACACCATTCCCTCTTGTGTATACTACAAGATTACCATCTTCCTGAAAAATAGCTCTTACCCCTCTGTTTGTAGTTTTTGATTCCCATGCAGGAGCGCCGGATTTGCTATAATAAACAAGGTTTCCATCGTTCTGAAAGATCAGATAATATCTTCCGTTATCTGCCCAGTACTTTCTGTCCTGCTTTATCGCCTGGCCCGCATAGATGCTTTGTGCATTGATTAATAATCCGCCAAACACCATCATTAATGCTAATAAATGTTTTTTCATTATAATTACTTTTTGATTGATTGATAATTTTCTAAAATTATGCCAAAACATCATAATATTTCAATACAAACTCTAATCAAATGATTTACTGGAAATTAAATTGCATAAAAAAAGCGGCTAAAAGCCGCTTCATATTTTTTACCAACGATTTCCGCCGCCTCCGCCACGGTTGTTGTTACCACCACCATAGCCACCGCCACGGTTGTTGTTACCACCACCATAACCTCCGCCACGGTTGTTGTCGAAGCTTCTTCTTGGTTTTTCTTCTCTAGGCTTAGCCTCAGATACGTTTAGAGCTTTTCCATTGAATTCTTTTTGATTAAGAGCTTCAATAGCCTGCTGTCCTTCTTCATCACCCATCTCTACGAAACCGAAACCTCTAGAACGACCAGTTTCTCTGTCTGTAACGATTTTAGCTGATGATACATCACCAAATTCTGCGAATAGATCGTGCAACTCATACTCTTTAGTTGCGTAATTGATGTTTGAAACAAAAATGTTCATTTTGAATAAATTATAAAAATTAATAAAAATTTGGTATATAAAAGAAAAACAACATAAATTAATGAACAAATATTGATTCCAAATATAAACGTATGCAAGATACAATTAAAAACTTCAAATCAAAGCTTTTTTTTAATATTTCTCACATTATGTTGAGTCTAATAAAATAAAAACCACCAAAAACAACACAAACAAACTGACTGTCAATACTTTAAATACGAAAATCAACTATTATAAAATTAGTTAAATTTTCAAAATAAAAATTAACTAAAGTATCTATACGCTTGAAATACATACGATAGTATCCTATTTATAGGTCTCTTTACTATTTGAATTCAATAAAAATATCAATTAAAACCCAGAAAATGAAACAATACACCACCAATTACACCAATACCTTTATAGAAATAGCCGAAGATTGTCCCGTTTCCCAGGCTCAGATCCCTCCTGAGAAAAAAGAAAAAACAGTCGCCCATCTTCAATATGATAAACTTATAAACAACCCTTATCAATATTCATCAGATGACATTATTTTTGAGTGCTATGCCATTAAAAATGATATTTCAGAAAATGAAACACAGGAAGAAAGAGAAAAATTCTTTTCCACAGGCCAGGCCTGCCTTCGAGCTTCTCCACTAGCCAAAAGATATGGATTCGGAATTCATCATAATAAAGAAGAGAAAGTAGCCCTGGTTCCTATAGACAGCAAGGAATATCACGCGTTACTGAATGACATTTCTATTACAAAAACGAAAGCTATGCGCTCCAAAAGAAAATGATTGAGAAAATGAATCATTATTTTCAGATCAATAAATGCTATTCTGTTGAAAAAATCAGCTATTAACACTAAATTTGTACTACAAAATTATTAAAAGATGAACTACCATACCAGAAAATGGGTAAAACCCGAAGATTTAAATCCTAATCACTCTCTTTTCGGAGGAAGACTCTTGCAATGGATTGATGAAGAAGCTGCATTATATGCTATTATCCAGTTGGAAAATACAAAAGTGGTGACCAAATTTATCTCTGAAATTAATTTTGTCAGCTCTGCCAAACAGGGAGACATTATAGAAATAGGGATTGAAGCTTCTCATTTCGGATCCTCCTCTGTTACTTTAAGATGTGATGTACGAAATAAGATGACCCATCAAACCATTATTACTGTAGAAAAAATCGTAATGGTAAACCTGGATGAGGAAGGCAACCCTTCTCCCCATGGCAAAACTCAGATTGAATTCGTAAAAGACAGGTTAAACAGCAGCCTATGAAGATTTTCATAAAAAACATGGTCTGCAACAGGTGCATTGCGGCAGTGGAAAATATCTTCCGTAATGCAGGTGTAAAAACAAGTGCGGTCTTATTAGGTGAAGCTGAAACAGAAACCGAAGTTTCTCCTGAAAAGATGCAGGCCATAGAAAAAGAACTGCTTGATACAGGTTTTGAAAGAATTATGGATTCTGCTCATCAGATTGCCGAGAAAATCAAAAATCTGATCATTTTAAAGATTAGCGACCTTGATATTGCTGAAGACTTTCTGCTTTCAGAATTTTTAAGTTCAAAACTTAATAAGGATTACAGTGCCCTTTCAAAAACATTTTCACAAAACGAAAATATCACATTAGAACAGTTCTTTATTCTTCAGAAAATTGAAAAGGTAAAAGAACTTCTTCTTTATAATGAATTCAATCTTACTGAAATTGCAGGAAAGCTGGGCTATAAAAGCGTTCAGCATCTCTCTTCCCAATTCCGGAATACTACTGGGTTTACTCCCACTGAATTCAAAAAACTTAAAGAACACAACCGTAAAGCGCTTGATAATCTATAAGTATGAGCGTTTGATAGTATGGGGTGAAAGAGTTAACTATTCCTAATTTCACTTACAACCCCTCATACTCTCAAACGCTTGCACTCTCACACCCTACAATTCTCCCACTTCTTAAATCTCCAACCTAATTTTATAACTAATATCCTTAAATTTATAACAACCTTAATGTTCCTTTTTGGAAATTTGTATTATAATTTTAAGAATCATGGAACAACAGTATAAAATACTCGGAATGACCTGTTCTGGCTGTCAGAAAAAGATTTCTAACCAACTGAACAATATTGAAGGTGTGCAAGCCGATGTTAATCTGGAAAACAATACCGCAACCATTACTTCCGATCATGAAGTAAAACTTTCAGTTTTAAATGAGGCTTTGGCAGAAATAGGAAAATACAGACTTGAAGATCCGAATAGTCCTGAGAAAGCTTTTGTAAAACCTCAGGACCGCGTATCTCCGTCTTCAGTATACTATTGTCCAATGGAATGCGAAGGAGATAAAGTATATTTCAAACAAGGTGAAAGATGTCCTGTATGCAAAATGTATCTGGTACCCATTGAAGAAAAACTAGCTAAAGATCCTAATCATAAGCCAACTTATTCTGTAACCAACCTTCCCGAAAACTTTAAAAACAGTATTGGAAAACACTATTGCCCTATGTTTTGTGAAGGGGATAAAGTATATGATGAAAAGGGAGACTGTCCGGTTTGCTACATGCATTTAGAGCCTATCACTGAAGAACTCGTTCAAAAAGGAAGTTCACACCAGCATCATTCTCACGCCCACGCTCACAATCATCATGATCATCACAGCCATAATCACGAAGCTCCTAAAGTAACTGATGAGATGGCAGGCAGATACTACTGCCCTATGTATTGTGAAGGAGATAAAACCTATGATTCCAATGTAGGATGCCCTGTCTGCGGGATGGATCTTGTGAAATATCCGGAAAAGAAAACAGCAAAATATACCTGTCCTATGCACCCGGAAATCATTCGTGATGAACCAGGAAGCTGCCCGATCTGCGGAATGGATCTCGTAAGAATGCCAGACAGCGGTGACGATGAAGAAGATGAAACATACAATATATTAAAAAGGAAGTTCATTACCTCATTAGCATTCACCATTCCTGTTTTCATTCTTTCAATGGGCGGAATGTTTATCAATTTTCCCTTTTCTCATCAGATTCAGGGATTTATTGAACTTGCTTTGACTCTTCCGGTCATGTTTTATTCCGGATGGTTCCTGCTGAAAAGAGGTTGGGTTTCTTTTAAAACATGGAATCTCAACATGTTCAGTCTTATCGTTTTGGGTGTGGCAGCTGCATTTATTTTCAGTATTGCAGCGTTAGTATTCCCGGATATTATTCCGCACGAAATTCGTGGACACAACCATGAAATTCCACTATATTTTGAGGCGGTCTGTGTAATTTTAACCCTTGTTATTTTAGGTCAGTTAATGGAAGCTGCCGCTCATAAAAAAACAGGAAATGCCATCAAAGAATTGATGAATCTTTCACCGGACGAGGCCAACCTCATTGTAAATGGTGAAGAAAAGAAAGTACTTCTGTCTCAGGTAAAAATAGGAGATTTATTAAAAGTAAAACCAGGTGAAAAAATTCCTGTGGACGGAAAAATTACAGAGGGAAATTCTATCGTAGACGAAAGTATGATTACCGGTGAACCTATTCCTGTTGAAAAGAGTGTAGATGATAAAGTATCTTCGGGAACGATAAATGGCAATCAGGTATTCATAATGAAGGCTGAAAAAGTAGGCGATGAAACTCTCCTTTCACAGATCATTAAAATGGTCAATGAAGCCAGCCGAAGCAAGGCTCCAATCCAGAAGCTTACTGATAAAGTTTCAAAAGTATTTGTTCCTGTAGTAATTCTTATTGCTGTACTTACTTTTATTCTGTGGCAGTTTTTCGGCCCGGAAGGAAAAAGAACTTTATTTGCATTCGTGAATGCTGTAGCAGTTTTAATTGTTGCATGTCCGTGTGCCCTGGGGCTGGCAACTCCTATGTCCTTAATGGTGGGAATCGGGAAAGGTGCTAAAAACGGAATCCTGATTAAAAACGCAGAAGCTCTTGAACAAATGAATAAAGTAAATGTTTTGATCACAGATAAAACAGGAACTTTAACGGAAGGAAAACCTTCAGTGGAACATATTGAAACCGTAACCGGAGATCAGAATCAGATTTTAAAACTGGCCTTTTCATTGAATCAGAACTCAGAACATCCACTTTCCAATGCTGTAATAAAAAGAGCAAAAGAAGAACATATAACTTCTGAAAAAGTAGATCAGTTTGAAAACATTTCAGGAAAAGGAGTAAAAGGAAATATTAATGGTAAAACGGCTTATTTAGGAAATGAAAACCTGTTAACCTCACATCAGATCATCATTCCGGAAAATTTAAAACAAAAAGCTGTGGAAGTACAGTCAAAGGCACATACCATCTCTTATATTGCACAGGATCAGCAGGTGCTTGGCTTCATCAGTTTTACGGATAAGATAAAGGAGAGCTCCAAAAAAGCAGTTAAACAGCTGATGAGCGAAGGAATTGATGTCATTATGATGACCGGAGACAATGAACATACAGCTAAAGCCGTAGCCGATGAATTAGGGATCAAACATTTCAAAGCCAATTGTCTTCCGGAAGATAAACTGAACGAAGTAAAAAGGCTGCAACAACAAGGTAAGATTGTCGCTATGACCGGAGACGGAATTAATGACTCTCCTGCCCTTGCCCAATCTAATGTAGGAATTGCCATGGGAACAGGAACAGATGTAGCCATTGAAAGCGCTGAGATTACTTTATTAAAAGGAGATATTCTTGGGGTTGCAAAAGCGAAATTACTAAGTGAAAAACTTCTCAAAAATATTAAAGAAAACCTGTTCTTTGCATTTATATATAATGTACTCGGAGTTCCGGTAGCGGCAGGATTATTGTATCCATTCTTTGGAATTCTATTATCACCAATGATTGCAGCAGCTGCTATGAGCGTCAGTTCTCTGTCTGTGATTCTGAATTCATTGAGACTAAACTCCGTGGATCTGGATATAAAATAACATCATGACAAAAGAAAATCTTTACATAGGGTGTTCAGGATTTTATAATAACGACTGGAAAGGGTCTTTATATCCTGAAGATGCCCCAAGTAAAGATTTTCTTTCTTTATATTCAAAAACATTCAACTCAGTAGAAATTAATTCTACTTTTTATAGAAAGCCCACATCAAAAACACTTTTGAAATGGTATGATGAAACTCCTGATTCTTTCAGATTTTTTATTAAAATTCCAAAAACTATTACCCATATCAACCGTCTTGAAAATTCGAAAGAAGACATTACAGCATTCTGCAGTCATATCCAAAGCCATCTGAAGGACAAACTCTCCGGATTTCTATACCAACTTCCTCCTTCCTTTACAAACACACCGGAAAATAGAGAACGTATCATCAGTTCTATTGATCATACATTTCTGAATGTCATTGAATTCCGGCACAACTCATGGTGGCAAAAAGAAGTTTTTGATCTTTTAAAAGATCTTAATATTGTTTTTTCAGGCGTAAGTTTTCCGGGTGATCTTCCTGAAGATTTGATTGTCAATCATCCAGCCATACTCTATTACAGACTTCACGGAAAACCTGTCCTTTACAAATCTGAATACAGCGAAAGTTTTTTGAATGAACTTGCCGGGAAGATTAAAAATTCTGAACAAACTTCTTTTATATTTTTCAATAACACCTGGGGAACTTCAGCTATTAAAAATTCACTGTACTTAAAAAGTATTTTAGAGAAATAAGGATCTTTTTATTCAGCACCTGGTTGTACTCAAAAATAATTCCCCATTATATGAGGAATATTGAAACCTTAACAAATATAGAAAACAACTATCGGTTTCGTATTTATAAATGTTAAAAAACAAAGAAAAAGAAATCATAACTTTACTATGCAGAAGTTAATTGAAATCTCCTTTAAAATAAAGTTCTTAAAATAAACTTAAAAAGGCGAAATACAGTAAAATATGGCATGTAATTTGTTAACTTTTAACTGTTATTTTTAACAATCTTTAACAATTTAAATCTATAACCTTTATGAGAAAAATTTTTGCGGGAAAGTCAAGAAATAAGACTTTTCTCGGGATGTTTGCATTGATGAGTGCAACTTCGGCTTTATTGTACAGCTGTAATTTCAAGAATGAAGTGAATAGTGACCCTCTTGTCAATTCACAGGAACATCCTTCCGCAGAAATAGTCCCCAAAATGGACGATGAAAGCGTAGACCCGGATAAAAGAGTGATCTACCTTACCTTCGATGACGGCCCCAACCAGGGAACCGAAAATCTTCTAAAAATCCTGGACAAAAGAAATGTTTGTGCAACTGCCTTTCTGGTAGGGAAACACGCCTATGGAAGCAAAAAACAGAAAGACGACCTGCTGCTTCTGAAGCAAAACCCTCTTATAGAACTGGCCAACCACAGCTTTAGCCATGCCCACAACAAATACACGGATTTTTATAAAAATGCTGAATCTGTAGTTCACGATTTTGATATCGCCAAAGACAGCCTGAAGCTTTCGGATAAAATAGCAAGAACTCCGGGAAGAAATATCTGGAGACTTAATAATATAAATGTAACTGACATCAAAAGTTCTACTGCAGCGGCTGATGGTCTTAAAAATGCAGGCTATAAAGTAATCGGATGGGATCTTGAATGGAGACCTTCCCAAAAAATGACTTTAAAAGGAAGCCATGAAGCGATGATCAAGAAAGTTGACAGTATTTTCTTTAACGACCTTGAAAAAACTTCAAGACACCTTGTTTTTCTTACTCATGATCAATATCTCAGAGATACAGATTCCATCAATGAGCTGGACCTGTTTATTGAAAAATTACAGAAGAGCAACAAGTTTGTTTTCAGAAAGATTTCTCAATATCCTAAGATCAATGAGGTTTTGAATTAATTTTTCTGTAATAGCTCCCCATAAAATGGGTTGATGTCTGGCAACTGTCAGCGAAATTTCGGAAATTTGCATCTATGAGTATTAAAGAAAATTATAAATCCATAAAAGACCAGCTGCCATCCAATGTTCAGCTGGTTGCTGTTTCTAAAACACATCCTGCTGCTGCGGTTCAGGAAGTATACGATCTGGGACAAAAAATTTTTGGAGAAAACAAGGTACAGGAACTGATGGAGAAACACCCTCTCCTTCCTCAGGATATCCAATGGCACCTTATCGGTCATTTACAGACCAATAAAGTAAAATATATTGCTCCTTTTATAGATACGATACAAAGTGTGGATTCTGAAAAATTATTAGCAGAAATCAACAAGGAATCAGCGAAAAACAACAGAATCATTAAGGTTCTGCTTCAGGTAAAAATTGCGGCTGAAGAAAGTAAATTCGGGCTTGAAATCTCAGAGGCAAAAGATCTGTTTCAGCAGTATATTGAAGGTCAATTCCCCAATATTGAAATTACCGGTTTAATGGGAATGGCAACATTTACGGATGATGAACAACAGGTCAGAAATGAATTTTTAATCCTGAGGGGGCTTTTTGATGAATTAAATCAATTAAAACCACTAAATACATTATCAATGGGAATGAGTGATGATTTCCCGGCAGCTATTGAGTGTGGTGCTAACTCTGTGAGAGTTGGATCTGCAATTTTTGGAAGAAGAGACTATTCAAAATAGAATATTTAGGTATGGTTTTTGCTAATAATTGAAACAAAAAATTTAAATTTGCAACTATGCAAAAAATCCTTATAGTAGAAGACGAAAAAGCAATCTCGGGAGTACTTCACAGTATTCTTTCGGATGAACTAACCGATTATGAATTTGTTATCGCTGAAGACGGCCTTGAAGGTTACAAGCAGGTAGAAAAAGAAGATTTCGCATTGGTGATTTCTGATATTAAGATGCCTAAACTTTCAGGAACTGAACTTTTGAAGCAAAGTCTCGCATTAAAACCAGAAACTACTTTTATCATGATCTCAGGCCACGCAGATATTGATTCTGCTGTTTCCTGTTTGAAAGAGGGTGCATACGATTTTATCTCCAAGCCTATTGATATCAACAGATTGATCACGAGTGTGAAAAATGCTTTGGTGAAGGAAACTCTGAAGAAAGAAAACAAAAATCTTCAGACTGAAAATAAAACCTTAAAAAGAAAAGTAAACAAAAAATACCAGATGATCGGTAATTCTCCTGCTCTTCAAAAGATTCAGGATATGATCGAAAAAGTAGCCGTTTCTGACGCCAGAGTTCTTATTACAGGACCTAACGGTGCCGGAAAAGAATTGGTAGCTCATGCAATCCACAATCAAAGTGAACGTGCAAGAGGACCTATGATAGAGGTAAACTGTGCTGCAATTCCGTCTGAGCTTATTGAGTCTGAACTTTTCGGACACGTAAAAGGATCTTTTACAGGAGCTATTAAAGATAAGCAGGGAAAATTTGAGCAGGCTAACGGTGGTACGATCTTCCTTGATGAGATTGGTGACATGAGTCTTATTGCTCAGGCTAAGGTATTGAGAGCTCTTCAGGAAAGCAAAGTTTCTCCTGTAGGAAGTGATAAAGAAATAAAAGTTGACGTAAGAGTAATTGCGGCAACCAATAAAAATATGCAGAAAGAAATTGAGGAAGGGAAATTCAGAGAAGACCTTTACCACAGACTTTCTGTTATTGAAATCTATGTTCCACCACTAGATGACAGGAAAGATGATATCAAATTGCTGGTTGAGCATTTCTCAGGTATGATTGCTGATGAACATGGTACTGCTATGAAAAAGTTTGATGATAAAGCTGTTGACGCTTTAAAAGCTCTTTCATGGACTGGAAATATCAGGGAATTAAGGAATGTTGTGGAAAGATTGATTATTCTTGGTGGAAACACTGTTTCTGAAGGTGACGTTGCAAGTTTTGTAAGGAAATAATAAAGCTATTATTTACAATATTATACAAATTTGCAGTGTACCCACACTGCAAATTTTTTTTGTCCCTATTTTAATTATAAACTATATGAATCTTAAAATATTATGAAATTTTTAAACAAAAACTATACGAAAGAATGCCTGACTTTGGCTCTGCCTGTGATGCTCACCCAGGTGGGGCAGGTTTCGGTAAACTTATTCGATAATATTATTGTCGGAAAACTTTTGGGTGCTGATGCATTGGCATCCGTATCATTGGGGAATGCTGTGTTTTTCTCAATATTTGTATTAGCCCTGGGCTTTTCATTTGCCATCCCGCCACTGGTTTCGGAAGCACATTCAAAGCAGGATCATGCTACCATCAATTCTGTTTTCAGTCACGGTTTTATCATCAATATGTCTGTTGGGGTGATCCTGATGGTTATTTTACTTTTGGGGATGCCTCTACTCTATCACACAGGGCAGCCGGCCAAGATTATCCCTGATACGGTAGGCTTTTTAAGTATAATGGTAATCAGTATGATCCCGTTTATGGCATTCCAGACGCTTCGTGAAGTTTCTGAAGGACTATCTTATACCATTGGAGTTACCAAAGCAACCATTATTGCGAATATCATCAATATTGCTTTAAACTATGTCTTCATCAAAGGACTTTGGGGAATCCCTGCAATGGGTGTACAGGGATCTGCTCTGGCAACTCTGATTTCCAGAATCTTCATGGTTGTTTTCCTTTATTTTGTGTTGGTGAAAGAAGAAAAAACAAGACGTTATATTAAAGATTTCTCTTTAAAAATTCAGGATTTCTCAAAGCAGATGTTTGATAAAATGGTGAAACTGGGATTACCTACCGCTTTACAGATGTTCTTTGAAGTAACCGCTTTCGCCGGAGCTGCATTTATCTGCGGACTGATTTCTGCTCATGATATTGCTTCTCACCAGATCGCCTTAAGTATGGCTTCATTTACCTTTAACTTATGTGTTGGGTTTAGTGTTGCCTCTACGGTAATGATCGGCAGAAAAGTGGGTGAACAGAATTTTGTGGAACTCAGAAAAGTAGGAATCAACAACCTAAAGATTGCCTTTATTTTCATGTGTATCTGTGGATTGGTATTTATTTTAGGAAGAAATATACTTCCAACTTTCTTCACGAAAAAAGAAGAAGTAGAAGTAATTACCCTGGCATCAAAACTAATGATTATTGCAGCACTATTCCAGCTTTCTGATGGAATTCAGGTGACTGCTTTAGGAATGCTGAGAGGGTTGCAGGATGTAAAAATTCCATCTATTTATACTTTTATCGCTTATTGGGTGATTACCATTCCTTTGGGATATTTCTTCTGTGTTACCCTGGAAATGGGAGCATTCGGAATGTGGATTGCGCTCGGATTAGGATTAACAGTTTCTGCTGTTTTCCTGGTGAAACGATTCCTGAATATGTCTGCGAAAAGAATTAAGCAGAATTCATAAACATAAAATATAAGTAAATATTGACGCAGAGTTTTTGAGCTCTGCGTTTTTTATTGAACTATTATTTTAATTTTGTAAGGATGAAATATAAATTAATTAATGGATTTAACTAATGAACAACTTTGGAGTTCAGCAATTAATTTTGATATGGCTGCATCCAGGCTTCGGATTATTATCAAAGGACTAAACGATGCCTTGACATATCTGAGATGTGAAGAACTAGGTATTGATTGGTGGGGAACTATGGATGAAAAATATGAACATGAATCAATATACAATCTGGCTATTTTGGCTTTTGAACATTATTTAAAAACAGTATTAACAGACTATAAACTAGTTAATGAAGAAGACAACCCACAACTTTACTATTCCGATCCCGATATTTCCTTAATTTTTGTTCTGGCAAAATATATAAAAAATGAGCTGGAATCTCCGCAAAAAGTTTTGAGTCATTATAATTTAAATATTCATGATTACCCTGTATACAATGGTATTATTGCATTAAATCTCCAAAAAGATCTTAACGAAATTATGAAACAAATGCAAAATTGGAGAATTAAAATTATTAATTTATATTATCAGGAATCAAAACAAAATAATCTGCTGGGTAAAAAATAAGATGGTTTAAAATTGGAAGCGATCTTGCTAATTTTTTAAGATTTTATAAACACAAATAGCACAAATTAAATTCACAGATAGACACAATTTTCTATCCAGCTTAATCTATTCTCTTTCCTAAAATCTTCAGACTTCTCTCAACGCCATCCAAAATTGCTACATTGGGAAGACTTCCCCAATCTTCAAATCCAAAATATCTAAACAGTTTCAAACTTGGTTCATTATGAAGGAAAATAAGTGCTACCAGGTTTTTTACTCCAAATTTTCCAGCGTTATCAATACAATACTGAAGAATTGTTTTACCATATCCTTTTCCTCTGCAGGTTTCATCCAGATAAATGCTTACTTCCACCGTTCCGTTGTATGCTGCTCTCTCATGGAATGAACTGAAGCTTACCCATCCGATCATTTGGTTTTGATCATCTTCAACCACCCAAAGTGGTCTTGTCTGAGGGTTATGTTCTTCAAACCACTGCAGTTTGCTTTCTACAGACACTTCTTCCATATCTGCAGTTACCATTCTTGAAGCAATTGTTGAATTATATATAGCTACGATTTTATTTAAATCGGCCAATTCAGCATTTCTGAACTTTAATTTTTCCATTGGTAAAAATATTCAACTTAATTCACTACAAAAATAATAAATTTAAAAAACACCCCATAAAAACTATTGCTTAATTATTAAATTTTAATATTTTAAACAAATACACCCCGTAAAAATCAAAAATAAATAACTTACTATTTTATTTAAATACGCAAAGGCGCAATAACATACTTTTAAGGCGCAAAGATTTTTTCTTCGATAAAATTGAATATTGCTTATTTCTAGTCACACCCAAACAAAAGATCTGCATAATTTACTTAATCTGCGAGAAAACTTATCATTATTTGCTGAAAATCCTCGATTTTCTTGCGCCTTAAAATTCTAAACATCAACATGAAAAGCCTTTGCGACTTTGCGATTTTCCAACAAAGAATAAGAATATTGCTTATATATTTTTCCGATAAAATTATTTCAGATCCTTTAAGATTCTATTGAGACTTCTCACCGTAATTCCCAGATAGGCAGCCATGTCTTCTTTTGAAATCTGAATTCCCTGTTTGGACTGCATATTCAATAATTGGGTTAAAGTATGTTCTACCGTATAAAGCTGTTGGTAAGAAGCCCTGCTGGAAGTATTGATAATTCGTTCTGCAAATGAATCCAGCAATAAATGATTCAGAGTCAGATCATTCTTGATCAAAGATTTAAAATAAGAAATGGTTGTTTCATAAACAGCTACCTCAGATACTGCTTTTACCCCGCATAAACAGCTGATGTTTTTAATCAATTCTACTTCTCCAAGGACTTCACCGTTTCCCAGAAATTCGACAATGTATTCCTTTCCATTTTCTTCGGTGAAATAGCATTTGGTGATCCCTTCTTTGATCAACATGACCTTTGACAATGGCTGATCCTGTACCAAAATGTTTTCATCTCTGGAAAAAGACTTTAACGTAACATCTTCTCTACCCTCCTGTTCATGATAAAGTTCTTCAAAATAACTTAAAAATGCCTGATTCGTTCGTAACATATGGATCCGGGACAAATGTCCTTTGCTTATTGAGTTTTTATACTGAATTTTGAGAACAGAAAATTACAAAACAAAAATGAATAATCATATTACTACGATTGCCTTTGATGCAGATGACACGCTTTGGATTAATGAACCCTATTTTCAGGAAGCTGAGAAAGAGTTTTGTATACTGCTTGAAGATTACCTTCCACAACATTCAGTATCGCAGGAATTGTTTAAAACAGAAATGCAGAATCTTCACCTGTACGGTTACGGAGTAAAAGGATTTATGCTTTGTATGATTGAAACCATTGGCAGGGTTTCCAATAACACTGCTCCGTTGGAACTGGTAAACAAAGCCATTCATTTGGGTCAGAATCTTCTTCAGAAACCAATTGAATTATTGGATGGGGTTACAGAAACTCTTGAAAGTTTAAAGGGAAAATACCGACTGGTTGTGGCTACAAAAGGAGATCTTCTGGATCAGGAGCGCAAACTGAAAAACTCAGGGCTGCAGGATTATTTCCATCATATCGAGATCATGAGTGATAAAAAAGAAAATGATTATAAAAAGCTTCTGAAACATCTGGACTGCAAACCGGAAAATTTCCTGATGCTTGGAAATTCTATAAAATCAGATGTTCTGCCGGTATTGGAAATCGGGGGAATGGCAGCTCATATTCCTTATCATGTCACATGGAGCCATGAGCAGCATGATGTTAATCTGGAGCATCCGAATTTTATGGAGCTTAGGAATGTTGATGAAATCTTGAAGCATCTCTAATATGTAAACCATTAAGGTTTATTAAGGGGGTAAGATTATTAAGATGAGCTTCGCTTTAAGCAAGTATCTCTGGTAATATATTCTAACAAGGTTTTGGGTTAATACCTTTTATCTTCTTTATATTTTTTAATCAAAAAAAAGAGACTGTTTATGATAAACAGTCTCTTTTGTAATTTATTTCTTCAAACACTTTTCAAGGAACTGATCCTGTTCCCATAAAAGGTGTAAGATATTTTCTTTAGCCTGATATCCATGGGCTTCTTTTGGAAGAAGAACCATTTTTACCGGAGCACCAAGATTTTTCAATGCCTGGAAGTATCTTTCAGTCTGTAATGTGAACGTTCCCGGATTGTTATCTGCATCACCATGAATCAGAAGAAGCGGTGTTTTCATTTTATCCGCATTCATGAACGGAGACATCTTGTTGTAGATCTCCGGAATATCCCAGTAATTTCTCTGCTCGCTCTGGAATCCGAAAGGTGTCAATGTTCTGTTATAAGCCCCACTTCTTGCAATACCACATGCAAAAAGATCAGAATGAGTCAAAAGGTTAGCCGTCATAAAAGCTCCGTAAGAATGTCCTCCTACCGCTACTTTCTTTCTGTCGATATATCCCAGATGATCTACCGCATCAATGGCAGCAGCAGCATTCGCCACCAACTGAGGGATAAAGGTATCGTTAGGCTCTGTTTTTCCTTCCCCAATAATCGGGAATGCAGCATCATCCAGAACTGCATATCCTTTAGTTGTCCAGTATACAAAAGATCCGTAATACGGGAATGTAAAGTCGTTCGGGTTTTGAGTGTTCTGCCCTGCTGTATTTTTATCTTTATATTCAGTAGGATAAGCCCAGATTAATAACGGAAGCTTCTCTTTTTTCGCTTTTCTGTCGTAATTGGCAGGAAGATAAAGAGTTCCTGTTAAAGTAACACCATCATTTCTCTTATACGTAATCACTTCTTTGTAAACATCTTTGATGCTTTCAAAAGGATTGGCAAAGTTCGTTACAGCTTCTGCTTTATTAGATTTAATATTCTTTTTGAAATAATTAGGATAAAGGCTCGGTGATTGTTGAGTTGTAAGAATTTCACCCTTTGAAGCATTAAGAATATCAATGATATCTTCTTTACCGTTTTTTATATTAGAAGTATAAAGTCTCTTCTTTTTCAGTGATTTAACGTCCATTTCATCAATAAAAGGATGCTGTCCGTCTTTGGTAAATCCATCTCCGATCAGATAGGTCTTTCCTCCTTTCATATCGATTACATATCTCCCATACTGGTTTTTCGTTGTGTTAAAGTTTCCCGGATCACTGTAAACATCCTGATAATTTCTGTCATCAAAAACTTTGGATTCTCCGTTGTTAAGATCTATCAGGTAAGATTTTGTATTTCTTGTGTCATACCAGCCTTCAGAAACAATCGCATAATGATCATTAGTCCAAACTACATCTTCATATCTCTGTTTTGTTTTGAAAAAAGATTTTGGAGCTGCTGCAAATGGAGCTTCCCAGGTAAATATCTCGTCTCTGTAGTCAGCTGTTTTAGACTGATCTCCTCCATCCAAAGCTTCAGCATAGGTAAGTGTAGCAGGAGCATCACTTCTCCATGACATGTCTCTTTTTCCCGTTCTTACAGATGAGAATCCTTTCGGCATTATTTCATTCAAAGGAACTTCGTTTACTGTTTTCACAGCATTTCCTTTCATATCATATATAACCGTTGTTGACGGAAATCTGTTTAATGGAACAATATAAGAAAACGGCTTTTTAATTGTTGTAGCCATCAGGTAATTTCCGTCTGGAGAAAAACTCAAGCCGGCATACATATCCTGATCTTTCACTTTCTTAAGATTTCCTGTAAGATCTACATTATAGATTTCAGAAGCTGTAAGCGTTTCAAAGTTTTTTTCATCCTGAGGATTTTTCAAAAGATCCTGATAAGTTCTGTTTTGAGAGACTTTACCATCTGCTGTTGAAACAATCGGGCCGGTTGGAAGATCTTTGGCTGCATCTATAAGTGCAGGTCTGTTTTGTGGAAGTATTCTGATCAGGAAGCTTTGAGAGTCATTATACCATACGTAAGGCATTCCCAAGTTGGCATTCAGATTATCAGCGGTAATTTTTTTGGCAGAGGCCGTTTCCATATCTACAACCCAAAGCTCTACCCCTTTATTTGTTGTATTGGTAAAAGCCAGTCTTTTCTCATCCGGAGAAAACGAAACATATGCAATTTTTGGATTGGAAGGCATATTTTTTACCTGAATCTCATTTTTATCATTGATCTTTCTGATCTTCAGATTATTTGAGTAGGTCATGCTGCTCGAAATATTAGTGACCGGATTGATTCTCAGTCCCCCCAGTTTCATTTCATTCTGGCTAAGATCTTCCAATGTTTTATATGTTGGACGATAAGTAAAAACTACCCAGTCTTTTTTGCTGTTCATCAAAACACTTGGAGGTCTTTGATAATCTGCAAGTTTTAAAATCTCAGCAGAAGGTTTCTGATAAGTAATATTTTCCTGTGCATCATAAAAATTGAGAAATGCCAATAGGCAAATAGTCAGTTTTATCTTCATATAAATTCATTTTCTACGAATGTAGTGAATTTTAACAAATTTCTAACATGAAAAAATAAGACTCTTTTTAGTGTCATATTTGTTTTTTTATTACTTTTATCTTACAAATTAAAATAATATGAAAAATTTAAGAAAATTATCAAAAAGCAATTTGAAAACGATTAAAGGAGGAAGTGCACCATTATGTGATTCAGGCTATATGGCTTGCAGAGTAAGAGACGAAAACGGAGCCCTTATTTGGGAATGCTTACCTCATTGCAACTATTAATAACAGAAAAGGCACTTCATTTCCTGAAGTGCCTTTCTTATTTATATTCTTGTTAAGATTACCAGTCTGAAGCTCTTTTTCTTCTTTCAATCATATGATCTACCGAAACTTTTCCAGCTCCGATTACCATGAGTAAAAGATAAACGGAAAGATAAACAAGTGCCATTTCTCTTTTCTCAAAAGGTTCTCCTCCAAGTACTGCAAAAGCAGCGATGATCATGGTAAAGATCAGAAAACCTAAAGAAACTCTTGTAAAAAGCCCCAGTATAAGTAGTATTGAACAAACAAATTCAGCAAAGACCGTAAGAATCAGAGATATCTGAGGCCCAAGTCCCATAAAATCGAAGAACTCGATTTTACCACCTG
The DNA here is from genome assembly GCF_033712365.1 of Chryseobacterium sp. JV558. Classification (NCBI taxonomy): domain Bacteria; kingdom Pseudomonadati; phylum Bacteroidota; class Flavobacteriia; order Flavobacteriales; family Weeksellaceae; genus Chryseobacterium; species Chryseobacterium sp. JV558. Next base: position 1,096,627 of record NZ_WJHU01000001.1, read on the forward strand.
CCAATAGCATCTGAAGTTTTGGAAAGCCGTGAGACAGCATTGCAAAACCAACAAATACTCTCACTGCTAATAAAATAATATCTTTAGGTATTGAGCTCCAATTTGAATTATTATAGTTCATTTACTAAAAAATTTATACTAAGGTAATAAAAATCTTTTAATACAACGGGATTACAGCCGTTTTAGTTTATCTGTAACCGAAATTTTTAAGATCTCTGTCGTTCTTTCTCCAGTCTTTTTTCACTTTTACAAATAAATTTAAGTGAATCTTCTTGGTGAAAAACTTCTCAAGGTCTAATCTCGCTTCTGTACCTACTTTTTTGATGGCCTCTCCTTTGTGCCCAATAATAATTCCTTTCTGAGTATCTCTTTCTACATAAATAATAGAATCGATAAAGATAATTCCTTCTTTCTCCTTGAACTGCTCAGTCACTACTTCTACCGAGTATGGAATTTCCTTATCATAGTTCAGAAGGATTTTCTCACGAATTGCCTCGTTTACAAAGAATCTTTCGGGTTTATCCGTATACTGATCTTTGTCGTAGTAAGGAGGATTTTCAGGAAGTAAAGATTTTATTTTAGGTAAAATAATCTCTGTATTGAAGGCATTTAACGCAGAAATAGGCAGAATTTCAGCTTTTGGAATTCTATTGTGCCAGTCTTCTACTAATTTTTCAAGTCCCGCCTGGTCAGTCTGATCTACTTTGTTTAATAAAAGAAGTACAGGTACGGGAATTTTATTCAGTTTATCAATTAAAAATTCTGATGGTTCCGCTTTATCGGTAACATCTACAATAAACAGGAAAACATCAGCATCCTGTAAAGAGTCCTTTACAAAATCCATCATTTTCTCCTGCAATCCGTATTTTGGATCCAATACTCCCGGAGTATCAGAAAATACAATCTGAAGGTCATCTTCATTATAAATACCAAAAATTCTGTGGCGGGTTGTCTGAGCTTTCTGCGTAACAATCGCTAATTTCTCACCCATTAATTGGTTGAGCAAGGTCGATTTTCCCGCATTGGGCTTTCCAACTATATTTACAAATCCAGCTTTGTGCATAAAAATAATATTACGAACTGCAAAGTTACTAAAACAAAATTGGTCTTTACGGTTAATCTTAATTTTTAAAAGAAAAAAGAGAGTTATATCCCCAGATATAGTATGAGGAAGGGAAATATTTAATGATATGTATTCTGAATGGGAATAATTTTGATTATCTTCATTACAATATTTCTTATAAAAATTACTGATAATTTTGTATTGCATTAGTTAAAACTAATATTTTTGAATATTAGAATTCATCTTTATGAATATAGACCAGATTCTTGACCAGATTTACATTCTGCCTGAAACATCAAAAAACAGTTTAAAAGAGCACATTACAGAGGTTTCTCATCCTAAAGGTTTTTGCCTGATGGAAGCTGATAAAGTGATTCCTTATCTTTATTTTATCCGTAAAGGGATTGCGCGTGCCTATTCTTCAACTGCTGATAATGATATTACCTTCTGGTTTGGAAGTGAAGGGCAATGCATCCTTTCTATGAAAAGCTATGTGGAGGATAAACCCGGCTATGAAAGCATCGAATTGCTGGAAGACTGCGATCTGTACAGAATGGAAACAGAAAGTCTCAGAAAACTTTTCAATGAAAATATTCATATTGCCAACTGGGGAAGAAAACTGGCAGAAGCAGAGATGATAAAATCTGAAGAACTGATTATTTTCAGACAGTTCAAAACTTCGCTGGAGCGCTATAAAGATATTATGGCTTATCAACCTGATCTGCTTAAAAGGGTTCAGCTGGGGTATATTGCATCCTATCTTGGGATTACGCAAGTAAGTTTGAGCAGGATACGGGCAGAAATCAAGTAGATTGAAAAATTGAAGGATTGAAAGATTTAAAAATTCTGTAATTCTTAATTTATGTTTTGGCTAAAGCCAAAGGAACGATTGTTATATTGAAAGCGGACTAAAGTCCGCTCCTAGTGATATGACCATCCTTTACTTCCAGCTTCATTCTTCCCGCTCCCATCTACCTTTCTTAAATCTTTCCTCAACTTCATTTTTTAACAATTGTAAAATTTTTTCTCCTTTCAAATTCTGAACTTTGCGGTAGAAAAATTTAAAAAAATGAATTGGTTACTATTAGTTATCGCGGGATTATTTGAAGTTGCCTTCGCATCATGTCTGGGAAAGGCAAAAGAAACATCAGGAACTGAGATGTACCTGTGGTATACCGGTTTCCTGATCACCATGACCATCAGTATGGTTTTATTGATTAAAGCGACCCAAACCTTACCTATTGGTACTGCTTATGCGGTATGGACAGGAATTGGAGCGGTAGGAACGGCTTTAATGGGGATTATCTTCTTTAAAGATCCTGTAAGTTTCTGGAGAGTTTTCTTTATTGTAACGCTTATTGGTTCTGTAGTAGGCTTGAAAGCCGTGTCTTCATCACACTAAAAGGCATAAACTTCTATCTATATTTAAAAATGGAGCCGTCTTCGTCATGAAGGCGGTTTTTTCGTTCTTAATTTTGATCTTTAAGATCCTGATCAACTGATAAGTGGGAATGATTTCTTTTTATATCTTTACCGGAAACTTTTAACTATGAAGAAATTATTATTCTTTTTAGCGGGTAGTTTACTGACTGCCCAGCAAACTTCTGAACTGCTTTCCAACAACTGGTATATTTCCAAGATGGTAACAAGCGGCGGCCAGACAACCAATACTCCTTTAATAGACAATGGAGTTCCTGCTACGACTTTCAATTCAGCGGGAGGTACCAGCTACGTTATTAATTCCAAATATTACAATTCATCGATGATGAGTTTTGGGATCATGCCTGGAACAAATAACCTTATCAAAACAGCAAGCTCGTGTACTCTTCTGTATTATAATGGAGGAAATGCCGGACCTGTTCGTGCCTACGATCAGAAAAACTGTGATATTTACGGCTTGGCAGCGTATGCATCTATATACAGTTATCAGATCACAACCAACGGTAATTTAAAGACACTCGCGATCACAGATCCTTCAGGAAACAAAATATATTATAACAACAGTGCGCAATTAAGCACTAAAGAAATTGAAGCAGGTAAGAAAACGTTCAAAGCGTATCCTAATCCTGTAAAAGAGGCTTTACATCTTGAAAATATTGAGAGAAGGCTTGCGCTTAAGATTTACGACCTATCAGGGAAACTTGTATTTGAAACTACTACAAATGATGTTACACTATCAATTGACACAAGCGGTTTTCAAAAAGGACAGTATATTTTAGTTTTGGAAAATTATAAATCATATCCTTTTACAAAAGAGTAATAGAGAAATAAAAACCCGTCTTCAATTATTGAAAACGGGTTTTATTTTATTTTTTATAAACTATAGGTAAGATTTCATTGTGTCTTAACCCATATTTTATAATTTCTTCTTCTGCAAATTTCTGTGAATAGAAGTTCGGTTCTGTTTCAAACCCGGCTTTTCTTAACCTGTCAAAATAATCCATTCCGTACCATCGGACGTGATCGTATTGACCGAAGTGTTTCTGACGTTCTTTCGGATCTTTAATGGTAAAATCTTCATAGGTTTTCTCCAATGAATTTTTCATCGGAACCTGAAGAATTCCCCATCCGCCGGGCTTCATTACCCTGTACAGTTCACTTATTGCTTTGGCATCGTCTTCAATATGTTCCAGAACATGATTACAGAAAATAATATCAAAACTTTCGTCTTCAAAAGGTAAATCCAGAATATCTGCTTTCACATCTACAATGGGAGAATATAAGTCTGCCGAAATATAGTTCAGGTTACTCATTCTCTTGAATTTCCTTAAAAATTCCTGTTCGGGAGCAATATGCAGAACTTTATAATTTTTAATGAAAAAATCAGTTTCATTCTGAAGATACAGCCACATCTGGCGGTGTCTCTCCAGGCTTAAAGTTCCCGGAGAAAGAGCATTTTCTCTTTGCTTTCCATATCCATACGGAAGGAATTTTCTGTAAGATCTTCCATCAATAGGATCATAGAACTTATCTCCTTTGAAAAACTGATAAATAAGCGGTCTTGCCCAAATACTCATTTTAATAAGCATAGGACGCGGAATTTTATTCAGTAAAAGTTTCGTTACCTTTTTCATTAAAAATCCAGTTGGAACTGCTTTTCTTCATCACTTACAATCCCTAAAGCTTCATATACATAGTCAAATGTTGAAAGCAATACCGGTTTACCATTGATTACCGCTACATCATGTTCAAAGTGAGCAGATGGCATATTATCTAAAGTAGTTACCGTCCAGCCGTCATTATGGAACTTTACTTTTTCAGTACCCATATTAACCATCGGCTCAATAGCAATTGCCAAACCGTCTTTGATTATTTTTCCGCTCCCCTGTCTTCCGTAGTTAGGAACCTGTGGATCTTCGTGCATTTTTCTTCCTAACCCGTGTCCTACAAGTTCTCTTACTACTCCATATCCTTCTTTTTCACAATGTGCCTGAATTGCATGGGAGATATCTCCTATTCTTTTTCCTCTGACAACCTGCTCAATTCCTTTGTATAAAGATTCTTTGGTCACCTGCAGTAATTTTTTAACTTCAGGCTTCACTTCCCCGATTTCAAAAGTGTAGGCATGATCTCCTACGAAACCGTTAAGAATAACTCCACAGTCTACGGAAAGAACATCTCCTTCTTTTACTACATCCTTGTTTGGAAAACCATGAACTACCTGCTCATTCGGAGAGATACAAAGAGAATTCGGGAATCCTCCATATCCTAAAAATGCAGGTTCAGCACCATGATCTTTAATAAAATCATGAGCCAGTTTATCTAAATATAAGGTCGTAATCCCTGGTTTAATTTCTTTTGCCAACATTCCCAATGTTTTAGAAACAAGTCGGGCACTCTCCTTCATCAGACGCAATTCGTCTATCGTTTTTAATTGAATCATTGTTGTATAGATGTTAGATATTAGATGTTAAAAGCCAGATTACAGCATGTGCATATTTCACTTATAACAATCTATAAACTCTTTCTGATAAAAAACAGAAGCCTGGATTTTCTGATATTAAACTAATTTCCAATATCCGGCTTCCCATGTTATATCCTACCAGAAAAGTCCTTTTTTCTTTTCTTTTTTAAGTTTTGAATAGGCAAGAACTTCTTTTCCTTCTACACGGAATTCTATTCTTTCCTGAATAATATTGTAGATCTCACCCCATCCAGGGAATCCTCCTAAGTTTCTGTCGTCAATAAACCAGTCTGCATCCAGTTTTCTGGATTGAGTTTCAGGATCAAAAACTTCACCTTCAAAACTTGAATTTACTGCATAAAATTCTATTCCGTTTTTTTGACAGAATTCTACGGCTTCATCCAAGGTTTTTCCATGTCTGTAAGTCCAAAGAATAAGTCTGAATCCTTCAGCCTGAAGTCTTTTTAAAGTTTCGAATGCAAAAGTTTTTGGTTTTCCGATTGCCGGGTAAGCATCATCAACAATAGTTCCGTCAAAGTCAACAGCAATCTTTTTATTATTTAACATTTTGTCTTTTTTTAGCTTTGCAAAGATAAGAAATAAAAAGAGTGCCCAAAAGAAAGGCACTCAATACTTTTATATTTTAAATAATAATGTAAATTTCATTAGCTTTTTACCCAGCTAAACTGGAACTGAAGATCCGGAGTAGAAACTCTGTCTGTGATCTTCTGAAGCCTTGCAGGAAGCTTCATCAGGTATTCCTGAGCTTTTTCTGCTTTTTCTGTAAGTCCTTTTACATGCTCAATTTTCCATTCATCTAAAAGGTCTTTCATAATATTGATATAGTCATGACCCGTGTACACCATGCATCTTTGGGCAGCATCTGAGAAGTGTCCCCAAAGTTCTCCAGCCTTTTGTCCAGACTGTCTCATCAGGTGAGCTGGCATTACGATTTTCTTACGCATCATATCCTCGAAAGCAAGAATCATTTCTGAAGGGTCTACTTCCAGGATTTTTGCTACGAAATGTTTGTATGCTTTAGCGTGTCTTGCTTCATCTGCAGCAATTACCCCACACATTTTTGCCAGCTTCCCGTTTCCGGATTGTTTTGCCAGTGTACCTACTCTTCTGTGAGAGATATTGGTAGCTGTTTCCTGGAAACTTGTGTAAATGAAGTTTCTGTAAGGGTCCATACTTGTTCCCAGATCAAAACCATCATTAATCAGGTATTGAGTAGTAATTTCAACCTCTCTCATGTTTACTCTTCCACACAGATAAAGATATTTGTTTAATAAATCTCCGTGTCTGTTTTCTTCAGCTGTCCATGCTCTTACCCAATTGGCCCAACCCAGTTTTTCTTCCTGATTGATTCCGTCAACTCCCATTAACCAAGACTCATATGAAGGAAGAGCTTCTTCCGTGATACAGTCTCCGATAAGAGTTACAAAAAGATCATAAGGCATTTCACGGGCGAAAGTCTGAATTTCTTCCAGGTCGTGTTTAAAGTCATCGCTTGAAGGATCTGGCAAATAATCGGAAGGCTGCCATATTTTTTCAATTGGCGTTAAAAATTTATCAAGAAAAGAACCTACTTCCTTTTCCAATAATCCCATTACTTCTTTCCTAACAAGCTTTTGATACATTTTACTATTCAGTTTTAATTTACAAAGATATAATTTATTTATTATTTAACGCATAATAAAGTATGCAACTCATACCTTATCTGACATAAATCATAAAGGAGTGCTATCATACAAAGTATAACGACATTCTTTTGACAATATTATTGAATTTTAGCTAACTAAAACATCTCCTGTCATTATAGCCGGTATTTCAACTCCCATTACATTAAGAATTGTAGGTGCTACATCTCCCAGTTTTCCTGGTTTTAAATTCCATGTCTGATCTTTGTCCATTACAATGAAAGGAACAAGATTGGTTGAATGCTGTGTATTAGGAGTTCCATCCGGATTCATCATTACATCTGAATTTCCGTGATCCGCAAGAATAAAAACAGCATATCCGTTTTCATAAGCAGCCGTTGCTACTTTTTCTATGCACTGATCTACTACTTCAGCAGCTTTTACAGCCGCTTCAAAAACTCCTGTATGTCCTACCATATCTGTATTGGCAAAATTCAGACAAACAAAGTCAGCAGTTCCCTGTTCCAGTTCCGGTACTATTGCATTGGTAATATCATAGGCTGACATTTCCGGTTTTAAATCATAAGTAGGAACATCTTTCGGGCTTGGGCAAAGCAGTCTTCTTTCTCCTACAAATTCTTCTTCTCTTCCTCCTGAAAAGAAGAAAGTAACGTGTGGATACTTCTCTGTTTCTGCAATTCTGATCTGAGATCTTCCATTTTTTTCAAGAATTTCACCCATTGTTTCCGTCAATACGTTTTCGTCAAAAACAACCTGTACATTCTGGAATGTTTTATCATAATTCGTCAACGTAATATAATAAAGGTTCAGTTTCTTCATAGAATATTCCGGGAAATCCTTCTGAGAAAGAACTTCTGTAATTTCTCTTCCTCTATCTGTACGAAAGTTGAAGCAGATCACAACATCATTATCAATGATTTTCGCTACCGGCACCACATTTCCTGTTGCTGTAGTATTCATTAAAATGATTGGTTTCAGGAATTCGTCAGTTACGTTATTATCATAAGACGTTTTAATGGCAGCCAAAGCATCAGTTACTGGCTCACCTACTCCTTCTACAAGGGCATCATAAGCTAACTTTACACGCTCCCATCTTTTATCTCTGTCCATCGCATAGTATCTTCCGACCACTGTTGCCAGCTTTCCGGTAGTAGCATCCATATGCTTCTGAAGTTCGTCAATAAATCCGAATCCTGAATGTGGATCACAGTCTCTACCATCAGTAAATGCATGAACAAATACGTTCTCATTTAAACCGAATTCTTTTGCAGCAGTCAATAATCCCTTTAAGTGATTGATATGTGAGTGTACACCTCCATTGGAAACCAAACCAATAAAGTGTATTTTTTTATTTCCTTTTTTTGCGTATTCGAAAGCATCCTGAATCACTTTTTCCTGACCCAGCGTTCCGTTTTCAACCGCCATATTCAGTTTCACCAGGTTCTGGTAAACCACTCTCCCCGCTCCAAGGTTCATGTGCCCAACTTCAGAATTTCCCATCTGTCCTGCAGGAAGACCTACAGCCAGTCCACTCGCTTCAAGCGTAGTATGCGGAAATTTTTTGTAACAGCTGTCTATGAATGGTGTATTTGCTTTATCTATTGCAGAAACGTCAGGGTTTGTTCCCAATCCCCATCCGTCAAGAATTGCCAGTATTGCTTTTTTTGACATTTTGTAAAACTTTTGTTAGACAAATTTACCTAATTTCCTATGAATAGAAGAATTTGAAGTCTTGAATTTTATTGATTACTGATGGTCAGCGTGATATTGCAGCTAATCAAACTCTGTAAAGGTTTAAAACCTTGACAGGTTGAAAAATTGAAATTTCGTTGATTATTTCAGTTCATTAATCAGTAAATCTTTTTAATTTTGCTTTATGGATTTACGAGATCAATTGAAGAATCTTTTTCCTGATCATGATGAGCAGGATTTTGAGATGCCTGAAGAGCAATTCAAGCAAAAAGAGCCTTTGGTATGCAAGTTTGAGAAAAAAGGGAGAAATGGTAAGCCTGTTACCGTTGTTGAAGGCTGGGAAGGCAGCGAGGAAGACCTGAAAAAAATCTCAAAGAAAATAAAAACCACCTTAGGTATAGGCGGTTCTGAAAAGGATGGAACGATTATCATTCAGGGGGACAACCGTGATAAAATAATGAATATCCTTAAAGAAATGGGATATAAAACCAAACGTGTTGGCGGGTAGATCTAGAAGTAGATCTGCGTATCCGGCAGTAAGGTTTTTAAATTTTCAATGGTAGATTTTTCTATAGGATTTCCTGTAAGAATCAAAGTTTTTAGATTTTTCAGCTGCTTGATTTCTACAGGAATATCTTTCAGATTATTGTTGGCCAGATTCATGCTGACTACATTTTTCAACCCTTTTACTTTGGGTGATATCTCCGAGATATTGTTTCCACTTACATTCAGAAATTCAAGATACTGAGCTTTGAAAAGATTTTCAGGAAGCTTAACAATTGCATTCTGCTGCAGTTCAAGATATTTTAAATTTTTAGGAAAAGACAAATTCCCAAGATCATTGATCTGATTATCCGAAAGGTTCAAAAATTTCAGATTCCTGATCTTATCCAGTTTGTCAGCAATAAAACTGATCTGGTTTCCCTGAAGATTAATTTCTTCCAACGCTGCAATTTCCATAAGTGCTTCGGGGAAGGTATTCAGGTTATTGGCATCAAAATGCACTACTTTTAATTTCTGAAGCTTTGCGATATTGGGATTAATGCTTGTCAGGCTATTCAGATTCATTGAAAAAGTGGTCAGTTTCTTCAGTTTGCTTACCTCATCCGGAATATATTTGATGCTGTTTTCATTCACATTTAAAATTTCCAGTTCTTTCAATTCAAAGAGTTCCTGATCCATTTTTTCAAGCTTATTGGCCATGATATTCAAAAAGAATAATGAATCCAGTTTCACGATCTGGGGAGGAAGATTGAACAATCCCTTTTCTCTGAAACTCATACTGTAAACTGCTTTTTTACTATGTAAAGCGTCTTCAATATTGGTAAAAGTGGGATATTTCACAGGATCAATCTGAGCTTTGATCTGCGAAAGTGATAGTATAGAAATAAGTAAGAAAAGCTTTTTCATAAACATAAAAAGGTCTGCCAGCAACAGAAGTCACTGACAGACAAGAATTATAAATAATTTATTTCTTTAAAAGTTTAACTGTTTTCTGGAATCCTCCTTCAGCTTCAATATTTAAAACTAAAACACGAGATCCTTCCAACTGTTGTGTGAAGTCAAGGTCCAATACTTTATTTGTTCCGTTGAACTTCTTCGTAAATACGATTTTTCCGTCCATGCTGTAAGCTGTTACTGAAATATCTTTCAATCCTTTTACTGAATTGATTTTTACGATTCCTGAAGTCGGGTTTGGTGCTACCGTTACTGTATTTTCTGCAGTTTTGCTGTCGATAGTACCTAAAGTTCCTTCAGTTCCTAAGTTATTTTTAAGTGCAATTACGATGGTTGCTGATTTTCCTTTATAATTGATTGTATTTCCTGTAGCATCCACATCTGTAGAGATTGTTGAATCCGGGTGCTGAATAGAGAAGAAACCAAATTTATGATCAGGCGTAAATGTCAATCCTGTAGGTTCTGAACCTGCCGGCATAGAAGCAAATAATTTCACTTTAGGGTTAGCCTGTGTATGATCCGGAGCAATTACCCAGATATAGTTTTTACCTCCATCCTGAAGTACCCAAAGGTTTCCAAGCTCATCAAAAGTAAGGTTATCATTTCCGTCTCCCCAAGCTTCAGATTTCATTCCCTGAGCTGTATTGAAAGAATATACAGAAGAACTACCTCCTACGAATGTTTCTACCTGAGAAGCTGTAGTTCCGTTATCCTGTAAACGATATACTCTGTCTAATCCTTTTGCTGTAAAATAGATTCTCCCGTCTAATGGGCTGATGTCAACATCTTCTACTCCATTAAACTTTGTTCCACCCAATGACTGTGCAAGTGTAGCTGTATTGTTTTGGTCTGCTTTGTTTTTATTAGGAACCTGGATCCATGTTGCTGTAGTTCCTACCGGATCTCCTGCAGTTGATAATCCCTGGTCTAATTTTAAAACATACAGGTTTCCTGAAGAAAGGTTATTTGGAGTATCCATTACATATTTATACACCATATGTGTTCCTCCGTCTTCCCCATAATAAGCAGTAGTTCCTGCGTTATTCACCACTACGTTTTCGTGGTTCATGATTCCCATCTGCCAAAGTTTTCCTTTAGATCCGTCAGTATTTTTAGAAATTACCTGAGCTGTTGCAGGATCAATCTCTACCAACCAACCATAATCTTTATATCCATCATTGTTCACGTCATTGGAAGTAACAGATTCTTCTGCGGTTACTACGGTTCCCCAAGGGGTAATTCCTCCTGAACAGTTTCTGATGGTTTGCACCAAACTTGGATCTGAGAAACTTACCGCTCTTGATTTTGTCAGCTGCCAAAGCTTTGAAGTCGCATTATAATTGATTTCTGCCATGGTAACTCCTCCAGGATTCGTTTCATGATTTACAGAAAGATATCCGTTGGTACTGCTTCCTGTTTTTGGAACATACGCTGTAAAGTCATTCTGACCTCCTACTAATCCTCCTCCTTCAGTATAGCTGTCTCCTTCTTTTAAAATAAGTTGATATTTATGTTCAGCAGGGATAATTAACTTATCAGTCTGTGCTGTAGGTACAATGGAAGTAAAGCAGCTGATGTGCGTTCCGTTACAAGCTACAGGAATGGTTGTATTGGCTGTTGTTTTCAGATAAGCATCAATTCTTAAATCTGAACTGGTTGTGCTTCTATTGTGCAATTCTATAGAAAGTCTGTTGACACCGTTTGAAAATTTTGATTTTGGAATAGAGAAAATGTTGTAAACGCTTTCTGCTGCCCCATCAATAGTTGTAGACGAAAAAGTATTGAAAGTAACTGCACCTGCCGGCATGTTGTCTCTTACTACTTCTTCACCGTTAAGGTATACTATAATACCATCATCTCTCATTACTCCCAATTCCATATTATCAGAAAGTGTTGAAAGATCTACCGTAAAATCTTTAGCAAAATAAGCTGTAGTAAGCCCTGAATTGATGGTTGTAGTTACAGGATCTCCATATCCTAACGGACCGTTTCCTGCTGACCATGCTGAAATATCATAGGTCTTGGCATTCCACCCTGCAGGCTGAGCCTGGTTGTTATCTTTGTAATTCCAAGATGCATTCTTATTGAATATCATAGTTTGCGCCTGGATACCTGAACTGGCCAGTATAGCCAACGCTCCCATTGTTAGTAGTTTTTTCTTCATTTTTATTTGATTTATTAGACAATGCAAAACTATTTTTTTAGCGCTTTTTCTCTGTTAATAGGATTTTAAATATAAATCAGCAAATATTAACTTATCAAAAACCTAATGTTAATGGGATTAATTTTTTGTTAAATGATACGGGATTCGAGATTAGGGGTTTTGAAGTGCGAGGTTCGGATTATGATGTATTCTAATTGAAAACACACAAAAAAGAAACATCAGCTACTCAGTTCATTTTCATCCTGAATTTCTTTATTTGCACCCACATCCCGAAACCCGAATCTCGAATCACGCACCTCGCCTACTTCGCTTTACTCACATCCGTAAGAGCATTCAGAAAGGCTATAATCTGTTTTATTTCTGTTTCTGTGAGGTTTAATTTGTCTGGTGCAAGGGTTTGATTTTTCATTTTTAATCCTAATCCTTCTCCACCTCCTTCATTATAAAAATCAAGAACTTCTTCTAATGTATTGAAAGCTCCGTTATGGAAATAAGGTTTGGTAAGAGCAATATTTCTGACAGTGACTGTTTTGAATGAATAATCATAAATCCATGATTTTTCTTTTTTCACGGGACTGTTTCCTCTTCCTAAGTCCTGATCAAGCTCCACGGGGAGCTGTTTGATGGGTCTGGTAGTAATTCCTAATACTTCAGATTCGTTTTCATTGAAAAACGGCGGCACTAATCCTGAAAAGTGAGGCGCAAAATGGCAGGTTGCACAATTGGCTTTCCCCATAAACAGGTTGAATCCTTTTTTTACATCTTCAGAAACATTCTTCTCATTTCTCATAAAACGGTCAAAATCACTGTCAAATGAGTATAATGAAGCTACATAAGAGCTTAATGCTTTCGAAAAGTTCTCTTTACTGATCTTTCCATCTTTGAAAGCCGCACGGAAAGCCTTTTTATATTCAGGTTTTGTTTTTAGTTTCTGAATGATATTTTCATAGCTTGTATTGAATTCCTGCTCATTATAGATGACATGTTCTGCCTGCTGCTCCAGATAAAAAGCACGAAGGTCATAGAAAAACCTCTTGGCAAAAACAGCATTATATAAAGACGGAGAATTTCTCAGTACTGTTTTTCCTTCCACATTGCTTTGTGATTTCGCTTTAAGGTCTGTAAAGGCATTTTCCTGAAGGTGGCATGTTGCACAGCTCATTTTTTCGTTGCCGCTTAAATTCTGATCATAGAAAATTGATTTTCCAAGATTGCGTAGTTCAGGGTTATCTTCTGAAGATTTCAATAAGGTATAAAAATACGGATCTAAAAAGTCACTGCTGAAAAAGTTCTTATTTCCTACATTCCAGCCTGAGAATTCTTTAAGATCATCTGGTCTTCCATCCCATTTCCCAAGCTCTTCATATAAAGGCTGTATGTATTTTTTATAGAACTCAATCCTGTCAAAAGTTTCAAAATCTGTATTTTTCGAAAGGTAGCTGATTCCTTCTGTTAAAATCTGATTGGCTTTCTGGGTATTATAATTTTTAAAATAAGGATCATCATTAATGTATTTCTGCATCCCTGAAAAAGCATGATTTGTTTCCTCAGAAATATTCAGAGAACCGGGAGTATCAAAACCTGTTACTCCGAGAGAATAGATTCTGATCAGCTCAATACGTAAGGGTAATGTCTTGTTATTGCCCTTGCTCAATCCATTTTTTAAAGCACTTAGATAAAATCCGGAATAACTGTTGTATAAAAAGGTTGTAATTGTTTTGATCTTTTCTTTTTCATTTCCTGCTTCATCTGAAAATATCAATTCATCCAGTACCTGCAATCCTTCAGGAGGAAGTGTATATGCAGACGTTCCTGCAGCTTCAATATGAAACAAAGGAGCTGCATTCAGATGGGTTTTGGTAAATTCTGGATAATGATAAGCCACATAAAATTCTATTTCTTTGAATGAATTTCTTGTACTACTCAGTGATTTCTGCAGTTCTTCCAGAGAAATACGGTCTTCAGAGAACTTATCAACATCTGATTTCAGCTGTTCAAGCTTGGTTTTGAAGTTGGACAACCCTTTATTGACAAACGTATGTTCGCTTTCTTTTCCTTTATAAACAGGATTAAAAGACATTACTGCAAATCCTATCAAAAGGACGATTACAAGCAGTGGATAAGATCTCATGAATTTTTAGCGACAAAAGTATTCATCTGATGTTATCTCAGTTTTAATAGCAGATTAAATAATGTTTATATTTCTGATATCATATTTTTCACTAATTTTAAACCCCGAAATCAAATTCATTATTCTAAAGGAAACGGTTTTTCGAAATACCGGTAAAAATAATGGCGGGAGATTATTGGGCGAGGATTTTTTTTAATTGAATTCAACACATCAAAAAAACTAAAATAGTATTATGAAAACAAAACTATGGTTTGCTGTTGCAGCAAGTTTCCTTTCTCTGACGGCATTTTCACAGAAAAAAAAGCAACCGGAAAAGCAATCCGGAAAGCCTCAGGAAATGGCTGTCTACGCAGAGAAAAGAGGTTCTGATTATTATCTGGTCCGCCTGGAAAAGGACAAAAACATTCCCAATGTGTATGTTTATTCCAATGGGGTCACCAAACCCTATAAAAATTATACGGATCTGAAAGATGTTGTTATGGACTTCCCCGGAATGATGACTTCCAACAATTCAACAAAAGAAGAACTTGTTTCAATTCTTAAAAAAGATGATCATTTCTACGAAATCACTTCACAGCGAAAAGATCCCAAAAATATTGAAAAAACGGTCGTTACGGTATACGAAGTGATGAACGGCCAGAAAAGAATTGTAGAAGAATATAATGACATCTACGAGGTAATGGCATCTCCTTATAAAGATGCGATTATGATTAATTAAAAAAAAACAAAAAATATACATATTATGCTAAACAAACTTGCTGCCTCAGAACTTGTTCTGAATGAAGACGGAAGTGTATACCACCTGAATCTTTTACCTGAAGATATTGCTGACAAAATCATCCTTGTGGGTGATCCTGACAGAGTGGCAAAAGTTTCAAAATACTTTGATACGGTAGAGATCAAAAAAAATAAAAGAGAATTCTATACGCATACAGGAACGCTTCGTGGAGAAAGAATTACTGTAATGTCTACTGGTATTGGAACAGAAAACATCGATATCGTGATGAACGAACTTGATGCTTTGGTGAATATCGATCTTAAAAACAAAGAGTTTAAGACTGAGCACAAAGCCCTTGAGTTATTCCGTATGGGAACTTGCGGAAGTGTAAACCCTGATGTACAGGTTGATAATATGCTGGTTACTCAAAATGTAGTAGGATTAGACGGATTGATGCATTTCTATCAGGATTACAATTTCGAAAATGAGTTTTCTAAAAACTTCTTAGAAAAATTCCCTTACGAAAAAATCAAACCGATGCTTTACTTCTCAGATTGGGCTGAAGAAATGGGTGACTATTACAAAGATGCCAAATACCACGGAAATACAGCAACATTCCCGGGGTTCTATGCTCCACAGGGAAGACAGCTTCGTTTAAAAGCAGTAGATGATCAATTCTTAGAAACATTGAACGATCTTGGAATCACCAATTTCGAGATGGAAACTTCTGCAATCTATGCGCTTTCAAAATTATTAGGACACAAAGCAATTACTGTAAACAACGTTATTGCCAACAGAAGACGTGGTGAGTTCTCTGCAGACCACCATGCTTCTGAGAAAAACCTTATTGATTGGGTATTGGAAAGAATTATTAAGTAATTATTTTATTGATATAATAAAAACCTCTGGAAACAACTTCCGGAGGTTTTTTATGTTTTGGCTAAAGCCATTCCATTGAACTTGATTTTGCTGAGTTTTGAGTCTTTCACAATGAATAAAACGACCCATTCAGCTTGTGATTCCCTAGGAATCCAAGTACACAACTTTTAAAAATAGCGTAGAGATTCCTGCGGAATGACAAAGGTGTCAATAGAAATTTCGTAAACAAAATAGGTTAAAAGTAAATGATCAATGATACAAATGCCAGGATCACATATGAAATCTTCTAGGATCCGGATACTGAAATGTATAATCCAATTCTGAAACCAGCTTTGAAGACAGAACCTTCTTCCCTTTCACTTCAAATTCTTCTTCATCAGGGATATTTTTCTGTGCATTAATCACCTGACTTTTTGCAGGATGGATAGGAGCTGTAACATTATAAAGTTTTGCTTCTGCTTTACTTTCAATCATTTGTGTGATAATAGCACTGATATCAGCATAATGAATATGATTCACGGCATGATCAAGATTTCCTACATTATAGTTTTTCAGAAGTCTGTTGTCTCCCATTAAGCCTCCTAATCTCAGAATATTGAGCTGAGGATATTTGTTTCTCAACATTCTTTCTCCCGATACATTTTCCAATGGAACATCTTCTTCTGTAAAATCTTTTGGAAGATCGGGATAAACTCCTGTGGAGCTCATCAGAAACATCTGCCCTTTAAAATCACCGATAAATGCTGATAAATTTTGAATTCTGTTATATAAAGAACTTACACAGCAGCTTTTTTCAGAAACCGGAATGGTAATAATCAAAACATCACTATTCTTAATTTCGTCCCATTGAGAGATAGGTTCTGTCAACTGATAGTCAGGGAAGGAAGCTACTACAGCATTCATTCCTTTGGTATTCAGGTCGCGGGCTTTACTTTCTGTTGTTGTCGTTACAGATAGTGTATATTTTCCGGATAAGGAAGAGGCTATTCTCTCTCCCAGCCAGCCATAGCCTATAATTCCTATTTTCTTCATATTTTGGATATCGGTTGAATGGATAATATTTCGTCTAAGGAAGCACTCAATTGAGTTTTCACATCATCACTCAGATGCATACAGCTTTGAACCGCCACAGGTATATGCTTCGCTCTTTCTTTCAGTTTTGTTCCATTTTCTGTAAGGTTGATCAGTACTACTCTTTCATCTTCAGAGCTGCGGGTACGGATAATCAGCCCGTTTTTTTCCATACGTTTCAGAAGCGGAGTCAATGTTCCATTATCCAGATGAAGGTGTTCACCGATCTTTCCGATATTCATTCCACCATGCTCCCACAAAACGATCATTACAAGATATTGAGGATATGTCAATGAAATTTCATCCAGATAAGGCTTATATAAACCTGTAATATACCGGGAAACAGCATAGGTTTTAAAACATAAATGTTCTGATAAAGGAATCATTTTCTTTTTTAATGAACAAATATAGTTTATTTATTTTGTGCACAATATTTTTGTTTGCAATATTTATTTTATTCAAATGGCCTGAGAATTAAAAGCACTTTATGAAAGCAAATATATTTTTGTGGGACTCTATTTCTGGCTTGTATCTACGTCATCATAAAGAAAGGTTTTAATGGAATAACCCCGCTTTCTTTGGCTTTTTTTCCTTTGTATCTCATTATAAGGAATGGCTGGCAAAATGTCCGCAAGGAAAGCCGCTCCTGAAAACTCATTTAAAATCTTATAACCAAAAAGGACCTCCAACAGGAAGTCCTTCACACCATATCAACTATAATAAAAACTTATTATTTTAAAACTCATTGATCATCACATAAAAATGTCCGGAATACAAGCTATTGGCGCTTCCTGAAATATTAGTAAGATTAATTGTAATACTTGATGTGGAAGTCATCCTAGGATTCGAAATAGAGAATGACGAATTTCCTGCAAAATCTCCTGCCGGAGAAACCACCACAGCAGCTCTTGTAGAATTTGGCTGATATCCCGAAGGAACCGGAATTTCTATTGTTGTAGATTTTCCCGAAGGCAAATTATTGATGGATATTCCCGGCCATGCTTCAAAACTGATCTGATTTTTCTGCACACTTCCTTTTTCTCCCAATTTGAACTGTCCGTTTATATCCAGTTTTGCAGAGATATTCGGAGTACTTGTACCAATCCCTACATTGGCATTGTTATTTCCCAGAACAATAGCATTGGCCTGTGAAGTAGCTGCTCCATATCCTACTGCTGTTGAATATTGTCCCAATGCGTTGGCTTCTGAGCCTAAAGCTGTTGAGTTCTGACTGTTAGTTACTGTATTATATCCTAAAGCTGTTTCACTATTTGTATTCGTTTTTGCATTAAATCCTAATGCGATAGACTGAAACCCGTCTGCTGAAGAATTATTTCCGACTGCAACAGATTCGTTACTGCTGGTTTGGGCATGAAATCCTATTGCTGTAGATCTGAATCCAGCCGCTGCCGTCTTATTTCCCACTGCCAAAGCTTCATTTCCGGAAACTACGGTTGCACTTCCAATAGCTATTCCCATAAATACTGAACTTGCACTTCCAATGGCAATACCATTTTGTCCTCCATTTGATCCTATTCCCAGGCTTACAGAGTTGTCAACCCCCAGTCTTCCTGCTGTCAATGCATTGACTTTAAATATCAAATCATCATATGTTTTTGTCCCTAAAGCCAGCGTTGTATTCGCTCCTCCATAATTTCCCACATTTGTTCCGGAAAGGTTCCAGTTTGTTCCATCCTCTACCTTAGTGGTAGTGCCACCATTTGCCAAAATTTTATTCCATTTTGATTCAAACCAATAATAAAATCCAATTTCTGTCAATGTTCCATTACCATTATTCCACACGATAAGTCCATCTGCCGGTGAAGGTACGGTAACATTGTCTGTTGTTGATACCAACGCAATACTGGGAAGAAGTACTCCTTTATCATTGGCACTGATATGAAGCATAGCAGACGGATTCGGATTCGGTAATCCAATCCCAACCTGAGCATATATAAAACAAGTGAAAAATAATAAAAGAAGAGTATAAGGAAGTTTATAGTTTTTATGCATTACCTGCGATTTTCGAGGATGCAAATATACAAATTTTTAACAATACATTGGTTTTATTGAAAATTTCATAATTAAAAACACTTTCAAGTGATTAAACCTGAATTTACTCACAAAACAATGAAATCTGTTTAAATATAAACAAGTTATAAACCACAGTATTTATTAGCTGTTCCAACAATCCCTGATTTTATGCTTAATTATTTAAATTATAATATCAATAAAAAAAATCACTAAATTTTGAATAAATAACAACCATTACATTCTGGTAAAGCAGTCTTTTATGTGGTCATTTACCATTCCGGTAGCCTGCATATGGGCATAAATTACTGTAGAACCCACGAATTTGAACCCTCTTTTTTTAAGTTCTTTGGATATAAGATCGGAAATTTCTGTTGTAGCTGGAACATCAGCTAAAGTCTCGGGACTGTTATCAATGGGTTTTCCACCTGTAAAGTTCCAGATATAGTTAGAAAAACTCCCGAATTCTTTCTGAATTTCCATAAATTGCTGAGCATTGGTAACCGCTGCCAGAATTTTAAGCCTGTTTCTGATAATTCCCGGATTGTTCATTAATTCTTCGATCTTCTTCTCCGAATAGGCGGCTACTTTTTTATAATCAAAATGATCAAAAGCTTTCCTGAAATTTTCTCTTTTAGACAAAATAGTATACCAGCTCAATCCGGCCTGAAAGCTTTCAAGAATAAGAAATTCAAATAGTGTTTCATCATCATACACGGGTCTTCCCCACTCTTCATCATGATACTTTCTGTAGAGGTCATCTTTTTTGCACCATCCGCATCGTACTGTTTCCATAATTATCATATTTTATAGATTAAAGTTACTATTGATTTTGAAAATTATAACAAAAGATTATGAAAAGTTTAACAAAGAAGCTCTGTTTTAGGAATAGTTATTGTTTAATTACTGATACCAAACTAAAATTTATACTATTATGAACAATTCAGAGTACAACAAAGCGGAAAATGCAGTAAACAATGTAGAAAATTCTTTACAAAATGCAACGGACAAAGCCAAATGGAAAATCAATGAATTGGCAGACAAGGCTAAAGATTATATCAATGAGAAAAGAGATAATGATCAGGAAGCCAGCCAGGAAGACTGGCTCGACAGGGTAAAAGCTAATGTATCCGATGCCTGGGAGGATATCAAGGATAAAGCAGATGAGGCATGGGAAAAAACCAAAGATGCGGCAGAGGATGTAAAGGCAGAGTGGAATAAGAAAACCAATTAGTATTTCAGTCATATAAATATTTTCAATAAAATGGAGTCTTAAATTGATAAGGCTCCATTTTTTATTATGTCATAACCACAATTATTGCTACATTTGTATTATAATAAACATTAAAAAATTATGTCATACGGTTTACTTAAAGGCAAAAAGGGAATTATTTTTGGAGCCCTTAATGAACAATCTATCGCATGGAAAGTTGCTGAAAGATGCCATGAGGAAGGTGCTGAATTTATCTTATCCAATGCTCCTATTGCTTTGAGAATGGGGGAACTTAATGGATTAGCAGAAAAAACAGGTTCTGAAGTAATAGCAGCAGATGCTACTTCTATAGAAGATCTTGAAAAACTTTTTGATGCCGCTGTTGCAAAATTTGGAAAAATCGACTTTATCCTTCACTCTATCGGAATGTCTATCAATGTAAGAAAAGGAAAACATTATACAGAAATGAACTACGATTGGTTGGAAAAAGGTTGGGATATCTCAGCTGTTTCTTTCCATAAAGTAATGCGTGTGGCTTGGGAAAAAGATTGTATGAACGAATGGGGAAGCATCCTTGCACTTACTTATATTGCTGCTCAGAGAACATTCCCGGATTATAATGATATGTCTGATAACAAGGCTTATCTTGAAAGCATTGCAAGAACTTTCGGAAACTATTGGGGTGAAAGAAAAGTACGTGTAAATACGGTTTCTCAGTCTCCTACAATGACTACTGCAGGCAGTGGTGTGAAAGGTTTTGGAGGATTCCTTGGATATGCAGAAGATATGTCTCCTCTAGGAAATGCTACAGCTCTTGAATGTGCAGACTATTGCGTTACCCTTTTCTCTGATCTTACGAAGAAAGTAACTATGCAGAACCTTTTCCATGATGGTGGTTTCAGCAGTTCAGGAGTTACTCAGAAAGTGATCGGTAAATATGATGTTGAATAATATCATTTATCTTAAAAAATAACGAGCTGATAAAGTTTCGTTTATCATACATAACCCCCATGAAGCTTTTTCATGGGGGTTCTTTTTTCTTGAAACCTCATCTTTTATCAGTTGAAGCCAACAGCTATAAAAAGGCTTTCATTAAATTGAATGTCTAAGCTGTATAAAATAAACCCGGCGGCCTCAGAGAGGCCGCCGGATCTGTCAAAAATAATATTAATATGATATTACAAAATTACGGTCTGTATAGAGTGTGCAGGAGCATTCAGCTTGGCAGCCTTTCCTTCTATCCATAGATTGGTTTCAATATCATTGTCTGAATCATTCATGATCACAGTTACCAGCTGTCCGTTTTCATTCATAAAAGCAGAAGACGTCAGCGCAGCTCTGTTGGAAGAACTTCCGATTCTCTGAGCATTCGGTTTGATATATTTTGAAACATGGCCTATATAATAGTATTCATAGGTATAAAACACCTCTCCTGTTTTGGTATCTGCAATAATCGGAGCAAAGCAGAAGTTTCCTTTATGGTTTGGCCCTCCGGTTTCATCCAATAGAATATTCCAGTCTGTCCATAAAGCATTTCCTTTGTTGAAATCATTCAGCATATTTTTGCTGTAAAGCTCACCCAGACTTACATCATAGATCTTATCCATACTGAACTGTTCTTTACATCCTTCTGTAAAAGCCAGGAACTTATCAGGAAAAGCTCTGTGCGTTTCTGCCAGGTTATCAAAAAGCTGGGTTTTATTATTCCATGTTTCATACCAGTGATACCCAATCCCGCTGGCATATTTTGAAGTTTCCGGATCGCTTAGTGTAGTGGTTGCTCTTTGATAAATAAGGTCTCTGTTGTGATCCCAGATCATTACTTTTTTATCTTTATATCCGTTTTTCCAAAGCGTTGGTCCAAGGTTCTTTTTCAGAAATTCTCCTTCTTCTTCAGCAGTGTAGATACATGATTCCCAGCTTTGGGTAGCCATGGGTTCGTTTTGGACAGTCAGTCCCCATATATTAATTCCTCTTTTTTCGTATTCTTTAATGAATTTGATATAATAATCTGCCCATGTCTGATAGTATTCATTTTCCAATCTTCCTCCTTTATACAAACTTTTGTTTGATTTCATCCAGGCTGGCGGACTCCAAGGAGAGAAATAGAAGGTAAAATTATTCCCGATCGCTTTCTGGGCTTCTTTAATCATCGGAATTTTATACTTTTCATCATGAGCAACGTTGAACGTCTTCAGGGAAGTATCATTATCCTCTACATAGGTGTAAGAATCACTGGAGAAGTCGCAGGAGTTCATATTGGTACGAACTACAGTGTAACCCAATCCGTTTTTTCCAAAATAAGCATCCAGGATTTCTTTCTGCTTGTTTTTTGGCATTTTATAAAAAGTTTCTGCTGATGCATCTGTGATAGCACCACCAATCCCTATCAATTTCTGATATTTAAAATTGGGAGCCACAAAAATACAGGCTTCTGTTTCTTTAGGCTGACCAAACTGTTCAAATTTAACGGCTCCTTTATCCACCATCTTCTCATTCGACTTCGAGTTGGTAAGGATTACCTTAGCTGTTTTTCCTGCATTCTTTTTCCAATAATTCTGAGCATTGACATTGATGACAACGCCTACTACAAAACAACTTACAATTAGTTTTCTCATGATTTTTTTTCTATTTTTGGACCTCTTGTCCTCATTTTCATTATTTATTCTGATAGACTCTTACGTAGTCTATGTAATACTTCTGTGGAAAAATAGAATCATCAATTCCTTTTTGGCCTCCCCACATTCCACCTACCGCGAGGTTTAAAATGATATAGTAAGGTTTGTCAAAGGGCCATGCTTCATTATTTTTTTCTTTATTTACATAGGTGAAAAATTTTCGGTCATCAATATACACATCAATCTTTTCCGGTGTCCAGTCTGCTTTATAGACATGAAACTTTTCGCTGGCATCTTTCACAAACAGTGTATCTGTTTTCTGTGTCCCCTGGATATGATTGTATTTTTTTGTGTGAACGGAAGCATGTATATATCCCTGATTAAAACCCACGTGTTCCATAATATCCAGTTCACCATCATCCGGCCATTTCTTCATATTCTCGCTCATCATCCAGATTGCCGGCCAGGTTCCTCGGCCTTCGGGAAGTTTTGCTCTGACTTCTACTGTTCCATATTGAAAAGCGAATTTCCCTTTGGTTAAAAGTCTTGCGGAAGTATATTTATTGTTTTCCCAATTTTCTTTTTTAGCCTCAATGATGAGATTACCTTTTCCCATTCTGGCATTCTCAAGCCTTTCCTTGGTATAAAACTGAGCTTCTTCATTTCCAAAACCACTTCCTCCGGTATCATAATTCCATTTTAATGAATCCGGAAGTCCTTTCCCGTTAAATTCATCATTCCAGATCAGGGTTCTGCCAGAATCAGGTTTGTGCGAGGCACAGTTCAGAACAGAAAGGAAGAAAGTTCCTGCTGCACATATTCTGATGATATTTTTAGCTTTGAGATGCATAGGTTTATGTTTTGGCTAAAGCCATATTCAAAATCTTTTATTAAGCGGGCTAAAGCACGCTCCTATTTAATTTATTTTGTCCAGTTGATTCTTTTTGTCTGGACATGTTGAGAATCAGTTCCAATCATAATATCAAATTCTCCACTTTCCCAGTCAAAATTCAAGTTGTCATCAAAGAACTTCAGGTCTTCTAGTGTCAGCTTAAAATCGATCTTTTTGCTCTCTCCTTTTTTGATGAATATTTTCTGGAAACCTTTCAGTTCCTTTACAGGTCTTACTACTTTACCAAAAAGATCCCTGATATAAAGCTGAATGACCTCTTCTCCATCATATTTTCCTGTATTGGAAACGGTCACATTGATATTCAGAGTCTGATTTCCTGTAAGGCTTGTTGAACTTAATACCATATCAGAATATTTGAAATCGGTATAGCTTAAACCATATCCAAACGGGTATTTTGGGTCATTATCAAGGTCTATATAGGCTGAAACATAGTTTCTGTCTGTATTATTTTTTGCAGGTCTTCCCGTATTGTAGTGATTGTAATACACCGGAATCTGCCCTTCTGTTCTTGGGAAACTCATCGGAAGCTTTCCTCCAGGATTCACAGTACCAAACAGAACATCTGCAATAGAGTTTCCTGCTTCAGTTCCCAACCACCATGTGTACACAATTGTTGGAATATTATCTGCTGCCCAGTTGAAAATAAGAGGTCTTCCGGCATTAACCATCAAAATGATTGGCTTTCCTGTTTTTGCAATTTCTTTCAATAAGTCTTCCTGAACTCCTGTAAATCCAATAACACTACGGCTTTTCGCCTCTCCGCTCATCGCATGTCCTTCTCCCAATGTCATAATCACCACATCTGCTTTTTTTGCCGTTTCTATAGCTTCTGCAAATTGGGTTTTATCCTGATCATCGACATTACAGCCTTTTGCGTAGAGTAAAGTGGAGTTTTTATCAAGCTGGTTTTTAATTCCGTCAAATTGTGAAACGATTCTTTGGTTGTCATCTTTGAATGCAATAGACCAGAAACCGTGATTAGCTACTGTTTCTTTTCCGAAAGGGCCTATCAGTGCAACTGTTTTTGTAGTTTTTGAAAGGGGAAGAATATTTCCCTGGTTTTTAAGAAGAACAATACTTTTTGAGCCAAATTCTCTTCCGAATTTTCTGTTCTCCTGATTATTGGTCTGCTCTTTCTGTCTTTTTTCATCGCTGAATCGGTAAGGATCATCGAAAAGACCCATTTCGAATTTCTTGGTTAAAATTCTTCCCGCTGCATCATCTACCAGTTTTGGATCTACTTTTCCTTCCTTAACCAGTTTTGGAAGTTCTGCCATGTAGACACGGCTTTCCATATCCATATCGCTTCCGCCCTGTATTGCTTTTTCAGCCGCCTGGCTGGCATCTTTAGCATAGCCATGAGGAATCATTTCCCCGATGCTTCCCCAGTCTGAAACCACAAACCCTTTATAGTTCCATTTTCCTTTTAACAGATCTCTCTGAATATATTGGTTGGCCGTTGCCGGAATTCCGTTGATATCATTGAAAGAGTTCATAAAAGTAGCTACTCCTGCTTCAGCAGCAGCTTTGAACGGAGGAAGATATGTTTCATTGAGTTGTCTGAGACTCATATCTACAGAATTGTAATCTCTTCCACCTACCGCAGCTCCATAAGCCGCGAAATGTTTTGCACAGGCCATCACAGCATCAAGACTTCCCAAACCCCTGCCCTGAAATCCTTTAATTCTTGCCAATCCTATTTTTGTTCCCAGGTAAGTATCTTCTCCGGAACCTTCCATTACTCTGCCCCATCTCGGATCTCTGGCAATATCCACCATTGGAGCAAACGTCCAGTGAATGCCATAGGCAGCGGCTTCTGTTGCAGCAATTCTTTCTGATTTTTCTATCATTCCCAGGTCCCAGCTTGCTGCCTGTCCCAGATTTACAGGAAATGTTGTACGGTACCCATGGATAACGTCCTGACCGAACAGCAAAGGAATTCCCAGCCTTGACTGCATGGCCAGTTTCTGAAATGCTTTCGTCTCTTCTGATCCTGCCACATTCAGCATAGAACCTACTTTACCTTTTTTAATTTCTTCTAAAACGGCTGCCGAATTAGATTGCTGAGGTCCTGTAGCATATTCAAACCCGCTGTACTGAACCATCTGTCCTACTTTTTCCTCAAGGGTCATTTTAGACAGCAATTCTGCTACTTTCTGATCAATGGTTTTCTGTCCGTAAGCATTCATTCCCAATGCGGAAAATGCCAGTAAGAAATAAACTCTTTTCATAGTATCAAATTAAAAAATATAGGTTGCTGTAGAACGTCCTGAAATTCTTACAGCAGCGGTTTTCCCGACAAATTTAATATTAAAATTCTCATCTGAAGGGTTATCGTTCTGCACAATTAAAACTATTTTCCCAAATTGAGTCTTAAAAGCAGCAGTGGAAAGTTTATCAGTCTGTGTGGAAGCGATACGCTGAGAACCTGCAGGAACAAATTTAGAAGCGTGTGCAATAATATAGTAGGCAACATTTCTTGTGAAATTTTCACTGTCAGACACGGTAATTGCTCCTTTACACTCTGTACAGCCTCCGTCTGTATGCGGCGCATATTTCGGATCGTTGGCAAGGTTCCATTCCAGTGCAATCTTACTCCAGTTCCTCATAGATCCGATGATTACATTTTTCGTATGCCAGTTCAGGTCTTCGGTAAAAGTTCCTTTGGATCCTGTCCATTGTTCGGTAAAGTATAAATTCTTGTCCGGAAAAGCATCATGTACAGTACTTAGTGCTGAAATATCTCCTTCATATAAGTGAAAAGCAGATCCATCAATATACTGACTGGCTTCGGAATCTTTTAAAATATCAATGGCATATTCAGGTTTGTTGCAGTTGTGATCATAAACCACGATTTTAGTGGTAATTCCATTAGCTTTAAAAACCGGGCCTAAATGATTCTTAATAAAATCTCTCTGTTTTTCAGATGGCATATACAAACTGGGATTATTTCCCGGATGCAGAGGTTCATTCTGTGGCGTTACAGCATTAATGGTAATCCCTTCTTTTTCCATTCCCTGAATATATTTTACAAAATATTGAGCATATGTTCCATAAAATTCAGGTTTCAAACTTCCTCCTTTTGATTTACCATTATCTTTCATCCAAACTGGCGGTGACCATGGCGCTGCAATGATTTTAACAGAAGGATTGATTGCTAAAATTTCTTTTAACATAGCAATCAGATTTTTATCTTTTGCCAAGCTGAATTTTGAAAGAGAAGGATCAGTCTGTCCTTCCGGCAAATCATCGTATGAAAATACTTCACCATCGAGATCGGAAGCTCCTATACTTAGTCTTAAATAACTGATAGAAATTGAGTTTTTGTTGTTTCCAAAAAGCTCATTAAGCAGTGCTTTTCTTTTGGAAGGCGACAATCTGTTGATTACCTCAACACTTCCTCCTGTTAATGTATATCCAAAACCATCAATATATTGAAACTTTTGAGAATCGTCAATTTCAATATTCTGAAAGCTGTTGGTATTATTTACAAATTTAGCAGAGGTCTGCTGTTGCAATTTTACACTCCCATCACCTTTTGTAAGCCAGTACTGAACTTCATTTCCTTTGTTGAAAACAACTGATGTGCATGACAAAGAAAAAAGGGCCACACCACTAAGCAGTGCGGCACCTCTAAAGAAACTATATAAGTTGTGAAACTTCATGTTTTAGTATCCAGGATTTTGTTTTAAAACTGTATTCGGCAATTCATTGAACGGAATTGGAAGAATTTCATTTTTATTGGCTTTAAATCCTTTGAAGGCAAGTTTAGAAGGGGCATCTCCCCATCTTACAAGGTCAAACCATCTGTGCCCCTCACCTGCAAGTTCTCTTCTTCTTTCGTCTTTAATAGCCTGTAAAGAAACCGGAACTGATGTTAAGCCTACTCTTGCTCTTACCGCATCTAATAAAGCCTGGGCTCTTGCTCCTGCTCCACCTAAGGCTTCTGCCTCCATCAGATAAGTATCTGCTAATCTTATTGCAATATAATTCTGACGGAAATTCAGTTCTGCCGGTCCTGGAAGTGAACTTTTTAAAGCATTTGTAGGTAGATATTTATTTAAGAAATATCCTGTATCAGCAAAGGCTGGACTGTAAGTAATTTTACCATCTGTCACCAGTTTTTTTGCATTGAAAACGGTTACATCCAGTCTTGGATCTCCCTGCATGAAAGTAACAAAATTCTCTGTTACGGTATTAAATGCCCAACCTGAATAGATATCAGGTGCATTATTATTCGGGATATCTTTTAGTGAATAAGAACGAGGTCCTACCATTACATTGATAGAGTTTCCTTCATCTTTACCCTGCCCCCAGAATCCCCAATCGGAGTTTCCTTTATTGGTATGCATTACTTCTAGGATAGATTCTGTTGAAAACTTGTACGGATCCGATAATTCAGGACCTACTTTAAATAAGTCTGCATAATTAGCTACCAGTTTATATCCATATTGGCTGGTTCCTCCGGGAGTGCCATTTACCTCAGTGAACTGTGCTGCTGCTTGAGGCATTTTTTTATCATAAAGATAAATTTTACCTAAAATAGCTCTTGCAGTTCCCTGTGTGATTCTTCCTTTATCATTCCCACTTGATACCATCATCAGATCCGGAATGGCAGCATTGATATCGCTTTCTATCTGAGTATAAACATCACTAGGATTAGCCTGTGGAATATTCCAATAATTATCATCAAACTTTACGGATTTAAGAATTAAAGGAATATTTCCAAACATTCTTAACAGTTCGAAATAATATAAAGAACGAAGAACTTTTGCTTCTGCGATATATCTTTTTTTAATATCATCACTCATATTAGCTCCCGGCACTCTTTCTATTAAAAGATTGGCACGGGCAATTCCCTGATAATAATCTCTCCAGTAGCTGGCAGGCATGGTATTAGGGTTAATCATATAATTGTTCAGTCCCTGGATACCTGCTCCATCATTAGAATTTCCTCCTCCGGAATAGAAATCATCAGATCCTGCATTAAAGAAAGTAACGCTATTCTCAAATCCGCCTGAATATTTTCTTAAAAGATCATATACAGAAACCAATGCACTAAAAGATTGCTGTTCATTCTGAAAATACAAATCAGTGTTAAAAGATCCTGAATTCTGTACATCATCCAGATAGGAATCGCTGCAACCCATATTGGTAAAACTCAGACCTGTCAGAAATGCAACGGCAAGTCCTTTATATATAAAATTCTTATTTTTCATTTTGTTAATCATTAAAATTGAATATTAGCTCCTATCAGGAATGTTCTTGCCTGTGGATAGTAAGCTCTGTCTACCCCAATAATATCCTGTTCAGAATTGTTTCTTCCTGCAATTTCCGGATCATATCCGGTATATTTTGTGAAAGTAAGCAGGTTTTCTCCCGTAATATACAGTCTTACTTTGCTCATTCCGAAACGTTGGGTAACATCCTTAGGAATGGTATAGCCTAACTGAACAATTTTCAAACGGACATAATCACCTTTCTGAAGGTAGTAGCTTGACATCCATGAATAGTTGTGGTTAGGGTCATTACGGGTAACTCTTGGGTTATCATTGGTAGAACCTTCACCTGTCCATCTGTCTAAGATTCTTGTCTGATAATTGGCATCAAGCATATCTAATCTTCTCAGACCTTGGAAAATCTTGTTACCAGCCTGTCCCTGTGCAAACATCATCAAATCAAAATTCTTATAATTAAGATTTACGGTAAGTCCAAAAGTATATTTTGGGATAGAACTTCCCAGGTTTACTTTATCTTCGTCATCAATCTTACCATCCCCATTGTTGTCCTGCCAGATAAAGTCTCCCGGTTTTGCATCAGGTAGTAATTTTACTCCGTTGGCATTTACATAATTATCAATTTGTGCCTGATTCTGGAATACACCGCTATAAGTCTGTCCGTAAAATGATCCGTATGGCTGCCCTACTTGTACTCTGGAAACCGCTCCCATGGTCTGGAAGGAAGCCAGATTGAAGTATTTAATATCATCTTCTAATCGAAGAACCTCATTCTTTATTGTAGCGAAGTTTCCATTAATCGAGATACCGAAGTCTTCCCAGTTCTTTTTATATCCTAATTCAAGCTCCAGACCTGTATTCTGCATATCTCCTACATTCGACCAAGGTAAATTCGGAACTCCTACATAACCAGGAATATTGATCTGTCTAAGGATATCTGTTGTTTTCTTTTTATACCAGTCGGCAGTAAGAGTGAAATTATTGAATAATTTTAAATCTGCAGCAATATTAAGCTGACTGGTCTGCTCCCATTTCAGGTTTGGATTTTCCAATGTACTTGGTGCATAACCAATGATGATATTATTACCTGAATTGGTATAGTTACTTCCAGAAACCATGAAACTCGCAAATCTGAAGTTATCCATCTCATCATTTCCTAATACTCCGTAACCTCCTCTTAGTTTCAAATTATTAATCACTTTATTCTCCGGCCAGAAGTTTTCTTTATGAACATTCCATCCAAGAGACATCGAAGGGAAAGTTCCCCAATGCTGATTGGTCGCAAATTTTGAAGAACCATCTCTACGAATTGTTCCTGTAAATAAATATTTGTCTGCATAATCATAAATGATTCTACCAAAATAAGATGCTTTACGGGTTTGAATTCCATCCCATCCTGTTGCAGTAATATTATCTTGTGGAATATTGAAATTGAAGGAAGCATCCTGCCAATTATCAATAGGAAGGTTACTATATGTCAAACTAGTCCCGCCTGCAATGTTATATCTGTAAACTCCCTGACCAATCATAATGTTGATATTATGATCTCCAAATTTATTCTGATAGGTCAGCGTATTTTCCATACTCCATTCAAACTTATTCTCATCCACCTTATTCAAACTGTTGAAGCTGGTATTGTTATAATTAGGACTTAAATAATATTTTGGTGTAAAAGAGCGGCTTCCCCAGTAGGATTTCTTACCGTTCAGGCTGGTTTTAAATGTAAAGTGATCGAGAAACTTAAGCTCAGCAAAAACATTTCCTACGAAATCATCAGACCAGCTATAATTTCCCTGCTGTATATGACGGAAAGCCTGCGGATTGGTCATTTCCTGATTTACATATCTCGAAATTCCATAGGGACGACCTTCAGAATCACGAATAATATACGGATTGGTATAGCCGCTCGGGTCTACCATAGACCAATCTGTTACAACAACAGGAGTGGTAGGATCCAGATTAACTGCTGATGCCAGCGGCCCTCCGTATTCCTCATTTGCACTTACTCCCTGAGATTTTACATGGGTATAAGCAAAAGTTTGACCTATTGTCAGATAGTCTGTAACTTTATGTGTTGAGTTGAATCTTGCATTGATTCTTTTGTAATAAGAAATATCGCTCAATACAATACCACTCTGATCAAAATATCCAAATGATGTATAGTATGTTGATTTTTCATTACCTCCAGTAATGCTTACTTCATGAGACGATTTTTCACCTGTCCCAAAAATAGCATCCTGCCAGTTGGTTCCTTTTCCAAATGATTCCGGATTGGTAAATCTGGGAGCTTGTCCATCATTAACGAAGCCTTCGTTGATAATTTTAGCATACTGCGTAGCATCCAGAAGGTCCAGTTTTTTTGAAGCATTTGAGAAACCATAGAACCCATTGTAAGAAAGAGTCAGTTTTCCTTTTTTCCCTTTTTTAGTAGTCACCAGAATTACTCCTTTTGCCGCGGAAACTCCATAGATTGCCGCTGAAGCTCCATCTTTTAAGACTTCAATACTTTCAATATCAGACTGGTTAAGCCATCCGATATTGTCTACAACAATACCATCTACTACCCACAAAGGACTGTTGCTTCCAGCCCCAAAACTGGTAATACCTCTTACACGTACAGTGGCAGCAGCTCCTGGCTGTCCGGAATTGGTCACTACAGAGACTCCGGCTGCCCTTCCCTGTAATACCTGTTCCGGTTTACCGGATGGAATATTTTCAATATCGCTGGCTTTAATACTTGCTATAGCTCCTGTTACATTACTCTTTTTCTGAGTACCGTAACCAATCACTACAACTTCGTCTATTTTGTTTTCTTTAGCAATCGTGTCCTTCGCTTTGGTAGTCTGGGCACTGAAGTTGGCCGTAAAATAGAGGACGGCAACCACTCCTACGCTTCGTGATATTCTTACATTCATATACAGTTATTGTTTAATTCTCAAATTGAGACAATAAAAATATATTTTTTTTCAATTAATTAACATTCTATTCACAAATATTTTAATTTTTCTTTTATTTTTCAGGGTTAGAAGCCCTATCTTCGCATCAATATTTCATAAAAATTCAAAAAAAAACAATAAAGAAGTCTCCCAAAATGATCATCAAGCATTCTAAAATTTCTCTTCCGTTAAAACTTACCTTTCTTATTTTTTCAATGGTTTTGAATTGTATGGGACTTATTATTCTGCAGTTATCTGAAGAGAAAATCACTTACGGAGAACTGGGCTTTTTAGAATCCTTTAAAGACTTACCTATTGCCTTTATTTCTCTTTTTGCGGTAAGCTTTATCAACAAAACAGGAACGAAAAAAGCATTGATTTCAGCTCTGGTCATTGTTGGAATCTGTTCATGCCTGCTTCCATTTATAGAGGTTTTCTGGTTTTTCAAATTATGGTTTGCCATCATCGGAGCCTGTTTTGCGATTGGTAAAATCTGCGTTTTCGGGATTATCAGGAACAATATTTCGGATGAAAAATCGCTGGCAAAGACGATGAACAGTGTGGAAGCTTCTTTTATGATCGGAATTTTTGTAGTCAATACCTGCTTTGGATGGGTAGTATCAAGTAAATACTCTGAATATTGGAAGTTTTGCTTTTTATTAATCGCGTTTTTATCGGCATTAACTATATTCTTGTTATCAAAAATTACAATTTCTGAATCCAAACCTTTGGAAAATAAAAGTGTATTCTCTGAACTTTCAGGGTTTGTAACTCCTTCTATAGCGTTATTCCTTGGTGTTCTCTTTTTTATTGTGTTTGTAGAACAGGGATTCAATTCATGGCTTCCTTCATTTTATAAAAACCATTTGAAGGTTAACTCATTTTTTGCTCTTCAAGCCACCTCTTTTCTTGCTGTATTTTCGTATCTGGGAAGAACGATAACAGCCAATATTATCAGAAGATTTTCATTACCCACTTATTATATTTCATGTATGGCCTTCATTATTACCCTATTGATCATTATTGTAGGAATACAGTATTTTGAATCTGCAAATTCGAGAATCATTCTTTTCTTATTTCCGGTCATTGGGTTGTTTTTATCTCCGCTCTACCCTGTGATCAATTCAAAGATGATCGCGCAGGTCGACAAAGAGAGGGTTACTCTTTTCACCTCTCTTATTGTTATTTTTTCATCCCTTGGAAGCTCTGTAAGTTCTATTATTATGGCAGTTCTGTTTGAAAAACAATTATTAAATTTTTATCCATTATATATATTATTTTTCGTTATTATTCTTTTTGTTACCAGTTTGATCTTTTTTAACGTTTCAAAAAGAAAATAGTTTTATTTTTACTGCCATGAAAATCAAAGACACAAAAAGTAAAGAAACACTTCGGGAACTTATTGATACCAAAGATTTTGTTGCCCATATCTCTGTGGACTGTACTATATTCGGCTTTCATAATAACATTTTGAAAGTTCTTCTTTTAAAGTATCACGATCTGGATTTATGGTCACTTCCGGGTGGTTTTGTTTTCAATGATGAAGATTTAAGGGAAGCAGCAGCAAGGGTTTTATTCGAAAGAACACATCTTAAAGATATATTTCTGAAACAATTTCATACGTTTGGAAGAATAGACCGTACTGAAAATAATGTTCATCAGATTCTTCTTAACAATAAAGGAATTGAAGTACCGGAAGATCACTGGATTTTTCAAAGATTTGTCACGGTAGGTTATTGCAGCCTTATTGATTTTTCAATGGCCAATACTTTCCCTGATGCCTTCAATGAGAGTTGTGAATGGTTTGAGGTAAACAATCTACCCAAGATGGCTTTCGATCACGACAGAATCATAGAAACCGGGTTAGAATACCTGCGGATGAATATCAATACAGAGGTAGCGGCCAGTAATCTGCTTCCTGAAAAGTTTACGATGAAAGATCTTCAGTCTCTTTATGAAACCATTTTAGGCCAAAAATTCCGAAGAAATAATTTCCAACGCAAAATTTTAAGCTTAAATATTCTCGACAGACTGGAAAAATTGTACGATGGCTCCGCCAATAAAGCACCTTATCTGTATAAATTTAAAAGTAAGGTTCACAATTCTACCAATCAGTATCCTATCTCCAATGATGAGGAGGCTTAAAACACCGAATTTATCCCATTAACAAATAAAAAGAGCATTATCTACCTGAAAACCAATCCAAAGATAAGTTTTCAAAAAAATTTTCAGGACACCACGAAAAATGTTACTTTTAACCAAATCAAAAAATCATGTCATATTATCCTCTTACAAGCATCCCTGATTATTATGGAATTGATGCTTTACTTACTGAAGAACACAAACTCATCCGCCAATCTGTAAGAGACTGGGTTGAAAGTTTTGTAATGCCGCAGATTGATCAGGCCGCTCAAAATCATACAGATATCCCTAATCTTATGAGAGAATTGGGGAAAATCGGAGCACTGGGACCTTATATCCCGGTTGAATATGGCGGTTCAGGATTAGACCAGATTTCTTATGGTCTTATTATGCAGGAGTTGGAAAGAGGAGATTCTGCAGTACGTTCTGCTGCTTCAGTTCAGAGCTCGTTGGTGATGTTTCCTATCAATGAATTCGGTTCTGAGGAACAGAAAATGAAATATCTTCCTAAGCTTGCTGCCGGAGAAATGATTGGTTCTTTTGGATTGACAGAGCCTAACCACGGTTCAGACCCAAGTTCTATGGAAACTTATTTTAAAGATATGGGAGACCATTATCTTTTGAATGGAGCTAAAATGTGGATCACTAACTCTCCTCTATGCGATATCGCTGTGGTATGGGCAAAAAATGAGGAAGGAAAAGTACAGGGATTAATTGTTGAAAGAGGAATGGAAGGATTCACTACTCCTGAAACTCACAATAAATGGAGCTTAAGAGCTTCAAAAACCGGAGAATTGGTATTTAATGACGTAAAAGTTCCGAAAGAAAACCTTCTTCCAGGGGTAACAGGACTGAAAGGACCTTTATCTTGTCTGAATTCTGCTAGATATGGAATTTCATGGGGAGTAATTGGTGCAGCTATTGACTGCCACTGTACTGCTGTTCAATATTCTAAAGAAAGAAAACAGTTTGGAAAACCAATTGGTTCTTATCAGCTTCAGCAGAAAAAACTGGCTGAATTCTTAACAGAGATTACAAAAGCTCAGTTATTATGTCTTCAGTTAGGAAATCTTAAAAATGCTCACAAAGCAACTCCGGCTCAAATCTCTATGGCTAAACGTAACAACGTTAATATGGCTATTGAAATTGCCAGAGAATCAAGACAAATCCTAGGTGGTATGGGAATCATGGGTGAATTCCCAATGATGAGACACGCTGCTAATCTGGAGTCTGTGATCACTTATGAAGGAACGCATGACGTTCACTTGCTGATCACTGGTCTGGATATTACAGGAATCAACGCTTTCTAAAAAAAGATAAAATATAAATAAAAGAGTCTGGCCTTCGGCCAGACTCTTTTATTTTACTCACTTTACAGAGAATTGATATTCAATGAATAATTATTGATGTTGTAATATTTTCTCGGATTTATTAAAGTTATTACCTTAATACCATAGAAAATACATCAATATGAAAAAAATTACAACTTTTTTACTGGGCCTTACCGCTCCATTCTACTTTGCACAACAGGCTGGAGACGTTGTAAGCGCTGAACAGAAACTGGATTTAACGCCACAGGGAGTTATTAATTTTATCGCCAATAATCTCGGCGATCAAAACGCTCCGGAATTTGCCGGCTACCTGAACAGTTTTAATGTGGGCCTAAAGGGCTACAAGATCACTTATTACACCAAAAATGAAAACAATGTCCTTGTAAAAGCTACCGGACTCCTTATGTATCCCAATGTAGGATTCAAATTGTCAACAGTTGTGTCAGATCATGGAACTACAGACAGCAGAAATAATGTGCCGTCTAATTTCAAAGGAGCATTAACAGCAGGGTTTGTTGTGGAGCTTTCTTACGTACTTAATGGCTATATTTTAATGGCGCCAGACTATGTAGGAATGGGAAGTGGCGACGGAGTTCATCCTTATGTAGACTATGCCACTGAAGCGGGTGCAACCATTGATTTTGTCACTGCCGCCAACAAAGTACTCGGACAATTGGGTGTTAAACGCTATGATGAGTACTTTTTAGCCGGGTATTCACAGGGAGCTCATGCAGCAATGTCTACTTTAAAAAGATTAAGCATTTCGAATCCCAATAATATCAAATTCAAATATGCTTATATGGGTGACGGACCTTATGATTTCTCTGGGGTTACTTTAAATAAAGGAGTTCTGGAAAAAGATATTTACCCGTTTACCTCATTCCTGGCCAATGTTCTTCATACCTGCAACAATACAGGATATAAAACCTATAATAACAACATTTCAGAAGTTATTTCTGCAGAATATCTTGATAAATACAATTATCACGTTGTTCAGGATAATGGCGGACTTTTATGGGGTCCTGTGATATGGAAAAAACTCTTTACACCCAATTTTGTGAACGATGTCACCAATAATCCAAACAACAAGCTCAGACTGTGCATGAAACCTAAGGATGTATACGACTGGTACAACAAAACACCTATGACATTGGGTCATTCGACTGTAGATTTAGCTATTCCACCTGAAAATACCTCTAAAACCATTGATGTTCAACGTGGTTATTATGCATGGTGGGATCTGAATAAATATAAACTGGATTCTTTCTACTGGGGACCTCTTGGACACGTAGGCGGAATTCTTCCTTTTACTTTAGCTTCCAATGCCAAATTCAATACGTTGAGAAGCGGCGGACTTCTTAATGAATGGGCAATTGCAGGATCCATTTTCGGCAAGCAGTCAGTAGAGAAGACATCTGAAAAACCTTCCCTTCTCTCTTCACAGATACAACCGGATCTGGGAAATATGCAGCTCGTTGAAATTACAGATTTCAATAAAGAAAAAGCCCAGAGCAGAACAGCCAATGACCAAAATTTATCAACTTTAAAAGACGGAGTTTATTTATTAAAAGTATCAGAAAACAATGAAAATAAGATAATTCCATACATCAAAAATACTCCTAAAGAAGTTTCTGAAAACGAAATCATACAATCTTCCGGCCCATCGGTTTTGCAGTTAAAAGTTGATCAGGGCGAACTTTCTGCAGTAAACATCTTTGATGAAAATAAAACGTTGGTCAAAAGTGTTTCTCAAAAGCAATACCGTGAAGCCGGAGGGATCAATGTACAGGATCTGGAAAATAAAAACTACACTTTTGAAGTGGTAACTTCTTATTATAATCTTCAGTTCAATAAAGCAGTTGGAGGTACAATATCTTCTGAAAGCAATACGGATATCTTTACCCAAAAACAACAAATTATTGCAAAATCCGGCAACGACATTAAAAACATCAGCATTTACAGTATTTCCGGTGCTCTGATCGTTCAGCAGGAAGTCGGCAAACCACTGTTTGAATCCAGAAACCTAGAATCTGGGGTATATCTGGTACAAATCACACTTTCTAATGGGAAGGTCATTAATAAAAAAGTAAAACTGTAATACAATCCTCTTCATAATCTCATTTCAAGTTAATTTTGGCACTTCAGCAATGAAGTGCTTTTTCATGTATGCCGATCCAATAACTCCACAAAAAATAATTAGAGATAAATTGCAGCTAAAATCAAACACAATTACGCAATTCATTATTACAAACCCTTTTACATCTAAAAATATCAACTTTAAACAAAAATATTATCAAAACAGCAAAAATGATTCTTGTCATTTATTTTAAATTATTCTAAATAAAATTAGTAAACTTATATTGATGCTCTTACTTTTGCCGAAAGAATAATGCCAGATGGTACACCATGACTCCCGATTCCCTTTGAGGCTCCGATTTTTCAGCTTTCTTATTTTTATCACCACGATCACAGCAGTCAAGTCCCAGAATCTGGAATTTACAATCACTTTTGAAATAAAAGACAAAAATCAGACTTCACTAAAAGACTCTGAAATAAAAATTTTCTCAGAAGAAAACACTCATACATCTTCTACCAATGAAAAAGGAATAGCAGAAACACATCTTCTCCCCGGAAAATATAAAATTGAAGCCTGGAAAAACGGAATTCTTGGATATTCAGGTACAATATCTGTGACAAAGTCTGAAACATTTGCTTTTTCATTTGCAGAGAAGATAAATACTATTGAAGAAGTGGTTATTACAGCCAAAGAAGGTAAAGGACTTACCTCCTCCTCTATGATCAGCCAGCGGGCTATGCAGCATTTGCAGCCTTCAAGCTTTTCTGATCTTCTGGAACTTCTTCCCGGTGGGAGGTCAGGTGATCCTGTTCTTAATCAGGTTAACAAAATAAGTCTCCGCGAAACCGGCAGACCAAGCAGTGATTACAACACATCTTCTATGGGAACTACATTTTTGGTTGATGGCGCTCCGCTAAACTCTAATGCCAACCTGCAGTATTCTTATGATTTTTTAGACAAAACCAATAATGGACTTAAGAGAAGACTTAATATAAACAGCGGTGTGGATATGAGAACCATTTCTACAGATCAGATTGAGAGCGTGGAAGTTCTTCGTGGAATTCCGTCCGCTGTCTATGGAAACCTGACTTCAGGAATTGTAAAAATCACGAACAAATCCGGATACACAAAATGGAAAGCAAGATTCAAAGCCGATGGTTACAGTAAACTTTTTGCTGTAAGCAAAGGTTTTGAAAACAAAGAAAAAGATTTGAAAATCAATACAGGACTGGATTATCTGAATGCAAAATCTGACCCCAGAGACCGGCTTGAAAGCTATAAAAGAATTACCGCTCATATCGCCGTTATAAAAGAAAAAAAATGGGATCACGGAACCGGTAAATGGCAGAGTAATCTCAGCTATACAGGTTCACTGGACGGTTCAAAATCTGATCCTGATGTGGATTTGTCCGAACTCAATTCTTATGAGGTGAATAATCATTTTTTGAGTCTTTCCAATTTGTTTACTTATACTAAAAATGAGCCTTCGTTCTATCGGTCAACCGAAATTCAGGCAACGGCAAACCAAAGATTTGACAGGATAAAGCAAACCAAATTTATTCAGCTGGAAAATGCAATGGCCTTTCCTCTCTCAGCAACTGAAGGGGAATACGATGGTTATTATCCTGAACCAAGATATATTTCCAATTATACAGTGGACGGAAAACCTCTTGATCTGTTTGTTAAAATGATCAATAACTTTCAGGTTGATTCGAAATCTGTTCACCATGAGTTCAATGCCGGATTCGATTGGCAAATGAGTAAAAACTGGGGCAAAGGGCAGCTATTTGATATCTACAGACCCATTGACCCAAAAGCTACTTTCAGACCACGCCCTTACCGCGATATTCCGGCTTATATGACTTCAGCGTTATTTCTGGAATCTGTAAGTTCATTACCTGCAGGCAATCACAAACTTACATTAGCATTAGGATTAAGAGGAAACACTATGATGAACCTTCCATCTCATTTCAAAATGAATGGAAAATGGTATACAGATCCGAGAGCCAATTTCCAATGGGAACTTCCTTCATTTGACTGGATGAACAAAAAAGCAACTTTAGCTTTAACATTAGGATATGGTAAACAGAGCTTATTTCCGGACCTGAATTTATTATACCCTGAACTTATTTATAAGGATATTCAACAGCTCAATTATTTTCACAACAATCCAAACTACAGAAGAATCAATTATAAGACATTGATCTACAATCCGCAGAATCCTGAAATAGAACCTGCTGTGAATGAAAAATTTGAAGCAAGAGTTGATTTCAGTCTGGGGTCACATCAGTTATCTGTTACTGTTTTTAAAGAAAATATGCGCAATGCATTTCGTTCCATGAATGAATATGCTTTATACCAATATAAAAAATATGACACTTCTGGTCTGAATCACGATGCTATCACTTCTCCGCCTGATTTGAATACACTTCCCTATCAGACAGTGAATGAAAACTTTCTGTATGCCACTCAGCGAAATGGCAGCAAAGTAGATAAAGAAGGTGTAGAATTTCAGTATTCTTCCAACAGAATTCCCGGAATTAATACAAGATTTACTTTAAACGGAGCCTGGTTTCGTACAAAATATGGCAACAGCCTGCCGGTATACAGAGGAAGAGATTTACTGATCAATGGAAAACCTTATCCTTATCTGGGATTATATGAGGGAATGGAACCTAATTCGTTGAATGAAGTACTGAATACCAATCTGATGATGGATACTTATATTCCCCGTTTGGACCTTGTTTTTTCATCCTCATTCCAGTTTTCATGGTATTCTATGAGAAAACTTGAGCCTATGAGCGGAATCCCCAGTCATTATGTAGATCAGGACGGTCATATCTTCCCTTTTAATCCGGAAACAGCCAAGGGAACAATCCTTGAAAGTCTTATCATCGCTCAGAATGAGGACTTATATAATGCCTCCCGAAGACCTATGGAAATGAACCTCAATCTGAAAGTAACCAAAAGCTTCAGAAATAAAGCTGTTGTAGTATCTATGTTTGCCAACAGGCTGTTCAGCTACTATACACCTTACAATATCAACGGATTTACCATAAATAGAAAAGGTGCTTATGATCCTTATTTCGGGATGGAAATCAATTTTAATTTATAAACAATTTCAATTCAATAAGTTATGTTAAAACATGTATTAAGAACACTGTTCGTATTGTGTGCAGCAATTTCGATAACAGCCTGTTCTTCAGATTCCAATGATGTCGCAGAGGCAAAAACTTCGTTAAAGCTGGAACTCAAAGTAGTTCCTGAAAATATTCAGGTTAAAGAATACAAACATCTCACGATAAGCTTCAAAGAACTTAATTCCGGATTTACGGTTACTCAGGAGCTTAAAAACAACAATAAACTGCAGGTTGTTCTTCCCTCGGGAACTTATAACATCATTGCAGAAGGAAACATTATGTATGCTGATAATTCCGGATCGATAGAAGCCAAAGTTGCCGGTGTACAGAACGGGATAGTCATCAATGGCAGTGAAACCAGCAAAACTATGGATCTTGCGTTAAAATCAGGCAGCAGCAGCGATCTTATACTTGAAGAAATCTTCTTTACCGGAACCAAAACCCCACAGGGAGCCATGTACTTCGGTGATCAGTATTTTAAAATTACCAACAATACAGACCAGACTTTGTATGCAGATGGCATGCTGCTGATACAATCCAGCTTTATGACCAATGAAAAACAGGATTACAGTCCCAATATTATGGGAACTACTCTATCTGCCGGGGCTATTATCAGAATTCCAGGAAATGGAGCGACCTATCCTGTAAAACCGGGAGAATATATCATTATTGCTGAAGATGCTATTAATCATAAAGATTTCAACCCTTCTTCCGTTAATCTTTCCAATGCTAACTTCCAGATTTTCAAAGAAGATTCTGATGACATCGACAATCCTTCGGTTCCGAAAATGGTAAATGTTTTTGAAAAAATGGTGATTCACACGCAGGGATATTACGCTTATGCATTAGCACGTATGCCACAGGGAATGACCAATGAGATGCTGATCGCTCAAAACACATATACTTACAATTACAACCTTATTATAGGTGGTGATGTGTATCCTATGGACGGAACTGCTGTCAAAATTCCCAATGAATGGATTACAGATGCTGTTAATTTAAGTGTACAGGATTCATTTCAATGGGTGGTAACCTCTCCTTCTCTGGATCTGGGATGGACTTCTGTAACTTCTTTTGACGGAGATAAAAACCGTTTTGGAAAAGCTGTACGCAGAAAAGTAACAGGAAAAACAATAGATGGTAAAGATATTCTTAAAGACACCAACAACTCCACAACAGACTTTGAACATGGTGTAAAACCATCTTTATTCAACTAAAATGAAATATTTTCTTTCCATATCCGTCCTGCTGATCTCTTTTTCAAGTGTAAAACTGCATGCTCAGATCACGGACACGATAACAGAAAAAGTACGTGAAGAATACAGCTTTGAAAGGCATATTAAAAACAGTATTACCACCAATCCTGCCAGTTATGCCGAAGCAAGGAAATACGGGATCACAACTTTCAATGTGTTTGCTGAAAAAAGCAATACTCCCAACCAG
The DNA here is from genome assembly GCF_033712365.1 of Chryseobacterium sp. JV558. Taxonomy (NCBI): domain Bacteria; kingdom Pseudomonadati; phylum Bacteroidota; class Flavobacteriia; order Flavobacteriales; family Weeksellaceae; genus Chryseobacterium; species Chryseobacterium sp. JV558. The sequence goes on from NZ_WJHU01000001.1 coordinate 1,138,452, forward strand.
CTGCAACAAAAAGGCAAAAGCAAAAATCTGTGGGGTGCAGAGGTCTACAGCTTACAAAAGCTCAATGACAGAACAACAGTTTGGGGTAATGCTTCTTATACTCAGGGGAAAAATAAGCAGGTGGTATGGAACGAAAATTCAGATTATGATCTCATCTATCCTTACGTGGCGGCCGACAGTGTAGGCGGAGATATGAAGTTTGAAAATTATAGATTTTCAGGAGGATATTCTAAAAAAATCAATACTTACACATTAGGAATTACAGGAAGCTATGAAGCAACATTGAGCTATAGAGACATTGACCCACGACCGAAAAATACAGCAGCCCATTTTTCTTTGACAATGGGTGCCAATAAACTGATGTTTCAGAAATTCAGAATCGGGGCTTATGTGGATGCTGAAAAATATACTCAAAAGCATTATCTGAGCTTTGTGAGCAATCAGGGATATCCTATGATCTATAATATGAGCGGACTGGGAAATTATAACGAACTGCTTTCCGGAAAGCTCCGTCAGGCTTATTATGAAGGCTGGTCTTATGGAGGAGGTCTGCAAATCTTTGAAGCAGGCAGCAAAAACTGGTATCTGAATATAGGTCTGAAAAAGTTTAACCTTGATAAGCTATTGACAGAATATGCGGATCTCAACGCTTCAAAAATTGATGAACGTCAGTTGACCTTTTCAGCAGGAAAATTCTTTGATTCCGGGAAAATAGTCTGGGGAATTTCTGCCGAAGGAAACAATACAGAAAGAAAAGGAACTGAAAATCTGTTTTTGAATGAAAACTCAAGAAACTACCTCCAGATCGGAAGTGTGGAAAAGTACAATCACAAGATCAGCAGTATCATTTTTAAAGGGCTCATACAAATGGGTAATGAAAAGCAAAAATCCTCTTTAATCCCCTTTTTTGGATGGATTCAGGAAAAAGAGAAATACAGCAGTCCCACATCAAGAATAGAATTAAGTAAGATAATCTATGGCGCGGATTATCAATGGCTTAAAACTTTTGACCATCATCAGACACTCTCTATAATTGCAGGGCTTTCCGCAGCTAATACCTATCAAAAAGATGCTCTTTTCAACAATTCCGGAAAGACATCCATTAATACAATGCTTCAGGAGAATTATCTCTTTCAGTCTTCAGATTTCTGGCAGGCAAAGCTTGATATTAATTTTCATTTCAGCTTCCCGGTTATCAAAACCGCTTTTGTAGGAGGTAAAATCATGTACAGCAATTTTAAAAACAGCAGCAATACCCTATTTGCAATCAGTATAGGAAGTATTTTTTAAACACATTATGATAAAATTTTCAGATCTTAAATTAATCGCAGTTCTCGGAAGTATTTCTCTATTCTGTATGCAGCATACCATGCAAAAGTACAGGGTGGACTATGGAGAAACTGTGGAGCAATACAAAAAGCCTGTAAGATTCTGGCCTAAACCCACAATCGATGCCGGGGTTAACTGGAAAGAATTTGAGGCTATAGACTGGGATTCCAACTATTACGAAACACAGGAACTTCCTGAAGTAATGCTTGGAAAAAAACTGTTTTTTGATCCCAAACTATCATCATCCAGCCAGGTATCCTGCAGCAGCTGTCACAATCCTGAACTGGGCTGGGGAGACGGCCAGGAAGTGGCATTGGGAACAGATCATCTGCAGGGAAAAAGAAATACACCGTCTCTTTTTAATATTGCAGACCGGAATTCCTATTTCTGGGACGGAAAAGCCAAAACGTTGGAAGAGCAACTCGTAGGTCCTATTTCCGCTCATAATGAAATGAACATGAAACCGGAAAAACTCGCAGGAAAACTGTCTCAATTGAAAGAATACAGACAGCTTTTTAAAGAAGTATATCAGACGGATAAGATTACATTTGATAAAATCGCCAAAGCATTAGCAACTTTTCAAAGAACCATCAGAAGCCAGCCGAGCAAACTGGATAAGTTCATGAAAGGAGATTATAAAGCCATGAGTGATCAGGAAATTTACGGCATGCATATATTTCGTACTAAAGCAAGATGCATGAACTGTCATTATGGAAAAAATCTGACAGATGAATCTTTTCACAACATAGGGCTTACTTATTACAAACGGGAGTATGAGGATCTGGGGTTGTATAATATTACTAAAAACTCAGATGACACAGGAAAGTTTAAAACTCCTTCTCTGAGAGATCTTAATTATACCGCTCCATGGATGCATAACGGATTGATGGATGACATGCACGGCATTGTCAGTTTATACAACAGCGGTATGCAGATGATTAACCCTACTCCTGAAGAAAAGAAAACTGATCCTAATTTTCCTGTTACCGATCATCTGATAAAACCTTTGAATCTCAATGAGCAGGAACTGGATGCAGTTGTTTCATTTTTAAAAAGCATGTCCGGAAGCTACTATAAAATGCCAAGACCGGAAATCCCAAGAAAATAGTTTTACAACAGAATAAATAATTGATTTTAAAATAGTAAATCCTTTTATCTAAAGTATATTTTAGGTAAAAGGATTTTTAATATTTTCTAAACCGACTCCGGTTATTCTTTAAAACTTGAAACCAACACTGAAATATATCCTTGAAAAATCAAGCTGACTGTTTCTGGAAACATTTATACTGATAGGACCAATAAGAGATTCATATCCCAGGTTTACTCCATATCCAAACATATCGAAGCTGTCATTAAAAGGAGAAAGTTCTTCACTTACTTTTCCATAGCTGAACGAAGGGGTAAGATAAAGTTTTTTCATAATTCTGTACTGAAATGATATTGCAGCCTTCGCAACAGAAGTCACAGGAAGCTCTTTCTGACGAAGACCGTTGAATTCAGGGCTTAAAAGATCATTATTATATTCGCTGCCTCCAAGATTATATTTCTGATTCAGGAATAGATAAGGAACCTGATCGTCTCTCCTCGAGCCAAAACTTGCTCCCAAAAATACGTTTGCCTTTACCGTCAGCCTTCTTGTGATGGGTTGATAGAAGTTTTCATTCAAAGTAAAAGAAATCAGGTTTTTAGGTTCGTAGTAATAAAAATCTTTAGGATTTAGTATCAGATACAGAAGAGGCTGTACTGTATTCAGATCATAAAGCTCATACTGATCTCCGTAATAAAATCTTGTACTCACCTGAAGATGATTCCCTTTTGTTGTGAAATACCTTTTGTTGAGACTGTTCTGTTCAAACTTCAGGAATGTGTTGAAGTTACTGTGGTTATACAATTTCTTACTGTAATTATCCACTTTTGACTGATCCACTTTATCCAGTAAACTGTACATTCTTTCTGTACTGAATTCTGTTCCCAATGACAGATAAGCATTTGGAGTGATGTTATAGTTCAGCGCAATCTTTCCTGTTATATTACGGTACATATGGTTAGGAAAACGGTCACTTCCGTCGTCATTCACATCATATAACCTGAAGTTAAGGTCATTACTTTTAAGATTAACCATCTTGGCTTCCAGATCCAGCCACAAACGCTCTCCGCTGTCCAGAAACTGCTGGTAAGCAAGTTTAGCCTTGAAACGTTCAGAAATATCTACGGTTGCCAGAAATCTTGATCTGTTCAAAAGAATGTTTCTGTATGTATAATTAACAATAATTCCTACCGACTGTTCTGTATCATAGTGCAGAGCCAGTTTAAAAGCTCCTTTTTTTGCCCTTTTCACAAAAACATTCATGATAAGACCATCATTTTCATTGGTGTAGGTATAATACACCTTTATATACTGGCGCATTCCGAATACCCGGTCTATTGCTTCATTTACAGTTTTTGCATCATAATACTTCCCTTCCGTCAATCCCATTTGCTTTTTAAGCACTTCAATCTCCGCAACATCATTAATAGGCGTTCCATCTTCTTCATTGAATGTGAATTTCGTAGTAGGCAATTTCACCTCTTCAATCATCTGATGTTCATATTTGATTCCGGCTTTTCGCTGAGCTTCTGCCAGGGCTACAAACTCAGGAAGGTGTTTTCTTGCTTCCACCTCACCAATTTTGATAATCCTCCGGAACTTGGCAAAATCCTTCGTTGTAATCTCACCCAATGGATCTACAAAGTCTACCAAAACATTAGACAGCTCTTTTTGATGTTTAAAATCTTCCACCGAACGGATGGCATGCGTTTGATAAATCATCTTCATCGGATTCTCAATTTCTTTCTTGGTAAAAAGTCTGAAGCCGGTATACCCTCCGATGACAAAATCTGCTCCCATCTCCCGAACCTCATTAGCTGGATAATTACGGTCTAATCCTCCATCTACCAAAAGCTTTCCATCAATATAAACAGGTGCAAAAGCTGCAGGAATGGCCAATGTAGCACGAATAGCCAACGGTAAAGAGCCTTGTTTCTGCATGATCAGACCTCCGTTTTCAATATCGGAAGAAGTAAGCTGAACAGGAATCCTCAGTTTGCTGAAATCATTGATATGTTTTGCGTTGAAAGTAAGTGTATTAAGAACCTCACCCATATACTGCCCTTCAATATACGAGCCCGGAAGAGTCGGAATCCCTTTTACCACAGGAAACTCGAGAATATATTTATCATATTCGTCTTTTTCACTGATATTGACTTTTCTGTAAGGAATTTTATTGCTCAGAATCCTATTCCAGTCCATTTTATAGACCGTGTGTTTCAGTTGATCCGCATTATACCCCATTGCATACAAACCGCCCAGAATTCCTCCCATACTGGTTCCTGTAATATAATCTACCTTGATTCCCAATGAGTCGATCATCTTCAAAATCCCAATGTGTGCAAAACCCTTTGCGCCACCACCGCTTAGAGCAAGGCCAAATTTAGTATCTTTGGTCACATTCTGAAGGGCAATATTCAGGGAATCATTCTTTTGCTGGGACTTGATAATAAGAGAGAAAGCTATGGCAAAAAATATCAGGATCTTTTTCATTGGTGGTGCTTAATGTATCTGATTTAAACTTTAAAAGCTTTTAATAAGTAGTAAAGATACACAAAAAGTTACCTGCTTTATCAGTGCATTCTGTGAAGCAAATAAATACGCTTCATCATGCTATTCGAAACAAATAACATTCTGATTTACAGATAAAAACACATTACTCATCTGTAATTGAATATTTTTAATAGGTTTTTATTGTTTCCACAAAATTAATATCCGGATTCAGGATTTCAAGAATAAGGCTTTTGACAGATTTCATGGCGTCATCAATATTTCCTTTGTCAAACTGCAGAGAAACCATTCCCTTTCTGGCATCTGCAAAACTCCAGATCCCTGTTTCAATAGGATATCCCCAAAACTCAGGAAGATGCTGTACCACGTAATGATAAATACAAAGCTGAAGCGCCTGTTTTCTTTCACTGTTATGGAAATATTCAGCAACATTGTCTCCATCAATTTTCACAATGAGATTTTTGATCTTGGCTGTTTTATAATCAATAATCCTCAACGTACCGTTCAGTTTATCAATCCGGTCAATATATCCCAGGAAAGAAATTTTATCATTTCCATCGAGAGGAAAATCAATGTTTTCAAACTTTCTTTCGATGTCAATAATCTCCAGTTTGTTTCCCTGTTTTATTAAATCAAGATCATGATTAAGGACATTTTCAATCACCTTTTTAGCAATTGCTTTATGAATATAATTCATCCCCTTCTCATAGAATTCCGGCTGATGTTTCAGTTTTTCAATAGCAATATTTATATAATGATCTATTGCTTTAACTGAGTCTTTTAAATCACTTTCTTTTAAAACTTTACCCTTCAATACCTCATACACTTCTTGAAGTGAATAATGGACTAAATTTCCGTAATTTTTCACAGATAGTTCTTCTTCAATCTCATCCGTTTCTGAGGTATTCAAAATCTTTGAAAGGTAGAAATCAATCGGATTATAGAGGTAACTGGTAAGGTGGGATGCGGATACTTTTTCCTTCCATTTCTGAAGGCGTTCCTGTACAATCTGCGTCTTGGAAATTTCTATCGGTTTGGTGGTAATAGGTTCGGAAGAATTTTCAATAATCAGGTGTTCGATCTCGTGTGAGCTCTCCATTTCAATCTGTGTAATGAAACGGCTCTTCTCCCCTGTATTTACTCCGGAACTTAAAGCATTGTACAGCAAATGAACATTCTTTGCATCCTGAATGAGCCTGTAAAAGTGATAGGCATAAATGCTGTCATTTTCCAGGAAAGTATGAAGATCAAAGAATCTTCGGATATCAAAAGGAATATAGGTATTCTGAGAGTTTCCAAGCGGCAGTTTTCCTTCGTTCACAGAAAGCAGGATAACATTTTCAAAGTTCAGGAGACGGGTTTCAAGCAATCCCATGATCTGCAGTCCTCTCAACGGCTCTCCCTGAAAATCGATACTTTCAGAGTTAATATGCTGGTTGATCAGAATTTCCAGTGTCTCCATTTTGATTTCTATGTTGTAGGGAGTCAGCTGATTTTTGATGATTCTGAATGCATTTTCAAAGTGTGAAACATTTTCATACTGAATATCATCTATTTCCAGCCATTTTACCTGCTGGCAAAACGCGATAAGCATATCCAGATAAACATTTGCTCCCACAGCTTTTTGGAGAAGGTTAAAATATGACAACCCACTGAGCAGTTCATGGAGCAGCTTTTTAGAAATATAAACAATATTCCGCTCTTCTACTTTGGCTTTAAAATCATTGATAACAAGCTCGTCTTCAACAGATTTAGGCAATTCTTCCAGAATAGGAAAAACATCTCTGTAGTAATATGAAGATTTATTTTTTTCCAGTTGTTTCTGCAGATAAAACAGACGTTTCACAGCATTGGAGAAAGATAAGTTCTTCAACGGAAATCCCATTGTAATATTCAAATTATCAACACCGTGCATCACATCCAGACTTGCAGGAAGAAGGTTTTCATCCAGCAATACTACTGCGGTATTTGAATAGGTTTTATTGTTGATTCCCTTAAAGATTTCGGGCAGCACTTTCGTCTGAGTCACATTCCCCGACACTTCGTATACTTTAATTTTTTTAGGTTGACTAAAATCGTCCTCTATCCATTGAAAAGTTCTGTTTTCATCAAATTCTTTCCAGGTCTTATGGTTTCTCAGAAACTTTCCGGCTTCCTGTCTCTCATCATCAAAATAATAGCGGTCTGCCTGAAAGAAACATTGCGCTTTATTCCATTTTAAAAGGCTTCTCACCAGCTTTTCCTCCACCGGAGTAAAAGCGTTAAATCCACAAAAAATAAACTCTTCTTTGGTGTCTTTAGCAAAATCTACGATCTTAGCTTTGGCTGCCTCATGAATCATTCCTGAAGTTGCCCAGTTCTTTTCCTGCAGTTTCTCTTTTAAAACAGGAAGAAAAACGTTCATATTCTGCCAGAAGTTAAGAAACTTCTTTCTTGGAACATCCTCATCATCGCCCAGGTTTTGAGCCCATTCTTTAATCCTTTCCTCATCAAACATATACTGCAGAACTGCCTGATCACTGTCTGAGAATTTGAGAATATCATCCCAGTCCTTCTGCAGCGTTGGAAACCACTTCAAAAAGTCCGAAAAATCATCTCTGGGAATGAGATTCAGACTTCTATACACATCGAATGAGAAAAGCCACAATGGGATTCCCTGAATTGGCTGTTGATCGGAAATTTTATTGATAAGCTCTTCAATGGTAAAAAAATTGGGAAGAAGCCCTGAGTAATTGTTTTCCTCCAGAATCTGTCTGATAAACACAATGGGACGTTTTCCGGGCAGAATGATATTAAACGCAGAAAGGTCCGGGTTTTGCGCTAGCAGTTCGTGGATGATCTTATTGAGGAATTTCAAGGGGCTTGATAGCTTTTTAGGTTGTCTAGTTGTTCAGAAATTGTGTTATTATATTCTGCCTGTTTTTCTTTATTGATTCCGTGGCGGGTTTCTCTGTCATAAGCCAGCTGGAAGTTTTGATAATCAGTGGATATTCCATCATAAATTGATTTGAAATACTTGTTGTAATCACCGGAAGTTCTGATTTTTTCAGCGACTGCCTTTCTGAATTTTCTCACAAATAATTCTGCAATATCAAAATGCTTCTGCTCATGAAGAAGGATATAATCATCCATCTTTTTCACGTCTTTCCAGGATTTCTCTTCGTTAAATATGGTTTTGATGGTAATCGTAACCGGTGCTTTTGGATTGGAAGATTTTACCGAGGAAAACTCCCATCCGCAATGGGTATACGCTGCTACATCGGGATTCTTTTTCTTATTGACAGGGCTTTTAAAATTATCCCAGGTCAGTTTTCTGTCTTCATCCCAGGTAATTTTTTGCCCGAATACCATCTGAGCTGTCAATAAACACATTACAAAAGTCAATCTCATTATTCCACTACAATTGTTTTGGTGATCCAGTTATTTCCACCATTCCAGAATTTAAAAGTATAAGTTCCTTTTCTCTGCGGACTGAAGTTGATTTGATTAGCTCCTACATAACTGCCCTGTGTACAAGGTCCGTTTGTAATGTATTTGTAGGAAGTAACTGTTCTTTCAAGATTAGTATTGTAAATATAATCATAGCCGTAAAAGCCATCACAATGAGACGGATAGGTAGAATAAGTCTTTATGCTCTGTATTGCAAAAACGTCCATGGTATCATTGACGATTTTTACGCTGTCTATTTTGATCTTATCAATAGATTCGATTGTATGGTAATCGTCATCATTACACGAAACCAGAAGCCCGCCAAACAGTAATACTGAAAATCCGATATTTAAAAGTTTTTTCATAACCTTTGATTTTCTGATTATTAATAAATATTTAGCAAAAATTATTCCCTAATCACATAAAATCAGGAACTAAAATTACCTTTTGATACATAAACCACTTTTTTAGTATCAAAAAATTCTTCATCAAAATAGTGTTTAAGGTTGAAAATTTCAGATTTAATTCCGGCTAGTTCTTCTGCAAGATCACCGCCTTTTAAATATAAAATTCCGTTATGCTTAGGGTTAAACTGTTCTTTTTCAAACTTTCCTTTCAGCCATCTTAAAAATTCTGGCATCTGGGTTACCGCTCTGCTGACAACAAAGTGGAATTTCTCTTTCAGCTTTTCTGCTCTTCCCTGGATAGCCGTTACATTGGTCAGGCCTACACCTTCTGCTACAGCCTGTACCACACTGATTTTCTTGCCGATAGAATCAATCAAAGTGAATTCTGTTTCAGGAAACATGATCGCCAAAGGAATTCCCGGAAAACCGCCTCCGGTTCCGATATCCAAAACTTTAGTTCCTGGAGCAAATTCCATCACTTTTGCAATTCCCAAAGAGTGCAGAATATGTTTTTCATACAGCGACTCCATATCTTTTCTGGAAATTACGTTGATCTTTTCATTCCATTCATTGTACAGATTTTCCAATTGTGAGAACTGTTCTATCTGTTTTTCAGTAAGATCCGGGAAATATTTTAATAGTAACGATGCAGACATGTGAATTATTATAAACAGCAAAAATAAGTTTTATTTCTCTTGTATTCAAATCTACTTTTCCCAGCAGGCCCTGATCACGGTTTTCCAACAGAGATCATTATTTCGCAATACCCGGAATTACAGGCACGTTCAGGTTTCCGGACTGACTGATTGTCTGTACAGCAAAAATATAATTGTCTTTGGAAAGCGGAACTTTAATGGAAAGTGCCGTTGTAAATATTTTTTTCTGCCATACCGGACTGTCTGTTTCCCGTGCCAGTACATAATATCCTGCTGGAGTTCCTGATTTGGGTTTTTCCCAATGCAAAGTTGTAGAATTGGTCAGTTCTTTAACATCCATTTCTACTTTTTCAGGTTTTGAAGTGGATTTTGCAAGGCTTGCCAGTACCGCAATATTGGCAGCCACGTTTTTCTTCAGGTAATTAAAATCTATAAATTCAGGCAGGTCGCCATATTGCTTATTGTTTTCTATTCTTATATCCTGATGCTGATGATCGTAATTCTCATAATACTCGGTCAATCTTACGGAAGGAAATCCGTTATTGACAAAGCTGGTATGATCTCCTCCACGCAAAAACCTGTCATTTCTGTAGATTAGCTTTACTTCAAGTCCTTTGACGTATTGTTCTGTAGTTTCTTTGATATATCTTGCCAGCTGTCTGGATTCGCTGTCATTTTCAAAACCCAGATTTCTGATCGCCATTGCTTTTTTGTCCAGATCTTTATATGGCAGACCTTCACTGAATACACGGAGTATTCGGGTATTGACTTCTCCTGTTTCTCCTGCTTTAGGATTTCCAATCATATCATTGTTCAGGACGGCTTCCAGCTGCAACCCTTCTCTTTTAATTTTTTCAGCTAATTGTTTAGATCCCAACAATGATTGCTCTTCCCCGGAAAAGGCCACAAAAATAATGGAAGCTGGAAACGCAGACCTGCTCAGGATTCTGGCAGATTCTATAACAGCACTCACCCCACTGCCATCATCATTGGCTCCTGGTGCTTTTGAAGTTCGGTTCATCACATCCGTAACCCTTGAGTCAAGATGCCCGCCGATCAGGAAAATTCTTTTGTCATTAGGATCTCTACCTTTCAGAAAAGCAACAGCATTTCCTAAGCTGACCGTTTTATCAATCCGTTTTCCATCCGGCTGAATATCTTCCTGCTGAAGATAGACTTCCATTCTGCTTCTGGAATTTTTTGCATAATCATTGAATTTTTTAATGACCCAGTTTCTGGCAGCTCCTATCCCCTGTTTGGGATCATCTGCTGTGCTCAAAGTATGTCTGGTCTCAAAGCTTACCAGTTTGCCAATGTATGACTTCAGTGAATCTTCATTCACCTGCGACACGTATTTCTTCACTTCATCATCTTTTGAATATCTCTGAGAAAAGACAGTACAGGAAATCAGCAATAAAAAAACGGAACATTTCATAGAATGGGTCTTAGATTGTTTAAAGATACAAAACACTGAGCTTCAGAAGTACTTTTTATTTACCATAAGATTTTCACCTATCCTATTTATTGGTTATCATTTTACCAAAACATGATTCAACTGTTTATGCTTGCCTAAGTAACATAATGATTTCTAAACAGTAAAAATTTGTTCAAAACCTGACAAAAATCTTTTAAGTACCCCTACTTTTATTATCCCCAGAAGACGTTTTTATTATATATTTGTTAAAATTCAAAAAGTACATGGATAAACTTTCAGATAGAGTAAAAAGATTAGGATACTCACAGACATTTGTAATGTCTAACAAAGCCAGAGAGATGAAAGCCAACGGAATAGATGTAATCAGCTTAACTCTTGGTGAACCGGATTTCGATGTTCCGGACAATATTAAACAGGCAGCCTTCGATGCCATCAACCAAAATTACAGCCACTACTCTCCTGTACCCGGATTTCTGGAACTGCGTGAGGCTATCGCTTATAAATTAAAAAGAGATAATCACCTGGAATACAAACCTACCCAGATCTGTGTTTCAAATGGTGCTAAACAAGCTATCCTTAATGTTCTTGCATCCATTATCAATGATGGTGATGAAGTTCTTCTTCCTGCTCCTTATTGGGTAAGTTATGATGAAATGGTAAAAATGATGGGTGGAGCTTCTGTAATGCTTCCTACCTCTTATTTAACAGATTTTAAAGTGACTGCTGAACAGCTTGAAGAGGCTATTACGGAAAAAACCAAAGCAGTACTTTTCAGTTCACCATGTAATCCATCAGGAGGTTATTACACTTACGACGAATTAAAATCCATTGCAAAAGTTATTGCTAAATATCCTCAGGTAACGATAATTTCTGATGAGATTTACGAATATATCAATTACGAAACAAAAACAACTTCTATTGCACAGTTTCCAGAAGTATATGAACAGACCGCGGTAATCAACGGAATGTCAAAAGCATTTGCAATGACAGGATGGAGAATCGGGTATTCTGCATGTCCGGAATGGCTGGCAAAAGCTTGTGAAAAAGTGCAGGGACAGATGACCAGCGGAGCTAACACTGTGGCACAGAGAGCGTCTATCACTGCATTGAAAACAGACCCATCTGAATACAGATACATGATTGATGCTTTTAAAGAAAGAAGAGATCTTGTGTATGAACTGATCAAAGAAATTCCAGGATTCAAAGTATTGCTTCCTAAAGCAGCATTTTATTTCTTCCCGGATATTTCGCACTATATCGGAAAAACCCTGAACGGAACGGAAATTAAGAATTCTGACGACTTTGCGATGTTCCTTCTGGAAAATGCTCATGTAGGTTGTGTGGGAGGTTTTTCTTTCGGAAGCCCGGAATGTATCAGATTCTCTTATGCTGCTTCTGAGGAAGATTTGAGAGAAGCTATGAAACGTATCAAAAATTTATTGGAACCATTCAATTAATCAACTAACCATCAAAAATAAAACACAACAGCAATGAATCTGTTAAAAAAACTAACGATCGCCACAAGTATTGCCGCAGCAAGTTTTGCAGGATATGCTTTTGGTCAGGATTTCCAGTGGAAAGAAGGAAATTCTAATGGCTACAAGTATAAATACGTTACCAACGACCCTACTTCTGCAAGGTACTACACCTTAAAGAACGGGTTAACAGTTATCCTGAGCCCTACCAATAAGGACCCAAGAATACAAACGTATATCGCCACAAAAGCAGGAAGTAAAACCGATCCAGCAGACCACACAGGTCTTGCCCATTATCTGGAGCACATGCTTTTCAAAGGAACCAATCAGTTTGGATCTAAAGATTGGGCGAAAGAAAAACCTCTTTTAGACCAGATTGATGCTCTTTACGAAAAGTACAATCAGACTAAGGATGAAGCTAAAAGAAAAGAGATCTACAAGGAGATTGACAAGGTTTCCGGAGAGGCTGCCAAATATGCAATTGCAAATGAATACGACAAAATGATGGCGGGTATGGGAGCTGACGGAACTAACGCCTTCACTTCCTTTGAACAAACGGTATACACAGAAGATGTACCAGCCAACGTTCTTGACAAATTTCTTGCTGTACAGGCTGAAAGATTCAGAGAACCCGTTTTGAGACTCTTCCACACAGAGCTTGAAGCGGTATATGAAGAAAAAAACAGATCTCTTGATGATGATGGAGATAAAGTTTTCGACACCATGTTTGCCAATCTTTTCCCTAACAATAACTACGGAAAACAGACAACCATCGGAACGATTGAACACTTGAAAAATCCTTCTCTACATGCTATCAGAGACTATTACAATAATTACTATGTTCCCAACAACATGGGAATCATCATGTCCGGAGATTTTAACCCGGATGAAGTGATTGCAAAAATAGATAAGGCTTTCTCTTACATGAAACCTAAAGCCATTCCTGAATATAAAGTAGGACAGGAAAAAGCTATTACATCTCCTGTTGTAAAAGAAGTTACGGGGCCAAATCCTGAAAACGTAATGCTAGGCTTCAGATTTCCGGGCGCTTCCACAAAAGATGCAAGAATGCTGAACCTTGTTGGAAATATGCTTACCAACGGACAGGCAGGATTAATTGACCTTGATCTGGTAAAAAAACAAAAATTACTGGGTGCTTACGCAGGATCTTATGCCTTAAAAGATTATTCAGTATTACTTTTACAAGGAAAACCAACTGAAGGACAGTCTCTGGATGAAGTAAAAAATCTTCTTCTTCAGGAAATTGATAAATTAAGAAAAGGAGAATTTTCTGATGACCTGATTCAATCTATCGTGAACAACGAAAAGAAAGGTATCATTCAGAAAGACGAAAAATATTCATCAAGAGCAAGCATTCTGATGGATGAATTTACTTCAGATATTGACCACAAAGCATCGCTTGAATACGTTGAAGAAATTTCCAAGCTTACGAAAAAAGACATTATGGATTTCGTATCTAAATATCTTCAGAATAACAACTATGTTGCGGTTTACAAAAGAAAAGGAGAAGACAAGAGCATTGTGAAAGTTGACAAACCAACAATCACTCCGGTTTCTGTGAACAGAGAAGACCAGTCTCCTTTCCTTAAGAAGATTGATGAAATGCCTGAAAACCCTATCGCACCAGTATGGTTGAATTATGATAAAGACATCGCTAAAAACAAATTAGCCGATGTAGATGTGCTTTCTGTAAAAAATACAGACAATGCGCTGTTCAGAATGTATTATCATTTTGATTCTGGAAAATGGAACAACAAAATTCTTCCTGTAGCAGCAGAATATCTTCAGTATTTAGGAACTAAAGACAAATCTTCAGAAATCATCAGCAAAGAGTTCTACAAATTGGCTTCAAGCTTCAATGTAGGTGCTGGAAATGAAGAAACTTATGTATCTCTTGAAGGTTTAAATGAAAACTTCGATAAAACGATTGCTTTATTTGAAGATCTGATTAAAAACTGCCAGGCAGATCAGACAGCTCTTGATGCTTACAAAACAAGATTGAAAAAAGCCAGAGCGAATGCGAAACAAAATAAAGGAACCATTATGGCCGGGCTTAGAAGTTACGCACAGTATGGCGCACAGAATCCTTTCAATAATGTACTGACTGATGCTGAACTTGACGCCTTAAAAGCAGAAGATTTAGTCAATGTCCTTCACGACCTGTTCAATTTCAAGCATAAAGTATTGTATTACGGTCCGAAATCAGGAAACGAGGTGGTAGCATCATTAAAACCTGTCCACAAACTTCCTGCAACCCTGAAAGACCTTCCTAAATCTAAAACTTTTGCGCAGATCCCGACTGATAAAAACAAAGTATTATTTGCTCATTATGACATGGTACAGGCAGAGGTTTTCTGGGTAAGAAACGCAGATCAATACAATCCTTCAACCACTCCTACTGTAAGCTTGTTCAACAACTACTTCGGAGGCGGAATGGGATCTATTGTTTTCCAGACAATCAGAGAATCTAAGGCATTGGCCTACTCTACGTATTCTTATTTTGCACTTCCAAGCAAAAAAACAGATAAGGATATGGTAATGGCGTATGTAGGAACACAGGCTGACAAATTCAATGAGTCTACAACAGCAATGAATGAGCTTTTAACGACGCTACCAAAATCTGAACAGTTATTCGAAACGGCAAAAAGCGGATTGAAAAAATCAATTGCTTCTGAAAGAATCACTCAGGACGGAATCATCTTCTCTTATTTGAAATCTCAAAGACTTGGAAACAATTTTGACATGAGAAAGAATGTCTACGAACAGGCACCAAAATTGTCATTCACAGATATCAACTCTTTCCACGATAAGGAAATGAAGAATAAAAACTATACCTACTGCCTTGTTGCTTCTCAAGATAAAGTAAATGAGGCCGATATGCAGAAATTAGGTGAAGTAAAAAAACTTAATTTAACTGAAGTATTCGGTTACTAAAATAAACAAAAGCCCTGTTGTCAGGGCTTTTTTATTTAACAACACCCCAAAAACAATTATAGATTTTATTTATCGATGTTTGTTTGTTCGATAGATGAATCTTTCATATCTTTGCAATAGAAATTTAAATATAAAAACAGAAAATTATGTCTTTAGTAGGAAAAAAATTCCCAAATTTAACAATTGACGCAATGTCCGAAATGGGTGACGATCTTAAAATCAACATCCTTGATGAAGCAGTAAACAACCAGCAAAAAGTTCTTTTATTCTGGTACCCTAAAGATTTCACTTTCGTATGCCCTACTGAGCTTCACGCTTTTCAGGAGGCTTTAGGTGAATTCGAAAAAAGAAACACTAAAGTAATTGGTGCATCTTGTGATACTAACGAAGTACACTTCGCATGGTTGAACACACCAAAAGATAACGGAGGTATCGAAGGAGTAACTTACCCACTTTTAGCTGATACTCACAGACAATTGGCAAATACATTAGGAATCGTTGATCAGGATTTCGAATATGACGAGGATGGAAACGAAGTTTTCACAGGTTCTAATGTGACTTACAGAGCAACTTACCTTATCGACGAAACTGGAAAAATCTTCCACGAAGCGGTAAACGATATGCCTCTAGGAAGAAACGTAAAAGAATTCTTAAGATTAATTGACGCTTACACACACGTTCAAAAACATGGTGAAGTATGTCCTGCAAACTGGGAAGAAGGAAAAGATGCTATGAAAGCTGACAGAACTTCTACAGCAGAATATTTAGCTAAGAACTAATATAATTTGTTAATTTGAAAATGAGATAATTTGAAAGTTAATCTCAGGATTATTAAAAATTATCTCATTTTCTTCTTTACAAATCATTGACACATTTCCAAATTTTCAACTTTTCAAATTACAATCATGTACACAGAATTAACCGAAGATACATTACAAAATATAGTTAACGACAACGAAAAAGTAGTTGTTCAATATGGCGCAACATGGTGCGGAAACTGCCGAATCATGAAGCCAAAATTCAAAAAACTAGCATCTGAAAATGATACGATTCCATTTTTATATGTTGATGCTGAAAAGCTTCCTGAAAGCAGAAAATTAGCAAAAGTAGACAACTTACCTACTTTCGCGATCTTTAAAAACGGTGAATTGGTCAACCAGGTTCAATCTAACCAGGCAGAAAGTTTAACTAATCTTTTTAATGAATTAGCATAATGAAATTACCCGTAATCAGACAATTTTATCAGAATCAGACTCCTGAAAATCTTGAAAAAACATTAGAAGTTCTGGAAAGTTTCTGTGAATTCAGAGGAACAAGTGAAGAAGACTTAAATGTTGCAGGAGAATTGATTACCAACATTTGCGGAGCTTTAGAAGTTCACGCCAACGTACAAAACGGAATGAGCGAAAAAGATGCTTTAAATTCTTTTGCTCAGAAGGTTTTAGGATCAATCGACAAATAATATCTTTCGATTATTTTAATCAAAAGATTATAAAAAACACAAATTCAATACCTGAGGTTTTCCTCATTACTATATTTTTTCTATTCTTTAAGAATCTTTTACATCAATAGTAAAACCCACTTCAAAAGACTTTAATCAGTCTACTGAAGCTGGCAATTGCATGAAAATTTTTAAAGAATATCCAACAAAATCCGGTGAAATTTCATCTGGATTTTTTGGGTTTATGGTTTAAAACACTAATAGCACAAATATTTTTCACAAATAGAATAATATCAGTCGATTCATTAAAAACCACACATCATTATACGTGTCAATCCGTGAAATCTGCTTGACAAAAGGTCAACATGATCATAAGTTTCGGCTAAAGCCATTGGAAAATCACCATAAAGATAAACGGGCTAAAGCCCGTTCCTATTGAATCAATAATAATGATCTAAAGTAAATACACCCTATTAAATTAGTGTTATTCGTGAAACCATTGTGCCATTTATGTTTAAAAAAAATTGTATTCAAAAAAAAATCCCGATGAAAATATCACCGGGACTGTTATTTTAAAAGATAAGATCAACTCATCAATTAGTTTCTTTTACTCATCAAAATACTCAGAATATACCAGAAAAGAAGCATAATAGAAGCAAAAAGCTGTAATGCTGCCCCTACATACTGATTCGTTCCATAAGAATCTTTTAACTTGCTTGTCTGATATAAAATAGTAGCCGAAGCCAGGATTACCATTCCTACTGAAAACCATAATCCAAGGTTAAAACCAAAGATCATCCCACCTACAATCAGTCCGATTGAGATAAACCCACCAATTACAATAATATTTCTTAAAAAAGAAAAATCTCTTTTAGAAGTGAATGCTACTGCTGAAATACCTGCAAACATTGCAATAGTTAAAGTAGCCGCCTGGAAGATTACATTGGTACCTCCTGCCATATTGGTTGCAATAAAAAGCAGAGGCATAAAAATAATCGCTTCCAGTAAGATATAAAATCCTAATCCTAAATACTGGGTAGATTTACTTTGTGAAAGTGACCATTTAGCAGCCAAAACAGAAGCCAGCCAGAATACTCCTATAATCAGCAGCCAGATATATTTCTGAGCAAACATCATTGCAATAAGCTCTGCTGGAACAGTTTTCAATAATATCGTTTCAACTCCAATAAATGCAAGAATAGATAAAGCAACATGCAAATACGTCTTCTTGTAAAAACTCGCTTTTTCTACATCCGAAGAATGAGCGACTAAAACATCTGTCATCATAGTTAATATTTTTTTTAGTTAATCGAAAATAAATTTTAATCTTATTTTGCAGGCAATACACCCAAAATCTTTCCATCATCCTCAAATACAGCTGTAATAGCCTCTTTGGAAGATGATTCTCCTGCATATTTATATTTAATACTTGGATGATTGGTACCATTCATTGTTTTATAATATCCAGCTTTTAATATTTCAAGCTTTTTATTAGGATCAATGCCTTCTTTTACTTTTTTAAGAACTTCATCCGTTACAATCTCTTTTACCTTCTCAGAAAGCAATCCATCAATTGTCTTACGGTCAGAAGCCTGTAAAGCCTCAACAAACCTAAGAAAGTTATCATTGTACAAACTTACTTTCTCCTTACTTATAGCAGCGGGCTGCTCTTTCTTCTGGTTACTCTCAACCTTTACACCTGCTACTTTCTGAGCAAACATCAACTGTGCACCCACAAGAGCAAATCCCAGCAATAATTTTTTCATAGTATTCATTTTAGTTACCTGGTAAAACAAGTGATGGAAGATACGAAAATCAGACCAGTTCTAAAAATTTCATTGTATCCACATTATCTGCATAGGTATCAAGGCCCGGATTCTGCGCTTCTCCAAACGGAATAACGTTCAGCCCCAAATCCTCTTTCCCTACCACACACTGGATATTTTCTTCATTTTCAGCAATAAAAGATTTCACGTCATCCAAAGATTCATATCTGCTGAAATTGATCACAGAAAGCGGGCTGAAAAGCTTATCATCCTCTTTCAGCATCACAAAATTATTATCCCAGAATTTATCCAGATTTAAAAGATAAACCGCTCTGTTATAATCATAATTGTTAGCATATTTATTATGATTGATGATATCCTGGAATGCTAAGAAGTTCTCAAACAATCTGTCAATAACAAAATCCTGCGGAATAAAAATTCTCGTCACATTTCTGCATCCCAGTCCAAAATACTGGAAAATATCTTTTGCCAGCAGCTGCAGTTCAGCATCCGTTTCATCACCTTTCAATACAGCAACGGAAGTTCTGTTCTTACGGATAATGCTTAAGTGATTTTTAAAATAATATTCAAGGTATCTCGCTGTATTATTGCTTCCTGTAGCGATCACTGCATCAAAATTTTCTAATCTCTCTACAAATTCAAACACTACATTCTCATTGGAGAATTCATTCCATTTTTTTAATAAAAACGGAACCATATACTTATCTTTTGAAGACAGCTTAATAACAGGAATATGATTGCCCAACACAACGGATATCACATCATGAAAGCCCACCAAAGGAATATTTCCGGCTAAAATAAGTCCAACTCTTTTTGAAATTTTAGAGATTGAATAATTTCCAAGCCAGTTTTTGATATTTTCTTCAGTCAAAAGATCAGCCCATTGCTGTAAAGCAAATTTCTGATTATCAATAGTAAACCACGGATTCTCTATTTCAGATCTTTTTAACAATAATACAATATCAACATCATCTTCATTGTGATCTTCCGGTTTCTTCGCTAAAAACGCTTTTATATAATCACTTAATTTAATAAGTCCTAAAACTTGATTTTCGGTATTCATAATTACTTTAAAATTGGGGAATATTTTGTAATTTTGTGCAAATTTAAAAAAAATTAGCGATGGCTATTAAAATAACTGATGAATGCATTAATTGTGGGGCTTGCGAACCGGAGTGTCCAAACAATGCAATATATGAAGGAGCTGTAGATTGGAAAGCTTCCGAAGGTACGGCTCTTCAAGGTACAATCACAATGCCGTCGGGACTTACTGTAGATGCAGATGCACCTCAGGAACCTGTAAGTGATGATGTGTATTTCATTGTAACAGATAAATGTACAGAATGTAAAGGATTCCACGAAGAACCTCAGTGTGCGGCGGTATGCCCAGTAGACTGTTGTGTTCCTGACGAGGATCACGTAGAATCTGAAGAATCTCTTCTTAATAAAAAAGCATTCTTACACGGCGAATAAAAAAAATTCCGTCTCATCATCTGTGAGGCGGTTTTTTTGTCCAAAAATCCAATGTAACCAAAAATAAAGCTGAAGGAATTTAAAACCCGGAAGCAACCAAAAAATAAAAATATGAACAAAAAGCACAACTTCAGCGCAGGGCCATGTATTTTGCCACAGGAGGTATTTGAAAAATCAGCACAGGCTATTCTGGACTTCAACGGTATCGGATTGTCTCTTCTTGAAATTTCTCACAGAAGTAAGGATTTCGTAGCTGTAATGGACGAAGCGCGTGCAATTGTAAAAAGACTGATGAATCTTGGTGATGATTATGAAGTTCTTTATTTAGGTGGAGGGGCCAGCCTGCAGTTTGCCATGGTACCTTACAACCTGATGAAAGTAGGTGGAAAAGCAGCTTACCTGGATACAGGAACATGGGCAGCCGGAGCCATCAAAGAAGCAAAAAAAGTAGGAACAGTAGATGTAGTAGGTTCTTCAAAAGAAGAAAATTACTCTTTTATTCCTAAAAATTATACCATTGGTGCAGAATATGATTATTTCCACTGTACTTCCAACAACACTATTTATGGAACTCAGATGAAATCTTTCCCGGAAGTGGACACACTGATGGTTTGTGACATGAGTTCTGATATTTTCTCTAGACAGCTTGATTTTTCCAAATTTGACCTGATCTATGCGGGTGCTCAGAAAAACATGGGACCTGCAGGAGTTACCTTAGTGGTTATAAAAAAAGAAATCCTTGGAAAAACAGGAAGAGAAAATATGTTCTCTATACTGGATTATTCTCAGCATATCGCCAAAGAATCAATGTACAATACGCCGCCGGTATTCCCTGTATATGCCTCTTTACTTACCCTTCAGTATCTTGAAAAAAATGGAGGAATTGCAGCTGCAGAACAGAGAAACGAAGCAAAGGCCAAGCTTTTATATGACGAAATCGACAACAATCCGTTATTCGAAACTTTCTGCGTGAAAGAAGACCGTTCGTTGATGAATGTTTCTTTCAAAATCACAGATGAGAGCAAAAAAGAAGAATTTGACAATGCATGGAAAGCGGCAGGAATCAGTGGATTAAACGGACACAGAAGCTTGGGCGGATACAGAGCAAGTTTATACAATGCCTTACCTATTGAAAGTGTACAGGTTTTGGTGGATGTAATGAAGTCAATCAAATAATTTTAAGCATTAAAAATTCAAAGATTGGAAGATTGAAAAGCAGTTAATTTAAATTCATTAATTTGCACCTCAGTTTTAAAATGTTGAAATATTTAAATTTTTCAATCTTTAAATCAAATAACTCATGAAAGTTTTAGCAAACGATGGAATCTCAAAAGCAGGAGAAAACGCTTTAAAAGAAGCCGGAATTGAAATTCTGGACAATAGAGTGGCTCAGGATCACGTTATTAATTTTATCAACGATAATAATGTGGACGTTCTTCTTGTAAGAAGTGTAACGAAAGTGAGACAGGAGCTGATTGATGCATGTCCCGGCCTTAAAGTCATTGGAAGAGGCGGTATTGGAATGGACAATATTGATGTAGAATATGCCAAAAGCAAAGGCATTAAAATAATCAATACACCTACAGCATCTTCAAAATCTGTGGCAGAATTAGTTTTCGGACATTTCATTTCACTGGCAAGATTCCTTCACGAATCTAACAGACTGATGCCTCTGGAAGGAGATACTCATTTCAGCGCTATGAAAAAGTCATTCAGCAATGCCTATGAACTTTCAGGAAAAACATTAGGAGTAATCGGCTTTGGAAGTATTGGCCAGGAAGTCATTAAAATAGGAATTGCTTTAGGGATGAAAGTAAACGTTCTGACAAGAAGCCCAAAGACAGAAGTTCTTACCCTGAACTTCTTCAACGGACAGTCTGTCGACTTTGAAATCACTTCCACCAATGATATGGATGCATTCCTGAAAGATTCAGATTTCATCAGTATCAATACGCCGAAAACGAATGAATATATTATAGATACCCCTCAATTTGAAAAAATGAAAGATGGGGTCTATATTGTAAATACTGCAAGAGGAGGTGTCATCAATGAAGTGACACTGATCGATTTTATTGAATCAGGAAAAATAGCCGGAGCGGCATTGGATGTTTTTGAAAATGAACCGAGCCCGGAACTTCCTTTACTGATGAACCCTGCATTGTCTCTTTCTCCACACGTTGGAGGAAATACAGTAGATGCACAGGAAAAAATCGGTATCGAACTTGCAGAACAAATTATTAAGCTACAAAAAGAAACTATAAGATAAATATGCCTGTTTTTAAACCTTTCCGTGGAATAAGACCTCATAGAGACTTCGAGAGCACTTTCCCTACCCATCCACTGGATAATTTTACCCAGGAAGAGATCGCAGAGAAGGCTCAAGTTGAAAACACTTACATCAATATGATCAAACCCTATGTTGTAAGTAAATCTAAAGATATTGACCGGAATCTGCGAAAGATCCGCTCTACATTTGAAGAACTTCTGGACGAAAAGAAATTGGTCCAGGACAATTCAGCCTACTATCTTTATGAGCAGATCTACCCCAACAAACAGGTGTTCAGAGGACTTCTGGGATTAGCAAGTATTGAAGATTTCTGGAATGGAAAAATCAAAAGACATGAAAGTACCATTCCTCAGAAAAAAGAAAAGCTGGCTCATTACCTTGAAAAAGTAAACCTGCAGGCAGAACCTGTACTCCTTACCTATCCTGCCAACTCAAAAATTGAGCTGCTGATGAATCATGAGGAAAAAAATGTCCCTATCTTCAACCATGTTGATACCATCGGTATCAGACATAAAATCTGGAGAATAGACAACCGTCTGAAGCTACAGCAGTTTAAAGAAGTGATTGATCAGATTGATTCCTTTTATATTGCTGATGGACACCACAGAATTGGTTCTACAGCAATAAATGCCAAATATCATAAGGAGAAAAACAAAAAACATAACGGTACAGAGCTTTATAACTTTGTTTACAGTTTTATTGTTTCCAATCAGTCTATTAAAATTCATGATTATAACAGAATCTTACATGATCTGAACGGTACTTCTCCCGAAGCTTTCCTGAAAGAACTTGAACACTATTTCCTTATTCATGAAAAAGGAGAAGCATCTTACTACCCTTCTCAGAAATTCCATATTTCAATGTATATGGATGGGAAGTTCTACTCTCTTCACGTGAAGCACGATCTTCGTTCCAAAGAAATGTCTCTGGATAACCTGGATCACCACCTTATAGACAAGTATATTTTCAAAAATATCCTGAAAATTGAAGATCCGGATAGCTCTGAACTTATTTCTTATGTAAAAGGAACTTCCAATATCAACGGAATCAATCTTCTGAAAGAGAAAGTAGACAGCGGTGAAGGTAAAGTTGGTTTCGGAATTTATCCTGTAAGTTTTAATGACATGATTAAAATTTCGGATTTAAGATTAAGCATGCCTCCAAAATGTACATTTATTGAACCAAAATTGATTACAGCTCTGGTAATGTACGATATGAAACCTTAATAAATTCCTATTTTTTCCCTACTTTTATCAAAGGAAAAAGAAAGGTAAATAAAAAATGAAAAAAATATTCATTATACTTCCACTCTTTTTGAGTGGATTTTTATTTTCTCAAAAAAAGCCACTCAAAAATCCGGCAAAAAAAACAACTATTGCCAAACTCAACTATCACGAGGAGTTCAGAAAAATTTCAGATGAAATCATGACCAATGGTAAGGCTTATGATAACCTTGGAGAACTTACGAAAGGAATTGGATCGCGTTTCAGCGCAACTCCTGGTTATACAAAAGCCGTAGAATGGGCCGAAAAGAAGTTCAAGGAAATTGGTATTGATATGATCTGGAGACAAGAAGCCAAAGCTCCTGTCTGGATCAGAGGAAAAGAATCTTTACAGATAAAAGCCGGAAATGGAGATTGGAAAAATATCAGAATGCTTTCTTTTGGAAACTCTGAAGGAACAGGCGGAAAAGACCTTACAGGTGAAATCGTCTTAATCAATTCCACTTCAGAGCTTAACGCCATGTCAATAGGCCAGCTAAAAGACAAAATAGTTTTCGTAAATGTTCCTATGGACCCGAAAATTATCAATACAAGTGATTCCTATTTACAGACTGCAAAATCAAAATTAATTTCCGCTTCTATCATCGCTAAAACAGGCGCAAAAGCATTAATTATAAGATCATTGACAACAGCAAATGACGATACTCCTCATGCCAAAATGATTTACTACGAACCGGATGATAAAATTAAAATTCCGGCTTTATCCATTGGAGTAAGATCTGCAGATGAGTTGGAAAAAATATTGAAAAAGCAAAAAGTTACTGCTAAAATCAATATGACTGCTGAATCAAAAGGAGACACTACAAATCCAAATATTATTGCTGAAATTCAAGGCAAAAAAGATTCTAAAGTAATTGTTTTAGGTGCCCAGCTTGATTCATGGGATTTTGGCGAAGGTGCCATTGATGATGGAACAGGCGTTGTTCAGTGTATCGAAGTATTAAGAACACTGAAGGCACTTGGATATGAAAATAATCACACCATCCGGGTAGTTTTATACGCCAACAGTGAAAACGGAGGCCAGGGCCGCGAAATGTATGCTGCTTTTGTAAAAAAGAGAGATGAAAAACATGTTTTTGCTTTAGGAACAGATGCTGGAGGTTATTCTCCAAGAGGATTTTCTCTGGATATGTCACCTCAAAGAAGAAGGTTGATCTATCCATGGAAAGAATATTTTCTTCCTTATGGCGTTTATGATTTCGACCAAACTGAGGCAATTCAGGACATTTCACCTTTGAAAAAACTTGATATTCCACTAGCAGAGCTTGTGGTAGACACCCAAAGGTATTTCGATTATCACCATTCCGAGCAGGATACTTTTGACAAAGTGAATAAAAGGGAGCTTCTTCTCGGGGCGGTTGCCATCACACAGATGATTTTCATGGTTGATAAAAACTGGTAATATGAAAAAGATAATAGGCACTTCATTATTGCTTTTTGGAATGACTGTTTTTGGTCAGGCTAAAGAAGATTCTATCCAATTCAAAAAGATTTCAACAGAAATCCTGAACAACGGCAAAGGATACAATGAACTGAGAGAACTTACCAAAACGATAGGCAACCGTTTAAGCGGTTCCGAAGCGTATGAGAAATCAGTACAATGGGCTGCACAGAAACTCCGTGATGCCGGAGCTGATAAAGTATGGCTTCAGGAAGTCATGATCCCTGTCTGGGTAAGAGGAAAAGAATCTCTGCACATACAAACCGCTAACGGAAAATGGAAAAATATTAAAATGCTTTCCCTCGGAAATTCTGAAGGCACAAACGGGAAAGACATATCAGGTGATATTATTATGGTAAAATCACTTGAAGAATATGATCAACTTCCTGCAGAAAAGGTAAAAGATAAGATTGTATTTTTCAACTATCCTTTTAATCAAGGGAATGTACAAACCTTCATTTCTTACCGCGATGCAAGTGCTTACAGACGAACTACCGCTTCATTAACGGCTAAAAAAGGAGGTAAATTTGCCATCATCCGGTCACTTTCTTCCGCTTTTGACGATGTTCCTCACACAGGCAATATGCGCTATGACGAGAACACTTCTAAAATACCCGCCGTTACCATCGGAAATACTTCCGCTGATGAACTGGAAATGCTGTTGAAAAAGCAGAAAGTAACAGCCAAACTTAATTCCAACTGTGGAATGAAAGGCGAAAAGCTTTCCCATTCTGTAATCGGGGAAATCACAGGTAAAAAAGACCAGAGCATTATTGTTGTCGGAGGACACCTTGATTCCTGGGATGTAGGCGAAGGTGCTCATGATGACGGAGCCGGAATTGTACAAAGTATTGAGGTACTGAGAACTTTTAAAAAATTAGGAATACAAAACAACCATACTATCCGCGCCGTGTGCTTTGCCAACGAAGAAAACGGAACAAAAGGCGGAAAACAATATGGCAAAATTGCCAAAGAAAACAACGAAAAACACCTTTTTGCGATAGAAACGGATGCCGGAGGTTTTTCACCACGGGGAATCTCCCTGGAAATGAATGATCCTCAAAGAAACCAGATCAAAAGCTGGGTCAACCTATTTTTACCTTATGGAGTTTACAATTTTGAAGGTAAATATTCCGGATCAGATATTGCTCCGCTTCATGAAATGGGAGTTCCCACTGCTGAACTGGTTCCTGATCCGCAGCGTTATTTTGACATTCACCATACAGCAGAAGACACTTTTGAAAAGGTCAACCGCAGAGAATTATTACTTGGTTCTGCGGTAATGACACAACTTATTTATATGATTGATAAAAATTGGTAAACAATGAAAAAGATACTAGGAACTTCATTATTGCTTTTTGGAATGGCTGCTTTTGGCCAGTCTAAAGAAGATTCCATTCAGTTCAGAAAAATTTCTACAGAAATTCTGAACAATGGTAAAGGATATACTGAGCTGAGAGAGCTTACAAAAAACATTGGACATCGTTTAAGCGGTTCTGAAGCTTACGAAAAATCAGTGCAATGGGCAGCACAGAAACTCCGTGATGCCGGAGCTGATAAAGTATGGCTTCAGGAAGTCATGATTCCGGTATGGGAAAGAGGAAAAGAATCTCTGCACATTCAGGTGTCAAACGGAAAATGGAAAAGCCTGAAAATGCTTTCCCTTGGAAATTCTGAAGGAACCGGAGGAAAAGATGTTTCGGGAGAAATTATCATGGTAAAATCTATGGAAGAATATGACAAACTTCCTGCTGAAAAGGTGAAAGATAAAATTGTATTCTTCAACTACCCTTTCAGCCAGTCATTTGTCGAGACTTTCAAAGCCTATGGGGATGCTGCAAAATACAGAACGACAGCTGCTTCTTTAACCGCTAAAAAAGGAGGTAAATTTGCCATCGTAAGATCTCTGTCTTCTGCTTTTGATGATGTTCCTCACACGGGAGCCATGCGCTACGAAGACAAAGTCTCCAAAATACCTGCCGTAGCCATCGGAAGTACTACCGCAGACGAACTGGAAGCTTTACTGAAAAATCAGAAAATCACTGCTAAACTTAACTCCAACTGCGGAATGAAAGGCGAAAAACTTTCCCATTCTGTCATCGGAGAAATTACAGGTAAAAAAGACCAGAGCGTTATTGTTGTTGGCGGACACCTTGATTCCTGGGATGTAGGTGAAGGTGCTCATGACGATGGTGCCGGGATTGTTCAAAGTATTGAAGTTTTGAGAACTTTTAAAAAATTAGGAATACAAAATAACCATACCATCAGAGTAGTCTGCTTTGCCAATGAAGAAAACGGAGTAAAAGGCGGTATTCAATATGGTAAAACAGTAAAAGAAAAGAATGAAAAACATCTTTTTGCAATAGAAACAGATGCCGGAGGTTTTGCACCGAGAGGAATTGCCCTGGATATGGATGATGTCAAAAGAAATCAGATCAAAGGCTGGTCAAACCTATTCCTTCCTTACGGAGTGTATAATTTTGAAGAAAGGTTTTCCGGAACAGACCTCTACCCGCTTCATGACATGGGAATTCCTGCCGCTGAATTGATGCCGGATTCTCAACGCTATTTCGATATTCACCATACAGAAGAAGATACGTTTGAAAAGGTGAACCGAAGAGAGCTTTTATTAGGCGCTACGGCTTTAACACAGATTATCTACATGATTGATAAAAACTGGTAATAAATATGAAACCGCCTTTAGAGGCGGTTTTTGTTTTTTATGAAGCTTTTTAGTATTTCAATAGGAACAGACTTTAGCCTGCTTAACTTTACAAATATCTTCCGTTGGCTTCAGCCAAAACCTATCTTTATTTTATAACCACTGATTTATTGAATTGTCACAGATGATTGTGTTTTTTGATAAATTGATTTTCACCTACAACCTAATCTGTGAAATTTGTGCAAAGTCATTCATGATATTTGTGTTTAAATGATTTATTATCCTATCCAAAATTACCCTTTGAGCTTTTTCCTTTAATTTTACGCTTGTGCAAAAAGTTTCTCCACAAAAAATCTTTCCAAGCATGATGAATCCCTCCACCAGACTCCCAATTGACATCAAATTTCTCCCCTTCCCAAGCATATACAGGCATTGCAATTTTCGAATGGAACATCGGTGAATTATCTTTTACTATTGCAAAATAATCAGCATTAAAATTTGATTTCCTGTAATATTGAATTTCTATTATAGTTTCTTTTGTATTGGCCCGGAAAATATAAAGAGTAACATCATAAAGATCATCAAACTCATTTCGTAAAATTTCCAGTGCTGAATCTACATTAAGCAATGTTTTTGAATTATTTATTCTATTCCGGGACATATTCCGTTCAGTGGAATTCAGCTCTTTAAATTCATTAAAATCAGACAGAATAAAAAACAAATTGGGGGAAATGGTATTCCAACAATTGATTTTAGCCAACTGCAAAAGATTTGTTATACAGATATTAATGCTGTCTTTTAAACTTTCCCGGTTCATTTTCTAAGCAATTCTAAAATATTTTAAATATAAAAAATAATTGTACCGTAATATTTTCTTTGTTTCAAATAACTCAACCTTAAAAACAGAAAATTTTTCTTTGTTTAAGGAAATGATAGATAAAAACACGCTTCATCAGGAGCTTTATCAATCCCATGAAACAAAGTGTTAATCGCGAAACTTTTATTTTGGCATGATATTGGTATATAAGATATTGAGAAAAAATTAAAAAAACACTAAGGATGAGAAAAAAGGTTTTCTGTGGATTTTCAGTTTTTCCACTGATTCAAATTCATATCTAGTATATGAATCCTTTTTTTTCTACGATGCCGTACCAGATACGGGTTCGTGATTAATTAACCCCCGTTGATTTTTCACAGCAATTTTGCACCCCGTATCTCACTGGTATCATCAATAACCAAGAATCATTTGTTGATTCAAAAAAAACAAAAATATCCCGGACTTTTAGCCCGGTATTACGATATAAATAAATGGCAAAGTCATCGTGAACCTTAGCCCTGTAAAGGAATTTATTCTTTTTACCGTGATGAGTACGCCTTTATCCTATTAATTAATGTATAACCCTTAAAATGTAAGTAATGATGAGAGACTTTTTTGAAATGATTTTTAAGAGAAATGAAGATGCTGCAAAAATGAACATCTGGAGCTTATTGCTCGTATTAAGTTTTGCTGCCTTTTCTGTATTGGTATACGCCTTAAAACCAAGCTTTAACAGCTTAATTATATATCTGACGGCATTTGCCGCTTATATTGGCTTTGGCCTTGTATTCATTAGTTCCCTAACCGGAACAAGTATGAAGAAAAGATAACAGAACATATAACTTTCAATTAATTTTTACTGAAAAAACCGTCCTGTTTGGGGCGGTTTTTTGTTACGAAAAAATTAGTTTTTTGCTTACCTATTATATCATTATAGTCAATCCCGAGTTTATTTCAGGGAATAATTTAGGTTGTTTTCCAATAGAATTTCTTAAATCCTCCAAAAGTTCTCGTGGATCTAATTTTTTTCCAATTTGTAATTCAGACTCTGGTCTCACAAAACTAGATTGTCTTCCTCTGTAAATTTCAACTGATTTAACACCATCTTTAATAGCTTTAAGACATACACCTCTAATATAATATCTATTAAACTCACTCTGACATATTAATGTCGATGCATTTTTAGGAACTTTAGACTGTTTCGAATTTTTAATTTCAGTTCCATTAAAAAACTTTGGGAATTCCAATAAGGCTTCAAAGCCTTCCTCATCGCCTTCCTTTACAGATTTTATCAAAAAATCTTCATAAACAGACTTACCGTATTCATTAAGCCTTTCACTTAAAAAAAAAACACCTCTTTCTACATCTAAGTTGATTTCATCAAGCATAAAATTTCGGACTTCCGAATCAAGATTTAAAAAATTAAATTTTGCCATTGTTTTATTTATTTATGATATTTTCGAAATTATAAATACATTTATATAACGCCTTACGGGAATCCGTAAGACCACGGTATTTCCAACAAAAAAAGCCACCCCCTCCGGAGCAGCTCGTGATAACAAAGTTATCTTAACATCGTAAAAACTTATTCTTTAAACAGACCCTTCATCATTTCTTCGAGGATCTTTTTGGTTTCTTCTTCAATCATATTTCCGGATTTCTCAACCATCTTTTCTCTGAAAGGTTCACAACAGGCTTTTATTCCGAAGCCTTCATCTGTTTTAATCAATTCCGGATGCAGACCGTGCTCTTCACACACCTCTGACTCAATTTCTTTTTTTATGAGGTCATAATTCAGATCAAACATATTTTTATTTTGTTTCTTATAAGTGTTGGGTAAAGATAGAGGTAATTGATATTTTCCGAAATCCGTATTTCTACGGTATTTATACAAACAAAAAAACCGTCCCTTCCGGAACGGTTTTCATATCTTAAAAAGATTCAATTATTTTACTTTTACAAGCTCAACATCGAAAACTAACCAAGAGTTTGGCGGGATCACTCCTCCTGCTCCTCTTTCTCCGTAAGCCATTGCCGGCGGGATCAATAATGTAGCAGCTTCACCTTCTTTCAACAATAGGATACCTTCATCCCATCCTTTGATTACTCTTCCCATTCCAATTGGAATTTCGATCGGCTCATTTCTCTTGAATGAAGAATCGAACTCAGTTCCATCTACCAATTTACCTGCATAGTGTACAGATACATTATCACCAGCTTTTGGAGCTTTACCGTCAGCTGTTTTTGTGATTTTATAGTAAAGACCTGATTCAGTTTTTTGCATACCAGCTTTTAAGTTTTCAACTAATTTCTCCTGGTTAGCTTTGAATTCTTCTTCTTTTTTCTTCTTTTCAGCTTCTTCTTTAGCTAAAAAAGCCTTATTGTTTTCTGCGATCTTCGCTTTTCCTTCGTTGAAAGTTTTAGCTGCATCGTAGTGCTTATACTCATCACCTTTACCAAAAACAGAAACTTTTTCTAAAACGATATCTGTTTTAGGTTTATCCTGAGCTCCTTTTTCAACGTTAGCAATAGCATCAATTACGTCATTTCCCTTTACCACTTTTCCGAAGATCGTGTGTTTTCCATCTAACCAAGGTGTAGCTACTTCAGTGATGAAGAACTGAGAACCGTTTGTATTAGGCCCTGAGTTTGCCATAGAAAGAATACCTTTTCCTGTATGTTTAAGGTCGTTTCTTTCGTCCTCGAATTTATATCCAGGATCACCTGCTCCCGTTCCTTTAGGATCACCTCCTTGGATCATGAAATCTTTGATTACTCTGTGGAAAATAGTTCCGTCATAATAAGGAACTCCTTTAGCCTTAGCTTTGTTGTCGATTTTCCCTTCTGCAAGACCAATAAAGTTGGCTACAGTTACTGGTGCTTTCTTGTCTTCAAGCTTCACAATCAAATTACCTTTTGTGGTTTGAAGATTGGCATAAAGCCCGTCATTAAGACCTTCGTAAGTTTCTTTGTCTACGTTCATTTTTTTATAAATTGGGGTACAACTCATCAGCGAGATACTTGCCGCTGCCAGAATTATATTCTTGTTAAACAATTTCATGTATTATAGAGCTTTTAATTTTATGATTAATGGAATGTCGTTATCTATTTTCTTTTCGTCTCCGAAAGTTCCGTAAGCCAAAGAAGATGGCACCAAAAGCGTTACTTCCTCTCCATCATGTATAAAACGCAAAGCGTTCTCCACTGCCCTCAGTTCATCAAAGTGCCCGAATCTGGCATCTCTTCTTTCAAAAGACTGGTCATAGATTTTAGTCTGGTCAAAATCATACAGATCATAAGAATAAGAAATCAAAGTTTCATCTTTCCTTCTTTCTCTCTGATCATAACCTTCCGCCGTTACCCAGTAATTAAGCTGCGTAGGATAAAATTTCACAGACTGGCCATTGATCCAATCCTGAATCTGGCCTCTTTCTATGGTATTCAGATTTTTCATCCTGTTTTTAGAAACATCCAGGTCTTTTTGGCTTAAAACACCGCCTACCGGAGGATGGGCCGTCTGTGTATTTCTGTTGCAACTCAACAGGCTAATGGCTGATATGAAGAGTATTTTTTTCATAAACTTTTGCGAAAATACACATTTCGCGAATCAATTACAAAACTTGACACAGAAATATGCGAATGTAGAAATCTATCAATCTACTCATAAAACCGGACAGCTGGCTGAATTCCGTCATTAAAAGTAATTCATATATTTTATACGAATACATAAATACAAAAAAAGCCGGGAAAAACCCGACTTTTATATAGTTTATTTAAAAAACATTAAACTGTTTCCAAAGCGTGATCTACTATAACTCTCCATCCGAAAGGATCTTCAGTAAGGTTGTTTTGCAAGTCTACCAAATCTTTCTTAAGGATAGCAGCAAAGCTTTCTTCATCAGATAATCTTGGAAGTTCCAGTTTCACACCCTCATATCCTAAAGCCTGGAACTGAGTGGTTACCACTGCTGTACCTACTCCCCATACTTCTTTAAGAGAACCGTTCTTTAAAGCTTCAATAACTGTTTTCACAGGAATTGGCTCTATTTTCACTTCAATTCCTCTTTTCTTAGCTAGCTGAATGAAGCTGTCTCTTGTAACTCCATCAAGAATTTTCTCAGAAGTTGGTGGTGTATAAATTGTATCGTTGATTCTTACAAATACGTTCATTGTACCACTCTCTTCGAAATATTCGTGAGTAGCATCATCCGTCCAGATGATTTGCTCATATCCTTCTTCGATCGCCAATTGCGTAGGATAGAAAGAAGCGGCATAGTTACCCGCAGCTTTTGCAGAACCTACTCCTCCGTTTGCTGCTCTTGAATAGTGATCTGAGATTTTTACAGATACCGGCTCAGAATAATAACTCTTCGCTGGTGTTGCAACGATTGCAAACATATATTTATTAGATACTCTTGCTTTCAAAGCTTCCTCTGTAGCAAAAATCAATGGTCTGATATAAAGAGACATTCCCTCCCCCTGTGGAATCCACTCTCTGTCGATATCTACCAATGCTTTTAATCCGTCTAAAAACATTTCTTCAGTTACTTCCGGCATAGCCAAACGTTTTGCTGACTTATTGATACGTTCAAAATTCTTTTCAGGCCTGAAAAGTAAAACCTGCCCGTCTTTGTCTTTATAGGCTTTCATACCTTCAAAACAAGCTTGCCCATAGTTTACTCCCATCATAGCAGGTGTAAATGGTATTGGACCGTAAGGAACTAATTTTACATCACCCCATTTTCCATCTTCATACTCACAAATAATCATATGATCAATGAAAGTACCACCAAATGAAAAATTGTTAGGGTCAAATGTAGAAATTCTGGAGTTTTCAGTTTTTTGAATTATCATTTTTTAAAATTTTTACGATGTTCTACAAATTTAACATAATTTTCTAAATATAAAAATTTTAGAGTAAATTTGACAAAAAAATAGCTTGAAAAGAGAGATCAAGACCACAAACGACGGAAGTAAAACATTGTTTATCAATGAATTAAACGAAAACTACCATTCTCACCACGGAGCACTTCAGGAAGCAGAACACGTGTTTATTAAAAATGGATTAAATTTAATAAATGATTGCGAAATTAATATTTTAGAACTCGGTTTTGGAACAGGTTTGAATGTTTTAGTAACAATTAATGAATATTTAAAAACTGACAAAAATCATGTCATTAATTATTTTTCTCTTGAAAAATATCCCATAAATGAATCCGAAGTTAAGGATTTAGCTTATTTTGAACATTTTGACAACCCTGAGTTTAAAAATATTTATCAGAAAATTCATCTGGCAGATTGGGAAAAGTCAGTAGAAATCATTAGTGGATTCAACTTAAAAAAGATAGAATGTGATTTTTTTGACCTAAAAGACATTGATTTGCCCGAAATCAATCTTGTTTATTTTGATTGTTTCGGTGCCAGAGTACAGCCTGATCTTTGGGAAAAACCACTATTTGAACTGGTTTCTGACAAAATGGCCATTAACGGATTATTAACCACCTATTCTTCTAAAGGCAGTGTAAGAAGAATTCTTCAGGAACTGAACTTCCAGGTAGAAAAAAAACAAGGACCTCCGGGAAAGAGAGAGATGATCAACGCCATTAAGCTGTAAGATTATAATAAGGGCCATCATTAAAAAAGTAAAGAAACAAATTACATAACGGCTAATTTACAACTTGCTTTTTCGCTATTTTGCCCAAAATTCCTTACATTAGCTATACAAATATTATACATTATATATATGATAGATAAGATCAACATTAGAGTGTATGCGTGTGCGGTAAAAGATAAACAGGTACTGACCTTATTTGAAGAATATGCCGGCGAACCTTTAATGAAATTTCCGGGTGGCGGATTGGAATATGGTGAAGGAGTACTGGAATGCCTGCATCGTGAATTTGATGAAGAGCTGAATGTACAGATCAATATCCTGGAACATTTTTATACTCAGGAAAACTTTCTGGTTTCCCGTTTCAAAGAAAATGAACAGCTTCTCACCATCTATTATATAGTAGATATAGTGAATGAGGAAGATTTCATTATTATGGATCCCTGCATTGAAAAAACAGAATGGATTGATATAGACAGACCAGACAATCCTTTTCCTCTTCCGATAGATAAGATTGTATTTGATAAATTAAAAGAAAAATTCCTGTAAGTATTCTTACAGGAATTTATATTATTTCTTGACTTTAAAATCGCTTGCTCCCGGATAAGGCTGCAGATACCCTGAGTTCCAATTAGACTGAAGCAATGACTCTACAAATTCATCAGTTCTGTTTTTGTGTGGATCATATTGTTCTTTAAGATCAATATCAGCCATTTTACCTTTTACGTTCCACCAGAAAGCACTCCATCCACCTCTCAGTTCTTTGATGATTTCAAATACATTTTTTCCGGTAGCCCTGTTCATCAGCTTTGCAAAAACCTGTCCCTCGGTAGTGGTAAGATCTCTCAGTTGTTTTTCATACTGATCTGCCAGCATATTCTGTCTTTCTCTTACAAATTTTCTTTTAGCCTTGCTGTCCATATCATTCATATCCTTTTGGATATCTCTGTACTGCTGTAATGCAGTAACAAATAGTGGATATACTCTGTACAGCTTTTTATTCAGAAAATAATAATAGTTTTTATCCAGTTGATTATTAAATCTCGGTTTATTAACCAAAATCAACTCGTCTAATACAACTACAGGCTCGCCATTGATTTCATAAATCTTGACTTTTTGCTGTTCGTCATAATAATATTTATTACCAAATTCATCCGTTTTCAAGGATTCAGCTGGATATTGATTGAGTGGTTTTGCCACTACACCATCCTTTTGGCCAAAAACACTGACTCCAAAAAAGAAAATAAAAAGGCAGACAATCTTACTAAAATTCATTATTTTTACACTTATAAGAACAAAAATTAAACGCAAAAATCATTCCTTTTTATGAAATTTGAAAAGAAATCTTTGAAATTTTTAGAAAAATACTTAAACACTTCATCTCCAACAGGTTATGAGCACAAAGGTCAAGAAGTCTGGATGGACTACATCAGACCTTATGTGGACAAAATAGAAGTAGACCATTATGGAACCTGCTACGGGATCATCAATCCGGAAGCTGAATTTAAAGTAGTGATAGAAGCACATGCTGATGAAATCTCCTGGTACGTCAACTATATTACGGATGACGGATTAATCTATGTAATCAGAAACGGAGGTTCTGATCAAACAATTGCCCCTTCAAAAGTTGTGCATATTCACGGAGAAAACGGAATCGTAAAAGGAGTATTCGGATGGCCGGCTATTCATACAAGAACA
Source organism: Chryseobacterium sp. JV558 (assembly GCF_033712365.1). NCBI lineage: Bacteria > Pseudomonadati > Bacteroidota > Flavobacteriia > Flavobacteriales > Weeksellaceae > Chryseobacterium > Chryseobacterium sp. JV558. The sequence goes on from NZ_WJHU01000001.1 coordinate 1,174,236, forward strand.
AATCAGAATGAGCCTACTCCTAAAATAGAAAACATCTTCATAGACTGTGGCGCTACTTCTAAAAAAGAAGTGGAAGAAATGGGAATCTTTGTAGGATGTATGATTACTTACCCGGACGAATTCTTCGAAATGAACGACAGATATTTTGTCTGCAGAGCACTGGACAACAGAATCGGAGGTTTTATGATTGCAGAAGTAGCAAGACTTTTAAAAGAAAATAAAAAATCGATCCCGTTCGGATTGTATATTACCAATTCTGTACAGGAAGAAGTAGGTTTATACGGTGCAGATATGATTGCTGATACCATCAAACCGAATATTGCCATTGTAACTGATGTTACCCACGATACTACGACTCCGATGATTGAAAAGAAAAAAGAAGGAGATCAGAAATGTGGTGCAGGTCCGGTAGTATTCTTTGCTCCAAGTGTTCACCACACCATCAGAGAATTGATTATTGACACAGCAAAAACAAAAAAAATACCTTTCCAGAGAGCAGCAGCAAGCAGAGCTACAGGAACTGATACTGACGCTTTTGCCCATTCCAACGGCGGGGTACCAAGTGCTTTAATTTCCTTACCTTTGCGTTATATGCACACTACGGTAGAAATGGTATCTAAGGAAGATGTAGGTAATGTTATTAAACTTATCTATGAAACGGTTCTTAAGATCAAACCGGAAATGAAACTGAAATATCATTAATTGAGATTTCAGATATAAGACATCAGACACCAGACTCAAATGACTGCATACTTCTGCTCTTTAAAAATCTGAGATCTTATATCTAAATAAAAAGTATAAAAAGTAAAAATGAAAACGAAGCTTATTGCTCCATCCCTTTTATCTGCAGACTTTGGGAATCTGCAAAGAGACATTGAAATGCTGAATAATTCTCAGGCCGACTGGTTCCACATTGATGTAATGGACGGCCGTTTTGTACCTAACATTTCATTTGGCTTTCCGGTAATGAAAACCGTCCAGCAGCATGCCAAAAAATTTGTAGATGTTCACCTGATGATTGTGGAGCCTGAGAAATATGTTGATGAATTCATCGATCATGGTGCAGACCTTATTTCAGTGCATTATGAAGCATGCACGCATCTTCACAGAACCATTCACCATATTCAGAGTAAAGGAGTAAAAGCAGGTGTTGTTTTGAACCCATCCACTCCGGTATTAATGCTTGAAGATATCATTGCAGATGTAGATCTGGTATTGTTAATGAGTGTAAATCCAGGATTTGGAGGACAGAAATTCATTGAAAATACTTACAAAAAGATTGCTGAAACCAAAGATCTGATCTTAAGCAACAACTCTACGGCGCTTATCGAAATAGACGGCGGTGTGAATCTTGACAACGCTTCTAAGCTTTTTGAAGCTGGAGCTGATGTTCTTGTTGCAGGAAACGCTGTTTTCTCGGCAGAAAGCCCTGAGAGAACGATTGAGCTTCTAAAGATTTAATAAATATCTTTATCATAAAAACAAAAGGCAGCCAATGGCTGCCTTTTCTCTTGCTTGGAATGAAGTCTTCTTGGTTATAAATTTTTTTTCAACATTTTGAAAATGTTAAAACGTTGTTTTGTCTTACTAACAATACAAAGATCTGAATTAAACCTTATGCATTCATCCGTAGAAATACTGAATCTGTCATTAAGTATTTCTACCTATTTCAAGTCCTTTTACACTTCCCTGTCCCAAATACAGGCACAGACTACAAAAATGATGGAAATAACGGAAAAAACAGTTCTTATGTTGTTCAGAAAATTCCATCTGTTTTCGAAATTATTACGCATCTGCCTGATTGCTTCCGTTGTAGAGCTGGAAATATCAAATGTATCAAGAGCGTCATTCATCGGAACATTCCCGGCAACCGTGACTCCGAAAACCCCGATCAGGTAAGCCAGTGCTGCTAACAGGAGAAAAATAAAAACAGGCTGATGTCCGCGGAACAAAAAAGCAGATAGCGGAAGGAGAATCGCTGTTCCCATAAAACTTATAAAGAAAACAGGGTTTAGAATTTCCCGGTTGATGCTCTGCATAGCTTTCAGATATTCCGTATCAGAAAGTTTTCCCAACCCGAGAACTACAGAACATGAATAAGCATAGAAAAGTCCTCCTATCAAAGCAGTGAGGACAGCGGTAATGATCAATACTAGTGTTGTCATTTTCATATATTTTGATTTTGGTTATCAGAATAGAATTAATATGGATTCCATTTTTTAATGATATTCTGGGCTGTAAGAATCATTTCGGGTTCCCAGTTCTCTGTTTTAAAATAATGAAAATCCTGATCTTTGATGACCCCAGCTCCTGCCCCATCAAAAAGAAGCCTGGTAAGCCTCAATTGCTCTTCAAACAAAGTCATATCATCTAAAGGTTTTTCCGGAAGCTGTATTTCCCGCTTGCTCCAGTTACTCTTTTCCCTTTCTTCCCAATCTGAAGTTTCGATTATCGTTTTAACTTTATTGAAATCATTCAGGAAATTTTCTTTATCATCTTCTGCTTTCAGCGTGTGTCCAAGCCTTTCAATAATAAGATATTCCAGACTTTGACACTTTGCTAAAACAGAGGGCAAAATAGAAAATATCTCGTCAGGAATAACATCATCATGCGTATCTCTTCTTACCTGCTTTTTCCCATACACACTCTCCTGCCAGCTTCCTCCGGAAAGATGAATCTCTTTTACCTTATCCAATGGGTACAGATCAATTATTTCCTGCATTTCTACTTCAAAATTACAGGATTGGCAGTAAATATTATGAAGATCGAGAATCAGAAAGCCATTGGTATTTTCCGTAAGTTGGTCAAGAAACACTCCTTGCTCTTTAACATCATCAATTGAAAATGAAAAAGCCAGATTTTCTATACCAACAGGGATATTCACAGCCTCCTGAAGCCTGTGCATTCTGTCTTTTCCTATCTGTAAAGTTTGGGGATGCAGAGATACCGGCAATGGCACTCCCTGATGAAAATTTTCAGTATTCATGAAACCAAAATGTTCCGTGATGTGATTGTATCTCCTTAGGCTAACTTCTTCTTTTAGCTTTTGCAGCCAATCTTCCTGTCTTTGTGTCCATCTTGCATCAAACAGGGAATAATAAACACCATGTCCTATCAAACGGTTATTTTCCGCATAAAAGTTCAGCAAATCACGAAGCCAATCCGGTTCATTAGTATGGTAAAGGGTATCAAAAGACCATTCCAGAACATCAATAGCGTTGTTCTGCAGCAATGGCAAAACAGCAGAAACAAAATCAGCTTCTGCCATCATTGATATTCCTAACAGTGGTTTATTCATCTTTTATCCCATTCCACACGCCGGACAGCCGTGGCCACGAAGTACAAGCGTATCCTTTTTTACGATTGGCTTAGGAGTTCCCGGTTTTTTCTTTTCAACGGTATCGGGTGTTGTTGCTCTCTTTACTTTTTTTACAGGCTTTTTAGTTTTAGCTTCAGGTTTAGTACTCTGTGCAGAGACTCCTACCGCCAATAAACTTGCCATTAATACTACTGGGATTTTCATAATCGCTTTTTTCAAATAAAATTTACAATAAACGTTCCATTTATCTAATTCAATAGATTCAACCTTTTATTTTAAGTTTAAATTACCTGAAGATGGTTTTTCGTTTAGTTTTTGTTTTAAATCATAAAAATACAATAATAAAGAAAACGCTTTGATAATTATTATGAGTAAATATCAAGAAATTATTGCAATACTGTTTACTTTATTTATATTTAGTGGTAAAATAAAACTATATATGAAAAGCAGTCTGATTAAAGCTGTTTTCCTCGGATTGGTGTTGTCTGCTTACCATACCAATGCACAGGTTCAGACAGTTGACAACAGCAGGAAAATGGAATGGTTTAAAAATGCCAAACTGGGTATTTTTATTCATTGGGGAATCTACTCTGTGAATGGAATTTCCGAATCGTGGTCATTTTTCAATAATTATATCAATCACGAAAATTACATGAAACAGCTGAATGGTTTTTCAGCTTCAAAATATCAGCCGGAACAGTGGGCAAAACTGATTAAGGAATCCGGAGCAAAATACGCTGTTATTACAACCAAACATCATGACGGAGTTTCATTATGGAACTCTAAGGCTGAAAATGCAACTACTATTCCCGGACAGTCTTTGGCCAAAAAAGATGTTTTAAGTCCTTTTGTTTCCGCTCTGAAAAAAACTGGATTAAAAACAGGGCTTTACTTCTCTTTACCAGATTGGAGCCATCCTTATTATGACATCAACACCCGGACAAAAAAACGGTACGAAATAAAAGACGACCCGAAAAGATGGCAGAATTTCATCAGCTACTATCAAAGCCAGCTGAATGAACTTTCTTCTCAATACTCGCCTGACCTCCTTTGGTTCGATGGAGACTGGGAACATACTTCTGAAGAATGGAAAGCTTCTCAGACGCTGGATCTGCTTAAGAAATACAATTCTGAGATCATCATCAATTCAAGGCTTAATACTCATGGAGATTATGATACTCCTGAACAGGGAATTCCGGTAGTTCCACCACAAAATCCATATTGGGAACTTTGCTATACCATGAATGATTCCTGGGGTTATCAGCCTTATGATAAAAGCTATAAAACACCCAATATGATCGTAAGAACTCTGGCAGACGTGATCAGTATGGGAGGAAATCTTCTGCTTGATATAGGACCCAGATCAGATGGTACAATTCCCGAAGAACAGATTGAAATTCTGAAAAACCTTGGCCGCTGGACCTCCAAAAACCAGCAGGCCATTTATGAAACAACCCGTGGAATTCCTTTTGAAAATTATAAAGGAAAATCTTCTTTATCCAGCACAAAAAAGTCCTTATTTCTTTATCTGGAGGAAGCCAAAAACTTCACAAAGATCTATGGATTGGGAACAAAGCCTCTTTCAGCAAAAATAATAGGAGATCCTTCAGCTGTCATCAAAACAGATTACAATACTGAAAAAACACTGACATTGAATTTTTCCAATGTAAAATTTGACCAAGATGTCACCGTTGTTGAACTTACTTTTGAAACTCCACCTGTATTTTTGAAGGATTTCAAGGAGAAAGAGCGTTCTCTCAATGAAATTCTGGATAATAAAAATACACAGGAAGCGGTTTACAATATAGCCAATGCGTTATATAACGGTCATAATCTGCCTGCTTCTTCAGGTCTTACCAGTGATGGTCTTACTATGACAATCAAGAAAACACCTAATACCAACCAGGAAGCCCTGCAATGGATAAGCAAGCATGCGGAATCTCTTTTTGAAACTGAAAAAGGATTACCGGATGGTCATTATTCCGGAATGAGTGCGTTATCAAAAGACAAACAGACCCTCTATCTTTTTGTAGAAGGAACTCCTACAGGCCCTATTGCCCTTAAAGGAATAAAAAATGAGATTGCAAGAATTAGAGTTGTGGGTGAAGGCACAATCCTCTCACACACCATTTACAACAAGCTTTACTGGAGCTCCCGGCCTGGAATCATTTACATTGATATTCCTAAGGAAAAACTTGACAAGCAAATGACCGTCATTGCTGTTTTACTGAATAAGCCTATTGAACTCTACCGAGAAAATATAGGTGCCATTGAAAACAATCTTTAATGGGAATAAAGTTAATAAGCCTGCCACATCATAAAAAACAAAATCCGGAGAAAATTCTCCGGATCTTTTATTTTGTAAGATAATCTTCTTAGAAAATCTCTCTTCCTGAAAAATGGAACTGAGCTTCGATTAATGCATTCTCGTCAGAATCTGAACCGTGAACAGCATTTTCTCCGATGCTTCTTGCAAACATCTTTCTGATTGTACCTTCAGCTGCTTCTGCAGGGTTAGTAGCACCGATTAATGTTCTGAAGTCTTCAACTGCATTGTCTTTTTCTAAAACTGCAGCAACGATAGGACCAGAGCTCATGAATTCTACCAACTCACCATAAAATGGTCTTTCAGCGTGTACTTCATAGAATTTTTTTGCATCAGCAACGGTAAGCTGAGTTAATTTTAAAGCTTTGATCTTAAAACCTCCTTCAGCAATCTTACCCAATATAGCACCGATATGTCCGTCAGCAACTGCATCAGGCTTAATCATAGTGAATGTAATGTTAGACATAAATGTATATTTTTTTAATGGCGCAAAATTACAAAAAATATCTTTGATTTTTATTTTAATTTTTTTTTAACATAAAAATAACTTTTATTAAGAAATTGTGAACCAATCTTTGGCACAGTAATTGTTTATTCTATTGCGATTCTCATGTTTAATTTGAGTTTTCATGGTTATTAGTTTTTACCCAGCTTCGGCTGGGTTTTTTATTTTTAAAAAACAGGACTGTTTTTTATTAATTTCATAATTTTGAAAGCTATATAAAAGCATATTTAATAATTTCATTGCTTTCACTTCAATTAATGAAATATTTACTTTTCCTGAAATACTATTTTCCTAATGAATGAAAATATGCCAAAAGTGGAGTTATCTGCCAAGACAGACATGCCAAAAAGTAGAGTTATCTAAAAACAGTTTTTTTTTCATTAAAAATCAAAAAAAATAATTCATAAAAAACTGGAAGTTAACAAAAAAGGTAAATCTGATCTTTAAAAACGATGTCAGAAAATATTATTTTGATATTGTGACAATAGAAAATGTACAGATTGTCCGAATTAATCTGCAGCTGTAATAATATAGTAAATTGATGTATACTTATTTCTGAGAAGCTTCTTCTGCTTCATCCATCAATTTAATGTAAGTAGAATAACGTGAATGTTGTATTTCACCTGTTTCAAGTGCGTCAAGAACGGCACACTTCGGTTCATTCACGTGAAGGCAATTGTGAAATTTGCACTCTTCTCTCTTTTTGAAAATCTCCGGGAAGTAATGCTGTACTTCTTCTTTTTCAATATCAATCATGGCAAATTCACGGACACCAGGGGTATCGATAACGTTTCCGCCAAAATCCCAGAAGTGCATCTGTGCAAAAGTTGTTGTGTGTTTTCCTTTCAGGTGGGTGTCTGAAATTTCGGATGTTTTTAAATTCAATCCTGGCTGTAAAGCATTTACTAAAGTAGATTTTCCACAACCGGAGTGCCCGAAGAATACGGAGGTTCTGTCTTTAAGGATTTCTTCCAGCTGATCAAGATTCAGTCTTGAATAGGATGATATTTCCAGTGTCTGATATCCAATTTCCTGGTAGAGGAACTCAATGTCTTTTACAATTTCAATTTCTTCCTCATGAAGAACATCAATCTTATTAAAAAGAATCAATGGTTTAATATTATAAGCTTCACAGCATGCCAAAAATCTGTCCAGGAATCCTAAGGATGTTTCAGGATGTTTCAGAGTAAAGATAAAACATGCCAGATCAATATTGGAAGCAATAATATGGGCTTCTTTTGAAAGGTTTACTGATTTTCTGATCAGGTAATTGGAACGGGGTTCAATTTTTGTAATCCAGGCGATATCATCCTGTTCCAGCTGAAACTCAACAAAATCTCCTACAGCAAGTGGATTGGTAAGTCTTGTTTTTATCAATTTGAATTTCCCCCTGATTCTGGCCTCGAAAATTTTATTTGTTTCCAATTCCAAAACCTGGTACCAACTGCCTGTAGATTTAATGATTTTTCCTTTCATAGATAATGCTAGTGCAAATATAAGGAATTAGGGCTTAGAATTCAGGAAATAGGTTAAAAACACATGTTTCAATTCTCCTACATCCTGAGGTCTAAGCCCTAATTAATATTTATTGCCGGAAACTGGTAATCGTTTTCAGGAATTAAATCAAATTCTATTTATCCTAAATCCTAATCCTCTTACCGTTATCTGCCGTTTATCTCTTATCAATCATAATGCTATTCTGAACTTCAATAGATTCTTCGTGAATCGCTTTGAAGACTTTTTCAATAAATTCATGAGACATTCCTGTTTCTTTTGCTTTCTGATTGGCGTATTCTGTGATTACTTTCCAACGTTCCGGCTGGAAGATCGCAATGTCGTTTTCCTTTTTAAGTTTACCAATCTTTTCAGAAATTTTCATTCTTTGCGAAAGAAGTTCAATTAACTGGAAGTCAAGATCTGAGATTAGAGTTCTGTGTCTTCCCATCTCTCCTTCAAAACCTGCAAGATTAGAGCTTCTTACTTTCAGATTACCAATAAGGTCTGCAAGAACCTCCGGAGTAATCTGCTGAGAAGCATCACTCCAAGCTTCATCAGGATTGCAGTGCGACTCAATAATAGCACCCTGGTATCCTACGTTAAGGGCTTCCTGTGTGATATCGGCAAGACCGGTTCTGTTTCCACAGATGTGTGACGGGTCAATCAACATTGGGATATTCGGAAACTGGCTCTTGAAATCAAGGGCAATCTGCCAGTTCGGGTTGTTTCTGTATTTTGTTTTCTGGTAAGTTGAAAATCCTCTGTGAATTACTCCCAGGTTTTTAATATCCTGACCTAAAAGTCTTTCCAATGCTCCGATCCATAACGCAAGATCCGGATTCACAGGGTTTTTCACAAATACAGGCTTATCTGTTCCTCTTAAAGCCATTGCAATTTCCTGTACCGTAAATGGGTTCACTGTAGAACGCGCTCCGATCCAAAGGACATCAACATCTGCTTCCAGAGCGGCGAACACGTGATGTGCATTAGCAACTTCAGTAGCTGTTTTGAAACCATATTCTTCTTTTACTTTTTTTAGCCAGTTCAAACCGATCACTCCGACTCCTTCGAAACCGTTTGGTTTGGTACGAGGCTTCCAGATTCCTGCACGGAAAACTGACACATTGGCATTGGATTCTTTAATTCTCCTTGCAGTTTCAAGCATCTGAGCTTCACTTTCCGCACTACATGGTCCCGCGATCATTAGAGGCTGTGTAAGCCCATCGATCCACTCATTTTTCAAATCATTTAAATTCATATTCTAAATTTTATTGTTTTTTTTATATAATTTTTTCGTTGACAGCAATAGCCCTTTGGATTATAAAATTTAATTTATAATTCTTTTCAAAAAATGCCGTTCAAAAATTTTTAAAGGAATCAGGAAAATAATAGGGCTCTACTTCTCCTGTATTTTTTGGAAAGAAATTCAGTTAACAGTACCAATAAAATCGGTAATACGTTCTGAAATTTCTATAATAAGAAGCAGAAAAACTAAAATAACCGCTAAAAAAGTAATTAGCGGGTGCAAAAAAAGACAGATATGCGTTAGTCAATTTTTCCATTTTATTCTAGAAATGCCTTTGTTTTAGCTTTTCTGGTTGTAATTTGTTCTTGTTGAAAACATATTTTCAACAGAAATATTTGACAAATATATAAAAATTATGTCAAATCAAACTTCATTAAATCATCAAGATCTTTTAAAAGTGGATTTTTTTCGATCAGTTTTTCAAACATTTTTCTTTTTGTCACCACTTCAATCTTCAGATTTTCAACGTCTCTGACGTATTCTATCTCAATCATATGGTTTTGAATTTTTCTTTTAAAATGATTAAAAAATTCTCCACTTATTTTATCAAATTCTACTTTGGCAGAATCTGAAGGGAATAAAACTTTGATTTTATTTTCGTCAGCTTTGATTAGCTTGAAGGTTTTTACTGCGTTAAAAACAAAGTTATTTTTTACCTGAAGCTGTTTCAGCATAATTTTCCATTCCATCTGCAGATCTGTATCTGTAAAATGGTTTTGAGGAAGGTTTTCAGTTTTCGCAACAATTGTTTCTGTTGTTTCCACTTTATCTTCTTTATTCAGGAAAGAATTGATGCTGAAGCCCGAAGAGATTCCCGGTCTTGATAATGGTTTGGTTGTTTTCGTTACTGGAGTTTCCTCTACTTTTTCTGAAGCTGCAGGCTGTTGTTCTGCCTTAACTTCTTTTTTCTCCGGAGTTTTTTCCGGCATCTTCACCTCCTGTTTCTCACTAAGAAACGGAGCTAGAATCAGGAACTTTTTTTTTTAGTATCGCCTAAATTAGCTGTCAGTGAAGCCAGCTGCATTAATGCAATTTCAACCGTAAGTCTTGGGTTTTTTGAATTCTTATAATTAATATCTGCATGGTTGCAGATTTCAATGCCATCAATCAGCTGCTGGGCGGCCCACTTCTGTCCCTGCTCTATAAATTTGGATTTTGTCTTCTCTCCCACTTCAATGAGATCGATAGTAGAAGTATTCTGCGCCATCATCAAGTCTCTGAAATGATTTCCTAATCCGGCAATGAAAATATGGGGATCAAATCCTTTTTTCACAATGTCATTGAACGCGAAAAGCATTTCAGGAATTTTATTTTCCTTGGCAAGATCTACGATATTGAGGTATTGATCATAATCCAGAATGTTTAATACTTCGGCTGCTTTTGCCAGCGTAATATTTTTCTGGGAGAATGTAGAAAGCCTGTCGAAGATAGAAAGTGCATCTCTTAGTGCACCATCAGCTTTCTGAGCAATCAGATACAATGCATCGTCTTCGTACTGGATGTTTTCTTTCTGGGCTATATTTCTCAGATGATTTTGAATGTCTTCAATGACAATTCTTTTAAAATCATAGATCTGGCAACGGGATAAAATTGTGGGAATAATTTTATGTTTCTCCGTAGTTGCCAAAATGAAGATTGCATGGGCAGGCGGTTCTTCCAGAGTTTTAAGGAATGCATTGAAAGCGGCAGAAGACAGCATATGAACCTCATCAATAATATACACTTTGTATTTACCAACCTGAGGTGCAAATCTTACCTGATCTATCAGTTCCCTGATATCATCTACAGAGTTATTGGATGCTGCATCCAGCTCATAGATGTTGTAAGCAAAGCCATCTTCTGAAACCGAGCCATCTTTCTCATTGATCTTTCTTGCTAAAATCCTTGCACAAGTAGTTTTACCCACACCACGAGGGCCGCAAAAAAGTAATGCCTGAGCTAACTGACTTTCTTCAATTGCATGTTCTAAAGTATCCGTAATATGGGATTGTCCTACAACCGTATCAAACTCCTGAGGACGATATTTTCTTGCAGATACTATAAAATTTTCCATTGGTCAAAAATAAGAAATATAGTTTTAATTTGAAAATTAAAAGTTTTCAAATATCAACAAAAAACGTATTTCTGTTTAAATCGGAAAACTTTTAACCTCTACTTCTTTTTGCTGTATGCGAAGTCAATCAGTTCAACAATAGCCCCTTCAATCTCTTTTCTTCCATCTTCAGTTTTCAGATCAATACCACAAAATTTATTGGCATTATATCCTGTATAAAGGTTAAGATAGTAAGCTCCAGAAACAATCAGAGCCATAATTGCTCTATGTCTTGTTGCCACACCATCTCCGAAATAAGGATCTGAAATATTTCCGAACAAAACCTCCCCTACATCTTCACGCTGTTCAACCAATTTTTTAAGAATAGGCTTGCTTTCTGAAAGCTCCCAAAGAATAATTTTCTGAAGTTCTTTATTTTTCTTCAGGTTTTCGAACTGATTAAGTACAACCATTTTGGTAAGTTCATGTCCGCCGTCGGAAAAATCCATATCGACGTCCTGATTCACCTGACTCCAGTAATCCTGAGATTTGATATATTCATCGATCAGTTTATCTGTACTTCCAAAGTACTCATAGATCAATTTTTTATCAAATCCGGCTACTGCAGCAATTTTACTTACTTTTAATCCGGAGTATCCTTTTACTCTTAAAATTTTACCAACTGCAGCAAGCAGTTTTTGCTTTGTTTTTTCTTTGTCCCTAATGGGGCCCTGCACTACTTTTCTAGGCATAATTTATTATTTTTTTGCAATATGCAATTTTTTATTAATATCATCAAACGCGTTCAGCGTTTTGTCGAGATGTTCTTTTTCGTGTCTGGCAGTCACACTCATCCTTATACGTGCATCTTTTCTTGGTACAGCCGGGTAAAGAATCGGGTTGGTATAGATTCCTTTTTCTATTAGTAGTTTTCCGGCCTCTCCTGTTACATAAGGATCTCCAATTTTTACGGGAATAATTGCGGAGCAGGTAACTCCCGTATCCAATCCTAAATCGTCAAGACCTTTTTTGAAGTAATTGATATTGTTCCAGAGTCTTTCTCTCCAGATAGGTTCTTCGTCTATTAAATCAATGGCTTTGACAATTCCTGCTGATGATGGTGGAGCTGTTGCTGAGAAAATCTGCTGGCGGGATTGGAATCTGATAAATGCTGCTATTTTTTTATCGGCAATGACATATCCTCCAAGGTTACCAAACGTTTTACTGAATGTTCCTGTGATGATGTCTACTTTATCAAGCAATCCGGCCTGTTCCAAAGTACCTCTTCCTGTTTCTCCAAGGATACCGACACCGTGTACGTCGTCTACCATTAGAAAGGCATTATACTTTTTCACAAGATTGTAGATCTCATTAATATGGGAGGTATCACCATCCTGGGAATACACTCCGTCCACAATAACGAGTTTCGTACGGTACAGATTTTCAGATACCTTCAAAATGTGTTCCAAAGATTCCAAATTATTGTGTGGAAATGTTTTTTTATTGGTAAAAGCACATCCTTCGTGTACACTGGCATGCACTGCCATATCTAAAATAGCCAGGTCTTCTTTCTGCATTAAGCATTGTAAAGAAGCACTATTAGCTGTATAACCGGTAGTAAATACTACGGCTTCATCTTCTGTTCTTTTAAAAAAACTGGAGATTTTTTTTTCTAAGGCATTGTGGTAATCAAAATATCCGCCGATAAGAGGAGTAGCTCCTGTTCCTGTACCATATTTTTCGATTCCTTCAATAGCAGCCTGTTTTACTTTTGGGTGCTGCGTAAATCCTAAATAATCACTTGATACAAAACTAACAAATTCTCTGTTTTGGTTTGCAATATTTACATTCAGTATTGCATTGGTTCCTGAAGTATTCTTCAGTCTGTAATTCATGTGTCCATTAGACTTTACATAGTCTAAATATTCATAAAAAATTTCAGCCCTTTGAGCCATATCATTATCTGGTATATTCTCAAAGTCTTTAATAGTTGCTGTTGTGAAATTGATGCTCATCCTTAATCTTGTTTGTTGTGGTTTAAAAGAAACAAATATATAACTATTTAGAGGGCATAAACGCCTGCATTAAGATTAAATATTATTAAAGACACAATAATTTATTCTTATTATCTGGTAACCAAACTATTTTATATATCTGTATCTTTTTAACATTTTCTTACTATTGAATTAATTAGTTTTTTCTTACCTAAATTTAATAAAAAAAGTAAACAATAAAGAAATATTAATATATAAATAATAAAAAAAGGCGCTTATTTTTTACAACCATCTCATTTATAAAAGATTATTTACTACTTGTTTTCTCGTAATTATTCACTGAAACATGCATTATAACAAAAACCTGGCAGGATTAAATCCCTACCAAGAGAGGAAATTCGTCACAAGTTCCCTGTCACAGCAATTTTAAAGAAATAAAATAGGCAGGCTAAAGTTTGTTTGATTTTCTGAATTCTCCAGGAGTAAAGCCGGTCATTTTTTTGAAAAATTTTGAAAAGTTGGATGGATCGTAAGTAAAAATACGGGCAATTTCCGCTACAGATTTATCGGAATTGATAAGCATCTTTTTAGCCTGTTCGATAATTTTTTCATCATAAAAATAACAGGGATGCTGTCCGGTTTCTTTTTTAACCGTATCGGTGAGATGTTTATGAGAAACAGCAAGTTCTCCGGCAATTTCGTTTAGTTCCATAAAATCCGGAACGGTCCCGGAAATAACATCCTGGATATGGGTGTCCAAAAAGGTAAAATACTGGCGGGTAATTTCTTCACTTCTTTTCATCATGTAGTGTTCTTGCTAATCCGTATTCAAGGTATAAATTTAATCATAACATCCAAAATAACATGGTGAAATTTTCGGATATTTAAAGTGGAAAAGTTAATAAAAACTATCTTTGAAAGCTTGTGTAGAATTTTTTACTTTCAGTTTTTCCAGAATATTCTGCCGGTGTCTGCTTACGGTATTGATACTAATAAAAAGCATATCAGCAATTTCCTTACTGGCGTAGCCCTCCCCTACAAATTTTAAAACTTCCAGTTCTCTTGGGCTCAGAATATTTTTATAATCAAGTTTATCTTTTACAACCACTTCTCCTTTTACTGTATTAATAATCATAAAATCAGGAACAGCAGATGAAGTTAGGGCAAGATTATAAAGACATAGAGCCAGCCTCAACCTCCCGTTGGAAGGTGAGTACACATAAAACATGCGGTGTTTTACCCAGCGGTACTCTTCATTTTTATCTTTCATCCTGATTTTTGACAGTACACTGTATTCTGTGCGCTGTTCCATATCCATAGCCCCCAGCAGTTTGAAAAAGCGGAGTTCATGGATGTATTTCTTGACCCGGTCATCGGGATGAATCTTTTTAAGCATTTCTTCTTCCCAGATTGAATCTATTTCTGTGGGATTTTCACCTGTTGTTAGTCCAAGTTCTTCAGCCGCTGCAGACTTATAAATATAGCTTTTATTCGCCTGCATATCGCTCAATACACAGATTGCCCCTTCCATCTGTGAGTAAGCAAACGCTCTCTGCTTATAGACCTCTATATCAAGCATGCATTTTCTGGAGGCGTTATCGAGTAATTGATCGCTGAGCTGTTCACGGATTTCCATAATGGTTATTTATCAGTATTGACGTGATTAGGGTTTAATCATACTTTTGCTAAAATAATAATTTACCTTTAGAATTTATCCAAAAGAGAATGAAGAAATTGATTTTAGGTTTTTGTACCTTATTCCTGATTCAAAAGCTTTCTGCGCAGAGCCTGGAGAAAATGACCTGGTTTAATGAGCCTGAAAAATGGGAAATCAAAAATAACAGCCTTTCGATGTTTGTAACCCCGCAGAGTGATTATTGGAGAGTTTCACATTATGGATTTACAGTAGATGATGCTCCGTTTTACTATACTACGTATGGCGGTGAATTTGAAGCAAAAGTGAAAATCACAGGCAATTATAAGGCCCGGTTCGACCAAATGGGACTTATGCTGAGAACCGATAAAGAGCATTACATCAAAGCCGGAGTGGAATTTGTAGACGGCAAATATAACCTCAGCACTGTGGTGACTCACAACAAAAGTGACTGGAGTGTCATAACATTAGAAAAAACACCTCCTGCGGTATGGATAAAAGCAGTAAGAAGGCTGGATGCTGTGGAGATATTTTATTCTTTTGATGATAAAAATTACATCATGATGCGGAATGCTCCTCTTCAGGATAATACTCCTGTAATGGTTGGGTTAATGGCCGCCTGCCCTGACGGACAGGGATTCAATGCTGTTTTTGAAAACTTCAAAGTAAAACACCTGCCTGATGAGCGCAGACTGAAGTGGCTTGAAAACAATAAATAATGATTGAATTACACTTCAATATACAATCAGTTTAATTCGCCTCCCGTATTTATGGGAGGTTTTTCTATGTTTAAAAATGGATTTTTTGAATCGGAGAATAAAAAAGAGGCTTACTTTGATGCAGCCTCTTTTGTTTTTGAGATAAAACCGTTTGTGTTCTTAGAATCATTATTTATACAATAAATCTTCTTTAATCGTTGTGAAAATATTTTTGCAAAAATATGAATATTCATAAGCCTTAACAAAGATATCATGTAGAATTAACCTCAGTTTTTTGTCAAACTTTTACTACAAAAAGCAATTAAATCTCACTAAAAACTGTTCCTCAGGAAATATTCAAAAAAATACAAAAGCATAAATATTCTTTATTTATGAAATCCTAAAACAAATCACAAGTTCGGTACAGCACTGAGATTTATAGAAGGTATTTCAAAATGAATCCAGTATAAATTTATCACTTATTATTGAAATATTATAATGTTTCAGAAAATTTCATGTACTCTATCGTCAGCAAACCATTATAAAACTTACACAAAACAGATTTTAAGATACTGATTTATCGCCATAATTTCACTATTTTTACACGATCAAAAAATATAAAACACAAAAGACCTGAAAACTTCAATGATAAAAATTTATTTTCAATCGTTCCCACCCATTAAAAAAGCTTTGACTTGTACAAATACTATTATTAACCGTCTTTTGCATTAGTGCAGAAGATATAGATCAGTTTTGCACATATATGAGAGTTTGGGCATTTATATTTGCTTGCATCTATTTAAACATTTACGGACAGAGCCATACTTCTACGTGGTACAATATAGACAATGGACTTCCACAAAGCAGTGCAAAGGCCATTGTTAAAGATAAATATGGTTTCATCTGGATTTCCACAGAGAACGGGCTTGTACGGTATGATGGAAGTTCGTTTATTACTTTTAATAATTTCAAAGCAAACAATGTTCATTTCGGGGAATTTATTGGGGATCCGACTCTGGACAGTATTACAGTTCTCAATAATTTTCAGGAGAATAAAATCATCATTAAAAACAGATTTCCAAAAATTTCCAGCCTCACCAAGAGTGATAAAATGACTTTTTCCAATGGCAATACTATTGTACAGCGGATTGCCAATAATATTATAACATCAAGCTTCTATAATGATATTCATTATTTCATACAGCTTAAAAACTCAGCCTATTATTTTACAGAAAAAAATTCCATTATCTATAAAGAGGGGAAAAAGGAAACAAAAATAGCAATTCCTTTTACCAATAAGAATCTGAATAATCTTTTTATTCTGAATGATACTCTTTTTATTAATGATCTGAAAAAAAGGAAAACCTATACTATTTATAAAGGGCAGCTTTCTGTTTCTGAAGAGCCTACACTTTTTAATCACCCAGACACTAAAATTTATTGGCAGCAGATAACCAATCAGACTTTTATCATCAATCATGATAATATTTATATTTTAGAAGGTAACGAAAAGAATCTCCGCTTAAAATTTCTCGTTAAGTTTGAGGAAATAGGCAATCACTCCTACTGCTCTATGTTTTTTGATAAAGACTTCAATAAGCTCTATCTGGGAACACTTAATAATGGGCTTAATGTAATTAAGCTCACCAATTTTTATATTTCAAAGAAAGAAGCAGATTTTTCCAACAATGTGTATTACGCTTCTCTCCCATTCAGTAAAAGTACAATCATTGCAGAGGACGGAACAGAATTCGGGAAAAACGGCATTGTCAATAAACACCTGTTCGGGTGTAATGACAATTATCTGATGATGTATGACGACTCCGAAAACATTCTGATCAGAAAAAGAAACAGCATTATCAGGTACTACAAAAATTCAGGGTACAAAAAGAAGGATTCTACTTTTATCAGCAATGGGTTTGAAAGTTTCATGAAAAGCGGAAATCTTTATGGGACTACATTTACTGATCCTTTGGGGACTCAACTTCGTCTTTATAAAAAAGACCTGTTTACCCATCCGGATTTCACCTATAATTTTAAAAGTTTTGTCAATATTTTTTCCCAATATAATGACCACGAAATTCTGACCGGTAATAGTGATGGCCTGTATTCTATAATACTGGGAAACAACACAATAACTCCAATAATCAAAAATATTCATGTTAAAAGTATTTTCAGGACAAGGGATAATCTGATATGGATTACTACGAATAAAGATGGGTTTTATCTTTTCAAAAACCACAAACTCATCAAAATGCCGAATGACAGGAATGGCTACCTGCAATCTGCTCATTATATGCTTGAAGATCAAAAGGGAGCTTACTGGATTTCTTCTAATAATGGCCTTTTTAAAGTTCCTAAAAAACAATTGCTGCAATACGCAGAAAACAGAAAAACCCCGGTTTTTTATTACCGTTTTACCAAAAGAGACGGTTTTCTGACGAATGAATTCAATGGCAGTTCGGAGCCTAATGCCTATGCTTTGGAGAACGGAGAATTTGTATTCCCTTCTATGGACGGCTTTGTGTTTTTCAACCCGGACAATATCCGGACTTATTATCCGGAAAGAAATAAGATCTACATTGAAAGGGTAAAAATTGGAAATTCTGAACCCCAGTCTTTTCATCAGACCCTTAATTTAAAGAATGATTATAAAACTGCAGATGTTTTTATTGATATCCCCTATTTTTCTAACCCGGAAAACCTTTATATCGAAGGAAAAATATCGGGAAAGGAAAATACCGTGTGGGAGCAGATTGCAACAGGAAACGAATTAAAATATACCATCAGCAATCTTGCTCCGGGTGAATATACGCTCAGTATAAGAATACTCATTTCTCCGGAGGGAAAGTATGAGGAAAAGACCATCCGTTTCAACATTCAGCCTCTTTTTTATCAGACCTTATTATTCAGAGTGTCTGCTTCTGTTATTATACTGATTATCATCATTATCATTGTACAGCTGACTACCAACTTTTTAAGAATAAAAAATAAAGCATTAAAGCAAATTGTCCGCAATAAAAATTCTGAACTGAAAGAAACCTCTCTTCACCTTGAACTGGTGAAAGGCAACCTGCAAAAAGAAACGGAATATCAGAAAAAACTGGTTGAAACCATCAGTCACGACATTACTACTCCTATCCGGTTTATAGCCATGCTTTCCCAGAAACTTCACGAGTCTGATGATCTTGAGCTTCAGAAGAAATATTTTGACAGTATTTATAAATCTTCGGAACAGCTTTATCAGTTTACTCTGAATTTAAAAGAATATACAGAGCTTTACAAAGCGGAGAATATTTTTGAAGAAAAGGAATATCCCATCAACAGAATCCTGGAAATTAAGAACAGGCTATTCTGTGAAATTGCCAAAGAAAAGGGAACAACAATTACCCAACTTATTGAACATACTGTGTATTCTAAAGTGAACGAAAGTATTTTAACCGCCATTATTCATAACATTCTTGATAATGCTGTTAAAAATACCTTTGAAGGGAATATAAGTCTGAATATTACAGAAAACCAACAAAAATCCACAATCATAATTGCTGATACAGGAACCGGAATGTCTGCAGAACAGATTGCCATTTATATGAATCTGTTTAGAAATCCCAGGCTGGAAACTCCCAGCTTCAAAGGAAAAGGGCTTGGTCTGCACATGGTCATCCATCTGGTAAAAAAGATCAACGCTGAAATTAATTTCAGCCAAAACCAACCCACAGGAACGGTTGTGGAAATAATACTCAAAAAAAACTAACCTCTATGAATGAAAGAATTTTAATCGCTGATGATCATTATGTAGTAAGAGCAGGAACCTCTCTGGTTCTTGAAACTGCTTATCCGGAGTTGAAAATAGATTTTGCAGAAAACTATGACCAGGTGAAAAAAAAGCTTGGCAGTTCACGTTACGACCTGCTTATTTTAGATATTGACATGCCTGGAACTCAGTACAAAAAAATGATTCCGGAGCTTAAAAATATACAGAATGACCTCAAGATTCTTATCTTTTCAGGATATGACAAGGATGTAGCCATCCAATACATCAGAGAGGGTGCTGAAGGTTACCTGAATAAGCAAAGCAGCGAGGAAGAAATAAAAAATGCCGTAAAAACGGTGATCGAAAAGGGATATTTTTATCCTGCAGAACTGATTGGCCTTATTATTCAAAATAAAAGAAACAATCCGGTAGAAAAGCTGTCGTCCCGTGAATATGAAATCTTCAAGCTCCTGGCGGACGGAAACGGAAACCTTGAAATAGCCAACAGACTCAATATCCAGATGTCTACTGTGAGCACTTACAAAAAAAGAATTTTTCAAAAGCTGGATGTAGCCAACATTGCAGAACTGATCAAGGCCTACGAAATGATGCATTAACAAAAGGGGCTGGAATATCCTATTATTCCAGCCCCAGAAAAAACACAAATCTCATTAGATTTTCATCAGTTGATCGGTTAATTTTTTATAGAATCAATGTGTTTTTAGAATCATAGAAAAACGTTCTGTTAATATAACCTCTGCACAGAAAGAAACAGTTCTCTTGTATTATCAGCAGTATTAGAATCCGTTGTAGTAGCATCACTGCTTCCTGTTGTAGATTTGTTATCTACACGGAATGCATAATACACTCTGTACCATCTTGGCTCCGGTTCCTGTATCGTAATATCAAATGTTACCGTTTCATTGTGGGACTGTGTAAGATAGACGCCATCATCAAACTGTCTGTAGGCTCCTGGTGATAGTTTAATATTTCCGTTGTCAGAATCACCGGTATGGGTAGACATTTCCGAAACCCAGATTTTCACATCTGAAGTTCCTGCATTATAAAGTCTTGGATTAAAAGTAGTGGCTGCCCCTGTACCTGATGAGCTGCTGTTAAACTGAGCATCCAGTCTTAAGAAACCTCCCAACACAGGAAGATCGGAAAGATAGGTACTGGCCAGCGTACCAGCTCCGGAGGTACCTGCAGGAATGCTTCCATGGTAGTAGATAAGGTCTCCAATGGTAATATCATCGTCTTTTCCTCCAAATGCAAACTTCCACGTAGTTCCGTTGAACATATAATATCCGGCTTTATCTACTTTTGCTGTCTTTGCAGAAGGCATCGTCACAGCTTGAGTCACATACACCAATGCTCCGGTCTGCGCCGCTAAATAGACATCATCTTTCGCCCGCAGCTGATCACCCGTTACTCTGGGAGCCATTACACCATCAGGAACGGTAGTTACATCCGGCTTTCCTTCTACGTGTAATGTTACTTTAGGAGAATCTGTATTGATGCCAACCTGGGAATATAGAGCAGCTGATGTACACATCATTATGCCAATAAGAGGTAATTTTATTTTCTTCATTTTAGTATATTTGTTTAAAATTTAGGGATGAATAAATCATGACGGTCAATTGACAGGTCATCAATTAACCATTGTTGAGCTAGCTGGTGCAAAGTTATCTGCACTGATAAATCAAATTCCTGAATTATCAATGAAAAACCGGAAACGGCTTACCAAAACACAAATAACTAACAATCAATATTTTACCGCAGTCATTTTTGATATTTGACTGTTATAAAGTGCATTGAAATGATTTAAAAATTATCTGTTGCCACAAATGACTACCGCAAAAGACATAAAAATTGAAGAGTACAAAAGACAGCTGGTGTATTATTACAACATTCTAATGTCTGTGATTCTTGCTGTATTTGGGTTGATATTTACTTTTATCATCCCGGATAAAATAATGGCCTGGTATCTTTTTGGAGGACTTTTTTTACTGATCTACACTTACCTGATTGTGCGTAAAACGTATTCGGTAAATGTAATGGTGCATTCCTATATTGTGATTGCGACCCTCTACAATTTTTATATCATGCTTGCTTTCTGGAGCAATTCTATAGCAAGTTTTGTCTGGCTTATCCCGATTCCGCTGGCAGCCTATGTTTTTTTTCAGAGGAAATATGTCCTGATCTACAGCCTGTTTGTATTACTGAATATTATTGTGGGATATCTTATTTCAAAAAACTTCAGCTTTGACTTCCCTCTGCACAGTCAGGATGATGTAAGAATTACAGATACTATCCTTATGGTTTCTAATGTAGCCGTAATATCCCTTCTGATTTATTTTAAAGATAAAATAAAACGAGTTGAAATTTACCATGAAATTGAGGAGAAAGCCCTGAATCCGGGAGTTCAATCCATATTGGTGACAGAAAAAGCTCCTTTTGCAGATGAGCTGTTTGAGAAAATTGAACTTGTCATGAAAGAAAAACAATTGTATAAAGATGTTAATTTCAATATTTCAAAGCTAGCTGCAGAAATGGATATCAATAGCAGCTATATCTCAAAATCCATCCGTGTAAAAGGATATCCCAACTTCAATAATTATCTGAATAGGCACAGAATTGAGTGTGTAAAAAGACTGCTTACTGAAAATGATATTGAGAAAGTAACCCTTATGTATATTTATACCGAAGCAGGCTTCTCCAACCAGTCTACTTTCAACAGGGTCTTTAAACAGATGGAAGGTATTACTCCTTCCGAATATATCAGCAGTTTACAAATCCACTGATTTGTTTCACCAATACCTATGATTGAGATAATGATTTTTAAATCCGAAAAATAATCAGGAAATTTACAGAACTTAATTTTCTGTTAAACCACTGCATTTTAATTGCAAAAAAAATCATGAATTCATCTGAAAAAGCCAATCAGGGAGGCTCACGTTTCCGATATATAAAACTTTGTATTTTCTTTTCAGGACTTTCTGTTTTTGCACAGCTTTATCTTTTCCAGCCGATGCTGCCTATGGCTGCAGAACAGTTTGGGGTATCTGTAGGTGATACTTCCCTGCTTGTCTCTTCCTCCACAATAGGTATGGCACTGGGATTACTATTTTTTGCTTTTAAAGCGGACAGTTATTCAAGGAAAAGTCTGATGGTCTTTTCATTGATTTCATCTGCTGTACTTACCATTATCTCCACCTGGATACCAAGTTTAAGCCTCCTGATCGCTATCGGAGTAATGAAAGGCTTTGTTGTTTCCGGAGTTTCTGCAGTTGCTCTGGCCTATCTCACAGAAGAAGTGAATGCTCTGGCAGTACCGGCAGCCATCAGTATGTATCTCAGTGGTAATACCATTGGTGGAATGAGCGGAAGAATAATGGCTACACTCCTTGCAGGGGAATTCGGATGGCGTAATGCTGTTCTTTTTATCGGAATAGAAAGCTTCATTCTGGGAGCTGTATTCTGGAAACTATTTCCTGAATCAAAGTTTTTCAATCCACAGAAAACAGATTATCACCTTAAGGTAAAACAGATGAAATTTTTCCTTACCAACCCTTATATGCTGCGTTTATATTGCACAGCCGCGTTGCTGATGGGTGTTTTTGTGAGCGTTTATAATTATCTGACATTCAGACTGGAAGCAAAACCATTTTCATTAAGTCATTTTATCATTGCTTTTATCTTTCTCATGTACATTTTCGGAGTCTTTGGTACGATGATCACCGGACGTCTTTCCAGAAGGTTTCCCATGAATGATATCCTGAAAGGTTCTATCCTGTTTATGCTCACAGGAGCCGCATTGTTGTTATCTGAAAATATCTATATTCTTATTTTCGGACTTGGTCTTTTTACGCTTTCCTTTTTCGCAGCTCATACGATGGCCAGCCAGATGACTGCATTGTATGCCAAACGTGGAAAGTCTTCAGCTACTTCTATTTACTGGCTGTTTTACTATTTTGGTTCAAGTATCCTGGGTAGTGGTACTGGTTATCTCCTGCATGCTTATTCCTGGAATGTTTTCATAGGAGTTCTTATCATATCTGTCATCATTGCACTTCTACTGGCTACAGCTAATGTAGTACCCAAAGGAAGAACAAAAAACTAGTACCACATACATACCACATCAATTTTTTATTACAATCTGCTATGATCCGCCTATGTGGGAGTATTTTAACATATCATTAATTTTTTATAGTGAAAATTTAACCTAATCTTCACTAAAACAAGACTTAACAACATGATGCAGGGCATAGTATTTGCTGGTTATACAGGACTATATCATCACCTAAAAATCAAAATATTATGAACGTAGCAGATTTAAAAATCAAGAACTTGGTGGAGTATAAAAATCAGATTTATACAATCTCCGAGATCTTTCACAATGTCGAGCAGGCTTATTTTGTTAAAATCGAAAATGATATTCAAAGTATCTCTGTCCCGGCAGCTTCCATTAAACCTATCAAAATAACAGAAGAATGGCTTGAAAAACTGGGATTCTCAAGAACGTACAGTTCGGATCAGAGTATACGGTATGAAAGACCGGAATCTTTTATAAAATATGATATAGACCTGAGTTCCAGAAAAATACTGGAGGGTCTGAAAATATATGGGAACGCGATAAAGTGTAAGTACATCCATGAGTTTCAGAATATTTTCTCAAGCTTGTTCGGAAAAGAAACAGCTTTGCATTATGGTTATTTGAAAACAGAATCGTAGTTTAAATAGTTCTAAGCTGTAGAAGACCACAATTTATAAGTTAAATTGTGGTCTTCTTCTTTTAAATACGATTCAAAAGAATTTCCCCAAAAGACTATTTTATTTTTTTAAATTCAATATGGTTAAGACTTGCTCCTGAAAGCATAAATCCTGAAATTGTTTTGTTCTTATCATATTTAAAATCAAGTCGTCCGAAAATAGATTCATAAGAATAAACTTCTGCCTCACTTAGAAAATACAGTGGGATATCAGCGTTTATAGAATGTCTGGCAACCAGCTTATTATTTTCGACAATCAATTGATAGATGGTATTGAATTCATCATTTCTATAAAAACCCACGTATTTATTAAGATCAATTTTATCCTCATTCAAAGGTTTTAATATTACTTTTTTACAAGTAAATGTAAAGTCACCAATTCTGAACGTTAACTTCCCTGGATGAATTGTGAAGCTTCCAGTGGGAAGAAAAGGAATATTAAATTTATTGTCTCCTGCAGTTTTTAAAGGTGTTTTATTATGATTCCAGTAAAGATTTTTGCCATCTGTTGTCATATCCAGATAATTTCCGGGATTCATCTCATAAGTACCTTCAAAAGACTTTAGTTCAGCACTGGTATAAGCTATTTTTTTAGGAGGATCCGGAAGAACCTGCTGATCTTTAAGCAGTACATCTACCAATCCGTAGGCAACCAGCAATCCGTCAAAAACCTTTTTATTTCCCATAAGAACAATAGATAGATGATAGGCAGGAATATGCAGGATATAAGATCTGTAGCTGGCTGTACCTCCACCATGAAAGACAATATCCAATCCTTTATACTTTCCGGTTTGCAAGCCCAATCCGTAGTCTACTTTTTCACCCGTATTTAAAACAGTACTTTGCTGCATCTTATTGTACATTTCACGGCTTCCAACGGATGGTTTCTGAAAATTAATTGCCCATGTACACAAATCGTTCAGTGTAGTAAAAATATTGGAAGAGCCATTTTCCATTTGTCCAAGAGGTGTTTTTACAAAACCGGAACTATCTTCCTGATAAGATTCTGCTCTATTTGGAATAATGTTCACCGGATCATTCACTGCCATCGTATGATCCATATGCAATGGCTTGAAAATATATTCTTTAAGGATCTGGACAAAATCTTTTTTGTAAACCCTGTGGAGAATTTCTGCAAGCATCAGAAAACCGGTATTGTTGTACTTGTATTCATCACCAGGTTTAAAGTTGATACTTTTAATCGCCAAAACTGTTTTTACTGCATCCGTATGAGTCACTCTTACTTCAGTTCCAATTCCCTGTAAACCTTTTATACTTGTAAAATCTGGCAGTCCATGGGTATGATTAGCCAGCTGTCTGATGGTAATTTTATAAGGCAGATTTTTTAGCTCTGGCAGATAAGTTCTGATATCATCCTCCAATGACAATCTACCTTCTTTTTCAGCCAAAAGTGTCACAAATGCAGTGAATTGTTTAGAAACAGAAGCAATATCAAAAGCCGTAGAATCGGTCACGGGAATCCGGTCTTCAAGATTGGCGAGTCCGTATGTTTTTTTATAGAGTATTTTTCCGTCTTTGATAATGCCAACAGCCATTCCCGGTTCATTGGATTTGGAGTAGCTGTTCACGAGGGAATCCACTTTCCGGATTTTATCCTGCGGAATCTGTTGTCCGGAATAAAATCCGATGTTCAGGATAGTAAAAAGAAACAATGCGAATCTGATTTGTAGTTTCATCTGTTTAAATTTTAATGATGAAGCAAATCTGAAAATTTACACTGATTTAAATATCCGACTACCGGAAACCGGACTCTTTTTATCTGAAAAATCAGTCCGACTTAAAATCGGACACTATTTAAACATTTGATTTTCTGTAATCTGTAGGCGTTACACCTATTTCTTTTTTAAAGGCAGTATAAAATGAAGATTTGGAATTGAACCCCACTTCATACAGAACTTCAAGCACGGTAAGCTGAGGCTGATTTCTGAGAAGAACTTTAGCTGTGTTTATTCTGAACTCATTGATAAAGTCAAAAAAGTGTTTACCCGTATGCTGATTAATTAAAATGGATAACTGTTTTTCGGGCATACCGATTTGTTCTGCCAGTTTCTGTAAGGTAAGTTTATCATCCAGATAAGGTTTTTCGGTTTCCATAAATTTCAGGAGATTTTTCAATTGCTCCGGTTCTTCTTTTGAGGATTCTAGTACCTGCTGTACGGGAAGCAGATCTTTATTGATTCCAGCCAAAAGATTGGGACGGTATAAAGCATTTAATACAAACCAGCTGATGACAAATAATACAAATACTGAGTTGACTGTATATAAAAATAAAAATGCAGTTTCATTATCTTTCAGAAATTCCCTGATCAATACAAAAGTATTTCCTATCAAAAAGAGAATTGTTGTCTGCATCAGCCATTTATAGGTAAGATGATGATTGCTGGAATAGTTTTCCTGATACAGCTTTCTGAATGTTCTCAAAACCAGAAATACGGCAACAATATAAAAATAATACTGTACAGTGGAAACAACATCAAATGCCTGATTGTTTTGCTCAGAAATTACTGATATACTGAACCAGGTCAGGAAGAACAAAAACGGTACTGCGTGAAGAAGATGTTTGGTACGAAGGGTAAAATTATAATAACAGGCCGCATTGACATACAGAAAATATATAGGCATCTGCAACAAAACACTGGCCATCTTGAATCCTTTGATTATTTTGTTATCAGGTGGTGGCAGGAAAAACCCGGAAAGATCAATGATAGAAATCAACAGAAAGGCAGCAAATAAGTAATTCGGTAGTTTTCTTTCAGATTTTGCTGTAATCAGGAAAGCGCTCAACAGCAGAAACAGGAAAAAAATAATTTTGCCCAAATCGTTGATCAATGACATATTCTCTATTTTCATGATAATCACAAAACTACAAATAATAGTTTCTTCTTGTGCACTTTACCCCATTGGAAGACTGCATTTTTCAAAACCTATGATCCTTTCAGTTCGTATTCAGTCTGTTTTCTCACTATATTTTTTTAATATTTCCGTAAATTTGTGCCTATAGCCCCCTGACATGATCGTTGGGAACAAAGCACAATACTTCATGATGGATACGGATACTATACTTTTACAGCTGATAAAACACTTTAAGGAAATCGTTTCTTTAGAAGATAAGGATATTGATTATATCACTTCTAAATTAGAAATAATCCAACTCAAAAAGAAAGAATATCTGCTTCGTGAAGGTCAGGTTTCCAGACACATGCGCTTCATTGCTCAGGGAAGTCTGTACGCTTATCATATTGATGAAAAAGGAAAAGAAAATACGACTCAGTTAGGTATTGAAAACTGGTGGGTGAATGATCTGTACAGCTATCTGAGCGAACTGCCTTCAAGAATGTTTATTCAGGCTAATGAAGATACCACGATTATACAAATCAGTAAAAGCCATTTGGAATTATTATACAAAGAAGTTCCGGCCATTTCAGAATTCTGGCGGCTGAAAATGCAGTCTGCTTATGTTACGTTACAGGAAAGAACCTTTGAGCATTCAAGAGTTGATGCTTACACCAAATACAGGACATTCGTCAGCACCTACCGCAATATTGAACAGCGTTTTCCTCAATACATGATTGCTTCTTACCTGGGAATCACAGTAGAATACCTGAGCTATCTCAGAAAAAAGCACCTGTCTGACCTTTCTTAAGATTTCTTAAGTTTATTCCGTTCCAGCCCGAATAATTTTGCTCTCAGAATTTAATGAGTGAAATATGAAGGCAAAAATCATCACAATAACAGCTCTTGCGTCAGCTTCCCTGAATCTGAATGCACAGAAACTTTCTTATACTCCGGATCTTGTTTTAGGACATCGGTCGTATACCTATATGCACAATGTCAATTATCAGCTGAATGAGCGGTTGAAACTGAACAATCTTACTTTATTTGATACAGAATACACCAAAGACAAAGAAAATATATTCTTCATCAGAAATACCCTGGCTTATAACTTTACCAAAAGACTTAGCGCCAACGCAGCGTTTGGAATTAAAAATCCGGGAGCCTTTTTCAGTGCTTATCTGCAATACAAGATCGTCCAGCCCAGCTATTCTCTCTCCTACTCCATAGGAACTACTTATCAGAAAGGATTTTCGCTGGAGCAGTCCATATCATTTGAATATACTCCTTATCTGACAAAAGATCTCAAAGGATATTTCAGTGTACTGGCTATTGGAAATCTTGATGACAGCGGATATCCCAGAGGACTGCAGTTTATCAGACTTGGTGTGAAACAGGATAAAATGATGTACGGGCTGGCCTCCAATTTTGATCAGTTTAATAACGGAAAAAAGACCCTGGAAAATATCGGGGCATTTATAAAATATAACTTTTAAATAATAATACGAAATGAAAAAGAACATTGATTTAGGAATGCTTATCTGCAGAATAGCTATCGGATTTCCCATGTCGGTTTATGGAACCAGCAAACTGATCCACGGAGTTGGATTCATTAAAGATATGATGACCATGCACGGTTTACCAGCATTCTTTGCTTATGGTGTCTTTGCGGGTGAAATTATAGCTCCTGTTATGTTGATTATAGGATTCAGGGCAAGGCTGGCAGGATTAATTTTTGCTGCTAACTGCTTTACTGCTACCCTCCTTGCGCAAACGGCTAATATTTTCAAACTTAATGAATTTGGAGGCTGGGCTTTGGAATTACTGGTGATCTATATGCTCATAAGCCTAAGCTTTTTCTTTACAGGAGCAGGAAAGTATGCCGTTTCTACCCAAAATAAGTGGGATTAAAATACCTTAAAATTTTCTATTCACTAATTGATAAATCAGGATCTCAGGATTCTGGTTTATTTTTTTATCAAATGACAATAAAACAGGCATCTGATCCCCGATTTGATTCCGTATTTTTACAGTAAACTTACTCATCCATTATGAAAGAAGTTATCGTCTACCAAATTGATTCTTTTACCAAAGAAAAATTCAAAGGAAATCCTGCAGGAGTTGTATTAAACGCTGAGAATATGACACCTGAAGAAATGCAGCTTATTGCCAGAGAACTTAATAATTCTGAAACAGCATTTGTTTTCAAACCTGATAATCCTGAAGAAAATTTCGATTATCATGTTCGGTATTTTACTCCTACCACAGAAGTTCCTTCCTGCGGGCACGCCACCATTGCAGCACTTTATGCGAAAGCTCAGGAAGATCATCTGGATTCCTGTACAATTGCAATATATACACAAATTGGAATATTACCAATTCATATTGAAAGAGAAAACAATGATTATCTCATCACCATGACACAGGGAAAATTTGTGCTGAGTCCTGCTTTTGATACATCAATAACCCAAAGAATTTTGCTGGCCCTGGGACTGACAACGGATGATCTTGATGAAAATTGTCCTGTGCAAATCGCTTCTACAGGTCATTCAAAAGTAATGATCGGAATCAAAAGCAATACGGTCTTAAATAATCTGGATCCTGATCTTATTACTTTAGGAAAACTTAGTAAAGAAATTGGCTGTAACGGATACTTTGTATTTACTTTTGATACAGATGAAAAAGAAATATTAACCAATGGAAGAATGTTTGCACCCGCCATCGGTATTTCTGAAGATCCTGTTACCGGAAATGCAAACGGTCCTTTGGGAGGTTATCTTATTCAAAACAAAATCATAGAGACTGCAGATGCTATTTTTGAATTTACTGGAAAACAGGGGGAAGCCATCAACAGAATTGGTAAAGTAAAAGTACGGGTTAGCGTAAAAGACAGCCAACCCGATATCATCAGTATTACCGGAAATGCAGTTTGTGTTTTCAGAACCACTATGGATTTGAAATAATTCTGGCGTTTATAGAAAATAAATGTCCCCATTGAAGAAAATTAGTCGTCATCAAAATGAATTAAACAATTGAGTACAATGAAAGAATATAAAACGATGCGTGATCTTCTTTTATCCCGCTCAGGTTTACAGATAGCGCAGATATTTGTAAAAGAGACTTGCGTCAGTTGTACTTCCAAACCAATGTAATTACCTTTGATACAGCCTTTTCATCAGCCATGACAAATCCGAATGAAATAACCCCGCATTTATTCAGAACCGAGTATAGCAAAATTGTTGCTGTACTTTGCAGAAGTTTTGATATCAAACATATCGAAATTGCGGAAGATATTGCCAGCGAAACCTTTTTGAAAGCTTCGGAATATTGGACATTAAACGGAATTCCGGACAATCCTGCAGCCTGGCTTTATACGGTGGCGAAGAATAAAGCAAAAGATTATTTCAAACACCTTTCCATTATTGAAAAAAACAAAGAAGAAGTAAGAACATCCGAAAAAGAGTATCCAGTCATAGATTTCGACACTAAAAACATCACTGACAGCCAGCTGGAAATGATTTTTGCAGCCTGCAACCCTCTCAATTCCCGGGAAACTCAAATATGTCTGGCTCTTCAGATTCTTTGCGGCTTCAGTATTGAAGAAATTGCCAATGCTTTTCTTTCAAAAACAGAGACGATTAAAAAACGCTTGCAAAGAGGTCGGGAAACTCTCAGAACACATCATTTTACAATAGATTCTTTACGTGAACAGGATATTCACCAGCGATTGGAAATGGTACTGACTACTTTATATTTATTGTTTAATGAAGGCTATTTTTCCAGGACAAATACTCTTTTAATCCGTAAAGATCTTTGCCTTGAAGCCATAAGACTTACCCTGATCCTTACTGACAATCAGTTGACCAATACTCCAAAAACCAATGCCCTGCTGGCTTTGATGTGTTTTCAGAGCTCAAGGCTCGATGCAAGGACCAATGAAGAAGGTGAATCTATTCTTTTTGATGAACAGGATGTAACATTATGGGATAAAGCATTGATCGAAAAAGGCAATTATTACCTGATAGAAGCCTGTAAGGCCGACAGTACTTCCGTTTCAAAATACCATCTGGAAGCTGGGATTGCTTATTGGCATACTTCATCTGCTGAAAATAAGTGGCAGCATATTTTAAACCTTTACAACCAACTTATTATCATTGAGTACTCTCCTATTACTGCCTTAAACAGAGCTTTTGCTTTTTCCAAAGTGTGTGGAAATGAGAAAGCAGTCACTGAAGCAGAAAAACTTAATCTCACGGGCAACCAATATTATCATGGATTACTGGGATATTTATATTCTGAAATCAACCCGAATTAAGCGATTGATCACTTTGAAGAAGCCATTCGTCTTACAAAGTCAAAACTGGAAAAACAGACTTTACAGAAACAGGTCAATCTTTTAAAAAAGCCAAAGTAAAATTAAATAAAAGAACCTCCCAAACTATTATTTAGAGGTTCTTTTATTATTGAGCATCTTAGGTCCTGAGAAGTAATTCCTCTTTCCCGATAAAGTAGATATCAATCAGCGTTTTCTTGTTGATAGTAACAATATCATCGTTTTTAATCTTGTATTTCTTTTGCAAAGGTTTTTCATTAAAATAAACTGTACCTGAATCAAGCAGAAAGTTCAATTTAGATGATGAAAGACCTAAACATGTCCTGACAACGGTTGAAACTCTTACGTTACAATCAAAAGAACATTGTATTTGAAATGAAATCACCTCATCATCCATTTTGATCAGATCTTCAACAGGAATGGGAGTGTACAGAATTTCATATTCTACGCTTTCCATATCTGTTATTACATTATTTTTCCTTCTTATTTCCTGTGAAAAAGCATATTCCCAGGCAATTTCCGTATTGTTTTCTGAAAATTTATTGAAGAGTTCTTTACTGACAGATTCTGTTCTTATTCTAGAAAAAACAGTCATGTTATAGGTGTTGCTGCATTTTACACATCGGTAAATCAACCATATATCAATATTCTTTTTTTGAGCATTCAATCTGAATTTATCGCTGCAGTAAAACCTGTCGCTGTTACAATGACTGCATTTCTTTTTTAGTAAGGGAGTATTTTTCGCTTTTACCTCCCAAATATGTTTTGTACTCATTACTTATAATCGTGCTTGGTATTCTTTGTTGGATTTTTTCAATATTATTCACGCATTACAAGAAGGTTGATACATCTGAGATTTACCCAAAGACTATTCTTAAGGTATATTTGATCTGTATTCAGTCTTTAAAAATCATAATGATTAAAACCAAAACAACAGATATAGCTGCCTTTTGCAGGCAATGCAGTAGATAATATGATGAAATGAAAACCTGTTCGGATAGAATTATCCAAACGAAAGAACGATCAGCCTGTGGTTACGAAGACTGATACTAAACGATAATAAGTTTAAGTGTTGTTCTCAAAACGACCTATTTACTTGGTTATGATAAAAGTAGTCAATTTCAGGGAAGAACACACCATTTTTTCATATTAAATCAAAAAGGAACACAAACAGCTAATATTTTATACACAAATCTGAACCATACAACAAATAAAAATTGAACCATACAGCAAACCTGTCTTTTCTGTTTCTGACGAACTTTGTCGTATTAAAATCATCAAAATGAAACAGATTAATACAATTTACATCAACGGTGAATTTGTTACACCGAATGGAACAGAAACATTTGACCTTATCAACCCTACGAACAATCAAAAAACAGGAGA
Organism: Chryseobacterium sp. JV558; assembly: GCF_033712365.1. NCBI lineage: Bacteria > Pseudomonadati > Bacteroidota > Flavobacteriia > Flavobacteriales > Weeksellaceae > Chryseobacterium > Chryseobacterium sp. JV558. The sequence continues at coordinate 1,206,665 of NZ_WJHU01000001.1, forward strand.
AGTAGTTCTGGGAAATGAAGAAGACACCCGAATGGCTATCGCCGCAGCGAAAAAAGCTTTTAAAACCTTTTCAAAAACTACAAAAGAAGAACGCATCAGTTTACTTCAAAAACTACATGAAGCGGTTAGTAAACGGGAAGATGAACTGGTTTCTGTGATGGTGAATGAATATGGAGGAACGTTACAGTTCTGCAGAATGAGTGTTCAGAATGCAATTTCAGCCTTTACCACAACCATTACTACACTGGAATCTTATGACTTTGAAAAGACAGTGGGACATTCTAAAGTACGTTTTGAATCTTTGGGAGTGGTAGGAATTATTACTCCATGGAATGCCAGCAACAGTTTCATCTGCAACAAACTGGCTACTGCTATTGCAGCCGGTTGTACAGCCGTCATCAAACCAAGTGAAATGAGTGCTGCCCAAACCCAGCTGCTTACCGAATGTTTCCATGAAGCCGGATTACCTGCCGGGATATTCAATATTGTAAATGGGTTAGGAAATGTAGTAGGTGCAGAAATTACCCAGCATCCTGATATCGCAAAAATCTCTTTTACAGGATCTACCCTTACAGGAAAAGCTATTGCCAAAGGAGCCGTAGATACCATGAAAAGAGTAACCCTTGAACTTGGCGGAAAGTCCCCGAATATCATTCTTGAAGATGCGGATCTGGAAAAAGTGATTCCTATGGCTGTCTTCGGAGCGTATATGAACAATGGACAGGCCTGCATTGCTCCTACCCGCCTGCTTGTTCCCCAAAACAGATTGCATGAAGTGAATGAACTGGCTAAAAAGGCTGTAGAACAGGTAAAAGTAGGAAACCCTGATGAAGAAGATACCCTTGTAGGGCCTATGGTAAGCGCCAAGCAGTTTGAAAGAGTACAAAGCTATATCCGTCTGGGACAGGAAGAAGGTGCTACCCTGCTTGCAGGCGGCGAAGGGAAACCGGAAGGTCTTGAAAACGGTAATTTTGTCAAAGCAACTATTTTCACCAATGTTCGTAATGATATGCGTATTGCGCAGGAGGAGATTTTCGGACCTGTGCTGTCTATTATTCCTTATACTAATGAAGAGGAAGCTGTTGCTATTGCGAATGATACCACTTATGGACTGGCAGCTTACATCAGTTCTTCTGACAAAGAGCATGCAGAGCGAGTTGCAGCACAGATTGATGCCGGAAGAATCTGTATCAACGGCTTTTCACATGATCCTTATGCTCCTTTCGGTGGGTTTAAGCAAAGTGGTATCGGCCGTGAGTATGGTGTATTCGGGTTGGAAGCTTATCTGGAACCCAAGACCATTCTTGCCTGATAGTAAAAACCTCAAAGTCTGTGAATAGCAGGCTTTGAGGTTTTAATCAATAAGTAATTCATCATTGATACTAAAAAAGTTTTGTAAGTTTGAAAAAGAATCCATCAAGAAATAACCGTTTGAGCCATGAGCGAAAATAATATTCCTTTACCGATCAATTACTCCTGTCATTTTTCAGAATTCAGGGAAGGAGAACAGTTTGCAAGAATCCACAGTCTGGGGCTGGTTCTTTCCGGGGAAATGGAACTGAATGACGGGATCACAAAGACAATATTTAAAGAGGGTGAACTTTATTCTGCGAGAAAAAACCGTCTCCTGAAGTTTGCAAAATATCCTCCTAAAAATGGGGAGATAAGAACAGTAACCATCTATTTTGATGAAGCCATCTTACGAGATTTCAGCCGTGAATATGGTTATCAGGCAGAAAAGAAAGACAATACTCCAGCTTTTATAAAACCGGATCAAAAGGCATTAACTTCTTTTATGTATTCTTTACTGGCTTATGAAGAGCTTCCTGCTTCTACAGAACTTCTGCGCCTCAAACAGAAAGAAGCTTTACTTCTGATGCTGAGCGATGATCCGGGTCTTAAAGATATTTTATTTGATTTCTCTGAGCCTTACAAAATAGATATTGAAACTTTTATGAACAAAAACTTTCATTTCAATGTCAATGTAGAGCGATTTGCTTATTTGACAGGGAGAAGCCTGTCTGCTTTTAAAAGAGATTTTCAAAAGATATTTGGACTACCACCAAGACAATGGTTGCAACTAAGACGATTAAAGGAAGCTCATTTTTTGCTTACTCAGAAAGGGAGATCGGTTTCTGATATTTATCTGGATCTGGGCTTTGAAAATTTATCCCACTTCTCCTTTGCCTTTAAAAAGCAGTTTGGCTACCCACCGAGTTCATTACAGGCAAAATAACTTAGACTTCATCTAAAAAAATATATCTGAAAGCGAGTATAATCAAAATAACAGATCGTGCCATGAAAATCATAACACGATCTGAATAATTGAATCTAATTATTTAAAGTTTTTTAAAGTGCATATTCTACGGAAGCTTCTTTAGCAGCTGCCACCATTGCTATCAAAGCTTTTTCGGTTTCTTCCCAATGTCTTGTTTTCAGTCCGCAGTCAGGATTTACCCAAAGTTGATTGGCAGGAATAACGTTCTGGGCTTTTCTCAACAGTTCAATCATTTCTTCTTTAGACGGAACTCTTGGGGAATGGATATCGTATACGCCGGGACCAATTTCGTTTGGATATCTGAAGTCTGCAAAAGCATTCAGCAGTTCCATCTGAGAACGGGAACATTCTATGGTAATCACATCAGCATCCATATCAGCAATGTTTTCAATAATATCATTGAATTCCGAATAACACATGTGGGTATGAATCTGAGTGGCATCTTCTATTCCGCTTGCAGAGATTCTGAAAGCTTCTACAGCCCATTTCAGGTAATTCTGCCAGTCGGTTTTTCGTAATGGAAGTCCTTCTCTTATCGCGGGCTCATCAATCTGAATGATTCTGATTCCAGCTTTTTCAAGATCCACAACCTCATCACGGATGGCCAGAGCAATCTGTTTACATGTTTCTGAACGAGGCTGATCATCACGTACAAAAGACCACTGTAAAATTGTAACGGGACCTGTAAGCATTCCTTTTACCCATTTTTCAGTCTGGGATTGAGCGTATTGAGACCAATATACCGTCATCGGCGTGGGGCGGGAAACATCACCAAAGATCACAGGAGGTTTTACACAACGGCTTCCGTAGCTTTGTACCCAGCCATTTTTCGTAAATACAAAACCTTCCAGCTGTTCCCCGAAATATTCCACCATATCGTTACGCTCAAATTCCCCGTGAACCAAAACATCTATTCCTATTTCTTCCTGCCAGTTGATGGTTCTCTGGGTTTCTTCTTTCAATAAGGTATCATACTGCTCTGCCGTAAGCTCTCCTTTTTTGAATTTTGCTCTCCAGCTTCTTACCTCCGTAGTCTGTGGGAATGACCCGATGGTTGTTGTTGGAAATAAAGGAAGTTGCAGTACTTTCTGCTGTTCTTCTTTACGGATTTTGAAGGTATTGATCCTTTGTGCATCTTTTTCAGTAACAGCATTCGCTCTTTGCTTCACCTCATCATTATGGATAAGTGAAGATGTTCTTCTGTTTGCAATTCCTTTTTTATTTTCTTCAAATAAAGCAAGAATCTGTTCATTTTCCGTTCCGGATGCCAGTTCTTTAAGTGTTACCACTTCTGCTACTTTCTGCTTGGCAAAAGCCAGCCAGTTTTTAATTTCCGGATTAAGGGAAGTTTCAAAATCCAGATCACACGGTGAATGAAGTAATGAAGAGGAAGGAGCAATTAAAACTCTTTCAGATCCCAATTTCTCAACTGCTTTTCTGATGAAAGACAAAGATTTTTCAAAATCATTTTTCCAGATATTTCTTCCGTCAACTACTCCTAATGAAAGGCTTAAGCTTTCTGGAACAGCACTCAAAATATCATCCAATTGCTCAGGATTTCTTACCAGATCTATATGCAATACATTCACGGGAAGTGATGCCGCAAGTGATCCGTTATCATTTAATCCTTCAAAATAAGTAGCCACAATCAATTTCAGTTTCGGGAAGCGTTTTCTTATTTCGGCGTAAACAAAATGATATGTTTCTTTTGCTTTCTCCGTTAAATCCAACGCTAAGAAAGGTTCATCAAACTGAATCCACTCTGCACCCTGTTCCTGAAGTTTGGTTAAAATCTCAGTATATACGGAAAGAAGGTTTCCAGCCAGATCCAGTTTATCAAATCCTTCTTCTTTTTCTTTTCCTAACAGCAGATAAGAAACCAGCCCGATGATTACCGGTTTTGCATTGATTCCTGCCTGTTTTGCTCCCGAAAATTCATTAAAAATTTTATCTGAATTCAGTTTAAAATGCTGATTTTTATAAAACTCGGGAACGATATAGTGATAATTGGTATCAAACCATTTCGTCATTTCCATTGCAGTGATATCCAATCCTTCTTTCTGGTATCCTCTTGCCATAGCAAAGTAAAGATCCAGCTCAGAGTTGTTCTTTTTAAGCACTACTTCATGATAACGTGTAGGAATTGCTCCTACCACAAGGCTCATATCCAATACCTGATCATAGTATGAAAAGTCATTACATGGAATAAGGTCTATTCCTGCTTCTTTCTGAATGTTCCAGTTTTGGGTACAGATCGTTCTCCCTGTATTCAGAAGTTCTTCCAAAAGGATTTTACCTGACCAATATTGCTCGCAGGCTTTTTTGAGTTCTCTTTTGCTACCAATACGCGGATAGCCCAGAATGTGAGTTTGCATTTTTAAACTTTTTAATTAAACTTAATGTCAAGCCCTTTTAAAATGCTTCGGAATGTTTTAACGGATAAAATTTCAGGGCTCATGATATAACCAACAACACAATTTCCCTTACAGAGAAAATGTATTCATTCGATATATCATCTGTATGACCCAAAAGCTTCAGACCGCGAAAGCATTGTCAATTCAGTAAAGGCAGGTCTCCTGACTTGTAACAGTTTCCGTCATCCTTCCCGCTTTTGGCAGTGGATATGCAAGGACAGAAACCTTTGTATGTTACTTACAGTTGCGCGACAGCTCGTGATTCTCACACGATTCCCTATTAATTTACGTTATGTAAAGCCTTTCCTGTTTGATGAAGTATCTTTAAAGAACTGTACTTTTACCCATAACATGGTTATCAGTAAAAGTTTTTAATTTTGTGTAAAATTACTAATACAGAATAAAAACACAATCAAACTCAATTAATTAAGCAAAATAAACTTTTAAAAACATAAATAAAAGCATATAATTCTTTACATTTGACTATTATTATAATCTAAAAGAATAATATTCTGTGGAACAACTCGATGATAAGGATGTACAGCTGCTGAGGCTGCTCCAGAAAAATGCAAAACTGACCGTTAAAGAGCTTGCAAAGGAAGTGAACCTCTCCACTTCGCCGGTTTTTGAAAGGGTAAAAAGATTGGAACAGGAAGGATTTGTGAAAAGGTATGCGGCTGTTCTTGATGCTGAAAAGCTCAACCGGGGGTTTACAGTTTTCTGCCAGATCAAGCTGAAAATTCATGACAGATCTGTAGGGTATGATTTTGTAAAAGAAATTTTAGAAATTGAAGAAGTTGCGGAATGCTATAATATTTCCGGAGATTTTGATTTTCTTCTGAAAGTTCAGGTACGGGATATGAAACATTATCAGGATTTTGTATTTAACAAACTGGGATCTGTAGATTCTATCGGGAGTACCCACAGTACATTTGTTATGGCTGAGGTAAAAAACAATCATGGCCTGACCATTTAAGTAATGGAAAAACAGAGAATTGAAAATGGAAGATGATGCTTAAGTTAAACCATGCTATTTTCAATTCTCTATCTTCCAATCCATTAGTTTCCTTTAAAGTCCGGATTTCTTTTTTCTATGAATGCTCCGATGCCTTCATTGTGATCTTCTGTTGTGAACAATTCTCCGAATAAAGCGGCTTCCTGTTTCAATCCGTCTGTGATATGCAGTTCAAATCCTGTATTTAAAGACTGTTTCGCTTTTGCCACAGCTACAGGACCTCTTGCAGCAATTGTTTCTGCCAGTTTTTGAGCTTCGTTCAGTAATTCTTCGGGAGCGAAAACATGGTTGACAAAACCAAAATCTTTACAGGCTTCCGCGGAATAAAATTCTCCAGAGAAAACCATTTCCCTTGCTTTGTATAATCCAATAGCTCTTGGCAAACGCTGGGTTCCGCCAAAACAAGGCAATAATCCCAGTGTTACTTCAGGAAGTCCAAATTTTGCTTTTCCGCTGGCCAGAATAATATCACAGGATAATGCAAGTTCACAACCTCCCCCCAACGCAAAACCATTTACAGCGGCTATCACCGCAAACGGAAGCTCTTCAATAGCGTTAAAAGCGGTCTGTGCAGCAATTGAAAATGCCTCTGCTTCTGCGGGAGTCATCTGCTGCATTGCTTTAATGTCAGCCCCTGCAACAAAAGCTTTTTCTCCGGAACCAGTAATAATTAATACCCTGATATTATTATCTGATTTTATCTGGTCAGCAAATGATTTCAGTTCCTGTAAAACCTGTTCATTCAATGAATTTAAAGCTTGCGGACGATTGATTGTTAACGTTCCAATGTGTCCATTCTGTTGATATAGTAATGTTTCAAAAATCATTTTTAAAGGTCTCTGTTTAGAAATTGAATAATACTTGAAAAGTCTGTTTTTCCGTTTCCTGATTCGCTCCACATTCTGTATAAATTCAATGCGGTATTGCCCAGAGGTGTAGATGTTTTGGTTTCCAAACCTGCTTCTGCGGCCAGCCCAAGATCTTTTGTCATCAGATCAACGGCAAAACCACCGGAATAATTACGGGAAGCCGGAGCATTTTCCATCACTCCCGGATAGGGGTTATACACGTCTAAAGACCAGTTTTTTCCGGAACTCTTCTGCATAATCTCACTTAAAATCTGAGGATTAAGACCATGTTTCACCCCAAGATTGATGGCTTCTGAAGTTCCGATCATATGAATGGCCAGCAACATATTATTACAGATCTTGGCAACCTGTCCTGCCCCGGATTCTCCGGCATGAAATATATTCTGCCCCATACACTTCAGTATCGGCCTGGCTTTTTCGTAGTCTTCCTGTTTACCGCCAACAATAAAGGTGAGCGTACCCGCCTGAGCACCAGAAGTTCCCCCGGAAACAGGGGCATCTATCATTTTGCAGCCTTTTGAAACAGCTAGTTCAGCCACTGTACGGGCTGTAACCGCATCAATGGTACTGCTGTCAATCAATAATGTATTTGGTTTCAGGCTGCTTATAAACTCTTCTGAATAGAGTTCAGCAACGTGTTTTCCTGAAGGCAGCATTGAAATCACAACGTCTGCGTCCTTACAGGCAGCTACAGCAGATTCGGCAGCCTGCCCTCCTTCTGAAACCAGTATTTTCAAAGCTTCTTCTGAAAGATCAAAGCCTATCACATGATGTCCTTTTTTGATCAGGTTAACGGCCATTGGGCCACCCATATTTCCTAATCCTATGAATGCTATATTTGACATAATTTTTAAGTTTAAAGTTGAGCGTTCAAAGCGTAATACTTAAATCTCTATTCTCAATTTTTCATTTTCCATTTTCAGTTCTTTAAAGTAGGAATCGATCCATTCTTCTGTAATATCTTTCCATGTTGCCGGATGCCATTTCGGAGACATATCTTTGTCTACTAATAATGCTCTTACTCCTTCTGCGAAATCAGGGTGAATGCAGCATTGGCAGGATAGATTCAGTTCAGATTGAAAAACCTCCTCAAGGCTTAAATCTTTACCTTGTTTCAGCTGTCTGAAAATAATATGTGCCGAACTTGGAGATCCGGATTCAAAGCTTTTTATACCGTTAGTGATCCATTCATCTTTACCATCATGGCTGATTAATATTTTTCTGAAATCCTCCAGAGAATCTACACCTTCAAACTGTCTGATAAAAGGCTCATGTAATGCTGCCTGAGACTGAGGAATAATGACCTCTTTTGAAATATTTTCCAGGATATGGGAAACGGTTTTATGAGATGCTCCGTTCCAATCTGCCTGCAAAAGGGCATTCAGAATAGTTTCTTTTGAAGAGGATTCTATATAATAATCTGCCAGTCCTAAGAATTTACAATCTGCACCATCCAATCTTGCGCCTGTTAATCCTAAATAAACGCCATAAGCGGAAGGCATTTTATTCAAAAACCAGGTTCCTCCTACATCAGGGTATAGGCCAATTGTAATTTCAGGCATTGCCAGCTTACTTTTTTCGGTAACAATTCGGTGTGAAGCACCCACCATTAAACCAATTCCGCCACCCATGACGATTCCGTGCCCCCAGACGATGACAGGTTTTGGGTAGGTATGGATGGTATAATCTACTTCGTATTCTTTTGAGAAGAAGTCGAAACAATCCTGCGGAACTTTTGTGTCATCTATTGTACGCTGTGCAATAATAGCATCATGTAATTTTCTTACATCACCACCAGCACATAATGCTTTTTCACCAGCTCCCTGAAGGAATATACAGGCTACTTCATCAGAGGTTTTCCAGTCTTCCAAAACGGCTTTCAGTTCTTCTATCATTTCCAATGACAGCGAATTGAGCGTTTTCTCTGAATTCAGGGTAATAATTCCGACCTTATTTTTTATTTCTGTTATAATTACACTCATGATATTTAATTAAAAATTGAGAGTTGAAAATTGAAATTTATTATTTAAAAGTTATCTAAACTTTATACAATCACAAAAGTTTTTATTTTAAAATACTTTAATTCCCTTAAGTAAGTTTAAAATGATGCCGCAGAAAAGCTCACATAAGATAAAAATCAAAGATTCTACAGTAATGAAAAATCTGTTATCATCTTATTTGTAAAGTAGCTCCTTCTTCAAGGATCTTTCTTGAAATAACGAGTTTCATAATTTCATTAGTTCCTTCTACAACCTGATGTACTCTGGCATCACGCATCAGCCTTTCTACCGGAAAATCCTGTGTACAGCCATAACCGCCTAAGATCTGAAGAGCATCATTGCATATATTGAAACTCATATCTGTAGCCAGCCTTTTGGCCATTGCACAATAAGTGGTGGCATTGGGATCTTTGGAATCAAGCTTAAATGCTGCCAACTGTACCATTTGACGGGCTGCAACCAATTCTGTCGCCATATCTGCAATTTTAAACTGAAGAGATTGAAACTGGGCCAATGATTTCCCGAACTGCTGCCGCTCATGCATATAGCGCTGAGCCTGATTAATTGCTCCCTGTGCTGCTCCTACGGAACAGGTTCCGATGTTGATACGGCCTCCGTCCAATCCTTTCAGAGCTATTTTAAATCCTTCCCCTAATGTACCTAAAAGATATTTTTCATCTACCTCTACATGATCCAAAAATACAAAACGGGTTGGCTGCGTATTCCATCCTAATTTTTTTTCTTTTTCTCCAAAACTGATTCCCGGAGTATCGGCATGTACTACAAAAGCACTGATTCCTTTGGTACCAGATTCACCTGTACGGGCCATGACAATTAATATATCGCTTTCACCGGCGCCGGAAATAAATGCTTTGGTTCCGTTAATACGATATTTATTTCCTTTTTTTATGGCAGTTGTTTTCAAACCTGCTGCATCTGAGCCTGAACCGGGTTCGGTAAGACAGTAGGAACCTAAGAGTTTACCTGATGCAAGATCCGGACATAGTTCTTTTCTGATTTCATCGCTTCCAAACTCATCAATCATCCATGAAACCATATTGTGTATGGTAATATAGGCCGTGGTGGAAGGACACGCGGCTGCTAATTCTTCAAATATGATAGCAGCATCCAGCCGTGATAACCCCAGCCCTCCTCCTTCTTCACTGGTATATACTCCGCAGAAACCCAATTCTCCGGCCTTACCAATAGCCTCTCTGGGAAACTTCTTCTCAGCATCCCATTCTGAAGCATATGGAAACAGCTCTTTTTCAGCAAACTTTCTCGCAGCATCCTGAAATGCCAGCTGATCTTCATTTAGATTAAACTCCATAATATTGTATTGAAAATTTATTTGAATTGAGAATGAATAATTGAATATAAAAGTGGATAACTGAGCATTACAATCATTTTCAATGATCTACTTTCTCTTATTTTAAGTTGATGGTCATATTTACACTTCCTCCCGGCACATCTTCTTCAAACCAACGGGCTGTAATGGTTTTGGTTTCGGTATAGAAACGAACGCCTTGTTTTCCGTAAGAATGCAGATCGCCAAAGAATGATTTCCGCCATCCTGTAAAAGAGAAAAACGGCAGTGGAACAGGAATCGGAAGGTTAACTCCAATCTGCCCTACTTCAATTTCATGCTGGAATTTTCTTGCAGCAGCTCCTGAATTGGTAAAAATAGAAGTCCCGTTTCCGTACGGATTTTCATTAATAATTCTGATCGCCTCATCTAAATTTTCTGCCTTTAATAACAACAATGCAGGCCCGAAAATTTCTTCTTTGTAGATGTCCATATCCACAGAAACATTATTAAATAAGGTAGGTCCTACAAAATATCCGTTTTCATAACCTTCTACGGTACACCCGCTTCCATCCAACAGAACTTCGGCTCCCTGATCATAGGCACTTTTAATCAATCTTAACACTTTATCTTTGGATTGCTGATTGATCAATGGACCAAATGCAGCAGATTCATCAGACCAAACTCCTGGTTTGATTGTACTTAAAGCAGTTTTAATATCTTCTACCCAGTTTTGTGCCTCTCCTACCAATACGGCAACACTGATCGCCATACAACGCTGGCCGGCAGCACCACAGGAAGCTCCCACCAGATTATTGATTACCTGATTTTTATTGGCATCCGGCATGACCACCATATGATTTTTGGCACCGCCAAAAGCCTGAACTCTTTTCAGATTATCGGTTCCGGTTCGGTAAACATGTTCTGCAACCGGTACAGAGCCTACAAATGAAATAGCCCTGATGTCAGCGTGATTCAAAATATGATTTACCTGATCTTTGGTACCATGAACAATATTTAAAACACCTTTAGGGAAACCTGCCTCCAAAAACAGCTCTGCCATTTTCATAGAGGTCATAGGAGTCTGCTCAGAAGGTTTCAAAATAAAGGTATTACCACATGCTATTGCCATAGGAAACATCCACAAAGGAATCATGGCCGGGAAGTTGAAAGGCGTAATTCCTGCACAGACCCCAAGAGGCTGAATGTAACTGTAGGTGTCTACCCCTCTTGCTACATTTTCTACCGTTTCCCCCATCATCAGGGTCGGAATATTACAGGCATGCTCTACGACTTCTATACCTCGCCACACATCTCCCATAGCATCTGCAAAGGTTTTTCCGTTTTCCTTAGAGAGAATTTCTGCAATTTCTTTTTGATGTTCTTTTAAAAGATGCTGGTATTTCAGGAATAGTCTTGCTCTTTCCGGAGTGGCAACTTCTTTCCATATTTTGAAGGCTTCCGCAGCGGCTTCAATAGCTTCATCTATTTCAGATAATTCCGTGAGAGGAACTTCTGCCAGGATCTCCTGGGAAGCAGGATTTTCTACAGGAAGATAGTTTTTCGTTGTACTTTCTGTAAAATTTCCATTGATTAATATTTTTATTTTTTGTGACATAGTTTTTAAATTAAAAATTGAGAATGGAGAATTGATTATTTTTCAAAAAACATCGACTATTTATTAAAAAAGTTTTGCTGTTCAATTCTCCATTTTCTTATTGATTTTAAATGACTAAAAGATCTACAAATTCATTGACGTTAAGATTCACTAAGGTGTCATATTCCAATGAATTTTCAAGAATTGTTCTTTGTTGTTTTTCCGGGAAAATACGGGCAAGATTAACTTTATATTTCTTGATCAGTTCAGGAATACCTTCGTCCCTTCTGCGTTTGTGACCAATAGGATATTCTACCACTATTTCGTCTAAAACAGTTCCGTCATTAAGTTCTACTGTCACCGTATTTGCAATGGAGCGTTTTTCTGGATCGTGATAATCTGTAGTAAACTGAACATCTTCCACACATTCAATTTTATCACGAAGTACATCAATTCTTGGGTCGGAAGCAATGTTATCTTCATAATCAGCAGCTGTCAATCTTCCGTGAATCAATGGTACAGCCACCATATATTGGATGCAGTGGTCGCGGTCAGCAGGATTATTTAACGGTCCTTTTTTATCGATAATTCTAATAGCTGCTTCGTGAGTACGAATGGTAATTTTTTTGATATCATCTGTTGTTTTCCCAAGGCCTCTTAAAGTTGCATGTAATGTCATTGCAGCTTCTACTGCAGTCTGCGAGTGAAATTCTGCAGGGAAGGAAATTTTAAAGAGTACGTTTTCCATTACGTAAGAACTGTATTCTCTCTGGAATTTGAATTCATTCCCTTTGAAAGAAACATCATAGAATCCCCATGTTTTTGCCGTCAATACAGATGGATAGCCCATTTCTCCCGTTTTTGCAATCAGGGCAAGACGTACCGCTCTTGATGTAGCATCTCCTGCAGCCCATGATTTACGGGAACCTGTATTGGGAGCGTGGCGGTATGTTCTTAAAGACTGTCCGTCCACAAAAGCCAGTGATACGGCATTGATGATTTCATCACGGTTTAACCCGATCAGCTTTCCTACCACTGCTGTAGAAGCCAGCTTTACCAATAAAACATGGTCCAGTCCTACTTTGTTGAAAGAGTTTTCCAATGCCATTACGCCCTGAATTTCGTGAGCCATAATCATGGCTTCCAATACCTGCTTCATTTTTAAAGGAGCTTTTCCTTCTGCGATATTGGTTCTGGATAACCAGTCTGCAGTCGCTAAAATCCCTCCAAGGTTATCAGATGGATGTCCCCATTCTGCTGCCAGCCATGTATCATTGAAATCCAGCCAGCGGATGATCGCTCCGATATTGAACGCTGCCTGAATAGGATCCAGCTGGAATTGGGTACCCGGAACTTTTGCTCCGTTAGGAACTACTGTCCCTTTTACCACAGGTCCTAAAAGTTTTGTACATGCGGGGTAAGTCAATGCTTCCAGACCACAGCCGATCGTATCCAGAAGACAATAATGAGCGGTCTTCCATGCTAAGTCATTTTTAATTTCGTAGTTTAAGACATAGTCTGCAATGTCTGTTAATACCTGATCGGGTTGTGGTCTTTCGTTTGAGATGTGTGAACTCATTTTTTATTGTTGAAAAATTTTAATTAATTAAAAGTTAAGAGCGGAAAATTGAAAATGAACTATTGATATTTCCATTATTTCCTGTCGTTGATGGACACAAATTCTTTGTTTTCGGGTCCTGTATAGTTGGCACTTGGGCGGATAATCTTCCCATCCTGTCTCTGTTCTATAATGTGGGCACTCCAGCCTGTAACTCTTGAAATGACAAATAACGGAGTAAACATCAGGGTAGGAACTCCCATCAAGTGATAAGAAACAGCGGAGAACCAATCCAGATTCGGGAACATTTTCTTTTCTTCCCACATTACAGTTTCAAGCTTTTCAGCAATAGTATACAGCAGCATATCTCCTGCTTCCTCGGAAAGTTCTTTAGCTACCTTTTTGATCACGACATTTCTTGGGTCTGAAATGGTATACACCGGGTGTCCAAATCCGATAATCACTTCTTTGTTCGCAATACGCTGGCGAATGTCACTTTCTGCTTCATCCGGAGAATGATAACGGCTTTGGATTTCAAAAGCTACTTCATTAGCTCCACCATGTTTAGGTCCTCTCAAAGCACCAATGGCTCCGGTAATGGCAGAATAAATATCAGATCCTGTACCGGCAATCACACGGCTGGTGAATGTTGACGCATTAAATTCATGTTCTGCGTACAGGTTCAACGAGATTTCCATTGCTTTCACCCAGGAATCTGAAGGTTTCTTTCCGTGTAACAGGTGAAGAAAATGCCCTCCTATTGTATCATCATCGGTTTCTACGTCAATTTCTTTTCCATTATGGGTATAGTGGTACCAATATAACAGGCCCGAGCTGAAAGATGCCAGTAATTTGTCTGCAATATCTCTTGCTCCCGCCATATTATGATCGTCTTTTTCCGGCTGAATACTTCCGACAGCGGAAACCATAGAACGCATAACATCCATTGGGTGAGCTGCTGCAGGAATACTCTTAAGGATATTTCTCACAGAATGAGGCAGTCCTCTCAGAGATTTTAATTTGGCTTTATAGTTTTTCAACTGTGCTCCGGTAGGTAGCTGGCCATAGATCAAAAGGTAGGCTACTTCTTCAAATTGCGTTTTTTCTGCCAGATCCAGAATATCATATCCTCTGTAATGGAGATCGTTTCCACTTTTTCCGACACTGCAAAGCGCAGTATTACCTGCTGCTACCCCTGAAAGCGCAACGCTTTTTTTAGGTTTAAATGTGGGTTCACTATTCGTTGACATTATCAATTATTTTGTTTAAAAAGGTTGTCTAATTTTTGTTCATAGTCGTAGTATCCAATGCTTTGATAGAGTTCTTCTCTGGTTTGCATGGTATCTAATACATTGGCCTGTGTTCCGTCTTTACGAAGGTGTTCGTATACATTTTGAGCCGCTTTATTGGCGGCACGGAAAGCCGAAAGCGGATAAAGAACCAGTCCTACGCCTGCATTTTTTAATTCTTCCACTGTGTACATTCTGATCATCCCAAATTCTGTAATATTAGCCAGTACGGGAACTCCTGTAGCTTCAACAAACTTTTGGTAAAAGCTTAAATCAGGAACGGCTTCTGCAAAGATGAAATCTGCTCCGGCTTCTTTGTAAGCAACCGCTCTTTCCAATGTTTTTTCCAATCCTTCATTAGCAAATGCATCGGTACGGGCACCTATTACAAAATTCTCATCGGTACGGGCATCTGCAGCAGCTTTCAGCCTGTCAACCATTTCTTCTTTGGTTACCACTTCCTTTCCCGGGCGGTGTCCACAACGTTTTGCACCTACCTGATCTTCAATATGCAAAGCAGCAGCTCCGGCTTTAATCAGTGACTTTACGGTTCTTGCCACATTAAATGCTGAAGGTCCAAATCCGGTATCAACATCTACCATCAATGGTACATCGCAAACATTCGTGATACGCTGAACATCAATCAATACATCTTCCAGCGTAGTAATTCCTAAATCCGGAATACCCAGAGAGCCTGCAGCAACACCGCCTCCTGAAAGATAAATTGCATTGAACCCAGCCTGCTGTGCTAGCAATGCATGATTGGCATTAATAGTACCAACAATCTGAAGGGGACTTTCTTTTCGCATGGCCTCCCGAAATTTCATACCAGGAGACTTCAAACTTTCACTTGTAGTCATTATAATATTTATTGTTTAGTTGAATTTTGTTTACAGAAGACCATGAATAGGCGCAATAATAGCCACCATTCCATGATGTGGTAAAAAGGAAATCAAAAGGAAACAGGACTGTTCTATTCGTCTTTTGTAACTTGGAATTATGCACCATTACCTCCCTGCAAACCTGTTTATTTCCAAGTCTGCTGCTCCTGCATGAATAACCGAAATCGAATGGGTACATTTTTTAACTTTTTATATTGATTAAATCCTCATAAAAAGTTCCTGATACACTTCACAATGCCTGTGGAAAAGAAAAATATGGAAAAGGAAAATACGATGAATACACGATAATGAAAGAGCATACTGCCCCGCTACTTATCTGCATCACAAAATAACACGAGCTGACAAAATATATTGATCCCACTGTTATCCATATCGTATCATACCTGACTATAAGCTTCATACCGCGAAAGCATCGTCAATTCGAAATAGGCAGGTCTCCTGACTTGTAACAGTTTTTATCGTCCTTCCCATATAACGAGGCATACAGTGGACCTTTTTTGATAAAAACCTTGATGTTACTTACAGTTGCGCGACAGTTCGTGATTTGCACACGATTCCCTTTTAAGACACAGCTAAGTGTAACCAGTTTCGGTTGATAAAGAAGATGTTAAGAACTCCTTGGTGGTAAATATAGGTATTTTATAAAAACATGAAAGATATTTTATGCAAACAATAATTATTTAACCATAACCTGTTGATTTTGTTATTATTAAAAATTCATTTTTTATTCAACAGACATTGTAATTTAGATGATTCTGTTTGTTTTTTGTTACTAAATTCTTAAGATATGCCGTGAAAAAATTAAACAAGTTCAAAGAAACGGCCTACTTGTTATTGTTTTTCAACCTGAAACTGAAGTGCTTTTTTTAACTGTTTTTTTAAGAATTGTGAATGCTTATCTTTTGATATTAAATGATCTTTTTTATATCATTTTTAGTGAAAAATTTTAATCCCTATTCTTCAATCCATTTTCTGAAAGAAGCTGTGTTGCTTTGGCTTGCCATCAGATGGATTTTCTGTCCTTTTATTTGGATAGACAGCGTATTTTTATTGTAACGTTCTATTCTTTCAACATGTATTTTCTGAACAATTTCACTGCGGTTAATTCTGAAAAAATCTGAAGGATTGAGCTGATTTTCAATTTCTTTTAGTGTAGATTCATTCAGCAAATGTTTCTTTCCTGTGGTATCGAAAGCAAAGACAATTCCCTCTTCTGCTTCAAAAAAAGTGATATCTTCAGTATTGACAAAGTAAATTCCATGGTGTGAGGAGACTGTAAATCTTTTTTTATATTTTTTCTCTGTATGACCGTTATTAAGCATTTGCTGAAGCTTTATCAAAACCTCATTCTGTTCTGAAGCAGAGTTTCTCAATAAAAGAAATTTGTCCCAGGCTTTTTGGAAACGCTCTTGTGAAAAAGGTTTTAAAAGATATTCTATGCCGTTACTTTCAAAAGCATTCATCCAGAACTGATCGTAAGCTGTTGTGAAGATTATCGGACTTGAAACACTCACCTGATCGTAGATTTCAAAGGCATTTCCATCCAATAATTCTATATCAGAAAAGATCAGGTCTACTGTTGATTTTCTTAAAAAGGCAACAGCTTCTTCTATGGTATCAATCTCTGCAGCAATCTCAACCGGTTCTTTTAATTCGCTGATAAAACGTTTTAACTTGTTTCTGGCAGGGATTTCGTCCTCGATAATTATAACTTTTATCATATTTTATACTGGAATTATAGGAAGTTTTACAGCAAATCCGATTTCTGATTTTGATATTTCTACCTGTTGGTCGCTTAATAACGCATATTGTTCTTTAAGATTGTTCAACGCTCTTCCGGAAGTTTTTTTACTGTTACGCTTAGGTATCACATTATTGGAAACGGTTATTGTCTGATCCAGATTTATGGTGACCGAAACAGGATGGTCAGGAGTTCCAAGATTATGCTGAACGGCATTTTCCAGCAGCAACTGTAATGACAAAGGGATGATATTTCCTGATGATTTTATATGATTTATTTTTAATGAATAGGCATTTCCGTATTTATATTGTATCAGATTAAAATATTTCTCTGCAAAAGAAAATTCTTCTTCCAGAGCTACTAATTTTTTATCGGAAACATCTAAAACATAGCGGTATATCTCTGCAAATTCATTGAGAAAGTCGGAAGCTTTTCGCTTATCCTCTTCTATGAGTTGGTCCAGAATATTGAGATTATTGAACAAAAAATGAGGATTAAGCTGGGCTTTCAACTGATTAATTTTACTTTCAGACAACGCATGATCATAAAGGGCAAGCTGTTTCTGATAGTCTGTATTCTTCTTGTAGTAACGGTATGCCAGATAAAAACTTCCATAAATAAAGCCTCCGATTAAATCCGAAAAAGTGGAGAGAATAACAACTTCCTGATTAAAATTTTTCTCAATCTTTCCAAAAGCAAAAGCAATCAAAAAGCCTATTATCTTCATCACCACAAGGTATGTCAACAGTGAAGAACTGAATATTTTAAGAATTTCCGCGATGCTGAATGTTACTGACTTCTGCCAGTTTTTAATGAAAAAATCAATCACAAAAAACAGGATACAGGCACTAATGAGCGTGACAACGGCGGCTTCCGGAGTAAAAATATACCAGTCTAAAGTTCTTCTTATTCCTATCCGGGTATGGATAGACTGTACATACGCAAACAAAAGTATAAACAGAAGAAAATACCTGTTTTGATTAATCCGTTTTAAGATGGTTTTCATCGGCTTTATGAATGGTCATTTTTTGCAAAAATAGCCCTATATTTTTACAGGGCTGTTTCTTTGTTCTATTATTTTTTCTTTTCGGGGAATGATGCGGTAACGTTTCCTTTATCGTCTAAGAAATCCAGTTTTGCTTCGTTATTTTTATCTACACAGAATCTGGCTCGCGGCTGGCCTTTACTGTCAAATAAGAACAATCCGTTCTGTTCATCTTTGGTTTTTCCAAGCATCATTCTTGGTGCTCCTCCAATCAGTCCCTGCTGTTCATATTCTTTATATTTTTTCCGGGCAGCTCCCTGATCTTTTATCTGGTCCAGTTCTGCAAAGATTTCTCCGGTTTTTATTTGTGATTCTTTTGATGGACGGTCATTGAAATAAAGTCCGCTCGCCACTACTCTTTTATCTCCTTTCTTATAATCCTGAGTCAAAAGCTGCATTACCTGATCTCCGTCATACTGATCATACGTCAGAGATAATCCCGAGCTGTGGCCGTTTTTATTTTTCTGTCCATCATAAATAAAGCCACCACATTCTATTCCGTCTTCATTGAAGAAAAGCATGCCTGAGCGTTTTTTTCTTGTTTTATTGGTCGGACTTCCATTTATTTTATCTTCTCCATTGGGAAATTTTCCTACATTGGTAATGATCATCTTCACAGTACCATCTTTTTCAACGATATTGATTCTTTCAACATCAATCTCGGAAAATTTCTCATGCCCGTCTGTTTTGAAAGCTGAAGCTGTTAAAAATACAATTCCAATGACTGCTGCAAAAGCAAATGTTCTTAAAAAAATTAATTCTCTGTTCATAGCTTATAATCTTAATTGTTTCTGTTTTGATAAGTCAAAGCTATTCTATCTGCATCTGCAATTCAATCAGAAAACAATGAACTCAGGAAATAAAGAAACGAATGGAGGATTTTTACGAACGAATGAAATAGATCATTTTACTCAGCCGGATTTCATTCAATACATTGAAAAAATCCGCCAAAAAATGACGGATTTTATAGTATTTGAAAGCTGTTGAAATTAATTGGCAGCCGGATCAACCAGTTCTGTGGTAAGTGCTAAAGATTTTAGCAGATTTTTATTGTCAAAAAACAAGGTTGCATAATGTTTTCCTTTCTTAAAAATCAGTTTTGAACCTCCTGGAAATTCACTGTCAGAACCTAGCTTCTGCGTTTTAGCATTGTACTTACTGAACTTCGTTTTGCTGTCCTGCAGCGTACTTTTATTCATGATAAGACCAAATGGAAGCCCTTCTACCACTACGGGTTTATTGTCTGAAATGATAAAGAACATCTCATTAACAGCATTACTTTTTCCCAGGCTGCAATACAGTTCCAATCCTGTTTTTGTAGGCCATTTCGCATATTTTTCTTCATTGGCATCTTCATAAAACACAGGTTTCATGTTCAATGCTTTTGAGATCTTATCGGGAGTCTGTGGAAAAATAAATTCTGAATTTTTATCTAATAAAGGGTTTAGAACAGCTGTTTTCTGTGAAAATGCTGTGATACTTACCAGTTGAAAAAAGATAATTAAGATGAAAGTTGGTGGTTTCTTCTTCATGGATTATTTAAAATTTTAATGATTTGAAGGTTAAAGGTATTAAAATTTTGATTAAAACCGCATTTTGAGCAATTTTCTACATTGTCTTTCTGTCTGTTATTATTTTCTTTCTTGTAGATTGAACACGGTACCAGCAGGATCTGTAATCCAGTGCATATTTTCAGGAAGCTCTTCAATTTCGTCACAGGTTTCTACTCCGTTCGATTGCAGATATTCTGTAGCTTCTTCTACATCAGGAACGGTAAGCTGCAGCCAGGTTTCGGAATGGGTATAATTATCTACACAGTCCAGCCAGATGATATTATTCCCGAATTTGACCTCATGGGTTCTGGAAACAGTTGGATTATTAATCGGTTTTTCTTCAACATTTAACTTTAAGATGTCTCTATAAAAGACTACCGTTTCTTCATATTTATTTTTAGGAATTTTTATGGCAATATTTATTCCTGCTTCAAATTTCGTATTCATATTGTAAGTTTAATAATTGTAAAATAAAATTAAAAAGATACTCATTTACAGTTCAATGTTGCCTGTCACAATCTCCCCGGAACGTTTGTAATTGGCTATAATAACTCCTTTTGATGTCACATGGCTTTCTGTCAGGGCAAAAGCGGCCGGAACCGAATTATCATCAAACAGTTTTTTTCCTTTCCCAAGAATCAACGGATAAATTTTCAAGCGAAGTTCATCTACAAGATCATGTTTCAGCAGCAGATGAATAAGTTCACTGCTGCCCCAAATCTGAATATCAGCCCCTTCTGATTGCTTAAGTTTCCGGATATCATCCAGGTTTTTGAAAAAAAAGGTATTCTTCCAATCTGAATTTTCAATGGTTTGAGACAGCACATATTTATTTCCTTCGTTGATTCCCGGCCAAAATTCAGCATGTTGAGGCCAATACGATGAAAAGATATCGAATGTTTTTCTCCCCAGAAGATAATCAGTCTGTTTCATTTCCTCCTGCATGATTTCACCGAAAAGTTCATCACCATAAGATACAGTCCATCCGCCATATTGAAAGTTTCTGGATGTATCTTCTTCAGGACCACCTGGTGCCTGCATGACACCATCCATTGTAATCATTGATAAGACCGTTATTTTTCTCATTATATTTAATTTTATGAAATGATAGTGTATCTCATTATTTTAAAAAGCCGTTCAGATAATTCAGAATGGTTGCTGTCTGCATCATCAGGCTGACATGGGTTTGTCCCGGAGCAACGGCCAATTGAGATTTAGGCATTGGGCCCATATCTGCAAAAGTATCACCTCCCAATAATTTATAGGTTTTTGATAACTCGGTTTTATCCAATCCATCATTGTCACCCGCAATAATTAAAACTGGTGCCGAAATTTTAGCAATATTATCATCACCCAGATCGAATGGCTGTCCGGCAGAAGCAATCATCTGCTCCAGAAACTTGGTCCATTTTGTTTTATCTGGTGCTACGGCGTTGTAGGCAGTATGCATAGGGCTGTTTGTAAAAAGTTCAGGTTTCATCCCTTCAAGGGCTTTATTTACTTCAGGCAGCCAGCCGTTAGTTTTATATGTTGATGAAATAATTACCAGTTTGTTCAGTCTTTCCGGGCTTTGTATAGCCAATTGATAAGCTACTTCTCCTCCAAAACTGTATCCTGCAACATCTGCTTTATCAATTTTCAGATAGTCCATTACTTTTGTAACATCACTAGCTAAAACAGCATGAGATAATTTCCTTTCTGAAAACGGTGTATGTCCGTGTCCCTGCAATTCAACAGCGATAACTTTCCTGTTTTTTGACAGTTCGGGGATCAGCTGTCCCCAATTGGTATCAATAGTCATGAAAGCGCCATGCAGTAATACAATGGGCTGGCCTTTACCATAGACTTCGTAATAAACTTTTATGCCATTAGCAGGTGCATAGCCACTTTCAGAAGGTTTTACTTTTTGCCCATATACCTGGGATGTGATAACGATAACAGTTAAAATCAGTAATGATTTCAATGCGGTGGAGAATTTGAATAAACTTTTCATAATAGTATCGGATTTGGTGATTAAACTTGTAACCAAAATTAGCAAGTCATTATGAAATCCAACTTGTCACAAGACAAGATTTTATTCAAAAGACATCAATTCTCTGTGCATTCCTCTATCAAAGTCAATTCAGCCTGCTTTACATACATTACATTTTACTTAATTATAGAAAATTCAAAGGAAAATATTCAAATATAAACTTATTGAAAATAAATATTTTCATGATAATTCTACAACAGTTGATAAAAATTGATTAATTTCGAATAGAACTAAACCTATATTATTATTATTATTATGAAAAATTTAAAGAAAATCGAAAGACAGGAATTGAAAACAATTAAGGGTGGCATTGACTGCAGAGGAGGACAGCTTTGTTTAATCGGCGGAAAATGGCAATGTATGCCCTATGACGGATGTGGTGGTGGAAACCAACCTTAATTTTTAGTTTAATTCAATTACTTGACTATGAAAAATTCTAAAAAAATTTCAAGAGATCAGTTGAAGAATATTAATGGCGGAGCATTGAGCTGTTCCGAAGCATGCTGCCCACCTCCGGGAATCAAGAGATGTCCGTGGGTGATTTGTATAGTACCATGTGAGATATTAAGCTAAACACTGTATTCTCCAAAATAAAGCCTGCAATTCCTATGAGTTGCAGGTTTTTATTGTTTGTATGGTCTCTTTTTCTTACTTCGTTGTTCACATACTATTTGCCTAAGGTTCTGACTTAAAACCGGATATAAAAGAAAATATTGCAGAAAAGAAAAACTCTCTTTTCTCTTTAATGGTGATCAATTTTTATAACACAAGATTAGCCCAATAGCAGAAAATATAATATTGCAGAAAAATTCAAATAAATATACCGATCGGTATATTTATTTTATATCTTTGCAACTGTAAAAGTTTTTCAAATTTAAGATATAAAGAATATCAATACTAACTGATATATAAATGAAGTGAATGCTGAAAAACATATTTTTTTAAACAACAATATACCGATTGGTATACTTTAATCAATACAAATGAAAACAATACTAACCGTAGCAACTAAAATAAATTTCGCAGGTGTCTTTAAAACTTTTGTGGTTTCAAAAACCTAAACAACATTACTTCTGAAATATAAAACAATAAAAAGAATTTTATGAACAGTTTATTAGAATTTACAATTGAAGCTCATGGCGGTCTCGAGAACTGGAACAGGTTTGAAAATATATCAGCTCATCTAAAAGTAGATGGACTCACCTGGATCCGGAAGCAGCAACCGGGGCTTATCAGTGATACTTTTGTGTCAGTGGATACCCAGAAACAGTTTGTATCTTTCCGCCCGGCCCTTGCGGATTGGAAAACATCATTTGAAACCGATCATGTAGCTGCTTTATCAGAAAATGGTGAAATTATTGAAGAACTTTCAAATCCAAGACAATCATTTTCAAATCATAAAAGGGAAACGCCCTGGACGAAGCTGCAGGCGTTTTATTTTGCAAGTTATGCTATATGGACTTATATCAATGCACCGTTTTGTTTTGCCAATCCCGGCTTTGAAGTCACAGAAATTGAGCCTTGGGAAGAAAATGGTGAAACTTTCCGCAGACTGCAGGTAATTTTCCCAGAATCTATTGCTAGCCACAGCCGAATTCAGACATTTTATATAGATAAAACCGGACTTATACGAAGACATGATTACAATGTAGAAATTTCCGAAAATGTTGCCAGCGCACATTATCTGTATGATTACACAGAAGTACAGGGTATACAGTTTCCTACCAAAAGACAAGTATTTATCCGTAACGAAGATAATACAGCTCTTCAGCCTGAACCGGTTCTGGTAGTTGTGAATTTAAGTGAAATCATTCTTAAGTAATTCACATTATAGTCATCATTTAAAATAATTTTTTTGAGTATAAAAAATACCGATCGGTATATTCAGAATTAAGAAATAAGCAAAACAATAAGGAATGAACCGAATACTCCTGATCATCACCGTTATATCAGCTGCAATAATGGAACTGATAGACACATCAATCGTCAATGTAGCTATTAATCATATGAGCGGAAGTCTGGGAGCAACGCTGGAAGATACTTCCTGGGTTGTCACTTCATATGGTATCGCCAATGTTATCATCATCCCGATGACCGGATTTCTTGTCAATAATCTGGGACGCAGAAATTATTATATCGGCTCTCTCATTCTTTTTACATTATGCTCTTTTATGTGTGGCAATGCAACCAGCATATGGGAATTAGTAGCTTTTCGGTTTTTACAGGGCATTGGAGGCGGTGCATTACTTTCTGTATCTGCAACCGTTGTTTATGAATGCTTTCCGAAAGAGAAGCAAAATATAGCAAGTGCTTTATTTGGTATCGGTGTTTTTATAGGACCAACGATAGGCCCTACACTGGGCGGCAATATCATTGACAATTATTCCTGGTCCTGGATATTTTATATAAATATTCCTATCGGGATCATTACCGCTATTATCTGCTACCGTTTATTACCGGAATCTCCCACAAGGAAAAAGGTAAAAGAAATTGACTGGATTGGCATCACCCTGTTAATTGTTGGTGTAGGCTCTTTGCAGACCATTCTGGAGCGTGGAGAAACTGAGGATTGGTTTGAAACCCGATATATTACGGCACTTACTATTACTGCTTTCTTTTCAATTATTCTGTTTGTATACAGGGAGCTTACTACAGCGCATCCGGTTGTTAAGCTATCTATTTTACAATCTCCTTCACTGAGTATTTCCGCTTTGCTCACTTTCATTACCGGAATGGGAATGTTTACTTCCATTTATCTTACACCGGTACTTGCTCAGCGTCTTTTACAATTTACCCCTTCTATGGCAGGTCTGATGCTGCTGCCGGGTTCTATTATTGCGGTATTCGCTCTGATCATTACGGGACGTATACTGCAGAAAGGGGTACCGCCTGCGCTTATTGTATTGATTGGCTTCTGTTGCTTTATCTATTTCAACTGGTCTATGTCTCAGGTCAGTTTAGATGTATCCTTCGCAATAATTTCTGTTAATTTAATTTTCCGGGCAATGGGGATGGCCTTATTAACAGTTCCGCTTTCCACCCTTGCAATTTCTTCATTGAAACCCGAAGATATACCCCAGGGAACAGCCATCAATAATATGATGAGACAGCTTGGCGGCTCTTTCGGGATTTCTATTATCAATACGTTTATTATCAGAAGAATGGCAGAGCACAGAACAGACCTGGTTTCAAACATCACCCCTACCAACAATCTGGTAACGGAAAGACTGAACAATTATACACAACTCTTTCAAAGTAAAGGTTTCGGGTTGCAGGATGCCCAGCACAGAGCCATCAGCCTCATGGACATGATAGTACAAAAGCAGGCTTTCATCTTAAGCTATATTGATGCTTATCTTCTTATTGGGGCAGCATTCGTTCTATGTTTACCACTGCTGCTGTTTTTCTCTATCAAGAAAGGTAATAAAAAGGTAATTATAGCATCAGCAGATCATTAAAAATATATTTTAAATATTAACAAAAGAAATCCATCTCCATTTTTTCATAAGTACTAAACACTAATATATTTTTTGAGTACTTCAAGAAGGTCTGCCTGCCGTATAGGTTTGGGAAGAAAGTCATTCATTCCGGCTTCAAGGCACTTTTCTTTTTCACCAAGCACATTTCCCGCTGTAACGCCTATGATAGGTATGTGTTCATATCCCGGCAGCATTCTAATATTTTGTGTTGCCTCAATACCACTCATTATCGGCATCTGTACATCCATCATGATAATGGAAAACTGCTTTTTCCTGCATTCTTCCAAAGCCTGCAGCCCATTAACAGCTTCCGTTAGATGTATACTGGGAGCAAGAGACTTCATTATTCTATTATTCAGGACCATATTTACTAGGTTATCATCAACCAAAAGCACTTCTAATTCTGAGGCAAATAAATGCGAAACTTTCTCAGACTGATCCTTACTAATTTCTACTGCATTACTTTGGTCTACCTTTTTTAAGGTTTTATATAGATCATGTGATTTGATAGGCTTCAACAGTAAATGTGCATTTTCTATTTTCCTAACTGAAGTAAGTATACCCAGTTCTTCAGAAGAAGAAGAAAGTATTATAAATGGAGAAGTCTCTTTTCGCTGGTTGAACAGCCCTGTTATTTTATCTATTGTTTCTAATCCGGACATAATAGGCATATGGTAATCCATCAGGATCACATCGAACCGATCACCTTTCAACAGGATCTCCAGTGCCTCCAGCCCATTAGAAGCCAAAGTTGATTTGATATTTTTATAGGTAAGCATATGCTCAAGAATGATCCTGTTGGTTTCATTATCATCAACCACTAAGGCCGTTTTAATAGTTATTTCCTCCTCCTCTCTCAATTGAGATATCTCGTAAGGAAGCTCAATGTCAAAGAAAAATACAGAACCACTTTCCTTTGCGCTGCTCAGCGACAAATAGCTTCCCATATATCCCAGGATATTATTTGAGATCGTAAGACCTAGACCCGTACCGCCATATCGTTTACTGATAGAACTGTTTTCCTGAGTAAAGGCATTAAAAATATACTTTTGTTTCTCAACAGGAATGCCGATCCCCGTATCTCTTACCGAGAAACGCAGAGCAACAGTAGTATCATCCATACGCAATTTCTCTACTTTCAGCTCTATTTCTCCCTTTTCTGTGAATTTCACAGCATTTCCCAGAAGATTAATCAAGATCTGTTTTAACCTTGCTTCATCCATAAAAAGTATTTTTGGAAGACCCGGCTCAATATTGAGAAGAAGTTCGATATTTTTTTTCTGGGATTGATAAATAATAACATTAATGACCTGACCTAACATATCATAAACATCACATTTCTCAATCAAAAGCTCCATTTTTCCGGATTCTATTTTAGAAAAATCCAATATATCATTAATAATGCTAAGCAGGTTTTCCCCTGACTCATTGATATAATTCAGATATTGCCTCTGTGTTTCATTCAGCGGTGTCGTGAGGAGAAGGTCTGAAAAACCAATAACTCCGTTTAAAGGAGTTCTGATTTCATGACTCATATTGGCCAGAAATTCGGATTTTGCTTTGCTGGCTATATCTGCTGTTTCCTTGGCATTTTTCAGTTCTTCATTTATCTTTACAGCATTGGTAATATTCTGTATGGAAATAATTACTCCCCCTACTTCATCTTTTGTAAGATACCAAGGTCCGACTTTAAGGTCGTAATGCTGAATTTCTTCTTTTCCTTCCACCTTGAGTGTAAAGTCACTGTTGATGTACGTTTTTCCCAACAGCGCATTGTCATAGATCTCTTTTCTTTCTTCGGGAATATTAGGTGATATCGTGAAAAGATTATTACCGATAAGATCTACATTATTCATACTAAATTCCTCTCTCCATCTGCTGCTTACGGCAATATAGTTAAGGTCTTTATCAAACATGGCCAAAGGAACAGGAACATCAGTGGCAAAGGACTGCATTATAGCCTCTTTTCGGGTAACCTCCAAAAACATTTTTTTGAAGGCATCAATGTCCTGAATGATTCCGAAAACTCTTTTGCAGATATCACCTTCAAATTCCGGAATACCTTTTACTCTTACCCAAATCGTAACGCCATCATTACGCAACAGCTGAAGTTCCTCATCAAAAGCAATTCCTTGTTGTATTGCCCTGTTCAGAAGATACTTTATTCTCTCCCCGCTTTTTCCTTTGTAAAATCCAAGGGCATTTTCAAAAGTAGGCTGGAAATTATTTTCTATTTTGTGAATTTCTCTTGTACTTTGAGACCAGAAGATCTTCCCGGTCTTCATATTGGCTTCCCAACCTCCTACCTGGGCTACTGAGCCTGTTTCCTCAAGCATTTCCTTAGTGTAAAACAGATCGTTTTCTAACTTACCACGCCGGATAAGGTCAGATTTTAGTTGTATATAAACAAAAAGGGTTACACCGATGGCTGCAACAGCAGAAAAGATGATAAATAAAACAGTCCAATTCGAAGACTTCTTCAGATCATCATTTTTTATGGCGAGTTGAACTTCCTCAAGTTTTACAAATTTCTGAACGAGCATGCGGCATCTGTCCATAGCCTCCTTGTTTTGTACAAGTTCTTCCGGACTCATTAATATTCCCTTTTTACGATTCTCAATGAGCAGGACATATTCTTTCATCAACATTTCTGAAGTATGTAGCAGTTCATTTAAGATATTAATCTGATCTTTCTCTCTAAGATTAAGTCTATCTTTGTGAGAAACAAACAGCGGATATTCATTCCTACTTTTATTGAAAGGTTCAAGGAAATTTTCCCGGCCGGTAAGCTGATATCCCCGATTGCTCGTTTCAGCATCTAAAAGAGTATTTAAGATATCTTTTGCTAAGCTTATAGATTCCTTACTTTCCAAGAAGTCTTTCCTATTCTCCATTTGCTTATGTATGCTTATATAAGATGCTATGGAACTAGCAATCAGAAGCATCAAAGAAATCACTACTCCTATCTGAAGATTTCTTATAATTTTTTTCGGCATTGAATAGTATTTTTGTAATAAAATACTAAAAATAGATCATTTTATAATATTTACAAATTAATTTAGAAATTTGTCAGCAGATATTGGAAAATGAATCAATTTAAGTCGTTTAAAGATGGAGTTGCTAAAATTATAAAAGTTTATTTTGTATGGTTTCCTGATTGTTTTTCTTGCCTTTCAAAAATTCGGAATCAAAACACAAAAAGTTAAATGAGCTTCATCTCTTTTCTTATTCTAGTTAATTTGATTCAGGAGCTTTTACCTAAAACTATAATGAAGCATTCTGTGAAATAAAAAATTACTTGATAACAGCTCATCCATTATTATCGAAACCGTCATATTGATTAATTAATAACAATGAAGGCTTTGTCATGTCAGATAATGTTATTAGATTTATAATGAGTCTAAATGACAACATTATTACACCTCACTAAATTTATTAATCATGAAAAAGCAAATCTTTATCGTTGCGCTTTCTCTGGGAGCAATCGCCTTAGGAACCCACCGGGTTATGGCACAAAATTCAGAGCAGGTGAGTACATCAGTAAATATTATTTTATCGGACGTTATTGCAATGGACATTGGCTCTGTTGCTTCAGAAGGTGCTGTAGATTTTAATTATGGGAGCACAAAAGACTATAATTCATCAAAAAATGTGACCGTTCCCAATAGTTTAGTCATTATTTCCTCCAAAAATTTTGATATAAAGGTAAAATCTGAAGGTGCACACTTTGTAAGTGGCGCAAACGTAATTCCTGTAGATATATTACAGGTAAAAGCAATACCAGGGGGAAGTCTGGTAGGAACCCTGAATGAGGTCACTTTATCTACAACTGATCAGGTGTTGGTGAGTAATGCAAGTTTAGGTACTAAACAGTCTTTAAATATTGCCTACTCTATTTCGGCGGAAAATGCATCTAAGGTACTTCTGGGGAAACCACAGGGAACTTACACACAAAAAATAACTTATACTGCCACTGCATTGTAAGTAAATACCAATTTTTTAAATAGAAAAACCCTCAATACTTAGTATTGAGGGTTTTTCTATTTAAACCACATGAGTAATGCTGTAGTGATTTTACTACACGAACTTCCGTTTTCCACTACAAAGAAACTTTTATCGCTGCTGTAGATTTGCAGTATACAAAAGAGAACAATTAAATAAAAATAAAATACTGCTATCATGACAAAACAAATTGTAATCACAGCCTTAACTTTTGGAGCAATCATATTAGGAACTAATAATGTTCAAGCTCAAAATACTACTGCAACCACAACAGTAAACATTACCCTGAACGATGTAATCTCTATCGACGCAGGAAGTACTGCAATTGGTAACACGGTTGACTTTAACTATGCTACTGCAGCTGATTATAACTCTGATCAGACGATTACTAAAGCCAACTCTTTAAAAGTTACTTCTACAAAGAACTTTAATGTTAAAGTAAAAGCAGGAGGTGCTAACTTTATGAATGGAACGAACTTAATTCCTGTAAATGTTTTGACTATCAAAGCAGCTACAGCTGCCGGAACTATGGGTGGAACAAAAAGCGCTGTAGTTTTATCTGCAACTGATCAAACTTTAGTATCAAACGCCCCTCTTGGAAGTGCCTTAACACTGAATCTGGATTACACTATTCCAGCGGCAAAATCATCATCTTCTGATATTTTAGGTAAACCAGCCGGAACTTATACACAAACAGTAACGTATACTGCCACTGCTTTATAATAAAAAAACACATCAATTATATATGCCCTCAGAACTTTCCAGGTACTGAGGGTTTTTCTATTTAAACCACATGAGTAATGCTGTAGTGATTTTACTACATGAACTTCCATTTTCCACTACAAAGAAACCTTTATCACCGCTGTAAATTTGCAGTATACAAAAGAGAACAATTAAATAAAATTTAAATATTACTATCATGAAAAAACTAATCGTAATCGCAGCCTTAACTTTTGGAGCAATCATATTAGGAACGAACAATGTTCAAGCTCAGAATACAACGGCAACCACAACGGTAAACATTACTCTGAACGATGTAATCTCTATCGACGCAGGAAGTACTGCAATTGGTAACACGGTTGACTTTAACTATGTTACTGCAGCAGATTATAACTCTGATCAAACGATTACTAAAGCCAACTCTTTAAAAGTTACTTCCACAAAAAACTTTAATGTTAAAGTAAAAGCAGGAGGTGCTAATTTTATGAATGGAACCAACTTAATCCCTGTAAATGTTCTGACTATAAAAGCAGCTACAGCTGCCGGAACAATGGGTGGAACAAAAAGCGCTGTTGTTTTATCTGCAACGGATCAAACTTTAGTATCAAACGCCCCGCTTGGAAGTGCATTAACACTGAATTTAGACTACACTATTCCAGCGGTAAAATCATCATCTTCTGACATTTTAGGTAAACCAGCCGGAACTTATACGCAAACAGTAACGTATACTGCGACTGCTTTATAATAAAAAAACACATCAATATATTTGCCCTCAGCACTTTTCAGTACTGAGGGTTTTTCTATTTAAACCAAATGAGTAATCCTGTAGTGATTTTACTACATGAACTTCCGTTTTCCACTACAAAGAAACTTTTATCACCGCTGTAGATTTGTAGTGTTCAAAAGAGAACAATTAAACAAGAATAAAAATTAAATATTACCATCATGAAAAAACAAATCGTAATCGCAGCCTTAACTTTTGGAGCAATCATCTTAGGAACGAACAATGTTCAAGCTCAAAATACAACAGCAACCACAACGGTAAACATTACTCTGAACGATGTAATCTCTATCGACGCAGGAAGTACTGCAATTGGTAACACGGTTGACTTTAACTATGCTACTGCAGCAGATTATAACTCTGATCAAACGATTACTAAAGCCAACTCTTTAAAAGTTACTTCCACAAAGAACTTTAATGTTAAAGTAAAAGCAGGAGGTGCTAATTTTATGAATGGAACCAACTTAATCCCTGTAAATGTTCTGACTATAAAAGCAGCTACAGCTGCCGGAACAATGGGTGGAACAAAAAGCGCTGTAGTTTTATCTGCAACGGATCAAACTTTAGTATCAAACGCTCCGCTTGGAAGTGCATTAACACTGAATCTGGACTACACTATTCCAGCAGCCAAATCATCATCTTCTGATATTTTAGGTAAACCAGCCGGAACTTATACACAAACAGTAACTTATACTGCGACTGCTTTATAATTAAATTTTTAGTTTGCAAAGGTTCCTTTTGCTATGTTTTCAGTAGTTTTGGGAATCTTTTATTATTAAACTATTTACACCATGCACAAGTTTATTCACCTTTTCATTTTCTTTATCCTCACAGGGTCTTCCTCACTTCTGGCACAAAGTATCTCTATGTCACCTACACGCTTGTTTTTCACAGGTAATCCAGGAGAAAAAGTAACAAAGACAGTCACGCTTCAAAACAGCTCGGACAAGGATTATGTTTTTAATCTCAACTATAAAGATTGGGTTAGAGAAGAAGACGGAAATAAGGTTTATCTTGAGGCAGGCAGTTCAAAAATTTCCAATGCCTCCTGGATCTCCACCTTAGAAAATGCTGTAACAGTTCCTGCGAAAAGTACAAAGGAGATTGTAGTAACCATGCAGATCCCGGCAAACGCATCACAGTCTGCCGTTACGAACAGTATGTTGTTTTTCACGCAACTTCCTCAGCAGGCAGATAAGGCACGTGTTCAGAATGGTATTGGTATTATCACTTTGTTTGAGGTGGGACTTCACATCTTTTATACTCCACTGGGAAACCATGTGAAAAGTTTGGATATTACCAATATTTCAGAGGTAAGTAATGAGAATGCAGCGAACAGAAAAGTCGCAGTAAGCATTCATAATGATGGAAACACTATCAATGATGCCACTGTTGAGTTTGAACTAACCAACACAGACAGTGGTAAGGAAATAAAATTGCCTTCAATTTCTATCTCCATGCTTCCGGATACCAATCAGGTTGTTCAATTTTCTTTACCAGAGAATATTTCAGGGAACTTCCTTGGTGTGGCTATTATCAAAATGGCAGAATCCAATGATTTACGTGTAGGAGAAAAAAACTTTAAATTTTAAAATTAAGCTTTGAAACCACAGAATGGAATATCAATATCAGTACTAAGAAGAACAATCTTATTTTTTGTATTTGTTCTTCTGCAATTTTCGTGGGCTTTTGCGCAGGAAAAGAAGGATATTCAAATCCATTTTGAAAATGACAGTGTAGCTGTTGAGAAGGGTTCTACTTTTACTAATTTCCTGGTCATTGAGAATAAAAGTTCTGAAGAGATTACCATTCAGAATATCATACCTCAGGAAAAATATCCGGGATTGCTTTTCTATCCCAAAAATGACTTTACCTTAGGTGCGGGTCAGTCTAAAAATCTTCCAGTGAAGCTGATCGCCAACGTGGATTTTATGAAACTGAGATCCAATGAGATCAAATTTCAGGTTTCGTATACCAGCCCAACGGTTACCAAAACTGAAAATGCCTCTTTCTTCGTTGCTAAAGAAGAGAACAAAAACATCGCAGTTTATACCGCCACCTACGAAAATTTCATTAACCCCGCGTTGCCCCAATCTTCAATTCTGCTGACTGTAGAAAATCAGGGTTATAGTAAACGAACTGTTAGAATTGATTTGCAATCCATTCCTGACGGTTTGGAAATAATGCCAAAACAACAAACCATATCTCTTGAAGGTCTGGAAAAACAAACGGTTGAGATCAAAATTGCGGTAAGAAAACAGAATACACTTTATCCGGAATTTAATATCAATGCAATTGTCACAGACCTGCTTGATAATAAAATAGTGGGAAGCAACACGCTTTACTTAGTCATTTTGTCGCATAACAGACAACTTGCCCGCGGAAATGAAGCGGTGAGCGGAAGTAATTTTGCGGAAATCAGCTATAATGAAAACAGTTCAGGTTTCAATTATCTTCAATTGAGGGGAAATACAGCGTTTCGGGTGACTGATAATTTAAAATCGAACTTCAATATCGGTGCAGATTACTATGTTGAAGACGGCCGTTATAACCTGTATGATACCTGGCTGGAGCTGGAGAGAAAAAATACAGTATTACGGTTGGGAAATGTTAATAGCAGTGATTACGATTATCCGGTTTTCGGAAGAGGTGGGAAAGTTTCTACCAAATTTGGTAACAATAATCAGATTGAAATTCTTGCGCTGGAAAATAATTATAATCTGTATGGTACTTATTTCCAACAAACAGAAGGATCTACCATCGCGGGTGCAAAATATGCTTTTGGGAATGCTAAATCTTTCAATGGGAAAGTGTCTTACATATTCGATCATGATCCGCGCTTTAACATAGATACGCAGGTAGCGAATGCGGTAACATCATTTTTAATTAACGATAAAAACACAATCCGAACGGAGGTTGGCCTGAGCCACGAAAAAGGGCTTTTGAACAAAGATGAAAATGCAGGAGCTTCAATGGGAGCCAATTACGATGGAAAAATAGGGAACTGGGATATACAGTCTGTCAATTCCTTTGCTACCAAAAGTTATGCAGGGATCAAAAGGGGATCCTTTTTCTCAAATCAAAGGATTGGCCGCCAATTTTCTACCTCTCAGCGTGCTTTTATACAATATCAGAATTCACAGATAGAGCCCGAATTCCTGAGTTTTCAGGATGCATCAACCCAACCTGGAAATACCTCTAATTTACGTTATTATTTCAACAGCACAGAAGCTTTGGGATTAGGTTATCAGTTTTCTTTAAAGAAGTGGAGTTTTCTACTCTCTCCAAAGGTTGAAAAGCAAAAAACAGCTAATTTTTACACATCCCAGGAACTTTTTTCATACCGGTTGGAAGCTAATATCAGTACTACATTAGGTGCCCACGGATTGAACCTGACGGCAGAATATTCTTATTCAAAAGAGAACAATAAAGCGGACTGGTTCAACAGTTTAAAAACAACTTTATCTTATAGATATAAATCATTCTCCCTCAACGGAACAGCCCAATGGAACGCAACCAGTGTCTTTGATTTAAATTCTTATTATGATGTAAGCCGTAATTTCGCCAACTATAACGTTTACGCCTCATATAATTTCCAGATGTTTAATCATAATCTGACTGGATCTTTTTCAGCTGGCGCCTTCTATTCTGAACTTTATAAAAATTTAAACAGTAATATCACTGGTAATCTGGAATATAAAATTTCACCTTCATGGTCTACCACAGGTTATTTTAATCTTTCCGGTTATAAATCTACGGCTGAATACACAACCAGTGGCAGTTATTATCAGTTCAGAGTGGGGATTAAAAAATATTTTACCACAGCTACGGCTCTAGGAAATCATAAAGTGTCGTTCCAGTTCTTTGAAGATAAAAATTTTAATGGACTTCTGGAGTCCGGCGAATCGGTACTTGCTAATGAAATTGTAAAACTGGACAATTATGTAGCGATGACAGATAAGAATGGAAAAGTAGTTTTTCAGAATGTACCTGAAGGTACTTACACACTGAAGGTGAACGAAAGTGCAGGTGCCCGATTGATGATGGATCCTGTCATTATGGTACATAGCAATATTAACCGCAAAGTGGGCTTGGTAAAAAACATCAGGGTAAGTGGTAAATTAACAGAGATCAAGCAAGCCTACGATGTTTTGGAAACGGATGTGACCGGAATAGTGGTGTATGCAAAAAGTGAAGATGGTATGGTCTATACTGCTGTGGTGAACCAAAAAAATGAGTTTGAGTTTTTCCTGAAAGATGGAAAATACAACCTCTATATTGAAAATGACAAATACAGCTATACACAACCCACCCAAACTATTCAGGTGACAAAAGAAGGGTATTCAAAAACCGTAGTTTTTGAATATAAGAAGAAAGACACCACCATTAAGGTGAAAAAGTTTTAAATTTAAAAGTATGAAAAAGATGAGGGTTTTTCTAATAGGAATTTTTACCGTGTTCTGCGGGTCTACAGTCACTAAAGCTCAGGATGTGTACCTGTCGATTCCTGACAGTAATATTTTTAACAGGAGCGAATTTACCTCAGTACCTACAAGGGTAATGACGAACGCCAACAGAACAAACTGGGATTATGCCTTTTTGGGATTACTCCCAACAGCTCCTACATTTACCTCTGTTTCCGGACCAACTTTTACTCACTCTTCTTCCTCATCTACTTTACCCAGCTCCACTCTTCTGTGGCAGTTAGAAAGTATGGGCGGGCAGCTACCCTATACTGGACTTTCAGGTTATTTGCCAGGTTTTCAGTCGTTCAGTACAAGTGCTGTAAAATGGTTTGAACCACCATCCCTCAGTATCGGGGGAGGATTCAACCGGGGAAATATCAATTTTACATTTAAAATTCCTTCCTCACAATTTACTGCCAATGCCTTCCGGGCCGGGAATTACTCCATGGATATAACTCAGAACTATAATGACTTCACACCACGTAATTTTAAAACAATTTTAGTCATTCCTCCATCTATGCGATGGATTGCAAACTCTTTAACAAAATACATAGAAATATCTTCTTTGAATGATTACCGTAATACTAGTACGCGGGTGTGGGATTTGGGGAATACGGAAATCGCGCATACGGTCGATTTTAACTTTTGGGCGAAAGCTGCTTCCACAAACATTCAGTTCACTTCTTCTAAAGGTGTTCCGGGAACCAGGAATATAGCAAGCATTAAATTGGGTAGTAATGGAGCTGCACTTACGACAAAAGCCTTATCTGCCGATTTCCAGAATTTTTCCGCTGCTAATTTCAGTGTTGTAGCGGGAAACAGAAACAGCTTTATTCCGGAGCTTTATGTGTCTGCGGATGATTTTAAAAACCTTTTTTTTGAAGCCGGAACTTATACGTTTGAATTGAACTTCAATGCCAGAAGTACAGATAACTCAATTAACAGTTTGCAAAATACGGCTGTTCAGTTAAAAGTGCTTCCTCTGTCAGAGATCACCATCCCCAGTTCCGGGCGCAATGTAAACTTCAATTTTAATACCGCGGCCCAATACACCAATGGTCAGTCACAAATGATTCCCAACCAAATTATGTTATCCAATAATGAAAATTTTGAGCTCTATGTAAAATCGGACGAAAATTATTTCAAGAAAGGCGGTCTGCAGACCAACATCAATTCCAACATATTACAAATTGGCATAGATGGAAGTTCTGTAAATGCTCCCTTATCCAAAACACCTCAAAAAATACTCTTTAACGGAGCACCGGTTTTGGACCGGGGACTGAACGTAAAATACACCATATCACCTGCGGGTGCCCAAAGTTTGGTAGGGAAGGAAAATACCACCTACTCTATCAATGTTTATTATAGCTTTACAGCAATTTAACAATACTTTCTAAAAAAACTCTTCCTTATGGACCATATTAATGGCAATAGTCAATCACCGGATCAGCACTATATTGATAAATTAAATGCATTCGAAAAAAAATATACCGATGTTTTTGATTTCTTAGTGTTCGCGGCGGCTAAGATGACCAACATGGAGCTTTGCACCATGAGCATTACCGCGGAAGGGCAAGTTTATGTTCTCGCTTCCAGTGATGCGTCCCCCAGTCAGATCTATCCCCAGAATCCTCACTTTCTTTTGGAAGACCAGGCTTCGGTTTATGAGTTTAAGAACGTGGAATTTAAATTTCATAGAAGTTATCCCATCCCCGGTCTTGAGGACAATCTGATCGCTCATTTAAATTTATTCGACAAGGAAGAGAAAAATTTAGATAAAGCAGAGGAAGAGTTGGTCAACAAGATATTGAACCAAGCGTCAAAATGGCATTTGAGTAAAGAAAAAGAACTAGCAGAAAAAGCCTATGCTTTAAAATCAGAGTTTGTGGCCAATATGAGTCATGAGATCAGAACCCCGTTAAATGGGGTTATCGGTTTTACAGAGCTCCTTCTGGAAACGAATCTGAACGAAACACAGAGACAGTATCTGGAAATCATCAACCAATCCGGTGTATCCCTATACAGCATCATCAACGATATTTTGGACTTCTCAAAATTAGAAAAGCAAACACTTAAGCTAAACCTAGATAAAATAGAGATCGAAGAACTGGTTTCAGAAGCCTTCAATATTGTTGCGTACAGTAATACTAAAAAGCAATTAGAAATGCTCATCGATATTGACGACACCATACCTAGATATATTTGGACTGATGAGATTCGCTTAAAACAGGTTTTCGTCAACCTTTTGAGTAATGCTTTAAAATTTACTGAGGAAGGTGAGATTGTTTTATATGTTAAAGTTTTAGATGATTTAGGAGAAGGAAAAAGACGAATCCGATTTGGAGTTCGCGATTCAGGTATTGGAATTAGCAGCGAAAAACAGGCTGAAATTTTCAACCCTTTTTCACAGGAAGATGGCAGTATTACTAAAAGATATGGGGGTACTGGTATGGGACTCACCATTTCGAACCAAATCCTGGCACTTGCCGGCAGTGTTTTACAGCTCGAAAGCGATCAGGGGAAGGGCAGCAACTTTTTCTTTGATATTCTGTTCGACACGCAGGAAGAGGAGTATGATTTAAGCTTAACTGATATTAAGAAAGTTTTGATTGTGGACGATAATGAAAACAATCGGAAAATCCTGAAAAGGATGCTGGAACGAAAAAATATCGAAGTAACTGAATGCGATAGCGGGTTGAAGGCTTTGCTATTGATCATGGACAAATCCAAATTCGATGTGATCATTATGGATTATCATATGCCCATCATGGATGGCATTGAAACCATTAGAAAAATGAAAAGTATTATTCCCGACGCCAACCATGTAGCGCCGTATGTTGTTTTGTACAGCTCGTCCGATGATACTAATTTACAGGCTGCATGTGACGAATTAGAAATAGAAAATCGGCTTGTAAAACCGATTCGTATGAAACAGATGTACCAGGTTTTATCCTCCTTAAAGAGTTCTGAAAAGAAAAAACCGGAGCAAATAAAAAATGCAGCAAGTGAAGTGAACGAGCGCGAAATAAAAATTTTAATTGCGGAGGATAATGCTATTAATTTACTTCTTACCAAAACTTATTTAAAGGATATTATTCCTCAAGCTTTCATCATCGAGGCAAAAGATGGCACTGAAGCGGTTGAAAAATACCAAAAAGAGAATCCTGATCTTATTTTAATGGATATTCAGATGCCTCATCTCAATGGTATTGAAGCAACCAAAGAAATAAGAGCCTTGGAAAAAAACATCGAAATCCCTATTATTGCACTAACAGCAGGGAGCCTGCCTGGTGAGAAAGAAAAATGTATGCAAGCCGGAATGTCAGATTTTTTAACCAAACCTTTATTAAAACAAACCCTGTCTAATATGATTCAAAAATGGTTTGGTACAGAAATCGAAAAAGAATAAATAATAAACTATGCTTAAAGAAATACCAGAGTAGATTTTTTTAAGCTTTGATACAGAATTTATGAATGACCTTAATAACGAACTACAATTAAAAATCGAAAGACTGGAAAATGAAATCAGTTTTAAAAATGGACTGATCTCGATATTGTCTCACGATTCAAAGGAAATGTTTGGAAATTTTCTGTGGCTGATAGAAGCGGTAGAAGAAAAGACCATAAGTGAGGAAGATTTTTTTAAATTGTTGCCACAGTTAAAATTCGATGCCCAGAAGAATCTGCAAACCATTCAGGACAGCACCTCTTGGTTAAAAACGCAATATGGGGAATTTAAGATTAAACCTGAAAAAATCATGGTGGTGGATCTTTTTCACCATTTTGAAGAAAAATATGCAGCTAAACTAAAAGAAAAAAACATTAAATTTCATT
Organism: Chryseobacterium sp. JV558; assembly: GCF_033712365.1. NCBI lineage: Bacteria > Pseudomonadati > Bacteroidota > Flavobacteriia > Flavobacteriales > Weeksellaceae > Chryseobacterium > Chryseobacterium sp. JV558. Next base: position 1,245,546 of record NZ_WJHU01000001.1, read on the forward strand.
TTAAAGGAGATCCCAAAGCATTTGTTACTACCGATCGTTTGTTGCTGGAATATGTTTTAGACAAAATTTTAAATAATGCAGTAAAATACTCTTTTTCTGGGAACGATATTCACTTGCAGGAAGTTACAGATGATCATCAGGTGACAATTTCCGTGATCGACTTCGGAACGGGAATGGATGAAAAATATGTATCTGAAATCTTCACTTATGGTAACCCCCTATTCCTTGGTACTGCTGGTGAGAAAGGAGTTGGATTAAGTTTGAAAATTGTAAAAAATTTTGTATCCTTGATGCACGGAAACATTCAAATCACTTCCACAGGAAATAAAGGCACTACGGTTTCCATTTTTGTACGTAAATTTATAGAATAATGGGTTTAAAAGTAAACGTTCGTATTATTGTAGCAGATGATCATAGTATTGTCAGGATGGGTTTAATACAAACCATACAACGCCTCCGCCCTGATGCTATAATCTCTGAAGTAGAGGATTTTAAGTCACTGTACAAAGTAATTTTAAAGGAAGAATTGGATCTGGCCATCATGGATGTTAATATGCCTAATGGTTCTGTTCAGGAAGCAATTGATTACATAAAAATGCATCAACCCGGCTTAAGAATTCTTATATTTTCTTCTCAAGATGAAGAGGTGTATGCAATGCGTTATCTAAAGATGGGGGCCGGTGGCTATTTAAGTAAACAAAGCTCCAATGCAGTAGTTGAAACTGCTTTGACGGCGATGCTCAGTACTGGCCGGTATGCAAGTGACGATGTAAAAGAAGCAATGTTTTTAGAATCGATAAACGGCACAACAAAAAACTCACCCTTCGAAGCGCTATCAGACCGCGAATTGCAAATTGCCAATAAGCTTGCTGAAGGTCTTCCTCTCAAAGAAATTTCTAATCAACTTAATCTCCATTCATCGACGATCAGTACTTATAAAAACAGGCTGTTTGAGAAGCTGAAAATACGATCCATACCTGAATTGGTAGAGATTCTTAGGCTGTATAATCAGTAAGCATTCTATTATTTCCCGCATTGTCATCCTGGAGAATTGTGGGATCTTGTACATCTGAAAAAGATCTTTCACTCTGCTACCTTCCGGAGATGTTTCGCTAAATCACTTGTATGTACAGAACAGGAGAGATTGGCAAAAGCCAATCTCACGAATTCGTTGTGTTATCAGATATATTTTTTTCTGAATCAAACAACCTTTGAAGAAAGAGTGCTCTGAATCTTTTAAGGTAGAGATTCAGTATTGATTTTATTCTTTTTTATAAAGAAAAATAGGTTAATGTTTTGTTTATTGTGTGATATTGAAAAGCATTTAAAAAGTCGGACACATTTTTTTACTTAGCCCCCAACTTTTGCGCTTGATCCATACTAAGACAAATTCACAACAATAAAAAAGCCTCGAATCTTTTGATTCGAGGCTTTTTAGCGGAGAGAGAGGGATTCGAACCTGACAATAAAAACTATCTGAATATCGTATAATTAAAATAAAATTCAGACAATTGCCACAAATTTGCCACTACTCTATATTTTTAATCTGCAAAATCTTAACTCTTGACTAAAGAACTCTTTAGTTTCTAACTGCAAATATAAAAAATCTATTAATAATGTGCAGTTTAAATCTTATATGGCTTAAGTAATTTTGTGTTTATTACATTTTTATTTATAATAAATGTTTAAATTTAATATTTTTATATCTGATTTATTCTTCAAAAACAAAATCAACCTTTAACTTTTTATGTCGTAGGTATTTATAGTAAATATTTAGTTTGAATATTTACTATTTAATAAAATAAATAATCCATTATGGATAAAATAGTATTTTTTTCAAAAGAAGATTTAGCATCATATCCTATGATGAATTCAATCAATGAATTTCTACTAGACAGCCAACATGAAAAATCATCATATATTATTAATGAAATTCTTCAATTTTATCATATTTGTGAGTATATAGATAATGGGTTTACTCACCAAGATTGGGATGATAAAATAATTAAGCAGTATCGACTCCAAATAAAGGATTTAAAAAAAATTATTAATCTTTATTTTAATAAATTAACATCTCAAGAGATTATTGATTTTTATGATGATATTGACTTCAATTATCAAGAAGCATTCTGGTTGTTGATTAATAGATTTGAAATTTATAAAAGAATTAAGCGTGAACATTTAGATCACCTATTTCAAAAAGATGGTTTTAATATTAACGATATTTTGTATTGTAATAGAATTGTACTTTTTTTTGAAAAGGAAATCAGAGATTACTTATTATCAAATGAAAAAAATATTGAAATTCTTTTAGACTATTATGAATCAAGCCATGACAATAAACCAAAAGAAAAATTCTTTCCTAAATCTCTTACTCTTTCAGACAGAGAGGATTTAATAAATCAATATCTTGAATCTGATGATCCAAACCTTAATTATGTTAGATTAATCGAGAGAAGTAAAGATCAGGAGTTTTTGAAAGTCAGTGATAAAACACGTCTTAAAGCAAAACGATTATCAAAGAAATTAAATGATGAGATATTTGATAAAAATAATGCTGTAGTAATTGGATGGGGAGTAACAATTTCTAAAGATCAGGAAGAAATATCAAAAATGATATTTCAAGATGACAGACGAATTATTTCATACAGTGAGAAAGGGCTATTGAAAGATACAAATAGGATTTCCTTATTCAGAAATTTCAAAACTGTTTTTGGTTTAATTGATTTTCAAGGCTGTATTGATTTGGTTTCAAAAAGTTCAAAAATAGACAGCTTTGAAAGAATTTTCATGAGATCTAAAAATGAATTTTTACTATCACATTACTTTGAGGAAAAAATTCTACTGGGTAACTTAAAATTTGGAATCTATAAACATTTTCTAAAATCTTTAAATATAAAAATAGAAGAACTTTTAGAATATTTTGTTAATGACTATATTAACAACAAGTTTGGCATTGACCATTTTAAATTATACCTTCCTAACTTGTCTGGAACCCCTCTGGAAAAAATTCGTCTGATCGTTCCAGAGTTTGAATCTTTAATAGAACAATATAAGCTATATGTGCATGACGACTACGTAGATTATGAACTTTTACAAATCACAACCAAAACATCGGGTTTTGAAAAAATCCCTTCTCTCATGCAAAGAAAATATGTTTACCCTACTGGAGAAGGATTCTCTATATTAAGTCATAATTTCTTTAGTAATACCAGTTTCCTTTTCGAATATGGAAAATATGGTAAACAATATACGTGTTTTTATCACCTTATCCTCTCGGAAAACATTACAATAGATCATTTTGAAAATAATCGAAAGGGTTATATCCAAAGATTTATCGATGATAATTATCTTAAAGTTGATGAAAATGGATATATAAAGCCGGAAAATGAAAATTTATTAAACTTAATAGGTATCCTATACAATAACGATGTTATAAGCTATTGGCATTTCCCAGAAAAAATGAGAAAACAAATTGACGAAATGGAATCACATGATATGGTAGGTTTTTCCGGTTCGTTGTTCTCCAGAGCAGAACAAGACTATTTTAACTTTTATCTTAATAATCGATTTTCAAACGGTTTATGGTTAAGGAATAAATACGTACATGCCACAAACAGCCATAATGAGAGTGAACAGGAAAACGATTACAATATCTTGGTAAATTTATTAGTTTTATTAGTTTTAAAAATCGAAAACGACCTAAATATTGCACGAAGTATTATTGTTGCAGATATGAATAAAAATTCTTTGGAAAATGAAATTTGATCTAATTCTGCAAAACCACAGATAATCAACAACTAGCGAACGTGTCCAAAAAATATATGGCCACTGGAATTTGGGAATATATTGGAGGCATTTTCTATGATGATCTATTATTGGACCAAGGAAAGGAAATTCAAAAAATGCTATCTAATAGAATTAATAAAGTCAAGTAAAAGCTGACTTATTGGTTCTTACACAAAAGAAAAATACAAATTCCGATGTAATTAAAATTTAAACTAACATTTTTTCTTCTTTATTCATAACGGTTTCAAAACTATATAATCTAAAATGTTGAATACTTTTTTTAAATTTTTATTTTCTGTTTTTTATATTTGTTAGTATAAGTCAAGAAAACATTGTCGTCTCTTACAATTTAAATAAAAAACATGTAAGTAACTCTTCTTAAAAAACTTATGAATAATAAAATAGTTTCCAGTTATTTGTACTATGAATGAACAGATTTTGTTCTTGGGAATGCTTTTACTCATTATTTTAGCAATGACAACATTTATCATTGTTTCTAAAAATGCAGGAAAGTAAAAAAGTGGCTGCGAAGTACAGTAG